>NZ_JABAID010000024.1 GCF_012641335.1 Novosphingobium sp. ERN07
CCGCTTTTCCCGAGGTTACAGGCTACCACGCGAGTCTGTGGCTGAAGCCAGTATCCGACTGAAGTCGGAGGGGTTCCTCCTTGCTAGAGGACTCTAAATAAAAATTACCCCTTCACCACCACCCGCGCCTCCTGCGGCACGCCGCGCACCGGCACCGCCCTGATCCAGCTTTCCAGCGCATCAATATCAGTCGGCCCCGTCACCGTATCCGGCTTGCCCACGAAGCCTGAGAACCCATCGCCGCCCAGCCCCAAAAAGCCGTTCACCGTCACGCGATAGGTCGCCGCCATGTCCAGCGGCTTGCCGTCCAACATGATCGAAACGATCCGGTCGCCCGAAGGCCGCGCCGGGTCATAGGTGAAGACGAAACCAGTGGACGGAGCCAGCGCCTGCTTCGGCCCGGTGTCGTCCAGCCCCTCTTCCAGCACGGCCTTGATCTGTGCGCCGGTCATGCTCTCGGTCACCACATTGTTGCCGAAGGGCTGGCACAGGTAAATGTCACCGAAAGTCAGCGTGCCGTCTGCCGCAGGCACCAGTGGCGCGCGGATGCCGAAGGGGTTCATGAAGGCGATCTGTGCGCCCTTGTCGCGCGTCGCGCCCAGTTGCGCGTCGGCGATCAGGTTGCCCAAGGGACCGCCACCGTTCTCGCCCGGTCCTTCAAGCTTTGGCGCCGCACGGTCCAGCTTGCCGATGGGGCGCTGAGTGTATTGCTTCGATGCCTCAACGTATTTCGCCACATATTCCGCCACATCAGCGCGCGGTTGGAACATCGGGAACAGCGCGGTGTTGCCGATATCGCCGCGCGTGCCCTTGTAGGGTGCGGACTGCACGATCACGTTCTCGGCCTTCTTCGAAACCACACGGCCTGCCACCGGATCGATCTTCAGCGTGATGTCGGTAACGAGTTCACCATAGACGCCCGCGCTGGTCAGCAGGAAGGGCTTGGCCGGGTTGAGCGCGCCATAATCGCAGACATAGGACCAGTGCGTGTGGCCCGAAACCACCACATCGACGCGGGTATCCAGCCGGTCGAGGATCGGGCGGATGTCTCCGGCAAAGTTTTCGCAACCCTGCGGGTTCGGCTCGCCCTTGGTGCGCCCGCCTTCGTGGATCAGCACGACGATGGCGTCCGCGCCCTGCTCTTTCAGTTTGGGCACCGCAGCGTTGATCGTGTCCGCCTCGTCCTCGAACGTCAGGCCCTGAATACCGGTGGGATTGACCAGATTGGGCATGCCTTTCAGCGTCAGCCCGATCACGCCCACGGTGACGGCACTGCGCCCCTTGCCAAAGGTCTTGAGGCTGGTAGCCGGAAACAGCGTCGATCCATCGGCTCGCTTGGTGCTGGCAGCAAGGTATTTGAAAGTCGCCCCGGTGAACTTCTCCAGCGCGCAGGGCTGCTTGGCCGTGAACTTCTCGCAACCGCCGGTCTGCTTGCGCAACAATTCCTGCTGGCCATTGTCAAACTCGTGGTTGCCCACCGCGTTGAAATCCACCCCGATGCGGTTCATCACCCCGATGGCCGGTTCATCAAGATAAAGCGAGGACGCCAGTTGCGAGGCGGAGATCATGTCTCCGGCTGAAACCGTCATCGACCGGGGATGCTTGGCCCGCACCGAATCGATGGCCGATGCCAGCCACGCTGCACCGCCCGCCGGGACCGGGATAACCCCGCCCTTGCCATCGGCTACGTTGACCGACTGGCGCGGTGGTTCAAGGCTGCCGTGGAAATCGTTGATGCCGATGATGCCCACTTCCACCGCCTCCACCGGTGCGTTGCTGGCCATCGGCGCGGCGCAGGCCGCCAGCAGTCCGGGCAGCAAAAGGACAAGTGCGGAACGAAGCGGCATGGGCATCGAGGGAATGACCTTTGTATCGAGTGCAACCGGTTTCCATCGGCGCTACCCGATCAAGATGCCAGTTTGAAGGCACAATTGCGCACCCTTCTTCGTATGCACACAGCGCTCTACGCCCTTGGGGTCATTGTCTAACCCCGCGGGCGTCCCTACAATGTGCAAATACCCAGACACAGGACGCGCGGCTACGTCATGGCACTAAACGGCAACGATCAGGACGCCATGCGGGCGCGGCTCGTCGATCTGGCGCAGGCAATGGTTGAGGAACGCGGCGGGGCCGGGCTGAACCTTTCAGAACTGGCCGCCCGCGCTGGGATCAGCCAAGCCAACCTCTCCCGCTATTTCGAAACGCGCGAAACCCTGATGGAAGCGATTGCCGACCACTGGTTCCAGCCGATGGTCGAGATCATGGAAGAGGTTCTGGCGAGCGACCTGCCCCCGCGCCGCAAGATGTACGAATTCTTCGCCCGCCGCTTTGTGGTGATGCGCAAGAAGTGGGAAGCCGATCCTGTGAAGCTGCAGACCTATATCGAGGTCGGGAGCGACTATTTCGAACAGGTGCGCAGCTACATCGATCTTGCCGACCACTATCTGGGCGAGATCATCGGCGAAGGAATGAGCGACGGCCATTTCGCCGGGCTTGAGGTTGACGAGACGATCAGCCTCGTTAACCAGATGTGCGCGCCCTATTGCGCGCTCCAGACCATGACGATGTTCATGGAGCGCCTCAACGAGGACAAACTGGCGCGGATCATAGATGCGGTGTTCGATGGCCTCTCCGCGCAGGATCGCGGCGCAAAGGCGCTGACGGGCCTGCGCGCGGCCTGACCGTTCAGAGGCGCGCGCCCAGCAGCACCTTGCGCATGTCGCCATGATGGCGAATGTGCAGGACCAGCAGCGTCGCCATCAGCACCACGCCTCCGCCGACGAATGCCAGAACGGCATGGCCTAGTGCCAGTGGCGTCCATTTCCCACGCCAGCCGCACCAGAGAGCCGAAAGCGCCAGCATCGTCGTGAAGTCCGCATTGAACTGCCCCGGCCAGCCGCCAGCCGCGATATCGCCAAAGAACACCGGCAAGAGATCGCTGCCGTGATTGGCCATGACTACCGCCGTGAATGCCACCAACGCGCACCACGCCATCACCAGATAGATTCTGAACGCCATTCCAGCGCCTCCCCCGTTATGCGGGAAGCAGAACTATCGCATCAGGATGCAGCGCACCAGTCGCCACGCCGCCCGGTCCAGCGTTCCGCCAAGCCTTCAGCCACAAGTGACTCTGCAAGACTACTGCCCTTGCGCGTCACCACGCGCAGCGCCCGGCCATAGCGGTCGGTCGCGCGGCCCTGCACTTCCAGCATGAACGGCCCCGCGTTCAACAACTGTACCAGCCGCCGCGTGGCCCGCGCGCCGAGTTCTGCCTCTGCCGCGCAACCGGGCTGCGACGTTTCGGGCGTGTTGATATCGGCAATGCGGATCTTGGTTCCTTCCAGCCAGAAGGTATCGCCATCGACCACGCAGGTCACGCGCGGGCCGCTACCGCATAGATCGAAGCGTGCATGGATCGGTGTCTGGGCGCTGGCGACAGTCGCCAACGATCCATATCCCGCCCCGAATGCCGCTGACGCGATGGCTGCAAGTGATCGTTTTCTCATGCGCCTCGCTTGGAACAAAGCAAGCACAAGCGCGCTTCCGTATTCGCGCGATCAGGGTTCGTCCTCAGTGCTAACCACTGGGAAACTTTCGTGCGCCACTATGGCCGCCATGTTCGGCCCTCGCCTCAGCACCGTATTCGCCAGTCGCTGGAAAGCGCTATGGTGGGCCGCGTCGATTCTGGTACTAACGTGGTCGGTAGTTCCGGCGGCCGATCAGAGCAGCGAAGCGTCAGACCCACCGAAGCCTTCACACGTTGACCCGTGGGCAAAGGATCAGCCACAACAGGACGGCGCTACTTCCCCGTAAAAAGGAACGCCACCGCTGCCATGATGCAGCCAAAGGCGGCGAAGTGCCGCCAGTGCAGCGGCTCTTTCAGAAACACCACCATGAATATGCCAAAAATGATCAACGCAATCGCTTCCTGCGTGATCTTGAGCTGGCCCGCGCTCCACCCGTTCAGCGCGCCGATGCGGTTGGCAGGTACGGCAAGACAATACTCGAACAGCGCGATGACCCAGCTTATCGCGATGACCCAGATCAAGGGTCGCGCCGCCACCTCTGCGGCGCCACCGCGGATGTGCCAGTACCAAGCGGTGGTCATGAACAGGTTGGACAGCACGAGCAAGACGATGGTGGCCATTAAGCACTTTCGAATTGGGGCGCCCCACGATCGAGCGGACTTTGCGGATAAATACAACCGATCTTGGTCGAACGTTAACCTCTCGGCGGCAAATCTGCGACGATTCGGGGGTTAACCAGCATGAGCAATGCTTCACAGCGCCACACCAACGCCATTCTGCTGCTGGGCATCAGCATAGTCGCATTCGGCATCTTCGTGTTTGACGGCGTCAGCGATTCGCGAAGCAAGGCGCAGGTTGGCCAAACCGGCCCAGTTGTCACCTCGACCGACACATTGCCGGTCGAAGATCCCAATGCCGAAAGCATTCCGCTCGATCACCCCGAAGGTGAGGCTCGCGCACCCGACCTGTCAGCGCCGGCCGAGTAGCGCTACTCGGCGCCGCGCTGAGTGTCATCCTCAATACCCGCTTCGCCCAGCATCCCTTCTTCGTCATCATCACTGCGTTCACCGCGGAACGCGCCCATGTCGATCACACCACTGCTGACCATCTGGCGCATGTGATCAACCACGTCAGGCGTGCTACCCGGTTCGTCACCCTGCCCAGAAACCCGCTCACCCAGATCCTGCTCGCCAAGGACGCTCGTTGCGCGTGCCAGCGCCTCGTCGGCAACGGTCTGTGCCTGCGCGCCACCATCTTCTTGTTCGGAATTGACGATTTCGGGGGCGGCGGTGTTCCTGTCGGTCATGGCGTATCTCCTTGTGCAAGGACACTACGCCCTGAGTTGCCGCCCGTTCCGGTTCACCGAGCCAAATTCACCGAGTGGGAACCGGCACCTCGCCCGAATAATCGTAGAAGCCCCGGCCCGACTTGCGGCCCAGCCAGCCCGCTTCGACATACTTCTGCAGCAGCGGCGCAGGGCGATACTTCGGGTCACCCGTGGAGGCCAGGTAGATCTTCATGATCTCCAGCAGGGTATCCAGCCCGATGAAATCCGCCAGTTCCAGCGGCCCCATCGGATGGTTCAGCCCCAGCTTCACACCCTTGTCGATATCGACGATTGAACCCGTCCCGCTGCCGAGCACGAATGCCGCCTCGTTGATGAACGGCACGAAGATGCGGTTGACGATGAAGCCCGGTTCATCCTGCGAAAGCACGATTTCCTTGCCGATATTTGCCACATAATCGCGCACCGATTCAATCGTGGAAACCGACGTGGCAAGGCCGGGGATCACTTCCACCAGCTTCATCAGCGGCACCGGGTTGAAGAAGTGGATGCCGATGAACCGCTGCGGATCGGGCGAGGACACCGCCATGCGCGTGATCGGGATCGAAGAGGTGTTCGAAGCCATGATCGCGTGGGGCGCCAGATGCTTGCCCGCGGATTCGAAGATCTTGTGCTTGATGTCCTCGCGCTCGGTCGCGGCCTCGATCACCAGATCGGCTTCGGAAAGTGCCGCGTGATCGGCAAAGGCGTGGAGGTTCGCCACAGTGGACGCCGCCAGCGCCGCATCAACCTTGCCCTTTTCGACCAGCTTCGAAAGACCCCTGGCTATCTTGTCCTTGGCCTTTTCGGCAAGCTCCACCGAAACGTCGCCCAGCAGGACTTTCATGCCTGCCTGCGCCGAAACCTGCGCGATGCCCGCGCCCATCTGGCCCGCACCGATGACCGCCACCGTCTTGATCATGTGATTCCCTCGCCTTTGCACTGGTTGGCGGGGGCCTAACTGCCTCAAAGGCCCAAGTCTACCTGCGCCTTACGCGAGTTAGCGCGAAGCGCCAGGCACCCACAGCGGGTCATTCCCCGTATTCGTCGCGCGCGCCAGCACGAAGAGATAGTCCGACAGCCTGTTCAAATACGCCAGCGCCTGCGGGTTCACCGGCTCGCCCGCCGCGAGCGCCACTGCGCTACGCTCCGCGCGGCGCGAAGCGGCCCGCGCCACATGCACCCGTGCCGCCGCTTCCGATCCGCCCGGCAGGATGAAACTGCGTAAGGGCGGCAGGCCATCGTTCAGCGCGTCGATAGCCGTCTCCAGCCACTCCACTTGCGAACCCACCACACGCAGCACCATTTCCGAAGGCGCAAAATCATCACCCGGCGTCGCAAGGTCCGCGCCCAGATCGAACAGATCGTTCTGAATACGCTGCAAATCGCGCGCCGTTTCTGCGGCGCAGGCCACGGCGGCAAGGCCGATCAGGCTGTTCGCCTCATCCACATCGCCAATTGCCTGCATCCGCACATCGTGCTTGGCCCGGCGCGATCCATCGACCAAACCGGTCGTGCCATCATCGCCCGTGCGGGTGTAGATCTTGTTGAGCTTTACCATTGGACAGAAGCGCCGCGCCTCAGCGCGCAACCGCCAGCAATATGGCCACCGTGACCACGGCCAGCGCCTGATACTTAATGCGGTTGAACATCATCTTGTTCTGCAAAAGCTGGTTCGCCGTTGCCCCGGAACCGGGTTCGCGGTTCAGGTCTTCCTTCGTGCTGTTCAGGAACGCGATGATCCCGCGCACCAGCGACACGACCGTTAGCGCGACGAAGATGATGATCAGCGGGATGAGGACATATTTCATGCGCTCTGATCTATGGCGTCGGACAGTGAAATACCAGTGTCAAATAGGGTAGCTCGAACCTCTGCTGCGACGGCACGCCCGTCCTCGCCCGCCCGCCTCCGGTCCGCCAGCGCCGGGGCATCGCGCCGCTTGGCCAGTTTACGCCCGTCCGCTTCGACCAGAACGGGGTGATGATGCCACACTGGCACGGGCAGCCCCAGCAAGTGCTGGATCAACCGATGGATATGCGTTGCCTGAAACAGGTCCACCCCGCGCGTCACATGCGTCACGCCATCGGCGGCATCATCCAGCGTCGCGGCAAGGTGATAGCTGGCAGGCGCATCCTTGCGCCACAACACCACATCGCCAAACAGTTCGGGCCGCGCGCATTGAAGCCCATGCCGCTCGTCCATCCATTCCAGCGGCCCTGCCAGCAATGCCGCCTGCTCCATGTCCAGCCGCCACGCCACATCCGGCCCCGGCACCGGGCCACGGCGCAGGCATGTGCCGGGATAGAGCGGCCCGTCCGGCCCCTGCGCCACCGCAGCCGCCGCCACCTCGGCGCGCGTGCAGCTACATGGATAGAGAATGCCCATCGCGCGCAGATCGTCGGCAGCGGTGCGATAGCTGGCCAAACGCTGCGATTGCGGCGTCACTTCACGATAATGCAGTCCCAACCAGTCCAGATCATCCCGAAACTCATGGTGCAGTTCACTGCGCGAACGCGCGCCATCGATATCCTCGATTCGCAGCAGAAACGCGCCGCCGTCTCGAAAAGCCCTGTCATGGGCAACGATTGCGGAATACGCATGTCCAAGGTGGAGCGGGCCATTGGGGCTGGGAGCAAAACGGGTGACGGTCATTGCGCCGAAGCCTAGCGCGGGTGGGCAACCGGTAGAAGCCTGTCATATTGTCACAAGCTCCATCATTGGGTCAAACACCTGCACCACAAAAACAAAACGGCTGCCCCGCCGGGGCAGCCGCTTTTGTCGTGTTACTCAGCATTCCTCGGCCCTTGGGCCGAACCGCTGCTCAGACGAGCGTGGCGGTGAACATCATGCTGCTGAGGCCAGCGGCAAAGATGATCGGGAGCGCGATCGCGGTAAAGCTACGCATGGTGTACCTCCTGTTGTGGTTCACCTTTGCAGGTATCCTCCCAGTTCGTGTTCATCCGGCAGGGTGGGCTGGAAGCATCGGAACTGCCGCCCAAATACGCCGAATGACGTATGCTGCAACTGCGAACGGCGCACTCGCAGTTGCATGGAATGCAATCGTCCTGCTTCGGGCACCGTCTGGACAGAAAAGGCCCATGCCACTATCGGCCTCGCATGAGCATCCAGCCTTCAGAATCGATCCTGATCGTCGACTTCGGCAGCCAGGTAACGCAGCTTATCGCCCGCCGCGTGCGCGAAGCCGGGGTCTATTCCGAAATCGCGCCCTTCACGCAGGCCGAAGCCGCATTCCACCGGATGAAGCCCAAGGGCATCATCTTGTCAGGCTCGCCCGCCAGTGTGCCTGCCGACGGTTCCCCGCGCGCGCCGCAAGTGTTGTTCGACAGCGGATTGCCCATTCTCGGCATCTGCTATGGTCAGCAAGTGATGAGCCACCAGTTGGGCGGTCAGGTGGAACCGGGCGATTCGGGCGAATTTGGCCGCGCTTTCCTTACCGTTACCGAACCTTGCGTGCTGTTCGACGGTCTGTGGAAGCAGGGTGAACGCCATCAGGTGTGGATGAGCCACGGTGACAAGGTCACCCAGTTCGCCCCTGGCTTCCGCATAGTCGCAGTATCCGATGGCGCACCGTTTGCCGTCATCGCGAACGATGAAAAGAAGTATTACGGCACGCAGTTCCACCCCGAAGTGGTCCACACCCCCGATGGCGGAAAGCTGATCGCCAACTTCGTGCGCCACGTCTGCGGCTGCACCGGCGATTGGACGATGGCGGAATTCCGCAAGACCAAGATCGCCGAAATTCGCGAACAGGTCGGCTCCAGCCGCGTGATCTGCGGCCTTTCCGGCGGCGTCGATTCGGCGGTGGCGGCAGTCCTCATCCACGAAGCCATCGGTGACCAGCTCACTTGCGTTTTCGTCGATCACGGGTTGATGCGCATGGGTGAGGCTGAGCAGGTCGTCAGCCTTTTCCGCAACCACTATAACATCCCGCTCGTCCACAAGGACGTATCGCCGCTGTTCCTCGGCGGTCTGGCCGGGGTCACCGATCCCGAAGCCAAACGCAAGTTCATCGGCAAGACCTTCATCGACGTGTTCGAGGCTGAGGCAAAGCAGGTCGGCGGCGCAGACTTCCTCGCACAAGGCACGCTCTACCCAGACGTGATCGAATCGGTCAGCTTCACCGGCGGCCCTTCGGTCACGATCAAGAGCCACCACAACGTCGGCGGCCTGCCCGAACGCATGAACATGAAGCTGGTCGAACCGCTTCGCGAACTGTTCAAGGATGAAGTGCGCGCGCTGGGCCGCGAACTCGGCCTGCCCGATGTGTTCGTGGGCCGCCACCCCTTCCCCGGCCCCGGCCTCGCCATCCGCATCCCCGGCGAAGTCACGCGCGAACGTTGCGACATTCTGCGCAAGGCCGATGCGATCTACCTCGAAGAAATCCGCAACGCCGGGCTTTATGACGCGATCTGGCAGGCCTTCGCCGTCCTGCTCCCGGTCAAGACCGTGGGCGTGATGGGCGATCACCGCACCTACGATTCGGTCTGCGCCCTGCGCGCCGTCACCAGCACAGATGGCATGACTGCCGACATCTACCCCTTCGACGCCGGCTTCCTCAGCCGCGTGGCCACCCGCATCGTGAACGAGGTGAAGGGCATCAACCGCGTGGTCTACGATTATACCAGCAAGCCGCCGGGCACGATCGAGTGGGAGTGATCATCCGCGCAGCTACCGCCGCCGACCGCGAAACCGTGGTCGCATTGTGGGAAGCTGCCGGACTGACGCGCCCGTGGAACGATCCGCGGGCCGACTTTGATGTTGCACTGAAAAATCCCACATCTGCGATCCTGCTCGCCACCGATGGCGATCAACTAAACGGCAGCGTGATGGTCGGCTTCGACGGCCATCGCGGCTGGGTCTATTACCTCGCCACCGCGCCCGAACGGCAGGGCCAAGGCATTGGTCGCCTGCTGATGCAAGCCGCCGAAGACTGGCTCAAGGCCCTCGGTAGTCCGAAAATCCAGCTTATGATTCGTGGCGACAATCACGCCGCGCGCGGGTTTTACGACGCAATCGGGTACGAATTGCAGGATGTGGTCACAATCGGAAAGCGGTTCTAGCCGCACCTTGACCAAGCCCCTTGGCCAAGGCATCCTTCAGGCCATGACCATTCACGTCAACATCGGCAAGGCCAAGACCAGCCTCTCCAAACTCATCGCTGCGTCCCTGCGCGGCGAAGAAGTGGTGATCGACCACGATGGTGTGCCGCAAGTGCGCCTCATCCCGGTCGCAAAGCCCGACGAAGCCGACCGTGCCGAACGACGGAAGAAGATCGACGAGATTCTGGCGCGGATCGATGCCCTGCCGATCAATCGCGATGCCCCTTTCGACCTCGAGTGGGACGAAAACGGCCTGCCCATATGATCGTCGTCGATACGTCGGCCTTGTTGGCCATCGTTCTGCGCGAGGTCGAACGAAGGGCTTTTCTCGAGCGTATTGATCAGGAAGATGCCATTTTGAGCGCCGGGAGCATGATCGAAGCGCTCATGGTCTGCCACGGGCGGGGTGGCGCGATTCTGACGGATGAAGTCCGCAGACTGATTACGCAGATGGGCATCAGGATCGTCCCGGTCGAACCGGCTGAAGTCGTCATCGCTCACGAAGCCTTCCTGAAATACGGCAAAGGCAACGGTCACCCGGCACAACTAAACTTTGGCGATCTGTTCGCCTATGCTCTCGCCAAAGCACGTGATGTGCCGCTACTGTTCAAGGGCAATGACTTTGCGGAGACGAATATTGTTTCTGCAATAACAGCCACTTAAACTGCCACAAACTTCCCCGCGGCGCGGTCCTTGCGCACTTTCAGCCCATCGAACACCTGCCCGCTCATCGCAATCCACACGCCGGGCACGGCGGCTTGGGCGGTGGCGAAGGCCATGCCGAGGTTGAAGGGTGCGTCAGTTTCGGCAAAGCGCGCCGGGGAAAGTGCGCCGGTGAGGACCACGGTCTTGCCCGGAATGTCGGCCAGCACCTTGGCGGTTTCTGTCATGGTATCAGTGCCATGCGTGATGACGACACGGCTTTCCGGTGCCTCGCGCACCGCGGCAGCGATCAGCGCGCGGTCGGCATCGGTCAGTTCCAGACTGTCCTTGCGCATCAGTTCCATCACCCGAAACGGCAACGCCACGCGCGCCTGCGCAATCAGGGCGGGAATGCCGCTCTCGACGATCTGATATTCGCTCAGCGCGTCGAAATAGGCTTTGTCGATAGTGCCGCCGGTGGTCAGCACAAGAATGGGATTGTGTTGCATCGCCAAGCCTATAGCCCGGATTTCCGGGCGTTTACAGGCCCCTTACGGATGCCCGCCGGGAGGTGGCGGCGGCGGCATGGTGCCGGTCGTCTGGCTCGGCAGCGATTGCCCGCCGGGCAACGTGCCCGAACCCGGAGCGCCGCCGGTGAAAGCCCAGCCCTGCTGCGGCGCGGGCGGCCCCATCAACCCGCCGTTGGGCACGATGCGCGGGGCGGAAGACGAATCGGCTTTTGGTCCGGCGACATCGCGCGCAGGACGCTGACCAGAGGTGGCAAGTTGGGGGGCGACGGGTGCTTCGACCGGTGCCGGAGCGAGATTTTCCGTCGGGGCAACCGGCGCGATCTGCGCAGGGCTTTTTCTGGTGTCCGCAGCGGCTTTCAAAGCGGGCGCTGCGGCGGCCAGACGCGGGGTTGGTGCCGCTTGGTGCGCTTTAGGTGCATCTAGGTGCACTTCAGAACCCACTGCAATCTGGGCATTTTCTGCCGGAATTGGCAAAACTGCCGGTTGCGGGCCGGGTTGACCGATCACCATCACAGCCGCCACGCTCGCCGCCAAGGCAGCAAGTCCACCGCCGAAAATCATCCGGCGATTTTGCGGACGAGGTGCGACCGGCGCGGGCGGTTGCGAGACGGCCACCGTCGGCGTGAAAGGGATGACCTTTGCTACGGGCGCATCGGTTTGCGGTGCCGGAGAGTCGGTCGCCTCAGCCCCCGCTGAAAATTGCGGCTTCGCGGTCGCCTGCGCGACGATCCGTGCGGCGAGGCCGGGGGGCAGCGCCGGGCGCGGCGCGCGGGCAAGCGCTGCGTCGAGCGCGGCATCCGCCTTTGCGGGCGAGGCTGGAACCTGGCGCGCCATCAGGCCTGCGCCTCAAGATCCGCGCACGAAACATCGCGCGCTTCGAGAAGCCCGCGCATCTGACGGCGCGCCCTGAACAGAAGCGATTCCATAGCCTTGATATTGAGGTCCAAGACCTCCGCTGCAAGAGCGTTTGAAAAACCTTCGTAATAACAGAGCACTAGCGCTGCGCGATAGCGCTCTGGCAGATCGTCCAGCGCCGCGCCGACCGCCTGCGCGGCTTGATCAGCCTCGATCCGCCGGTCGGCCAGCGGGGTATCGTCGGCCGGATCAGGAAGTTCATCGACGGTCACCACGCGGAAGCGGCGCTTGCGATCAAAGCACAGGTTCATCGTCACGCGGTGAAGCCAGCCGACCAGCCCTGCCCCGCTGGGCTGCCAGCGCGGCGCGTTCTGCCAAAGGCGCGTGAAGCAGTCCTGCGTCACGTCCTCTGCCTCGGCAGCATCGGACAGCATCCGCATGGCCACGCGATAGAGCGCGGGCGAATGGCGTTCAACGAGAATGGAGAAGGCTTCGACAGACCCCAAAGCCACTTCGCGCATCAGCGCGGCGTCATCCAGCGCTTCGCGGTGGATCGGGTCAATCGTGTCGAGCAGGCTGTCATCGCCACTCGCCACTTCGGATCGCACGTCGCCGTAGAAGGTCAAAGCTACCTGCCGTTTTGCACCAATGCCTCTTGCGGGCTGCAGGCACTTTGACTGGCGGTTCCCACGTGAACGCCAGATTTACGGGAACCATTCCGGGACATCTCGCGACATTTTTCACAATGGCCGCGAAGGGTTGGCGCCGCGCCTCCGTTAATCGCGGCGGAGACGAGCAAACCGGCCAAATGCCGGATCGCCTCCGACCTGTCGAACAACCCGCACGAGTCCTCCATGCGGGTCGCAACACTGACTGGCCCGCGCCGACCGCACCCCGGCGCGGGCCTGCTTTCTTAGCCAATTCACGAGGGGTTTTATGAACCGTCTTCGCAGCACGACCTTTCTCACCACACTTGCAGGCGCCCCCGCCGCGCTGGCGCTGCTCGTGCCGCAAGCTGGATGGGCGGCAACCACGCTGAACGCAAACCGCACGACGCCAATCAAGACATCGGACGCGGGCGATATCTGGATCGGCGATGACGGTTCGATCACGCTGGAGAAAGGCGGGACGGCGGTAACGGTGGATTCGAACAACACCGTGGGGCTGGACGATGGCGGATATATTTCCATCACCGGCGGCAAGGATGGCGACACCGGCATCAAGGTGAACGCGGGCACCACCACCGAAATCACCAACACCGGCGCGATCACCGTGACCGAGACGTTCACCGGCGCAGACACCGATTCCAACGGGATTGCCGACGGCCCCATCGCTTCGGCCAGCAACCGCTATGGCATCGTGGTGGGACCGGGCGCGACGACGAGCGGGACAATCGACAATTCGGGCACGATTCGCGTCGATGGCCTGAATTCCGGCGGGATCGTGGTGCAATCGAACTTTACCGGCGATATCACCAACACCGGCACAATATCGGTCATCGGTGACAACAGCGTGGGCATTTCCACGCAGGGCGTGACCGGCGACGTGACCGTGGAAGGCACCGTGGCGGTGGTGGGCCAAGGCGCGCAGGGTGTGGTGCTGAACGGCGATATCGATGGCGCGTTCAGGATTCAGGGCAGCGTATCGCAGGCATCATCCTATACCACCGACAGCAGCACTACGCAGACGCTTTCGCGCACGGCGCTGCGCACCGGCAAGGCGGCGGTCGAGGTGAAGGGCGATGTGACCGGCGGGATCATCGTAGCATCGGCCCCCTATGACCTGAGCGATACCGATACAGACGAAGACGATGACGGCGTGACCGATTCCTCCGAAGGCGTGGGCGCGATCTCGTCAGTTGGAAACAGCCCGGCGCTGCTGGTGGGCAGTGCCGACAATATCGTCATCGGCACGGCCACCGGACGCGACGGTGCGTTCTCGCTCGCCATCGATGGCACGGTGACGGCCAGCAGCGTCTACAGCAACACCGATGCCTATGCCGTGGTGATCGGCGGACAGGGCGGCACCGTTTCGATGGCCAATGGCATCGGCGTTTCCGGCACGGTGAGCGCGACCACGGTTGACGAAAAGGCCGTGGCGATCCTGATCAACCAGGGGGCAACGGTGCCGAGCCTTTCGAACAGCGGGACGATTTCTGCCACGATCAGTTCATCGGGCGAAGGCACCGCCTATGCCGTGCAAGATCTTTCGGGCACGCTGACCACGATCAACAACACCGGCTTCATCAAGGTGAGCGGATCGAGCACGGACGATCTGCGCGCCATCGATCTTTCCGCCAACACATCGGGCGTGACGATCAAGCAGTATCTCAACGCCATCGACAAGGACGCGCAGGAAGAAGAGCAGGCCGACGACGATTACGATGCCGACAATCCCACGATCTACACCGCGATCACCGGTGATATTCACACAGGTAGCGGCAACGATGTGCTGGATGTGGCTTCGGGCCGCATCTACGGCGACAGCTATCTGAACGCGGGCAACGACCAGTTGCTGCTTTCGGGCGACAGCGGGTATGAAGGCGACGTCTATTTCGGCAGTGGCACCGCCACGATGACGATGGCGGGCACTTCGTACTTCGAAGGCAACATCGATCTGGCCGGGAACCTTGGCACGCTGACGCTGGGCGATACCGCGCGGTTTACGGGTTCGGTGAGCAATGCTGGAAACCTTGACGTGATCGTGAACGGCGGCACCTTTGGCGCGGATTCGGCCACGACGCTGAATTTCGATACGCTGACGGTGAATTCGGGCGGCGCGCTTAACGTCTATATCGATGGCGATGAAGGTACGGCTTCCACGATCAACGTGAACACGGCCACTTTTGCCACGGGATCAAAGGTTTCGGCCACGATATCGTCGCTGGAAAACGCCGAGGGCAGCTATACCATCCTGACCGCCGGAACGCTGGAAGGTTCGCCTGCCTTCGATGCGACGACGACCGAACTGCCGGTGCTGTTCAACGGCGAGGTAACGGTGGCAGGCGAAACGCTGGTGCTGGACGTATCGCGCAAGACCGCTGCCGAACTGGGGCTGACCACGCCGCAATCGGCGGCCTATGAAGCGATCTATTCGCAGGCGACGGCGGTGGAGTATCTCGGCACCAGCCTGTTGCAGGTGGAGGACGTGGCCGAATTGCAAAGCCAGTTCAACCAGTTGCTGCCCGACTATACGGGCGGCGTGTTTGATTTCGTGACGCGCAGCGGTCGCCTAGCCTCGCGCCATCTGATGGACGATTCATCGCTGTTCGACATCAGCAATGCGGGCGGCTGGGTGGAGCCGATCTGGTTCCGGGGCAGCAAGGACGAAACGGGCAGCGCGGGCTTCAAGGTTTCGGGCTGGGGCCTTTCGACCGGGATCGAACGCATCACCGGCATCGGCAACGTGGGCCTTTCGTTCGCCTATACAAAGGGCGATATCGCGACGGGCGATTATCAGACGGTCGATGCCAGCAATTACGAACTGGGCGCATTCTGGCGCACGGCCAGCGGACCGTTCTATGCCTATGCCAAGGCATCGGTCGGGCGGGTATCGCTGGCCTCTTCGCGCACATTTACCGGATCAATCGATACCGCCACGCTAAGCTATTCGGCCACGGGCAACTGGAAGGGCTGGTCAGCCGGCGCGCAGGGCGGTGCATCCTACAAGCTGGATCTGGGCGGCGGGCTGACGATCAAGCCGATGGCGCGGTTCGATTATTTCCGGCTGAGCGAGAACGGCTATACCGAAAGCGGATCGGATGCGATCTATCTGGAAGTGGCCAAGCGCACGTCGAGCGTGCTGACCGGCACCGGCAGCATGACCGCATCGTGGAGCGCGGGTGAGGCAACGCGCGACTTCCGCCCCTTCACCGTCGAACTGGAAGGCGGCTACCGTTCACGCCTTGCGGGCAAGCTGGGCGATACGGTGGCGAAGTTCGAGGATGGCGACCAGTTCCGGCTGGTGGCCGACAAGATGAAGTCTGGCTGGACCGCCGAAGCCCGCGTGCTGGCGGGCGGCATGGACTATACCTGGCAACTGGCTGGCGGTGCCGAGCAGGTGCAGGGCAGCGTGGACTATTCGGTGCGCGGATCGCTGAGCATTGCGTTTTGATACGGATGGGGCCGGTCAGATGACTGGCCCTGCCCCTGCGGCTGGCGCTTCGATGCAGATTGTCGGAGCTTCACCAGTGGGCGTGCGGTAGCCTTCGATCACAGCGTTTTGGACTTCGGCTGCGCGGTGCTTGCGCATTATCCCGACCACTGCGCCGCCAAAGCCGCCGCCTGTCTGGCGCGCGCCGCCTTCATCACCGATGGCATGGTTCATCAGCGCGGCAAGGGCATCGGTGGGGGGCACGGTGATGCCGAAATCCTGCGCCTGCGATTGCTGGCTTTCGCGCATGAGCGCGCCCATCGCGGCAAGGTTTCCGCTAGCGAGCGCTTCGGCGGCGTCCAGCGTGCGGCGGTTTTCGGTGATGACGTGGCGGGCGCGGCGGAGCGTGCTTTCGTCCATGCGGACCTTCGCGGCTTCGAGCATGGCTTCGTCGGCATCGCGCAAAGCGGGCACGCCGAGGATGCGGGCGGCGCTTTCACACTCTTCGCGGCGGCGGTTGTATTCGCCATCGACAAGGCCGCGCACCACGCCGGATTGCACGATCATCACCACGGCATCATCGGGCATCGCGATCTGGCGCAGATCGAGCGTGCGGCAATCGATCAGCAGGGCATGGCCCGCTGTGGTTGCGGCAGAGGCGATCTGATCGAGATTGCCGCAACGGACGCCAACGAAATCACACTCCGCACGTTGGGCCAGCAGGGCAAGGTCCACCGGGTTCCAGCTTTGGCCCAAAGCTTCAAGGATCACGCGCGCTACGGCGACTTCCAGCGAGGCGGATGATGAAAGGCCTGTGCCCTTGGCAATCGACCCGGCGATGGCAAGATCGCCGCCGGGCACGGTGACCCCGGCAAGGCGCAACTGGCTGACCACGCCGCGCACATAATCACGCCAGCCGCCGCCTGACGGTTGCGGATTGGCGGGATTGAAGCTGTCACCTTCGGCAAAATCGAGCGCAGCGACGTTTAGCGGACCATCGGGCCGGGGGCGGAAGGCGACGCGGGTTTCCTGCCCGATGGCGATGGGCATGGCGAAGCCGTCGTTATAATCGGTGTGTTCGCCAATCAGATTCACCCGGCCCGGCGCGCGGACGACAAGATCGGGGGTGCTGCCAAAAGCAGCGGTGAAGCCTGCGGTCAGGCGGGTGGCAAGGTCGGTCATGCTTCGATCTCCAGCGCGCGCAGGCGGGCGGCGGCGGTTTCGGGCGTCAGGTCGCGCTGGCTTTCGGCAAACATTTCGAACCCGACCATGAACTTGCGCACTGTGGCAGAGCGCAGGAGCGGCGGGTTGAAATGCGCGTGGAGCCGCCATGCCGCTGGATCGGCACTGCCGCCCGGGCACTGGTGCCAGCCCATCGAATAGGGAAAGCTGGTGCCGAACAGCGCATCATAGCGGCGCGTGATGGCGCGCAGGATCTGGGCCAGCGCATCGCGGGCGGTATCAGGCAGCGCCTCTATCCGGCCCACATCATCGCGCGCGATGAGCAGGATTTCGAAGGGCCAGACGGCCCACCACGGCACCACGGCCAGCCAGTGATCGTTGGCTTCGACAACGCGATCCCCCGTTGCGAGTTCGCGTGTGGCGACTTCATCGAGCAGGACGCTGCCACGCGCGGCACGCCATGCGGCCTGTTCACGGTCCTCGTCGGCCACTTCGGTAGGCACAAAATCGCTCGCCCAGATCTGGCCGTGGGGATGCGGGCTGGAGCAGCCCATCATCGCGCCCTTGTTTTCGAATACGGCGACATTGGCGAAGCTCTGTGCGAGCGCCGCGCTTTCATCCGCCCAGCAATCGATCAGGCTACGGATCGCGGGCAGGCTCATCTGCGGCATCGTGCGCGAATGATCGGGCGAATAGCAGATCACCCGCGCGGTGCCGCGTGCGGCCTCCATGCGGAACACCGGATCGGCGCTTTGCGGCGCGGGGGTATCGGGCATGAGTGCGGGAAAATCGTTATCGAAGGCAAAGGCGCCCGCATAATCAGGATTGCGATCACCACCAGTACGCAGGTTGCCGGGGCAGAGGTAGCAGGTGGGATCGTAGGCCGGGCCGCCTGCCTGCACCGCCTCCCCCGTCTCACCCTGCCACGGACGCTTCGCGCGGTGGGGAGAGACGAGCACCCACTTTCCATTGAGCAGATTCTGGCGGCGATGCGGGTGATCATCCGGGTCAAACTGGGTCATCGGCCTCTCCGGGGTTTTTCTGCAATCGATTGCCTATAGGTGTAACACGCCTTGGCCATCAGCGCATCGCGAATTCGATTTCGCCCACAATCGCGCGGGTAACAGCATTTGTCATGAGCATGACAGGACTGTTGTGTGGGAGTCGGGCGGGTGCAAGCGCATTGTCACCCCGTGGCCGCAGCAAAGGTGCGGCAGGTCTACCGAGGGGTGTCGGTCATCATGTTGCACAAAACCAGATTCATCGCTTCACTTGCCCTTGCTGCCGGCTTGCTGGGCGGATTTCCGGTGGCCGCGCAGGCGGCCGACAAGGAGCCGCCGGTGACGCTGACCAAGTGCGACAAGGCCATCGGTTCGGTTGCGCTGGTGGATGGCGATACGCAAGGCTGGACGAAATATGGCCTCAGCTCTCCGCGCGAACTGATCGCGGCGATGGCGCGTGAATCGGGGTGCTTCACCCTGCACGATCCGGCTAGCGGCAAGCCCGCAACCTTTCTGATGAACGTGATCGCAGGCGACAAGGAAGAGGTCGACAAGTCGATCGAAACGGCGAAGGGCGTGGCGATGGAAGGGCTTGTGCGGTCGGGCGCGGCCAGCGGGCTGATGCGGGGCCTGCCCGGCGGCGGGGCGATGCTGGGCATGTTCGGCGGCTTTGGCGGCAAGAAGAAGGTCGTGGCCGCAGGTATCCGCCTGATCAGCCCTGCCAGCGGGCAGACCGTGGCATCGGGTTCGGGCGAAGTGAAGAAAACCTCGATCTCGTTCGGAAGCGGTGGTGGCACCATCGGCGCGGTGGCCAATGGCGCAACTGGTGCGGCCTATGCCGGTAGCAAGGACGGCCAGATGCTGATCGAGGCTTTCGTCAAGGCGTTCAACGGCGTTGCCGCGCAAGGTCCGGCTTTGGCATCGATGGTTCCAGCCACCGCTGCTGCCCCCGCTGCATCGGCTTCGGCCGTCACCGCCATCGACACGAAGATGTACGCTTCTGCCGATACCAAGTCTGCAACGCTCCGCACCGTGCGCGCCGGAACCGCTCTCACCCCCACCGGGCAGCGCACGGGTCTTTTGATCGAGGTCAGCGACAGCTTCGGCACAAAAGGCTGGGTCTCGGTTGAGGACATGCGCTGACAGTTCATTCGAAACTGAGCAGTTGCAAGACCACCGTCCGGCGTGAATATTCGCGTCGGACGGACTGGTCTTTGCCAAAGAGGTCATTCCGGGGTGCGAGGCTGATGGGCAATCTAAACATCCTCTATGTCGAGGACGATCCGCGTGCAGCGGAAGCCGTGCAGGCACTTGTCTGCGCCGATGGCGACCGCATGACGTGGGAGCAAAGCGGCACTGCTGGCCTGCAACGCGCCGGAGCCGAAGCATTCGACGTGATCATCCTTGACCGGATGCTGCCCGATCTTGACGGTTTGAGCGTGGTATCGCGGCTACGCGCAGCGGGTGTGGGCACACCAGTGCTGATGCTGAGCGCGCTGGGCCGCAGCGAAAACCGGATCGAAGGGTTGGACGCCGGGGTCGATGACTATCTGGCCAAACCCTATGAACCGCAGGAACTTGTGGCGCGGGTACGTGCCCTGCACCGGCGCGCGGCGGGCGCGGTCCACGGCGCGGTTATCATCTATGGCGCGTTCGAATGCCATGTAAAAGCGCGCACCGCCTTTCGCGCAGGGAAGCACATTCCGCTTTCGCCGCGCGAATTTGCGCTGTTCCGCTATTTCATGGAGAACGGCGGCGAGACGGTGACGCGCGAAATGCTGCTGCGCGATGTGTGGAACATGAACTTCGATCCGCAAACCAACGTGGTGGACGTGAACATCGGCCGTCTGCGGCGCAAACTGGAAGATGGCTTTAGCGCGCCAGCGCTGGAAACCATCTGGGGTGCCGGATACCGCCTGACGAGAGGCGAATGACCGGGCACAGCCCCCCTCGGCGCGGCCAGCGCTCGATCTTCGGGCAATTGACTGCTGCATCGATCCTGATCGCGGTGATTGCGGTGGCCGTGCTGTTTGCCGTGACCACGATCATCGTTCAGCGCCAGACGCGCGCTTCGCTTTCAGCCACCGTCGCCACCGATATGGCGGGCCTGATCGACATCTATGCCACCGCGGGACGGGAAGAACTGCTGCGCCGTGTGGCAGACCGGCAGGCGGTGGTGAGCCTTGATGCGCGCCGTTCACACTATATGCTGGCGGATGCGGCGGGCAGGCCACTGGCCGGGGACCAGAGACGCTGGCCGCAGATCAACGCCAAGCAATCGGAAGAAGGCTTTATCGCGCTGGCCGATGGCACACCCGTCTATGCGCAAGGGGCTATGCTTGCACCTGATCTGCAACTGCTGGTAGCACGCGAATATCAAAGTGATCGCGCCGCGCAGTTCGTGCTGTCCGCCGCGTTCCTTGCCGTGGGCGCGGCCATCATCGGCGCGGTGGCGTTGGTCGCATGGTTTACCGCACGGCATCTGGCAGAGCGGATGAACGCGGTGAATGCCGCATTGGGCGCCGCCGCCGATGGCCGCGCCGCCAGCTTCCCCGCTCGCCAGCGCGGGGGGGACGAGATCGACGAAATGGCAGGACACGGCACGCGGCTGCTGGCGCGGCAGGCTCAACTGCTGAAAGCCTACAAGCAGGTCTCCGAACATGTCGCCCATGAAGTGCGCACGCCGCTGATGCATCTGGACAACCGGCTGGGTGCAGTAATGAAGGAGCATCCCGAAACGGTCGGCGGTGCGCTGGTCCATGCGCGCGAGGACATTCGCGGTATCGCCGCAATGCTCGATTCGCTGCTGGATATCGCATCGGCGGAAAGCCGCAGGGGCGATCTGGCAGGGCTGGCCGAATTCGATCTTAGCGAACTGCTGACTGGCCTTGCCGAGCTTTACGAAGCAAGCGCTGAGGAAAGCGGCCTTGCCTTCGAAACCGCAATCACGCCGGGCGTGACGGTGCTGGGCGAGCGGATGCAGATCACGCGGCTCGTTTCCAATCTACTCGACAATGCGATCAAATATGTGCCCGAAGGCGGACATGTTCGCCTGACGCTTGCCCCCGGCCCGCGCCTGACGGTGGAAGATGATGGCCCCGGCATTGCGCGCGAGCAGCACGAGCGGGTGTTCGAACGGTTCGCCCGCGCATCGTTGCCCGACGACAAACCCGGACATGGCCTAGGCCTTGCGCTGTCACGGGCGATTGCGCAGCGGCACGGGTTGTTGCTGCGGCTGGGTGAGCCACCGCGTGGCGCGCAATTCATTCTGGAGCCTGCACCATGACGATGAAATGGTTGGTCCTGTTTGCTCTGGTGGCAGCGATGGCTGGCTGCACGTCCGTTCCGGCGCAATCGGCTGAAACGGCAGCAGCGAATGGTCCGGCAGAGGAAGTTGCAAGGATTCTCGCACAGGCCGATGCGGCGCAGGATCAGCCCAAACATCTCGGCAAACTGCTCGCCGCGCTTGATGCCTTGGGTGCCAAACCAATGGAGCCTGCCGCCGATCCCGTGGCGCAATGGCGCACGCAGGCAGAGATGCCAATCATCCCGCCCTATCGTGGCCGGGTGCTTGGCCCGGCGTACAAAGCGGGGAAGATCGATCCCGGCGCCACGGTGCGCCTGCCGCAATTGTTCGACGGGGGCCGCGCCGCACGGGTTGCGATTGCCACCCCCGGTCAGGCCCCGCTCGATTTCACCGTGCTGGACCGAGAGGCAAAGCCCGTCTGCCCGCCCGCCAAGGCGCGCAGCCGCGAATGCAGTTGGACCCCACTGTTCAGCGGCCGATTTGAAATCGTGCTGAGCAATTCCTCCAGCGACGCGGCGGGATATTATCTGGTGATCGACTGAGGAAGATTTTGGAGGCCCGAGCCGGAATCGAACCGGCGTAAACGGATTTGCAATCCGGTGCGTAACCACTCCGCCATCGGGCCTTGATCGCAGGTTCTGCGTGGTTCGGGGCGGTTAGCCGGAAGCGGCGCGCGCCGCAAGGGGTTCTTGCGCGAAGTTCACTCTGCCGTGACGAAGGTGAGGCGGCGCTTGGCAATATCGACGCTTTCAAGCCGCAGATCGACGCGCTGGCCGGGGGCGGCTTCGGGCACTTTTGCGCGGGCGACGACCGGCAGATCGATCAACTGGACCCGCGCCGAATCGCCTTCGGCATCGGTCACGCATGCGGAAAAACGCTCTCCCGCGCGGCCCTGAAGCATCACGGTTTCGGCAAGGTCGATCACCGCGCGTTCGATCTGGCCCGATTGCGCACCGGAGCGGGCCATGACCGTAGGCAGGCGCTGGAATGCGTCTTCGACTTCTGACGGAACGGGCTGACCATTGGCGACGGCGAGCGTTGCACGGATCACGTAGCGATCGGCAAGGCGGCGCAAGGGGGCCGTCGCGTGCACATAGGTGGCGGCAATCGCTTCGTGCCACGGGGTGACGCCGGGGAGCCACGGTGCATAGCCCGCACCATTGCCCGCGCGCCGCACGGCGATCATGAAAGCGGCATGGTGCGGGTTCTTCTGATCAAGGCGGCGTTCCACTGCCTTGAGATCCTCACCCCGTTCCCATGCGATGTCGAGGCCTGCGGCGGTGGAACGCAGGCGGGACAGCGCCTTGTGATCTGGCCCGGCCATGACGCGGAACAGGCCGGTGCGCGCATTTTGCAACGTGGCGGCTATGGCAAGATTGGCCGAGAGCGAAAGCGCAGCGTTGCGGCGTTCGGATGGCAGCAGCGGGCGGAAAGCAAGGCCATAGCGGCCTTTGCCCAAGGCTTCGACTTCCTGTTCGGGCGGATCGACGCGCGCCGCACCGCGTGCAGACTCTGCTTCATTCACGCGCCGGGCATATTCGGTGAAAGCGGGCGGGAGATCGCTATCGGCAACCGTATCGTAAGCCAGTTTGGCACGGCTGCGGATCAGCGCCCGCTCTGCTCCATCCAGCCGTGCAGCCCCATCAGGGCCAAGGCGGACAGTGAAGACAACCGCCGGGCGCGGACCATCAGGCAAGAGACTTGCGGCGCGTTCGGACAGCGCAGGCGGATAGAGGCTGGCCTTGCCATCAGGCAGGTATAGCGTTTCCCCACGCTTCCATGCTTCGGCATCCACCGCATCACCATCATCGACGAACCATGCCACGTCCGCGATGGCATAGTGCAGCAGCAGGTCAGCGCCAGATGGCTCTATCCAGAATGCCTGATCGAGATCGGTGGAACTGGCAGGATCGAGCGTTACGAACGGGACGGCGGTGCGATCTGCGTGCGCTGTGGGCGCGCGCGTGGCGGCCAATTCTGCCGCCGCCATGACTTCTGGCGGAAAGCCTTGCGGCACCTGATACTGCTGACGGATCGCGGCTAGCCCTGTGGTGAGCGCGCCGTGCGGATCGTGAATGGCCTTCATACCGGAAAGCCTAGCAGGCTATTACGGATCAACAAATTCTGCGGGACGCTTTTCCATCCCGGCGCGCACGGCTTCCATCTGGTTCTTCGAATACATCAGTTCGTGCTGCGCGATGGATTCTGCCATCAGCACTTCATCCACGGTCATATCGGGCGTGCGGTTAGACAGCATCTTTGCACCGCGCACTGCGGTTGGGCTTTTGCTGGCGATTTCCTGCGCGAGCTTCATGGCATCAGCCAGCGGATCGGCGCTGACATGAGTGGCAAAACCAAAGCGCACGGCTTCCTCGCCGTTGAATTCGCGGTGGGTATAGGTCAATTCGCGCAGCATATCATCGCGCACGTTGCCGCGCCACAGGACGTATCCGGCCATATCGGGTACGAGGCCCCATTTCACTTCCATCACCGCCAGCCGCGCATCAGACGCAATGAAGCGAATGTCCGCACCGCTGGCCACTTGCAAGCCGCCGCCGAAGCAGACGCCGTGAACGGCCGCGACGACCGGCATTGGCAGCTTGCGCCAGACCATTGCCGCCTGCTGCGCGCGGTTGGCGTTGCCGTGCGTGCGCTCCGCCAGGCCGCCCTCTCCCCAGCGGTCAGCCTGCCCCATGCTCGACAGGTCCAGCCCCGCGCAGAACGAACGGCCCGCGCCAGACAGCACCACCACGCGCACGCCGCGTTCGGTATGAAGATAGTGTCCGGCAGCAATGATAGCTTCAAACATCGCATCGTCGAGCGCGTTCATCTTGTCGGCCCGGTCCAGCAGGACATGGGCGACGTGGTTTTCGACGGTGACGGTAACGCGATCGTGGAAATTCATGGAAGGCATCCACTCATGTTTGTTGAGCGCCAAGGTGCCTTATCGAATGCCGGTGGTCCAGTCTGCGCTTATGACGGATGATGCAAACGGAGACGGCCCTCTCCGCGCTGGCGGAAAGGGCCGTGCCTTGCGTCAGAGCTGGCGTATTACGCCGCTGAGGAATTGACGCCCATCGATTGCAGGTAGCGCTTGATATTTCGCGCGGCCTGGCGGAGGCGCTGTTCGTTTTCAACCATCGCGATGCGCACGAAGCCTTCACCATCTTCGCCATAACCGACGCCCGGCGCGACCGCGACTTCGGCGTGGGTGAGGAGCTGCTTCGAAAATTCGAGGCTGCCGAGGTGCATCAGCGCTGGCGGCAGGGGTGCCCATGCGAACATCGATGCCTTGGGGCTGGGAATGTCCCACCCGGCGCGGCCAAAGGCTTCGACCATCACGTCGCGGCGCTTCTGGTAGAGTTCGCGGTTCTTCTCAACGATATCCTGCGGACCGTTGAGGGCGGCGCAGGCGGCGGCCTGAATCGGCGTGAAGGCGCCGTAATCGAGATAGGACTTCACCCGCTTGAGCGCGGCGATCAGGCGAGCGTTACCCACCGCGAAGCCGACGCGCCAACCCGCCATCGAGAAGGTCTTGGACATCGAGGTGAATTCCACCGCGACATCCTTTGCCCCCGGCACTTCGAGGATCGAGCGCGTGGGATTGCCGTCGTAATAGAGTTCGGAATAGGCGAGGTCCGACAGGATCCAAACCTTGTTCTCCTTCGCCCACGCAACGAGGCGTTCGTAGAAGGCAAGGTCAACGGTTTCCGCCGTAGGGTTCGACGGATAGTTGACGATCAGAATCGAGGGACGCGGCACCGAATACTTCATCGCGCGATCCAGCGAATCCCAATAGCGTTCGTCAGGCGTGGTCGGCACCGAACGGATGGTGGCACCGGCGATGATGAAACCGAAGGTGTGGATCGGGTAGCTGGGGTTGGGGGCCAGCACCACATCGCCGGGCGCGGTGATCGCGGTGGCGAGGGAGGCAAGGCCTTCTTTCGACCCCATCGTCATCACCACTTCGGTTTCAGGATCGAGATCGACGTTGAAGCGGCGGCCATAGTAATTGGCCTGCGCCTTGCGCACGCCGGGAATGCCCGACGATGCCGAGTAGCCATGTGCATCCGGCTTTTGCGCCACTTCGCACAGCTTGTCGATCACGTGCTGGGGCGGCGGCAGATCGGGATTGCCCATGCCGAGGTCGATGATGTCCCTACCGGCGGCGCGCGCGGCGGCCCGCATGCCGTTGACTTCGGCAATGACGTAGGGCGGCAGGCGCTTCATGCGGTAGAATTCTTCGTCCACGGTTGAATACTCGTTCAAAAGACGCGGCAGGAGCGCCGCTGAGTGGCCTTTACGCGAATTGGCCGAAAGTGGAAACTCTGGTGTCGCTAGGCCGCGCCCTACGGCATTGGCGCGACATCAGGGCTAACAACCTGTCATATCGTGTGTATAGATTCAGGGCATCAGACCGGACTTAACGGCAGGGAAAAAGCATGACGGACAAGGCGGTGAGTGATTCGGTCGTGTTCGAAGATCTGTTTCGCCAACAAGGTGAAGCGATGCGCGCGATGTTCGCGCCGCTGATGCCGGGGACAGAGGGGCTGAGCGCTGATCCCGCCGAATTGCAGCACTGGGCCATGTCAGCGGCAAAGCTGCAGAAGATGTGGCTGGACTTCAGCGCCGAGCAGGCCGGCCATGTCGAGCCGATGCTGGCGCGGCTGGGCGATATCGGCAAATGGACCCAGACATGGATGGCGATGGCCGGGCAGATGCCCATCGCGCAGGCTGAAACGCAGGCAAAACTTTGGAATGAAAGCGTAGCGCTGTGGAGCGCGGTAATGGGCCAGTTCGCCGGGGGCCAGAAGCCTGCGCAGGATGCCCCCGCCCTGCCCCGCAAGGACCGCCGCTTTGCCGACAAACGCTGGCACGAACAGCCCGCCTTCGCGCTGATCCACCAGACCTATCTGCTGCTGGCCGAACGGTTGCAGCAGATGGCCGAGGAGACGCAGGGTCTTTCGCCCGAACGCAAGGAACAATTGCGTTTTGCCACCAAGGTGGTGACCGATGCCCTGTCGCCCGCCAATTTTCCGCTCACCAACCCGGTCGTGATCGAGCGGACGATGGAAACGCGCGGCGAAAATCTGGTGAAAGGCGTGGAGCACCTGCTCGACGACCTGCGCAAGGGGCAGTTGACGCATACCGACCCGCACGCGTTCGAACTGGGACGCAACATTGCGGTGACGCCGGGCAAGGTCGTGCATCAAACGCCGCTTTTCCAGCTTATCCAGTATAGCCCCACGACCGACGAGGTGCTGGAAACCCCGCTGCTGATCTTCCCGCCGTGGATCAACCGCTTCTATATTCTGGACCTGAATCCCCAGAAGAGCTTCATCCGCTGGGCGGTGGAGCAGGGACTGACGGTGTTCGTGGTTTCGTGGAAATCTGCAGATGCCTCGATGGCCGAGGTGGTGTGGGACGATTATGTGCGCTCGCAAATCGAAGCCATCGATCACGTGCGCGCGCGGCTGAAAGTGCCCGCCGTCCACACCATCGGCTATTGCGTGGCCGGCACCACGCTGGCCGCAACACTGGCGGTGCTGGCGCGGCGGGGCGAGGCCGACAAGGTGGCGAGTGCCACCTTCTTTACCGCGCAGGTCGATTTCGAAGATGCCGGCGAGCTGAAGAACTTCATCGACGATAGCCAGTTGAAGATGCTCGGCAGCCTTTCGACCGACGGCTACCTTGACGGGCGGTACATGGCGGCGACGTTCAACGCGCTGCGCGGAACCGATCTGATCTGGAACTACGTGGTCAACAACTACCTGCTGGGCGAAAATTACCCTGCATTCGACCTGCTACATTGGAATGGCGACACCACCAATCTGCCAACCAAATGGCACCAGGCCTATCTGTGCGATCTCTATCGCGACAATCGGCTGGTCATCCCCGATGCACTGGTGGTGGACAATACCCCCATTGATCTGCGCCGCATTGCAACACCATGTTATATTCAGGCCGGGCGCGAGGATCATATTGCACCGCCTAACAGCGTGTGGAAACTGACCCGCCATCTGTCGGGCAACTGGAAGTTCGTTCTGGCCGGATCGGGGCATATCGCGGGTGTGGTCAACCCGCCTTCATCGGGCAAATATCAGTTTTGGCTGAACCACGGCAACCCGACGAGTCTCGACGAATTCGTCGCAGGAGCCGAAGAAACCAAAGGCAGCTGGTGGCCAGACTGGATCGAGTGGGTCAGTGAGCAAAGCCCGGCGCGCATTGCGGCGAAGGGCAAGCGTGTACCCGGAGGTGAGGGCGACAAGGTTATCGAGGATGCACCAGGCCGATATGTCCGCAGCCGCTGATCGGCAATGGTCCGATTTGCAACCATTTCAGATTTTGTGCACTGCACAAAAATTCTTGACATCGCGACGCACGCACTTATTTTGTGCAATGCAGCAAAGACAAGCAGGGCAGTCCTGCTTTCTTTGATGAGCAGGAGTCGCAGTGATGGTCGAAGAAACAAAGGACGGTCTGGCTGAAACCACTCTGAAAGTGGACGAAGCTGTACCAGCGCCGGAAGTTCCGGCGGTTGCCACGAAGGAACCTGCTCAGCCACCTCTGCAGTCCGCTGTCGAGGAGGCTGCGATGCCGGTAAAATCGCCCAAGGCCAAGGTGGCCGCTGTCAAAGCTCCTGCGGCGGAAACGCCTGTGGCTGAAACTGCGGCTGTATCCGTGAAGCCCGAAGCGGTCGCAAAGTCGACTAAGGCGAAGCCGGTCCGCAAAATTGCCGAGAAACCCGTAACCAAGGCACGCCGTGCACAGCCGCCAGTGGCAGCAGCACCCGCGCCTGCGGTGAAGCCCGCGAGCAAGCGTCCTTTCACCGCCACACCCAGCGTGAAGCAAATCAGCGCCGCCCCCAAAGCAACGACGGCGCCAAAAAAGGAACTGTTCGCAATGGCTACCACCACCGAAATGACTGAAAAGATGTCTGCCGCTTTCAAGGACGCTCAGGAAAAGGCCAAGGCCGCTCTTGAAAAGGGCCAGGCTGCGTTTGGCGATGCCGGCGAATTCGCCAAGGGCAACGTCGAAGCCGTCGTCGAATCGTCGAAGATTTTCGCTTCGGGCCTGCAGGAAATGACCAAGGGTTATGTTGCAGAAACCAAGTCGGTTTTTGAAACCATGACCGCCGACGTCAAGGATCTGACCACGGTCAAGTCGCCCACCGAATTCTTCGAAAAGCAGTCGGCGCTGATGCGCAAGAACTTCGACGCTGCGGTCGCCGCCAGCTCGAAGAACAGCGAAGCCCTGCTGAAGCTCGCCAACGAAGCGTTCCAGCCCATCTCGACCCGCGTCAGCCTCGCGGTTGAAAAGATGAAGCAGGCCGCCTGAACCTGATCGGCGGCGCCACTGGCGCTGTCTGACGAGATACAAAGGATCGGACGGGACTTCCGTCCGGTCCTTTTGTCTTATCAAAACAACTTTTCATCATCCCAATAACATCTGGCACCTCCTCCCTCTTGTGGATGAAGCCGGTGAATGCGATATTCGCCCAATCATGACCCCAGACCGTTTCGACCGACCGGACCTGTCCGAGCCGCTGCGCTGCGCAGAGGATGACGATGTGCGCGGTCCCGGTGGTGACGATCAGGTCGGGATCGCGACCAAGACCCGCGCCAAGCCCAAGAAGCCCAGCCAGTTCAAAGTGCTGATGCTGAATGACGACTATACCCCGATGGAATTCGTGGTGATGGTCCTCAAGCGCTTTTTCCATATGGACCTTGAACAGGCCACTCGGGTGATGCTCCACGTTCACCAGCGCGGGGTCGGCGTTTGTGGGATATTTCCCTATGAAATTGCCGAAACCAAAGTGAATCAGGTAATGGATTTCGCCCGGCAGAACCAGCATCCGCTGCAATGCACGCTGGAAAAGGCCTGATTCGCGCGGCGCTTCGGCGCTAAACTGCCACTCTGGCCTCTGCTACCCAATCAGTTCGGTGCCAAAACGTGCGTCTCGGTCAGTTGCACCGCCAGCGCGCGCATCAAGGCGGCAAGCAGCGACATCGACAGGCATTGGGCAAAGCGCGAATGCGCGGCGGAACCATCGTGCAACATGATCTCCGCTACGAATTCGCAATCCGCCAAACGGCCGCAAGTGTAGATCGCACTACGCGGGATCATCGCAATCGCGGCACTTTCGAACGCACCCGAATCTGCCAGAAGCGCAATCCACTGTCTGGCGGCCTTCTGCATCGCAGGGTCAGCACCGGCTCCGAAATCGAGTTCCTCTATCGCTCGTCGGAACCCTACACCTTGCTCTGTCGGCGCAAGCGTTTCGCACCAGTCAGCTATCGCTTGCAACCGTTCGGGGTCGGACGGTCCGTTTGCTGGCCGGTTCCACCACACCCCACGCACTTTCGCCCGCGTCACGATCCCATCTCCCTGCCGTCTCGCCCTCGGCGCGATGGCACCTACAATGCCACCTGAGTCATTACTATAACTTTAGTTATGTCTCACAACCCTGAACGCCTTTTTCCTTCCCCACATCACAGGTTGCGGCTAGGCCTTGGCATCGCTCACGACCGGTTCACGTGGCTTCGCGGAACCTCACACCGTCAAACAGCATGGTAACGCTTCCGTGAAATTCCTGACCGCTACCGACCGCTATATCGCCCGGCTCGTGTTCGTGCCGATGCTCTCGGTATTCGTGCTCGCCGCATCGCTGCTCATTCTCGACAAGATGCTGAAGCTGTTCGATTTCGTGGCCACAGAAGGGGGACCGGTCAGCGTCGTATTCAAGATGCTGGCCAACCTCCTGCCCGAATATGCCAGCCTCGCGATCCCACTGGGGTTGATGCTGGGTATCCTGTTCGCATTCCGCAAATTAGCGACGAGTTCGGAACTCGACGTGATGCGTGCGGTGGGCCTGTCTTATACCCGCCTGCTGCGCGTGCCGTATATGTTTGCGATCGGCCTTGCCGCGCTGAATTTGCTGATCGTCAGCTACCTTCAGCCGCTTTCGCGATACTACTACGAACAGTTGCAGTTCGAACTGCGCTCTGGCGCGCTAGGTGCTTCGATCAAGGTGGGCGAGTTCAATTCGTTACAGGATCGCACTGCGCTGCGCGTCGATTCAAGCCGCGACGAAGGACGCGATCTGCGCGGGATTTTCGCCCGACTTCAAGCCGGAAACGGACAGGTCATGGTCATTTCCGCACGCGAGGGCCGCTTCTTCGCCAACCGCGAAAGCCCGGATACGGTGATCTTGCGGCTTACCGATGGCCAGATCGTACAGGACGGTCCGGGCATTGCCTCGCCCCGCGTGCTGACCTTTGCCAGCCACGATCTGCCCATCGATCTGCCCAAGATCGAGCAGTTCCGCCAACGTGGTGATGCAGATCGCGAATACTTCCTGCCCGAACTGCTCCAAATCGGCTGGAATGACCGCTATTCCGAAGAAGTGCGCGTACAATCGCAAGCCAGCTTCAATTACCGCATCGTCGAAGTGGTGATGATGTTCCTGCTGCCACTGTTGGCGGTTGCGCTGGCGGTGCCGCCCAAGCGATCCACATCGGCGCTTGGCGTGTTCCTGTCGATCGTGATGGTCGTCGCCTATCACAAGGTGAACCAGTACGGGCAGGACGTGGCGAGCCTTGGCCGCATCGATCCGGTGCTGGCCTTGTGGGGGCCATTCGTGCTGTTTGCCGCGCTGATCCTGTGGATGTACTGGCGCATCGCCTATGTTCCCGGCGGCCAGCCCATCGGCGCACTGGAAACGGTGTTCGGCAAGATCGCCGGCGCAATCCGCAAACTATTCGACCGCAAGCGCCTGCCGGATGAAGTTCGCACGCAGGACGAAGAGGCCGCCCATGCAGCTTGAGTTCTTCCCGTCGCGCACGCTGGCGATCTATATCGCCAAGATGTTTGCGGTGCGTATCATCGCCGTGCTGCTGATGCTGGTGCTGGTTCTGCAAATGCTCGACCTGCTCAGCGAAAGCGGCAAGGTTCTGGCTGCGCCGGGCAACGGGCAAGGCGAATTGCTGACCTATGTTTCGTTGCGGATACCGCAGTTGATCAGCCGGTTCCTGCCCTATTCTGTGCTGCTGGCCACAATCATCACGCTGATGACGCTGAACCAGAACAGCGAGGTCATCGCGATGAAGGCCGCCGGCCTTTCTGCGCACCAGGTGCTGGCACCGCTGTTTCTGGTAGCGGCGGTGACATCGGCGGTGACTTTCGGCTTCAACGAACGCGTGGTCACGCGATCAACCTCTACGCTGAAAGCATGGCAGAACGTGGAGTATGGCCCGATCCCTCAAGAGTCGGGAACCAAGGCCAACGTCTGGTTGCAGGACGGGCCGAACATTCTCTTTGCCCGTGCCGTGGCGGGTGAAGGCAAGGCCATGCACATGACCGGGGTAAGCTGGTATCGCCGTGACCCGACCGGGATGGTGACAGAAATCGTGACCGCGCCGTCGGCTGCCTACGCCAATCCGGGCTGGACATTCCGCTCGCCCGTGCTGTTCGACGTGCAAAGCGCGCGCAAATCGGCGCTTGGCCGGGATGAGGTCTATGCCAAGTCGGTCGAACCGGTGCAGGTGCTGATCAGCCGGGTGGATGCCGATGCGGAATCGCTGACACAGCTAAACACATCGCTTTCCGCCATCCGCGAGGCAGGTTTTCGGACCACCGAACTGGAAGGCAAGTGGTGGCACAAGCTGTCTGGCCCGCTCTCGGCATTGCTGATGCCACTGCTGGGCGCGGTGGCAGCGTTCGGGCTTGCGCGATCCGGGCACCTCTTTGTGCGCGCGGTGATCGGCATGGCGCTGGGCTTTGCCTATTTCGTGTTCGACAATGCTGCGCTGGCGATGGGCAACTTCGGCGCATACCCGCCGTTTCTGGCGGCATGGGCACCGTTCGTGCTGTTCCTCCTGATCGGGGAAACCGTGCTGATCCGCACCGAGGAATAACCCCCCGGCGCGGACTGTGCGGATCAGCGCGGCATCATCGTGCTGCGCGCAAGCCGACCGACAAGCGGCATCAGGCCGACGTAGTTAGCTTTTTCATAGGTCGATTCCAGTCCCAGATGCTTCTGCAACCGGCGGTGCGCTTCGGCCAGCGAGTGATAGGGCATCGACGGCAGCAGGTGGTGAAGCGCATGGTAGCGCAGGCCCACCGGTGCCCAGAACGGCGCAAGCGCAGCCGGCGGCGGCACATTGACCGAATCGAGGTACTGGCCCGTGACGGTCATCGCCTCGCCTTCATTTTCCCACAGATGCGCGACCAGCGTGCGAACCTGATTGAGCAGCGCGGTGAGGGAGATCACTGCAAGACCGATCAGCAGCGGACGCCACGAATGCGTCGCGCTCCACCAAACCAAGAAGATCGCCCATGCCGACGCGCCCAGTTCCTGCCAGAACACCATGCGCGCGAAATCGCCCTCAGGTGGACGGCGGCGGAAATCCGGGTTGATCGATAGCGAAGAGGCGCGTTCCCACACCAGCTTGCGCAATGGCGGGATCACGGCGCCTAGCGGCACCAGCACCGCCGACCGGATTAACAGCCCCACAGGCAGCAGCAGCGCGGACAGCGCAAACACCGGCAAGGACCACGGCTTCATCAATGCCAGCGGAAGGTATTCCGGATCTTCCGCCGTACCATAGCGGGTGCGCGCATGGTGCAGTGTATGGACGCCCTCATACATCAACGAGGGTATCATCATCGGGATGCCGACAAGCAGGTTCCACGCAAAGCGGAAACCCGGCAACGCGGTTTTGTGAATGTGCGTCAGTTCATGGATGAACAGCAGCGCGCGATAGAGCGCCAATGCCGATACGACGCCCGAAAGCGCCGCAATCATCGGGTTATCCAGCAGGATCGCACCTGCCAGCGCCGCATAGCCGAGCGCGGCGGAAACCAGCATGTCCGGCCAATAGATTTCGGGGCGCGCCACCGCGATATCGCGCGTCAGATCGACCGCGGCGCGGAGCATTTCCTTGTCGTCAGGTGTGCCCGCCAGACCCGGCGGGAGCGATGCCGCTGCCTTGATGGGCGCAGCGGCAGGTTCGAGCGTATCGGTCGCAATCATGCCACAAATTCCAGTATGACCCGTATCTGCCGGTTGAAACCGGCTTTTTACACCACGCGGCACCCCCACACTGCGCCACGCGGCTTGACAATTTGACGAGCCGGACCGCAGTCCGACCGCTGTAACCCGCTTACCCGCAAACAAAGGCAAGATCGTGGCCCAAGGCGAAATAATCATCACTCCCGTTTCCGGCAAGGCAGACCGGAAAGCATTCGTGGATCTTGCCTATCGGCTTAATGCAGATGATCCGAACTGGGTGCCTCCCCTGCGGATGGAAGCGGAAGAGCTTATCACACCCGGCAAGAACCCGTTTTTCGAACATGCCGATGTCCAGCTCTTTCTCGCCCGCCGTGCCGGGGCTTTGGTCGGGCGTATATCCGCGCATATAGACTTGCTAGCCATCGCGATGGACCCGTCGCAGGGCATGGGACCGGGGACCGGCAATTGGGGCCTGCTGGAGGCCGAGAACGAAGCCGTGGCGCAGGCGCTGATTGGCAAGGCAGAAGAGTGGCTGCGCGGCAAGGGCATGACCCGCGTGCTTGCACCGCTGTCAATGTCGATCTGGGAAGAACCCGGCCAACTAGTCAAAGGCTTTGACCATCCCCCTACGGTGATGATGGGCCATCAACCCAAGCGCTATGACGACTATATCAATGCTTTGAGCTATCAGCCCGCCAAGGTGTTGAATTGCTTTGATCTGGATATCACCAAAGAATTCCCGCCTCTAATTCAGCGCATCGTCCTATCGGGTGAGAAAAACGCCAAGATCCGCATCCGCAAGGTAGACAAATCAAAGTTCGAACAGGAAGCGGCGCTGATCCTCGATATCCTGAACGATGCATGGTCGGACAACTGGGGCTTCGTTCCCTTTAGCGATGCTGAAATTCTCTATGCCGGCAAGAAATTCAAGCCAATCGTGCGCGAAGATCTGATCATGGTGGCGGAGTATGAAGGCGAACCCGTTGCCTTCATGATGACCCTGCCCGATCTGAACGAGAAGCTGAAACCAATGGGCGGCAGCCTATTCCCGTTCAACTGGGCAAAGCTGCTGCTGTGGCTGCGCAATCCAAAGGTCCGGACAATGCGTGTACCGCTGATGGGTGTGCGCAAACGCCTGCAATCATCGCGCCTTGCCAGCCAACTGGCTTTCATGATGATTGAATCGATCCGGCGCACCTCGGTGCAGAACTATGGCTCAACCCGCGCAGAGATAGGCTGGATCCTTGACGATAACCAAGGGATGAATGCGATTGCCGAAGCAATCAACAGCCAGATCAACAAATCCTATGTGATTTACGAGAAGGCGCTCTGATTGGCCCGAAAGGAAACCCCGCCAAAAGAAAACCCCGATCGCACATTGCTGCACGGTCGGGGTTGATCACCAAAAAAAGGTCCCCGACGTTTCCATCGGGGACCTTTCGGGATCGTATCACCAGCCGCTTGGACGGGAGGGGGGGTCTCGGCGGTGACACGGACTAAACGTGCGATCATCCGAAACGGTTCCCGGAAAAATCAAAAAAGTTTTCCTTATTTTTCAATGATATCAGAAGTAAATTCGAGAAAATCTGATTAAATGTAAGGCCGAGGAGCGGGCGAAGGGCTGTCTAGCCGTGCAAAGCGCCGCGCCTCTGCCATGTTGGGAATGCGGATCGATGTCAGGGTCCAGTCCACCAGCGCCAAACGCCGCAGCGCTTGCAGGCTGCGGTTTGTGTGAACCAAAGAAAGTCCCAGCATATCCGCAATCTGGCTTTGGGTGACCGTCAATTGCAGCACACCGTCCGGCGCAAGCCCCGTATCGATGCCACGCTGCACCAGAAAAACCGCCAGAGCGACCATACGCTCACGCGCATTCCGTTGCCCCAGCGATACGATATGCTCTTCAAGCGCGGCTTCTTCGTGTGCGGCCAGCCACGTCAGATCGAACGACAGTTGCGGCTGCTGCGCGGCGAGTTCAAAAAACCGCCCGCGCGCAAAGGCACACAACGCCACATTCGTCATTGCCTCGACAGAATGGCTTATCTCACCGTCAAGCGCGCCCTGAAGCCCGATAAAGTCGCCAGGAAACATGAAGTTCACGATCTGGCGCCGCCCATCTTCAAGCAGTCGCGTGCGCATGAGTACGCCCGACAAAACCGTATAGAGATAAGGCGGACGGGTTCCCTGTGCCCACACCTGTTCACCTCGCCCAAATCGCATTTCCCCCTCGCGGAACGCCGCGATCCAACGCCTTACGTCGGATAAGGGCTGATGCAGGCCGGGCAGTCGTTCAAGCGGGCATTCCATGCACCGCTGGCCGCCGTTGCGCACGAACTGTCCCTGCTCGTTGCGATCACTCCCGATCAATTCGTCGTCTCTTGCCATCGTCCCTCCTCCTGCCCAGACCTAAATATACGTCGAATATACGTTGCAGAAACATCGGCACAAACACGGCGCTCGCGCCCATGCTATGTCAAATGACAGGGTTTGTTCCCGACATGTGCACTAGGTCCGGCTCGTGTATCACCGGCAATCCCGGTCCGGCGTGGGGAATTTTCTGGAACAAGAGCAATCTTGCAATCCGCTCGTACTTGTCGTGGAAGACAGCATTCTGGTTGCGATGGCAATCGAGGATGCCTTGATCGACCGAGGCATGGACGTGGTTGTGGCAACGACCTTGGCCTCGGCGGCAGGCCTTGTGGCGCAGCGCACGCCAAACGCCGCACTACTTGATCTTCAATTGCCCGACGGAAATACGCTCAACCTTGCCGATCAATTGCGGGATCTGGGGTGTGCCGTCGCATTCAGCTCGGCCTTCGATGCCGACGCGGTACCCCCGAGCCATGCCTTTGCCGCACAATTTCAAAAGCCTGCGTCTCCGGACCTTCTTTGCGATTGGGTCGTTGCATCTCTAACCGAGGTATAAGACACTGATCGGGTTCCCGCCGGGAACCGGATGCTCGTTTCGTACGTTTAAGCCGCACGTTACTGACCGGGAAGGGGTGCAAATGTCTCTGGGTTCCAAGGTTGCCAATCAATTGCCCTATTTGCGCCGCTATGCGCGCGCGCTAACGGGAAGCCAGTCGGCTGGCGATTCCTTTGTCCGTGCCACGCTTGAAGCAGCACTGGTGGATGAAGATTTGCGCGCGCGCATCGGTGAAGGCCGCCCGCAGCTCTATCATGTTTTCAATCGCGTCTGGTCAACCGCACATGTGGAAACCGCTGATCGTGCGCCCGGCATCCTAGAACAGCATGAAGCCGCAGCACAGGAACGGCTTGCCGCGATGACGCCAGCCAACCGGCAAGCGCTGCTGCTGACCACGCTGGAAGATTTCAGCATTGACGAGACGGCCTATATCATGGGCCGCGATCCCGCCGATGTCGAACTGCTCGTGCAAGATGCCATTGCCGAAATCGACGGCGAAGCTGCAACTTCGGTGCTGATCATCGAGGATGAGCCGCTGATCTCGATGCAGCTTGAGGATCTGGTCCGTTCGCTGGGCCACGATGTTTGCGGCATGGCCGCTACGCGCACGCAGGCGTTGGAAATCGTGCAACGCGAACAACCCGGCCTTGTCCTTGCCGATATCCAGTTGGCAGACGGCAGTTCGGGCCTTGATGCAGTGGACGATATTCTCAAGATCGGCTCTGTGCCGGTCATCTTCATCACCGCCTATCCCGAACGCCTTCTTACCGGCGATCGGCCAGAGCCGACCTATCTGATCACCAAACCGTTTCAAGAACAGACGGTCCGCACGGCGATCAGCCAGGCTCTGTTCTTCGGATCAAGCCGCCCGCTCTAAGCGGCACTTCACGCAAACCATTTGGGGCGCTGACATGTTAGGCGCCCCTTTTTGCGTCGGTGTCAGGCAGGGCGGCGCTGACGAATAGCAAAATCGCCACGGCGGCGAACCGGGATCAGCAATGTGCAACGCACGCCTTCTGGTTCAAACCGCAGATCCACCGGGTTGCGCAATTCATGCGCCACGATCTTCTCGATAAGTTCGGTGCCGAAGCCGCGCTTGCGGCGCAGTTCAGGATCAATGGGCGGGCCACCCCGCTCGACCCATTCGATCCATGCCACGTCATCGCCCGCCATTTCCCACCGGATCGAAACGCGCCCGCTTTCCACACTCAACGCACCATACTTCGCAGCATTGGTCGCCAATTCATGTACGGCAAGGCCCAGCGAAAGGGCATCGTTGGGTGCGAGTTCCACGTCCGGCCCGCCCATTTCCAGATGCCGCTGCTGATCCTGCGCATAGGGTGCCAATTCTGCCTTTACCACCAGCAAAACCGGTGTGGTGCCCCAGTCGGACTGGGTGAGCAGATCGTGCGTTGCCGAAAGCGCTCGGATGCGGCCCTCAAGGCTATCGGCAAATTCGCCGAGATTTGTTGCGCGCCGCCGGGTGAGCGAGATGATCGACAGCACGTTCGCCAGCGTGTTCTTCACACGATGATTTAATTCACGTGTCAGCGAGTTGCGGATCGAGGACTGCTGTTCGAACCACGCCAGCGCGATCCTGTCTTCGGCGGCCTGTTGCGTCAGCAGTCGCGCTAGCACCAGAAGCAGCGTTGCCACCAGAAGGCCGAATAGCAGTGTCATTACTGACATGATCGAAAGCATCGGCGTAGCCGGAGCCTCAATCTCTAACATAAAGCGATGCCCGGCAATATCGATTGGTCTTCGCACCATTTCGCCGGAATCGTCGTCTGGGTCGATGGCCGCCAGCGGCTTCAGAGAAGCCTGTCCGCCCGTCCGAACCTGATCGAACAGCCGCACGCCAGCGCCTTCCAGATGGTTCTGGTCAATCGAAGATTCGAGAAAACGCTGCGCATTGAATGGCGAATAGACAAAGCCCCGGAGCTTGCGACCTTCCCCGCTCGGTGCCACCGTAAATACGGGCATATAGACCAGAAATCCCGGCTGGCCGGTTGCCGTGCCTTCCTGCTGCAGAACGACGTTGCCGGTCGCAGTTGGCTGGCCAGTACGCTCCGCCTCGATCATCGCCGCGCGGCGAGCGCTTTCCGAAAACATGTCGAAGCCGATCGCCTGGCGATTGCGCTGCGAATCCGGCTCGATAAACATGACCGGCACAACATGCGCCTGCTCACCGCCCGGCGCCCAACGCACGGTGAAATCGTGCACTCCACCGCTACGCATTATGGCTTCGACCGTCGGGACATCGGCGCGACGCACCTTCATTGCCCAGCCGATTCCGTCGGAGCCAACATAACTGCCATCGAGATGAAGCTGGCGAATGAACGTTCGGAACAGCGGCGCTTCCACGATCTGTTGTGTGGCAAAAAGGGCTGCGCTCGACCGCAAGTAGGCGGCATTTGCGTTCGACCGCCGCTCGATCCCCGAAGCCACTTCTTGCGCCACTTGCGCGATCTGGGCAATTCTGCGCTGATCCTCAGCCCGCTCGATCGCAAAAACGCTGAGCACGGTGACAGCCATCGTCAGCGTGAAGATTCCGACAGGAACCCCACGCGGAAAACGTTCATACCACCGGGGGGTGAGCTTCTTCTGGGCAAGAAGCTTCTCCATCGCGCCTAAATGACCCTTCCCTATTTCGAAGCCGAAGGTGCTGCCCTCAACCGCTTGGCTATCATCGCTGATACGTTGCGACGAACATCCCGATTCCATTGCACTGTTTGCCGGGCAAAGGAAATGCCCATGAAACAAGCTCGATATGGGAACCGACCGGTCTCCATATCGTTCCTCATTCAAACTACTGTCGTTCGGACATCTGGCGGATGGTATGTAACCAACCGACTGGAGTGTAGCGGCGACACCTTGTAGCACGCGCATCTGCCGCGCCTTGGCGGTCTTTTTGGTTCTATCCCTGGAGGGGGAGGCGTTGACAGAGCGAATGTCGAAAGAAAATCCGATGAATCCCGGTCAACCACGGCGGAAGGGCGGCAAGTCGCAGCCGCCCGAATGGGCGGATGGCCTGAAGCGGCTATACGATTCCGTTCTGGACGAGCCTTTGCCTGACTCGTTCGCACAACTGCTCGAAAAGCTGGACGATCCGTCCAATGGCTGAGGCTGACGCTGAAAAGGCGCCTCGTCCCGCCAGCAACCCTGCGGCTTTCAAGCGCGAGTTGACTGCGGTAATCCCGCATCTGCGCGCTTTTGCCCGCGGTCTTTGCGGACGTCCCGATCTTGCGGATGATCTGGTTCAGGAAGCCCTGCTCAAGGCGTGGGCCGCACAGGAACGTTTCGAGCCGGGTACGTCCATGCGGGCTTGGACATTCGTGATCCTGCGCAATGCCTACCTCACCGATATGCGTCGCAATCGCTTTCGCGCCGATTACGACGAGACGGTTGCTGAGCGCATTCTGGTTGCCCCGGCAGCTCAGGAAGGGCCGATGCACTTGTCCGATATGCACCGCGCACTGCTCACCCTGCCCCCAGAGCGTCGCGAAGCCTTGCTTCTGGTGGGCGCAGGTGGGTTCAGTTATGAAGAGGCTGCGCACATCTGCGGTTGTGCCGTGGGCACGATCAAGAGCCGCGTCGGTCGCGCGCGTGCCGCGCTGTCCCATATGATCGAAGATGGCCAGATTCCGCGACGCAGCACAGAAGACGCGGTTGCCCACGCTGCGATCATGGGCGAACTAGAAGATACGGTGCGTGACGGCAACCGCCTCTGATCTCGCAGAATACAGCAACGGTGCCGTCGCCACAGCGCCACGCCTGATCTGAAAAAATGCCCGCCCCCGAACCAGCCTCTTGAACGGCAAAGGTTTGGGGTGAAAGAAAGCTAATCTACCCAGCCACTTTACACAGGCGCTAGCGGTGAACCAGCCATCCCTGCCAGAACCGCACACGCCCGAACTGCAAACTGATGATGCAGGCGACCCTGCGGATCGTCGCACAAGGCTGCAATCCGCAATCGTGCTGCTGCTGGGTCTGGGCTTGTTTCTTGCCTTGCCGTTCGTGCTATCTATTGGCTCGGTCGTGTTCCTGCCGCCCGTCACGGCGATGGTGTTTGCCATTCTGCTTTCGCCCTTGGCCGGTCGGCTGTGCCGGTTTGGCCTTCCAGCGATGCTTTCCTCGCTTGTCGCAATACTGGCGCTCATCGCCGTCGTTCTTCTGGCGCTGACCCTGATCCTTCAACCTGCGTTTATCATGGTCGATCAGGTTCCCACGCTTGCACGCGAAGTGGCCCGCCGCTTCGCCGAATTGCGCGGGGATCTTTCATGGATTGCCGATATCAACCGTCAGTTTGCGCGTATCACCGGGCGAACGGCCACGCGCGAGGTGATCGTTGCCACACCATCGGTGATCGAACAGGTCGCTTTCGCTACCCCCAGCGTGATCCTTGAAGTCCTGCTCACCTTGCTGATGACGTTCTTCATGATCGGATCGCGCGTCCGCATGGAGCGGCGCGCCCGCAAATCGCTCCCCCCAACGCACGCCTCGATGCGCCTGGGCCGTGTGCTTCGCGATGTGCAGGAACGGGTGGCCGGCTATATCCTCACCGTTGCGCAAGTGAATTTCGGGGTTGGCGTGCTGGTCGCCATCGGCGCATGGAGTTTTGGGTTGACCGCGCCGGTCATGTGGGGCGGTCTTGCCTTCGCGCTCAATTTCCTGCCCTATCTTGGGCCTTTGGCCATGATGGGCCTGCTTGCCCTGTTCGGCCTTGGCACTGCATCAAGCGTGCTGATCGGGCTGATCCCCGTCATGGCCTATCTCGCACTTCATGCCATCGAATCGAACGTGATCACGCCCTCCATCCTCGGCGCGCGCTTTACGCTCAATCCAGTGATGATCCTGATCTCGATCAGCTACTTTTCATGGATCTGGGGTGTTTTGGGCGCATTGCTATCGGTGCCGATCCTGCTGATCCTGACCGCCCTGTTAGATCATGTGGGACGCCCGAACGTGGTAGGCTTCCTGTTCGGCGAAGCGCTGTTCGAACCGGGCCGGCTCGCCCCATTGGCGAATACCGACCCGGTTCGCCAAGATCAGGCCGGATAAGTCCAGTTGCTTTCACGCGCCAGATTTTCTGCCGCGAAATCCCAGTTCAGGTGCTTTTCGATCACGGCCTTCAGATAGTCCGGGCGCAGGTTCTTGTGATCGAGGTAATAAGCGTGTTCCCACAGATCGATCACCAGAAGCGGCTTTGAATCGCTGTTGGCAAACGTGGCTGCATCGTGCGTCTGTTCAACCGCCAGCTTGCCATCCTTGGCTACCAGCCACACCCAACCCGACGCGAAATGTGCCGCACCCTGCGAAGCGAGTTCGGCTTCCAGCTTGGCGAGCGAACCGTAAGCGGCATCGATAGCGGAAGCTATCTCACCGTCCGGCGCGGTCTTTTCAGGAGTGAGGCTGTTCCAGTAGAACGCATGGTTCCAGCTCTGCGCGGAGTTGTTGAACAGGCCCTTGTCGCCCTTGGCTTCGGCAGCGGCGATGATCTCTTCAAGGCTGGCATCGGCAAGATCGGTGCCATCGACCGCAGCGTTGGTCTTGTCGACATAGGCCTTGTGGTGCTTGCCATGATGGGTCTGCAACGTGGTGGCAGAAATGCTCGGCTCCAGCGCGGTATCGGCATAGGGCAGCGGAGGCAGGGTAATCGCCATATCAATCAACGTCCTTCGGTCAAAAGCTGCAAAGCAGTCCAACGCGGCAGATGCGTATTGGTTGCCGCAGGGCAAGGCACGGCACGGCAAAGCCTCATTGATTTTTTCGAAGCAGCAGTTGCACTTATCGGGAGACAGCGGCCCCGTCGGCGCGATCGACTGCCGCAGTTACCGCCACATCCATCGTCACATTGCCCAGCGTGCGCATAAGATCGGGCAGAACTTCCACCGCCACCAGGAGGGCCAGCGGCTCTACCGGCACGCCCATCGCAATCGCGATGGGGCCGACCGAGGCAACGAAACTGATCGAACCGGGCAAACTTACTGAACTGAGCGATACCAGAACCGCCACGGCAAAGCCCGCGATCATCGCCATCGGCGTGAGCACAACGCCATAAAGATGTGCGACATAGACCGCGACCGCCAAATTCATCGCCGGGCTGGTCGCACGGAAAAGCGCAACCGCCAGCGGCATCACGAACTCGGCCGTGGCCTCGCGCACGCCCAGTTGGCGGCAGGCGCCCAGCATCGCAGGCAACGATGCGAGCGAAGATTGTGTGGACAGCGCAAAGGCCTGAACCGGCACCATTGCGCGCGCGAACGCCCCCAGCGGCTTGCGCGCGATCAGGGCAGCAACGCCATACCCGGCAAACATCACCACAGATCCGGTCAGCACCACAATCAGGATATAATGCGCCAGCGCGCCGATCACCGCCGTGCCGCTTTGCGCCGCCACGGCAAGGCTCAAGGCGAAGACACCCAGTGGGGCCAGCGCCAAAACCCAGCCGATCACCACCAGCATGGCCGAGGCAAGCGCAGCGAAGAACGTCGTCATCACCGCACGCTGCGGCCCAGCCAGCCGCGATACTGCAAGCGCAAAGACCGCCATGAACAAGATCAGCGGCAACATCCGGTCGTTCGCCGCTGCGTCCAGCACATTGGTGGGCACGATGGAGCGCAAGAAATCGGCAATGCCCGGTACCGGCCCTGCATCCTTGCCGACCAACGTCCGCCGCAAAGCCTCGCCCGCCTCGCCCGGTATCGGGATCAGCCCGATCAGCGCCGGGGTAACGATCAAAGACATGCTGGCGCTGAACGCCAGAACCGCAAGAAACAGACCAAGGCTGCGGCGCGCCAGTGTCCCCGCGCTTGCCGTTGCCAGAGTCTGCGTCACGCCGGTAAACAGCAGCGCGGCCACCAGCGGCACAATCGTTGCCTGCAAGGCACGCAGCCACATTTCACCCACCGGCTGCACCCATGTCTGCACCAGCGGCAGCGCCGATGGTACGGCAAAGGCCACCGCCAGCCCTCCGCCAAGGCCGCCGATCAGGCCAAGGAAAGTCCACACTGCCGGGACTTGCGCGATGGGGGGTAAGGCCATTGACGCCGGGTTGGATGAATTTTCGGAAGGCGGTAAGGTCATGTTGAGGTGACATTAGCTATGTCACGCGGCATGGCAATGTGCGCACCCGCGATTGGGTGCACGAGACGAGGGAACAGCCGTTCGATGGCACGCAAGTTTTTCGGCACCGATGGCATCCGGGGCCGGACCAATGCCGGGGTGATGACCGCCGCCACCGCGATGAAGGTGGGGCAGGCCGCCGGCACCTATTTCCAGCGCGGCGATCACCGTCATCGCGTGGTCATCGGCAAGGACACGCGCCTGTCGGGCTATATGATGGAATCCGCGATGGTCGCCGGTTTCACGTCCGTGGGCATGGACGTGGTGCTGCTCGGCCCGATGCCGACGCCTGCTGTCGCCATGCTAACCCGTTCGATGCGTGCTGACCTTGGCGTGATGATCTCGGCCAGCCACAATCCGTTTGAGGACAATGGCATCAAACTGTTCGGTCCCGATGGATACAAACTTTCGGACGAAGCCGAACTGGCAATCGAAGCGCTGCTCGGCCAAGAACTGGATCTTGCCGATGCCAGCCAAGTGGGTCGTGCCCGCCGCATCGAAGACGCCCGTGGCCGCTACATTCACGCCGTGAAGGCCAGCCTGCCCGACAATGTGCGCCTTGATGGCCTGCGCATCGTGCTCGATTGCGCAAACGGCGCGGCCTATCACGTCACGCCCTCGGCGCTGTGGGAACTCGGCGCGGAAGTCATCGCCATCGGCGTTGAACCCAATGGCAAGAACATCAACCTGAACGTCGGCTCGACGCACCTTGACGCGATCAAGGCCAAGGTGCGCGAAACCCGCGCCGATATCGGCATCGCACTGGATGGCGATGCCGACCGGCTTATCGTGGTGGACGAAAAGAGCCAGACGGTGGACGGCGATCAGATCATGGCGCTCATCGGCACGCAACTCCACGCACGTGGCGAATTGCGCGGCGGCGGCGTGGTTGCCACGGTCATGTCCAACCTCGGTCTTGAACGACACCTAAATGCACATAACCTGCACCTGGAACGCACTTCGGTGGGTGATCGCTACGTTCTGGAGCGCATGAAGGCGGGTGGATTTAACGTGGGCGGCGAACAGTCGGGCCACATGATCCTGACCGATCATGCAACGACCGGGGACGGCACTGTCGCCGCGCTGCAAGTCCTCGCCGCGCTGGTTTCGGGCGGAAAACCCGCCAGCGAACTGCTCCATCAGTTCGATCCAGTCCCGCAATTGCTCAAGAACGTCCGCTTCTCTGGCGGAAAACCCTTGGAAGACAAGGCCGTAAAACAAGCCATTGCCGAAGCCGAAGCCCGCCTTGCGGGCAAGGGTCGCCTCGTCATCCGCCCCTCCGGCACCGAACCCCTGATCCGCGTGATGGCCGAAGGTGACGATGCGGCGGAAGTTGAAGCGGTGGTCGATGACATTTGCAACGCCGTGCGGAAGGCCAGCTAAATGCTTGAAATGCGGCCCGATTGTGAACGATGCGGCACCGATCTTCCGGCCGATGCCCCCGGCGCGTTCATCTGTTCGTTCGAATGCACGTTCTGCGCTGAATGCGCCGACGATCTTGACGACCGCTGCCCCAATTGCGGCGGCGAACTGATGGACCGCCCGGCCCGCGCCAAGGCTTTGCACGCCAAGCATCCGCCGTCGACCGTACGCAAGTTCAAGGGCTGACATGCAGCCACCCCGCGTCCTTTCCATTGCAGGGTCCGATTCCGGCGGTGGCGCGGGAATACAGGCCGATATCAAAACGATAACCGTGCTGGGCGGTTATGCCATGACCGCCATCTGCGCGCTGACCGCACAGGACACAACGGGCGTCCATGCGGTGCTGCCGATTGATCCCGCGATGGTCGCCGCACAGATCGATGCCTGCGTGAACGACATCGGCGTGGATGCGGTGAAGATCGGAATGCTCGGCTCGCCCGAAATCGCAGCCGTCGTGGCTGACCGGCTTGAAAAGCTTGTCGTTCCCATCGTGTTCGACCCGGTGATGATCTCCACCAGCGGCGCAGCGTTGGCCGATACGGCAACGATTGCGGCATTCGAACGCCTGATGGCAATTGCCACTCTCACCACGCCGAACGTGCCGGAATTGCAGGCACTAGGCGGCGATCCGGCAATGCGCGCGCGCAGCGTGGCCTATATCGCCAAGGGCGGCGATGCCGATGGGCCAGACGTGATCGACCGCCTGATCATGCCGGGTGAACCAGACCGCGCATGGACCGCGCCACGCATCGTCACGCGCCATACGCACGGCACGGGCTGCACCATGTCCAGCGCGATTGCCACGTTCCTTGCCTCTGGCGCGTCCATCGTCGAAGCTGTCGAGGATGCACGCGAATTCGTGCGCGCTGCCATGCTCGCGGCACCGGGGTTTGGTGCCGGGCACGGGCCTTTGGGTCATCACGCGGTGCGCTGAAACTCAGCAGTCGAGATCGTAGAACTTCACGATATGCGCCCACGCATCGTCGGCGGTTTCGACCGGGGTGAACAGCTTGATATCCTCGAAATTGATCACGCCCTCTTCGGCCAGAGCCTCGAAATTCACGACGCGATTCCAGAAATCCTTGCCAAACAGCAGGATCGGGATCGGCTGCATCTTCCCGGTCTGGATCAGGGTAAGCAGTTCAAAAAATTCGTCGAACGTGCCGAACCCGCCGGGGAACACCGCCACCGCCCGCGCGCGCAGCAGGAAGTGCATTTTCCTGAGCGCGAAGTAGTGGAACTGGAACGAAAGGTGCGGCGTAACATAGCCATTGGGGGCCTGTTCGTGCGGGAGAACGATGTTCAGCCCGATTGATTCCGCCCCGGCTTCCCGTGCACCGCGATTGGCAGCTTCCATGATCGACGGACCACCGCCCGAACAGACGACAAACTGGCGCTTGCCATCTTCCACCACGCCGCAAGAACTGGCAATTTCCGCAAGGCGGCGCGCTTCTTCGTAATATTTCGCCTTGGCCACCAGCCGTTCGACCACGGCCTGCCGTTCGGGCGTAGTGGCTGTGTTCAGCGCCGCGTCGGCCATTTCGGGCGAAGGGATGCGCGCAGACCCGTACATGACCAGCGTGGAGCCGATATTCGCTTCATCCAGCAACATTTCCGGCTTCATCAGTTCCAGTTGGAACCGCACGGGCCGCAATTCCTCACGCAGGAGGAAATCGGTGTCGCGGAAAGCCAGCCTGTAGGCGGGATCCTGCTGCTGAGGGGTGGTCTTCGGATGGTTCTCGACAAAACCGGCTTCCTGCTCGGCCTTGTAGAACTTGCGCTTGGTCAGCTCGTGCTGCTTTTCTTCTTCTGTCATGCCTTTCTAAGTTGGGCCGGAAAACAAAAAGCGCAAGAGGTCTGAAAGCCCGGCACATGATGGCCACAATTCGAAATATGGGCGGGGTGGCGATGAAGGCACCACCCCGCGGCCTACCCTCAGGCAGGCTGATATTCGACGGCCTTTTCCTTGCGCACGATGCGGCTGTGGCGCCCGTCGATCCCGACCGGCACTTCGCCCGCAATCGTCGCGCGGCGCAGGGTGCGGCGCTGCAGGCCGAAATCCGCAACCGCGCGATGCTGGGTGGACTGGTTGTCCCAGAACGCCACATCACCCGGCTGCCAGCGCCAGCGCACGACGTTTTCGGGACGGGTGATATGGTCCTGAAGAATCTGGAACAGGCGCGAGGAATCAGCCTGATTCAGTCCCACGAACTGCTTGACGAAATGGCCGAGCAGCAGGCTGCGTTGCCCCGAAACGGGATGCACCCGCACCACCGGATGTTCGGTTTCATAGACGGTAGAGGCAAAGACGTTCTTCTGGAAAAGCTGGCGCTCCTTCTCTCCCGCATCGCCCTTGGGCGCGTTCGAAAGCACCGCAGCGTAATCATAAAGGTTGGTGTGAACGGCCCAGAGGTTGTTCACCAGTTGGCGCAACGTTTCGGGGAGAGATTCATAGGCGGTTTCGCCATTGGCCCACACGGTATCACCGCCCGCTTCGGGAATGGTGATCGCGCGCAGGATCGAACCCTTGGGATAGGCATCGACGAACGTCACGTCGGTGTGCCAGCTTGACGCTGCGTAGCCTTCCTTGCTGTCGAGTTCGAGAAGATATCGCGAGCCTTCGGCCACAGGCACCGTGGGGTGCGCCACCGGATCGCCGAACAGCGAGGCGAAGCCTTCGTGGCGGGCATCGTCCAGTTCCTTCTGGCCACGGAAGAACACCACCTTGTGGCGCACAACCGCGTCCTTGATGGCCTGAACCGTTTGAGCATCAAGATCGCCTGAAAGCGTGACGCCACGGATTTCGGCACCAATGGTGCCGGTAATGGGCACCACGTCGAGCGGTGAGTTCGGATCTTTGGCATTGGCATAAGTGGTGATGGCAGTCATGGATGGCACTCCTTCTGTATGGGATTTATTCGGCCGGCTGGAGCGCAGGATCGGCTGCGGAGTTCAGGCGGAGGCGAATGGCGTGGTGCTGATCGGCATCGAGCGAGAAGCCGGCGATGACGGCAGCGGAAATGGCATGGGCAAGCGCCGGGCCAATGGAGAAGACCAGCAGCAGCCCGTTCAGCGCTTGCGGCGAATTGGCAGCGGACTTCGGATCGAAGCCAAACCAGGCGATCAGCGGAAGGGCGATGCCTGCAGCCAGTGCGCCGCCCAGTTTGTCCGCTAGGGCGAAGATCGAATAATACAGCCCGGCGCGCTCCTCACCGGTTTCGGCGCGCTGCTTGTCGGCCACGTCGGCAACCATCGACCGCAGCATGATGTTGCCCGATCCTTGCGTGAGACCTTGCGCAAAGGCGAGAGCGAGGACCAGCCAGAACCTGTCGGGCGTGGTCAGGATAAGGCCGAGGTTGATCAGCGCCTGCAACACTTCGGCTAAGATCGCCGCGTTGCGCTTGCCCAACCGCACGCCGATGCGCTGCCAGATCGGCGCGGACAATATGCCGAAAGCATACTGAAACAGGAATAGACCCGCGCCCCATTCCGGGCGGCCAAGATAGAACGTGACGTAGAACAGTAGCAGCGTGGTGCGGATGCCCTGTCCCGCCCGCACCGCCGCATCCGAAGCCAACACACGCAGCAGCAGCGGATTGCCGAACACGGCGCGCAGTGCTGCGGCGGGGGAAAGCGGCGTGGCAATCAGCGGGGGCAGGCTATCGTCGCGGTTGAACAGGGTCAGCCACAACGCCGGGATTGCGGCGGCCAGCACCAGCAGGCCGAACAGGGTTAGCTGCAACTGACCGTCGCCGGGTCGCAAATGCTGGGCCAATGCCGCAAGGCTGAGTGCCCCGACCAGCGCGACCGACTGCCACAGCGTGAAGACCGAGGCGGCACGGGTGCGATCATGGTAGTCAGGGGCCAGTTCGCCGCACCATGCCAGCAGCGGCGTCGATATCAGCGCAAGCCCCGCGTAATAGGCGGCCAGCGCCACCGCCAGCCAGCCCGCACCCAGATCGGACGGCGGGAAGAACAACATCGCGCTGCCAACGACGAACAGCGCACCGCCTCCGGCGATCCAAGGACGGCGGCGGCCAAAGCGACTCTGCGTCCTGTCGCTCAGCGCACCCACCACTGGATCGAGCGCGCAATTGAGCAACTGTCCGGCTAAGTACAGCGTGCCGACCAGCGTGAGCGACACGCCATAATCCCGCGCGAAAATGGCGGGTAGCCATGCGACGACAGGTTGTGCGGCGGCCGTTACAGGCACGTAGATTGCCGCAAGCCGGTGGAAGCTGGCGGGGGACTGACCTGGGGATTGTGTTGTCATGACTGGGGCCTCACAGCCGGGTCCGCAGCGTGACACCATAAGTGCGCGGCTCGCCCACCTGGGCCGTAACCACGCCGGTGTTCGCGGCAGAAAGGTTGAGGAAATAGTCCTTGTCGAACAGGTTGCGCGCCCAGACCGACACGTCCCACAGGCCGTCTTCGGTCTTCAGGCCAAGCCGCGCGTTGGCGATGCCGAACCCCGGCACTTGCGCCCATGCCGAGTTGGTGGCCGAAGTGTTGAAGCTGGACCGGTGGGCGTAATCGGCATGTGCATAGAGGCTCAAAGTCCGCCCGCCGAGGCCACCCAGCGGCGCGTTGGCATCTGCCCCCACCGACCACGCAAACTTGGGCACGCCCGAAAGCGGTTTGCCCGAAAGATCCTGAATGCCGCCGAGGTTGAGGTTTTCCACCGCCTGCGGGGCGTTGCGATACTCGACGTATTTCGCGTCGGTATAGCTGGCAGAGGCTGTGAACGAGAGATGATCGCTGGCCGTGAAGGCCAGATCACCTTCGACCCCGCGCGAGCGGACTTTGGGAATGTTCGCGATATATTGCCGGAAATTGACCGTATTGGCCACCTGCTCGGTGATCGCAGTCTGATAATCGCGGATTTCGGTCCAGAACGCCGCCGCGTTGAACGTGGCCCGGCGATCAAAGAACTGCGACTTGAAACCAAGTTCGAACGCATCGACCTTTTCCGGGGCGACTTCCGGCGCGATCCCGGCAGGCAGCGCCGTCAGGTTCAGGCCACCCGACTTGTTGCCGCGCGAATAGCTCGCATAGACATTCGCCTCAGGTGCAACCTTCCAGTTCAGCGTGACAAGGCCGGAAAGGTTGTTCTCGCTGAACTTGGTCGAGAAGCTGGTGACCGGATTGAACTGTGTACGGATCGCGTTGATCGCGGTGACCTGCGCCGGGGTGAAACCCGAAAGATCTGCCCCATCCACCCAGAACTGGTTGAACGCGCCGGATTTCTTCTCATGCGTCCAGCGCAGGCCCGTGGTCAGCGTCAGCGCATCGGACAAGTGCCAGTCGGTTTGCCCGAACAGCGCGAAAGTTCGAGTCTCCGGCGTAGAAGTCGAATTGGCTTCAAAGCCGTTTAGCGCCGCATTGGCGATTGTCTGGTTCGCCGTCGGCAGGTTCCACAGCGCGGCCGCCGAGCCATAGCGTGAAGCGCCGTACCCCTTCACGATCTGCCAGAAGTAATACGCACCGACCACGTAATCGACCGTGCGATTGCCCTTTGAGGCAAGGCGCAGCTCCTGGCTGAACTGGCGCTGGCGGTTGGCCTGCTGCGCCTTGGTTGTGATCGGCAGCGATGTGCTGTCGCCATCGTTCGCCGGATTCCAGTCCCACCAGCGGTACGCGGTGATCGATGTCAGCGTCGCACCGCCGAAGTCCCAGTTCACTTCGCCCGAAACGCCATAGCCTTCCATGTTCGACTGATAATGGCCATCGGCCTCGCCCACCCGATCGAACGGACGAAACGCTGGCAGCGTGTATCCGGGGAAACGCGCGGCGCGCTGGGCGAAGTTGTTGGCGATGGTCGTGCCATCAGCATACGTCGTGTGCAGACCAGCAAAGACCGACAGCACGTGGTCTTGTTCCTGCTTTGCGTAATCACCGATGATCCGCACTTCGAAATCGGGATGCGGTGTGAACAGCAATTGCCCGCGCACGCTTTCGTTGCGGTAGTTCTGGGCGCGGCGATTGGTGGTCTTGTTGATCAGGAACCCATCGTTCCCGCTGATCGCGCCCGACAGGCGCACCGCCAGCAGATCGGGCACGATCCCGGTAGAGGCGGAGGCACGGATCTGCCGGAACCCATAATTGCCAAGGCTCGCCTCAGCCGAAAGTTCCGGCGCGAAGCCGGGCTTGCGCGACGAGATGTTGATGACACCCGACGTGGTGTTCTTGCCGAACAGCGTGCCCTGCGGCCCGCGCAGCACTTCAATGCTTTGAAGATCAACCAGATCGAACTGCGAAAGGCCAACGCGCCCGAAATAGACGTTGTCGATATAGAAGCCGACGCCGTTCTCCAGTCCATCGTTGGTAAGCGCCACGTTGGAGCCGAGGCCGCGAATGTTGATGTTGGTATTGCGCGGGTTGAAGCTGAAGACCTGCAGGCTGGGGACCTGCTGCTGGATCTGGCCAAGCGTGAAATCGCCGCGCTTTTCCAACGCCTCGCTGCTGATCACACTGATCGCGACGGGCACGTCCTGCACGTCCTCGTCACGGCGGCGCGAGGCGGTGACGACAATGGTCTCTCCACCTTCGTCAGGCGCCACAGCAAGCGGTGCCTCATTGGCAGGAACGACATCGGCACCGTGCGCGGAAGTTGCGCCAAGCAGCGCGCCAAGAGCGACGCCCGCATAGATGAGGTGGCGCTGCGTCGAAGAAAAAACCCTGTTCATTCCCTTATTTCCCTGAACCCAATAGTGTCGCGCCGAAGCGGCGATTGAAGCTGATGGGAACGGGCACGGTCTCGCGCTCGGTGCCGCTGATGGCGACGCCGCAAAGGGCAACGATGGTGTGTTGCAAGGACGCGGGATAGCGTGCCAGTTCCGCAAGATCGGAGCTGGTAAGCGGTCGCATGACGCATTCCTCCGGGCGACGACCCGCGAAGGGCCGCGCCGAACTGGCGTTATGATTGGAAAGCCGGACCCGCGCCGCCGCGCCCGTTCAGGGTGGCAGAAGCGCTATTGATGTGCGGCAGGCTTGCGCGTCAGGCGCGCATCATCATGATCTGCATCGTATCACCTCTTCGTGGAGGGGAACACGATGCCTGGCGCCGTCGCCCCAGCATCGCGCGCTTTAGCGGTTGGTAACGCGGAGCAAGCTGCTTCCCGATCAAATGCCGCGGATCAGGACCCTTGTTCTGCATGACGGCCTGATCACCGGGAGCCATGCGGGTTAATCTCTACTTATTTGCTAGAGTCTTTTTCGTCAAGCCATATTGCGGTGCGGCACGCCGAAAGGAAAACTTCTCGTCACCCAAATCTGATTGTCTACAGTTATAATAGACATTATTCGGTAGAACGGTCATCATCCTGGCGCCTCACGCGACCACGCGCAGGTCCTCAGCTTTCAGTGAACATGGACCGCCAGATGACCAACGCTTCCGAAAACACCCTGATCTCCCGCCGCGAAACGCTTGGCGGTGCCGCAGCCACTCTGGCTCTTGGCACCATCGCGGCACCGGCGCTGTCTGCGCCAAAGCGCGCACGGCAACCCAACATCCTCTACATCATGGCCGACGATCTCGGCTATGCCGACCTCTCCTGCTACGGTCGGCGCGATTTCGAAACGCCCGTGCTTGATCGCCTTGCGGCACAGGGTCTGCGCTTTACCGATGCCTATGCCAACAGCGCGGTCTGCACCGCCACGCGCGTGGGCCTGATCACTGGACGCTATCAGTATCGCTTGCCTGTGGGATTGGAAGAACCGCTGGCCTTTCGCCAGAACATCGGCCTGCCGCCTGCACACCCGACCCTGCCTTCGCTGCTGGCCAAGGCGGGCTATCGCACCTCGCTGATCGGAAAGTGGCACCTTGGCAGCCTGCCCGATTTCGATCCGTTGAAAAGCGGCTACCAGACCTTCTGGGGCATCCGCAGCGGCGGCGTCGATTACTACACCCACGCCACCAGCAACGGCCAGCCCGACCTGTGGGACGGCCCGACTCCGGTGGAAAAGACCGGCTACCTCACCGACCTCCTTGCTGACCGCGCGATTGCCGAAATCCGGGAGGCCACGGCAGCAAAGGCACTGTGGTTCATGAGTCTGCACTTCACTGCCCCGCACTGGCCGTGGGAAGGACCGGACGATGCCAGCGAATCCGCGCGCATCGCCACTTCAAAAGATCCCAAGGCCCTCTTCCATTTCGATGGTGGCAGCGCCGCGATCTATGCCGCGATGGTACGGCGGCTGGATTATCAGGTGGGTCGCGTGCTCGATGCCCTGCGCGCTGCCGGTGCGGAACAGGACACCATCGTGGTGTTCACCAGCGATAACGGCGGCGAACGCTTTTCCGACACCTGGCCGTTCAGTGGGCGCAAGACCGAACTGCTCGAAGGAGGCCTTCGCATTCCGGCCATCGTCCGCTGGCCGGGCGTTACCCGCGCGGGCACCACAAGCGATGCGCAGATCATCTCGATGGACTGGCTGCCTACATTCCTCGCCGCAGCGGGATCAGTTCCCGATTCGGCCCATCCCACCGACGGCATCGACATCCGTCCCGCCCTTGGCGGACAGGCTTTGCCGCAACGCACCCTGTTCTGGCGCTACAAGAACCACGCCCAGCGCGCGGCGCGGCGGGGAAACCTCAAATACCTGAAGATTGGCGAAAACGAGTTCATGTTCGACGTACAAGCCGACCCGCTGGAAAGGGCAAACCTGAAAGACCGGGAGCCAGCCCGCTTCACCGAACTGAAAGCCGCCTGGGAAGCCTGGAACGCAGACATGCTGCCGCTCGACCCGAAATCATACACCCACGGCTTCGGCCCCAGCGAACTGGCCGACCATTTCCGGGTGGACTGAATTTTCAGGAGTATGTCCTACGCCACTTTAAATGGCCCGGCCAGCTAAAGGAATGCTAGTGTGGCAATTAGGGCCATGGCGCTTGAATGGCCCTACATCTCGGCTTCTGAACAGAAGAATGGCCCGATGTATTTGGACCATATAAGACCGACCTATCAGGCTCTTGAGGAGTGCACAGCCACAACCTCACGAGCGCGGCACCCCTACCTCACTGCCACTTTGAAATGCCTGATGGATCAGTGGGCTTTGATTGGGTCATGCACCTATGGTGATGCTCACATTGATAGAAAATCCGTTCCGGACCGCAGCGCCGTCAGTTCTTGGTCAGAAGGCTAGCAAGCGCCCGAACGTGCTCCGGATTTGCGCGATAAATGAGTTGTCGACCGTGCCGCTCTTGAGTGAGGACACCCGCTCTGGTCAGAATAGAAAGGTGATTCGAAAGGGCCGTCGGAGCGACTTTCAAACGCACGGCAATCTCGCCAGCAGGAAGGCCGCTCTCGCCCTCCTTTGCCAGCAAATGATAAGTTTCCAAACGTGTGCCGTGCGCCAACGCCGAGAGGGTGGCGACGGTCTCCGGTATCCCCATTAATTTGATATAGAGTTGCAGAGGTGCGCAGAAAAGGGTCGTGTCAAATTTTATCTATTCAATTGTCCATGGATTGTTGATTTTTTAAATCCGGCATTAGCTACTTGTCGCAGGGCTATTCTGCTTCTGCCTCTTGATGGATGGAAAGGGAGTATCTCAATGAAAATCCCTACTGATCAACTGCTTGCCTTTGCCAACAAATGCACGCCGGGTGACCTGCCCCCCGAAAGTTCCCTCATTCTGATGTAGAGTCTGCCACTGTAAGGAGCAGACGCATGAGGAAGAGCCGTTTCACCGAGGCGCAGATTAT
>NZ_JABAID010000025.1 GCF_012641335.1 Novosphingobium sp. ERN07
GGCATCCCAGCAATGCCCACCAGCCCGCTCAAATGCCCGCACTCGACCCGTCAAACACAAAACCGGTCAGCGTGCCGCCAAAGTCGCGGTTATTGCGGGGGTCCAGCTCCCGATGAGAGTGTAGCGTTTTGCCGGGGGTGGGGCTCGCCCCACCCCCGGCAACAAAATTCAAGTCGCTATGTGGGCTGCGATTTGTTCCCCAATGAGATGCCGGTAGTTATGAGCCATTGCGCGTCCTTTTGAGTGGGGCACAAAGTGCCCGGAAATCCTCAAAATTCGCACTTCCAGATAGAATTCACCAGGAGAGAACGTCTAGATTGATAATTATAATTATGTAAAATATCCAGCCGGTTGCGAAGTTACGGGTAAATAGTAATTCTTATCGGCATATTGTCGTTATCAGTGAATCCATGCGCCTCAGACAACCAGATCAGACACTCATGGCAGCGCCTCCTCGCGCCGCCATTGGATCAACCGATCCGCCTCTACGCAAGGAATCTAATGGGTCCTGAGCCTAGAGGGTTTAGGCCGACAGACCACGACTAGAGGCGTAGTTCGTAAAACTGCGTGTGAATTTCCAATGTTGCAGCACATGCCACGGGCGTGCACCACCCCCGGCAACTGCTACCAGATCAATCGCTTTTCGCACCTAAAAGACAAACTACACAGGTTGGTCTATGTCCTGGGCTCTCCCATCCGCACGAGATCGGCCAGCAGCCGCGTGGTGGGAACATCAACCCCGGCTTGCGCGGCGATGCGTTCTATCGCGCCGTTGATCGATTCGATCTCGGTAAGCCTCCCGGCAAGGCGATCCTGCAGCATCGATGGCTTGTGCGTGCGGTGATTGGCCAGTGCGAAATCCGTCTTGGCGACAAGGCGTTCCCGGTCCATCGCAATGCCCAGTGCATCGGCTGTGGCAATGGTTTCATCCAGCACGGCGGTGGCGATGCGGCGCCCTTCGGGCGTGTCCAGCCCGCCCACGGGAAGCCCGGTGATGGTCGAAAGTGAATTGAGCGCTGCGTTAAAGGCGACCTTTTCCCACACGGCAGACTGCACATCCGCATCGGCAGCGGCATTGAGCGCGCCCGCATTCAGCCATCCGGCAACCGTACCGGCGTGGGCATGGGCTGCTTCATCGATACCGCCGAGCCAGATATGCCCCTGCCCGTGCGAAGCTACCGCATTCGGCCCTTCCAAATCCGCCGGAAAGTCCGTCACACCCCAAAGAATACACTTCTTTTCAAACACATCGGCAATAGCCTCAACATTGCCAAGGCCATTCTGCAATGTCAGCACAAGGCAGCGCCCATCGCTGAGATGGGCGACAGACCGGATCGCCGCCGCGCTGTGCATCCCCTTGGTCATCAGGATCACCAGATCGACCGAACCCGATACGTCCGCCGCCAGCGCAGCCCCGACATTCGCCACATGATGCCCGCGATCGTCGTGCAGGTGGATGCCTTCGCGTGCGATCAGGGCCAGCCTTTGCGCGTCAACGTCAACAACGGTCACCTCCTGCCCGCCCAGCGCCAATCTGGCCGCCAGCAAGCACCCCATCGCTCCTGCACCGACAATTACCACTTTCGCCATGCTGCAAAGGCCCTCTCACGTGTGTGCGCGAGTGTCCTTGCGATTCGGGCGACCAGTCAACTCCTGTTCGCCAGCGGAAAATGATCGAGGAACTGCCGCGCTGCGCCGGGCAACAGGCCCGACCGCCGCCGATAGAGCAGGAACCGGCGCGTCCGCTCCATCGCGGGCACATCGAGTTTGCGCATCGTGGCTGCGGCAACGTGCGCGGCCAGCAAGGGCTGCGGCAGCCAGCACAGCAGCGCGCTGTTCGCACTGATCGCGATCATCGCTTCGACCGATGCAGTTTCAACGACGATGGCCGGTGGCGGCAGGCCCAGTTCCGCGCAAATCGCCTCGAACTGGATGCGCGGGGTCATCGCCTTGCCCGGCATCACCCACCCCTGCCCGGCCAGATCGGCCAAGGCGGGCTGCGCTGGCAAAGGGTGCGCATCGGCGCAGAACACCGCAAATTCATCGGAATAGTTGCAGGTGCCGATCAGTTCGAAGTCCGCAGGCGGCAGCGGGCTGGCCGTTACCGCCAGATCGATGCGTCGCCCAATCAGCGCATCGCCCAGTTCGCCGTCCACCGCTTCTATCGCTTCGGCGGTCAATTGCGGAAAGGCGTGCAGAAACCGGCCCAGCGATTGCGCCACCAGCGTGCGCATCACGGCGGCCACCGCACCGATCCGCACCGTGCCCCGGCGCAATCCGCGCAAGGCATCGAGTTCGGCACGCGCGGCCAGCATTTCGGATTCCAGCAAGCGCGCGTGCGGCAGCAGCGCCTCGCCCGCAGCGGTCAGCGTCATCCCCTTGCTCTGCCGTTCGAACAGGCGCGCCCCAAGCCCCTGTTCCATGCGCTGTATCACGCGGCTGAGCGACGGCTGCGTCAAGTGAACAAGCGCGGCGGCGCGGCCAAGGCTGCCGGTTTCGGCCACGGCAAGGAATGCGCGCAACTGGCGTTGATCCAGATCCATGCAACATCTGTATGACTTTCGGCCAAGTATGCAATTGCATCTATCGCGCTGGCGCAACACACTGACAGCCAGATGCCGCAACCGGCACGCGCCTGTGGGAGACACTATGCCGACCGTCCGCCATGCCACCGTTGCGCTGCTGCGCGAATTGGGGATGACCACGATCTTCGGCAATCCGGGGTCCACCGAACTGCCGATGTTCCGCGATTTTCCGGCGGATTTCCGCTATGTGATGGGGCTTCAGGAATCGGTCGTGCTGGGCATGGCCGATGGCTATGCCCAAGGCACGCGCAATGCCGCCCTGGTCAATCTGCACAGCTCTGCGGGCACCGGCCACGCGCTTGGCAACCTCTTCACCGCGTGGAAGAACCAGACGCCGCTGGTGGTCACCGCCGGGCAGCAGGCGCGCTCTATCCTGCCCTATGAACCGTTCCTCTTTGCCGAACGGCCCACCGAATTTCCCCGCCCCTTCGTGAAATGGGCCTGCGAACCGGCCCGCGCGCAGGATGTGCCCGCCGCCATCGCGCGGGCATACCATGTGGCGATGGAGCCGCCCTTTGGCCCCACCTTCGTCTCCATCCCCATCGATGATTGGGACCAGCCCTGCGATCCTTATCCGGCGCGCACGATTCACGCCCGCCGCGTGCCCGAAAGCGCCCCAATCGCCCAATGTGGCGCAGCGCTGGCAAAGGCCCGCGCGCCTGCACTGGTCGTCGGCGCAGGCGTGGCACGCGATGGGGCGTGGGATGCGGTGATCGCGCTGGCGGAACGGCACAAGGCGGCAGTTTGGGTTGCGCCCATGTCTGCGCGGTGCAGCTTTCCCGAAGATCATCCGCTGTTCGCAGGCTTTCTGACAGCAGGGCGCGAAGCCATCGTTGCTGCGCTCACCCCCCATGATTTCGTGCTGGCGCTGGGCGGGCCGATGAATCTTTACCATGTTGAGGGCCAAGGCCCGCACATGCCGGCCCACGCCGATGTCTGGCTGATTGGCGACAATCATGTTCACGCCGCATGGGCGCCAGTGGGCACGGCCATCGTGGCAAACTGCGATGCGGCCTTGGCCATGCTGCTGGAAGGCCCTGCCCCGGCGGCCGGCCGGAACGCACCTGCCCCCTGCCCGCGCCCGCCATTGCTCGATGGCAGCGCGATAACCGATGCTTTCGTGCTGCAACAGATTGCCGCCCTGCGCCCGCGCACATCGGTGATCGTCGAAGAAGCGCCATCAAGCCGGGGCGCGATGCACGATCGCCTGCCCATCGTTGCTGCGGACACGTTCTACACCACGGCCAGCGGCGGCCTGGGCCATGGGCTTCCGGCGGCCATCGGCATGGCGCTGGCACGGCCGCAGGACAAGGTGATCGCCGTGCTGGGCGATGGGTCGGCCATGTATGCAATTCAGGGGTTGCACGCCGCCGCACAGCTTGGGCTTTCGGTCAGCTTCGTGATCATCAAGAACGGGCGGTATGAAGCGCTGCACAGCTTCGGGCGGCACTTCGGGATGCAAAGCCTTGTCGGCACGCAATTCCCCGAACTCGATTTTTGCGCGCTGGCGCAGGGGCATGGCGTGCCCTCGCGCCGCGCCGATGATGCCGCCGCGCTCGATGCGGCACTGCAGTGGTCCTTCGCCGCAGAAGGGCCGACGCTGGTGGAGGCAGTTGTAGCATGACCATCGATGTGACCGCCTATGTCGATGACCGGCCTGAAGAGGGCATTTTCCGCGTCAACCGTGCCATCTTTACCGACGAACAGGTGTTCGAAGCGGAAATGGCGCGGATTTTCGAAGGCGGGTGGGTGTTTCTGGGGCTGGCGGCGCAAGTGCCTGCCCCGCACGATTTCTTCACCACCTTTGCCGGACGCGTGCCGATCATGGTGCAGCGCGATGGTGCGGGCGCGTTGCGCGCTTTCGTCAATTCCTGCCCGCATAAGGGTGCGCGTCTGGCGCAGACGCAATCGGGCAATGCGCGCCTGCACGTGTGCCCCTATCATAGCTGGAGCTTTGACAGCGCGGGCCGCAGCAAGGCGGTGAAGTGGCAGAAGGCGGGATGCTATAGCGCGGCCTTCGATCAGCAGGATCACGGCCTTGCCGCGATGCCCCGCTTTGAAAACTATCGCGGTTTCCTGTTCGGCAGCCTTTCGGCCAACGTGCCGCCGCTGGCCGACTATCTGGGCGAAGCGGCCAAGCTGCTCGATCTGGTGGCGGACCAGAGTGAAGATGGCGTGGAACTGGTGCCGGGGCAGGTGACGTTCACCTATCAGGCCAACTGGAAGCTTCAGTTGGAAAACTGTTCCGATGCCTATCACTTCACCTCCGCCCACCCGTCCTACATCCGCGTGCTCGAACGGCGGCAGCAGGAAGCCAGCGGCGAAGTTGTCGCCTCGGTCTGGGAAAACAGCGATTACTGGAAGGAAGAGACGAAAGGCGTGGGTGGCGGCAGCTATTCGTTCCCCAATGGCCATGTGCTCAACTGGGGCGTGTTCGGCATCACGCCCGCGATCCCGCTGTACGAAAGTGCTGCCGTTCTGGCCGAGCGGCATGGCGAGGGCAAGCGCGACTGGATGTTCAATATGCGCAACCTCACGATCTTCCCCAACCTGCAAGTGGCGGAAAACGCATCGAGCCAGTTGCGCGTGATCCGCCCGCTTGGCCCCGGCCTTACCGAGATGCGCACATGGTGCATCGCGCCTGTGGGTGAAAGCGCCGCCGCGCGCCGCCAGCGCATCCGCCAGTACGAGGATTTCTTCAATCCAACCGGCATGGCCACGCCCGATGATACGGTGAGCTATGAGAACTGCCAGATCGGCTATGCCGGAACGGTCGATCCGTGGCTGCAAGGCTATGCGCGGGGAATGACCGCATCGGTCGCAGGCGGAAACCGCTTTTCCGACCGCATCGGGATGAACCCGGCCCGCAGCGTACTGGCGGATTCGCAGCTTTGCGATGAAACGCTTTATCACGCCTATTACCGCGCGTGGGTCGCCCGGATGGAGGGCGCTGCGTGATGGCAACACTGACCCGCGCCGAGGCCGAGGAACTGCTGTTCCGCGAAGCCCTGCTGATCGATACGCAGCGCTATGCCGAATGGCTGGCGATGTTCACGCCCGACATCGAATTCTGGATGCCCGCATGGCGCAACGAGACGGAGACCACCGCCGACCCGGATCGCGAACTGTCGCTGATCTATTATAAAGGCCGCCGCAATCTGGAAGACCGCGTGATGCGGCTGACCTCCGGCCTCTCCACCGCCTCCACCCCGCCCCCGCGCGTGGTCCACGCGATCAGCAATGTGCTGGTCACGGCAGCGCAAGGCGAAACGGCGGATATAAGCGCCGTATTCACCTGCCACCGCTTCGACGTGAGGATGAACCGGGCGGAATGCTTCTTCGGGCGTTACGAATACCACCTGCGGCATGAAGACGGCGATTGGCGCATCGCCGCCAAAAAGATCATCCTGCTCAACGATGTGATCCCCACGGTGGTGGACGTGACTTCTATATAGCAGGCCGCCGCGCCCCCCACGGCGCGGCCTTTTCCACCTGCCCGGCCAGCCGGAACAGCAGCGCCTCTTCGCCATAGCGCCCCGTCGCCATCACGCCGATGGGCAACCCGTCGGCAGACATGCCCAGCGGCAACGACATGCTCGGCTGGCCGGTGCCGTTGTAGATGCCGGTAAAGGCCGTAAACGCCCCCACCTCGCGCCCCCAGTCCGCCATGCTGCGCCCGGTATCCAGCCCGATCCGGCCCAGCGGCAACGGCGGGGCCGAAAGCGTGGGCGAAAGGATCACGTCGTACCGTTCCATGAACTGCGCGATGGCCACGGCAGCGGCCTGATAGGCGTTGTTGCCGCGCGCATAGTCCATGCCGGTATAGCCTTTGCCCATCGTGATGAAGTCCTGCGTGGTGCGCTCCACCACGTCCGGTCCCAGTTCGATGCCCAGCGCCTTGGCCCGGTCCACGCAGTCCGCCGCCACCGCCGATGCCATCAGCGCAAAACTGCTGGCCCCGATGCTGGCGAAATCGATCTTCGGCGCGGCCTCTTCCACATGGTGGCCAAGGCCCTCAAGCAGCTTTGCCGCATCGCGCGTGGCGGCCAGCACTTGCGCATCCACCGGCGCGCCGGAAAATGGCACAAGCATCAGCGCCACCCGCAGCTTCCCCGGATCACGGCCCACTTCGGCAAGGAAAGGTCGCTCCGGCGATGGCGCGCCATAGCGCGATCCCGGCTCCACTCCGTGCGTCGCATCCAGAATAGCAGCGGAATCGCGTACGGTGCGGCTCACCGCGTGGTGGACAGACATGCCGCCCCATCCCTCTGTCCGCGCAGGCCCCATCGGCACCCGACCGCGCGATGGTTTCAGCCCGAACAACCCACAGCATGACGCCGGAATGCGGATCGACCCGCCGCCATCGGTGGCGTGTGCCGCCGGGATCACGCCCGCCGCCACTGCCGCCGCTGCGCCGCCGGACGATCCGCCCGCGATGTGCGCCGGGTTCCACGGATTGCGCGTCGGCCCCATCGCCACGCTTTCGGTCGTGCCGGTCAGGCCGAACTCCGGCGTCGTTGTCTTGCCGAAAATCACAAAGCCCGCGCGTTCGACCCGCTTCACCAGTTCGGACGTCACGGCAGCACGCTGGCCCTTATACAGCCTGCTGCCGTTCTCGGTCACTTCACCCGCGATATAGGTGTTCAAGTCTTTCAGCAGCCAAGGCACGCCCGTAAACGCCCCTTGCGGCAGCCCCGCAGCAATCGCCTTACGTCCATAGTCATAGTGCTTCTGCGCCATGAAATTGAACTTGGGGTTCAGTGCCTCGGCCCGCGCAATCGCTGCTTCCAGCAGTTCGGTGGGCGAAACCTTGCGCGCCTTGACCAGCGCGGCAAGGCCAAGGGAATCGTGAGTGTCGAGCACGTCGTTCATGGTTGCCGCTTTCGTCGCCCCTGAAAAACCGGCACTCGCTGCAAGCGCGATCCCTCCGGCAATGGCTTCGCGCCGCGTTGGCCCCGTCACACGTAATACCGCGCGTAATACTTGCGGAACTGCGCAATCGGCCCATCGCCTTCGCAGATCAGCGCATTGGGTTCGAACTTCTGGCGATCCCAGATCACCTTGTCCTGATCGAACTGCTTGCAGATATCGCGGATGATCGCCTTCGCCACGCCCGCGCGTTCGCCCTCGGCCTGCGCGCGCGGCTGGGTAAAGCAGAAGCGGACATGCACATGGTCCAGCTCCACCGGGGTGATGCAGGCCACCAGCAGCGTTTCCGAGATGCCGGTAAAGCGCGTCCAGCTTTGCCCCGGTCCCATCGTGTCATAGCTGATCTGGCCATCAACCTCGCCCCACGGCGTGCCCATCTTGGCCTTCACATCGGCGCCCCGGCCCCAGTCGCCCCAGCGCAGATCGCCCAGCGGCACGTTGGCGGTGCCGTGAATGTACTTGAAGTGCGCCACGTCCACGCCGTTTTCGGCCATGTTCTGGATCGATCCATAGACGTTCCATTCGAAAACGTCATAATCGGTCCATTTGGGGTCGGTCGCTTCGGGCAGATGCTGCACATCAAACAGCGGCGCTGCATCTTCCGGGTGATACCACACCCAGATCCAGCGGTTCGCCTCGGTCACATGCCAGGTTCGCGTGCATTTGCGCTTCACCTGCGGCGGGATCGATTTGGAATAGGGAATCTCCTTCACGATCCCCTCTTCCCCATCATACCGCCATGCGTGGAACGGGCATTCCAGCAGGTTGCCATGCACTTTGCCGCCGTGGCCCATGTGCGCGCCCAGATGCCGGCAATAGGCATCGATCACGCGCACCTGCCCATCTTCCCCGCGCCACATGGCAAGGTCTTTGGAAAAATAGCGCAGCGGCTTCACCTCGCCCACGGCAAGATTTGCGGAAAGATCGATGGCATACCAGCCGAACGGAAAGCCGATATCCAGATTGCGCTCCTGCACCGAAGCGCGCCCTTCGACCGGCCCAGTGCGCCAGTCGATCAGATCCTGCCCGCGCAGCTTTTCAAGGATTTGCCACACCGCCACAGGTGCGGTGCGGGCGTCTGTCGCCACTGTATCCGCCATGTTGTACTCCTGAATTGCCGTGGCGGGGGTTGTCTCCGCGCATCCGGCCATCTTGCGGTAGGAGCAGACTTCCCGGCTCCCTGGGATGTCTAAAGGCCAAACACCTTCATCGCGTTGTCACGCAGGAACTTGGGCCACACCTCGTCCTTGAACGGCACGTTTTCCATGTCAGCCATGATCCGGTCTAGGCTCAGCCCCATCGGGAAATACCCGGCATAGATCACCTTGTCCGCGCCGCGCGTGTTGGCGTAATCGATGATCGCCTTGGGGTAATGCTTGGGTGCAAAGGCGCTGGTCGAATAATAGAGGTTCGGCCATTTCAGCATCAGCTTCACCGCCAGCGCTTCCCACGGTTCGGCCCCGTGGCGCATCACCACTTTCAGTTCGGGGAAGAACCAGCAGACCTCGTCCAGATGTTCGACCTTCTGGGTTTCCATCGGAATGCGCGGGCCGGGAATGCCCACGTTCAGCAGGATCGGCAGGCCCAGTTCCTCGCACGCGGAATAGATCGGCCACATGTATTTGTGGTTGATCGCCACTTGCGGCAACGTGCCCGAAGGAAACACGCTCACCGCAGAAAGCCCTACTTCGGCATGAATGCGCTTGATCCGGCGTACTTCTTCGGTTCCGTTGTTGGGGTTTACCGGCAGATCAAAGAAGAACCGGTCGCCATACAGTTCCTTGGCCCGGCGCGATGTGTCATCCTCGTTCCAGCCCACCAGCGCGCGCTGCACGTTGTGCTTGTCCATCTGCGCCACGGTCCAGCCGATGTAATCGTCCTGCTGGCCCGATTGCGGGATGTCCTTGAACATATACTGCGCGGGCATGGCAAACTGGCCCAGTGTCTGCTTGTCCTTGATCAGCGGGCGGAACGGGGCAAACCATTCGGCGCGGTCCTCCGCATCCGGTATGCCCAGCATACAGTCGATGATCCCGATATCCTTGGGCATTCCCATCAATTCTCTCCTGAAAGCTGCGGCCACAGCTTGCGCAGGGCGATCTTGTCGACCTTGCCCAGCCCATTGCGCGGCAGCGTTGTCTGGCTGAAAGCGACGCGCACCGGCGCCTTGTAGCGGGCAAGACGGCTTGCCACCCATTCGATCACCGTGGCTTCATCGGTGCCCGGCGCGGCCACAACCGCCGCCACCAGCTTTTCGCCCAGCCGTTCGTCCGGCAGGCCAAAGGCGGCGCATTCGGTCAGCCCCGGCATTTCGCCCAGCACCCGTTCCACTTCGGCGCAATAGATGTTCTCGCCGCCCGAAATCACCATGTCCTTCTTGCGGTCCACGATGAAGATATAGCCGTCCCCATCCACGAACCCCACGTCCCCGGTGCGCAGCCAGCCATCATCGGTCAGCACCGCTGCCGTTTCACCTGCGCGGTTCCAATAGCCGCGCATCACCTGCGCCCCGCGCACCACGATCTCGCCCGCCTCGCCGCCGGTCAGGATCTGGCCGTCCGGCCCTTCGATGCGCACCTCAACCATCGGCAACACGCGCCCTGCCGCTGCGGGGCGGCGCATGAAATCCGGCCCCACCGCCTGCGCAATCGCGCCCGAACATTCGGTCATGCCATATCCGGTGCCGATCTGCGCATGGGGGCAAAGCGCGTGGACTTCCTCTACCAGATTGACCGGCAGGGCCTGACCGCCACTGCCGATATTGCGCAGCGAAACAAGGCTTGCCCCGTCTGTCCGCGCACGGTGAAGAATGTCCCACAGCATCGTCGGCACCGCGCTGAACATGCTGATCTGCTCAGCCGCAATCAGCCGCGCAGCCTCCTCCGCATTCCAGCGCCGCATGATGACCACTTTGCCCCCGCTGACGAACGGCGAAAGAAACCCCGCGCCAAGGCCTGAAACATGGAACAGCGGATAGACCAGCAGCGATGCCTGCTGCGGCATCTGCGCAATCAGCGCTTCCGCGCTCGTGCCCATTTGTTGCGCCATGTTGGTCAGCACCACCATGCCCGACATCTGCGTGCTCATCAGCCCGGTAATGACATTGCGGTGCGAAAGGATCGCACCCTTCACCCGCCCGGTCGTGCCCGATGTGAACAGGATGGCGCAGGGATCATCGGGGGATGCAATCCCGGCATCGGTGGCTGCCGTTTCCGCCCGCTGTGCCAGTTCGCCTGCATCCAGCGGCTTCTTCAGATTCAGCACCCGCCCTGCGTAACCGGCAACGCGCATCGCCTCGGCACGTTCGCTGTCAGCCAGCACCACGGCGGGATCAACATCTTCCAGCATCGCCAGCAGTTCCGGCCCAGACCCACGGCTATTGACCAGCACGGCCACGCCGCCCGCCTTCATCACCGCCAGAAACGCCACCAGCCATTCCGCGCTGTTGCGCATGGCAATCGCCACCCGGTCCCCGCGCGCAATGTGCAGCATGGGCACAAGCTGGTCACGCCAGCCAAACAACTGGTCATAGTTCAGGCGGCGCTCTGCCCCATCGTCGCTGAAATCGACCACACAGGTGCGATCCCCAAACCGGCGCGCGGATTCGATCAGCAGGTTCAGGTCGGTCGGCGCGGACACGAACTGGCGCATCCCATCGCGCAGCCCGATCTCGAATGGTGATCCCGGCCCGGCAACGCGCGCCAGAAGCGGATCAGCCAAAACCGGATCGTTCAGCAGATCAGTCGCGCTCGCGCTGCGATGGTCTTCGCGCACCGTGTCGGACATCGCACTCCCAAACCTTTTATCGCTTTGCCTGATTCCCCTTTTATCTGGTTCTTTGCGTATTTCAAGAAGCATTTAATTGCGCATATCACATTTCAGCGATTCCTTCGGACAGCGCCCGCGCAAAACTGGCGCCCCTTTCCCCCAGCCCTTAACCTCCCAGTGAAGCCAGCAGCGCCACCAGTTGCGCCTGCCGGTTCACCCCGGTCTTGGCAAAGACCGCGCGCAACTGCACTTTGGCGGTGTTGTGCGCGATGCCCAGCTGCCGCGCCGCTTCTACCAGACTGTGCCCTTGCGCCAGCACGGCGGTCAGCCGCGCTTCGGCCACGGTTAGGCCCAGCAGATCGCGCAACGCCTGTGGATCGGTGCTTTTTTCCGGCCCTGGACGCGCCAGAAACAGCGCCAGCGCGCCTGCGCCTGCGTGAATCGCGCGCACATCCAATGGCCGCGCGGTCACCACCAGATCGCCGTGTCCCGGCCGTTCGATGCGGAACCGCGTGCGGCCCGGATTCGTGGCCAGCGCATCATCGCCCAGCATCCCGGTGACCCGCCGTTGCTGCGCCGGATCGGCCAGCACCAGTTCGCCATTGCGCCGCATCAGCCCCTCGTTCTCGGCCAGAATGCTGTCCGCCAGCGCATTGGTGCTCACGATGCGGCGGCTGCGGTCCAGCACGATCAGCGCCAGCCCCAGCCCTTGCGCCGTGGCGTGAAACACGCCGTGCTGCGCACCGGCAAACTGCAATTTCTCGAACAATCCCACAGCGATGCGCAAATGCTGCGAAAGCATTTGCAACCGCGCGCGGTCTTCGCGATTGAAATCGGGCAGTGCATTGTGCCGGCTGATGCGAAACCGCGCCTCATACCGCCCATCGTCCCTGCGTCCCTTGTCTACGCGCCCGCCCGCCCGCCCGAAATGCAGATCGATGCCCAGCACCTGATCGAAGCCTGTCTCGGCCATCGTGCGGCGATATTCGGCAAAGGCGTGGTCGGGCAGCCCGGCCATGAACTCGGCGTAAGACGTAACGATCCCGTCCGCCAATCCCTGAAACGGATCGTCAGCAAACAGGCTTTCGGCATAGATGCTAGCAAAATCGGCGCTGCCGCCGGGCGTCAGAAAGGTGGCGGGCTGGCGCTTTCCGGGGGCAGTGATGATCAGCGTGGCAAATGTCGCGTCCATCCACCCCGCCAGCGCCTCCAGAAACCCGCGCCACGGCTGCTCATCCCCGATCCCGGCATAGAGCCGGGCAAGAAGATCTGAAAACTGAAGGTCCATCGCAGCGGCCATGACCGCAGCATAGGCGCAGCGTTGCCTGTCATCCAGCAGCGATTGTTTCCCGGAATATTGCGCATTTCCGTGCTAGGGGCGAAATGAATATCGGAAATGCGCTGCAATGGACCTGACAAGATGCCACATGCTATCGAAGCTCTCGCCAGCCGCCTGCAAGCGCTGGAAGACCGCGAAGCCATCCGAAACGTGATCGCCCGCTACGGCCCCCTTGCAGATCGCGGCGATGCACAGGCGCTGGCGGCGCTCTGGACGGAAGACGGCACCTATGAAGTCGTCGGCTTCGCCACCGCACGCGGGCGGACAGAAATCGCCGCGCTGATTGATGGACCCTATCACCGCGACCTGATGGCCGATGGCTGCGCGCATCTGCTCGGCCCGGTGGCGGTCACGGTCAATGGAGACAGCGCGACCGCTGTTGGACATTCGGTGGTCTTCCGGCACCATGAAGGCACCTTCAGCGCGTTTCGCGTGGCGGCGAATTGTTGGACTTTGCGGCGCGATGCGGATGGCGGGCATTGGCGCGTGCAGCATCGCGCCAATGCCCTGCTTGATGGCGCTGAGGCCGCGCGCGTGCTGCTTTCGGTGCCCGTCAGTGCCGCTTAGGTGCGCCTAGGTGCATCTAGGTGCACTTCAGGAATTGCCCCTCAACCGCCCCGCGAAACCGGAATCAGCGCCCCGGAAATCGTTCTGGCACAAGGGCTTGCAAGGAACTGGATGACCTTTGCCAGCGATGCGGGCTGCACCCACTGCGCAAAATCGGCGTCGGGCATGTCGGCACGATTGACCGGCGTATCGATCACACTCGGCAGCACGGCGTTGACGGTGCAATCGGTGCCCGCCAGCTCCGCTGCAAGGCTTTCGGTCAGCTTGTGAACCGCCTGCTTCGACGCGGCATAGGCCCCCATCCCCGCGCCCGCCACCAGCGCCGATCCGGCCCCGATGTTGATGATCGCCGCGCCGGGCGTGTTGCGCAAAGTGGGCAGCGCCGCCGCGGTCATGGTCACGCAAGTGGTTGCATTCATGGCAAACATTCGCGCCCATGTGGCAGGACTGCCATCGTCCAGCGGCTCCCACACAAAGCCGCCCGCCACGTTTACCAGCACATCGATGCCGCCAAGTTCGGCCTGAACCTGCGCAACTGCCGCTGCCGCCTGCGCTGCATCAGTCAGGTCCACGCCGCCCAGATCGATCCCGCAGGGGTTCGCATCGGGCGCGGTGGCTGCAAAATCGATCCGCGCCACCCGATCCCCGCCTGCGCGGAACGCTTCTGCCACGGCCCGGCCAAGAATGCCGAAGCCACCGGTAACGATCACTGAACGCATTGATTTAAAACCCTTTTAATGACGTGACGCATCACTTGCCGGCGCGCTGGCAAGGCATACTGTATCGAATCCCAGCACATGCGCAACGCGGCCAAGGCCGACCCATGCCGCCGTGCAATAGGCCAGATCCACCACTTCGCCATCGCTGAACGCCGCCTTCATCAGCGCCCAGAAATCTTCATCAATCGCAAGGGCTTGCGGCTCGGTGCCAAAGCGTTCGGCAAATTCGATGGCAAGCCTTTCGCGGGCGGAGAACACCTTCGCATCGCGCCAATCCTCAATCGCTGTATAGAAGGCTTCGTCGGGCGCGGGGCCGTTGTCGGTCACCAGCTTTCGGTTGGGATCGCCCGCAACACTGAACACAGCCGGAGCATCGCGGTCTGCGCGGAAATCCTTGCAGACCATGCAGCCGTTGATCTGCGCGGTGCGCATCCGCGCCGCTTCGAATTCGCGCAGCGACAGCCCGCTTTCGCGATAGACCGCTGCGGAAAAGGCGCTGCTGGCTGAAACGATGGGCACGGCGTGGGTGCGCGCGGCGAAGCCGAAGGGATCGGCCTGATGATCTTGCGGAACGGTAATGCGTGGCATCGTGATCGCCCTCCTACATTCCCGGCGAACCGGGGAAGCCCATGTAATATGTACCCACGGTCATCCCGCCATCGACGACGATTTCCGTGCCGTGGCAATAGGATGCTTCGTTGCTGGCAAGGAATGCGCTGGCGGCGGCCACTTCTTCCGGCCCGCCGATACGCTGCATGGGCACGTTGCCATAGCTCTTGTCGATCTCGGCGCGCGGTGCGCCGGAATGGTTGGACATCACGGTATCGACGCCGCCGGGGTGGACCGAATTCACGCGAATGCCCTTGTGGCCCAGTTCCATTGCGGCAACCTTCGTCAACCCGCGCACGCCCCATTTGGACGAGGCATAGGCGACTAGGCTGTTCGCGCCTTTCATGCCATCGACGGATGAGACATTGACGATGGCCCCCTTCCCGCGCGCAATCATGCCCGGCGCAACCGCCTTGATACCAAGGAATTCACCGACCAGATTGACGCCCAGAACGCGCTCCAGATCCGCCTTGGTGGTTTCCAGAATGCTCTTGAACATCAGGATACCGGCATTGTTCACCAGCACGTCGACCGGGCCAAGATCAGCCTCTGCCGCAGCGACCACACGCGTCCAATCGCCCTCGTCGGTCACGTCTAGCTTGTAGAAGCGCGCCGCTTCGCCCAGTTCGGCGGCAAGCGCTGCGCCGTCGTCTTCCAGCACATCGGCAATGGCCACCTTTGCGCCTTCGGCCACGAACAGCCGCGATGTGGCTGCGCCCATGCCCCGCGCGCCGCCGGTGATGATGGCGACTTTGCCTGCGAGCTTGCCCATATATTCTCCCGTCTATCCTATTGATGGTATTATTATAAATCAGGCCACTTCGGGCACGGGTGCCATGTCCGGCACATTGTGCGTCCAACCCATTTCTTCGTAGCGTTCGGCAATGCGCCAGCCTTCGGCGGTGCGGACAAGCCGGTCCCGATACCACAGGCCGATAAAGAACACCTGGTCAGCGCCATCGGCAGAGCGGTGCGTCATCGGATTGAACAGGATCGTGCGGCTGCGCGCTTCGTCTCCGGCAATGTCCAGCCTGGTCGTGGCGACCATGTGCTGGAACGTGGGGAAGCGTTCGAGCGCGACCGGAAGCCACGCCTTGATCTGCGGGAAAGTGCCCTTGGCCCCGCCGGTTTCGCTGTAATCGATCTGCGCATCGGGCGTAAAAATGCGGTCGAGCGCATCCCAATCGCGTTCATCAATGGCAAAGCTGTAGCGGGCGAAGAGATCCTGAATCTCCAGCCGGTCGGATATTTCCTGAAGGCTCAACATGCACTTCTCTCCCGAAGGCGGCCGCTGTTATCGCACCGGTCCTTCATCTTGTCGGTATCAGGCGACTTTCTGGCTGGGCGCTTGCCGAGCAACCCGTTCGACCCAGAGGAATCGTCACATCTGTTCTTTTTTGGAGCGCGTATAATGGGCTTATAGGAAATTTATGCGCAATTTGCGAATTTATTATCGGGCCGAAGTGCTATTTCTCTTGCGGCTGAGAGATACTCTTCCCACGCCAGCGAGGCTTCGGCGCTGTCCAGATCGACCGCTCCCACGATGCCGAGCGCGGCCCGTGCCTCTGCCAAGGGCAGATGGAATACGTCCTCGTACTTCGCCATGAAATAGGGGCCAGACTGTTCGCCCACATCCATGCCGCAGCGGATCGCGCGCAGGGCGGTGGGGAACGATTGCGGATAGTGCAGTCCGGTGCGCGAGATCAGGCGCAGCGCGCCGAGCAACTGGCCGGGGTGGATCAGGCCCATCAGTTCGGCATCAAGAAAGCGCGGCAGATTGCTCAACCGCCCGAAATAGGGGACCAGTTCGCCAATGATGTTGAACCCGCCGCCGCAGACGATGTGTTCCAGATCGTGCGTCTGGCCACTGCGCAGCGAGAAGTATTCGAACTGGTTGCGCGGTTCGAAGCGCGGCACGATGTCGATTTCAAACCCGTTGTCACGCAGATAGCGGCCAAAGATGTGGCCGAGAGAGCCTTCGGGATTGGCCAGCAGTTCGTCCACGGTGAAGGTGGAAGAGAAGCCTTCCGAAAACCAGCGGTCAAGTTCGGGCCAGCGCGCGCGTTCTTGCGTGAACAGCTCTTCGATCCGGGGCACGTCGAACAGGGTGCCGAGGATACCGTAAAGCTGGTGCGCATCGAGCGTGGTGGGCGAATCCTTGCCACTTTTGCGCAGGAACGCGGTGGCCAGCCAATCGCGCAGGGCCGGGCTGTTAAGATAGCGCGAATTGCTGACCAGCACGCTGCTTTCGGTGGCAACCGGCTTTGCACCACGCGCGAGATAGGGGAGATCATCGGCCATTGATTATCCCTTGTTTTGTTCAAGCAGCGCTGCGGGCACCTGCACCGGCATTTCCAGCAAGTGCTGCGCCATGCTTTTTGCAGCGGCATCGAAGCGGGGGGACAGGTTGATGCCTCCGCCCTGTGCGTCGTGCGCGACGAAGTTGATCGCGTGGATGCCGGGTACGTCGAACACTTCGACGCGGGCGCTGGCGGGATCATCGAACAAGTGGCGGTACCAGCCGGTTACGGCGCTTTCGGAAAGGCTGGCGCGTATCCACGGCAGGTAGGCCGGCTTGCGGGCGATGACGGCGGTGTTGAACAGCCGCCCCTTGTCGCCACTGCGCGCCCAGGCGAGGCGGATGAGGGGGACTTGCGTGAGGTCTGCCGCTGGTTCCGGCAATGGCGCGGGATAGAGCGGCAATGCGGACGGATCGAAGCCGGGGCGGACAGGATCGGTGAAATCGAGCGCCTCGCCATCGAGGCTCACTTGCGCAGTTACCCGGCTGCGCGCGATCAGGCCGAAGACCATACCGGTGAGCGGGAACGCGCGCGGGGCGGCCACGATGGGGGCGATGGAGGTGCCCTGCGCCATGTTCATGATGGCGGTGGTCTGTTCGCGCCCGAACAGCAGGCACGGCACTGGGTCGGCGTGATCGACCACGATCTTTAGCAGCACCTCGCGCGGGGAGAGCGGGCGGGCACGCGGGCCATAGGCGGTTTCGGTGCCGATGATCTCTACATGGGTCTGGCGAAAGGGTTGGTGGCCCTGCGCGTGCAGCATTGTGCCGACCCGTTCAAGCAGCGCATCGGCGGTGCGCTGCGCTTTGGCCACGGCATCGATGCCGGTGATGGGTATCAGCGCGACCGAGCGCCAGCCATCGTCATAAGTGCCGCACAGTTTCAGCGTTTCGGGCGCGGGGTGGCCCTTTGCGCCGCGCACCAACACGCGGTTCGGACCGACCTGTTCCAGCGTGATGCCGGTGAAATCGCAGGTCACATCGGGCACCATATAGGCGCGCGGATCGCTGACTTCGTAGAGCAGTTGTTCGGCAATCGTGCCGACCGAGACGAGGCCGCCTGTGCTTTCTGGCTTGGTGATGACCATGCTGCCATCGGCGTGGCATTCTCCCACCGGGAAGCCGATATTGGCCCAATCGGGCACGTCGCGCCAATCGGTAAACGTGCCGCCCGTGGCCTGCGCACCGCATTCGAGCAGGTGGCCCGAGACGGTTCCTGCGGCCAGCAGGTCGAGATCATCCGCGCCCCAGCCGAATTCGTGAATCAGCGGACCAAGGATCAGCGCGGAATCGACGACACGTCCGGTGATCACCACATCGGCCCCGGCATCAAGCGCGCGCGCGATGGGAAATGCGCCAAGATAGGCGTGAAGGCCGATGTCTCCGGAGGGCAGGTCTGCGCCGCTGAACATGTCGGTCAGCCCCTCTGCGCGCAATTGCGGGACGAGGTGTTCGGCATCATCGCCGGTGACGGTCGCCACGCGCAAGGCAAGACCCTGTTCGGCGGCGCGTTGGCGGATGACGGCGGCCAGACCTTCGGGGTTCATGCCGCCCGCGTTGGCGATCACGCGGATGCCGCGCGCCTTCAGTTCGGCAAAGTAAGGGCCGATATGGATATCGACGAAATCGGGCAGGAAGCCGGAAGCGGGGTTGGCCTGCTTCATCCGGCGGAACAGGCCCATTGCCCCCTCACCCAGATAATCGAAGGCGAGGTAGTTCAGATCGGGGACACGCAGCAGGCCGGGCACGGCAATGGCGCTATCGTTCAGCGCGCCGCTGGCCCCGCCGATGCGGACGACTTTCCGGCTTTCAGCCATTTGCGCCGGTCAGATCGCGGGCGGCAATGAAGCCGAAGGTCATGGCCGGGCCGATGGTGACACCTGCGCCGGGATAGCTTTCCCCCATTGCCGAAGCGGCATTGTTGCCCACGGCATAGAGTCCGGCGATGGGCTGGTCCACATCGTCCACCACTTGGGCGCGGCCATTGGTGCGCAGGCCGCCGTTGGTGCCGATATCGCCGGGGTAGATCGGCAGGGCATAGAACGGCCCTTCGGTCAGTGGGCGGAGGCAGGGATTGGGCTGATGGCGGTAATCGCCATACATCTTGTCGTAAGCAGCTTCACCGCGATGAAATTCGGGATCTTCGCCCTTGGCCGCGTGGGTGTTGAAGCGGGCGATCTGGGCTTCAAGTGTGGCGGGATTGACGCCCATTTGCTGTGCCAGTTCGGCAATCGTGCGGCCCTTTTTCAGGATGGTTTTCACAGCGCCTGCCTGAAGCCAGTCGGGCACCATCGGCAGCAGTGGTCCCATCGGGAATTGGTGGCGATAGCGATGGTCGAACACCATCCAGCTCGGCGAGGCATCGCGGTGCTCACGTTCGCGCCGGGCCATCTGCTGCCCGACGATATGATAGGAGGCGGCCTCATTGAGGTAGCGCTGCCCCTTCTGGTTAACCATGATGCAGCCGGGTAGCGCGCGTTCGATGGTGCAGAGCCGCCCGCGATCTTCGCCCGGAACGTAGAACACCGGTGCGGCCCATGCGGACTGCATGTTCATCGTGGCCGCGCCGATGGCTTGGCCTGCGCGGATGGAATCGCCAGTGTTGCTGGTGACGCCGCCCGAAAGGTGCGTCTTGGCATAGAGCGGGGCATGGGCTTCGCGCATCTGCTGGTTCTTGTCGAACCCGCCTGCGGCCAGAACCACGCCTTTGCGGGTGCGGATGCGGTAAGGTTTGCCATCCTTTTCCACCACGATGCCGATGACCTTGCCGCCCTCGGTGACGATCTCCTGCATCGGCGTTTTGAGCCATACGGGCACGCCCGCCTGATTGAGCGCCACGCGCAAACCCCCGGTCAGCGCATTGCCGAGCGTGAGGCGGCGGTCTTTTTTCGAAGTGAAGCGCAGCGGCCAGTCGAGCCAGTATTTGGCCATGTTGCGCATAAGCCCGGTCAGCCAGCCCTTGCCGCGATAGAGCAACTGATAGGTTTCCGCGAAAGTCCAGTTGAGATAGCCGAACAGGCTGGCGGCGGGCGACGGCAGGCGCTGCGTCTTCAGATCATCGCCCAGCAGCGTGCCGTCGAGCATTTCGGGCAGGTGCGTGCGGTATCCGGTAACCGATCCGCCGGGATTTTCGGCGTGGTAATCGGGGTATGGCTGCGCGGTATAGACCACCGGGGTGTTGGCGGTGACCCAGCGCAGCATGATCGCGGCGTTATCGACATAAGCGCGGATGTTTTCGTCGGGCACGTTGTCTGCCGAAAGGGCGCGGACATAGGTGAACGCATCGTCGAGATTGTCTTCAAACCCGGCGGCCTTGGCCTGATCGCTGCCCGGAATCCAGATGCCCCCGCCCGACGTGGCGCTGGTGCCGCCCCACAGCCTGTCCTTTTCGACGACCAGAACTTCGGCATGGTTCTTTGCCGCGACCAGCGCAGACAGCAGCCCGCCCGCGCCCGATCCGACGACGACGACATCGACTTCCTTGTTCCAGCTCATCGCCCTGCAATCCTGTGGCTGCAATTCTTTCAGGCGCCCCATTGGCGGGGCTTTCTCCCGGTGTTCAACGCAGTTGCCGCTATAAGGGGGCGAGTGTCAACACCATGCGTAGATTTTTAATCTATGGATTACGAAAATGTGCGATTTTCTGGCATTTTGGCCGCATGGTACGATTATTCGTCAGACATTGGCCTGCCAGATTGCCCCATTCCGCCGATGAAAGTGCGCAGCAGGGCCTTCTGCATGTCCATCAGTGGCCGATCCGTCGCGGGCTTGCCTGAAAGGCTTTCGATCAGCGGGGACGCCCAGAAGAAACCGAACAGCATGTTGAAGATCGCCACGGTCTGCACGGCCAGAATGCCATCCGACGATGGCACGCCTGCCTTGTCACTCAACTTCCGGCCATAGCCGACAAGGCGGCCAAGCCAATCGAGCGCAACCGGATCGGCCTGTCCTTCAGATGAAATTGCCGCGCGTACCAGCAGGCGCGCGATGTTGGAGTGTTGAGCCAGCAGATCGGTCATGCGGTCGGTCAGTTCATCGAACCTGTCGTCAGGCCCGGCCAGAATGGCGTCCATCAGATCGGTCATCGGTTTGAGCGCGCGTTCATAGACCTGCCGGTAGAGATCGTCCTTGCCGCTGAAGTGCTTGTACAGGCCGGGCTGCTGAAGGCCCGCCTGCGCGGCGATGTCGCGCAGCGAAGTGGCGCCATAGCCATGCTGCGCGAACAGCGCTTCGGCGACATCAAGTATGCGGTTGGCGGTGCGCTGGCCTTTGTTCATCGGCGCGGGATCAGGCGCAGGGGGCTTCATCGTGACGGTCATGAAGGCTGCATAGCGCAAGTCCGTGCAAATTCGCTTGCGTAAAAAGTTATCGACCTATAACTTTCGCTCACAGAGCCGGACGGGCGTGAATTGCGCTTGCGTTTTTGGCCAGAGGAGACAGCGATGCTTGATGAATCCCGCAGGCAATACCTTTCCGATATCCTGAAGCCGGTGTCCCCGCCGCGCGAGATCAGCAATCCCTTCACCGAAGAACAGAAGCGGCTGATGCTGGATGTGGTGCATGGCAAGGGGCCGTGGAGGCTGATTCTGGCGCAGCACTTTCCCACGGTAGAATCGCTGCTGGCCACGTTCGCTGGCGGCTTTCCTGAAGGCTTCACCCCCACGCTGGACATGTTCCTGACGCCGACATTCCGGGGTTTCTTCGCAAACTATTCGGCGCCGCTTTATCCTGAACTGCACGATGTGTTCTATAACGAAGCTTTCCTGAACCACGCCAAGGCCTATTGGGGGGCGCAATACGCCAAGCCGCAGATGATGCTGTTCAACGTGAACGGGCCTTGCGCCAACACCGATCCGGGGCATCTGGATACGCCCAGCTTCCGGGGTGTGCGCTATGAAAATTCGCCAACCTGGCTGTGCTCGATCATGGGCCGGTCCGGCCTGTTCCGTGACTATCTGATCAAGATGGCGCAGGTGATCACATGGTTCAGCCATGATGCCGAAAGCGGCTTTACCTATTGGCCCGAAGGCCCGCTGAAAAAGCCTGCGCGCGTGCAATCGCCCATCTATAACCGCGCGGTGGTGGTGCAGAACGAAATGCTGGTCCATCGCGGCGAAGCCAATGGCGCGCGCGACCGTCGCCGCCCGGAAGGGCTGGCCTTTGACAGCGTGTTTTCGGGCGACTCAGATGACCGCGATGGCTGGCTGGTGAAGACGGGCGATACGGTGATCGAACGCTATCGCACCGACGATCTGCGCTTCCTTGTCCACTGGTCTGCCGAAGTGTTCACCGACTTTGACGAGTTGAAAAAGAACATGGACGGCAGCGATAACCTGACGCACGAGCAGGCTATCGACATGCTGATCAAGGACGTGCGTTCGCGCGGCATCCAGATTGAAACGCCCAGCGATCCGTTGAATGACCCGGTTTTCATCCGTGCGCTGAACACTGCCTATGACTTTGGCGGACCGGCGGAATATCCGGCAGAAGCACCGGTGGATGCGCCGTTTGGCATGGCGGCTTGAGCTGTTAGGCGGGTAGTAAACCCACCCCCAACCCCTCCCGCTTGCGGGAGGGGAGCGAGACTTATCGAACCACAGGTGAGATTTAGTCGCAGCGGGGTGGGTTTTCCCGCTCCAAGGCAGAAAAAGGGCCGCAACCGTGGTGGTTGCGGCCCCTTTTTCATGCGCGGCGCATAAAGCGCAGCGCTTATTTCAGCTTGGCAAGATCGGCGTCGATCTGGGCAAGGCGCGCGTCGGTCACGTCTTCTGGCGCGTAGGTCTGCACGGCCTTGAGCGTCATCGAGCGGGCCATTTCGACCTGTTCGTTGGTCGTAAAGCCCGGAATGTGCTTTTCGACGATGGCCTTCGCGACGGGATCATCGAGCAGCGTGCCGATGTCGGTTTCGCCAGTGTTGTACTTGGGCTTTTCAGCGGAAGCCTGCGTCGCGGGCTTGGCCGGTTCGGCAGCCATCGCAGCAGCCGGGAGAGCCGCCGCTGCGAGAGTGGCGATAATGGCAATCCTGATCATGGTCATCCTCTCGGGACAGGGAACATCGCGAGTCTTGTCGCTGGCGCATTAAATGCACACTTGTGTTCGAATATCAAGCCTACCATGCACCCCAACCCCAGACGATCACATCGACGACGCGCTGGGCGAACATTTCCAGTCCTTGGGGCTTCTCGTCTTCATCACTGGCCGAAGCTGCGCCCTCCTGAATATGCGCGCCAGTAATTCCAGCCACCAGCAGCCTTGCGACAGCGGCGGGATCGCGCAGATTCCTGCCATCGCGCGCCGCTGCATCTTCGATATCGCGCGCAATCAGGCCGACGATATAGTCATAGCCGCGCACCCGCATCACATCGGCCAGCGCGGGAAAGCGTTCGCGAACAGACAGCACGAGGCGCTGCACTGCCAGCACATCGGGCCGGGCAAGCCAGGTGGCGATGATGGTGGCATGATGGCGCAGGCGCTGTTCGATATTATCGGTGAGCAAGGGATCGCTCAACGATGCTTCGGCAGACCAGTCTGCCACCGACCGTTCGATCACTGCCGTGAAAAGGGCCTCTTTCGAAGCATAGCGCGCATAGAGCGTGCCTTTGGAAACACGCGCTTTTTCAGCAACCTGCTTCATGCCCACGGCATCGAAGCCATCGGCAAGGAACATTGCGCGCGCGGCGTCTACAATCGACCGGTCGATTGACGAGACTTGTTCCGCTGTAGGCCGCCCGCGCATCGGCTGGTGCGTGGCGGCGGCCGCTGAGGCCGTCTTTGTCGTGGATTTCCGGGCGTTTTTGGTGGGCGCATTCATGGCCAGCGCTTGTTCCATAGGCATGGCTGCCGCGCAAGCGTGCAGGCTTTGCGGGCAAGATTAATCGAACACGTGTGATCTATTACTTGACTCCATCCCTTGCCTTGCGACACATCCGCACGGACGACGTGGGGGCAACGCCTTTGCACGCACCGGGATCGAGGAACGGGACATGCAGCCAATGATACGCCTGACCTGCACTGCGGCGCTGATCGCGCTGGGCAGTACGGCATTGACCGGGGCCGGGGCGAGCGCGCAAGAGCGCCGGCCTTCTGCCGATGAAGCGCAGATGCGCGCCGAACGCACGCTGGCGCAGATGACGCAGGACGAAAAAGTCCAGTTGATCCACGGCACGATGGCGGTTGTGGTTCCAAAGCCAAGGCGTCCGCGTGATATGCCGATGGGCGCGGGCGTGATTGCCGGTGTGGAACGGCTGGGCATTCCCCCGCAATACGCCACCGACGCCAGCCTTGGCATCTCGAACATCATGGACATGCGCAAGGGCGATGTGGCCACGGCCCTGCCATCGGGCCTGTCGCTGGCATCGACGTGGAACCCGGCGCTGCTGCGCGCAGGCGGGCGGATGATCGGGTCAGAGGCGCTGGCCAAGGGCTTTAACGTGATGCTGGCGGGCGGCGTCAATCTGGTGCGCGATCCGCGCGCGGGGCGCAATTTCGAATATCTGGGCGAAGACCCGTTGCTGGGCGGGGTGCTGGTAGGCGCGCAGATCGAGGGTATCCAGTCCAACGGCATCATCGCCACGATCAAGCATTTTGCGCTCAACAATCAGGAAACCGGGCGCGCCACGGCTTCGGTAAACATGGGCGAGGCCGCGATGCGCGAAAGCGATCTGCTGGCCTTCCAGATCGGGATCGAGCGGGGCGATCCGGGATCGGTGATGTGCTCGTACAACAAGGTGGGCGGCATTTATGCCTGCGAAAACAGCTTCATGCTGAATGATGTGTTGCGGCGTGACTGGGGCTTCAAGGGCTATGTCATGTCCGATTGGGGTGCGGTCCATTCGACCGAAGCGTTGCTGGCCGGGCTGGATCAGCAATCGGGCGAAACGGTGGACGCAAAGCGGTGGCTCTCCACCGAATTGCGGCCCAAGCTCGCCGATGGCAGAATCCCGGCGGCGGCGCTCGATACGGCGGTGAAGCGCATTCTTTGGGCGATCTATGCCAAAGAGCTGGACAAGACGCCGTTGGGGCCAAAGCCCATCGATTATGCAAAGAATGCCGAGGTGGCATTGCAGGCCGCGCGCGAGGGGACGGTGCTGTTGCGCAATGAAGGCGCGCTGCTGCCGCTGGCAAAAACGGTGCGGTCGGTCGTTGTCATTGGCGGCAAGGCGAACCTTGGCGTCCCTTCGGGTGGCGGGTCGAGCCAGGTGGTGCCGGTGGGTGGCTTCCGCGTGATCGAGAAGTTGAGCGATGGTGCCGCAGCGGTCTTTTCGCGCCGGGCATGGGGCGGCTCGGTGCCGCTTGCGGCGCTTCAGGGCGCTTTAGGTGGTGTTCAGGTGACCTATCTGGATGGCAGCGATGCACAGGCCGCAGCGGTGGCGGCAAAGGCGGCGGACGTTGCCATCGTCTTTGCCACCAAGTTCAGCACCGAGGCCGAGGATCAGGCGGACCTTGTACTGGATGGCGCGCAGGATGCGCTGATCGATATGGTCGCCAGCGCCAATCCGCGCACCGTAGTGGTGCTGGAAACCGGCAATCCGGTGGCGATGCCGTGGCTGGGCAAAGTGCCCGTCGTGCTTTCTGCATGGTATTCGGGGCAGCGCGGGGCCGATGCGATTGCCGATATCATCGCGGGCACGGTGAACCCATCGGGCCGTTTACCGGTGACCTTTCCGGCCAGCGTGGCGCAGTTGCCCAATCCGAAGCTGCCCGGCGCGGACCTTCCGCCGCCGAGCAAGGAAGACAAGATCCGGTATGGCGTGAACACCAACAGCCCACCGTTCAACATCACTTATCCCGAAGGATCGGACGCGGGATATCGCTGGTTTGATCGCACGGGCCAGAAGCCGCTGTTCGCCTTTGGGCACGGGCTGTCCTACACCATGTTCCGCTATTCGAGGCTGAAAGTGAAAGGTGGGCGGACGCTGCGCGCCAGCTTTACCGTGACCAATACCGGCGGGCGCGAAGGGGCGGATGTGCCGCAGGTCTATGTCACTCTGCCGGGCAAGGCGCGGCGGCTGGTCGGCTGGGACAAGCCCATGCTGAAACGGGGCGAAAGCCGCACGATCACGGTCATGGCCGATCCGCGCCTGCTGGCTGATTTCGATATGCCCAGCCAGCGCTGGGTGGTGAAGCCGGGCAAGGTGAAAGTGGAACTAGCGCGGTCTGCCACGGAGCCTGTGTTGAGCACGCAGGCCACGCTTTCGGCCCAGAAGCTGAAGCCCTGAACATCGCAAGAATGGCGGCGGGAGAGATGAAATGAAGGTCAACAGGCGCGAAGCCATTGCCATCGGCATTGCTGGCGCGGGCGCGGCTGTAGTTCCCTTGCGGGCGATGGCGGCACCGGCGCAGATCGAGCCTTGCGCGTGTGCGGGTTGGATAACCCGCTGGCGCTCGGCGATGCGACGCCGCGGTTTGCATGGAAGCTGGGCGGTGATGGTCGGGCGGGCCAGGAGGCCTACCGCGTGTGCGTGGCGCGCAGTGAGGCAGACCTTGCCAGTGGCCGCGACCTTGTGTGGGACAGCGGACGGGTGGAAAGCGCTGCGGGCGTGGATATTGCCTTATGCCGGGCCGCAATTGCCATCGCGCAGCCGCGTGTGGTGGCAGGTGGAAGCGTGGACCAAAGGCAGCCGCCAACCACTGAGCAGCGCGCCCGCGATGTGGGAAACGGGCCTTTCGCCGCAGGACTGGCAGGGCGAATGGATCGCCAGCGAAACGCTGGTGGCAAAGGCTGATCGGGAAGCCGGGCTGCACTGGATGTCCAGCCCGGAACGGCAGAAGGTGGGGCAGCGTTGCGCGTTTCGCTGGACGTTTGATCACCCCGGCGGCGCGGCAGAGTTTTGCGCCACGCTGCATGAACTGACCGGAGTGTGGATCAACGGCCAGCCCGCGCCCGAACCGCGCGATGGCCCCGCGCGCCACACCGAAATGGCCGTGTGGCCGGTCACGCTGAACAAGGGGCGCAACGTCATCGCAATCGAAGGCAGCCGTCAGGGCAGCTTTGGCGTGCCGCCTTGCGTGCTGGCGGCGCTGTTGCGGCATGGTGCCGGGCTGGCTGACCGGATGACTTCTGCCAGCGCTGGCTGGAAAACGCTGCTGGACGCACCCGAAGGCTGGCAGGCGTCGCAATTCGATGATTCCGGCTGGGTGGCTGCGATTCCGGCCAAGGGGGTCTTGCCGATTGGCGAACCCTGGCCGCTAACGCCTGCCAGCCGCTTGCGCCACGCCTTTACGATAGATCGCCCGATCCGCGCCGCGCGGCTTCATGCCACGGCGCTGGGCATCTATCAGCCGTGGATCAATGGCGCGGCGATTGCCGACCGTAAGCTGGCGCCGGAGTTCACCGATCCGTCGAAGCGCGTGCTGTACCAGACCTATGACGTGACCGCGCTGGTCAAACCCGGCGCGAACCTGCTGGGCATGGTGGTGGGCGATGGCTGGTATGGATCGCGGTTCAGCACATCGGCGCGCTTTGCCTTTGGGCCAGCACCGTGCCGGATGCTGTGCCAGCTTGAGATCGAGCATGGCGACGGATCGCGCAGCGTGATCGCCAGCGGTGGGAACTGGCAGATTGCCGATGCCGAAGTGCTGGAGCATTCGCTTTACGATGGCGAAATTCACGATGCGCGCGCTGAACAGGCTGGATGGGCCAGTGCCGGTGGGCCGGATAAAGGCTGGCGCGCGGCAAGCGTCGTGGCGGCTCCGGCCATTCCGGCCGATCCGCAGCGCTGCCCGCCGATCAAGGTTCTGGAAACGCGCAAGGCGGCAAGCGTAAAGCGGCTCGGCGCAGGGCGCTATGTGCTGGATTTCGGGCAGAACTTTGCAGGCTTTCCGCGTCTGACCATCAGCGCACCGGAAGGCACGCGCATCGAAATGCGCTTTGCCGAAATGCTCAAAGCCGATGGATCGGTGGATCAGGCCAATCTGCGCAGCGCCAAGGCGCGCGATATCTATATCGCCGCAGGGCGCGGGCGAGAGGTCTATGAGCCGCGCTTTACCTACCACGGCTATCGCTATGCCGAGATTATGGGCGTGCCGGACGATACGGGCGCGTGGAGCCTTGAAGGGCTTGTCGCCTATCAGGACTTGCCGCTGACGGCAGAGCTTTCGTGCGGCGATCCGGTGATCGAAAAGTTCTGGCGCAATTCGGTGTGGAGCCAGAAGTCCAATTTCTATGGCCTGCCCACCGATTGCCCGCAGCGGGACGAGCGGCTGGGCTGGATGGGCGATGCGGCGGTTTTCTGGCCTGCGGCGGCGTGGAACATGGATGTAACCGCCTTTACCGCGCGGGTGATGGAAGATGCGCGCCTTTCGCAAAGCGCCAAGGGGGCGTTCCCCGATTGCATCCCGCCGTTTGTGCCGACGATGAAACTGTCCTCGCCCGGCTGGGCCGATGCGGGCGTGATCCTGCCGCACACATCGTGGATGCAGAACGGCGATACTGGTGTGATCCGCGCCAACTGGGCGGCGATGGAAGCCTATATGGTGTGGATCGAGGCAGCCAATCCCGATCACGTCTGGCGCAAGCAGCGCGGTGCCGATTATGGGGACTGGCTTTCGGTCGATGCGCCAACCGCCAATCCCGGCGCGCCGACCACGCCCAAGGATCTGCTGTCCACCGCCTATTGGGCTAGCGATGCCACGATGATGGTGCAGATGGCGCAGGCGATTGGCGATCAGGCGGCGATGACGCGCTATCGCGCCCTGTTCGATGCCATCCGCACCGCGTTCAATGCGGCATTCGTGGGTGCTGATGGCAAGATCGGCAACGGCAGCCAGACCGGCATGGTCGTGGCAATCCGCTTTGGCCTGCTTTCGCCTGAAGCCATGCGTGCGGCGGGCGGGGCGCTGGCGGCGGATATTGCGCGGCGGGGCAATCACCTGTCGACCGGGTTCCTTGGCACGCCGCATATCCTCGATGCGCTGGCGATGGCCGGACAGGAAGATATGGCGATCACGCTGCTGACCCAGCGCACTTTCCCATCGTGGGGCTACATGGTGGAAAAGGGCGCGACGACGATGTGGGAGCGCTGGAACAGCGATCAGGGCGATACCGGCATGAACAGCCGCAACCACTATGCCTTTGGCGCGATTGGTGACTTTCTGTTCAGGCGGGTGGCGGGGATTGCAGCGGCATCGCCCGGCTTTGGCAGGGTGCGCATCGCACCGATCATGTCGCCCGCACTGGGGCGGGGTGGCGTGACCTATCGCAGCGTGCGCGGCACGATCCGAACCGCGTGGACGGCAAAGGACGGGCAGTTCCGGCTGGACGTGGAACTGCCGGGCGGCGTGGATGGCGACGTGGTGTTGCCGGGCGGACGCACGGCGCGCGCGGTGGCCGGGCCGAACCGCTTTTCGGGGAAGCTCTGACCGTTCAGGCGAAAACCGAATGGCGCAGCCAGTCTACGCTGGTTTCTGCACCCGCAAGGCGCGCTGTGCCGAGAAGCTGCGCCCAATAGCTTTCCGAACCATCGGCCACGCGCCATCCGTGCAGGCGGCGGGTGAGCAGTTGCAGATCGTATTCCGCGCTGATTCCGATGGCGCCATGCACGGCATGGGCGGTGGCGGCGATGCGCGGGGCGGCGGATGAGGTGGTGATCTTGGCCGTAGCGGCGACGGGCATCGGCACGTCGATCCCGTGGGCAGCGCCCACTTGCGCGGCGATACGGCAGGCGATCATGTCTTCGGCCATGATGGCGAGCATCTGCTGAAGCGATTGCTGGCGACCAATCGGCTTGCCAAACTGGACCCGCTCAGCCGCGTAGGCCGTGGTCAGATCGCACAGGCGCGCGGCAGCTCCGGCGATCAGGCAGGCGCGCAGTACGGCGGCAATGGCGCGTAAGGTAGCGGTTGGGCGCGGCAGCGTGGGGCCTTGCGGAATGCCGGATAGGCGCGCCGCGAGCGAATGGGTGACGCCCGTTGGAGCGGGAGACATTTCCGCAATGCTGCACAGCATCAGCGCTTCGCCGGTAGCGACGAGGGCGTGTTCCGCCACCAGACCGCAGGGCACCGGCTGCGCCACTGCGGTAACAAGCACGATTGGCCCATCGGGCGCGGCCACGCCAGCCTGTGCCAACAGCGCGCGGGCAACCATCGTTTCGGCCACAGGCAGCGGCACGGCGTGCGCGCCAAGCGCGGCGATCAGCGGTTCGATATCGGCAAGTGCAAGCCCTGGCCCGCCGTGCTCTTCGGCCACCAGCGCATCGAGAAAGCCGGATTGGGCGATTTCCTGCCATAGCGGCGCGGCGGATTCGCCTGCTTCGATGGCGCGGACCACCGCAGGCGGGCAAGCGGCCTCCAGCATACGGACGAAGGGTTCGAGAAGTTCTTGGCTTTCCATGATTTCCGGTTCCTTCACCGCAGGCCCATGCCGCGCGCGATGATGCCACGCAGAATCTCGCGTGTACCGCCGCGCAGGCTGAAACTGGGGGCGATGTGCGTGACATACATCAGCGTGCGGTAAAGCTCTTCGCTCACCGGCTCGTCCGGGTGGGCGGCCAGATCGTCGGCTATCACCACGGGCAATTCCTGTTCGAAACCGGTGCCGCGATCCTTGACAATGCTGGCTTCCACCACCGGGCTTTCCCCCGCCACAAGCCGCGCGGTGCAGGCGATGGACATGGCGCGCAAAGTGGCGAGTTCTGTCGTAAGGCGGCCCACAAGCGCGGCGGCGGTGTTACGCCTGGCAACCTGCATATGCCTGACCCAAGCATCAAGCAGCACGACGCTGGAATAGATGCGTTCCGGGCCTGATCGTTCAAAGGCGAGTTCGGCCACGACCTGTTTCCAGCCCTCCCCCTCCTTCCCGATCAGCGCGTCTTCGCCCAGTTCCACGTTTTCGAAGAACACTTCGGCAAAGTGGGCATCGCCGGTAAGATCGACGATGGGACGGACGGTGACGCCGGGGGCTTTCAGATCGACAATAAGCTGCGAAAGGCCTGCCTGACGGTCTGCCGAAGTGCCCGATGTGCGGACCAGCGCGATCATGTAGTCCGAATGCATGGCATTGGTGGTCCAGATCTTCTGGCCATTGACCACCCAGCCCTTGTCCGTGCGGTCAGCGCGGGTCCGCACGCTGGCAAGGTCTGAGCCTGAGCCGGGTTCGCTCATGCCGATGCAGAACAGTTGTTTCCCCCGGCAGATTGCGGGAATGTGCTTGTGGCGCTGCGCCTCGGTGCCGAAGTTCAGGAGCAGCGGTGCGCTTTGACGGTCGGCAATCCAGTGCGCCGCAACCGGCGCGCCTGCACTCAGCAGTTCTTCCACCACGACGAAGCGCGCGAAGGGGCCTTTTCCCTGCCCGCCATAGGCTTTTGGCAGGGTCAGCCCAAGGAAACCGGCTTCACCCAATGCGCGGCTGAAATCGGCGCTGAAGCCTTGCCATGATCGTGCGCGGCGGTCGAGCGGGAGGGCGGCAACGTGGCGCGCGATAAAGGTGCGGATCGCAGGCCGCAGCGCTTCGTCCTCGACCGGAAGAGCGGCAAGCGTCAGGGTATCGAACACGGGGGACAGGCTCCTTTCCCGGCGGCAAGCTGCATGGCCTGCCTTTCCGCCGATGGATGCGCCTGAGGCTGGTGTGATTCAAATATTTAATTCGGTCATTTCGATAGTGATTGAATATCAGTGGCGCTTTCCAGCGCGGTTCTGGTGAAGTTGCGTGCGAGCGGTGAGGCATCGGCAGCGCGGGCCATGCCCATTGCAATCGGGATCGCATCGTCCAGCGCCACGATGCGCACGCCCGGCCCTGCAAAGCGGGCACTGCGCGCCGGGATCAGGGCTACCCCCAGCCCGGCTTCGACAAGGCTGAGGATGGTCTGCACCTGCACCGCCTCTTGCGCGACCAATGGCGTAAAGCCCGCGCGGTGGCAGGCCAGCCGGATCGTGGCGTGTAGCACGCTAACCGGGCTGTAGATGATGAAGGCGCGATCTGACAGCGCGCTGAGCGGCACCACCTTGCGCCGTGACAGCACATCATCGTGCGGGATCACGGCCACCAGCACATCGCGTTCGATCACGTCGATTGTGACGGGTGCGGAATCCATCACAGGCAGGCGGACCAACCCGACATCGAGGCGGCGCGCGGCAATGGCTCGGACGATCTCGACGCTGTTCATCTCTTCCAGCGCCAGTTCCACTTGCGGGTAGGCCTGCCGGAAGGGAGAAACGATGCGCGGCAGCAGATCGCCAATGGCCGATCCGATAAAGCCTACCGATAGCCTTCCGCGCAAGCCCGCAGCGCCTTGCCGCACTGCATCGCGCACCTGTTCTGCTGCCGCCAGTGCCGCGCGCGCCGGGCCAAGTGCGGCCTGCCCGGCGGCGGTCAGGCGCACGCCGCGCGGATCGCGGTCAAACAGGGCAACGCCAAGGTCTTCTTCCAGTTTGCGGATCGCAACTGTCAGCGGCGGCTGCGAAATGTGCAGGCGTTCTGCCGCGCGGTGGAAGTTCAGCGTTTCGGCAAGCGCGCTGAAATAGCGGAGTTGGCGCAAGTCCATGATATATGCTCACTATCAATAATCGGAAAATCAATATTAGCCTGTCGCGTGTGTCTGTCCTAGCCATTTCGCACAAGAAAACCGCAGAGGAAGCCCCGATGGCCGAAGCCCCATTCCTGCTGATCGAACGCGATGGTCCCGTCGTGATCGTCACGCTTAACCGCCCCGATACGCGCAACGCCATTTCGGAAACCGCGCATAGCGAGGAAATCGCAGAGTTCTGCGCGCGCACCACGCGCGACATGAGCGTTCGCGCGGTCGTGCTGACCGGCGCGGGCAAAGCGTTTTGCGCGGGCGGAAATGTGAAGCACATGGCGGAAAAGGCCGGGATGTTCGGCGGATCACCTTTCTCGATCCGCAACCAGTATCGCACCGGCATCCAGTTGATCCCTTCTGCGCTGTATGAACTGGAAGTGCCGGTGGTGGCTGCGGTGAACGGCCCTGCCATCGGCGCGGGGTTGGATCTTGCCTGCATGGCCGACATCCGCGTGGCATCGGAAAAGGCGCTCTTTGCCGAAAGTTTCGTCAAGCTGGGCATCGTGCCCGGCGATGGCGGCGCATGGTTGCTGCCGCGCGTGATCGGCATGGCGCGCGCCAGCCTGATGACGCTGACCGGCGATACCATCGATGCGGCCCAGGCGCTGGAATATGGCCTTGTGAGCGAAGTGGTTGCACCCGAACAGGTCTTGACGCGCGCGGTAGAAATCGCGCGCTCGATTGCGGCGAACCCCGGCCATGCCACGCGCATGGCCAAGCGCCTGCTGCGCGAAGGGCAGGACATGAAGCTGGCCCCGCTGCTGGAACTGTCCGCCGCATACCAGGCGCTGGCGCACCATACGCAAGATCACCACGAAGCGGTCGATGCATTCCTTGAAAAGCGCGCGCCGGAGTTCAGGGATCAATGATAGGCGCGCTCTCAGGGATCAAGGTGCTGGACCTGTCGCGCGTGCTGGCCGGGCCGTGGTGTTCGCAAGTGCTGGGCGATCTTGGCGCAGACGTGATCAAGGTGGAACAGCCGGGCCAGGGTGACGATACCCGCAAATGGGGGCCGCCCTTCCTTGATGATGGCAGCGGCGATTCCGCGTATTATCTGTGCGCCAATCGCAACAAGCGCTCGGTCGCGATCAACATGGCTGACCCTGAAGGCGCAGACCTGATCCGCAGGCTGGCGGCGGATGCGGATATCGTGATCGAGAATTTTCGCGTGGGCGGACTGGCCAAATATGGGCTGGATTACGATGCCCTGCGCGCGATCAAGCCCGACCTGATCTACCTTTCGATCACCGGCTTTGGCCAGACCGGCCCTTTGCGCGACAATGGCGGGTATGACTTTCTTGTGCAGGGCATGAGCGGGCTGATGAGTGTGACCGGGTTGCCCGATGGTGAGCCGGGCGGCGGGCCGATGAAAGTGGGCATTCCGATCAGCGATCTGACCACCGGGCTTTATGCGGCGATTTCGGTTCTAGCCGCGCTGAACCATCGCCACGCCACGGGCGAAGGGCAGCGCATCGATCTGGCGTTGCTGGATACGCAAGTGTCGCTGTTGGCCAATCAGGCGTCGAACTGGATGAACGGCGGCATGGTGCCGCGCCGCTTGGGCAACCAACACCCCAACACCGTGCCCTATCAGGATTTCGCCTGCGCCGATGGCAGTATTCTGGTGGCGCTGGGCAATGACCGGCAGTTCCGTGCGTTTACGGCGCTGATCGGATTGCCCGAACTTGCCGACGATGATCGTTTTGCGATCAGCGGGGCGCGCAGCGTCAATCGCGATGCCCTGCTGGCGCAGATGCGCCGGGCCATCGCGCGCTGGAAATCGGACGATCTGATTGCCGCGATGGAAGCGGCCAAACTGCCGGGGGGCAAGGTCAACGAAATTCCCGACGTGCTGTTGCATCCGCAGATCGAGGCGCGCGGGCTCGTGCAAGACATGGCGCGGGCAGACGGAACGCCGTTGAAAGTGCTGGGCTTTCCCGCGCAGCTCTCCGCCTCCCCCGCCACATATCGCCATGCGCCTCCGCGTTCGGGTGAAGACACGTTTTTGGTCCTGTTTGATAAGTTAGGACTGACTCAAAATGAAGTTGAGCGTCTGGCCAAGGCTGGCGTGATTGCGGAAAGGCTGTGATGAAGGGCGCGAATTACATCGACGGGCGCTGGGTTGAAGGTGCCGTGCCGTTCGAAACGGTGAACCCTTCGGACCTTGACGAAACGGTCGGCAGCTACACCAAGGTTGGCGAGGCAGAGGTGCGCGCGGCAATGGCAGCGGCCCGCCGCGCCCAGCCCGCATGGGGGGCATTCAACATGCAGTCGCGGGCCGATATTCTCTACAAGGCGGCAGACCTGATCAAAGCGCGCGCAAAGGACATCGGCCTGCTGCTCAGCCGCGAAGAGGGCAAGACTCTGCCCGAAGGTGTGGGCGAAGCGCTGCGCGCGGCGCAGTGCTTTCAATATGCCGCTGGCGATGGGGTGCGCGCGCAGGGCGAATGGTACAATTCGATGCGCGATGGCTTCAACGTGCTGGTCACGCGCGAACCGGTGGGCGTGGTGGCCGCGATCACGCCGTGGAACTTCCCGATTGCGCTGCCTTCGTGGAAAGTGGCGGGCGCGCTGGCCTATGGCAATTCGGTGGTGCTCAAACCCAGCAGCTTCGTGCCGGGCTGCGCGGTTATGCTGGCGCAAATCCTGGAAGAAGCGGGCGTGCCTGCGGGCGTGTTCAATCTGGTGATGGGTGATGGCCGCGCGACGGGCAACGTGATGATCGATGAGGCCGATGCGCTGACCTTTACCGGCGGCACCGCCACCGGCCGCACTGTTCTGGCCCGCGCGGCTGAAACGATGACCAAGTGCCAACTTGAACTGGGTGGCAAAAATGCGCTGGTCGTGCTGGACGATGCGGACCTTGATCTGGCCGTCGAAATCGCCAGCAATGGTGCGTGGATCCAGACCGGACAGCGCTGCACTGGCACCGAACGCCTGATCGTGACGCGCGGCATCCATGACGCTTTTGTCGAACGCATGGCCAGGATTGCGGGCAGCTATCGCGTGGGTCACGCGCTGGATGCCGATACCCAGATCGGCGCGGTCGCCAACGTGCAGCAATTCAACGAGAACCTGCAATTCGTGGCCGATGCCAAGGCCGAAGGCGCGCAAGTTGTGGCGGGCGGCGGCGCGGTAGAAGGCCGCACGCGCGGGTTGTTCATGGCACCGACTTTGCTGATCGGCACGAAAGCCGGGTGGCGTTGCAACCAGCATGAATCCTTCGGCCCGATTGCCTCTGTCATCATGGTCGAAGATCTGGACGAAGCGATCCACGCGGCCAATGCCTGCGAATACAAGCTGTCATCGGGCATCGCCACGACCAGCCTGAAGAACGCCGAACGGTTCCGCAAGGCATCGCAGGCCGGCATGGTCACGGTAAACACGCCCACAGCGGGGCTTGAATATCACGTCCCCCTCGGCGGGCGGGCACCATCGGGATACGGCCCGCGCGAGACAGGCACTGCGACCGCCGATTTCTTCACCGAAAGCAAGACCAGCTACATCAATCACGGCGCGATCTGAACGCGCGGACGGAGAGAGACATGACCACAGTCGGATATATCGGCTTGGGTGCGATGGGCCTGCCACTGGCCAGGCATTTGACGCGCAAGGGCTTTGATGTGATCGCCTATGACATCGATCCGGTACGCGCCGATGCCATCGTTGAACTGGGTGGGCGCAAGGCTTTTTTAGTAGCCGAAGCGGCGCAGGGCGTTGACGTGGTGGTCACCTGCCTGCCTGCCACACCGCATGTCGAAGCGGTGGTGCTTGGGCCTGATGGCGCGCTGGCGCAGATGACGCCGGGCACACTGCTGCTGGACATGTCGACCATTGATGCCAACGGCACCGATCGTGTTGCCAAGGCCTGCGCGGACAAGGGAGTGGCCTTCGTCGATAGCCCCATCGGTCGCCTCGTGCTTCATGCCGAACGGGGGGAATCGCTGTTCATGGTGGGGGCCAGCGATGCTGATTTCGCGCGGGTCGAACCGCTGCTGCGCGCGATGGGCAAGGACATCATGCGCTGCGGAGGTCAGGGCATGGGCAGCCGGATGAAGCTGGTGAACAACTTCCTGCTGCTGACCATCGCGCAAGTCAGTGCCGAGGCGGTGGCGCTGGGCACGCGGCTGGGCCTTGATATCGATACGATCCTTGAAGTGACCGGCAGCACCACTGCGCAGAACGGGCAGTTGCACACGCTGATGGTCAACAAGGTGCTGAAAGGCGATACCGTGCCGGGCTTTACCATCGACCTTGCGTTCAAGGATATGACGCTGGCGATGACCGCAGCGGCAGAGAACCGCATGGGCCTGCCAGTGGGTGCAGCGGCGCACGCCGTCTATGGCGGGGCGCGGGCGGTGCCGGAGTTTGCGACAAAGGACTATTCGGCGCTGCTCGAATGGGCCTGCCGCAACGCTGCTATCGATACGCCGCGCACGGCCTAAACCGCGAGGCGGGCCGGTGACGATGCCCGTCGCCACGCCCGCCTTTCAGCATCGATCAATCGACCGCGATCTGGCGGGCAAGATCTGGCATGATCGGCGGGGTCTGGTCCTGCAGGAATCTGATGCGGCCTGCGATGATCTGCTCGCTCATCTCTGGCTGGCTATGCACCCAGAATTTGTTTTCGGCCATCTGTTCAAGGAACAGGCGGCAGCCTTCATCAAGGTCCATGCCGTAATCGCGCATCATTTCGAACATGGCACGGCGGTGGTTGGCGGCGTTGCCTGGTTCGCCCGCGCCCGCTTCCGCGTTGAAGATATTGGTGCGCATCATGCCCGGCACGATGGCCGAAACGTGGATGGGCAGGTTCTTCAGCTCCATTTCAAGATAGAGGCATTCGCTGAAAGCCTGCACCGCGTGCTTGGTGACGGTATAGGCCGTCTGCCCCGGCATCTGCCCGAATGCGCCGACCGACGAAAGATTGCCGATCCATGCTTCCTTTCCGCTGGCGATGATGCGCGGCACGAATGCACGCGCGCCGTGGATCACGCCGTGGACGTTGATGTTCAACGTCGCTTCCCAGCGTGCTGTGGGCACTTCCCAGGTGTTGCCAACGGTTTCGATACCGGCGTTGTTGATCAGCAGGCGCACTTCACCGTGACGATCGAACACCAGTTCGGCCAGTCGGTCGAGTTCGTCGGGCACGGAAACGTCTACCCTTGCGGCCTCTGCCTTTCCTCCGGCAGCGGTGATGGCGGCAACGGTTTCGGCAGCGGCGGCCTCGTTGATGTCGGTGACGACAACGGTCATCCCCAATGCGCCCGCACGCCTGGCAAGGCCCGCGCCTATGCCGGATCCGGCACCAGTAATAACGGCAACGCCACCATCGAAAACGTCTTTATCCCGCGCCATTGCGCTGTTCTCCCGAAAATGGCGCGCTGCTGCTGCATGGCATGGCCCGCCGATTATAAGTATTCACTGACTATCATTCCGTGGCAAAGTCAGCCGCTCAAAAGCGATATCGATCAGTGTGCAATCATCTGCACGTTTTCACACAGGGCGCCTTCGGGGTCGGTCGAAAAGACCACGCGCACGCCGTGATCGGCCTCTTCGCGGATCGGGCCGACCAGTTTGCCACCACTGGCGGTAACTTTCCCGACCAGCGCGTCCAGATCTTCGACGACGAAGCCCAGAATTACCTGCTGATCGCGCGGCGCATCGCGTTCGGTAAAGTTGAACATGACCAGCGAACCGCGCGTCCAGTCACCACCGGGGGCCAGAATCACTTCGCGAAAGGGTTCGCCATCGCTGCAGCCGGCAACGCGCTGCACTACGCCATAGCCATAGACGGCCATGTAATAGGTGGCCATCGCCTCCTCATCGCGGCAGATCAGCTTGGTAAAGGTTGAAAGTGCGGTCATATTGAAATGCTCCTCCGTCCCGGCCTGACAGGTTATGCACGGACTAGCAGATTCCGTTGTAGTTATCCTTGATTATCGTAGATCAATCGCGCATTGATTACGCAATGACAAGCTGAAAGGCGCATTGAGAGGATAAATGCGGGTGAATCCGCGCGAATGGCTTGACGTGGGTCATTCCGATGAAACGCACCTCCCCCTCAACGATGTGTCGGCCAACAAAGCCATCATCCGGCAATTTTGCGAGAAAGACTGCGCCCGTGTTCTCCAATCTCTATCCGCACCTGCTCTCACCCGGCCGCATCGGCCCGATGGAGTTGAAAAACCGCATTGCCGTGACCGCAATGGGGGTCAGCCTTTCGGAAGATGATGGTACCGTGGGCGAACGCATGATCGCCTATCATGAAGAGCAGGCCAAGGGTGGCGCAGCGCTGATCATTTCGGGCGTTACCGGCGTGGCCTGGCCGGTCGGCGCGGTGGCGATGCAGCAGACCGCGATTTCGGATGACAAGTTCATCCCCGGTCTGAAAGAATTGACCGACCGCGTTCACGCAAACGGCGCAAAGATCGCGGCGCAATTGCATCATGGAGGTTTCGTGGCTGCGTATAGCCATGCGCGGTGGGGGCATCCGCTGTGGGGACCAGCCGTGCCGCCTCCGCCCAAGGGCAATTTCACCGATTATTTCCTGATGGAAGAACTGGCTCCGCTGGCCGGGATGAAATCGCCGCAGCTAAAAATTCTGGAGAAGGACGACATCGCCGTTGCTGTTCGCCAGTTTGCCGAAGGCGCGCGCCGCGCCAAGCAGGCCGGGTTCGATGGCATCGAAATCCACGCAGGGCACGGCTATCTGTTGTCGTCGTTCACTTCGCCCTATACCAATTCGCGAACCGACGAATATGGCGGCAACCGCGAAAACCGGCTGCGCCTGACGCTTGAGGTGATTGCGGCGATCCGGGCCGAAGTTGGCCCCGATTACCCGGTGTGGATCAAGATCGATTGGCGCGAAGTGGGCAAGCCGGGTGGCATTACGCTGGATGATGCCATCGCCAATGCCAAAATGGTCGAAGCGGCAGGCGTCGATGCCATCACCATCACAGCCTATCACGATACCAGCGTTGGCAAGCTGCATTCGGAATCGAACATTCCGCATCTGGAAAACTGGAACCTTCCGGCCACTGCCGATATCCGCAAGGCGGTGAACATCCCGGTGATCGGATCGGGCCGGATCGAAGTGGACAGCGCCGAAAGCGCCATCAGCAAAGGCGAAGCTGATTTTATCGCGATGGGCCGCAAATTGCTGGCCGACCCGCATCTCCCGCGCAAGTTGACCGAAGGGCAGACCGAAAAAGTGCGCCCTTGCGTCTATTGCTACACCTGCGTTTCGGCCATCTACATGGGCGAACCGGCACGCTGTGCGGTGAACGCGGGGCTTGGCTTTGAATTTGAAGCCGAACCGGCAGCGGCAGGAGCGAAGCCGAAGCACGTCGCCGTCATCGGCGGCGGGCCGGGCGGCATGGAATCCGCGCGCAGGCTGGCCGCGCTGGGCCACAACGTGACGCTGCTGGAAAAATCGGATCGTCTGGGCGGCACGCTGCGCTTTGCCAGCCTTGCCTATGAACCCAACGAACGCATTCTCGAATGGCTGCGGCGCGAGGTAAAGGAAGCGGGCATCGAAGTGCGTCTGTCCACGGTGGCTACGCCCGAACTGCTGCGCGCGATGAAGGTGGACGCCGTGATCGTTGCCACGGGGGCCACGCGCGGGATGCCGCCGATTGCCGGGGGCGATCAGGATCACGTCTATTCGGGCGATGACATGCGCCGGATGATGCTGGGCGAAAGCTCTGACGAGTTGAAGCGCAAGACCGGCCTGTTCACGCGCCTTGCCACCAAAGTCGGCGCGGCCACCGGGGCCACCGCCAATCTGGCGCTGGTGCGCAAGGCCACGCACGCATGGATGCCGCTGGCCGATACGGTCACCATCATCGGTGGCGAACTGGTTGGCCTCGAACTTGCCGAATTCCTCAGCGAACGTGGGCGAACCGTCAACGTCATCGAAGAAGCGCCGCGTCTTGGCAAGGGGCTTACGCTGGTGCGTCGTATGCGCCTGCTGGCCGAACTGAGCGAACATGGCGTCGGCCTGCACGGCGGCGTGAGCGGGATCGAGATCGGCACCGACAGCGTGAGCTTTACCGACATGTCCGGCGTGCGCCAGACAGTGCCTGGCGGAAACGTGATCGTGGCAAAAGGCGCGGAAGGCGACCTGTCGCTGGCCGATGCGCTCAGTGCAGAAGGCTTTGCCGTCCATGCCATCGGTGATGCCACCGGCGTCGGCTATATCGAAGGCGCAATGCGCGGCGCGCGCAATGCGGTGCGCGCCGTGGCGCAGGCTGCCTGACCGTATCGTGGCTTAAAGGATGACGTGATGCGCAGCTACAAGGTTGAAAACGGCGTGGTCGATCTGGGCAGGGTCAGGCTCGACGTGCCCGATACCATCAGCGAGGAGGCCAAAGCCTATCTCCGCTTCGATCCCAACCAGCAGATGCCCGAAGACGCGCCGCCAGTGCCGATGTGGCTGATGCGCGAACCGCTGGCCCCGATGTTCGAATGGCTGAACCAGCAGGCGCTGGAAGCTTTTCCCTGCGACATCGCGGAAACTGCCATAGATGGCGTGCGCTGCCACCGGATCACGCCGAAGGGCGGCGTCCGCCATGCCGGGAAGTTGCTGATCAACTTGCACAGCGGCGGCTTCGTGATGGGGTCAGGCTCGCTGGTCGAAGCCATCCCGATCGCGGCGGAAACCGGTTGCGAAGTGATCGCCGTGGACTATCGGCTCGCCCCGGAACACCCCTTCCCCGCTGCCGTGGACGATATCATTGCGGTGTATCGCGATGCTCTGAAGACTTATGCAGCCAATGATATCATCCTGTTTGGCACATCGGCGGGGGGATTTCTTACCGCAATGGCGATCATGCGGTTCAAGAAGGAAGGCTTGCCGCTGCCCGCTGCCTGCGGCGTCTTCACCGCTGGCGGCGACGTGACGCAACTGGGCGATACTTTCAATTACCTGACGCTATCGGGCTTTTATGGCCACCTTGGCGCAAAGCTGGACGATCCGCAGTGCGAACGCGGCGTGTTCGTTGGGAATGCAGATCGCAATGATCCGCTGCTCGCACCGATCAAGGGCGATCTGTCGGACTTCCCGCCAACGCTGTTGATCACCGGCACGCGCGATGCCGTGCTGAGTTCCGCCGCCCTGTTCCACCGCGCGCTGCGCAAGGCCGGGCGCGATGCCGATCTGCATGTGTTCGAAGCCATGCCCCACGGGTTCTGGTTCAGCGTCGCCATGCCGGAATCGCGCGATGCGATTGATCTGATGGCGCGGTTCTTCGAACGCCATCTTGGCATCGGCGCGGCGTGAAGCATCCCCCGGAAGAGCGGCGGGCCATTCGTAAGCAGCCCGCCATGCCGCGCAATCCGCAAGGTCTGACAATGGCAATCGACGCGACGGACATAGCGATCATCCGCGAATTGCGGGCGAATGGTCGCGCGAACAACCAGCAGATTGCCGAGACGCTTGGTTTGACGGCGACGACGGTATCGACGCGCATTCGGCGGATGGAGGATGC
>NZ_JABAID010000026.1 GCF_012641335.1 Novosphingobium sp. ERN07
CACGGGATTATCATAGGAGTAGCGCCTCGGCCCAAATCAGGCCCGGCAAGCTCAACGCTGGGCATCACCCGCGCAAGGTGGGGGCCGCACAGCGCTTACTCCACTTGGCGACGGTCTTCTGGTTGACACCGTGGCGCTTGGCCAAAACCCTCAGGCTCTCTTGACTATGCTGTATCGCTCGACGGACCGCCTCTGTCGTGCGGGCGCTGCCCTGTAAAATCTGTCCCATAGCACATCCTTCCATTTCTGGCTGAATAATGCACCATCAAATGCCGGGACTAAACAACTAGGTGTTGAGCACAATTCAATCCTGAATGTTGGTCAGGCCGTTCCTTGCGCGTTCGCGTTGTTCGGTTTGCCAGACCGTGTCGCCCGATTGCCAGGTGACGGGGCAACCAGTGCAATTCTTCATCCAAGCATCCTGAAAGACAGCGAAGCGCAAGCGAACGTGCTGCATCGTGGCGCCTTCAAGGTTGGTTTCGTAGAGTTTCGCTTCGAGCAAATCTGTGTTCACAAGCTTGGCGCGACGAAAGGTTGCGCCTTTGAGAAGGGCCTTCTCAAGGTTTGCCGCGGTCAGATCGGCATCGTCGAAGTTGGCTTTGCCAGCTCTTGCAAAGGCCAGATTGGAACCCCGGAGACTGCTACCATGTAGATCGGCTCCGTTAAGGAAAGCCATCGACAGATCGCTCCCTTCGAGATCGGCACCATCGAGACGGGCGCCGGTCAGGTTTGCATGGCGCAGACTGGCGCGAGAAAGTTTTGCACCGCGCAAGTCTGCGCCGGAAAGGTCGGCGTTCGCCAAATCGACAAAACGCAGATCTGCGCCGGCGCATTCCGCCTTGGGCACGATCTTGCAATCACCCTCGATCCACGGATCGGGGCGTTCCTCGCGATTGATGATCACATGCTGAGCAACTGCCGGAACGGTTGTGATGCCGAACGCGATTGCAAGTCCGGCGCTCAAGATGCCAAGGCTGCGGTGCATGAGAATCTCACCTATGTCCTGATCAGGAAAAATCCCCGGACACAACCTGTTGCCAAAGCGGCGGTTCGTGTCCGGGGCGGAGTTGCGTGGAAGCGGCTTTCCCACGTCCGGTTGGTCGTCCGGGCATCAAACCCGGCAGACAATCAGGTTTCAGGCAATTCGAAGACCCAGAACGCACCGCCTTGCGAAACCGTGCGGGTCAGGTCGGCCATATCGCCGCCCCAAAGCGGCACCGCGCCGCCATAACCCGAGGCAAGACCGATGTACTGCTTGCCATCGGCCTCCCAGGTGATCGGCACCGAGACCACGCCAGATCCGGTCTGGAACTTCCAAAGTTCCTCGCCGGTTTTCGCGTTGAAGATCTTCACGAAGCCATCGCTGGTGCCCTGAATGACGATGTTGCCCTTCGTGGTCACGTTGCCCCCCCAAAGTGGCAACTCTTCCTTGGCTTCCCACGCGATCTTGCCGGTCAGCGGATCGATAGCGCGCAACACCCCGACGTGATCATCAAACTGGCGGCGAATCCGGAAACCCTGGCCCAAATAGGCGGCACCTTTGTTGTACGTGACGTTTTCGGTCCAATAGCTTTCCGACCAGTCGTTCGACGGGATGTAGAACAGGTTGGTGTCCGGGTTGTATGACATCGGCATCCAATTGGTGCCGCCCAGAAAGTTTGGCGTAACCGTGATCGCCTCGCCCTTGTCCGTGCCCGGCTTGGGAGGCGGTGGGCGCTGGCCGGGGTTCTCGATCGGACGGCCGTTTGCCACATCCCATTTGCTCGCCCACGTAATGCCCGGGACGAACGGGTGGATCGCAATGGCCGAGCCCTTCTGCTTGCTGATCTTGCCGTCACGTTTTGTCAGTTTGTCGAGATCCGTGACGAAGAAGTAGCCATTGCGGTCAGCATGGGCGCCAGCGCGGATCGTCTTGCCGTCCTTTTTCAGATCGAACAACACGATCGGGTTGTTGCCCGAAAAGTCCCAGGCATCGTTCGGCGTGTGCTGAAAGAAGCCGACTGGCTCGCCGGTCGACGGCTCGATATACACTTGGCCGGAAGTATAAAGGCTGTCGCCGGGCGAGCGCTTCCACGTGTTCCAGGGCGCCGGGTTGCCGGTACCGATCACGATCGTGTTGGTTGCGTCGTCGTACGTGGCCGACTGCCACGGCGCACCGCCGCCATGATTCCACGCCTCGACCTTCTTACCATCCTTGTCGTTGGGCCAGCTTGGAGCCTTGGGGTCGCCGGTGAAGCTGGAAGGCTTGCCGTTGAGGCGACCCTGATGACCTTCAACCATCGGCCGCATCCAGATTTCCTCGCCGGTATCGGGATCGCGCGCGTAGAGTTCGCCCACAACGCCAAATTCGTCACCGGACGATCCGTGGATCAGCATGACGCGGCCGGTCTTCTTGTCCTTCACGATGGTGGGCGCGCCGGTCATCGTGTAGCCAGCTTTGTGGTCCTGGAACTTCTTGTTCCAAACGACCTTGCCGGTCTTGCGATCCAGTGCGACCATTCCAGCATCAAGCGTGCCAAAGAAGATCTTGTCGCCGTAGATTGCTGCACCGCGGTTCACCACGTCGCAGCAAGGACGGATGTCATCCGGCAATCGTGCGGTGTAGGACCAGATCTTCTTACCCGTCTTCGCATCGAGTGCGAAAACCCGGCTGTAGGAGCCGGTCACATAGATCACACCGTCATAGAACAGCGCCTGACTTTCCTGCCCACGCTGGCGCTCGTCACCGAAGGAGAATACCCACTTCGGCACGACCTTCTTGGCGTTGGTTGCGTTGATCTGGTCGAGCGTGCTGTAACGCTGGGCGCGGACGCCAAGACCATACATCAAGACGTTGTCGGTCGTCTTTTCGTCGTTCGCGATATCTTCCCAGGTTACGCCCGGAAGCTTGAAGTCGTGCTTCTGAGCCGGGCCTTGACCCAGCACCGGTGCCGCCGTCAGCAGCGCCACTGTTGAGGCCAAAAGACGCCCCCGCCATCCAGTCATGTCATCCTCCTCACCAATCGGCGCAAGGATGATTTCCCCTTGCGCAGGTCCGAGATTTCGTGGTCGAAATCATTGCGGCCGAAGGGCAGATTACGAGGCGCTTTGTGAGACTGTCCTGAGAGTTTCCTGAGAATACTCTCATGATCGCTCGTGCTTTGGTCTAAGATCGGAGCAGAAATCCCACTCCGCGAACGGTTTCGAGGCGAGGCGATACCGGAGAACGCACCAGATGACGCCGCACGTATCCAACGTAGACATCGACGGTGTTTTCCGAAACGTCGGCACTACTTCCCCATACCTCGTCGAGCAGGTGAGAACGGGACACGACCCGGCCTGCCTGCCGGGCCAGGCAGTGCAGAAGATCAAACTCGCGCTTGCTAAAATTCAGCCGCTCTCCACCCACGAGCACGGTGCGGCCCGGCAAGTCGAGCACAAGTTCACCTACAGTGATGCGCCCCGGATTTCTGGCCGCCCCCCGAAAGATCATGACAGACAGCCGCGCCAGCAATTCGTCCATCGAGAACGGCTTGGTAACATAGTCGTCGGCCCCGCACCTGAACCCTTCGAGCTTGTCTTCCAATTCAGCACGTGCAGTCAGCATGCAAATCGGAACATCCACGCCGTTGGCGCGTGCCTCGCGGCAAAGCTCCGCCCCATCGGCATCAGGAAGTCCAAGATCGAGGATGACCGCATCAAATAACCCAGAGGCAAGACGAGTCCGGGCTCGCCGACCGAGCGTTTGCCACTCGACCTTGTAGCCTTCAGCCTGAAGTCCGCGGTGGATGAACCGTCCAATCCCGGCGTCATCCTCCACCAGCAGAATGTTCAGCCCGCGATCGGCAGGCGCATTGTCACGCACAATCCCTCTGTCCCGATTTCTTCGTTGCCCACATTGTTTGCGGCAATTGTTCCATCATGTGCTTCCACGATCCAGCGAGCAAGCGAAAGCCCCAAACCGGTCCCGCCCAGTGATCGACCTGCCTTGCCTTGCACGTACGGATCGAAGATGTGCAAGAGTTCGGGTTCATGCACACCCGGACCTTCGTCCGTTACCGACAAGGTCGCAGCGTCTGTCGCAAACTCCACAGCAACCCGGACGGTGCCGCCTAGTGGTGAGAACTTGATGGCATTATCAATTACCGCGACGACGGCCTGTTGAAGTCGGTCACCATCCCCAGATACGCCCTCGTGGTCAGTGCGCGTTGGTGTCGCATCGCAGAACACAATTTCCACAGAACTGGTCAGCGCATAGGCTGCCGTCAGATCGCATGCATTGCGCGCCAGTGCCACGACGTCGACGCTTGCCTTGCGAAGTGGCAGTCCGGCGTCAGCCGCTTTTGCCAAAAGCAGCAAGTCGTCGAGACGACGCTGGAGAAAAACGGAATTCTGTTCGATGTGGATCAAGGCGTCGCGCATATTGTCCGGCCGCCCGCCATGCCGCAGGGACACCTCAGCTTCGCCGCGGATCGCCGTTACCGGGGTTCGCAATTCGTGGCTGACCTTCGACAGAAACAGGCGCCGTCGTCCATCCACAGCAGCCAATTCTGCATTCGCGCGCTCAATATCCCGCGTTCTTTCGGCCACGCGCGTTTCAACGGCTGCACTCATGGAATTGAAACACGCCACCAAGGCCCTGATTTCGATCAAACCCTTGGGCGGTAGCCGATCGGTGGAACGTCCTGCAGCCAGTTCGCGCGTTGCAATTTCCAATTGGCGCAACGGCAGCAGCAATTGACGCCGGAAGACTGCCATAAGCCCGACCGGCACCAAGAGCATGACGCAAGCCACCGCGATCACGATGTTACGAGTCCTTATGGAAGCTGCGTTTGCTGCACTGCGCGCTTGCGCCGCTTCCTGAAACTCGCGCGCAGCAATTGCACGAGCCAGTTGCCGTGCATGTAGGCGATCCAGCTTGCCAGAAGCATTGCCGTCAAGCGCTTGGACCAGATTATGGGCCGCGCGCAGTTCACCGGCCTGCAGTTCAGCCTCTGGCTGCTTGTCCTCAAGCAGTGCAGCTTCTTCCTTGATCGTAGCGATATACTGCGCGGCGATGTGCGATAGCGCGGCAGGATCACGATCGCTGCTGCTTTCGGCGTCGATCGATGCAAGTTCGAGCTGCGCCACCAGCATGGCTTGGCGGTATGCCATATCGGCGCGCAAAGACAGCGATTGGTTCACGTGCTGGGACCACATGGTAGCGCCAGTGACGGCTATCATTGCCCAAGCAATCAGCACCATCGTGCTGATTAGCAGTGCGCGCGAACTTATCGGCAATTCAATGCGCATCGTAGGTTCTTGGCTGTCAATCTTGTCTGGCAAACGCGCAATCCGGGCTAACGCCAAGAAGATGAAGCGATTCGCATCAAATGCCAAGACGACCCGGGCCAAAACCTGCCCTGTGGGCAGGTTCTTCTATATCGGCAGAAGGTGCCAAACTTCAGGTCGGCTGACATGTTTGCTTACGCGGACCAGCCGCTTTGGACGTGCGCCAACTGAAGTGGGCTTAGGAGGGAAAAAAGACAGCCGGGAAAGAACGGCTGCACAGCTAGCGATCTTCCCAGCTCGTTTTTCGAGGGGTCAGCCGGGAGCCATCGCGCGGAACTGCTCTTCAATCGGTGCGAACATGGCCGCCATCATGTCGCGCACCGGTGGCGGGGTGGTTGCAAGCGTGCCGCCCCTGATGGGCGGTTCGGGGGCATATTCACCCTGCAGCAATAGCGCTTCGGCGTAGGCGCGGCCACGCAGCTTCTCAGCAAGGGCGATGGCGAAGTCCATTCCTGCGGTGACGCCTGCACCGGTCAGCACGTTGCCATCGCTGACAACGCGTCCGTCCACCGGAATGGCGCCGAAATCCTTGAGCGCCTCACGCGCAGCCCAATGCGAGGTGGCGCGCTTTCCCTTGAGCAGGCCGGCCTTGGCCAGCACCATCGAGCCGGTGCAGACGCTGGTCACGTACCTTGCGCGAGAGGCCCGGTCCTTGATCCACGCCATCGTATCGACACGCGCCATAACCGAAAGCGTGCCTTCGGTGCCGCCGGGCACGAACAGGACGTCGAGGTCCTTGGGCGCGTCGGCCATCATCACCGTGGGCTGGATGGCAAGGCCGAGATCGGAAGCAACCGGCGCGAGGTCCTTCTCCGTGGTAACGAGGTGGACTTTCGCGCCGAACAGGCAGGCGAGGAAATAATGTGGGCCGACCAGATCGAGCGCAGTGAACTTCGGGTAGACCAGCATGGCGATCTGTTCCTGCCCCCAAAGACCAGGGCCGAGCACGCGCTGCATGGTCTGCATGTGCTGGTCAGCCATGACCTTTTGTTCGGCGGCGCTGGGATTGGCGCCATTTGGGTTAACAGGTGCTGTTGGAGCAGCGCCGTTGTTAGTGCCTGACGCCTGAGCGAGGGCCTGCTGCGCAAGGGCCGGAGCAGCAAGGGCAGCACCGGCCATGCCGCGCAGGATGTTGCGACGATTGGATTCCATCAGAACCCTCCTTTGAGCGTGAGGAAGGCAGAGCGCGGTTGCGTCGGGATCACGTAGGGGCCGCCGAAATACTGATATGGCTCCAATCCGTTGCTGCCCAGAAGATTGGCCACCGACAGGCCCAGCGACACCGGCCCAAGATCATAAGAAGCCTGTGCATCAACCAGCGTCAGCCCCTTTATCGACACGGTGTTGGGCAGCGTCAGTTCGCGCCTTGAAAATGCAGTGACGCCGCCGCCGAGTGCAAAGCCCTTGAGCGCGCCACCAGTGAAGCGGTACCGCGCCGCAAATCTTCCGCTGTGCGCTGGCACCGCACGCAGCCGGTCACCGACCGGCAGGGTATTGTCGCGTGTCACCTTTGCATCGGTATAGGCATAGTTGAACAGCAGCGAGAAGGACGGGGTCGGCTCGTAGATCAGGTCAAGTTCGGCTCCTTGTGCGCGCTGCTCACCGGTCTGGACATTGGTAAACGGGATCGTCGGATCGGCAGTCACCACGTTCTGGCGGGTGATGCGGTAGAGCGATGCGGTGCCGGTGAGGCCCTTGATCGGTGAGGCGAACTTGAAACCGCCTTCCCACGCCTGAGAAGTCTCGGGCTTGGGCACGATGGTATAGAGACCGCCACCGACGACCCCTTGGAACCCTTCGGCATAACCGCCGAACAGCGACAGGCCATCGACCAGGCGGAGCGTAGCGCCGATGCGGGGGGTGATCTTTTCTGCGGTATCCTCGGTCGTCACGCCGACATTGCTGCGCACCTTGATCCGCGTCCAGCGCGCACCGAGTGTCACATCAAGCCGGTCGCCGATTGCGATCTGGTCCTGTGCAAAAGCGGCGATGCTGCGCAGCCGGTCATTCTGATCGAAGAAGAAACCCGGATCGCCAGCGAAGCTCGGCGCGGGCAGCGGATTGACGAAGTCGATCACTGCCCAGACGGGATTGAAGAACATTGCGCCATAATAGTCGGTGGCATCATAGTCGACGCCGACAAGGATCGTCTGGCGTATCGGACCATCGCCAATGCGCGCTGTCAAACTGCCGGTGGCAAAGGTCTTCCTGCTTTCGGATGGCAGAAATGCCGTACCGAAGTTGTAAACCGTCCCGGAGATCTGACCGAACGGGAAGCTGCCGCGCTCCTCGAACCCGGTAATGGCCCGCGCCACGGTCAGGTTCGCTTCGACACGATCAGACAGGCGATGCGTAAGCGAGCCGGTGACGCCCTTGTTCTCGATCCAGGTCCGCGGCATGTCGCGTGACCCGGCATAGACATTACGATCAATCAGCGCGACAGGTTCGAGTAGCGAAACCGGCAGACCGGCATATTCGGTCTGCTCAACACGGCTGTAGCGACCGCGCACTGTAAGCGTTGTGTCGGAACCAAAACCAACCGCGAGCGTGGGGAAGATCGCCTTGCGATCACGGCTTACGAAATCGATGAAGCTGTCCGCACTGTCGATCATTCCGGTCACGCGCAGGGCGACGCCAGTCGCAATCGGCAGATTGACATCAGCTTCGCCGCCGACGGTGCCGAACGACCCAGCGCGACCGGTGACCTTGACGCCGAGCCGGTCATAAGGATCGCGCGATACCAGATTGATTATCCCGGACAGCGGCGCACCGGCACCGCCACCGTAGAGTGTGGCAGTCGGCCCCTTGGCGACGTCGATTCGCTCGACATTGACCAGCGTGCCTGGATCACCGACGCTGGCCGGAAGCTGATAGGTCGGCACGCCGTCGATGTAGTAATTGACCGCAAACCCGCGCACTAGCGTGGGCTGCAGCACCGATTGCTCGACACCGTTGGGCACCACGCCCGAGACGTTGACCAGCGCATCGGAAAGGGTCTGCAGATCCTGATCCTCGATGAGCTTGCGTGTGAGCGACTGGACCGATTGCGGCACCTTCTCGACCGGCGTTGCCGTGCGTGTGGCGCTGACGCCATCGGGTTGTTCGTAACTGGCCCGCGCCCCGGTCACGACGATAACGTCCGGCGTCCAGCCCGAAGCCTGAGGTGCTTCCTGAGCAAAGGCCGGTGCGGCGCTGGCAAGGGCGCAGCCAAGCGCGATGAATGATGTCCTCATGATACTCCCCGATTTTCAGTGTGATTGGTGGATTTGAATGGCTCAGTCGGCAGGCAGAAAGACTGTAGCCTTGCCGTTTGCTTCGGAAGCGACGGTGGCGGCGGTCGGCTCGATCAGACCGAGACCGAGAGAAGTGTCTGCAAGGCGCAGCACGGCGCAAAGCAGCACCGCCGTCCACGCATTGCGGCGAAAGTGGCAAAGGCGCCGATGGCGCTCTGCGGAAAGGGTCAGGATGCTCATGGCCCTAGCGCCCCCGTGTGCGGGCAAGCGCTTCGGCCACCAGAGGTGCAACTTTGCGGCGTTCATCGAGGCTGAGGCAGCGACCGAACTCGATAGCGCCGTCGCGCCCGCTCAGGATCAGGCGCAAGTCCGAAGGGTTGCGGCTTTCTGTGGTGAGGCGCAGCCAATAGGCGGGAAGTTCGACCTGACTCCCGGCGCTGTCGCGGTGGCTGACGCGGCCATCGGCCAGTTCCAGCGTTTCGCTGGCAGGCCTCTGCGCGCTGTGACGGTCGAGCGCAAAGGTGAGCGCGGCCATTGCGCCGATTGAAAAGGCAGGCACCAGCCAGTGGCCTTGCAGCGCAGGCCCGATGCTGGTGACCATGAACAGCAGGCCGATCACGGCAAAACACAGCCGCGCCTCGCGGGAGAGGTGCGAGCGGTTCTCGCGCATATGCAGGATCAGTGGTTGGCTATCGTCCGCTTGCGCGGCAACATCGGCAGTGCGGGCCTTCGTGGCCCAGGGCCGCCCGGCAGGACGGCATTGCAGTTCGTACATGAGAATGGCGCTCCGGGGTGGCCGGCGCGCATGGGAAGGCACGCGACGCCGACCGGTCCAACAAATCAATCAGCCAGCGGGCACAGAGCCTGCAGGCGGGTGAAATGTCAGACAAGCGCCGGCGGTCCGCGCAGTGGCGGACGCAGGTGGAAGACCCGCTGTGGTGAGGGAATGGTGGCAGGCGCAAAGCCCAGCGCGATGATGAAAGCCAAAGCCAGCGCGAGTAAGGCCGGATCGGCTCCGCCAAGCGTCGCCATCGAAAGCGACGTAAAAGGGCATTCGCCCTTGGCCTTCTCGCCCATACTGCCGCCCTCGCTTTGGGCATCCTTCAGCGGCACGGCGATCTGCTTGACCGCGTGATTGCCGAAGGCATCGTCGCAGATCTGGATGGTCAGAACCTTGGAGCTTTGACCGATCATGAACCCGGTCGGCACCGCGATCTTCATACACAGTGCCAGCGCCACCAGCACGAAGGCCAGTGTGCGGTGCTGCAGCAGGAAGGCGCGGAGCAGGGTCATTACGGCGCGGCCATAATGCGGAGGAGACGGAATGTCATCATCGTGGTTTGCGCTGCCCGAAGGAACAGGGTCCGACACTGATCCAGATCAATCGTGCCATCACATTTCACCATGATCATGTGTATCTCCCGGTCGTTCGCCGAGCGGGAGCACCATTATCGCAGCTTGAACATCTCCCGCTTTTTCAAAAGTCAGCGTCAAGGGGATGACGTCACCAGCGACGAACGGTGCGTAAAGACCACTGAACATCAGATGGCGCGAGCCCGGTGCCAAGGTTACACTTGCTCCAGCTGCAATCGGCAAGTTCGGCAAATTGCGCATCCGGGCGATAAGTCCATCGCTGATAGAGGTGTGAAGCGTGACCTGCTCTGCCCAAGGGCTGCTGACGGAGCGCAATGTGTCATCGGCAATCTGATTGTTGGTGATCACCATGTACGCTGCTCCCGTGCGTGCTCCGCCCAGCATTGCCGGTGCCCAAGCATCGACGATGGCAATTGGCGCTGCGGCATTTGGTCCGGCGCGATGGTCGTGTGGGGACTGGTAGGTCGTGAGCCACGATGTTGTGCCGATCAGGGCCGCGAAGAGGACCATTTCCAGCGCGATGGCGCGACGAAGCCAGGAGCGTGCGTCGGCCTGCACGGCCAGTCGTGGGGTAAGCGACAGCTTGTTGACGGATGCCAACGCAAGCAGGCCCAGCAACAGAGCGGACTTGACCAACAGGCCACGCTGATAGTCACTGGCAGGATCAAACCTGAAATTTGCAAGAATGGCCGACAGGGTGAGTGCTGCTGCCACAAGCAGCGCGACGACGACAATCGCTTGCCGACTGAATCGCGCGGCGAGTTCACCGAGTTCGGTCGCCCCGCGGCGGTGACTGGCCAGCAACAGCACACACAAGCCACCGAACCACCACGTTACGCACACGACATGGAGCATGACCAGCGCAGCGGCGAGCGAACCGTTCGATGGAGCGTGGCCGACGATGCCGAACGCTGCGACGACCATGATCGCGCCGGGCAGAGCCAGTTTGCCCCTGACCAAAGCTGCTAACCACAGTCCGCCTGCAAACTGCAGGCTGAGGGCAACGCCCAGTGGCGACAGGAAAATCGCTTCCATCGATACTACATCGGCCTGTCCGCCAAGACGCAGCAGGAACAACCATGCCGCGCTAGCGGCGGTCATGGCCAGCGCGACGCCAGCCGACCACACAAGGTTTGGCGCACTGGGCACGTTGCGCAGCGTCGCCGCGGCCAGCACCGGCCCCGCCGCGATCAACGTGGCGGCATAGCCAAGGCCTTTCAGTACAGCGGCGGTGGCTTCCAGCATATCAGGACCGGGGTGGGCGTATGACGATGATCAGGCTGCCTTCCACGACATGGCCGTCCTGCGATAGCGCCCGCCAGCGCACTTCGTTGCGTCCGCGCACCAGAACCGGCTTGGGGGAAGTGAACGTCCGCCCCTTGGTACGCGGAGCAAAAGGTAGTCTACGTTCGCCCGATGCGTTGACGAGCGTGAGCGAGGTCAACGTTGCCGGTTCGAGAAAGGTCAGCGTCAGCGCTGGCGGCGATTGTTCGAGCACGCTGCCGCTGGCCGGGCCGGAACTGCGCAGGGCAGTGTGTGCGGCCAAGCTTGTCGGCACGGTGAGCAAAGCGATGGCAAGCGTCGCTTTGAACAGTCTGCTCATTTCGCGTTGTCCTTTTCAAGCCAAGGGTTGGAAAAGCGCGGATCGCGCAGCACCTGATCATCGGTCAGCGTATTCAGAAAGGCCAGCAGATCCGCGCGCTCCTCTGCCGAGAGCGCAAAGCCGGGCAGAAAGGAACTCTTGAGCGGATTGGTGCGGCCAACCCCGGTATGCGCCCCTTTTGCAATGGTGCGCCCGCCAGCCGCATAGTGATCGATCACCTCGTCCAGCGTGGCTATGGACCCATCGTGCATATAGGGTCCGGTGACAGCCACGTTACGCAGGCTGGGCGCGCGGAAGCGGCCCATGTCTTCAGCACGTCCGGTAATCTCCATGATCCCGGTGTTATCCGCAGGATAGGCGCCCTTGCCATCAAGATTATACAGGCCGGTGTTGTGAAAAGCGATCTCGCCCGTCTTGTTGCGTTCGTGCAGCACGGTATCGGCGAAGTTCAGGCCATTGTGGCAATGATGGCATTCGAGCCGTTCGGAAAAGAACAGCGCCTCTCCCCGGATGGCGGCGTCCGACACAGCATCGACATCGCCCTCATAGCGATAGCGATCATAGGGTGATCGCACCGATATGATCGAGCGCTGGAAGGCAGACAAGGCCCGCACCACCGTTGCCAACGAAATCTCGCCATTGGCTTCGGGAAATGCTTCGGCAAATAGCTTGCGGTAGATCGGCTCGGCGGCAAGGTGCTTCACCATCTGTGCTTCCTTGCCCGCAAGGCCCAGCTCGACCGGCTCCTGCCCGATCAGCGGGACCAACGCCTGCTGTTCCAGATGCCGCAAAAGCGGATTGGCCCAGGTGAGCACGGGGAAATAGGCGACATTGACAAGGGTCATCGAATTGCGCGGCGTCTGCTGGCCGGTCACACCCTCCGACACAGCCCTACCATCCGTAAAGGCGCGCTCCTGCAGATGGCAGCTTTCGCAGGACATTGAACCATCGGCGGACAGGCGCGTGTCATAGAAAAGGTGCCGGCCGAGTTCGACTTTGGCTAGCGTGGTGGGGTTCGCCGCCGGTTCGAGAGGCTTGGGGGCCCAAGCAGGCAAGCCAAAGTCGAACCGGCTGGACACCAGCGCGTCAATCGGCTGGAGGCCTGCCGCATTCTGTTGAGCGTGCAAGACGCTGGCGCAGGCAAGGCCCGCCGCCAGCAGCAATGCCCATGTTGACGCGCGCTTCACCGGCCTACTCCGCGCTGACCCATTTTTGCCCGGCAGATGGCTTTCCATCGAAAGGCAGCCCAAGCCGGTCCATCACAGCCACGCAATCGGCATCACCGGGGAAGGACATGCAACCCGAAGCAGACTTGGGCGCGTTCACGGTGATGTCCGTCGCGGCAAGCAATGCGCCAATATCAAGCACGACCTTCGTCTTCGCAGGATCGAAGCCGGCAAGGCGGTACTGTGGCCGGTTGGGATTGGCGCAGGGCGCGCTCGGCGCGGTCATCGGCGATCCTTCGCCGCAGTTCGTGCTGCCCAGATGGATGGAAAAGCCGGTTGCGGCATTGGGTCCGCCGCTGCCGCCGCTGGTTTCCATGTCTACTCCGGTAAACTTGTAGCCGATCCGCCAAGGCCAGGTCATCGCCGTGACGTTCAGCGGCGCGGCGGCCAGTGTGGGATCCTGATGGTTGACCATTTGCGGAACACCGATGTCGAACACGAGACCGCGATAGGTTCCGTCAGGGACCGTGCCGCGCACGACCATGTTGGTGCCCGCATTGCCATTGCAGTTACCGGTGGCATCTTCGAAATCGAGCAGGGTGACGAGATCGCTCTGCCACTGGTCATCGGGCGTCAGCGTAACAGGCACTTCTGCGCCCTTCGTATCGATCAGCTTCACCGCCGACACGTAGAACCGGATATCCTGAAACCGCAGCCCGGCCTTGGCCGTGCCGACATTGGCATAAGCCTGTCCGCAGCGCGCAGGCTCATTCCCAACGCGAGCATCGAAACGGATTTCAACGGGTTGTGCAGCCTGAACTGGCGAAGCGAACGCGACCGCGGCCAAAGCGGCAGTCTGGATCAGAATGTGGCGCATGATGTGGTTCCTTGGTGTCAGTTTGCTGTGTGGGAATGTCAGTTGCCAGTCTTCGCGATGGCATCGGCAAATCGGGTGGAGACGCGGTTCCAGTTCACCACTTGCCACCAGCCATCAAGGTAGTCGGCGCGGCGGTTCTGATACTTCAGGTAATAGGCATGTTCCCAAACGTCGTTGCCCAGGATCGGGGTGCCTTTCATCTCCGCAACGTCCATGAGCGGATTGTCCTGATTGGGTGTCGAGGTGATCGCCAGCTTTCCATCGCGCTTTACGATCAGCCAGACCCAGCCCGAACCAAATCGGCCCGTCCCGGCTGCGCGGAAGGCAGCCTTGAACTGGTCGAGCGAACCAAAGTCGCGCTCGATTGCGGCCTTCAGCGTAGGCGACGGGTGTCCGGCTTCGAGCGGCGGCGCCATCGTTTGCCAGAAAAAGCTGTGATTCCAGTGCCCACCGGCATTGTTGCGGATGACCGGCGGCAGTGTGCCTGCCATCGCAACGATCTGGGCCAGCGCTTTGGCCGCAAGCGCTGGCGTTTCATTCACCGCCTTGTTCAGCGCATCGACATAGGCCTTGTGGTGCCGGTCATGGTGGATCGTCATCGTCTGCGCATCAATGGCCGGTTCCAGCGCACCTGCCGCATAGGGCAAGTCAGGCAGACTAAAAGCGGAACTTTGAGGAGCAGTGATATTCGCCGTTTGTGCGCAGACACCCACTGGAATGGATGCTGCGACGATGGTGAGAAGGGCAAGATTACGCATCGGTGATCTCCTTGAAGCGGCGAACCTCAGAACTTTCGGGTGAAGGAAACTTCGACGCTGCGCGGCGCGCCCACGAAGACGAGGCCGGAGGCATAACCCGACCAGTCGGCATAGAATTCGTCGGTCAGATTGCGCCCTCGCAGCGTGAGCGTGCCGAAGGGCGCATTCCACGAAACGGCAGCGTCAAACGTGGTGAAGGCGTTGACCTTCGTGACGTTTGCCGTCTCGGTATAGAAATCGCCGTTGTGCCGCACGCTGCCGACCAGCGTGATCGGCAGCGCCTTGGGAGCCCAGGTAACGACTAGATCGGCAAGCTGCTCGGGCACGTTTTGTGGCCGGTTGCCCTTACGGTTCAGGCCGCCCGCCTCGATCAGTTCGAGGTATTCGGCGTCGAGCAGGGTTCCGCTGGCCGTCACATTGAGTTCGGGCGTGACCGGCAAGTTGAGCGACATCTCAACCCCGCGCGAGCGCAACTTGCCGCCCTGGAATACGACCGCAGGATTGGTCGGGTCGCGCGTCAGGATGTCGTTCTGCTGGACGTTGTAGACCGAAGCTGTCAGTTCCACGCCGGTTCCGGTCAGCGAGGACTTGATCCCCGCCTCATAAGAGTGGCCGGTCGTCAGCTTGTAGCTGGCATTGGTTGCGCTGAGGAACAGCAGGCCGCTGACCGGTGTGACGGCATAAGTGTATTGCGCGAAGAGCTGTGTCTTGGGAGTTACGCTGTAGACCGTGCCCACGCGCCACGAGATCGGGTGATAGTCCTGCCCATACGTCTGGACCGCGCCGCTGGTGACATTGAGCACGCGGCGATCAAGCCTGACATCGTCATAGCGGATGCCGCCGACCACCAGCCATTCATCGGTCAGGTTGAGCGCGTCTTCGGCAAAGAAGGCCAGCGCATCCACGTTTGCGGTCACGTCCTGACGGGTGCCGAAATTGGCAGGCGTGTCAGCGGGAAACGTTCCGCGAACAGGATTGAACGGATCGAGCGCTGTACCCGTGCCGAAACGGCGCACGGTAAAGAAGTCGGTTTCGCCATATTCCGCCCCGATGGTCAGGCGATTACGCAGACCTGCAATCTGGCCGTCGAAAGCAAGATGCAGGCGCTGGTTCCAGTACTGGTGATCGTGGCTGATGAAGGTCGCGCCGCGCCCGATCAGTCCGGTAGTGGTATTGAAGGCGTATTCATCTCCCGCGCGGTAATCGCGGAAGCTGTCATACCAGCTAGTGTCGCTGACAATCTTCAGCGTGTCCGTCAGTTCGTATTCGGCGCGAGCGCGCAGCCATGTGGTGTTCGAGCTGTCCTTCCCGTCGGTATAGTTGAAGTTGGTCCGGCGCATTGCCTTGTCGAGCACGAGGCCCGAGCTGCCCGAAACTGCTGACGAGGGATCACGCGCCACCGCGCGCGAAACCACGGGCGTCCCGTAATAGGCAGTCTTGAAGCGGTCGGCGAAGTGATCGACCGAAACGACGAGCGAGAAGCGTTCCGCTGGGCGATAAAGCAGCGAACCGGTGGCGGCGAACGTCTGGCTGTCGGTATCGTCAACCCAGCCGGACGAGCGCGAATAGGATACATCGCCGCGCATGGCCACCGTTTCGCCCAGCGGCAGGTTCACGTCGGCGGCAAGGCGTGCCGTATCAAAGCTGCCATAACTTGCCAGAACTTCCCCGCTTGTCGCGTCAAGGTTTGCGCGGCGCGGCACGAAGTTGATCGCGCCCGCCAGCGCGCCCTCGCCCGATGTCACCGAGGCTGGCCCCTTGATGACCTCGATCCGTTCGAATGACCAAGCATCCCAATTGCGCAGGCCTACATCGGAATTGGCCATGCGAACGCCGTCGTAGAGGTAGTTTACGGCACGGTGGAACCCGCGCATCGAGACTGATCCGATTGATCCCGGAAGATTTCCCGATGATACCCCCGGCGCGGCGTTCATTGCTTCGATGGCGGAGCGGACGCCCTGGATCTGGAAGTCCTGCTGGGTGACGATATCAACCACGGCAGGCGTTTCGCGGATGGTCAGGCCAAGTCGGCCTGAAACGTCGCTGGCCTGCTCGAGCTTTTGCCCGGTGACGACGATGGCTTCGCGCGCGCGGCGCTGTGTCGCATCCTCGGCTTCGTCGGCAAACGCGGGCGAAGCGATGAGGCAGGCGGCGATGGCAATAAACGATGACTTCACTTGGAATTCCCTGTTTTCTTTGTGTGCAATGATGGTGATTGAGCGCGGCGGCGAAGCCGTTTGCGCCAGTGCAAGATGCCGGTCACGAACAGTGTGAGCGGCACGAAACCCATGAGGATGGCAAGAATGCGCGTGGCGTTTCCGGCAATGGAGCCATCGTGCAGGACGCGAATCCACTTGGCCGTGGTGGTGGCGGCGTTGCCGTTGCGGACATCGTGAACCGCCAGCACACGGCCGGAATACTGGTCTACGAAGATAAAGCTGCCGGGGAAGCGTGCGTGCGGGTCACCCGGCACCTGAACACGCACGCGGATCGGGTCTGGCCCCCTGCCCGGCACATCGATGAAGACGACGCGCGCGTCAGGGATGGCTCTGCGGGCAGCGGCCAATGCCGCAAGGATCGGTATCTGCTGGCCATCGGATGCGCTCGATCGCGGATCGGGGACTTCATCCGGTGCTACGATGGTGGCGGTCAGCAGTTGCGTCTTCACGGTCGGAAGTGCCAGCAGGACACCCGTGCCTGCGAGGATGAACAGCAGCACCATGCTCCACAGGCCCGAAAGCTTGTGGAGATCGCGCAACCGGCGGATCGGCGCGGCGCTACGTTTGAATGCCAGTGCTTTGCGCCACGATCCGCGCGGCCACCATACCCAGACCCCGCTGATGAGCAGCAAGAGCATGGCAATGCCAGACCAGCCCACGATCTGCGTGCCGGTTTCACCCGCCAGCAGATCCATGTGCAGCTCATAGAGCCAGCTCATCAGATAGCCGCCCCACGGCTCTGCCCGCAAGACACGCGAACCATCGGCAGAGAACCACACCATTTGGCGCGGGGCGTGGTGCCCAGCGTGGGCAGCAGGATAGTAGCGCGCGGGGATTGCTCCGGCGGTGCCGGTAACCTCGAACGACCATTTGCCGTCCGTATCGTACCAGTGCCTGCGCCCCGTTTCGAGCGCCGTCTGCCAGACCTTCGATTCCCACCCGGGCGCTGTGCCGGTGGCGGGCTGGCTGATTTCGGGATGAAGCGCGGCGTCGATCTCGATGTAATAGACAAGGGCCGATCCTGGCAGCGCAACGAGCGCGAACAGACCGCCCAGCGTCAGGCCCAACCACAGGTGGAACTGGCGCAGCAGGATGGCGAAGGCGGGAGTACGCCGACAGTCAGCCGGACGCACGTTCGCTGCAGACGCGGGAGCACGGTTGGTCATGGAAATGAAACTCGGCAAGCAGACGCAAATGCGAGAGCAGCGACGCAAAAGCGCACGGCCGCTCAGGCGGTGATCGCGATCAGGCTTGAGCCGGTGGTGCTCTCAAATGTAGGCGTAGATAAGGTGGCTCTGGCGAAGCCGGGAACGCCAGCGGCCGCAAGCCCAGCGCAACGATGAAGGCCATCGCCACGGCCAGCAGCAATTCCGGCATCGCGCCCAGCGAAGGCACAGAATGCCCGGCAAAGGCACAAGGCGCATCCGCCTTGTCATGCTCACCACCGCTTTCGGATTTGCCCTGCTTCAGCCCCGGAATGGCAATCGCCATAGTCATCGGACCACTGCCCGAGCACATGGCGACGACGATTTGCCCGCCAGACATCACCGGCATGAACCCGGCAGGCACCGCAAGCTTCATCGCCAACGCCAGCGCGATCAAGGCGCAGGCGAAAACGCGATTGCTGAAAGCAAGGCGGCGCAGCCGATTCATGGGAAGGCCGCTAGCCGGGTTTGCCCGCCCTGTCATGTCCTTTGAAGTATCACCCGTTGCGGCCCAGTTCGTTGTTGAACCACAGCGCGGCCATCGTCGCCACAGCGCCCGAGAGCAGATAGCCGCCCGATGCAAGCAGGCCGAAGTTGGCTGAAAGCCACAGCGCCACCAGCGGGGCAAAGCCCGCGCCGAATAGCCAGGCAAGATCGCTGGTGATGGCAGAGCCGGTATAGCGGTTCTGCGTGGCAAAGTTCGAGGAAACCGCGCCCGACGATTGCCCGAAGGCAAGGCCGAGCAGCACGAAGCCCGACAGCATGAACACGATCTCGCCGCCTTCGCCCAGCGCCAGCAATTGCGGGGCAAAGCCGCTGAATACGGCAATGACAGCGGCAGAAGCCCCCAACAACTGGCGGCGGCCGTAGCGGTCGGCTAGCCGTCCCGACGTTACGATGGCGGCAACCCCCAAGGCGGCGGCGGCGGCCTCGATCACGAGGAAGCGGGTCGGTGCTTCCTTGGTGAACAGGAACACCCACGACAGCGGAAAAACGGTGACCATGTGGAACAGCGCGAAGCTGGCAAGCGGAGCGAAAGCGCCGATCACGATGGTCTTCCATTCGCGGCGCAGGGTAATACCAACCCGCTCTGGCTGAAGGTCACGCGTTTCGTAAAGCCGCTGGAATTCCGGCGTGACGACCAGTCGCAGCCGCGCGAACAGCGCCACCACGTTGATCGCAAAGGCGACGAAGAACGGGAAGCGCCAGCCCCAGTCGAGAAAGTCGGCGGCGGGTAGCGACGAGGTAAAGAACGCGAACAGCAGGCTCGCCACGATCAGACCGAGCGGCGCGCCAAGCTGGGGGATCATCGCGTACCATCCGCGCCTGCCTTCGGGTGCGTTCAGCGCCAGCAGCGAAGCAAGGCCGTCCCACGTGCCACCAAGGGCAAATCCCTGCCCCATGCGGAACAGGGCCAGCAATCCAATCGCCCATGCTCCGGCATCGGCATAGCTGGGGAGGAAGGCGATGGCGGCGGTCGATCCGCCCAGCAGGAACAGCGCAATCGTCAGCTTCGCACCCCGGCCATAGGCGCGGTCGATCGCCATGAAAGCAAACGACCCGAACGGCCGCGCAACAAAGGCCAGCGCGAAGACGATGAACGAATAGAGCGTGCCCGTCAGCGCATCGACGAACGGAAAAAAGAAGCCGGGAAACACCAGAACCGATGCGATGGCATAGACGAAGAAATCGAAGAATTCCGACGTCCGGCCGATGATCACGCCAATGGCGATTTCGCCGGGCGATACGCCGGAGCTGGCGTCTTCGGCTTCTGGAGCGTCGATTACGGCAGCGAACATGCGATCTGATTCTCCGGTCAATGCGGGCGCGACACAGTTTGTCCCTATCGTCCTTGATCTGGATCAAAGGGATTGGACAAAATGTCCTATCGGAGGGACTCGCCCACGCGCCTAACTGCGTGTGCGTGATGGACACCGAACCCGCCCCTCCCCCGTTTCGCAAGCTGCTGCTGGCGCTGGCCCTGCTTCCCCTCACTTCGCTGCTTGGCGGTTGCGACTGGGTGGTGCTGAACCCGTTGGGGGATGTGGCCCGGCAGCAGGCCGATCTGGTAGTGATCTCCACCTGGCTCATGCTGCTGATCATCGTGCCGGTCATGGCGCTGACGGTGTTCTTCGCGTGGAAGTATCGCGCGGCGAACGATGCGCCGGACTATGATCCCGAATGGTCGCACTCGACGCAGTTGGAACTGGTGATCTGGTCGGCGCCGCTGCTGATCATCATTGCGCTGGGGGCGGTCACGTGGGTCGGCACGCACCTGCTCGATCCCTATCGCACCATTGGCCGGATCGATCAGGCCCGCGATGTGCCTGCGAGTGCCAAGCCGCTGGAAGTGCAGGTCGTGGCGCTCAACTGGAAATGGCTGTTCATCTATCCCGAACAGCAGATTGCCACAGTGAACGAACTGGTGGTGCCGGTGGACCGCCCCTTGCGGTTCCGCATCTCGTCGTCAGCAGTGATGAATTCGTTCTATGCGCCGGCGCTGGCGGGGCAGATCTATGCGATGCCGGGGATGGAGACCAAGCTGCACGCCGTGCTGAACAAGGCGGGGCAGTACGAAGGCTTTTCCGCCAACTACAGCGGCGCGGGCTTTTCGCACATGCACTTTGCCCTGCGCGGGGTGGACGAGGCGAACTTTGCGCGGTGGGCGCAGGACGTGCGCAAGGGGGCAGGCAATCTTGATCGCGCAGCCTACCTGAACCTTGAAAAGCCGAGCGAGAAGGAGCCGGTGCGGCATTACGCGTCCGTCGCGCCCGATCTTTTCGATGCCGTGGTCAACCTTTGCGTGCGTCCCGGCAAGATGTGCATGAGCCAGATGATGGCGCTCGATGCGCGTGGCGGGATGGGCAATGCGGGCCGCTGGAACCTTGCCGCGCTCAGCTATGACAAGTTCGGGCGTGAGGAGGTGAATACCGTTCTGCCGGGTATGCTGACCGAGGCCGATCAGGTGTTCATCAAGGCCTACTGCGCCGACAATCGCCCGATGACCGCGCCCGGCATGGAAGTGAAGGCGCCGGTCAGCACCGCCACCCTGCGCGGCGCGGGGCTTGTCTGGCCCGGAGCTTCACCTGCCGCCGCGCCCGGCACCACCAAATTTGCCATCGCCACCCCCAATTCCGCGTCCTGAACATCGGAACCGATCCCATGACTTCCGCAGACCAGCACTGGTCCTTCCTGTTCGGCAAGCTTTCGCTGGAAGCGCTGCCGCTGCACGAGCCGATCATCGTCGCCACATTTGCCGCCGTTGCAGTGGGCGGTGCGGCCCTTGTTGGCGCGCTGACGTATTTCAAGCTCTGGGGCTATCTCTGGCACGAGTGGTTCACCAGCGTGGACCACAAGAAGATCGGGATCATGTACATGATCCTCGGCCTCGTCATGTTCCTGCGCGGCTTTGCCGATGCGATCATGATGCGCATCCAGCAGGCGATGGCGTTCAACGGGTCCGAAGGATACCTGAATGCGCACCATTACGACCAGATATTCACCGCGCACGGTGTGATCATGATCTTCTTCGTGGCGATGCCCTTCGTCACGGGCCTTATGAACTACGTCGTGCCGTTGCAGATCGGCGCGCGGGACGTTTCGTTCCCGTTCCTCAACAACTTCAGCTTCTGGATGACCACGGCGGGCGCGATGCTGGTGATGGCATCGCTGTTCATCGGCGAATTCGCGCAGACCGGATGGCTGGCCTATCCGCCGCTCTCGGGCCTGTCCTACAGCCCCGGCGTGGGCGTGGACTACTATATCTGGGCGCTGCAGATCGCGGGCGTGGGCACTACGTTATCGGGCATAAACTTGATCGCGACCATCGTGAAGCTGCGCGCGCCGGGCATGACGATGATGAAAATGCCGGTGTTCACCTGGACATCGCTGTGCACCAACGTGCTGATCGTGGCGTCCTTTCCGGTGCTCACCGCCGTCCTCGTCCTGCTCACGCTCGACCGCTATGTCGGCACCAACTTCTTCACCAACGACTTCGGCGGATCGCCGATGATGTATGTGAACCTGATCTGGATCTGGGGCCACCCTGAGGTCTATATCCTCGTCCTTCCGGTGTTCGGCGTGTTTTCGGAAGTGACCGCCACTTTCAGCGGCAAGAAGCTCTTCGGCTATTCCTCGATGGTCTATGCCACGGTGGTCATCACCATCCTGTCCTACGTTGTGTGGCTGCACCACTTCTTCACGATGGGATCGGGGGCGAGCGTCAACAGCTTCTTCGGGATCACCACGATGGTCATCTCGATCCCCACCGGGGCCAAACTCTTCAACTGGCTGTTCACGATGTACCGCGCGCGCATCCGGTTTGATCTGCCGATGATGTGGACGCTGGCCTTCATGCTCACGTTCGTGATCGGCGGGATGACCGGGGTGCTGCTGGCTGTGCCGCCGGCTGACTTCGTGCTGCACAATTCGCTGTTCCTGATCGCGCACTTCCACAACGTTATCATCGGCGGTGTGGTGTTCGGCGTCTTCGCGGCGATCAACTACTGGTGGCCCAAGGCCTTCGGGTTCAAGCTGGAGCCGTTCTGGGGCAAGGTCAGCTTCTGGTGCTGGGTCGTGGGCTTCTGGCTGGCCTTCACGCCGCTCTATGCGATGGGCCTGATGGGCGTGACCCGCCGGTTGCGCGTGTTCGACGATCCTTCGCTGCAGATCTGGTTCGTCATCGCCGCCATCGGGGCAGGGGTTATCGCCATCGGCATTGCGGCGATGCTGTTGCAGTATGCCGTCTCGATCATCCGGCGTGACCAGAACCGCGATCTGACCGGCGATCCGTGGAACGCGCGCACGCTGGAATGGGCGACCAGTTCGCCGCCGCCTGCCTACAATTTCGCGTTCACGCCGGTCGTGCACGATCTTGACGCCTGGACTGGCATGAAGCGCGCAGGCGTTGGCCGTCCGCTCGAAGGCTTCCGCCCGATCCACATGCCCAAGAACACCGGCGCAGGCGTCATCCTGGCGGGGCTCAGCACTGTCTGCGGTTTCGCGCTGATCTGGCACGTGTGGTGGCTCGCAGCCGTCGGCTTCGCCGCGCTGCTGATCACCGCGATTGCCCACACCTTCAACTATAGGCGCGATTTCCATATCCCGGTGGAAACCGTGATCGAAACAGAAGCAGCGCGCACGCGCGAACTCGCCCTTGCAGGAGCAGCGGCATGAGCGCCCCCGCGAACGTGCCGTCGGCAGACCTCGCCAACTGGTACGACCTTGATGAGCACGATCATCCCGAAGGGGGCAGCACGCTGCTCGGCTTCTGGATTTACCTGATGAGTGACTGCCTGATCTTCGCGATGCTGTTCGCGGCATTTGGCGTGGTGGGCGGAAACTACGCGGCAGGGCCGGGGCCGAAAGACCTGTTCGACCTGCCGCTGGTCGCGCTCAATACCGCGATGCTGCTGTTCTCGTCGATCACTTATGGCTTTGCCATGCTGGCGATGCAGCGCGGCAACGTGAAAGCGGTGCAAGGCTGGCTACTGGTCACCGGCCTGTTCGGCGCGGCGTTTCTTTCGATCGAACTCTATGAATTCGCCCACCTGATCCACGAAGGCGCAACGCCGCAGCGCAGCGCGTTCCTTTCGGCTTTCTTCACGCTGGTCGGCACGCACGGACTGCACGTTACCTTCGGCCTGATATGGCTGGGTGTGCTGGTAGTGCAGGTCGGCCAGCGCGGGCTGGTTGCGGCCAACCAGCGACGGCTTATGTGCCTCAGCCTGTTCTGGCACTTCCTCGACGTCGTGTGGATCGGCGTCTTCACCTTCGTCTATCTGCTGGGGATGCTGCGATGAGCGCTGCACACGACGTTCATGCTGGCGAAGATGGTGCCGCCCACGGCACGATGCGCGATTATGTCATCGGTTTCGTCCTCTCTGTGGTGCTCACCGCGATCCCGTTCTGGCTGGTCATGGCCGATCCTCTGGGCAACAAGGCGCTGACCGGCGGGATAGTGGTGATCTTTGCCGCCGTGCAGATCGTGGTGCACATGATCTTCTTCCTGCACATGAATACCAAGTCCGAAGGCGGGTGGAACATGCTGGCGCTGCTATTCACCGTGGTGCTTGTCGTGATCGTGCTGTCCGGCTCCTTTTGGGTGATGCACCACCTCAACACCAACATGATGCCGATGAGCCACGACATGCCGGAGTTGCCCTGACAATGGAGTCGGCAGCGAAGCCCGTTGCCGGACGACCGGTTGCCCTCTACGCTTTGCTTATGTCGCTTACGGTGCTTTGCGTTGCCCTTGCAGTCTGGCAAGTGCAGCGCCTCCAATGGAAAGAGGCGCTCATCGCTCGCGTCGAAGCCGGGATGAGGGCCTCTCCTCTGCCAGTGAAGCGGTTACCCGCTAGCGACCTTGTCAGTCTGGAATACCGGCGGGTTTCGCTGAACGGGCGTTACGACGCGCAAGGCACCGTGCTGGTTGCGGGCGCGTCGACGCGCGGCAGCGGATACTGGGTGCTAACCCCGGTGAGCGGTGCCGCTCGCACAGTCTACGTCAATCGCGGCTTCGTGCCTCTGGGTAGCAAGCTTCTGGACGTGCGGCAGGACACCCCGACCGGCCCAGTCTTCATCACTGGCCTTCTGCGCCGCACCGAACCCGGCGGTGGCTTCCTGCGTGCCAACCGCCCAACCGAAAATCGCTGGTACTCGCGCGATGTGGCACAAATTGCGGTAAGCAAGAGCGTCTCAGCCGACCCGCGCCTGTTCATCGATGCTATTACCGAAGCCCCTTCCTCTCCCAGCGCACCGATACCCGGCCTCACCATTATCAACTTTCCCAACAATCATCTCGCCTACGCGTTGACATGGGCAGCTCTTTCGATCCTGTCCGCAGGCGCTGCAATCATGCTATGGCGAAGGCCAGCATGAGCAACCGCGCACCCCATTTCCCGCCAGCGAGTGCCCGCAACATGGCGTTGCTGGTACAGCTGCGCTGGATGGCGGTGGTCGGCCAGTTGATCACGATCTGGGCAACGGTTGAAATGCTTGGCGTGCGCCTGCCGCTTGCGCACCTCATCGCCCTTCCGGTGCTGCTGGCGCTGGTGAACCTTGCCACGTGGATCATGGGGCGTGAACGCGAAGGCTACAGCCACCTTGAGCTGCTGGCTGCGCTGATGCTCGATGTCGGTTCGCTGGCATGGCAACTGTGGTTCAGCGGCGGCACCACGAACCCTTTCGCCTTCCTTTTTCTGCTGCAGATCGTCATCGGCGCGATCCTGCTGCCGCCGAGCTGGAGCTGGATCGTGGCGGCACTTTCGGTCGCAGCCTTTGCCGAGCTGACCTTTGACCATCGACCGCTTGATCTTCCAGCCCCCTTTGCCAGCGAACCGATGCAAATTTACCTGCTGGGCAGCCTGCTATGCTTCCTGCTGATTGCCGCGTTGCTGGTCTTCTTCGTCATCCGCATCGACCGCAACCGGCGGCAAAGCGATGCCGCGCTGGCGGCGCTGCGCCAACAGGCGGCCGAGGAACACCACATCGTGCGCATGGGGCTGCTAGCGTCGGGCGCGGCGCATGAACTCGGCACCCCGCTCGCAACGATCTCGGTGCTGCTGGGGGACTGGAAACAGCATCCCGCGCTGACGCAAAATCCCGACCTTGCCGCAGAGGTCGATGAAATGGCGACTGAACTGCACCGCTGCAAGGCGATTGTCACCGGCATTCTCCAGTCTGCGGGCGAAGCGCGTGGCGAGAAGCCCGAAGTCACCACCCTGAGCGCATTCGTGCAGGCCATCGCGCACGAATGGCACGTGCGAAGCGGCGGCACGGTGCTGCTGGATAACCGGATCACTGACGATGACCCAGATATCGTTTCGGACCCGGCGCTGCGGCAGGTCATCGGCAACGTGATCGACAATGCGCTCGAAGTCTCGCCGCACTTCGCCCTTCTTTCTGCGTCGATCGAGGCCGACGACGCAGTCATCGCGGTGCGCGACCGCGGCCCCGGCTTTGCGCCCGAAATGCTTGAGGCCTTCGGGCGTCCCTATTCCTCGACCAAGGGCCGTGCGGGCGGCGGCCTTGGACTGTTCCTCGTGGTCAACGTGCTGCGCAAGCTTGGCGGCAAAGTAGAGGTCGGCAATTCCGCCGATGGCGGTGCGCTGGTGCGCATGACCTTGCCGCTCACCGCGCTGGCTTATCGCCGGAGTGCCGCTGCATGAGCGAAACGCAAAATGCCCCGTCACTCGTAATCGTCGAGGACGATCCCGCCTTCGCGCGCACCCTCTCGCGCTCGTTCGAACGCCGCGGCTATGCCGTCTCCCACGCCGCCAGCCCGGATCAGCTTGTCGCCCTGCTGGCGACGCATGAGTTTGAGTATGCCGTAGTCGACCTGAAGCTTGGCACGGCATCGGGCTTGCCTTGCGTCGAGATGATCAACGCCCACGATCCGCAAACGCGCATCGTGGTGCTGACCGGCTTTGCCAGCATTGCCACTGCGGTCGAAGCGATCAAGCTGGGCGCAGCGCACTATCTTGCCAAGCCCGCCAATTCCGATGACATCGAACAGGCCTTCGAACGCACCAGCGGTGATGCCAATGTGCCGGTCGACGGGCGCAAGAGTTCGATCAAAACCGTGGAATGGGAATACATCCACACGGCCTTGGTCGAATGCGATTTCAACATATCCGAAGCTGCCCGCCGCCTCGGCATGCACCGCCGCACATTGGCGAGGAAGCTGGAGAAGCGACGAGTTTAGAAGGTTGATCATTCCGCTCCAGATTCAACCTAAAATGTCGGTCGAACTGCAACTGTTTGCCTGAAACCTGCCCCTCACTACCTCTATGGTAAATGGCCGCATCGTCCCGCACCCGGTCAGCCACGCCCTTACTTCGTTTCTATGATCAGGACACCAGTGAAATCCTAACTTCCCAGTTCTCACCTTCATCTGGTATGGCGCGCCACTAGATAAATCTGGAGTTGTCGGGCCTACATCGCGCGAAACAAACGAACGGGAAATGCCCGTGCAACGGCGGCAGAGTCTGTGTTGACAAGCGGGGTTGACGCTATTGCATCAGCAGCGGCGGACGGCAGGCCAGGCCACCCTACGCGGAATCCACTAATCGTTTTAAAACGAGCCGTTACACCTAGGCGGTAGAAGCCTTCCTGAATTCTTGGTCGGGAAGAGCAGATGGTTGTCGTCTTTGGCGAAAGCGCAAACATACGAGCGATCGAGGGCATACGCACCACGCTGCTCGAAGCATTCCAGCTCCATGACGACCTGGAGCTCGATGTCTCACAGGTTGCAGAGGCAGACCTAAGCTTCCTTCAACTCATAGAGGCCGCGCGGAAGTTTGCGGCCACCGAAGGTAAGCGCATTCGGCTGACCGCCCCGGCTACCGCGTCGCTTGCTGCGTTACTCGACCGTGCCGGCATTTTGGCCGGCGATCCCGCAGGCATCGACGATTTCTGGCTCAAGGGAGATGTCCAGTGACATCCATCCTCACTGTAGACGATTCTTCCAGCATCCGCATGGCCATTCGAATTGCGCTGTCTGGAGCGGGGCATGACGTCGCCGAAGCTTCCGATGGTGCCGAAGGCCTTGCGAAAGCTCGCGGCAGCAAGTTCGATCTGATCATCACTGACCTCAACATGCCGAACATGAATGGGCTTGAGATGATCCGCGAGATTCGCAAGCTGCCTATTCAGGCAGGCACGCCGATCATCTTTCTGACGACCGAGTCAGATGATGCGATGAAGCAGGAGGCCAAGACAGCGGGTGCGACGGGGTGGCTGGTGAAGCCCTTCGTTGCAGATCATCTTCTCAAGGTAACTCGAAAGGTTCTTGGCGCATGAGCGGGCAGGATCCGGCGGCAGCGTTCCGCATCGAAGCGGGGGAGTTACTGGACACGACCGAGCAGGCGCTGCTCGATCTTACGCACAGGCTCGATAGCCGGGATCTGATCGACACCGTATTTCGCGGCATGCACACACTGAAGGGGTCGGGCGCAATGTTCGGCTTCGATGCGCTAGCGGGCTTCACACACCATTGCGAGAGCGCGTTTGACCGCGTTCGCAAAGGGCAGGTCCAGGCCACCGAAGAACTCGTTGCCGTGACGCTTTCTGCCATGGATCACATGCGGGCGCTGGTCGAGTGCAACGCCGGCGATCTTGAGGCTGAAAGCGCCGCCATTCTCAAGCGACTGCAAGCCGCTCTCAGCGCAAGCCCTGCCCCGGTGCATGACGCTGGCATAGCGCCCTCAACTTCGCAACTCAGCGGGGACCATGACGGCGACGAGCTACCTGGCGGCCCTTGGAACGTCCACTTCCGGCTTCCTGTGGAAGCCATGGCCAACGGCACTAATCCACTTGTCCTGCTTGACGAACTGCGCGATCTGGGCGCCACCCGGGTCGCGGCGATCACCCAGGACATCCCTGCACTCGATCAACTCGATCCCATGCAATGCCATATGGCTTGGGATATCGAATTGCCGACCACGGTTGCGCGCGACGCAATCGAGGACGTGTTCATTTTTGTCATGGACGAAATGGAACTGGTCATCGAACGATCGGAGCAGACGCTGCCTGCAGAGATTGACGGCGCTGCGGATGCAGTAACCACGGAAAATGGGTCTGCTGTTGTGCCGCAACTCTTGCCGGGATCGGCTGAACCTGCAGGCAACCGACCTGCTAAGGCGGCCAGCGAAAGCGTGCGTGTGCCCGCCGAGCGGCTCGACCTGCTGATGGACCGCGTTGGTGAACTCGTCATCGTCCAGAGCCGCCTTGCACAACTAGCAAGTGCCGGGATTTCTGGGCCGACAGGTGAACTGGCGCTGCGCTCGATCTCGGAAGAAGTCGAACGCCTTGCCAACGAACTGCGCGATACCATGATGGTGCTGCGCATGGTCCCGATCGCTTCGCTGTTCGGGCGCTTCCGCCGGCTCGTCCATGACCTTGCGCGCGAAACCGGCAAAACGATCGATCTGGTTACCGATGGAGAGAGCACCGAGATCGACAAGACCGTGTCAGAAAGGCTGGCCGACCCTATCGTCCACCTAATCCGCAACGCCTGCGATCATGGCCTTGAAACGAAGGATGAGCGCCTTGCTGCAGGAAAATCGCCAGAAGGGCAGATCCGCCTCTCGGCGCGGCAGACAGGGGGCGAGGTTCTTATCAAGATCGAGGACGACGGGCGAGGCATGGACCGCGAGAGAGTTCGCGCAAAGGCCGAAGCCTGTGGGCTTGTGCAGGCAGGGCAAGTCTTGTCCGATGCCGAACTTCTCCAGATGATCTTCGAACCCGGCTTTTCGACTGCTGCGCAAGTGACCAATCTATCGGGCCGTGGGGTTGGTATGGATGTCGTCAAGCGCACAATTGAAGGCTTGCGCGGACAGATCGACTTAACCTCCGAACCGGGCAAGGGCTCGATCATCACTCTGCGCATACCGCTCACCCTCGCCATCATCGACGGTCTGCTGGTTCGTGTCGGTTGCGGGAACTACGTCATTCCGCTGTCGGCGGTCGAGGAATGCATTGAACTCAGTCTTGAGACGGACATCCGCTCCCGCGGGCGCAGCATGATCCAACTGCGTGAGAGGCTGGTGCCCTTCCTGAGGCTGCGTGAGCTGTTTAGCACGGGCACGCGGCCCGATCCCTTCCAGAAAATCGTCGTGATTACCTCGGGAGGAGAACGTGTCGGCCTAGTGGTCGACCAGATCATCGGCAGTCACCAGACGGTGATAAAATCGATGTCGAGCCTGCACCGCTCGATCCCCAGCTTCTCGGGCGCCACCATCCTTGGCGATGGTGGCGTCGCGCTCATTCTCGACGTCGTTCAACTCGTAGCTCTGGGGCAGAACCGGGAGGAGCGGCTCCGTGCCGCAGGATAGCGCCATGCAACATTTCAGCGCAACCAGTTGGGACGAAAACGGCCAGCTCGAGGTTCTCACCTTCGACATCGGCGGTGAACGTCTTGCGATCGAAGCGGTGAATATCCGCGAGATCCTCGACCTGCTTCCGGAAACGTGCGTGCCTGGAGCGCCGAACATCGTTTCCAGCGTCGTAAACTTCCGCGGCAAGATCATTCCGATTGCCGACCTCAGGGTTGTTTTCGGCATGGCCGCGGAAGTAGCGGATCACTCCGGGGAAAGTGCCGAAGGCGGATCGGTGTCGCCCGCTGCCGCTGATCACCGTATCGTGGTCATCGAGACCGAGCTCGACAGCGAGCTGATCCAGATCGGACTGCGCGCCGACAAGGTCCACGAAGTCGCCATTCTCGATCAACGTGACAGCAATGAACCACCGGTTCTGGGAATCCGCTGGAAACGCGAATTCGTGCGCGAGTTCGTGCGACAGCCAGACTGCATAATCGTGCTGCCCGACCTCCAGGAAATCTTTCGATCAATGGCGTGCGCAGCGTGACGCTGGCCGCTTCATCTGCATCTTTCGGGAAGGGGTAAGGGCCAATGCCGTTCAGGTTGTTCTCGCAGGTTTCCGAGGATCATGTCCTTGGCGAAATCGCACGCGTCGAGGCCGCGTTGGCATCTGGGGGCGACCTTTCGCTGCGCCTTGAGGCAGGGTCCGCCAATTCATCGACCCGCGCCATCATCGAAGCTTTCAACCGGCTGCTTGAGACCGCTGGCAAGCCGGTGGAGGCTCTCGCCGGGCAGATCAGCGCCATGACGGCTCAGCATGACCGGGGGGATATCGACGTTTTTATCCCCGCAGACCAGTTTGCGGGGCGGTTCCGGGAAATGGCTCAAAGCATCAACGATCTGGTGAACGCCCACATCTCGGTAAAGAAGAAGGCTATGGCCTGCGTGGCGGAGTTCAGCCGCGGCAATTTCTCCGCCCCGCTGGAACAGTTCCCCGGCAAGAAGGCTTTCATCAACGACACGATCGAGACCCTGCGTGGCAGTCTTGCCGGCCTGATTGCCGAAATGAACCACATGTCTGCCGAGCATGATCGCGGTGACATCGACGTGGTGGTCGACGACGGCAAGTTCCCTGGCGAATTCGGATTGATGGCACGCGGTATCAATGGGATGGTCGCGGGCCATATCGCCGTGAAGAAAAAGGCGATGGCCTGTATCAAGGAGCTTGGCGAGGGCAACTTCAAGGCTCCGCTGGAACAGTTTCCCGGCAAGAAAGCCTTCATCAACGAGACAATTGAAACCCTGCGCAGCAATCTTGTCGGCTTGATCGCCGAGCTTAACCACATGTCCGCCGAACACGATCGCGGCGACATCGACATCATGGTCAACGATGCCCGGTTCCTGGGCGATTTCGGCACGATGGCGCGTGGCATCAACCAGATGGTTGCTGGCCATATCACCGTCAAGAAGAAGGCCATGGCCTGTGTCAAGGCGTTCGGCGAAGGGGACTTCAATGCCCCGCTGGAACAGTTCCCAGGCAAGAAAGCTTTCATCAACGACACCATCGAAACCCTGCGCGGCAACCTTCGCGAGATCACGGCGGAAATCCAGCGGTTGATCGAAGCCTCCACCGCCGGCCGGCTTGGCGAACGCGGCGAAGCCGGGCGCTTTGTCGGCGACTTTGCGAAGCTCGTCTCGGGCATCAACGGGATGCTTGATGCCACCATAAAGCCGATCAACGAAGGCAATCGTGTGTTGAGCCAGATCAGCCGGGGCAACCTTGGCGAACGGGTGGAGATCGACTGCCACGGCGATCATCAGCGCATGCGCGATGCCATCAACGAGCTCATTGACAACCTGAGCACCAGCGCAAGTGTGGCCGACAGGATTGCCGACGGTGATCTGACCGTCCGCCATACCCCGCTCTCGGCTGAGGACCAGCTCGGCACGGCCCTTGCCAGCATGATCGAGCGGTTGTGTGAGGTGGTTGGCAGCACGTCCGTTGCGGCTGAAAACGTCTCCACAGGAAGCCGCCAGCTCGCCGCAAGCTCCGAACAGGTGGCGCAGGGAGCCACCGAGCAGGCGGCATCAGCCGAAGAAGCCTCGGCATCGATGGAGGAGATGGCTGCGAACATCAAGCAGAACGCCGACAACGCCGCCCAGACCGAGAAGATCGCGCGCCAGTCGTCGAAGGATGCCGAGCTTTCCGGGCAAGCGGTGGAACAAGCCGTAAATGCCATGCGCACGATTGCCGAGAAAATCAGCATCGTTCAGGAAATCGCGCGTCAGACCGATCTGCTGGCGCTCAATGCTGCCGTCGAAGCGGCGCGGGCGGGTGAGCATGGCAAAGGCTTTGCTGTCGTCGCCTCTGAAGTGCGCAAGCTTGCCGAGCGAAGCCAGACTGCCGCTGCGGAAATCAGTGCCGTTTCCGCGAACACGGTGAAAGTTGCAGCCGACGCCGGTGAAATGCTCGCCAAGCTTGTTCCCGACATCCGCCGCACAGCCGAATTGGTGACCGAGATCAGCGCCGCTTGTCGCGAACAGGATATCGGGGCTTCGCAGATCAATGAAGCGATCCAGCAACTCGACAAGGTTACCCAGCAGAACGCTAGCGCTTCTGACCAGATTTCCTCTACATCCGAGGAACTGGCTTCTCAGGCTGATGAGTTGCAGCAGGCGATTTCGTTCTTCAGAGTCGAATCCGCCGGAGGGGCCAGCAGCATGGGCAGGCCTGCGCTGCGTAAAGCAGCACCGGTATCTCATAACACGCCTGTCACCCGGCGGGCCAAACCCCCGGTGCCAAAGCGCAATTCCGTGGCAGATCAGAGGGAGAGGGTTGCCGGCTTCGCGCTTAACCTGACCGACGGGGGAGCCGACCCTGAAGATGCCGATTTCGGACGCGCGGCATGAGCGGCCAAGGCGAACTCCAGGTAGACGAGCTTCAGGTCGTCGAGTTCGGCCTCGGCAGCGAAGTCTTTGCTGTCCCTGTCCAGCTCGTTCGCGAGATTCTCGATTATGCGCCGCCCGCTCATGTGCCTAATGGCCCTTCATATTTTGCGGGGCTGACCGATGTGCGCGGTCAAGGCGTTCCAACCGTGGACCTGCGGCGGCGCTTGGGGTTGGAGGCGGTTGAACCGACGCTCGCGACGCGCATTTTGATTCTCGACATCTTACTGCCCGATCGCAGGCTCACCCTGGGGGTCGTGATTGATCGCGTACTCAGCGTCAGCAGCTACAACGCAGCGCAGATCGAACCTGCACCCGACATCGGCGTGCGCTGGAAGTCTCAATACATCACCGGCGTTGTGCGGCGCGAAAGCGACTTTGCCGTGATCATCGACGCTGCCCGCATCTTTACCACCCAAGAACCAGCGATGGCTGGTGAGGAATCGCAGTTGATTGAAGCCTGAAGCAACTCACCGGAACTGACGACCCCAAAGTCGCCACCCGGTATCGGAATAAAGATGGGACCGGATATGTCGCTCAACCCCTTTGCCACTGTATCTGCCAGCCTGGTTCTCGACGAAATTTCCCGCATTGAAGCGGCGATGGACAGCGGAAGATACGCCGATCGCCTCAGCAGCCATGTGGGCAATGCAATGACGCGCGTGGTATCTGAAGCCATCAACAGGTTGCTCGACAAGGCACTCCAGCCCTCGATCGAGCTGGCCAAGGCGGTCTCCCACATGTCTGCCGAGCACGAGCGCGGCGATATCGATGTAGTGGTCCAGCCAAACAATTTTTCAGGCCATTTTGCCAATATGGCTCGAGAGATCAACGATCTGGTCAGCGCACACATCACGGTCAAGAAGAAGGCCATGGCCTGCGTGAAGGAGATCAGCGAGGGCAACTTCAAGGCTCCGCTCGAACAATTTGCAGGCAAGAAGGCGTTCATCAATCACACAATCGAGACACTGCGCGAAAACCTGACTGGCCTGATCGCACAGATGAATCGCATGTCCGCCGAGCACGACCGTGGCGATATCGACATCATGGTCGATGACACCGCTTTTCAGGGTGATTTTGCCGTCATGGCACGGGGCATCAACGATATGGTTTCCGGCCACATCGCGGTGAAGAAGAAGGCGATGGCTTGCGTCAAGGCATTTGGTGAAGGCAACTTTGACGCCCCGCTCGAACAGTTCCCGGGCAAGAAGGCCTTCATCAACGAAACCATTGAAACGCTTCGCGCAAATTTGCGCGCTATCACATCTGAAATTCAGGGTTTGATTGTTGCGGCGACTGAAGGCAAACTGAGTGAACGCGGCGACGACCTCCGCTTCGTTGGTGATTTTTCCAGCCTCATCAGTGGCATAAACGGCATGCTCGATGCGACGCTCCTCCCGATCGAGGAAGGCAACCGTATTCTGGCCAAGCTGGGCGCTGGCGACCTTGGCGAGCGTGTCGAGATAGAATGCCGGGGCGATCACAAAAAAATGCGCGATGCCATCAACGCCTTGGTTGACAACTTGCGGGCATTCGCCAGCAACGTGAGCCAGGCGGCAACGGATGTGGCGGATGGCAGCACCCAGATGGCCGCCAGCTCGCAGCAGCTTTCCGAAGGCGCGACCGAACAGGCCGCCTCTGCGGAAGAGGCTTCAGCCTCGATGGAACAGATGGCCGCGAACATCAAGCAGAACGCTGACAACGCAGCACAGACCGAGAAGATTGCGCGCCAGTCGTCGAAGGACGCCGAATTGTCGGGCATTGCTGTCGACAAGGCTGTTAGCGCGATGCGCACGATTGCCGAGAAGATCAGCATCGTCCAGGAAATCGCCCGCCAGACCGACCTGCTGGCGCTTAACGCGGCAGTCGAGGCGGCCCGGGCCGGCGAACACGGCAAGGGCTTTGCCGTGGTCGCATCGGAGGTTCGAAAACTCGCCGAACGCAGCCAGAGCGCGGCTGCCGAGATCGTCTCTGTTTCGGCTGACACCGTAAAGGCGGCGAGCGAAGCGGGCGAGATGCTCGGCAAGCTGGTTCCTGATATCCGCCGCACGGCAGAACTCGTCTCTGAAATCAGTGCAGCGTGTCGCGAGCAGGATATTGGCGCCTCTCAGATCAATGAGGCGATCCAGCAACTCGACAAAGTAACCCAACAGAACGCGAGCGCTTCGGACCAAATCTCCTCGACATCGGATTCTCTGGCATCACGGGCAGATGAGCTTCAGGAAGCTATGGCTTTCTTCCAGCTCGATACTGCTGCGACGCCTGCCGTGCGGGCACGCAGTGCGCCGCCGCGCAAGGCGAATGCCGCAAAGCCATCCCGCGCTGCTTCCAAAAGCCGATCTGCCGTGGCTCCGGTCCGGCCCAACTCCGTGACCCACCAGCAGCAGCGGGCAGCCGGCTTTGCGCTCGACCTGACGAACGGCGGCGGAGATTCCGAGGACGGCAATTTCGGGCGCGCGGCATAAAGATCGCTGCCGCTTGGCACTCTCGTAAACTGGTCACACCATGAACGACATGACCTACACCAGCTTCGATGCGGCTTCCGATACTGACCGGATAGGCAACCAGCAATTCAAAGCGTTGGCGGCACTGATCCATGCCGAGGCGGGCATAAACCTCAAGCCGAGCAAACAGACCATGCTTGAAGGGCGGCTCCGGCGCCGTGCGCGATCGGCTGGCTTCGCCACCATTCGGGAATACTGCGATCTCGTCCTCAGCCCTGGCGTCAGTCAGAGCGAGATCGAACACTTGATTAACGCCGTTACGACCAACAAGACGGATTTTTTCCGCGAGCCTATGCACTTCGACGTCCTGCTCGAAACCGTGCTGCCTGAATTCGCCGAAAACCGTCAACGCATGGTTCGCTGCTGGAGCGCCGCCTGCTCAACCGGTGCTGAACCCTATACGCTTGCCATGCTGCTCGACGAGTTTGCAGGGCAACACCGCGGGATCGACTATCAAATTGTCGCCACCGATCTCGATACCGAGGTTCTCGCCACCGCAATAAAGGGAATCTACTCGAGCGAAATGATCGCGCCTGTGCCTGATCATTTGCGTCGGCGTTATGTACTGGAGTCGAAAAGCCCCGGCCGCGCGGAAGTCCGGATCGTGCCTGAACTTCGGCGCAAGGTGGCATTCGGGCGACTGAACCTGATGGAAGCGCGTTATCCGCTGGACACACTCATGGACATCATCTTCTGTCGCAACGTCCTGATCTATTTCGACAAGGCGACGCAGGAAGCAGTGGTGAACCGCCTCTGCGAGAGGTTGCGGCCCGGCGGCTATCTGTTCCTCGGCCACTCCGAATCCATTACCGGGTTCGCCCACTGCCTCACGCAAGTGGCAGGCACCGTGTTCCGGAGAGACTAGATGGCACTGGCGACCAGGAAGATCAGGGTTCTCATCGTCGACGACAGCGCAAGTGTTCGTCAGACCATGAAAGCCATTCTCGAAGAAGACAGCGAGATCGAGGTCATCGGTACGGCCGCCGATCCCTTCGCGGCGGCGCGGATCATCCAGTCGCATATCCCGGATGTCATCACGCTCGATGTCGAAATGCCCCGGATGGACGGCATCACGTTCCTGCGCAAGTTGATGACCCAGTGCCCGCTGCCAGTTGTCATGTGCTCCTCGCTGACTGAGCAAGGCTCCGAAACCCTGATGCAGGCTCTCGAGGCCGGAGCGGTGGACATCATCCTGAAGCCGCGGATCGGTGTTGCGGATCACCTCACCGAAGCGCGCGCTGCGATCCGGCAGGTGGTCAAGGGCGCGGCAAGGGCGCGGGTTCAGGCCCGCAAACTTGCCCCGCCGCGTCTCGTACCGCAGGCCAAGCTTACGGCGGACGCGGTTCTGCCACCGCCCAGTGGAAGGGCCATGAGCCGCACCACCGAGATGGTCGTGTGCATCGGTGCCTCCACTGGCGGAACGGAAGCCTTGCGTGAGGTGCTTGAAGCTCTACCCGCCAATTCCCCCGGGATCGTTGTGGTACAGCACATGCCGGAACGCTTTACCCGGGCCTTCGCATCCCGCCTCAATTCGCTGTGCGAAGTGAGCGTAAAAGAAGCGGAAGACGGGGATACCGTCATGCGTGGCCATGTCCTTATCGCGCCAGGAGGCAAGCACACCATGCTCGAACGGCAGGGCGCGCGATATCTCGTGTCGGTGCGTGAGGGGCCGCTAGTCTCACGCCATCGCCCTTCCGTCGACGTGCTTTTCCGCTCGGCCGCGCGCTGCGCCGGTTCAAACGCCGTTGGCGTCATCATGACCGGCATGGGAGACGATGGCGCCCGAGGTTTGCTCGAAATGCACGAGGGCGGAGCACGCACACTTGCGCAGGATGAAGAATCCTCGATCGTGTTCGGAATGCCAAAAGAAGCGATCGCGCGCGGTGCTGCAGACAAGGTAATTCCTCTTGGCTCGATCGCCAGGGAAATTCTCCAGGCAACGGCTCGCTGACCGATGCTGGTACGCAACAGCCACGAAGTGCTGGAACAGCAGGACTGCCGATCCATTGTTGCGGCAGCGCGCACTCAACTCGCCGAAATCATCAATGCGCTCACCATTCATTTCGACGCTGCAAGTCTGGCGCTTGGCGATGCGGTAACAACCATCGACCAAGTGGTAACCGCGCTCCGGGAAATTGCTGGCGTCTTCGACGTCGGCGAGGCCGCCAGCGCCGTGGACGATCTTATGGGCGCCGCTGAAGCCCTTCTAACAGTCAAAGACCAAGCTGATACCCGCGCCTGCGCTATTGTAGAGATTCGGGATAGCAGCTTAACTCTGCGTTCTTGTGTCGGCGAAATCCTGCGCTGCATACAGGTGCTTGAAATCTACGGTATGAACGTGAAGATCACGGCATCGGGCGCTGCCGAGTTCACGGAGTTTGCTGACCGCATGCGTGGCAAGCTCAATGCGGCCGGCGGCGAAGTCCGAAGCCTCGACGAGACGCTTGAACAACTCGAGATCAGCCTTTGCGAGATGAGCCGTGACGATGCGTTGCTTGTCAATGAATGCGCAAAGGTCGTACCTCAGGTCCCTGACCGGCTGATGCGAGATGCCGAAGCGCTGAAGAAGCACCAAGGAGGTTTGGTCCGGCTCGCGCAATCCACCAATACTGTCGCAATGGCGATCAGAAGTGAACTGGGGCTGGCCTTGGGCACTATCCAGATCGGGGATAGAGTTCGGCAACGGCTTGAACACGTTATGCTCGGCTGCCACATCATTGAAGATGCCGCAACGTCAGGGGGTGAAGACAAAGCTTTTGTCGATCTGACGCAACAGCACATTCTGCCTTTACTGGGGGCGCTGACGACTGCGGCGGCCGCTGAGTTTAGTCAGGATGCACGATCACTTCTCGCCTCCCTGCACAGGCTCAAAGATACGTCGGGGCAGTTGAACGCTCTGCAAGAACCCGGTCGCAGCGAAAAGGGCCAAGGCTTTCTTGCATTGCTTGAGAGTGGAATTGCCGAGGCGGAAGGCATGATCATCCAATTGAGCCAAGCAGATCGCCAAGGCAGTGCCACGCTCGAGCATATCCTGACTACGGTCGATGATGTCGCCGCGAAGATGGCAGCTATCACTGAACTGCGGTTGGAAGTGCGGAACATGGCCATAAATATTGGCCTAAGCTGCAGAAACATCGGTCAGTTTGGAAAGCCGATCATGATCGTTGCAAATGAAATTAGAACTTATGTTGAGCGACTTGACCAGATTGTGTCTAGAATTTCTAAGGCGGAAGCCGCCTTGCTCGAAACCTCTTCACAGATGGACTCAAAGCGCGCCAAAGCTATTAATTTAGCAGACCAAATATCTCACTTTCTCGAAGTCATCCGTCTGTGCGACGATCGAACTGTAACTGCGCTCAACGCTGTTGAAGAAGAATCCGCAAACGTACATTCATCCCTAAATATTGCTATAAAAAATCTTGAAAAAATTCTAAATGAATCTCTACATTTCGATGTAATATCGTCCAAATTTAAAATTGATTTTTCTTATGAATTAGAAATGATTGATAATTTTGTTCCAAAATTACAATCAATTTTTGATCTAATTTCACGAAATTATACAATGAATGATGAACGAGATGTGCATAATTCTTGTATTCCGGAATACATTCAAAAAATTATAACTGGAAAAGTTGAAATTTCTAAAGATCGATCCGAAGAAGATGATGATGGTTTGTTCTGAATTCAAATAATATATGGTGATATTACCGTGAGGAGAGTGTATCCTGACCTGCGGCGCAACAAGCAGCGTAGGCGATGTAATTATCCGTCTCACTGGTTTGCCGCCACATTATGATCTGGACACCCGCAATAACCGCGACTTTGGCGGCACGCTGACCGGTTTTGTGTTTGACGGGTCGAGTGCGGGCATTTGAGCGGGCTGGTGGGCATTGC
>NZ_JABAID010000027.1 GCF_012641335.1 Novosphingobium sp. ERN07
CAATGCCCACCAGCCCGCTCAAATGCCCGCACTCGACCCGTCAAACACAAAACCGGTCAGCGTGCCGCCAAAGTCGCGGTTATTGCGGGTGTCCAGCTTTGAACGAGTCTCAACCCCAGCTCTGTTCGGATGGTTGCATCTATATTCTGACTAAGACCCCGATACCTATCGTCAGGCCTCGTCAGAGTTGCTTTGACGGTGCCATTGCCGAATCGATGGCACGCCGCATTGCGGGGCGCCCAGCGATGAACAGGATAGCGGCAACTCCGGTCGTCAGTCCTGCAAACAAGGCCATAGATGAGCCCAAAGCCGCTTCATCGCCGAACAGCTTGTCTGTGAAAGTAGCAACCACGATTGGGCCAAGGATGGTACCGATTATTGAAACGCCCACCATGTAAACCGATGAAGCCTTGCCGCGCAATTTAACCGGCGTTGCGATTTGCAAGGCGGCCGGCCCGACGCTGGCAAATGCCATGATGCAAAAGTATGCAACACTGTAGAGCGCCAACATCGCGGCACCGCTATCGACGACATAGGCTGCGATAGCAAAAGGAAATGCCAGCACGCACATTACTGCAAAATAGGTGAGATGTGCATCGCGCCGGCCGGACGAAAACAGCTTGTCCACTGCCCAGCCATGAACGGCTAGCCCAAGCAGCGCCGAGCCAACTTGGCATAAGCCCATCCAATACCCGATCGTCGACAATTCCCATGCGTGATGGCGCGACAAGAAGGTCGCATTCCACGATTGGAGGCCGACCACAAACGCCATAATCAGTGCAAACCCCAGTCCGTGCGCAAAGTAGAAGAATGGAAAGCGACGATAATGGCGGAATAGATCGGCGAAGGTGGTGTTTGTGGCGGGCTGGCTCTGACGGTCAAGATGCTGACGCGACTCCGGGATCGTAAACAGTAGTGGTGCAAGCAGCAGGCCAGGCAGGCCGGTGATCACAAAAGCAATTTGCCAGCCTGCCAGTGTCCCAACGAACGGCAATACCAGTGGGGGCGAAGCGGCAACCCATGCAATGACTGCCCCACCAAGCAAAAAGGACATTCCGCTACCCAAATTGCCACCCATCACGAACAAGGATAGCGGCAGCGACAACTTGCTTGGGGGATAGAGTTCGCTGAGCATTGCATAGGCTGTGGGATTGATCGAAGCTTCGCATCCGCCAACACCTGCGCGAGCAGCAAAAAGGCCCCAGAAGGATCGGGTCAGGCCCGAGCAAACGGCAGAGACGCTCCAGCCGACAACACCCACGAAAAGGATCATACGACGGCTGTAACGATCAACCAGCCATCCCATGACCGGGCTCATAAGCATGAAAAACAGACCGAATGCCAGCCCTTGGATCATGGAAATCTGAAGGTCGGTCAATTGCATATCGGCTTTGATCAGGGGTATCAGCAAAGCAGCAACTTGCCGATCCAATGTGCCGAACCAGTACAAAAGCGTCAACACGGCAGTCGCTCGCCACGCTCCGTCTGCCACGGCGCTCACCTGGCCGATCGTGGCGGCAGGAGGAGCTTCGCTCGAGATTTGCGCGCCGTCGGCCATCAATGCTCTCTCCACAATTTAAACACGCGTTATCATTTGTGTTGCTTGCTAAGCGATCTGCCCGCAAAAGCAATCGGAAAGCGCGTAACACAATTGGGGTGCGAGGGAATGCTGCCGATCTATGAAACTGATGAGCCTGTCACTTTCGAGACAGCAGAGGGTGTGGCCTGCATCACGTTAAATCGCCCGAAGTACGGCAATGCTCAGAACGGGCAGTTGATCTATGCGCTCGATGCGGCGTGGCGGCGGGCTGCGGATAACGATGATATCGGCGCCATTGTCATCCGCGGGGCAGGCAAGAATTTTTCCAGTGGACACGACATTGGCACGCCGGGGCGTGATGCCGATGAGCCGCGCACGGAACGACAGACGTTCTGGCCCAACCATTCCGCCCGTGACGGCGCTGAGACAGCTTACATCCGCGAACAGGAGCTTTATCTCGAAATGTGCCGCCGCTGGCGGGCTTGCCCAAAACCTGCGATTGCGGCGGTTCAGGGCGCATGTATCGCTGGCGGACTGATGGTAGCATGGGCCTGCGACCTTATCGTAGCGTGCCACGATGCGTTCTTTTCCGACCCGGTCCTGCAAATGGGCATCCCGGGTGTCGAATACTTCGCTCACGCCTTTGAAATGCATCCCCGCATTGCCCGGGAATTCTTGTACCTTGGCGAGCGGATGACTGCGGAGCGTGCTTACCAGCTTGGCATGGTCAACCGTGTCGTCTCGGCAGAGCAGCTGGAGGCGGAGGCGTTGGCGATAGCCAAACGGATCGCCTCTCTCCCCCGGTTTGGGGTTACCCTTGCTAAGCAGGCGTTCAATGCTCAAGAGGACCTGGCCGGGAAACGCGCGACGATGGAAGCGGTATTTCCGATGCATCATCTGGGCCACGCGCATAACCTGCTACTCGGCAAGAACTTGCGAGGCGGCGTGGATTCGCGCGCCGTGAAAAGCGCAGCGCGCGAAACAGGCGACAGGGCATGACCTCTCCGCTTCGCATTGTCCTTCCGCGCGATGCATGGGAGCGTCTTGGCCCGCAAATCAAGGCAATTGGCCCAGTCGATCCGGTGCTCTTCGAACGAGACGGCGGCATGACGTATCGCGGCGAACGGGTCGCCTTGGAGCAAGCAGGCTTCACGGCCGCATGGTTCAGCCTCGACACGTTCGTCCTTGGTCAGGACGAACAATTCCTTGAACAGATGATCGCTGCGCCGGGACTCAGGTGGATGCAGAGCGCACGAGCCGGCTTCGATCATCCGGCTTTTGCCGCGTTGGCAGCAAATGGTGTGCGCCTTTCGATGAGCAAGGCACCGGCACCAGCCATCGGAGAATATGTCATTGCCGCCGCGTTCGATCACTTTCAGCGCGGGCCGGAACGTCGGGTCGCGCAAGCCGAACGCAGGTGGCAGGCGTTCCCATTTCGGGAGATTGCAGGTACCCAATGGGTTTGCGTCGGCTATGGCGAGATCGGCAGCGAGGTAGCATGGCGGGCCGCAGCACTTGGCGCTGCAGTTACAGGAGTGCGGCGCAGCGCCGGCAACGCAGAACACGCCACGATCGTGCCCCCGGAAGCGATGGGGGCGGCACTAGCCGGTGCGGATGTGGTGGTCCTTTCAATACCGTTGTCGGGCGACAATGACGGAGCCTACGGTGCTCAGTTCTTCGGGTCATTCATGCCCGGCGCCTTGTTCATCAACGTCGGGCGCGGCCAGTTGCTTGACGAGGCAGCGCTTAGAACGGCGCTCGATGCAGGACAGGTGGGACATGCCGTTCTTGATGTCACACGGGAAGAGCCGCCTGCTGCCGAATCCTGGCTCTGGTCGCACCCTCGCATCACGCTGACGGCGCATACTTCTGGCATCGGGTCTGGCTTGGCAGCGCGATCGGACGCACTACTGCTTGAAAATCTTGGCCGTTACATGCGCGGCGAGCCAATGCTGCACGAGGTTTCTCCGGAAGCATTCGCGTGACACTCTCAACACCTGGTGGCGCACTGGCTGGAAAAGTTGCGCTGGTGATCGGCGCAGGCGGCGCCGGCAATATGGGTCAGATCATCGCAGCCACGCTCGCCAAAGCGGGAGCAGAGGTGATCGTAGCGGGCCGGCGCCTTGCGCCGCTCGAGGTTCTGGCTGAAAAAATCGGCGGTTGGGCAGCACATTGTGACATTACCCGGCAGTCCGATTCGATGCGCCTCGCCGACGAGATCAAGCAGCGCAGCGGGGGTGTCGACATTGTCGTCAATGCCACCGGTCATGGCCTGCGCGGTCGATTTGAGGACGTTACCGAACAACAACTGCGAGACATTGTCGAACTGCAATTCATCGGGCCTTTCCTATTTTTCCAAGCGATGCTGCGGGTGGTCCGGGACGGTGGTTCGCTGATCCAGATCAGCTCGGCCACAGCAACCATCATGCTGGATGATCATGCACCCTACATGGGCACCAAGGCTGGCATGGACCATGTGCTGCGGTGCATTGCGCTGGTTGCCGGGCCGCGCGGCATTCGCGCCAACTCCGTGTCGCCCGGCCTTACAGAATCGCCCATGACAGCGGCTGCAAAGTCGGTGCCGGGCGTGTTCGAAACCTACCGGTCCAAGTATCCCCTAGGCCGGCTGGGAACTGCCGAAGACATTGCCGACGCAGTTTTGTGGCTGGCCAGCGATGGCTGCTTCATGACCGGTCAAAATCTGCAGGTGAACGGCGGCCTTACGCTGCGCGGCAACCCCTCGCGCACTGAAATCGACACCGCCGTGATTGCGGCGACAGGGGCGCCCCGCCCGGCGCCCTGATCGGCCAGACCCAACATCCATTACAACAGAGAGGACACCGACATGGCACGCATCAATCTTCCAACCGGACCTGGCGAAGAACGCGAGAGGATGTGGATGTTGCGGCCCGAGATGGGCGCTGCCGCAGACGCCTTTAGTGCAGCGGTGCAGGACAGGTCGACGCTGACGACACGTGAACAGGAAGCGGCCCGAACGCGCATCGCCCACATTAACCGATGTGTCCCGTGCACCGACGCCCGCATAGACAACATGGCCGAACACGGCCTCGACGAGGCTTTCTATGCAGGGGTGGATGCGCCCGATGCGCGGTATTCTGCGCGCGAGAAGCTTGCGATCGACTATGCCAGCCGGTTTGCCGCAGGCAGCGAGGCGTTTGACGATGCATTCTGGGCTGAGCTGCGCGCCGCGTTCGATGACGGGGAAATTGTCGACCTCACCGCTGGTTGTGCCAAATGGCTCGGCCTTGGCCGCATCAACGCAGTCCTGGATCTGCAGCGGTCATGCCCGATCCGTCTGCGGCCGTCTGCATTGGCAAACGCCTCGTGAGTGGTCGCCTGTCCGGCAAGGTCGCGATCATTACCGGTGGAGCCAATGGGCTTGGCGCCGCTGCGGGGCGGATGTTTGCAAACGAAGGCGCGACAGTCGTGCTAACCGACATCGATCCCGACGGTGAATCGACAGCGGCCAGCATGAACGGTTCGGTTCATTTCGTGCGCCATGACGTTTGCGATGAGGCGGGCTGGCAGAACCTGATCGCCGATGTCGAGCGACGTTTTGGCCGGCTCGACATCCTCGTCAATAATGCAGGTGTCGTCGAACTGGATACCCCTGTGGGGATCACCGCCGTAAGCTTTCACAGGGTGATGGCGGTAAGCGTCGACGGAATGGTTTGGGGCTGCAAGCATGCCATTCCGGCGATGGAACGCGCAGGCGGCGGATCGATCATCAATATGTCGTCGATCGCAGCAGCGCAGGGCGAACCCAACAACGCTTCTTACACGGCAGCCAAGGGAGCAATCGACGCCTATACCCGGATGGTGGCAGTTTACTGCGGACAGACGGGGGCGGGCATCCGCTGCAACTCCATACTGCCCAACGGCATGGACACGCCGATGGTGCGTTCAATACCTGGAAAAAAGCTGGCCGCAGGACCGGACGCCGGGTTGCTCGATACCGTGCCGGGGGGGCAGAATCGCCGCGGCGAAGCGGACGACGTTGCGGCTCTGGTGGTTTTCCTGGCCTCGGATGAGTCGCGCTGGATCAACGGACAATCGATCGTGGTCGATAATGGAGCGTCGATCACAAAGGGCTCGATTCCAGACCTGAAATAAAAAAAGCAACGCGTACGCTTTTTCTTGCAAAACCTAATTGCAACGTGCATTAATTTTGAATGAAGGCGCTGAAGCGCTGCATCTGGGACACCATGCCCACGAGGGAGGATAAAATGAAGGCTGCAAAATTCCGGGCCATTCTATGCTGTTCGGCGGCAATCCTGCCGATCTGCCCTGCGGTGGCGCAAAGCACGACCGGTTCGGTGGAGGCGACCGTACCGCAGTCGGCTCCGGGCCAGAACGACGCGCCGATTTCGGCACAGGCCGTTCCCGCAAATCCAACGGACGATACGGCGGCAACGCCAGCTGCATCTGTCAACGAACTGGTCGTCACCGGATCGCGTATTGTCCGCAATGGCTATGATGCGCCCACCCCCGTTAGCGTCGTTACTGCCGCCGAAATCCAGCAGGCTGCACCTGTCACGATTGCCGACTATGTTAACCAGTTGCCTGCGCTGGCGGGTTCGCAGACCCCGCGATCCTCTTCCTCGACCATCGGAGGCGGTCTTGCCGGAGCCAACCTGCTGAACCTGCGCAACCTCGGCCCCAATCGTACGCTTGTTCTTCTGAACGGGCGGCGGGTCACGCCATCTACCGTTACCGGCGCCGTCGATATCAACACCCTTCCCCAGGCCTTGGTCCAACGCGTCGACGTGGTCACCGGCGGTGCCTCGGCCGCATGGGGCTCGGATGCGGTGTCCGGCGTGGTCAATTTCATCCTCGATACCCGCTTTACCGGGGTCAAGGGCCAGATTCAGGGCGCGATCTCCAACGAAGGCGACGGCAAAGCCATCACCGCCGACCTCAGCTTCGGTACCAAAATCGGCGATCGCGGCCATCTGGTTATCAGCGGCAACTTCTCTTCGTCAGGCGATGCCTACCTGAGAAAGCGTGACTGGTACCAAGGCTACAAGTTCTTTCTCAATCCGGCCTTCGCCCCTGGCAACGGCCAGCCGCAGCGCCTGATCCTGTCCAATTCGTCCATCAACGCGACGCGCGAAGGCGTAATCAATTCCGGCCCGTTGCGGGGGACTGCATTCGCCGCCGATGGCTCCGTCGCCACTACCAGTTTCCCATTCGGCCCTATCGCCAGCGGGTTCGTCCAGTCGGGCGGCACGGCCAATTACGATATGACGCTGGACGTGCAGCAGGTGTTGACGCCGATTACCCAAGGCGCGATCTTTGCCCATGCGACCTATGACCTGACTGATGATATCTCCATGTTCGCCGAAGGATCGTATGGTACGTCCAGAACGCGGACCAATTCGGGCTACTTCTGGCGGGTCGACAACGAACCGATCCGGATCGACAATGCGTACCTGCCGGATTCCGTTCGCGCGCGCATGGTCACCGCCGGCATCACCAGCTTCAACCTTTCGCATATCAACCCCGCGTTTGGCTGGCCCGAAGGCGAAAACGACCGGTCGCTGCTGCGCGGCCTGACCGGACTCGACGGAACTCTCGGTTCGTGGAAGTGGAACGTCCATTATCAGTTCGGCCAATCGCGAATCCGCAATGCTGGTATAAACAACCTGATCCCCAGCCGGATTCTCGCCATGACCGATGCTGTGGTAGGACCGGGGGGGGCCATTGTCTGCCGCTCCACACTGACTGCCCCGACCAATGGTTGCGTCCCCTACAATCCCTTTGGAAATCGCGAAGCCACTGACGCCCAGCGCGCCTATGCTTCTGGAACTTCGCTCTCGCGTATTCGCCTGACCCAGCATGTGGTCGAAGCCAGCGTTCAGGGCAGTCTGTTCAGCTTACCTGCCGGCGATGTTGCTGTGGCGCTCGGTGCCGATTACCGCAAGGATTCCGGCGGCGTGGTCTATTCCGACCCGTTGGGCACTGCCGGGCTGTGGTACGTTGCCAACCAAAAGCCTTTCACCGGGAGCATCTCGGTCAAGGAAGCGTTCGGCGAAATCGCCGTACCGTTGCTCAAGGACAGTGGCCTTGGCAATGCCGACCTGAATGGCGCCGTCCGCCTCACCGACTATTCGACTAGCGGCACGGTTACCACCTGGAAACTCGGCGGCACCTGGGCGCCATTCGACGGACTCGAATTCCGCGTGACCCGATCACGTGACATCCGCGCGCCGTACCTGAGCGAGCTTTACACTGCCGGCACGACACTGGTTCAGTTCTTGACAGATCCAACCCGCGGCAATGCCAGCAGTTCGGTCCTGCAGACGGCAAGCGGGAATCCCAATCTCAGGCCGGAACGCGCCAATTCGCTGACCGCAGGTGTGGTCGTGCGGCCCAGCTTCCTGCCGGGATTTTCGGCTTCCATCGATTACTACGACATCAAGATCGAAGGGGCGATCGCCACCAATTCCTCGCAGCAGATCGTCAACCTGTGCGCTGCGGGCAACACCCTGTTCTGCTCTGCAATCACGCGTGATACGGCCGGAGTCATCACTGCAGTTCAGGTTGTGCCGTTTAACGCTCGCCAGGAAGTGGCCCGCGGCATAGATTTCGAACTGGGCTATCGCACCGATCTGGGTGGCGGCACGCTCGATCTGCGCGCTTTGGTGAACTACGCCGATCGCCTCGCCATCATCAATCCGACCAACATCGTGACCCGGGTCGGCGAAGTGGGCAACAACCTTGGTGTATCGCAAGGTGTGCCACGCATCCGCAGCCTGCTTACGGCAACATATGCAACCGATCCGGTAACTTTCCAGCTCAAGGGACGGTTCATCGGCAAAGCCAAGATGGAAGTCGATTTCGGCCCGCTTGACCAGAACATCAACGATGTTCCGGCCGTCATGTACCTCGATGCCTTCGCTTCCTACGATCTGAAGCTGGGTGGTGGAATGTCGCAGGTGTTCTTTGCAGTCGACAACCTATTGAACAAGGCGCCTCCGGTCGTAGTGTCTCAGGATACACAGATTGCGCAGTCTTCGGGCACCAATTTGTTGATTTATGATGGTGTTGGCAGGATGTTCCGTGCCGGTATCCGCTTCAAGTACTAATGCCAAAGGGCTGATGTTCAAGGTAATGGGATTGATCCAGCGGCGGAGCGACCTGCCGCTGGACGCATTTCGGCTGCACTGGCGCACAACCCATCGCGGGCTGGCCTTGCGCCTGGCCGAAGCAGGCCTGCTTGCGGGATATGTCCAGAACCATCGGCTGGACATTTCCGTCGAGGGTTTGAAACCGGTCGCCGACGGTGTGCCCGAACTCTGGTTCACGAGCGCCGATGTGTTTGCGGCCATGCGCGATCACCCGACTTTTCGCGAAGGGGCTTATCAGGACGAGCCCGACTTCATGGACGTCGACGACTACCGCTCTCAGCCACTGACCGAAGAATGCGTTCACGGTCTGGCGCGTCAAGATTGTGTCGGCCTCCTCAAGACCATTCTTTTTCTTGGGACGGGTGAACCCTGCATGCCGGTAGATCAGTCTGTGCGCCATGCGGTTCAATCGCGGCACTCCGCAACGCTTGCGTTCAAGCTCGCGCCCTATGCTTCGGTCCAGACAATCTGGTGGCCGGACCTGTCCAGCTTTCGTCTTTCATGGAAAGCCTATGGGCGTGTTGCGTCTGGCCTGCTTGCAGAAGAGCGACCGGTGTTCTGGCCTGGAGAAAGGCCCCCACCAGCAGACTGGCGCCCTCGCCTGCAAACGCGAGCGTGATGTGGGGTCATTGCGAATATGAGAGATCGTGTGGCGCCCGGCCGCCAATCGTTGAAAACCTGGCAAACCGGCCCTTGCCGAGTTCACAGTTCGACGGGTGAGTCTCATTCCAATCCATGACATAGCGCCGCTGGGATATGCGCCATCCTGCCGCTGTACGTTCCAGCTGGTCGAGGTAACGCCCACCGACAATCATGGCTGTCGCGCCTTCGTCTCCTGCAATCAGGTGGTAGGCCGTGCATTGTGTTTCAGCGTTCGCGAAGTTGCCATTCACATCAACAAGACTGTTCGAGAGAGAGTGCTGCGTGCGATCCATCGAGCCAATCCGGTCCAGCATTCCCCTTGTCCAGGCTCGCGCATCTTCAGCACCCTCGCCGTAGTCCACAGTGGCCTTTTCGGCCCAGACAGTCTCAAACAGGTTGCTGTCAAGCCGGTCCACCGCACGGGCATAACGGATCAAGACATCAGCAATTTCAATGCGATCAATTACGGCTTGCAGGGTTGACATCAAAAGCTCCATCGCAGATAAAAAACAGGACAGCCTGACTGTATTATTGCACGGAGGCTTTCGCAACGGCGTCAAGCGCCTGGCGGAGAGAATATGCCCGAGGTAACACCCGCGCTGGCTTTGCTGGCAGATCGCGCTGCGATCCTTGACTGCTCGTCACGCTATATGCGCGGGCAGGATCGACTTGATGCAGATTTGCAGCGCGGTGCATTTCACCCTGGGGCGAAGGTTGACTACGGCTTCTTCGTCGGGCTGGCAGACGATTTCGTGACTTTTGCGCAGGATCTCCTTGCGCGATATCCGATGACCTGGCACATGCTCGGCCAATCGCTGATCGAGATCGCTGGCGACCGCGCGACGGGCGAGATCTACTTTCATGCTTGGCATCGGCGCCTCTCAGGCGAGAGACAGGAAGACCTTCAGATAGCCGGTCGATATCTCGACGATTACGAACGACGCGATGGCATGTGGGGCATCAGCCACCGTCGGGAAATCGTTGATTGGACCCGCACGGACCCTGCGGCTGACGACTGGCTGCACCGTACGCCGCTTGCCCTGTTGGGCGGAAGGAGCGGAGCCGATGCCAGCCAGCAGATCGCCCACTCTTTGCAGCCACGCGAGGAACACCATGGAACAGCTTGATCTCATGCCCGGGGAGCACCGCTGCCCCGGGGCAAGCACGCGCGATATCATCCTGGCCGATGGACAATCCGTTCCCCCGGCGCTGGTCACCGAAAGCCCGGCGTTCCTTGGCGACGAAGACATCGCTTACGATCGCTACACCTCGCCAGCCTTTTTCGATCAGGAGATCAGGAAGCTCTGGCCCAAGGTTTGGCAATGGGTATGCCGGACCGAAGATATCCGCGAGCCGGGCGAGTTTGTGACGTATGACGTAGGCCCGTATTCGCTGATCATCATGCGAGGGAAAGACGCCCGGATCCGCGCCTTCCACAACTCTTGCCTTCACCGCGGCACGCAGCTGCGGCAGCCGGGCGAAGCAGGTTGGACGCCCGAACTGCGCTGCCCGTTCCACGGCTGGACCTGGACGACTGAGGGTGCGCTCAAATCGGTGCCATGCCGCTGGGATTTTCCGCACGTCAACGATGCGGCATTCGGTCTGCCCGAAGCGAAGGTGGATACTTGGGGCGGGTTCGTGTTCATCAACATGGACGAAAACGCCCAGCCATTGGACGAATTCCTCGAGGTGATGCCCGAACACCTCGATGGTGGCTGGGACCTTAGCCGGCGCACAGTCGCCGTGCATGTTCAGAAGGAACTGAACACGAACTGGAAGGCCGCGCAGGAGGCCTTTCTGGAAGCGTACCATGTTGTGGAAACCCATGCACAGAACCTGCCCTTCGCCGGTGATGCGAACGCGCAATACGATGTGTTCGGCGACCATGTCTCACGGTTCGTGCACACGCACGGGGTACCCAGCCCGCACTACCCCCATCCACAGACAGAGCAGGAGATTGCGGACAAGATGCACTTGCCTGCGGGCACGATTGTGCCCGAGGGGCGGACCGCGCGGTCCGTGGCGGCGGATTGGCGCCGTGTAAATCTTGGCGCGAAGTGGGATTTGGACCTGAGCGGCTATTCCGATAGCGAAATGCTTGATTCGATTGAGTATCACTTGTTCCCCAACATGTGCGTTTTCCCGGGTGTGTCTCTGCCGATGGTCTATCGCTTCCGGCCCATCGGGATGGACCCGGGCCGCACATTATTCGACCTGCTGTTCCTGCGTCCGCTGAAGGACGGTGAAGAACATCCGGAGCCGGTCGAGCCGGTTCGGCTCACGCACGACCAGAGCTATTCCGAAGCGCCCGGACTGGAGCCGTGGCTAGGCGCGACATTTGATCAGGATACCGACAATCTGGCACGGCAGTACCGCGGATTTCAATCATCCAGGAAACGCGGCGAAACGCTGGGCAATTACCAGGAATCGCGTATCCGCCATCTGCATCAGGTGCTGGACGCCTATCTGGCAAAATAGAACCGCGATCGGCTCGCCAGCTTGGCACCTGCAAGGTTGGCGAGCCATTTTCAGCAGATCGATCAGGGGATCAGTACGACTTTACCGAACTGGTTGCCATCTTCAAGCCAGCGATGCGCTGCGCCTGCTTCTGTTAACGGGAAGCGGCGGTCGATCGGCATCACAATCGCGCCGGATGTGAACCATGGCCATGCCCGTTCTGCTATGGCGGCGGTAAGTCGCGCCTTTTCGTCTGCTGGACGGCCACGCAATGTCGATGCGGTCAAGGTAAGCCGCTTGAACATCAGTTGCAGCAGATCGGTCTCGACCAGGTGGCCCCCGAGCGTGGCGATCTGCACCAGCCGACCGTCAGGATTCAGGGCGTCGATATTGCGGCGGAAATAGTCGCCGCCGATGATGTCGAGCACGACGTTCGCGCCGCCAGCGGCGCGGGTTACTTCGGCAAAGTCCTCAGCCGTCACATCAATCGCGATGTCTGCGCCCAGATCACGCGCCCGCTGAACCTTGTTCGCACCTCGCGCGGTTGCGATCACGCGTGCGCCGGCCGCCTTCGCCATCAGGATAGCGGTAGTGCCGATTCCGCTGTTTGCCCCGTGGATCAGGGCCGTGTCCCCCTGCTGGAGTCCGCCGCGTTCGAACAGATTGGTAAAGACCGTGAACACTGTTTCCGGCAGCGCCGCGGCATCTTCGAGCGACATGGCCTCTGGAATCGGGAGCGCATGACCGGCATTGGCCACGGCGTACTGCGCATAGCCGCCGCCCGACAGCAAAGCAGCGACACGCTCGCCAATGCGCCACTCGGTTACGCCTGAGCCGAGTGCGGCTACCGTGCCGGCAACTTCCAGACCCATGACCGTAGACGCTCCCAGCGGGGGCGGATAGTTTCCCTCGCGCTGGGCAATGTCCGGACGGTTCACACCGGCCGCGGCGACGCGGATCAGGATTTCGCCAGCCCCCGGTTCCGGTCGGGCAATTTCTTCGACAAACAAGTCTTCGGCACTTCCCTTGCCGCCCCTTATCTGCACCGCTGGCATCATGATCATGCGCTTCGCTCCTGCTTCCGCCGCTCTTCTTCACACTCTCCATTTGCCATCGCAAATTAAAAAGCAAGCTAGCTTGTCTTTTTTATTTGGACATCTCGCGGCGTCCTGATACGAAGAATTCGAAAATCGGGAGAGAACGATGACTTACGATCCGGAGACGTCGCAAACGCCGGAATCGTCGCCTACATCTTCGTCGCCCAACGATCATGGCGGCGCGAGGATGTCGACTTGGGATATGATGGCCGCCAACGACAGCCGCCCCGTCCCTGCATTCCTGCTAGAAAGCGCCCAGGCGGAGATGGGCAACGAACCGCTCGACACCGAACGCTATACATCGGCTGAATTCTTTCGGGCAGAGTGCCGCAAGATGTGGCCCAATGTCTGGCAATTCGTGGCGCGCCAGGAAGAACTGCCTGAGCCGGGCGACTATGTCCTGTACGAGAATGCCGGCCGGTCTTTTCTGGTGACTCGCCAGCCGGACGGATCGCTGCGCGCCTTTCACAACGTGTGCCTGCACCGCGGGCGCAAATTGCGGACGGAAACCGGCTGGGCCGAGTATTTCCAGTGTCCGTATCACGGATTCACATGGAATACTGATGGGTCAATCAAGCACATTCCGTGTCGCTGGGACTTCCCGCATCTTGCGGATGAAGACCTGAACCTGCCCGAAGCGCAAGTCGGCGAATGGGCGGGATATGTCTTTCTCAAGGAAGCGGCCGGCGGCCCGACGCTTGAGGAGTATCTTGCACCGCTGCCCGAGCAGTTCGACCGCTGGTCGCACGAGCGTGCCTATACCACAAGTTGGGTAGCCAAGGTCATTCCTGCCAACTGGAAGGCTTGCGCCGAGGCATTCATGGAAGCCTACCATGTTTCGACCACGCATCCCCAGATCATGGGCTTTACCGGCGACGTCAATTCCAAGTACAATCTGTACAGTGATCACGTGAACATCGCGATAACACCGTTTGGAGTTCTTTCCCCTACGCTGGGTGTATCGGGCGACGAGCAGGAAATCATCAACAACTTCCTGAAATACAATGGCCGCGTGGTGACCCCCGGCACCAGCATCGACGTGCCTGAAGGCCGCACCGCGCGCGCGACTATGGGCGATTTCAACCGCCGCCGGTTTTCCGAGCTGTTCGGTCAGGACCTTGACCATGCGAGCGATGCTGAAGTGCAGGATGCCCTCACCTACAACGTCTTCCCCAATTTCTCGCCGTGGGGCGGGTTCCAGCCGACGGTGGTTTACCGCTGGCGGCCGTGGCCGGATGAACGCCACACGCTGATGGAAGTCCGGTTGCTGGGTCGGCTCAAGCCCGGCGAGGAAGCGCCGGTGCCAAGCATGAAGCTGTTGCAGCCGGACGAGAAATTCGGCGATTATCTGGGCCAGTTGGGTGTCGTCCTGGAACAGGACATGGACAATCTGCCGCATGTGCAGACTGGCATGGAGGCATCGCCGACCGGCAAACTGAACCTCGCGCACTACCAGGAAAGCCGCATCCGCCATTTTCACCAGACGCTGGACAAGTATCTGGCGCACTGAAACCCGGGGATAGTTACCCCTATTGCCCGCTTTGTTGACGCCGAACCGGAACACGGGGGCGCTTTTGGAGAGACCCATGGATCCCGAACTCCGCACCTTGCTTGACAAGCAGGCCTGCACCGAACTTGTGTTCCGTTTTGCACGTGGGCTGGACCGCTGTGATGAAGACATCATCCGGTCGGTATTCCATCCGGACGCCACCGACGATCATGGGCAATTCAAGGGCAGCGCGGAGGAATTCATCTCGTGGGTCCTGCCGCTGCTGGCGACCATGGAACGCACCCAGCACGTGATCGGCAATGTGCTGGTCGATGTGAGTGGTGACGAGGCGTGGGCGGAAAGCTATTTCGTGGCTTATCACGACGTGACCAGCGGTGACGGCAGCCTGCTGCGCACAACGATCGCCGGACGTTACTTTGACACTTTCGCGCGACGCGCGGGTCAATGGCGGATTGCGCACCGAGAATTCGTGTCGGATTGGAGCGCGGCAGAGCCTCGCAGCGACAACTGGGACCGTGTGACGCCCGGATCTCGGCAGTTCGGCGCGCGCGGAGCCGAAGATCCGCTGTACCGTTACATCACCAACGCCAACCGATCGCCGGTGGCAGCATGAGGCTGCAAAACAAGCGCGCGCTGCTGGTTGGCGCATCGAGTGCCGATGGTATGGGAGCAGCCATCGCCCGGCGGTTTGCGGCCGAGGGTGCTCAGGTGACCTTGGGCGGTCGCAACGCCGCCAAGATTGCTGAAGTCGGATCGCAGCTCGACCTGCCTTGGGTGCAACTGGACCTGACCGATGAAGCGGTGCTGGCTAGCGGCGTGCAGGAGGCTTCAGAACGCATGGGTGGGCTGGACGTGGCAATAAACCTCGCGGGGGTAAACCACTCGGCGCTCATCGCCGACGAGACGTTCGATGGATTGATGGAGCAGGCCAAGCTGCACTTCGTAGGCACCGCTCTTTTCATACGCGACGTGGCAGCGGCGATGACCAGCGGCGGGTCGATCATTACGATATCCTCGCTGACGGTGGAACTGACTGGCGCACGGCTTGGTGCCTATGCCGGTAGCAAGGCGGGGGCGGACAAGATCGCGCGGGTTGCGGCAGTCGAATACGGTGACCGGGGCATTCGGGTGAACTCGATCGCGCCAGGGCTGACCCGGACCAGCATGACCAACGCCTACTTCGAAAATGACGCCATACGCCAGGCGTTCGAACGCGAAACGCCGACAGGCCGGTTGTCCGAACCCGAGGACATAGCGGCAGCGGCAGTTTGGCTCGCGAGTGACGAATGCACTGCGACCGGCGACCTCATCCGGGTAAGCGGCGGGATGCACTTGCGGCGGCTGCCGACCCCACGCGACTTTGCGTCGTAAGCGGCACGGGAGACATCGCGATGCATGATGAGAATAACTGCAAAGTGGGCGATCCGTCGCGCGAACCGGCAGCGGGGCTCGATCGCCCGGTAGGAGTCGATCTTAGCCGTGCAGCGCAGCCAGAACTGAGCGACAAGCCGATCACGCCCGAACGGTACTGGGACCGTGACTTCTGGCAGCGCGAGTGGGACACCGTCTGGACCAAAACCTGGCAGGTGGCGGCGATGGTCAACCAGTTCAATGAGCCCGGCGATTTTGTGACGCTTGAGTTCGGGACCGAGGTGATCCTGGCGGTAATGGGCGAGGATCGTCAGATCCGCTGCTTTTACAATGTCTGCCAGCATCGCGGAATGATGCTGGTAACCGAAGAGACCGGAAACTCGCGCAGGCTGACCTGCCCGTATCATGCGTGGTCCTACAACCTGCAGGGCCAGATCAAGACGATCCCGGACGAGCGCGATTTCCCGGCCTCGGCCAATTGCCGGTCAAAGAACCTGGTACCGGTGCGCAGTGACACGTGGGGCGGGTTTGTATGGTTCAACATGGACAACGATACGATACCGCTGCGCGAATTCCTCGCGCCGGTGGCCGACCATCTGGATGCGTATCCGATGGAGCAGATGGTCCGCACCCACTGGGTTACGCTGGAAGGCGATTTCAACTGGAAGCTGGTACAGGATAACTTCAACGAATCCTACCACGTGTTCCACGCACATCCGCAACTGAAGTATGTCGCGGAATTCTCTTATCTCTACTCGCAGTTTGACCATTATCCGAGCGGGCACGCGCGAATGTTGATGGCCGGCGGCGCGCCCAGCCAGACCTTGCGCGGCGGCGAAGACGAGATCATACGCCAGCTGGGCGAACACATCCGGTTCTGGGGATTGGATCCCGAAGATTTTCGCGGCCGGATGCATGAACTGCGTGTTGCCCTGCAACAGCAGAAGCGCAAGCTGGGGGCCGAAAAGGGTTACGACTTTTCACGCTACGACGACGTGATGCTGACGGACAACTGGCACTACACGCTGTTTCCGAACTTGTCGTTCAGCCTGAAACCCGACGGCAACATCTGGCTGCGCGCGCGTCCGCATCCGACCGATCCGGAAAAGTGCCTGTTCGACATGTGGTATCTGAACCTGTTTCCTGCAGGCCAGACCAGTTATTATTCCCCGACGATGCGCGATTGGGTGAGTATGGAGACCCCCGCGCCACACCAGACCGGCAAGGCGGGCGATTATACGATGGGTCCGACCATCGATCAGGATGTTGCGCTATGGAGTGCGCAGCAGAAGGCCCTGCATTCGCGCGGATATCAGCGCGAGGTGTTGGCTGGGCAGGAATCGCGCGTTCGCTTCTTCCACGACAACCTGGATAGGTGGATGGCGCGCGGATGAATGATTGTGTCGGGGTGGTTTCAGGCGGCCGGGGAGAGGCCGACTTCATCCCATTCAGGCCAATCGAGTTCACCGTCGCGGATCTTGAGCAGGGTGGCGGCGAGGAAAGCCAACAGCGCGCGTTCCATCGCCGGATCGTCCCAGATCTCGCGGTTGAGGACCATGCCGCTCATCACCGTCTGCACCAGCCGTCGCGAACGCGACAGGCGTTCCGGGTCGCCCGCCCATTCGGGAAAGACACGTTCCAGTTCCTCGCGCCACACGCGATCGTGGCGCTGCGCCTTGAGCACGAACATCGCGCGCAATTCGGCATCGGTCCGCGCCGCCACGGTCAGTTCAAGATACGCGCTGTATTCAGCAGATTGATAGAGCCGCCAGTCGATCAGGATGCCGATATTGTCGCGGGTCCGCTCAACTTCCGGCAATTCGCGCACGGCGGCGATGAACTGTTCGAGATGGCGAAGAAACGCGTAGTCGGTTACGGATTCGATCAGTTCCTGCTTGGTCGAGTAGTGGTGCAGCATCGCCCCGCGCGACATTTTGGCGACTTTGGCGATGAGCTGTGTGGTCGTCCGCGCATACCCGACGCGTGCCAGGCAATCGATCGCCGCTTTCAGGATGGTGACGCGCGTTTCTGCACTCTTGCGCTGTTGTGGCCCGGCGTCGGGCGGTGCCATGCCGGCAGGTTCGAGTTCAGCGAGTTTGGAACTGGAATGGGGCATCGCCAACGATTATCGCGCTGCGCGGGGAGTTGGCAAGCGTACATCACTGCTACTCGGGGTACAGACCATGGTTTTTGAAGATGTCACTGCGGCACAGCGCCGGATCGATTGCGTGCTGGTGGCCGGCGGAAAGTGGCACGACATTGATTTCGCACGGCTTGAACTGCTTAAACTTCTATCAGAAGACGATTTTGTCCGTGTCCGGGTATTCGAGGATTACGAGAATATCGTCGCGATAGAGGCCGCTGACATCCTCGTCAGCTATACTTGCGACGTAATCCCTTCTCTCGATGTGCAGGAGCGACTGCGCGCCTGGGTTGCTGGTGGCCGGCGCTGGATGGCATTGCACGGCTGCAATTCAGTTCTGCGATTCCTCGACACCGGCAAGGTTGGAGCGCCTGACTGGGCGCCGCACTTCATGGAAACGCTGGGCACTGCCTTTGTCGCCCATCCGCCGGTAGGACCATTCGAGGTGACCATAACCGCGCCCGATCATCCGCTGGTGGCAGGGATCGAACCATTCACGCCGCAGGATGACGAACTATACCTGTCTCGTCCGACCGCTGACGTCGAGACGCTGCTTCACGTTGATTTCGCCGGTCATGCGCCTGCATTCGAGATCGAACACTGGCAGCAGGATCGGCACCCCCTGATGTACCTGCGTTCGCTGGGGGAAGGCGCGGTGCTGTATAATGCTCTGGGGCATTGCCGCGGACATCTGGACATGCAGCCGAAGGTCGCATGGTTTCCCACCGTGCAGCGCGGTGCGTGGCGGTGCCCGGAATACTATGAACTGCTGCGCAGGGGTATCGCCTGGACCAAGGAACCGCTCGCGACCGGAGCCGTCAACGACGCCGCCTAGTTGATCTTGCGGTCGTAGCCGGCCCAGTAGGGTTCGCGAAGTTCGCGGCGCAGCACCTTGCCTGTCGGCCCGCGTGGCAGCGCTTCGATGACCTCGACCGATTTGGGCAGCTTGTACCCCGCAAGGCGTTGACGCGCCCAGGCGATCACTTCTGCAGGTTCGATCTGCAAACCCGGAGCAGCAACCGCGAGTGCCTTTACCTCTTCGCCCCATTTTGCCGACGGGACGCCGATAACGGCAACTTCGGCAATGGCGGGATGTTCGTACAATGCCGCCTCAACCTCGGCTGGATAGACGTTTTCCCCCCCGGTGACGATCATGTCCTTCACCCGGTCCTGGATGAACAGATAGCCTTCAGTATCGAGGTAGCCCGCATCGCCGGTCCGAAACCAGCCGTCGGCAGAAAGCGACTCGGCCGTCGCATCAGGGCGCTGCCAGTATCCTGCCATCACCAGCGGCGCGCGAAATGCGATCTCGCCGCTTGTACCCGGCGGAAGCGGTTCGCCTGCATCATTTTGCACGCGCACTTCGATGCCCGGCATCATCGGGCGTCCGGCCGATGCCATTCGAACCGTGCCGGCAGGGTCGTGATCGTCCGGTGTGAGAGCACAGACAGTCCCCGAAGTCTCGGTCATTCCGTACATCTGCACGAACCCGCAACGGAAAACGGCCATCGCTTCGCGCAGCAGCGGCAGCGGGATCGGAGACGCGCCGTACAGAATGGTGCGGATGCGGCTGTAATCGACCTGCCCTGCACGGGGGTGCCGCAGCAGCATCTGAAGCGCGGATGGCACTACGAAAATCTTGCTGAGCCGTTCGCGCTCGATGAAATCAAGGACCTGTCCGGCATCGAATTCACTGGCCACAAGACCGGTCGCCCCGGCTGCAAGCGTCTGTATGCCGAAGCCCGTTCCGCCAATATGGAACACCGGCATGACGATCAGCGCCACGTCATCGTCGGTGAAGCGGTTCCATTCCGGCTGCTCGTCGGGCGGCAGTGTACGATAGATCAGCAGGTTACGGTGCGAAAGCATCGCACCCTTGGGTCGTCCGGTTGTGCCCGAAGTGTAGAGTTGAACGGCGATATCATGCTCGTCCACCGGCACGCACGGATCGACCGCAGATTGCGCATCGCGCCACGCCTGATAATCTGCAAGCGGAAGCAGGCAAGGGGCATCGGCGCGCCCAGCAAACAGCGCGGCCATCCGACCGGCAAACTCGGCCCCAGCCACGATCCAGCGCAGTCCGGCATCGCCGATGATCCACTCCATTTCGGCATCAGCCAACCGCCAATTGATCGGGACGATGACGATGCCCGCCTTGGCAGCACCGAACAGCAGTTCGTAATAGGCGGGGTCGTTCTTGCCGAGATAGCCGATCCGCGTGCCGGGTCCGAAGCCGAGAGCAGTCAGGCCATTGGCGACGCAGCTCGACCGCTCGCCGAGCGCGGCGAAGCTGGTGTCTGTACCGGCAAACCGCAATGCAGGTTTGTCGCCGTACTTCGCGGCCAGCGCCGAGACGAGAGCACCAAGTGTGGCCTCCCCGCTCATGCAGTCAGTTCCTCGGGGTGTTCGATCAGCCGTGTCAGTTCAGCCAGGAAACGCGCACCGACCGCCCCATCTATCGCCCGGTGATCGCAGGACAGCGAGAGTTCGATCCGTGTTACGAATGACAGCGCATGATCCACGCCGGTGGCATCCTGCCGCGCCGCACCAACGGCGAGGATAGCGCCCTGAGGCGGATTGATGATCGCATCGAACTGTTGGATGCCGAACATGCCAAGGTTTGATACCGAAAAGCTGCCGCCCGAGAATTCCTCGGCCGCCAGTTTGCCGGCGCGGGCCCGCCCGGCGAGCGCCTTGACCTCCGCGGAGATGGCAGCGACCGATTTGTTTTGGGCTGCGCGCACGATCGGGGTCAACAAGCCCTTTTCCGTCGCCACGGCAACAGCAATATCGGCATTGGCAAAGCGGTGTATGTCATCGTCGTGCACCTGCACGTTGACATCAGGATGGGCGGCCAGAGCCAAGGCGCAGGCCCGGATCAGATAGTCATTGATGGACGGCGCTTCACCGGTGGCACGTTTGGCTTGCGCACGCAGCGCCAACAGAGCATCGATTCTCGCGCCATTGCGAAGATAGAAGTGCGGAATCGTGCTTTTCGAAAGCGTCAGTTGTCGTGCGATGGCTTTGCGCATCGGTGACATGCGGACTACCTCTACCGTCCCTGACGGCGGCGACACGGAACCAAACGCATATGCCGCGACTGGCACGGAAGCGGGCTGAACCGGCGGTGGCGGTGGCGGAGCGGGCGGCGTCAGCCGCGCCATTACATCAGCCTTGCCAATCCGTCCGCGAGCGCCTGTTCCGGCAATGCCGCTGATATCCACGCCATGCTGCACTGCCAGCCGTTTTGCCAGCGGTGAGGCGAACACGCCGTCCACTGACGCAGTGGTGGGTGCGATAGTGACCGGTGCTCCGCCCGCAGGCGCAGCCGCGGGGCGACCATGCTGGTCAACGTCCTGGTAGGTGACCCGGCCACCCTTCCCCGAACCCGCGATCCCGGCAAGATCGACGCCGCGCTGTTCAGCATACTGGCGCGCACCCGGGCTGATTGCCATATCGGCCGGAATGGCAGGCGGCGGTGTCGGTGCTGCTTGCGCAAGCGGGGGCGGCAACGAGGTCTCTGTGCTTGCAGCTGTCGCGGCGGCGGCGGCGCCGCTGGGCGCATAGCCAGCCACGAACGCGTCGAGCCCTGCTAGATCGGGCGTCGTCCCCGCATCGGAAAACACCGCCAGTAAGGCCCCCACCGGACGGGTCTCCCCAGCAGGAACCACTATCCGCGCAAGTTTGCCGGGAAACTCCGCTTCGTATTCGTTCGTGATCTTGTCGGTTTCAATCAGCGTCAGGACTTCGCCCTTGGTAAAGTCGGCACCCTCGCTGACCATCCATTCGGCGACCGTCCCTTCTTCCATCTCGATACCCCACTTCGGCATCGTGAAGGCGCGAAGGCCGCTCATCGCGGCGCGCTCCCGCGATAGCCGAGCAGTTCGTGGACGGCAGCCTCGACGTCTCCCACGCCAGGCAGATAAGCTCGCTCCAGTTCGACCGCGAACGGGACCGGTGAATGAGGTGGCGTGACCATCTTGACAGGGGCACGCAGCGCGGAGAATGCCTTGGTCGCGACGTTGGCGGCGATATCCACCGCAAGGCCGCAGCGCGGCGGATTTTCATCGAGCACTACCAGACGACCAGTAAGCTCGACGGAATCGAGGATCGCTTCCTCGTCGATCGGGCTGGTCGTGCGCAGATCGAGCACATCGCAGCCGATGCCTTGCTGCGCCAACTTATCGGCAGCCTTGGCCGCGACGGCGACCATCTGACCGCAGGTGACGATGGTCACATCCGTACCTTCGCGGACGGTGCGGGCATGACCGAACGGGATCAGGTATTCGCCTTCGGGAACTTCCTCGCGCGAGGCGTAAAGTGCCTTCGGCTCGAAGAACAGCACGGGATCATCGTCGCGGATTGCTTGAGTAAGCAAACCCTTTGCCTCGGCAGGACTGGACGGTATCACAACTTTCAGGCCGGGAATTGCCGTCATCATCGCGTAAACTGCCTGACTGTGCTGCGGACCCGCGTTGCGCCCGGCACCGTAAGCCACGCGGATGACAGCCGGACAGCGACTTTTCCCACCGAACATATAGCGGAACTTGGCCATCTGGTTCCAGATCTGGTCGAGGCAAACCCCGATGAAGTCTGCGAACATCAATTCGGCCACGGGGCGCTTTCCGGCCAGTGCCGCACCCGCAGCAGCCCCGATGATCGCCGATTCCGAGATCGGAGTGTCGATGACCCGGCCCGCGCCGAATTTGGCGTATAGTCCTTCGGTGGTCTTCCAGATGCCACCGATAGCCTCTGGACCTCCTGCGGTGCCCATCCCGCCGACGACATCCTCCCCCAGCACGATGACCCGTGGATCCCGCTCCATTTCCTGGTGCAGGGTGAGGTTGATCGCCTCGCGCAATTGCATGATCGCCATTGGCCTGGCCCTCTCAGTAGCTGATGTAGATATCGGTCAGGACGTCGGCGGCCGTCGGCCGGGGGGCGGCGCGCGCCTCATCCACAGCTTCATCGATCAGTCGGCCGACTTCAAAGTCGATTTGGTCAAGCTCGGCACCCTTGAGGAGCTTCGCCTCGGTGACGCTGGTCCGAAACGCCTCGAGGCAGTCGCGGGTCGCGCGCAGCCGGTCCAGTTCACCCGGGCCGCGATAGCGCTGCGGATCGCCTTCGAAGTGACCGAAGAAACGCTCGGTATCGAGTTCGACCGCTGCCGGGCCGTGGCCGGCGCGAACATATTCCAGCACTTCGCGCATGACCTCGAACACCGCGAAGAAATCGCAGCCATTCCCGCGCCAGACCTTCATGCCGAACGCTTCAGCACGACTGGCGATGTCGCCGGCGGTGCCGACCGCGTAATCAACCCCGGTATGTTCGGAGTAGTGATTGTTTTCGAACAGGAAGATACATGGCGCTTTCAGCACCACGGCCATGTTCATCGCCTCGAACGTGGTGCCCTGATTGCAGGCCCCGTCACCCGAAAAGGCGATGGCGACCCGCCCATCGCCGTCCAGCTGCGCCGAGATCGCCGCGCCGACCGCGATGGGCGCGCCCGCCCCAACGATGCCGTTGGCGCCCAGCATACCCTTGTCGACATCGGCGATGTGCATGGAGCCGCCCTTGCCTTTGCAGAGTCCTTCGGAACTGCCGTAGATTTCACGCATCATGCCTTTGACGTCGCAGCCCTTGGCGATGCAGTGGCCGTGGCCGCGATGGGTGGAAATGATGAAATCGCCATCGGTCAGGTGTTCGCAAACGCCGACCGCAACGGCTTCCTGACCCGAATAGAGGTGGGTAAAACCGGCAATCTCGCCCTTCTGGATTTCGTTATGAAGGCGCTCCTCGAATTCGCGGATCACCTTCATCTGGCGGTAGGCTATGAGCATCTGCTCACGGCTGAGCTGCATGGCTTTGCTCCCTGTTCGGACGGTGCTGATCGGCTGGCTGACGCTGGCGCGATCAGAACTGGATTCGTTTGGTCATTGCACCATCGATCACGATGTTGGTGCCGCTGATGAAACGCGCTATCGGGCTGGCGAGGAAGGCGATGGTAGCGGCAACTTCCTCGGGCTCGCCAAGGCGGCCGGCGGGCACTTTGGCCACTGTTGCATCGTAGAATTCGCTGCGGCCTGCCTTGATCTTGTCCCAGGAGCCATCGGCGATGAAGATCGGTCCGGGCGAGACGGTGTTGACCCGGATGCCCTGCGGGGCGAGCTTCTGGGCAAGCGCGCCAGCATGGTGCGTGATCGCCGCCTTCATTGCAGCATAGGGCTGCGGCCCGAACGAAGGTTCGATAGCCACATTGGTGCCGATCACGATGATCGAACCAGCATCCGATTTTTCAAGGTGGGGTATGGCCGCATTGATGCCGCGCCAGGTTCCCATCACGTCGATTTCAAATGCGTTCTTCCAAGATTCCTCCGACGCTGGCGGGCCGCCGGCCGACGCGAAGGAGATGAAGATGTCGCAGCCGCCCAGCGCCGCTGCGGCCTCATTCACCCAAGCGCGATAGGCGTCGGGATCCGCAAGATCGACACTGGCGGAATGGACAGACACGCCGCGCGCTTCGAGTGCTGCGCGCGTTTCGTCGATCGACGCCTGATCGCGAGCGCAGAATGCGATGTCCACGCCTTCGTCCGCCAGCAAGTTTGCGGCATAGCGACCCAGCCCCTTGGTGGCACCGGCGAGAATGGCTTTGCGGCCCTTGAGTTTCAGATCCATAACTTAAACCTCCTGCCGGGCGATGCGACCGCCTCGGGCGTCCATGAACACAAGCGTCTCCGTCTCGACATAGCGGTCGAGCAGGACGCGGATTTCGGCGTAGTCGGGATGTTCGCGGAACCGATCGTATGTGGTTGCAAAATCGGGATAGTCGTCCATCTCCCAGAGATCGATGATGGTGTTGAGCCGCCCGCTGCGCTGCACGAAGCAACCGACCATGCGCCAGGTTCCGCTGTTTTCCATGATCGGGAAAATGCGCGTGTTGAGCAGATCAAGCATGGCCTGCAAGTGGCCGGGCGTGACAGTGATTTCCGCTTTCAGATACAGCATCGTGCGCATCGATCCTTAATTGCGGCCGGCCATGATGGCGTTGAGATTGCGGTGCCAGTGCTGGAGCGCGATTTCGTTTCGCCCCAGCACGGTGGTGAAGCCCTCAGGAGCCCAGCGCAGGTTTTGCTGCCCGTCGCGTGATACCGAGTAATCCTCCTCGGTGACCACGGTCTGTATGAAGTCGTGCATCTCTGCCCACTTCGCGACATTGACCTCGCCGCCGGCATGTGCGGGCTGGTAGGTTGATAGCAGCGTGAGGGACCGGTCCGGCGTTTCGCCCGGAAACACCCGCGAAATGCCGTAGAACTGGCCAACACCGGGAATGGCGTTGACGTTGATCACCATGTTCGGAAACAGCAGGTAAAGCCCGCCGTAGTCGGTATGCGGCCAGTCGGCTTCGGGCTGGTCCTGATAGGCCATGAATTCGGCGCGCGGGAACGCCAGCCGGGCGTGCAGGCCGTAGCTATCGTAAATCATGATGTTCGAATACGCGAGCTGACCGATCGTCGTCGGGTGAAGCGATGCGAAGTGATAGCTCTCACCATAGGTGTCGAGCGCATACTTCCAGTTCGCTTCGCATGGTATTTCGGACCGCCGGATCGGTTCGGCCCGCCCCAGTTCGAGATGCGCCAGTTCACTGGCAAAATCGCCGAGATGCTTGGCCACATCAATCGGCTCGCCTGCCGGGTCGAGCCGGACGAAGATCAGACCGTGCTCCTCTGCCACAGGTACCGGCAGGAGACCAAGTTCGGCCTTGTCGATCCCATCGAAACCTTCCTTGCCGGGCTGGCCGATCAGCTTGCCCTCGAGATCGAACGTCCAGGCATGGAACCGGCAGGTCAGCCGCGTCCGACGCGTGCAATCAGTAACAACCTTGGCACCGCGATGCGGGCACATGTTGCGGAAGGCATTGACCGCGCCGGACTTCGACCTGACCAGCACGATCGACGGCCCGAGCACGTCGAATGTCATCATGTCGCCGACCTCGGGGATATCGCGCGTCAGCCCTGCCACGACCGGCATTCCGTGAAAGATTGCACGGCGTTCCCGCTCTGCAAAATCGGCACTGGTGTAGATGACTGGGTCGATCCGCATCGGCTCTGCGTCGAGGTCAGTTGTCTTCGAGCGCATCCGGTCAAGAGTGCGTCGGCGAAGCGCATAGTGCGAGGCACGCCGGGCTGTTTCGACCGGATCCCCTGTGTTGATTGCCTCGCACATGCACTCGCTCCTGGTGCTGGCGATCAGGCCGCGGCTGTCGGTTGGGTGAAGAAATCGGCGCGTGGGGTGCCGGTTTCGTCATAGACTGGCTCATCATGCGCGACGAGGTACTTGCGGCTTGTCGACACGACCGGCCCCGCCGAGCGAAGTTGGCTCCGCATCTCGGTATAGTTCGGCAGGCTGAAATGGTGCGCCAGCGCGGCTTCGTCGGTCCAGCGCTCGAACACGTGAACGCGACCGGGCGTCAGGGGATCGAGTGCCCAGCTGTAAGCCTCGCACCCTGGCTCGGCCAGCGATGCTTCGATCAGAGGCCTGGAATCACGCAGGATGCGATCCGCCGCTTCGGGATCGAGGTCCATAACAGCAGTGATTAGGATGGTCACAGAGTCATCTCCTTGGGAGTAAACGATCGCTTGGCAAAATGCCAACCGGTTGCAAGCCGCACCGCGCGATCCTCGTAGATGCCAGACTGGAGGCGCGGCGCAGCGCCAACCGGCTTCAGATATTCGAAAGTATGGGTGATCATATGCGCCGTATCGCCATCTACGGCGATTGAGCCAGGAAAGGCGCTGAACCAGACCGCTTCAAAACCGTCCATCGCCTGGCTCCAGTTGGAAACGATCGCATCACGCCCGATTTGATCCAACCCCCGGAATGTCCAGACCGCATCTTCGGTCCAGGATGCGGCAAGCGCGCCGGGATCGCGCCGATTTACAGCGTCACTATAGCTGTCGAGCAGCTCACGAAGTGCCAGACGATCTGCTTCTGGTCCGGTGAACACTGGCTTTTCCTTGCTGACAGCTTGTTGTGACATGTTGCTCTTGCGGTGTCGTGCACCGCCTTTCACGTCTTTAAGCACAGCTGATGGTTTTGTGAACACATAAAAACGATACGCGTTATACAAAAAGACTTTCCTCTCATTCGCTATGCGCTTACCGAAGGAGTCCAGTGGCCCTGCGCGCAGCGGCACGAGTATGGAGAACCGAGTGAATCTTGCCTTTTCTGCCGAACAACGCCAGTTCGCGGATGGACTTGAGCGATTTTGCGAAAAACGATACGCGTTCGAGAATCGTCGCAGGATGGTTGCAGCAGGTCAGTGGGGCGAGCCGCTGACCTGGACTGCGCTTGCCGAAATGGGCTGTTTCGGAATTGCCGTTGCCGAGGCTGCAGGCGGCTTCGGCGGCGGAGCAATCGAGATAGGCCTGATGCTGCGAACTCTGGGCCGCTTCCTGGCGATCGAACCGGTTGTAACCGCCGTAGTGGCCGGAACGTTGCTTAGTGCTGCCAGTGATGCAGAAGATCATATCGCCGCCCTGATCGAAGGCGAGAAACGCTATGCTGCCTGCTTCGGCCTGAGCGACGTCGATGGAAGGATCAGCGGGCAGGTACGCAATCTATCGGGTGCCTGGGGAGCAGATCATATACTTGCTGCAACCGATGCGGGGCTGTTCCTGATCGATGCTGGCGTAGTCGTCATGACGCCTGTCCCCCTTCTTGATGACACCGTGGGCGCGGACTTCATGCTTGACGCTGTGCCTGCAGTGCAGTTGGCCACTGGCCCGGACTGGTCCTGGCATCGCAACCTTGCCGTAGCGCGCAACGTTATGGCGCGCGGATGGCAAGCATGGGGCGCCATGGAGGGCGCTGTCGCCGCGACGAGCGAATACATGCGTACGCGGCAGCAGTTTGGACGGGCACTTGGCACGTTCCAGACCGTGCAGCACCGCGTTGCAGAAATGATCGTCGCGGCCAAGGAGGCAGAAAGCGCAGCCCTGCTTGGCGCTCTGGTGCTGGAAGCCGCAGGCCCGGGACCGGAGGCACAGCGGGCCCTGGCCGCCATGACAGCGCGGGTCGCAGCGGCCGCAGCGATCGTGGCTGAAACCGCTGTTCAGCTTCACGGCGGCATGGGCGTGTCCGACGAACTCGACATCGCTGCGCGGTTTCGGCACTTGCAGGCCTACCGGCTGCTTGCCGATGCCGAATTCCGGCCGACGGAGCAATACATCGCCCATGCGCTGGACTTCCAGCGGCACCGCCATAGCGCTTTGTTGATCGAGGGCTGAGCAAATGGACCTGTTGCTTGATGCCGAACAGCGCCGCTTTCGTGACGAGGTTCGGACTTTCCTCGATGAGAGGCTGACCGATGAACTGCGCGATGGCCAGTCGCGCACGATCGGGGTTTATCCCGAACCAGATCTCTCGTTGGCATGGCAGCGGATCCTGCTTGAAAAAGGCTGGGCCGCGCCGACATGGCCCACAAAATTCGGCGGGACCGGCTGGTCGCCGCTCGAAAGGTTCATCTTCGAAAACGAGTGCGCGCAGGCCGGCGCACCGCTGGTTTATCCGATCGGGATGCGCCTGGTAGCGCCGGTGCTGATGGAGTTCGGATCACCCGAACAACAGCAGCGCTGGCTGCCGCAGATCCTTTCGGGCGAGGATTACTGGTGCCAAGGCTTTTCAGAGCCTGGTGCCGGGTCCGACCTTGCATCTCTGCGGACCCGGGCAACGCGTGAGGGTGACAGCTACCGCATCAACGGTTCGAAGATGTGGACCACACATGCGCATCACGCGAACCGCATGTTTGCACTGGTTCGCACAGCCGAGACCGAGCGGCCGCAACAGGGGATCAGCTTTGTCGTCATTGACCTTCACCAACCTGGTGTAGATATCCGGCCGATCATTTCGATTGGCGGCGATCACGATGTGAATCAGGTGTTCCTCACCGACGTCGTTATTCCCGCTGACAACCTGATTGGCGAGGAAAACCACGGTTGGACTTACGCCAAGTACCTGTTGGAGTTCGAACGCGGCACGGGCCTGTTCTCCGGCCGCTTGCGCGCGTCGCTGCGCCGGGCCGAAGCGGCGCTGAATGGACCACCATCTGCGCACCAGCAGCGCCTGATTGCCGAAGTGGCCATGGAGCTCGATGTCTTCGAGATGTTCGAGCTTTCCGTGGTCGGCACGTTGCCCAACGGCGGCGCCCCAGGGCCGGTGTCTTCGGTACTGAAACTGCGTGCAAGCCGGCTCAAGCAGACGGTCAGCCAGCTCGGCGTGGCCTTGCTCGGCGCGGATGGGGTGCGCCGGGTTCCGGGGTCGACTGAGGACGTGCTGATCACCGACTACCTGAATGCGCGGGCCGCAACGATTTTTGGCGGAGCGGCAGAAGTGCAGCTTGGCATCATCGCCAAGGCGCTGGGCGAACTATAGCGAAGGAGCATCTTGTGCCCGTTTCGACCCATACGCAACTTGCCTCACCTGATGCCAGCGATGCGGATTATCAGGTGCGCCGGGAACTGGCGGCCTGCTACCGGCTAGCTCACCATTACCGCATGACCGACGGCATCGCGACGCACATTTCCGCCCGCCTGCCCGGCCCCGGCCATCGCATCCTGATCAATCCTTTTGGTGCACTCTTCAACGAGGTGACCGCAAGCAGCCTCGTTGAAGTAAACCTTGACGGCGAGGTGCTGTCGCGCGGCGGCGTGATCAATCCGGCGGGGTTCCTGATTCATTCGACTATCCACGCTGCCCGGCCCGATGTCGTTTGTGTGATGCATACCCATACTGCCGCAGGTGTGGCAGTGTCCGCACAGGAACACGGCCTGCTGCCCATCAGCCAACAGGCGCTCGTGATCGGCCAACGGTTGGCGTACCACGATTATGAGGGCGTCGCACTGGCGCAGGCCGAACGGATTACGCTGGCCCGCGATCTTGGTGACAAGGCGGTGCTCATCCTGCGCAATCATGGCCTGCTCACCGCAGGCAGTTCGGTTGGTGAGGCGTTCTGGCTGATGATGACCACACAGCGTGCGTGCGAGATCCAGGTCGCGGCGCTGGCCGGCGGCACTCCGTTGCGGATGCTGGGGCAGGACATACAGGATCTCGTTGCAGCACAACTTGATGAGGCGACGATGGGGAACGCGCCTGGCACGCTCGACTGGATTGCCCTGATGCGCGAAGTCGAACGGATTGCGCCAGATTATGCCGACTGAGCAGACGTGGGATTACATCGTGGTCGGCGCAGGATCGGCCGGGTGCGTGATGGCGGATCGCCTTTCGCGCAACCCGAAGCACCGCGTCCTGTTGCTGGAAGCCGGTGGCCGCGATACCAGCCCCTTGATTCACATGCCCAAGGGCATCGGTAAGCTGGTACTGGATCCGCGCCATGCCTGGGTGTATCCGGTGAGCCAACCGCGCATGCCGGGGCAACCCGCGACCGAGACCTGGGTGCGCGGGCGGGGCTTGGGTGGATCGTCTTCGATCAACGGCATGATCTGGATGCACGGCCAGCCCGAAGACTACGATGCGTGGGAGCGTGCCGGAGCAACCGGCTGGAATTGGCAGGTAATGCGCGCTGCGTTCAAGGCCGTGGAAGATCACGAACTCGGCACGGGCCCGGCGCGCGGGGTCGGCGGACCTGTATACATATCGACTGGCAAATTCCGCTATCCATTGGCTGAAGCCGCGATCCGAGCGGGCGAACAGATGGGCCTGCAACGCAAGGCCGACCTCAACGACGAAGAGCAGGAAGGCATCGGCTACTTTCCGCACAATATCCGCAAGGGCCGCCGGCAAAGCGCCGCGGTGGCGTTTCTGCGGCCAGCGATGCACCGCCCGAACCTGACTGTATTGACCGAGGTCGAGGTGGATCGCATCGTCTTCAGTGGCAAGCGCGCCGCTGCCGTAAAAGCCCGAACTGCCCGGGGCGAAGGAACATATCTGGTGGACGGTGAAGTCATCCTGTGCGCGGGGGCAATCGTCAGTCCGGCAATCCTGCAACGGTCGGGTATCGGCCCGGCGAACGTTCTGTTCCAAGCCGGAGTGCCAGTGCTCGTTTCGAGCCCGGCGGTCGGCAAGAACCTGCGAGACCATCTCGGGTTGTCTGTTGCTTTCCGCCTGAAAGGCAATGACCGCGGCAACAACTTTCAGTTCCGTAAAATTGGACTGGTTTGCAACCTCGTGCGCTACGCGGTGGCGAGGAATGGACCGATGGCGACGGGCCCTTACGAAATCGGTGCTTTTGTGCGTTCGATGCCCGATGCGGTGCGGCCCGATCTGCAATTGTATGTCGGTGCATTCTCATTCGCGCGGAACCTTGATCCCAACTTTCCTGTACAACTGAGCGCGGTAGAAAAAGAGCCAGGATTGACAATCTACGGCCAGATGCTGCAACCGGAATCGACAGGCTCGGTCGCAATCACTGGCCCCGACCCGGCAGCACCGCTGGCGATCACACCCAACTGGCTGACCACGTCGCGAGATCAGGCCGGCGCTGTGGCGATGGTGAGGACCATCCGTCAGCTGGCATCACAGCCTGCCTTGGCCGGGTCGCTGGGAGAGGAACTGGTACCCGGAAAAGACGTGAACAGCGATGCTGACATCCTGCAGGCAGTTCGGCAACTTTCGCGTGCGGGAACGCATGCCACCGGGAGCTGCGCCATGGGCGGGCTTGAAGCCGCGCTTGACCCCGACTGCCGGGTGCGCGGCGTCGATGGCATAAGGGTCATCGATTGCGGTTCGATGCCCGGACTGGTTTCGGGCAACACCAATGGCCCGGCGATCGCTTTTGCCTGGGCCATGGCGGATCGGATGGGTCTGGCCTAAAACGCCCGACGCTACGCCTGCGTTCAGGCGTCCTCAACCTCGGCAGGTGCCGGGGCTTCAACGCTTGGATCGAACACTGGTTTGGGAAACTCGGGCAGCTTTCCGGTGGCGTGCAACTGTTCCATCATCGCTGCCGCCATAGCACGCTCCTCGCCTTTCAAGATGCCAAGGGCATAAGACAGAACCGCATTGACCAGCCGCGGGATGTATTGCTCATCGGTCAACCGACCGACCGCCCAGTCGTTAATGGTGGCGTATTCAATATTGGCAAAATCACCGGCGGCAATCTCTACATTGATCCACGGTTGCAGCCCGCCTTCGCGATGTAGCCGGTCGAGCCACTGGCGAAGATTAAGGAAAACCATCGATCGCAGGGCATTCCACACATCCGGCGAAATGCTCGGCGAAAAATACAGCGAAACTACCGCTTTCGTATAGTTGCGGGCGCGCAGATTACGCGTGTTCACCGCTATCAATCGGTCAATAATGCCGTTGAGCGTGTCAACTTCGGTCCGGTAGCGAATGTAACGATTTACATCCTCATAGGCTTCGCGAATGGCTAGCGCGATCAGGCGATCCTTGCTCTGAAACGCGTTGTAAAGCGTGCGCTGTGCGACATCGGCATTGCGGCACAATAATCGAACGCTGAAGCCGTCAAGGCCAACGTCGGCAATCATACGCCGCGCTTCGGTGAGGATGCGCTTGCGTCGCTGATGTATCGAAGCGCTGGAATAGACGGCCTTACGCTCTGGATTTCCGGTCAGCATAACGCCCCCACAGGACTTGATCGCCCGGCAATCTCAAATTGCATGTAATACTACTTTCTGTCGCATGTCGAAGCGATCATGCCGGGAGAACGTGCTTCGATCAAGGCTTGTCGCCAGCAGCGACGGAAAGTAGGACATGCTATCATTTTTGATTGTTGAGAAAGGCGTTCAAATGGGCAGGCTGGACGGTAAAGTAGCGATCATCACGGGCGGGGCGCGCGGGCTAGGCGAAGCGGATGCTCGCGTGTTTGTGCGCGAAGGCGCGCGGGTTATTCTCACCGATGTCGACGCCGAGGCCGGCGCCGCAGTCGCGGCAGAACTGGGCAGTGCGGCGCGGTTTTACCGGCACGATGTTCGGGACGAAGCACAGTGGATCGCATTGATGACAGATGTTCGCGGCCGTGAGGGCCGCCTTGACGTTCTGGTGAACAATGCCGGTGTGGTTCGGCCATCTACCCCCGAAACGATCGAACTGGACGACCTCCAGTTTACGCTCGATGTCAGCGTCTACGGGACGATCTGGGGTTGCAAGCACGCCATTCCACTTATGCGCGAGGGCGGTTGTGGTTCAATCATCAACCTTTCGTCGATAACTGCGGTGCAAGGTCATCCTCGGTCTGCAGCTTATACCGCAGCAAAGGGTGCGATTGATGCTTACAGCCGTTCGGTCGCCGTGTACTGCGCGCAGCTGGGCCTTCCGATCCGTTGCAACGCGCTGCTTCCCGACCGGATCGATACACCTATGGTGCGGTCGATGGCGGTTGCAACCAGCACAATGGATGCGGCGCTGGCCGATAATGGCCCTGCGCTGGGCGAAAACGCGCATGGGCAAGTGGGCGACGTTGCCAACCTTGCGCTGTTCCTCGCTTCGGACGAATCTGCGTTCATCAGCGGCCAGTCGTTCGTCATCGACAATACATCGTCGATCACCAAAGGCGCTGTTCCACCAAAACTTGTCCGCAAATTCGGCCAAAGCACGACCTAGCAATACTTTGGCAGAAGCGTGGTTTTTGGGATTCCCAAGGATGGATTTCGCTGATTCCTGGAGAGTTCGCTTGACGAAGGCTGGCTATGAACAAGGACCGGCGGGCGGATCTGGAGCGGTGGCTCGCTCCGCTTTTGGGTGGGCTGGGTAACAAGATGCGACGTCGGATGCGCCCGGCTTACATCGCAGGCCTGATTTGCCCGGGCGATCGCAAGAGCATCCAGCCCATGGCGGCCGGTCAGACGAGATTGTTTACGATCGGCTGCATCATTTCATTGGAGCCGCCCTGTAGAACACCGCTCCGATGGAAGCCACGGTAAGCGCCTTGCGGCCCTTTTGAATATCTTGTCCCCATCAGGATTGTTTCACACCTGCCCTGTTGCTATTTCAAGGTCGTGCCGCAAATGGACCGGGCTGAAATGCCGGAAGGGGTGTGGCAGCGCTCAGGCGTGTCCGGCCAGTAAGCGGGCTTCTTGCATAGGAGGTTCCAACACCACCCCTTCCTCGACTTCGGTCGTTGGACGCAACTCTTGCTATCGCAGAGCAAATGCGACAATCTAAGACCGCTACCGGTAGGCTGGTAGCAGGGGCGTGGAACCCCCTATGCAAAAGACAAAACTTGTCATCGCCTGCGATGACAAGGTCAGGCGGTCGTCATAGATCGCAGGTTCATTGTGCGTCCAATGGCTCTGGCAGTGGCTCACATGATGCATGGGTGTTTCCATTTTCGGATTGTCCGGCGTCCCTGATCCGCAAGGAGGCAGGCGGTGTCAGACCCAGTCGCGAGCGTTCGGAACGAAACCGAACTTGGCATGACCGATGATGCTGCAAGCTTGCGGGACTGGCATCAATCGCACTCAGCATGGCTGCAGGGCTACTTGCGCAGACATCTTCACGTTCAGGCGGCGGAAGCAGAAGATATCGTGCAAGATACGTGGCTGCGTATTCTGCGGCTTTCCCTGACTGACATCGCATCGCCGCGTGCTTTTTTGTCGCGCGTTGCCCTCAACATTTTCCGCGACCGGCGGCGGCATGAGGCTGTAAGCACTCGGCATCGCTATCTCGTGTGACCTGCCCCCCGAAAGTTCCCTCATTCTGATGTAGAGTCTGCCACTGTAAGGAGCAGACGCATGAGGAAGAGCCGTTTCACCGAGGCGCAGATTAT
>NZ_JABAID010000028.1 GCF_012641335.1 Novosphingobium sp. ERN07
TCGACGAATCGCTATATCAGTCAATGACATAGATCAGGCCTTCCATGGCGAGGCCCCCACCCTTGGGGGCCTCGTGCATTTTTGGACCGGCTATTTTTGAGAAAGGCCCCACTTCTGCCCGAGCTTTCATGGCATGAAGTGAGATTTCACGAGCCGGATGACCCAAAAAATACCCCGGATTTCAGCGGTTTGTAAAGCTGTCGGGGATGTCCTGAGACCGAGAATTGGAGCGGGTAGCGGGAATCGAACCCGCCTAGCTAGCTTGGAAGGCTAGTGCATTACCACTATGCTATACCCGCTCAGAGCAACGAGGCGATTGTGCCCCCGTCATGTGGTGGCGGGCGATTGCCACGGTAGGGGCGGTTTCGTCAACCTTGCAATTTCCCTGTAGGGCGAGGTGCTTGACTATAGCGATAAAAGATATATCTTAGATCGAACATGAACTCTGCGAAAGTAATCTAATGTCTGCCAGCCAAGCCATTGTTCCTACCGCCAGCGCCAGCCGCTATCTCCAGCAACTGTGCAAGCACTGGGGGCACAAGTTTGAAGTCAGCTTTGACCCGCAGCAGGGCCGCGTGGCTTTGCCATTTGGTCCGGTGGAACTGAAGGCCACTGATTCGGCGTTGGAAGTCAACTGCCGGATCGAAGGGGATGGCGATCTTGAAAGGATGCAGCAGGTGGTGGCTGATCACCTGAACCGCTTTGCGCATCGCGAAGGCGAACTGGCCTTCGATTGGCAACCTGTCGCCTGATCCATATGCGAAATTGATGATTTCCAATCAAAAGCATTGCTTTGCGGCAAGCTTGGCGCGGCGCTAGGTCCGGTTCCAAGCAAACCGGGAGAAAGCGATGCGTCTGGCAACCTTGAACGATGGAACGCGCGATGGGCGTCTGGTGGTGGTTTCGCCAGACGGTACGCACTATGCGTCCGCGTCCGTGGCAACGCTGCAGCAGGCGATTGAGGATTGGGACGCGGTAGGCGCTGCGCTTGCCGTGATCGATCACTTTCCCGATCTGCTTGATGCCGCTCAAGTGTTGGCCCCGTTACCCCGCGCGTGGCAATGGCTCGATGGTTCGGCGTTTCAGAGCCACGGCGATCTGATGGATGCCGTGCTGGGCATTACCAAGCCCAAGACCGATCTTCCGCTGATGTATCAGGGCATGTCGGACACGTTTCTGGCCCCGTTGGCGGATGCTCGGTTCCCTTCGGAAGATCTTGGCATCGATTTCGAGGGCGAATTCGGCGTCATCGTCGATGCCGTACCGATGGGCACCAGTGCAGCCGATGCGATGGCGCACATCAAGCTGATCGTGCAGATCAACGATTGGTCCTTGCGCACGCTGGCCGGGCCGGAAATGAAGACCGGGTTCGGGTGGGTAGGGGCAAAGCCTGCCTGCGGCATGGCACCTTTGGCCATCACGCCAGATGAACTGGGCGATAGCTGGGCCGATGGGCGTGTGGGCCTGAACCTGCTGGTGGACTGGAACGGAAAACGCTTTGGCGCGGCCAACGGCGCGGCGATGGGCTTTGGTTTCCACGAACTCGTCGCCCACGCCGCGCGCACGCGCGATCTGGTGGCAGGCACGGTGATCGGTTCGGGCACCGTGTCTAACACGAACTTCCGCGAAATCGGCTCATCCTGCATCGCAGAACGGCGCGGGATCGAAGTGCTGGACCTTGGCGAGCCGAAGACCGCGTTCATGGCATTTGGCGATACGGTGCGGATGGAGGCAGTCGACCGCGCGGGGCGCGCGCCCTTCGGTGTGCTTGCGCAAAGGGTCGTGAAGGCCTGAGCCGACGCCCCTTGCCCTTCCTTCGATAATTGTTATAGCGCATAGCGAAATCGGAGGATGCCATGACCGTTGAGCCGAATCTCTCCCACGCTGCCCTGGACCGTTTCCTGCGCCCGCAATCCGTCGCCGTCGTCGGCGCGTCGGACAAGCCGGGCGCCCTGGGCGCGACCTTGCTGACCAACCTTGATCGCAATGGCTATGCCGGCACGGTCTATCCGGTGAATCCCAAGCGTGAAGAGATCATGGGCAAGCGCTGCTACCCCTCGGTCGATGCGCTGCCCGAAGGCGTGGATGTGGCGGTTTTGGCGATCCCGCGCGTCGGCGTGCTCGATGCGGTAAAGGGCCTGGCCGCGCGCAAGTGCGGCGGCGTTGTGATCTTTTCGGCGGGCTTTGCCGAAGGCGGCGAGGAAGGCCTTGCCGAACAGCGCGAAATCGCGCGGATCGCGCATGAAGCGGGCATGGTGGTCGAAGGGCCGAACTGCCTTGGTCTGGTCAACTATGTCGACCGCATCCCGCTGACGTTCGTGGAAACCAACGCGGTGCCGCCCGGCGGAAAGCGCGCCATTGGCATCGTTTCGCAATCGGGTGCGATGGCGGCAGTGCTGGGCACCATGCTGCTGGCGCGCGATGCGGGCGTTTCCTATTCGGTGTCGACCGGCAACGAAGCCGCCAGCGGCGTTGAAGATTATGTGAACTGGCTGGTCGATCAGGACGATACGCATGTGATCGCCATGATCGTGGAGCAGTTCCGCAAACCGCAGGCCTTCCTTGCTGCAGCAAAGCGCGCGAAGGCCGCGGGCAAGCCGGTGGTGCTGCTGCATCCGGGCAAGTCCAGCGCAGCGCGCGAATCCGCCGCCACGCACACTGGCGCAATGGCAGGCGATTACAAGCTGATGCGGGCGATGGTGGCGCGCGCGGGCGTGATCTTTGCCGAAACGCTGGAAGAACTGGGCGACATTGCCGAAATCGCTGTGCGTTGCCCGGCGCTGCCTTCGGGCAAAACGGCGGTTCTGGGGGAATCGGGTGCGTTCAAGGCGCTGACGCTGGATCTGGCGGAGGAACTGGACCTGCCGCTGGCCGACCTGCACGACGAGGATTCACCGCTGCTGCGGGCTGCCTTGCCGCCGTTCGTGCCGGTTTCCAATCCGCTCGACATTACTGCGCAAGGTCTGTCGGAACCTGCGATCTACACCCGCTGCATCGAAGCGCTGCTGGATGATGATCGCGTGGGCACGGTCTTTGCCGGGATCATTCAGGCCGAGGCGATCACCTGTGCGATCAAGTTTCCCGCCATTCTTGCTGCGGTTGAAGGCAAGGTGCTGACCAAGCCGGTGATCTTCGCCGGGCTGGATGAAGGCGCAGACGTTCCGGCAGAGCGCATTGCCGCGCTGCGGGCGGCGGGCATTCCGTGGTTCCCCACCACCGAACGCGCATTGCGCGCTGTTACGCGGCTGACGCATTGGGCGGCGCAGGACTTGTCGGTGAATGACCTTCCCGCAACGCCGCTGACCGGGCTGGATGTGGTTTCGGGTGTGATCCCCGAATACAAGTCCAAGGATCTGCTGGGGCCGATTGGCGTGTCGTTCCCCAAGGGCGGTTTCGCGGCCAGCGCCGATGCGGCGGTCGCGGCGGCGGATGCTGTGGGTTATCCGGTGGCGATGAAGGCACAGGCCGCCGCGCTTGGCCACAAGAGCGATGCAGGCGGGGTGATCCTGAATCTTGCCGACGGCGCCGCGGTGCGTGAGGCGTGGGAGCGCATTCACGCCAATGTCGCTGCCTATTCGGCAAGCATCACGCTTGACGGCGTGCTGATCGAGGCGATGGGCAAGCGCGGCATGGAAATGATCGTCGGTGCCAAGAACGATCCCGAATGGGGACCGGTGGTGCTGGCAGGCTTTGGCGGCGTGACTGCTGAAATCCTGCAGGACGTGCGCCTGCTGACGGCGGACCTGACGCAGGAAGCGGTTGAAGCCGAACTGATGAAGCTGAAGAGCGCTGCGCTGCTCACCGGCTATCGCGGTTCGCCCGCGCTGGACGTCCCTGCGCTGGCAGCGCTGATCGTCAAGGTCGGGCAGGTGCTGCGCGCGGAACCTTCGATCCGCGAAATCGACCTGAACCCGGTGATCCTGCATCCCAAGGGCGAGGGTGTGATCGCGCTGGATGCGCTGATGCTGGTGGATTGAAACCAGTCGGGTGTTTGAAAAAGGGCGGTCCGCTAGGCCGCCCTTTTGCGTTTCAAATGCCGGCCCACTCAAGCTTGTTGGGCAAGCTCGTCGCGGCGTAATCAACTTGTAGAACCCGGCGACGGTTCGGATTTTGTGCTTTTTCCGAAGCGTGGAGGATCGGTGTCGAATAAAGCCAGACGTCACCAGTAAGGGCGGTACAGGTCAGTATACCGCATCGCTGCACTGTTTCTGCAATTTCGCCTTCAGGGATTCTGCCCAAACGATGTGAACCGGGCGCAATCAAGAGCGGCGCATTCTCACTGATCACGTCGTCCAGATGGATTCGCAAAGTCACCATCCTTTCCAATAGACTTATCGGAGGGGCAACGTGCGGGATGCCCTGCTTGATCGTCCAAGGTCCGAAGCCGGGCGTGTCTATTCGCTGTTGGACGCAAATTGTCCTGTCCTGATGCCAGCCAAGGGACCAATTGGTGGCCGCAGATTTGTCAAAGAGGATAGCGCGCACCGGCATAGCGCCTTGACCGATGGCACGTTCGGCCGCTGAGGCCATCACAGTTCCCGATCCAATCAGCCTTGTAAGACCGGAAAGTCCCCGCAATCTTAAACCTGCATTGTCTGCGGGAAGCGCCTCAACAATTGCAAGAAGGTCGCTAAGGATCGGAACGGCCGCTCCGCGAAGCTGGGCTGCGCCTGATTTGGTGAACTGGTCCAGATCGTACATCTCTGCGTATCAGTGCCCCGGAAAGTCCATCAGCGCCTCTACCGTCAACCCTGCATCGCGCAGGCGGGCGGCACCGTGAAGGTCGGGCAGGTCGATCACGAAAAGGGCGTGGCTCACGGCGGCTCCTGCCGTGCGGAGCAGCTCAGCGGCGGCAAGGGCAGTGCCGCCGGTGGCGATGAGATCATCGACGATGATCACGCGCTGGCCTTCGTGAATGGCTGTTGGGTCGATTTCCAGCCGGTCGCGTCCGTATTCGAGCGCATAGTCTATGCCGATGGTCGGGACCGGCAGCTTGCCGGGTTTGCGCACGGGGATGAAGCCCAAGCCCATGCGCGCGGCAACGGCGGCTCCGAAGATGAAACCGCGCGCTTCCATGCCAGCGATGGCTTCGGCCCCGGCGTTGCGGGCCATATCGGCAAGATGGTCGATGGTGGCAGACAGGCCTTCGCCGTGCGCGATCAGTGTGGTGATATCGCGGAACAGGATGCCGGGGGCAGGGAAGTCCGGCACGGTGCGGACGAGGTGCTTGAGATCGTCGGGTGTCATGGCGGGCTTTCTCGCTGCTCGATCTTGCATTGGCATGACGAAAGCCTGACGCAAAGAAAAAGGCCACCGTTTCCGGTGGCCTTTGTTCGTTTCGCCGGAGGCAGAACGATCAGTGCTTATCAGCCCAGACGTTCTTCTTGGCGAGATAGGCAAGGACGGTTGCCGCCAGCAGGAAGCCGAGCACGGCCCAGCCGGTCTGCTTGCGCTTGTCCATCTTCGGTTCGGCGGTCCAGATCAGGAAGGCCGAGACGTCTTCCGCCATCTGTTCGACGGTTGCCTTGGTGCCATCCGAATAGGTCACCTGACCTTCGCCGGTCAGCGGCGCGGGCATGGAGAGGTTCAGGTTGGCGAAGTAGGGGTTGTAGTGCAGGCCATCCGGGGTCTTGGCGTCCGGGAACTTCTTGAGAAGTTCGGCGGGCTGTTCCTGATAGCCGGTCAGCAGCGAGGCCACATAGGCACCGCCATCGTGACGCGCCTTGGTGATCAGCGACAGATCTGGCGGGCTGCCCTGACCGGCGTAGTACACGACCGGGAAGAAATCCGACGGGATGTTGTCACGCTCTGCGCGTTCGCCGCTCTTCGGATCGAAGGTCGGCTGCTTGGTGCCCCACTGCTTGGCAATCGCCTTCACTTCGGCTTCCGAGTAGCCGAGAGCGGCCAGATCGCGGAAGGCAACGTGCTTGAGCGAGTGACAGGTGGCGCAGACTTCCTTGTAAACCTGGAAGCCACGCTGGAGCTGCGCCTTGTCGAACTTGCCGAAGGCGCCATCGCTGGCGAAGTGCACCTTCTTGGGGTGGAGATGGAACTCGTGCTCTGCCGTGGGGGCAGCGGGTTCGGTAATCGCGGAGTAGGCGCCGTTGCCGAACGACCAGAGCAGCGCGACGGCGAAGAACAGGCCTACCAGGGGGCCAAAAAGACGGACCATGAGGGTTCTCTTTCTCTTACGCTCTGGCTGTCAGGCAGCGGGGTTGGCGTTGAGCACGGCGCTCTCATCCTTGCCGAGCACGGCTTCGGTGATCGAGAACGGAAGCGGTTCCGGCTTTTCGATCGACGAGACGAGCGGGAGGATGATGAGGAAGTGCGCGAAGTAATACAGCGATGCCAGCTGGCTGAGCATCACATAGGGTTCCGCAGCCGGAGCGCCACCGCAGTAGAACAGCACGGCCATCGTCGGAATGAGACCGAACCAGAAGAACTTGCGGAACAGCGGACGGTAGTGGCCCGAACGCACCGGCGAGGTATCCAGCCAAGGCAGGAAGAACCACACCAGAATCGCGCCGAACATGGCGAGCACGCCCATCAGCTTGGCCGGGATGAAGAAGAAGTCATAAGTGAAGGCGCGCAGGATCGCGTAGAACGGCCAGAAGTACCATTCGGGAACGATGTGTGCGGGCGTGGAAAGCGGGTTTGCCGGAATGTAGTTGTCCGGGTGGCCCAGCGCGTTCGGTGCGAAGAACAAGATCGCGCAGTAGATCAGCAGGAACACGCCAAGTCCGAAGCCGTCCTTCGCCGTATAGTACGGGTGGAAGGGCACGGTATCGCTTTCGGCCTTCACTTCAACGCCGGTCGGGTTCGACGAGCCGGGGATGTGCAGCGCCCAGATGTGCAGGATGATGACACCGGCAATCACGAACGGCAGCAGGAAGTGCAGCGAGAAGAAGCGGTTGAGCGCGGCGTTATCGGGTGCATAGCCGCCCAGCAGCCAGATCTGCAGCGGTTCGCCCACCACAGGGATCGCGCCGAACAGGCCGGTGATGACCTTGGCACCCCAGAACGACATCTGGCCCCAGGGCAGCACGTAGCCCATGAACGCCGTTGCCATCATCAGCAGGAAGATGACCACGCCGAGCAGCCAGATCATTTCGCGCGGGGCCTTGTACGATGAGTAGAAGAAGCCGCGGAAGATGTGGAGGTAGACGACCACGAAGAACGCCGAAGCGCCGTTTGCGTGCGCATAGCGCAGCATCCAGCCCCAGTTGACGTCACGCATGATGTGTTCGGTCGAATCGAAGGCCACCAGCGCGTTGGGCGCATAGTGCATGGCCAGAATGACGCCCGTAACGATCTGAAGCACGAGGCAGAAACCGGCGAGAACGCCGAAGTTCCACATGTAGTTCAGGTTGCGCGGGACCGGATAACCGGCACCCACAGCGTTGTAGACGAAGCGGGGCAGCGGCAGCTTTTCGTCAAGCCACTGCGTCAGGCCGAAGGCCGGCTTGTATTCGTTTGCCCAGGGAAAGCTCATGTTTCCTGTCCTCAACCGATCTTCACGACAGTGTCGGAGATGAATGCATATTCGGGCACCTCAAGGTTCTTGGGTGCCGGACCCTTGCGGATGCGGGCGGCGGTATCATAGTGCGAACCGTGGCAGGGGCAGAAATACCCGCCGAACTCGCCCTTCACTTCGCCTTCGCCCGCGCCCAGCGGCACGCAGCCGAGGTGGGTGCAGACGCCCATCGTGATCAGCCAGTTGGTCTTGCCTTCCTTGGTCCGCTCTTCCAGCGTCTGCGGATCGCGCAGCGAGGAGGCGTCAACCTTGTCGGCCGAAGCGATTTCTTCCGGCGTCAGATTGCGGATGAAAACCGGCTGCTTGCGGAAAACCGCCTTGATCGCCTGGCCCGGAGTGATCGCAGAAATGTCGATCTCCGTCGAGCTTTGCGCCAGAACGTCCGCCGATGGCGCCATCTGACTTACCAGCGGAACCAGCACGGCAACGCCGCTTACCCCCGCAAAACTCACCGCCGCGATATTGATGAAATCGCGCCGGCGCACGCCTTCTCCGGCTTCTGCCGAAGTGTCGATGCTCGCCTGTTCAGCCATTGAAATTCCCTGCCTGCTGCCGCCGCGCGCGCGGATCGCACGCGGTCCAACTTGCCCTCGTGGAACGGATCGGGATGGCCGGACCGGCGCAACCTGAACCGCACGGGAGCCGGGCACGCGCAAAAACGCCATACCAGCCCCCACTTGGCGCGCCTGATAGACGCAAAGCGACGGCTTTGCCAACAGGCATTTTGGTATGGGGAATAGCCCTTGTTTCCGCCGGATTTCTGCGGGGGTAGCACGGCGTTTCGCAGATCAGGCTGTCGGGCCGAAGCCTGCTCCATCCGGCCAGTCGGGCGCAGTGATTCCCATGACCTTGAACAGCACGCCCATTTGCCCCTCGCCGGTCAGACGTTCGCGTGCGGTATGAATCGCGGCGGCTTGGGCCGGTGCAAAAGCGGCCAGCGCATCGGCGCGCGCTTCTATGCCGAGTGCGCGAAGCCAGCGGCCCTGCTCCTCGGTGCCCAGCCAGCGGACGCCACGCGATTGCGCAATCGATGCGAGCGCGGAGAAATCGACATGCGCGGTCAAATCGGCCTCGCCCGGAGCGGAAAAGACATCCACTTTGCGATGCGCGCGCACTGCCTGCAGCGATGAGCCGAATCGCGGTTCGGCATGGCCATAATCGATGAACAGGGCCGTTCCGCCTTGTGCCGCCAGCCTGCCTGCCACTTCATACATGACCGCAGCCGCAGCGGGCGACGTTTCGAGAATGGCCCCTTCGGGCGCATCGCGCCGATCAGCGGGGACTGCGGCATCCATCGATGCAGAGCCGGCCACCGGCACGAGTCGGTCATCCGCCAGCCCGACCATGCGTTCGCGCCAGCCCTGTTGCGTCCGCACGAGCTGGCGGACCGGCAGAGCATCGAGAAATTCGTTCGCCACGATCAGCAGTGGCCCATCGCTCGGCACGGTCGAAAGATCCGCGTGCCAGATGGCTTGCGGATGCAATTCAAGCTGCAAGGCTTTCAGAGCGGTGCTGGTTTCGACGAAATGGGTGGACGGTACAAGGCCATATCGCTTTGCCGCGCCCAGCGCATCGCGGGCCAACGTGCCACGACCGGGGCCTAGCTCGACATAGTGAACCGGCTCGGTCCGCCCTGCACGGATCCAGATATCGGCCAGCCAGAGGCCAATCAGTTCACCGAACATCTGGCTTATTTCCGGCGCGGTGATGAAGTCTCCGGCCACCCCGAAAGGATCGCGGCGGGCATAGTAGTGCGCGTTCGATTCTGCGATGTAATGCGCGATGCTGATCGGGCCAGTGTTGGTGATCAGCCGCTTGAAAGTGTCCAGCAGCGGTGGAATCACGCAGACGTGGCTTCATCAGCAGGGATCGGACCTGCGGCAATCGGCTTGTGTATCAGTGCGCGCAGGAAGAAGAACAGGCCGATTGCCATCATCGGAATGGTCAACCACTGACCCATCGAAAAGCCGGTACGCATCGCAAAGTCCATCAGTTGCGCGTCTGGTTCGCGATAGAACTCCACAGTGAAGCGGGCGAGGGCATAGCCGAACGTGAACAGGCCGACGAGCAGGCCCGTGCGCCAGCGGGCGCGGGTCTTCCAGAACAGGGACAGCAGGACGATGGCCAGCAGCAGCCCTTCAAGCAGGGCTTCGTAAAGCTGGCTGGGATGGCGCGCAATTGGCCCGCCGCCGGGGAATACCATCGCCCACGGAACGTCAGGGCCAGCCTCACGACCCCACAACTCGCCATTCATGAAATTGGCAAGGCGGCCGAACAGCAGGCCGAACGGAACGCAAACCGAAATGTAATCGCACACGCGCACGAAGTTCAAACGACCGCGCCAAGAGACCCAGGCGATGGCCAGCACGGTTCCCACAAGGCCGCCGTGGAAGCTCATGCCACCTTCCCACAGTTTGATCAGGTTCTGCGGATGGCTGAGCAGTTCGGGGGCATAGAAGATGGCGTAACCCAGCCGTCCGCCAAGGATGATGCCGAGCGTGGCATAGAAGAACAGGTCGTCCGCATGGCGCTGCGCCATTGGCGAACCGGGCTGGCGGATCATCTTCGACAGATGCCAATAGCCCAGCACGATACCACCGAGATAAGCCAGTGAATACCATTTGAGGGCGAAGAAGCCGAGATCGAGCGCAATGGGGGAAACGCCCAGATTTTCCCAGCGAATCGGGCCGGAAACCGCATCTGCAAGCCCCGCGAAGGCGGCGGACGTTACGGCAAGGGCGGTTGCCGTTGACACTAGTGACAGCAAGCGGTGAACTCCCTACAAACTTCAGAACGGACCCGTTTCCATGCTGTCGGACGTGCCCTCAGGGTTACCGTATTGGCACAGGGGAAAGGCCGCAGGCAAACCCGAAAAGGCCCACAGCAAGATGGGCCTGCGGGTGAGGAGACTTGAAAGGGTATCATGAAGACCGAGCTGGACCTTGCTATGGACCGCGCTTTCGGCGCGCTGACGTCTGAAGGTGGCATGTTCCACACGGTTTCGATCCGGCGGTTTGATCGGGACTTGCCGATGATCGCCGCTGCGCCGCCGCACCTTCCTGCATATTTCGCCTATTTCTGCGCCACGCAGGGCGAAAAGACCTTTATCGTGGATGGCGATGTTCGCCTCAGTTTTGCTGATGTCTACAAGGCCGCGCGCCACGTGGCCGGCGGGCTGGTCGAAGGCCTTGGCCTGCGCAAGGGCGAACGTGTGGGCATTGCCGCGCGCAATTCGGCTAACTGGGTCGTCGCCTATATGGCTGTGCTGATGGCGGGCGGATGCGCCACGCTGCTCAATGGTTGGTGGCAGGGTGAGGAACTGGCGCACGGCATCGATCTGGTCGATTGCCGTTATATCATTGCCGACAAGGCGCGCGCCGCACGGATCGCAGGCCATGCCCACGGCGCAACGCTCCTGCCGATGGAACACGATTGCGATTATGCGCAGGGCCTTGCCGCATTGCTTGCCAATGGTGGGGGCATGGACACGATCCTGCCCGAATTGACGGGCGATGATCTGGCCACCGTGCTGTTTACCTCCGGCTCCACCGGCATGGCCAAAGGGGCCTATTCGGACCATCGCGGCGTGGTGCAGGGCACGATGAACTACGTCGCGCAGACCGCCGCGATGCTGGCGATCCTTACCGCGCGCGGAGAGGCGCCTGCCCCCAATGCGCAGCCCACCACGTTGGTCAACGTGCCGCTGTTCCATGTTACGGGCGAAGTGCCGGTCTTCCTCCAGTCTTTCGCCATCGGGCGCAAGCTGGTGCTTATGCCCAAATGGGATGCGGAAGAAGCGATGCGCCTGATCGAAAAGGAGAAGGTCAGCTACTTCGTCGGCGTGCCGCTGATGAGCTTTGAAATCGCCACTCACCCGGATCGTGAAAAGTATGATCTGTCCACTTGCGTGTCCTTCGCGGCGGGCGGCGCACCGCGTCCGGTCGAGCATGTGGACCGCATCCGCAAGGCGCTGCCCCATGCTTTCCCCTTGCTGGGCTACGGCCTGACCGAGACCAACGGCGTGGGTTGCGGCAATCTCAATGAAAACTACCTCGCCAAGCCCGGAAGCACTGGCACAGCGTCGCGCCCGCTGGTCGATCTGGCCATTCTGGACGATGCTGGCAACGCGCTGCCACAGGGCGCAGTAGGCGAAGTCTCGATCCGATCGATCGCCAATTTCCTCGGGTATTGGAACAACGAGAAAGCCACGCGCGAAGCGATTACGGCAGACGGTTATTTCCGTACCGGCGATCTGGGGTATCTCGATCCCGAAGGCTATCTGTTCATCGTTGATCGCAAGAAGGACATCATCATTCGCGGTGGCGAGAACATCAGTTGTATCGAGGTGGAAAGCGCAATCTACGCCCACCCCTGCATTGCAGAGGCCAGCGTCTTTGGCTTGCCGGACGAGAAACTGGGCGAAGTCCCCGCCGCCGTGTATCTCGCCAAGGAAGATTGTTCAGCCACACAAGACGAACTGCGCGCCTTCCTTGCCGAACATATCGCCCCATTCAAAATCCCGGTGCGTTTCTGGGAAGTCCATGAAGCGCTGCCCCGGCTCGGCACGGAAAAGGTCGACAAGCGAAGCTTGCGCGAACGCTACACCAAGGAATGGCTGGCATCCTGATAGCCATTGTTATTGGACGGTAACGGGTCTGGCGATAGAAGGGGCTGCATGATGCTTCCCCGGATCGCCAGCCAGCGTGCCATTATCGACCGACGTGCCGTTGCCGATGCCATTTCGGCAGCTTTTGCCGAACAGGGCGAAAAGTCGCGCCAGACGGTCGTCGAAATCCTGCGCGCCGCTTTGGAAAATGGCCGTGTGGAAATTGCCCGGCGTCTTGTCACCAAGCCTTCCGGTGGCACCGAATGCGCACAGGCGCAGGCGTTCCTTGTCGATCAGCTTGTGCGCATCATCTACGATCACGTTGTCGCGCGCGTCTATCGCGCCAGCAACCGTTCGATGGGCGAGCGGATCGCCGTAGTGGCCGTCGGTGGCTACGGGCGGGGCGAGATGGCCCCCCATTCGGACGTGGATATAGCTTTCATTACCCCGATCAAGCCAACCTCATGGTGCGAGCAGGTGATCGAGGCCGTGCTCTATTTCCTGTGGGATCTCGGCCTGAAAGTCGGCCATTCCAGTCGCTCGCTCGATGAAGTGGTGCGCATGGCGAAGAGCGATCTCACCATTCGCACTGCGATGCTCGAAGGGCGTTACGTCTGGGGCGACCGCGAATTGTACGACGCGGCTTCGGCGCGATTCTGGGCCGAAGTTGTAAACGGCACCGAGAAGCAGTTCGTTTCGGAAAAGCTGGAGGAACGCAACCAGAGGCACAAGCGGCTTGGCGACAGCCGCTATGTCGTCGAACCGAATGTTAAAGAAGGCAAGGGCGGCTTGCGCGATCTGCACACGCTTTACTGGATCGGCAAGTACATCCACAAAGTGCGCGATGCCTCGGAACTCGTCGATGTGGGGCTGCTAACGGCGGAAGAATATCGCGCTTTCCGCCGTGCTGAAAACTTCTTCTGGGCGGTGCGCTGCCACCTCCACACGCTTACCAACCGCGCGGAGGACCGGCTGACTTTCGATCTTCAGCGCGAAGTCGCCATGCGCATGAACTTTGCCGACCGCCCCGGCAAAAGTGCGGTCGAACGGTTCATGCAGTACTTCTTTCTACAGGCGAAACAGGTCGGTTCGCTGACCGGTGTGTTCCTTGCGCAGCTTGATGGACAGTTTGCAAAGCAGAAGCGCGGCATTTTTTCGGTGTTGCGCAGCCGTAAGAAGAAGGTCGGAGCTTTTGTACTCGATGGCGGCAAGCTGGGCGTGCCCAACGAAGCGATTTTCCAGAACGATCCGGTTCGTCTGATCGAACTGTTTGCGGTCGCAGGGCAGCAGCAGGTTGAAATCCATCCAGAGGCGATGCGTATCGCCCGCCGCGATGCCGGGCTGATCGATGCTGCGGTGCGCAAGGATCCGCGCGCCAACGCCCTGTTTCTGGATGTGCTGACCAGCCGCAACGATCCCGAAACGGTGTTGCGCTGGATGAATGAGGCGGGCGTGTTTGGCCGGTTCGTTCCCGATTTCGGTCGGGTCGTGGCGCAGATGCAGTTCGACATGTACCACCACTACACGGTGGACGAACACACCATCCGCGCCATCGGCCTGCTCGCCAAGATTGAAAAGGGCGAGGCAAAAGAAGATCATCCTCTCGCCAGCGAAGTGGTGAGCAAGGTGGCGTCGCGCCGCGTGCTCTATATTGCCACGCTGCTGCACGATATTGCTAAGGGGCGGCAGGGCGATCATTCGGTGCTGGGTGCCGAAGTGGCGATGAAACTGTGCCCACGCCTCGGCCTTTCGGCAGCAGAGACGGAGCTTGTCGCGTGGCTGGTGCGCTGGCATCTGCTGATGAGCGCAACGGCATTCAAGCGCGATCTTGCCGATTACAAGACCATCGCGGATTTTGTGGGCACGGTGCAAAGTCAGGAGCGCCTGCGGTTGCTCTTGATCCTGACCGTGGTTGATATCCGCGCGGTCGGGCCGGGGGTGTGGAATTCGTGGAAGCGCCAGCTTCTCGGCGACCTGTTCGTCTCCGCAGAGGAAATGCTTCGCCTTGGGCACAAACAGCATGGCCGGGCCGAACGCATCGCCGCCAAGAAAAAGGCAGTGGCGTCACTGCTCAAGGAGCGCGACGCACTCATCGGCACGGTGGGCAAGCAGCTTGGCGATGCCTACTGGATTGCCGAACCGGAAGATATCATCGCGCTCAACCTGCAACAGATGGATACCGCACTGGGCGAGCCGCTTTCGGTCGAGGCGCAATGGTATCCCGCGCGGGGGGCCACGCTGGTTACCGTGCTGGCCGCAGACCATCCCGGCCTGTTCTACCGCATCGCCGGGGGCATCCATCTTGCCGGCGGGAACATCATCGATGCGCGCATCCACACCACGCGCAATGGCACGGCGGTCGATAACTTCCTTGTGCAAGACCCGCTTGGCCGACCGCTGAACGAAGCCACGCAGATTGCCCGGCTGAAGAATGCCATCGCCGATGCGCTGGCGAACCGGGTGAAATTGGTGCCACAGCTTGCCGCGCGCCCACTTGCCCGCCCGCGCGCCGATGCGTTCGATGTGCGTCCGATCGTGATTTTCGACAACAAGGCGTCGAACCGCTTTACCGTGATCGAGGTCGGCGCGCGTGATCGGCCCGCGTTGCTCAACCGCCTTGCCCGCGCCCTGTTTGAAGCGCGGCTTGTGGTCCATTCCGCGCATATCGCCACCTATGGCGAACGCGCGGTCGATACCTTCTACGTTACCGACGTGCTCGGCGCGAAAGTGGATGACGAAGCGCGCATGAAGGTCGTCGAAAAGCGGCTTCTGGAAGCTGCCGAGGATCGCAAGATCAAGGCAGCGGCCTGATTGACGCGCACTGGCAACATGCGGCAAACGTTCCTATGTCAGTCTGCATGAGTGATGCGGAATATCTTGCCGGGCGTCTGCTTCTGGCCATGCCGGGGATGGGCGACAGCCGGTTCGACCATGCGGTGATCGCTATGTGCGTGCATGATGAACACGGCGCGCTGGGCATCGGCATTGGCGATGTGCGCGAAGGGCTGACGCTTCACGGGTTGCTTGAAGATATTGGCATTGATCCCGGCGTTGCGCCCGATGTGCCTGTGCTGAACGGCGGCCCGGTGGAAACAGCGCGCGGCTTTGTGCTCCACACGAACGACTGGGGTGGAGAGGGCAGCGTGACCGTAAACCCGCTGTGCCAGCTATCTGCCTCGCTCGATGTGCTGCGCGCGATTGCCGACGGACGCGGGCCTGCGAAGTTCCTTGTCGCGCTCGGTTACGCAGGCTGGGGACCGGGGCAGTTGGAAGGTGAAATGCGCCATCACGGCTGGTACGCCGCGCAGGGCCATTCGGACATTCTGTTCAGCACCCCCACGGGACGGCGCTGGACCCAGACGTGGAAGCACGAGGGGATCGACCCCTCGCACCTCGTTGGTCAGACGGGTAGCGCCTGAACCCGATTGCAGATCAGGCTTCGGCAGCCTCGCTGTTGAGCTGGACGTAATTGGCCAGCCCCATGCGCTCGATCATGTCAAACTGCTTTTCGATCACATCGACATGCTCTTCCTCGCTTTCGAGGATTTTCTGGAACAGGTCGCGGCTCACGTAATCGCGCACTTCCTCGCAATAGGCGATGGCATCGCGCAGCAGCGGCAGTGCATCCATTTCCAGCGCGAGATCGGCTTTCAGAATTTCTTCGACCGATTCGCCCACGCGCAACCGGCCCAGCGCCTGAAAGTTGGGCAGGCCATCCAGAAACAGGATGCGGTCCGCCAGCATGTCGGCGTGCTTCATCTCGTCGATGGATTCGTGACGTTCGTATTCGGCAAGCTTCTTCACGCCCCAATTGGCGAGCAGGCGATAATGCAGCCAGTACTGGTTGATCGCGGTCAGCTCGTTGAGCAGTGCCTTGTTGAGAAACTCGATGACCTTGGCATCGCCCTTCATTGCGGGATCCTTTGCGCGTAATGCTTGGAGAGTAGCGCGATTCTAGGCGCACTCTGCCCATGAACCAAGCGCGAACGACTCGCACGCAACCCGCTGTTTAGTGGCGATTTCAATGGTAATGCGAATAGGCTGCACTGCGACGCGGTGCGGCAGGATCAGGCCAGTGCGCAGGCGCGTTCGTCGGAGATCACGTCTTCGGCATCTTCAAGGCACTGACGGCACTGCGGGCGGAAGCCCATGCGGCCATAGATATCTTCCGCACCACCCGCATGGCAGCGGGCCATGTTGCGGATGTCCTTTTCGCGGATGGCATTGCAGATGCAGATGTACATTCAGCGATCCTTGGAAGAGATCTATGGGGCAGCGATCTATGGCGACGTCTTCAGGCGGCAGGTATCTGCCAATGGTTCGCAGTAATAATGCGACTGGGTTGCAATAGCAAGCCCGTCGTGTGCTCAATCGCCCGTTGCAAAGCGTTCCGCAGCGCCTTACATATCGAACCACATCGAGAGTTGGGGTGACGCTCCAACGCCAACCTGCCGTTCCGGGCAAGGTGGTGCCAGATCAGCGAAAGCTGTGATGGGATGTGGCCGATCCGGCAATCAAACGGACACGGACACTGCAAGAGCGTCTTCCTCACCAGATTGAGAAGAAAGACGTAAAGACAGTGCCGATCAGGATTGCCGACAATCTCCCCGCCCGCCGCACGCTCGAAGCCGAAGGCGTGATCGTGATGAGCGAGACGGAGGCGGCGCGGCAGGACATTCGTCCGATGCGCATCGCCTTGCTCAATCTGATGCCAGACAAGATCACCACCGAAACGCAGATCGCGCGCCTGCTGGGGGCAACGCCGTTGCAGGTCGAACTGGAACTGGTCCGCATTTCCGATCACGTCAGCAAGAACACTTCGGCGGGGCATATCTCTGCCTTCTATCGTCCGTGGGAAGACGTTAAGGCCGAAAAGTTCGATGGCCTGATCGTCACCGGCGCGCCGGTCGAAACGATTCCGTTCGACGAAGTGGCTTACTGGGACGAACTGCGCCGCATCTTCGACTGGTCGCAGACCAACGCCCATCGCACGCTTTCGGTGTGCTGGGGCGCGATGGCGGCGCTGCACCACTTTCATGGTGTGGAAAAGCATCTGCTCCCCACCAAGGCTTCGGGTGTGTTCCGTCATATCAACCACGCACCCGCCAGTCCGTGGATGCGCGGGCTTCCCGATGTGTTCGATGTTCCTGTTTCGCGCTGGAGCGAGGTCCGCCGGGAAGACCTGCCCGAAGGGCGGGGGCTGTCCGTGCTGGCAGACAGCGCCGAAACTGGCCTGTGCTTGATCGACGATCCCGCCACGCGGACGCTGCACATGTTCAACCATCTTGAATACGATACGCTGACGCTGGCGGGCGAATATGCGCGTGACGAGGCAGGGTATCTACCGCGCCATTATTTCCCCGGAGACGATCCGCAAGGCGTGCCCGCCAACTCGTGGCGCGGCCACGGCCACCTGCTGTATGGCAATTGGGTCAACGAGGTCTACCAGACCACGCCTTATGATCTGACCGACATCGGGCGATGATCCTTGCATTCCGGGCTGGCTTCCCCTAACGGCCCACCTTCAACCGACACGGATTCGATGATCGGCCTGGCCACAAGGGCTGCCAAGGCAGATCGGACGCGTCGCAATCAGGAGACGAAAATGCCCAAGATGAAGACGAAGAGCGGCGTGAAGAAGCGCTTCAAGCTCACCGCCACCGGCAAGGTGAAGCACGGCGTTGCCGGCAAGCGCCACCGCCTGATCAGCCACAACGCCAAGTACATCCGCCAGAACCGCGGCACTGACGTGATCTCCGATGCAGACGCAAAGGTGATCAAGAAGTGGGCGCCCTACGGGCTGAACTGAGGAGCGCTGAACTATGAGCCGTATCAAGCGTGGTGTAACCACCAAAGCCAAGCACAAGCGGATTTTGGATCAGGCGAAGGGCTATCGTGGCCGTCGCAAGAATACCATTCGCGTTGCCCGTCAGGCCGTCGAAAAGGCCGGCCAGTATGCCTATCGCGACCGCAAGGTTAAGAAGCGCAGCTTCCGCGCCCTGTGGATTCAGCGCATCAACGCCGCTGTCCGCGCCGAAGGCCTCACCTATTCGCAGTTCATCCACGGCACCAAGCTGGCCGGGCTGGAACTGGACCGCAAGACGATGGCCGACCTCGCCATGAATGAGGGCGCGATCTTCACCGCGGTGATCGCACAAGCCAAGGCAGCGCTTCCCGCCTAAGGCGGTTGCACTCCTTGCACCTGAAAAGGGGGCGGGTTTCTTCGGAAATCCGCCCCTTTTTCGTTGCGACTCGTGCAAGCGCGATGCACTGTGGGATGGACAGGTTTGCAAAACAAAGATCGGGGCGCGCACAACTTGACGAGCGGGGACTGCACAGTCCGGGTTCGATTCCATTCCCCGCCAGCGGGGCTGACGCCCTATTTCACGACCTTTTATCTGACCGAGATTTCGGTCGCCAATGGCGCGCGGGTGATCGACCACCTTCACCCCGAATGGGGCAACTTGCGCTTTTTCAGAGGCGATACGCCCGATTCACAAATGCCGGGTCAGGCTCCGTTGCGCGGAAGTGCGTCAAACTTTACCGGGCCAACCAGCACAGCGCTTCGGTTTACGGTTGGGACGACGCGAACCTGGGGCGTGGGCATCCTGCCGTTGGGTTGGGCGCGCTTTGTGAAGCAGGCGGCAAATGTTCATGCCGATCACATATATGCCGTGGCAGAGCAGCCCTTCTTGGCCAGCTTTCGTCCGCTTGCAGCTTCAGTTTTCGGTCCCGAGCCAAATGAGGCCGAAGAACTCGCACGAATAACGGGATTCTTCCTTGATGCGCTTGCCGCAGGGCACGAACCCGACGATCCGCGCATTCTGGCTTGCCACGCCGCGCTGCTGGATACCGAGATCGCAACCGTGGCCGAAATGGCCGAAGCCGCGCACGTTCCAGCACATACGCTGGAGCGCTTGTGCCGCCGTCACTTCGGTTTTCCGCCGCGCCTGCTGCTGCGCCGCCAGCGCTTCATGCGCAGCCTGGTGCAATATATGCTGGACCCGTCACTGCACTGGATCGGCGCGATCGACAGCCACTATCACGATCAGGCGCAGTTCGTGCGCGACTTCCACAGATTCATGGGCATGAGTCCGAGTGAATACGCGGCGACGCCAAAGCCTATCCTTTCGGAAGTGATGCGCGCCCGCCAGGAGTTCATGGGCAGTGCCGTGCAGGCGCTCCACGCGCCGACAAGGCCGTAACTCCCCACTTTGATTCTCGCGCATTTGCGGGTAGCGGCTGCGCGCATGGAACAGCTTGATCAACAGCAGGCCGAAACGCTCGGCGCCATTGCAGCAGCGGCCACGCCCGAAGCGGTGGAGGCGATCCGCGTTTCCGCTCTTGGCAAACAGGGATGGGTCAGCGCGCTGCTGAAATCATTGGGCGGCATGACGCCCGACCAGCGCCAGAGCGAAGGGCCGAAAATCCACGCCGCGCGCGAAGCGGTGACCGCCGCACTGGCCGACCGCAAAACCAAGCTGGAAAGCGCTGCGCTCGACGCGCGTCTTGCTGCCGAAACGATCGACCTCTCGCTGCCCGCGCCCGATGCCCCGCGCGGTTCGGTGCATCCGGTATCGCAGGTCATGGACGAACTGGCCGAAATCTTTGCGGACATGGGCTTTGCCGTGGCCAGCGGGCCAGAGATCGAAGACGACTGGCACAACTTCACCGCGCTCAACATGCCCGAAACGCACCCGGCGCGCGCGATGCACGATACCTTCTACTTCCCGGACAAGGACGCCGAAGGCCGTTCGATGCTGCTGCGCACGCACACATCGCCGGTGCAGATCCGCACGATGCTGGCCGAAGGCGCGCCGCTGCGGATCATCGCGCCGGGCCGCGTCTATCGTTCGGATTCGGACGCCACGCATACGCCGATGTTCCACCAGATCGAAGGTCTGGTGATCGACAAGGGCATTCATCTTGGCCATCTGAAATGGACGCTGGAAACCTTCCTGAAGGCGTTTTTCGAGCGTGACGATATCGTGCTGCGCCTGCGACCCAGCTATTTTCCGTTCACCGAACCATCGGTGGAAGTCGACGTGGGCTACACCCTCATCAACGGCAAGCGCGTGGTCGGCGGCAGCGGCGATGCCGAGAACGGTGGCTGGATGGAAGTGCTGGGCAGCGGCATGGTCAATCGCAAGGTCATCGAATTCGGCGGGCTTGATCCCGATGAATGGCAGGGCTTTGCCTTCGGCACCGGCGTGGACCGTCTGGCAATGCTGAAATACGGCATGGACGATCTGCGCGCCTTCTTCGATGGCGATGCGCGGTGGCTGGGCCACTATGGTTTCGGCGCGCTTGACGTGCCGACCCTTTCAGGCGGTGTTGGAGTACGGTCGTGAAGTTCTCGCTCTCGTGGTTGCAGTCGGTCCTCGATACCAAGGCCGATGCAAAGCTGATCGCCGAAAAGCTGACCTCGTTGGGGTTGGAAATCGAAAGCGTCGAAGACGCCTCGGCTGCATTGACCAAATTCCGCGTCGCGCGCGTGCTGACGGCGGAAAAGCATCCGCAGGCAGACAAGCTTCAGGTGCTGTCGGTCGATCTGGGTGATGGCACGCCGCTCCAAGTGGTTTGCGGCGCGCCAAACGCGCGCGCAGGTCTTGTCGGCGTGCTGGGTCTGCCCGGCGGCGTGGTGCCTGCCAATGGCATGGAACTGCGCAAGTCCGCGATCCGTGGCGTCGAATCCAACGGCATGATGTGTTCCACGCGCGAACTGTGCCTGGGCGAAGATCACGACGGCATCATCGAACTGCCCGAAGATGCGCCCATCGGCACCAGCTTTGCCGATTACATCGGATCGGACCCCGTGTTCGATGTGGCGATCACGCCCAACCGGCCCGATTGCATGGGCGTTTACGGCATTGCCCGCGATCTGGCCGCAGCAGGCCTTGGCGTGTTGAAGCCCATTGCTGCGGCCCCGGTTGCGGGCAGTTTCCCCTGCCCGGTAGAAGTGCGCACCGATGATGCCGAAGGGTGCCCGGCCTTTTATGGTTGCGTAGTTCGCGGCGTGAAGAACGGTCCCAGCCCGAAGTGGTTACAGGACTACCTGAAAAGCGCAGGGCAGCGCCCGATTTCGGCGCTGGTGGATATCACCAACTTCGTCATGCTCGGCTATGGCCGCCCGGCCCACGCCTATGATCTGGCAAAGTTGAACGGTGCCGTCGTCGCCCGCAAGGCGCGCGAGGGTGAAACCTGCCTTGCGCTGAACGGCAAGGAATACGCGCTTGAGCCGTGGATGACCGTGATTGCCGACGATGCAGGCGTTCACGACATTGCCGGGATCATGGGCGGCGGACATTCGGGCTGCGCAGACAATACGACCGACGTTCTGCTGGAAGTGGCCTATTTCAACCCTGCGCAGATCGCCCGCACCGGGCAGGCGCTGGCGCTGGCATCGGACGCGCGTGGGCGCTTTGAACGCGGGGTGGACCCGGCGTTCCTCGATACCGGCATGGATATCCTGACCAGCCTGATCATCGACATCTGCGGTGGCGAGGCGAGCGAAGTGGTCCGTGCAGGCACGCCGCCGCTGGCGCGCAAGAGCGTGGCCTATGATCCGGCGTTGGCCGGAAGCCTTGGCGGGATCGACGTGGCCAATGGCGAACAGAAGCGCATTCTGGCCGCGCTGGGCTTTGACGTGGCCGAGGAGTTGGCGAGCCACTGGACCGTGACGGTGCCGACATGGCGGCCAGACGTGGATGGCGCGCCGGATATCGTGGAAGAAGTGATCCGCGTTCATGGCCTCGATGCGGTGCCATCGACGCCGCTGCCCCGCGCCGATGGGGTGGCCAAGCCCACCGCGACCACGGTGCAGATGCTGGAACGCCGCGTCCGCCGTGCCACTGCGGCGCGGGGATTGCACGAAGCGGTCACGTGGTCGTTCCTGCCTGAATCCCAAGCGGCGCACTTCGCCGATGGCGAGGACTTGTGGAGCCTTGCCAACCCGATCTCGGAAGACCTGAAGGTCATGCGTCCTTCGCTTTTGCCGGGACTGCTTTCGGCGGCGCAGCGCAACCTGCATCGCGGTGCCGCTTCGGTCCGCCTGTTCGAACTGGGCCGTCGCTATCTGCGCGGCGCCGGGGGCGCGAGCGATGAAAAGCTGAGCCTTGCCGTGGTGCTGGCGGGCGAGCGCACGGCGCGTGGCTGGGCGAATGGCAAGGCACGATCGTTCGACGCTTTCGACGCCAAGGCCGAAGCGCTGGCGCTGCTGGCCGAAGCCGGTGCGCCGGTCGATAATCTGCAAATCATGGGTGAGGCTGGCGCGCAGTTCCACCCCGGCCAGTCGGCCACGCTGCGGCTTGGCCCCAAGCAGGTTCTGGCGCGCTTTGGCATGTTGCATCCCGCCACGGCCAAGGCTTTCGATCTGGATGCGCCGGTTGCCGTGGTCGAACTGTTCCTTGATCGCATTCCGGCGAAGAAGGGCGCAGGCACCTTTGCCCGTCCGCACTTTGCCCCGCCCGCATTGCAGGCGGTTACGCGCGACTTTGCGTTCCTTGTGGATGCCTCGGTTCCTGCGGGCGATATCCTGCGCGCGGTAAAGGGCGCAGACAAGCAGGCGATCACCGCCGCGCGGGTGTTTGACGATTTCCGGGGGCAGGGCGTGCCCGAAGGGCAGAAGAGCCTTGCCGTGGAAGTCACGCTCCAACCCACCGAAAAGTCGTTCGATGAAGCCGCGTTGAAGGCGATTGCCGATAAGGTGGTTGCCGCAGCAGCCAAGCAGGGCGGCACGTTGCGGGGATGACAGACAGCCTCGTATCGATCACTGGCGAAGGCCTGACCGCGCGGATCAATCCGCATGGCGCAGAGCTTTGGTCGCTGATCGATGCGCGAGGCCGCGAATATATGACCGACGCCGATCCGGCGTTCTGGACGGGCCATGCGCCGCTGCTGTTTCCGATCATCGGATCGGTTGCGGGGGACCGCCTGCGGATCGACGGGCGCGAATATGCGCAGCCCCGGCATGGGTTTGCGCGCGTAAGCCTGTTCACGCCGGTGGAGCGGGGCGCAGACCGCATCGTCTTTCGGCTGACCGACAGCGTTGAGACGCGCGCCAACTATCCCTTCCTGTTCGAACTGGACATGGCGTTCCGCATCGATGGGATGACGCTGGCGATGATGGCTACGGTGCGCAATACCGGGGCGGTGCCGCTGCCGTTCAGCTTTGGCTATCATCCGGCTTTCGCATGGCCGCTGCCCGGTGGTGTGGCCAAGGCTGCGCACAAGCTGGTGTTTGAGGCCGACGAGCCGCAGCCGGTGCGCCGCCTGCGCGAAGAAACGGGGCTGCTGCTGGCCGAACCGGCAGCGACACCGGTTGACGGCCGCGAACTGACCCTGCGCGAAGAGCTGTTCAAGGCCAATGCGGTGATCTGGGACCACCTGAACAGCCATTCGCTGTCTTATGGGGCTGATGGCGGGGCATGGCTCGACATCGCCTTTCCCGATACGCCTTCGTTGGGCCTGTGGCAGAAGGCGGGCGCGCGTTACATCTGCATCGAGCCGTGGCAAGGGCACGCTGATCCCGAAGGCTTTGCCGGAGACTTTCGCGAAAAACCCGGGGTGGTTCTGCTCGAACCGGGCCAGAGCCGCAGCTTCCGCATGGACGTGACCGTAAACCCGCGCTAACCGCGCACCCCATGTCCAATCGCCGCACCTTCGCCATCATCTCGCACCCTGACGCGGGCAAGACCACCCTGACCGAAAAGCTGCTGCTGCAAGGTGGGGCAATCCACCTTGCGGGCGAGGTAAAGGCGCGCGGCGCTGCGCGGCGCGCGCGGTCAGACTGGATGAAGATCGAACAGCAGCGCGGGATTTCGGTCACGTCCTCTGTAATGACGTTCCAGAAGGATGGCGTTGTCTTCAACCTGCTGGATACGCCGGGGCACGAGGACTTTTCTGAAGACACCTACCGCACGCTGACCGCGGTCGATTCCGCGATCATGGTGATCGATGCGGCCAAAGGCATCGAGCCGCAGACGCGCAAGCTGTTCGAAGTGTGCCGGATGCGCTCCGTCCCCATCATCACGTTCGTCAACAAGGTGGACCGCGAAGGCCGCTTGGTGTTCGAAACGCTCGATGAAGTGGCAGATGCGCTGGCGCTGGATGTGGTGCCGATGTCCTGGCCCATCGGAATGGGTGGCATTTTTCAGGGCGTGATGAACTTTGCCGACGAAACCATCGCACGGCCAGAGGGCGATAGCCGCGAGTTTCTGGGCAAACGCGAACCGGCCAATGATATCCCCGAAGACATTGCTGAAGAGATCGAACTGGCGCGCGCGGGATATCCTGAATTCGATATCGAGGCCTATCGTCACGGCGATCTGACGCCGGTCTATTTCGGATCGGCGCTCAAGAACTTCGGCGTGGCCGAACTGATCGACGCCATTGCGCGATTCGCTCCGCCGCCGCGTCCGCAATCGTCAAGCGAAGGCACGGTTGACCCGGAGCGCGCCGACGTGACCGGCTTCATCTTCAAGGTGCAGGCCAATATGGACCCGCAGCACCGCGATCGAATCGCGTTCATGCGCATGGTTTCGGGCACGTTCAAACGCGGCATGAAGCTGACGCCTTCGGGGCTGGGCAAGCCGATTGCGGTGCATTCGCCCATCCTGTTCTTCGCGCAGGACCGCGAAATTGCCGATACGGCCGAAGCGGGCGACATCATCGGCATCCCCAATCACGGGACGCTGCGGGTGGGCGATACGCTTTCGGAAAAGAACGACCTGCGCTTCACCGGCCTGCCCAACTTCGCGCCGGAAATCCTGCGCCGCGTGGTGCTGAAAGACCCGACCAAGACCAAGCAGCTGCGCAAGGCGCTGGATGATCTGTCCGAAGAGGGCGTGATTCAGGTGTTCTATCCTGAAATCGGTTCACAATGGATCGTCGGCGTGGTCGGCCAGCTTCAACTCGACGTGCTCGTTTCGCGGCTTGAGGCGGAATACAAGGTCGAGGCCATGCTTGAACCATCGCCTTTCGATACTGCGCGGTGGATCAAGGGAAGCGATGCGGCGTTGAAATCGTTCGCAGATTTCAACGTGTCGAACCTTGCCAAGGACCGCGATGGTGATCCGGTGTTCATGGCCCGGTCTGCGTGGGACGTTGGCTACCAGCAAGAGCGCAACCCTGACCTGACGTTCTCCGCAACCAAGGAAAGGTAAGGTTGCGGGGTTGAAACCGGCGGGCATCGGGCGCAGTTAGCCTGCCATGCAACTTCTCGGCCCGACATCGAACACCTTCATCTCGCAACGCCTGCGGCTTCACTATGTGGACTGGGGCAATGCCGACAAGCCGCCGCTGCTGCTGATCCACGGCGGGCGCGACCATTGCCGGTCGTGGGACTGGACCGCCGAAGCCCTGCGCGAGGATTGGCATATCATTGCGATGGACCACCGTGGCCACGGCGACAGCCAGTGGACCGCTGATGGCAACTATCGCACGATGGATCTGGTCTATGACGTGGCGCAGCTTATCCACCAGCTCGATCTGGCGCCCGTCACCATCGTTTCGCATTCGTGGGGAGCCAACACCAGCCTGCGCTATGCCGGGCTGTTTCCCGAAAACGTGCGCAAGATTGTGGCGATCGAGGGCCTGTTCCCGACGCCGGAGCGCGAGGCGCTGATGAAGAACGTTCCGTTCGCTCGTCGCGTGCGCGAATTCATCGGGGAAAAGCGCAAGGCGGCTGGCCGCCTGCCGCGCCGCTACCCGACGCTGGAAGACGCCTATGCGCGCATGAAGGGGGAAAACCCCTATCTCACCGATGTGCAGGCGCGCCACCTGACGCTGCACGGCATCAACCGCAACGAAGATGGCACGTTTAGCTGGAAGTTCGACCCGCACCTGAATGTCGATGGCGCGCCTTATGATATCAGCGTCGAACAGCGTGACGAGTTGTGGAAGGCGATCACGTGCCCCACGCTTCTGCTTAACGGGGCGGATTCGTGGGCGGGCAACCCGGAACGAAACGGCATGGCGCAGCATTTCCGCAATGCCGACGTGATCGAATTTGCCGATGCCGGGCACTGGCTCCATCACGACCAGTTCGACAAGTTCATCGCCACGCTAAAGGACTTTCTCTGAACGCAGCGATGAAGCTGAAAGTCGCCAGCTACAATATTCACAAGGGTGTGGGGCTGGATCGTCGGCGCGATCCTGATCGTATCCTGACGGTATTGCGCGAAGTCGATGCCGACGTGATTGCGTTGCAGGAGGCCGACCGCCGCTTTGGCCTGCGCGAAGCAGTTATTCCGCGTGCCATGCTGGACGATCACAGCCCGTGGAGGGCCATTGAACCGGGGCACTATGATCGTGCCCGTACCGCATCCAGCATGGGCTGGCATGGCAATGCGCTGCTGGTGCGGCGGGGAATCGAAGTTGTCGATGCCTGCCCCGTGCCGCTGCCCACGCTTGAGCCGCGCGGCGCAGTATGCGCCACCTTGCGGGTGGGTGATGCGCTGGTGCGCGTCATCGGGATGCACCTTGATCTGTCGGGCCTGCGCCGCCGCCAGCAGGTTGCCGCGGTCTGCGGTCATCTTTCGGGGTACGATGCGCCGGGCCACGCGGTGATGATGGGCGATCTCAACGAATGGTCCGCCACTGGCGGTGCGCTGGCCGCTTTTGCTGCGCCGTTGCGTGTTCTTGCGCCGGGGCGCAGCTTTCCCGCGCGGCGTCCGCTGGCACAGCTCGACCGCATCGTGGTGAGCGATGGTGTCGATGTTGAAGCGATGGGCGTGCATCACAGCCCGCTGGCAGCCATTGGATCGGATCATCTGCCGGTTTGGGCCACGCTGGTCCTGCCCTGATTTGAGGCACGCTTCGCTGCTCAAAAAATAGGCAGCGTGCATGTCATGCACAAGATTCGGGCGGACATAACCGTCAGACGAGCAATTCTGTTCCCGTAAATGGCGGAATCCGTAACCTTTCGGATTTGGCACACCCCTTGCTTTAACAATTCCGCCGGCGGGTCGCCCGGTGTGTGTGGGCAAAAGAAGGGGGCATGAATGAAGTTCATCATCGCCATCATCAAGCCGTTCAAGCTCGACGAAGTGCGTGAAGCGCTTTCGGCGCTGGGCGTTGCTGGGATGACGGTGTCGGAGGTGAAGGGCTTTGGTCGGCAGAAGGGCCAGACCGAAATCTACCGTGGCGCCGAATACTCGACCAACATGCTGCCGAAGGTGAAGATCGAAATCGCCGCGAGCGACGATCTCGCGCCGCAGATCGTGGAAACGATCCAGCAGGCCGCCAGCACCGAAGCCATCGGCGATGGCAAAGTGTTCGTCCTCGATCTCGCATCGGCGACCCGTATCCGCACTGGCGAAACCGGGGATACCGCGCTGTGAGCGCGCCTTCCATTTCCGACCTTAGGGGAACCAACATGATCCGTAAGATGATCGGTGGCTTGGCGGGAACGGGCGCTTCGCTCTTCGCCGCTACGGCTGCTTTTGCACAGGAGGCGGCGCCTGCCGCCACCGTCGATAAGGGCGATACCGCCTGGATGATGGTCTCGACCATCCTCGTTCTGATGATGATCCTTCCCGGCCTCGCGTTGTTCTACGGCGGTCTGACCCGCACGAAGAACATGATCGCCACCATGACGCAGATCGGCGCGGTCGCGTGCCTTGCGATGCTGATGTGGGTGATGTTCGGCTATGGCCTCGCATTCGGCCCCGAAGGCAACGCCTTCATCAGCTGGGGCAAGTTCTTCCTCTCGGGTGTCGACGCTTCGAGCCAGGCCGCGACGTTCACTGCTGGCGTGGAAATTCCCGAATATGTGTTCATCTGCTTCCAGATGACCTTCGCCGCGATCACCGTGGCACTGGTGCTGGGTTCGGTGGTTGAGCGCATGAAGTTTTCGGCGATCATGGTTTTCGCTGCAGTTTGGCTGACGCTGTCCTACTTCCCGATCGCACACATGGTCTGGGCTGCAGGCGGTCTGTTCTTCGACATGGGCGCGCTTGACTTCGCCGGCGGTACGGTTGTGCACATCAACGCTGGTGTCTCGGCTTTGGTGGCCTGCCTCATCCTTGGCAAGCGTATCGGTTTCCAGAAGGAAATCATGGCACCGCACTCGCTGACCATGACCAGCATCGGCACGGGTCTGCTGTGGGTGGGCTGGTTCGGCTTCAACGCCGGTTCCGCGCTCGAAGCCAACGGTTCGGCTGCGCTTGCCATGATCAACACTTTCGTCGCCACCGCGTCTGCCGGTCTGTTCTGGATGCTTGCAGAACGCGCTTCGGGTCACAAGGGTTCGGCTCTCGGCTTCTGCTCCGGCATCATCGCCGGTCTGGTCGCTGTCACGCCTGCTGCCGGTAACTCCGGTCCGTTCGGCGCAATCGTCCTCGGTGCCATCGCCTCGATTGTCTGCTTCTACATGGTGACCATTGTGAAGCCCAAGCTGGGTTATGACGATGCGCTCGACGCATTCGGCATCCACGGTGTGGGCGGCATCATCGGCGCTATCGGTACCGCAGTGGTCTATGCACCGTCGCTCGGTGGCCCCGGCGCCGAGGACTATGAAATGGGCGCGAAGCTGGTCGTGCAAGTGATGGCTGTCGCCACCACCATCGGTTGGGCCGCCATTGCCACCGTAATCGCAATGTATGTCGCCAAGGCCGTAACCGGTCTGCGGGTCACCGAAGAAGTCGAACGCGAAGGCCTCGACCTCGGTGAACACGGCGAACGCGCTTACAACTACTGATTTTACCGAATTGGCGGGATGGGCGGAACCAGATCCTCTCCCTCTCATCTTCCCACCCCGCCAAACCTTGTTCCTCCTGCGAACAGACTAAGGCCGGAAGCGCTAGCCCGCTTCTGGCCCTTTTTTTGCTCGTGAGAGGCGGTTCGCTTGCCGGGAACCTGCGCAAACACTAAGGCGCGAGGCATTATGGCAAACGCTCCCCAAACCCCTGCTCCAAAGCCTAAGGACTGGATCCTCGGCATTCACGCCTATGTCCCCGGCAAGTCGACCGGCAAGGACGGGCAGGTGCTGACCAAGCTCTCCGCCAACGAGAACCCGCTCGGCACCAGCGCCGCCGCGCTCGAAGCACGAGTTCATGCGGGCGATCCAGCGCGCTATCCCGATCCCGATAGCAAGGCATTGCGCGCCGCCATTGCGCAGGTCCACGGTCTTGATCCGGCGCGCGTGGTGATGGGGACCGGGTCGGACGAGCTGCTCAACCTCGCCGCACAGGCCTATGCCGGGCCGGGCGATGAAGTGCTCTACGTGCGCTATGGCTTTTCGGTCTACGATATCGCCGCGCGCCGTTGCGGTGCGGTGCCAGTGGTCGCGCCCGACGCCGATTACGGCACTGATGTTGATGCGCTGCTGGCTTGCGTGACCGAGCGGACCCGCGTGGTGTTCCTCGCCAATCCCAACAATCCCACCGGTAGCTGGCTTCCGCGTGTCGAGATCGCGCGGCTCCATGCAGGTCTGCGCCCCGACATTCTGCTGGTGCTGGATGGCGCCTATGCCGAATACGTCGATCCCGCGCTGGATGACGGCGCGCTGAGCCTTGCCACGTCCGCGCCGAACGTGCTCGCCACGCGCACGTTCTCGAAGATCTATGGCCTTGCCGGAGAACGCATTGGCTGGGGCACCGCGCACCCCGCCGTGGTCGACATGCTCAACCGCATTCGCGGCCCGTTCAACATTTCGCTCACCGGGCAGGCCGCAGGCCTCGCCGCCGTGCAGGATCAGGCTTTCGTCGAAGCATCGCGCAGCCATAACGCGCAGGAACGCGCGCGCTTCGTTGAAAAGCTGGAGGCGCTGGGCAACCACGGCGTGCGCCCCTTGCCGAGCCAAGCAAACTTCGTGCTGATCCTGTTCGAAGGCAAGGTGACCGCAGAGGATGTCTACACCGGCCTGATGGACCACGGCTACATCACCCGCTGGCTGCCGGGGCAGGGCCTGCCGCAGGCTCTGCGCATCACCATCGGCACCGCAGAGCAGATGGACGAGATCGCCGCTGCTATCCGCACCATGTGCGAGGCTGCGAAGTGAGCGAGTCTCCGTTTACCCAGATCACCATCGTTGGCCTTGGCCTGCTGGGTGGGTCGATCGGTCATGCGGTGCAGGCTTGCCTGCCCGGCGTGACGGTGGTCGGCTATGATGCCGATCCTGCGGTGCGCGATGCCGCGCGCGATCTTGGCCTCGCCCATCGCATTGCGGATCAGGCGGAAGAGGCCGCGCTCGGTTCGGACCTCGTGGTGTTCTGCGTGCCCGTCGGCGCAATGGGCGATGCCGCCCGCGCCATCGCGCCGGGGCTTTCAAAGGATGCGCTGGTCAGCGATGTCGGCTCGTCCAAGGCGACCGTCGCCGCCGCGCTGGCAGAGGCGCTGCCCGGCCACCATGTGATCCCGGCGCACCCGGTTGCGGGGACAGAGCGCAGCGGGCCGGATGCGGGCTTTGCCACGCTGTTCCGCAACCGCTGGTGCATCGTCACGCCGCCTGCCGATGCCGATCCGGCGCTGACCGCCCGCCTCGTCGCCTTCTGGGAAGCGCTGGGCGCGCGGGTAGAGATGATGGACGCCGACCATCACGACAAGGTGCTGGCCGTCACCAGCCACCTGCCGCACCTCATCGCCTATACCATCGTCGGCACCGCGTCCGACCTTGAAGCGGTCACGCAGAGCGAAGTCATCAAATACTCCGCCGGTGGCTTCCGCGATTTCACTCGCATCGCCGCATCAGACCCCACGATGTGGCGCGACGTGTTCCTGACCAACCGCGACGCCGTGCTGGAAATGCTCCAGCGCTTCACCGAAGACCTGACCGAGTTGCAAAAGGCCATCCGCAAGGGTGATGGCGATACCCTGCACGACCACTTTACCCGCACCCGCGCGATCCGCCGCGGCATCATTGAAATGGGCCAGGACGATGCGCGGCCAGACTTTGGGCGAAGCGATCATCAAGGGGAGGGGTGAAGAGTGGGCTACTGACGGCAGTTTGACGACCAAAATACGCCGTTCGGATCCTGCGCTCGGTTTGTCGACCCACATCGAAAGTTGTCGATCGCACCACGCAAAGTGGCACCCTCAACATAACGGTTATAACCGCACTTTAAGCTCCACAGCGAGATTGCGTGCAAAGCTGGGCTGGCATGGGCAGGGGCCCAAACGTTTGGGCCCCTGCAGGCCATCAGAAGAACACGCGTGCCGATACCGAAACCGTCCGGCCAGGAAGCGTGCGAGCAAGTGCCACGCCTGAAGCCGGAATGGTCGCATCACCAATGTCGACGAATGCCATCGTGTTGAACAGGTTGCTGGCATTCAGGCCAAGCACCAGTCGGTTGATGGGGCGGACCTGCAGGAACGCACCTACCGTTGTATAGCCTGGCATCTTCAGCAGGTTCACGTCCTGCGAATAGCTGGAGCTCTGGCCTAGGATGTTGACGCCAACGGTGAACAGGTCGTTCTCGTACTGCGGCGTCAGGCTGTAGACCCGCGCGGCCTGGTGGCGCGGCTTCTTGCCGACAACCGATGGATCGTTCGCCGCGGTGATCTTGCCGCCGACCACGGTCGCATTGCCCGAAAGGCTGAAAGGCCCGCTGCGGAAGCGCGTTTCGAGTTCGGCACCATAGGTCTTGTACGAGCGGCGCACCACGCCGAACACCTGGTTGCCGTTCTCGTCGTTGTAGATCTGCGAGTTGGTCTCGCTGCTGGTCGCCTGGAATCCCGTGAGATTGACCATCACCCCGCCGGAACGGTACTTGAAGCCACCTTCCAGCTGGCGCACCGGATCGAACGCGGCCTCGCGGTCGGCAAGCCTGCCGGTGGCGCGGTCAAGCGCCGGGGACAGGATTACGCTGTCACCGCCCGCGCGGGCGCCACGGCTGTAGCGCGCGAAGAGCGAGAGGGCGTCGGCCAAGCGGTAATTCAGGCCGGTCGAGTACGACACGTAGTGGTAGTTGTAGCTGACCGGCCATGCCATTGCCGGATCGACGAAGGGCACCGCCGCTTCCGGGCCGTTGAGGTCGATCACGCCATCGCCGTTGACGTCTTGCGCGCGGGTCGTCTGGTCATCGACTGCCGTGCCGCGGACCTTGCCCGTATCGTAGCGGACCGATCCGCCCAGCGCGAAGCGGCCCTTCTGGAAGTTGAACGAGGCATAGGGCGCGGTGATATCATAGCGTACGTCGACATAGCGCGAGACGCCGGGCTGCCCCAGAAAGCCATAGTCCACGACGCCGCGCTGCGTGGCCAGGGTGCCATCGGCGCGGGTGATATCGACCAGCGCGGACTGCCCGTTGCCGATCACGTCCTGGATGACGGACGACATGCCCTCGGCGGTATCGAGATCCTGCAGCGACTTGTAGACGCCTGCGGTTGTCGTCAGCGCGCCACCGCCGATTTGCCAGACGCGACTGGCGCGGAAATCGTTGGTCACCGTGCGCATGCTGTTGACGCCCGCGCGGTACAGGCCGGTGGCGGCCAGCAGGCCGTTGCCGTTCACGGTTGCGGGATCGATGACCGATCCGGCCTTCGGTCCGGTGGCATAAGTCAGGACGTTGCCGGGCTGGCCAGTGAACATTTCGGCAAGGTCGGAAGCGCTGCCAACGGCCAGCGGCACGACCTGCAGCAGGACGGCGGAGTTGTCGGCATAGCGAAAGCGTTCGGTGAGAGTCCATCCGCCAAGCGTGAACTGGCCTTCGAAGCCGAGGCTCTTGGACTTGGCGCGCATGTCGTCGTGCATGTTGTCCGTGGCGATCGCGCCGTTGTAGCCGTTGGCCAGGCGGGTCGTGATGTAGCGCGACTGCGCGGAATCCGAAACGATGTCAAAGCCCGGAACATTGGCGAACTTGGGGTTCTCGTTGGTCCCGCTCACCGCTACCGGGAAAGTGAAATAGTAGGGGAACTGGTCGTCCAGCACCTTGAAATTGAAGCGGATGTAGCCGTTGTCGAACTGGCGCGTGATGTTGCCTTTGACCTGCCCGCCTTGCAGGGCATTGTAGCCGGTGCGGCGCGGGCCTTCGCCCTGGCGGTAAAACCCGCCGACGTGGAAGCGCCAGCCACCACCCAGTTGCCCGCCATAGTCGAGATCGAGGCGATTGCTGCTGAAGTCGAGACCCGCCGAAGCCTGGATCGAGCCGCCATCGACCTCTCCGGTCTTTGAAACAAGGTTGATCACGCCACCCGGCGCGTTCGAGGCAAAGGTCGAAGCCGAACCGCCACGAATGGATTCAACCTGCGCGACGTTGAGGTCCACGCGCATGAAGATGTCGGATGGCGCAACGAAGAAGTCGCCGAATTCGAGAACGGGCAGGCCGTCTTCCTGCAGCTGGAGGTACTTGGCGCCCGCGTTGATCAGCGGCAGGCCGCGCACGGTGTAGCTGTTGTTGGCAACGCCGGTGCCTGCCTCAGTGCGAATGCCGGGGGCGTTGCGCAGCAGTTCGGCCAGCGAGGCAGGCGCCAGCGTGGTGAAGTCGCGATCCTTGATGGCGCTGGTCGACGTGGCGCTGTTCAGCGGATCGCGCGCCTTGGCAACGCCGGTGGTGACCGAGGCATTGTCATCGATCGTGCGGTTTGCTTCCCACGCAGACTTTGCCGGCGCAGTATCGTTGGCTGACGCGACCGTAGGCAAGTATGCCGAAACGAATGCCACCACGGATGTCCCGATAAAACGATGCCGTGCCGTGTTGAATTTCATGATGTCCACCCGTCGAAGTAATTTCGAGCGGATGCATAGATCATGGAATGCAACTACGCGGTTGGCGCAGTCATAAGTGCTTTTACCAACACTAGTCCTACTGAGGCACAAATTTGCCGTTTGGGGGATTCGCTGGCGAATTGGTTGTGATAGACTGATGCTTCATGGCGACGGATGAGTGGCATGAGCCTTGGGGACTACGATTAGAAGCGCCGTTAACCTCAACATTATGACGCCGTTCTATTGAACTATTACCTCCTCACAGCCCAGCCGATTCCTGCCTTCGCGGTGTGCACCCAGCGAATAACAGCATTGCCTAAGCCAGCCCTCAAAACCGCTGGTCAGCAAGCAGTCTGCTTGTTCATTCGATTGCCTTGTACGTGCTGTCAAGAATGTCCGCTCCCACTAGAATACGCCGTTCGCCGTGTTTGTCGCGAACGGAAGCAAAGTCGAAGGGTTTCGGGCGCCGGCAGGCGTACGAAAGTCTTACAAGTACGACCCGCGGTGGGGCTCGCACAGGTCTATGGGTAAAAGGGCTTTGGTGTGG
>NZ_JABAID010000029.1 GCF_012641335.1 Novosphingobium sp. ERN07
GCGATCGCTACCCGCTACGATCAGCTTGCCAATAGCTTCCTCGGCATGGTCCATATCGCCACAGCCAGATACTGGCTCAAATTTGTCCACGCCGCCTAGCGATATATCTCTGTGCAAGGAAGTGAAGTAAATGGCGTGGATTTTACAACATGACGGTTCACAATTCTCTTCCGTAAAATTTGAAATGGAACCTCCCTGCCGTGATTTAACCCCGTCGATCGAATATTATCAAGAAAACAACTGCCTTAAGCTCTATGGCAAGCTTTGGTGGTCAGCGGTGGACATTGATGATCGTTTTTGGCCTTTGCAGGCCCGGATGAAGACTGAGCGTAAAGCCCTTCCGCATTGGCTGGGATTTTGTTCATTTTGGGGGGTAAGCAAAAGTTTTCGCGAATGCGTCGAGCACGTTGAACCAGGACTTCATGAATTTCGCAAAGTCGAGGTTTTAGCGAAGGATGGGTCTCCTTATAGTGAGGCCTACTATGCCTTAAATGTCAGAAGGAAGGTATTCAGTGCCATTGATTGGGGCAATACTACAGCTCCCTTTGAGCAGCCACGTGAAACACGTCTACTGCGCAGTCCTCAAACCTTACTGGACAGCCAGACGGTGGCTCTAAAAAAATCGAAGATGGAGGGGGTGCATCTTTCGATAATGGACGAGACTTATCCGGGCACTTGCATGGCGGTTTCTAACGAACTCTATAAATTGCTGTCTCAGCGCCAGTTGCTTCGGGGAACAAGCTCCGTATTCGCCAGCGAATATTAATTATAAGACGGATCAGAAAAATGACCAGCTTTTCGTCGGTAAACTCTTAAAATTCTCCAAATTACCGAGCAAATTGGGATTACGGTGACACGTGCGTGGGATTACGGTGACACGTGCATAAACCCCCAAACTGACGTTCCCCTGCCTGCGCATAGCCTCCCAGCATGGCCCGCCTTCCCCGCCTTGTCCTTCCCGGCATTCCGCATCACGTCACCCAGCGGGGCAACCGTCGCGAGCAGACGTTCTTCGAGGATGGCGACTATGCGCTCTATCGTGATCTCCTTGCCGAGGCAGCCGGGCGGTCCGGAGTGGAGATCTGGTCCTACTGCCTGATGCCCAACCATGTGCACATCGTGGCGGTCCCTTCGGATGAGGACGGCCTGCAGCGCACGTTCCGCTACGTACACCGTCACTACACCGGTTACATCAACGCGCGCCTGCGGGTGACAGGCCATCTGTGGCAGGGCCGGTTCAGTTCGGTGGCGATGGACGAACCACATTTCGTCGCCGCGCTCCGCTACATCGCCTTCAACCCCGTCCGCGCCCGTCTGGTGGCACGGTGCGAGGACTGGCCGTGGTCCAGCACCCGCGCGCTGATTGCGGGCAAGGATGACCGGTTCGTAACCGTTGGTCCTGCACTGCAGAGGGTGGGCGACTTTGCCGTATTCCTTTCCGAAGACTTCGACGAAGCGCTGACCTATGCCGCAATCCGCAGGGCGGAAAGCACCGGACGGCCGGTTGGCTCACCGGAATGGCTGGCCGACATGGAAGAACAGACAGGCCGCGCGCTTGCGCCTCAGAAACGCGGCCCGAAACCGCGACGCGCGGCATAGCAGGCGCCACCTTGTATCACCGGTACGCAAGGCGAGTGTCGGCGAGTTCTGGTTCCGCAATAGAAGGGCATGGTGCGCCGGGAGCCACAGACCGAACCGGGCTGGCCGAATCTGTTCGATGATGCGACGACAGCATGTGGTCAACGAAAATTGGTTATGGCATTGATTATTTGAGAGAGTTTTCAGTCTTTGGATTGTTGCGTGCACTATAACTAAAGTAAAATATTTCCAAAATATGTCAGGATTTGGATTCAAGCCTCAGTTTGGGACAGCAATATTGAATGGTACACAAGAGGCAGGCTTGTCAGTAAATCCACTTTGATACACACATCTCATCGGAAATGGACGAATTATGCAATCGTCCACGGGATGGGGATGAATCTATGGTTGCTGTCATTGCGCCGGTCGGCACGGAACTGCTTGTAAACACGCTGACTGGGGGGACGCAGATCAACTCGAGCGTCACTGCCCTGTCCAACGGCGGGTTTGTTGTCACCTGGTATGACCGCGGCCGACAGGTCGGTGCGACCATGGAAGACAACATCAGCGCACAGATTTACGACGCTTCGGGAGCCAAGGTCGGTGGCGAGTTCCAGGTGCCCAGCGCCGCGGTTGGCGCGCAAGCGAATCCCGCGATCACGGCGCTTGCCGGTGGAAAGTTCGTCGTAACGTGGTCGGACAACAGCGGGGCGCTGGGGGAAATTGCCTATGGCATAAAGGCACAAATCTTCGATGCCACCGGAGGCAGGGTCGGGGCCGAGTTCCGGGTAAACACGAATGTGCAAGGTGATCAGCAGTTCTCAGCCGTAACGGCGTTGAACAACGGCAATTTCGTGGTCACCTGGGCCGATCGTACCGAATTTTTCGGTTCAATAAGCAGTACCATCAGAGCACAGATTTACACCGAAAGCGGTGTCAAGGTTGGTAACGAATTTGTGGCCAATCTCGCTTCCGGTAACAATATGGCGTTTCCTGCTGTCGCATCACTTGCCAATGGCGGTTTTGTCATCAGCTGGACCCAAGGCAACGCCGACAACAGCGACAGAGACATCAGGGCGATCATCCTCAACGCCGATGGCAGCCGGGCCAGCCTAGAACTCTTCATGAATTCCGTAAACTCGACGGTATCTTTCCCTCAGGATGAGTCGTCCGTTACCGGTCTGGCTGACGGCGGCTTTGTCATCACCTGGATGGACCGTGGCGGTAATCTGCGCACCCCGGCTGAAGACGCAGACGGCTTCAGCATCAGAGCGCAAATTTATAACGCCGACGGCAACCGGCGGGGCGGCGATTTCCTCGTCAACACCGACACCATCCGTGGGCAGCAATTTCCAGCCGTGACCGCGCTCCAGAACGGAGGGTTCGCGATCACCTGGGAAGATGAGAGCAACACGCTTGGCGATACCAGCAGCGCCGGCATCAGGGTGCAGGCCTTCAGCGCCACAGGCGTCAGGATCGGCACGGAAGTCCGGGTCAATACGCAGACGTTGAACAAACAGGTCACGCCTTCGATCGACACGCTGGCCAATGGTGACATCGTGATAAGCTGGGCCGATTACGGCCCACAGACCGACATTTTTGCACAGCCAGACATCAAGGCGCAGATCCTTTCAGTCTACACCGGCCCGCGCACGACCAACGACACTGCGGTTGTCAACGAAGACAGAGCCGTCACGTTCGATGTGCGCACCAACGACGTCACAATCGATACGCTGCAGGTCACGCATATCGCCGGCACGGCAATCACCGCAGGCGGCGCGGTTGTCACGCTGGCCGAGGGCACCGTTGCGCTGGGTCTGGACGGGCGGCTGACTTTCACGCCAAGCGCCGATTTCAATGGACCTGCGACGTTTGCTTACACCGTGGTGGACGGCCAAGGGAACAGCAAGTCTGCCACGGCCACGGTCACCGTCACGCCTGTAAACGATGCGCCGGTGCTGAGCGGCACGCAGGCGGTGCTGCCGCATGGCACCGAAGGCACGCCCTACACCGTCAGCACCGCTGCCCTGCTGGCCGGCTTTACCGACATCGATGGCGATACGCTTTCGGTGCTGCTCGATCTCAGCCCCGAAGTCGGATCGGTTTCCCAGAGCGGCGGGATCATCACGATCACCCCGGCCGAAAACTTCAGCGGCACGATCACGCTGAACTATGCCGTGACCGACCGCCGTGGCGCGCTGGTGCTGGCATCGCAGGACATCGTGATCGATCCGGTCACCGATGCGCCGGTGATCACGTCCAATGGCGGGGGCGAGGTGGTTGCCATCAGCATTGCGGAAAACATCACGGACGTGACGACCGTTACCGCCACCGACGGCGATGGTGACACGCCGACGTTCGCCATCGCGGGCGGTGCCGATGCGGCGCTCTTCACCATTGACGAGACGAGTGGCGTGCTGACGTTCCTGACGGCACCGAATTTCGAAGCGCCTACCGATCAGGATGGTGACAACATTTATGATGTGGTCGTGCAGGCCAGCGATGCGGGCGGTTTGTTCGCCGAACAGGAAATCGCGGTCACCGTGCTCGACCTGACGGACGGTCTGATCATAACCGGCACCGATCGCAACGATACGATTACGCCAACCGCTTCGAACAACGGCCTTGCTCGCTCTACGGCGTCCAATGACGTGCTGATCGGCAATGGCGGAGTCGACACGCTCGATGGCGGCGAAGGCGATGACCGGATCGATGGCGGTGCTGGCGCAGACAAGCTGTTCGGCGGCCTTGGCGACGATACGCTGCTGGGTGGTGATGCCATCGACCAGTTGAGGGGCGGCGAAGGTGCCGATACCATGATCGGCGGTCTTGGCGCAGACAGTTACTGGGTCGACAATGCGGGCGATGTGGTGATCGAAGAGCGCGTGATCGATGCTGGCACCGGCAAGGAAGTGGGCGGGATCGATCTCGTTACCGCTTCGGTCAGCTACACGCTTTCCGCCAATGTCGAAAAGCTGACGCTGGAAAGCGGCGCCGGCAATATCAACGGCACCGGCAACGCGCTGGCGAACACGCTGCTTGGCAACGAAGGCGACAACGTGCTGAATGGCGGTGCGGGCAAGGATACGTTGCGCGGTGGTCTGGGGGCTGATGCCTTCCAGTTCAGCACGCTGGAACTCACGGCAAATTCGGATACCGTGCAGGACTTTACGGCAGGTGAGGACCGCATCGAACTTTCGATCTCGGCATTCAGCGCTCTGGCCGATTTCGGCCTTGGCGCACTCGACCCCGGCGAACTGGCCTTTGGGACCAGAGCAACCACGGCAGACCAGCACCTGATCTACAACAGCGCGACGGGCGGGTTGTTCTATGACGCCGACGGCAGCGGTAGTGCGGCGCAAGTGCGCATTGCCGTGCTGACGGGGCTTCCAACCCTGCAGGCAGACGATATCGTGCTGATCTGACGGAGGGGAGCCGCTTTATCGCTGCTCCCCGCACGACAGGCATGTCGGCGACCGAGACTACCCTCGCGAGCAAGGGCATCGCCCCGATTTGAAGGGGCGATGCCTCGTTCAGAACATCGGATGCGGGTTGGCCGACTTTTCGGGGATGGGCTGGATCACGTCCCAGTGTTCGACGATCTTGCCGTCCTTGAGGCGGTAGAAGTCTGCCACGGCGGCTCCGCGGGCGGCGGGATCGGGCCGGGCGAAGATGTGGATCGCGGCGAGATCGCCATCGACGAGGATCTTGCGCACTTCGAAGCTGCGGTTGCGGTCCGAGAACATCGGTTGAAGCAGCGCTATGGCTGCTTCGCGTCCATCGGGCACGCCGGGATTGTGCTGGAGGTAATCGGGCGCGACATAGGTTTCGAAGGCCTGTTTCACGTCCCGTTCGACATAGAACAGGCGTGCGAAGTCTTCGACGATCTTGCGGTTGTCGGGCGCGGCGGGGCCATTGCCGGGCAGGGCCAGCGCGGCAATGGCAGCGAGGGCGATACCGGTGAGGCGCATCAGGCGGCTGCCGGTGCGGGCTGGCGCGGGGCGACGATGAACCATGTGACCAGCGCGATGACCACGCCGAGCAGGCCTGCGATCACGAAGGCACCCTGCATCGAACCGCTGTAGACCCGCGCCGCGCTGACCAGCAGCGGCGAGACGAACTGGCCGAAGAAGAAGGCCGAGGTCCACACGCCCATGCCACGCCCACGATGTTCGAACGGCAGATAGCCCTGCGCCCATGCGATCAGCGTGGGTACGGCCATGCCCGCGCCGGTCTGTTGCAGTGCCATGCCTGCGACCATGCCCTTCCAGTCTTCCGCCATGCCGATGACGGCAAGGCCAGAGCCGAGCAGAAGCAGGAAGATCGTGAGCTGGATGCGCGGTCCGAAGCGGGTGGTGGCCCAGAAAATTCCGGCGCCTGCAATCACGAACATGCTGGGAATGGTGGTGAGGCGGCCGATCTCCGCCGGGTCCATCACGCCCAGTTCCTTCCACACCATGCCGCCATTGATGATGAAGACATAATAGAGCGCGCCGCCGAACAGGGTAACCACGCCAAACAGCAGGACGCCTGCCCACGGGAAGGGCGTGCTGGCCTCTGCGCCGATGCCGAGCATCTTGCGCGCCGTTTCATCGCTTTCGGGTTCGTAGATGAAAGCGAGCATGGCGAAGAAGACGAGGAAGCCCGCGCCGTAGATCAGGAAGACCGAGTTCCAGCTCATCGCGGCGAGATAGCCCGATGTGAAGATGACCGCGCTGCCGAAGAACGGGCCGATCAGGCCCTGAAGCGTGAGCCAACGGTTGCGCCCCTGTTGATCCCAATAATCGCCAATCAGCGTGTTGACCGTGGTCAGGATCGCCGCTTCGGCCACGCCAAGCACAAGACGCGAGACGTAGATCTGATCGAGGTCGACCAGAAACATCGGCGCGATGCCGACGAAACCATAGAGCGCGGTGGACACCAGCAGCAGGCGGCGACGGCCGAACTTGTCAACCATCAGCCCGGCGAAGAGCGCGAGCACGGCCACGGTAAGACCGGGCGCGGACACCATTGCGGGGACTTTGGTCTGCGCCGCAGGATCGCTGGCGAAATGGGCGATCATGGCTGGCACCGCCGGGAACATCGAGACGATGGCGATGATCGGCAGGAAGCCCGCAAGGACGATGGTCAGCCCCTGCGGTATGCCCGGTTGGCGCGGAGCCTTGATTGGCGTGGTCATGTCTTCTCCCGACAGGCACGTCACCATAGGTACGGTGCCTAATTAGAACCCTTATTCTGAAAGGGTATTCCGCCACCGTCAATGCGAGTCAAGCTAAAGGCTTGGATGCTTTTTCATCAATTTCATGAATGCAGAGGCATAAAAATTACTTGCTTTGTGAATTGATAGCGGGGGCTTAAATCCGCCGCCAACGAACACTGCCATTTGAGAGGGGCACAGTCTGCGCGGCAGGGTGTGTGCAAGATTATGAAAAATCTGAATATTCTTGTCGTCGGCGCGGGAATCGGCGGGCTTTCGGCAGCGATTGCGCTGACTCGCGATGGCCATGCCGTGACGGTGATCGAACGTGATCCCAACTGGTCGGTCTATGGCGTGGGCATCATCCAGCAGTCCAACGTGATCCGCGCGATGGACCAGTTGGGCGTGCTCGACAACTTCATGGATGCGGCCTGCGGGTTCGATGCCGTGGAGATTTTCCTGCCCGATGGGACCAAGGTGGCGCGCGTGCCTTCGCCCCGGCTGGTGGAAGGGCGCCCCGCCAACGTCGGCATCGGACGGCGCGCTTTGCAGGCAGTGCTGGGTGATAGTGCCAAGGCGCAAGGGGCGGAACTGCGTCTTGGCGTTACGGCCGAGAAGATCGAGGACGATGGCGCGAAGGTTCAGGTGGCCTTTTCGGATGGTTCGACCGGCAGCTATGACGTGGTAATCGGGGCGGATGGCGTCTATTCGCAGACCCGCGCGATGATCCTGCCCGATGCCGAAAAGCCGGAATTTACGGGCCAGGCGGTGTGGCGGTATAACTTCCCGCGCGCCGAAGGGCTGGATGCGCTGCAGGTCTATAATGGGCCGACCGGTGTGGGGCTGGTGCCGATGAGCGCGGACGTGATGTACATGTATGTCACCACGCCGGAGCCGGACAAGCCGTGGTATCCCAAGGACGGAATCGCGGCTGCAATGCGTGCAAAGCTGGCGAAGTGTTCGCCGCAGATTCGCGAACTGGGGGAACAGATCACCGATGATGACGGCGTGGTCTATCGCCCGCTCGAAGGGATGCTCGTGCGCGGCGACTGGAGCTGTGGCCGGGTGGGCCTGCTGGGCGATGCCGTTCATGCCACGACCCCGCATCTGGGGCAGGGCGCTGGCATGGCCATCGAGGATGCCATTGTGCTGGCCGAAGAGCTGGGCCGGGCCGACGACGTGGAGAGCGCGCTGAAAGCCTATCGCGACCGGCGGTTCGAGCGGTGCCGCTATATCGTCGAGAGCAGCCTTGCGATCTGCCTGGGCCAGTTGGGCAAGGGGCCTGCGGTCGACAATCACAAGGCGACGGCGGAGATGTTCGCGGTCGTCTCGCAACCCATCTGATTTCACGTTTTCAAGGAAGATCCCAAATGAGCCGCGTTACCGAAATCCGCTATGTCGGGTATGGCGTGAAGGAATTTGATGCCGAGAAGGCTTTCTATGCCGATGTCTGGGGGCTTGAGCCGGTGGGCGAGGCTGAAGGGCAGGCCTGGTTCAAGGCACAGGGGCATGATGAACATCACGTCGTGCAGCTGCGCAAGGCCGATGAAAACCGCGTCGATGTGATCGCGCTGGCGGCGGATAGCCGGGCCGATGTGGATGCGCTTTGCGCCAAGGTTGAAGCGGCGGGATGCAAGGTGGTGGCTGCGCCTGCTGACCTCACCTCGCCGGGCGGCGGCTATGGCTTCCGCTTCTTCTCGCCCGATGGGCTGCTACTGGAAGTTTCGAGCGATGTGGCCAAGGGCGCGGCGCGCGAACTGGCGCGCTGGGAAGGTGTGCCGGTGAAGATCAGCCATATCGTGCTGCATTCGCCCAACCATCAGGACACGGTGAAGTTCTTCACGGATGTGCTGGGCTTCAAGGTTTCGGACTGGCTGGGCGATTTCATGTGCTTCCTGCGCTGCAATTCGGCGCACCACCGCATTGCTATCCTGCCGGGGCCTGCCTGCCTCAACCACGTGGCCTATGACATGCTTTCGGTGGACGACATGATGCGCGGCGCGCACCGCCTCAAGATCAAGGGCATCGACATCAGCTGGGGCCCCGGTCGCCACACGGCGGGGAACAACACCTTCAGCTATTTCGTCACGCCCGGCGGCTTCGTCACCGAGTACACTTCTGAACTCGAGGAAGTTGATTTCGATACGCACGAGTTCAAGGTGCACAAGCCTGCGCCCATGGTCATGGACCAGTGGGGCATCGGCGTTGGCGGCCCGCAGACCATGCCCCATCCTCACGTCAATCCGGGTCTGTTCAAGACGCCCGAACTCGCTGGCGAGGCCTGATCCATGGCATTGTACGAACCGTTTCCGAACTACATCTGGAACCTCTCTGTCTCGATCGCGATGGAGAGCGGCGGACAGATCGGTGAGATCGTCGACATGTGCCAGCCGATCATCGATGCGGCGGCCAATGGCGGCGATGCGGGCACGCCGCAATTCATGAAGCAGTGGGCCGCTTATGGCGACAAACTGATCGAGCTGGCGGCGGAAGATGAGGCCAAGGGTCGTGCGTTCTCTGCCTCGAACAAGCTGGAGCGTGCTTCGCTCTATCTGCTTGTGGCAGAGCGTATGCAGGGCCACGGCGCGCCGGGGCGCAAGGAGACTTATGCCAAGGCGCTGGACGCCTTCGAACGGTCGGCCAAACTGGGCAAGATCAACCGCGAGCGGGTGGAAATTCCGCTGAGCACCGGGACAATGCCTGCGCTCTATACTCGCGCCGAAGGGCCGGGGCCGCATCCGGTGGTGGTCTATTGCAACGGTCTGGATAGCTGCAAGGAGCTGCTCTACTGGAGCCGCCTGCCCGAAGCGCTGGCGCGCCGGGGCATTTCCACGCTCTGCGTCGACCAGCCGGGCACGGGCGAGGCGCTGCGCCTGCAGGACTTGCCGGTCGATCCGCATTCGGAGAACTGGGCGAGCAAGGCGGTGGACTGGCTGGAGCAGCAGGCGGATGTTGACCCTGCGCGCATCGGCATGACCGGCATTTCACTGGGCGGCCACTTTGCGCCGCGCGCGGTGGCCTATGAGCCGCGCTTTGCCAGCGGGGCCGTGTGGGGAGCCAACCACAACTGGCGCGAAGTGCAGGATAAGCGCATGAAGCGCGAGGGCGAAAACCCGGTTCCGCATTATTGGGCGCATGTAATGTGGGCCTTCGGCGCGAAGGACATGGACGAGTTCCTCGCCAAATCCACGGACATGAACCTCAACGGGCACATGGACCGGATCAAGGTGCCGTTCCTTGTCACCCACGGTGCACAGGATCGCCAGATCAGCGTGGCTTATGCCGACGACCTCTATGACCAGTTGATCAATTCGCCCCGCCGCGAGAAAGTGATCTTCACCGCCCGCGAAGGCGGCGTCGAACACGTTGGCGCGGACAACATGGCTTATGGTCGTGACTGCATTGCCGACTGGTTTGCCGAGACCTTGGGGGGAGTGACCGCATGACTCGTCGTTTCGTCGATCTTTCGATCTTCCTCGAGAACGATGTGATCACCGATCCGCCGTTCCTGCGTCCGAAGATCGAATACCAGAAGCATGGCGAGACGATGGGCGAACTGGGGTTCTTTTTCCCCGGTGTAACGCCTGAGGATACCCCCGATGCTGCTGGCTTCGCTGCGGTCGAAAACGTAACGCTGACCACGCACAACGGCACGCACCTTGACGCACCGTGGCACTTCCATCCGACAATGAATGGTGGCGAGCCATCCATGACCATCGACGAAGTGCCGCTGGAGTGGTGCTTCCAACCGGGCGTGAAGCTGGACTTCCGGCATTTTCCCGATGGCTACGTCGTCACCGCGCAGGACGTGGAAGACGAACTCAAGCGCATCGGGCACGAGTTGAAACCGCTGGAGATCGTGCTGGTGAACACCGCCGCCGGCAAGGCGGTGGGGAACCCCGATTACGTCAGCATCGGCTGCGGCATGGGGTACGAGGCAACGATGTATCTCACCTCGCGCGGCGTCCGCGTGACCGGAACCGATGCCTGGAGCTGGGATGCGCCGTTCGTGCATACCGCTGAAAAAGTGAAAGAAACCGGCGATACCTCGCTGATCTGGGAAGGGCACAAGGCAGGCCGCGATATCGGCTATTGCCACCTTGAAAAGCTGCACAACCTGGAAGTGCTGCCGCCCAATGGGTTCACGGTCAGTTGCTTCCCGCACAAGATCAGGGGCGCGTCAGCCGGGTGGACGCGCGCGGTGGCGATTTTCGAGGATTGAGTTTGTAAAATCCTCCCTGCCTTTGCGAAGCACAGGCGGGGAGGGGGACCGCCCGTGTAGCGGGTGGTGGAGGGGTAACGAACATATTCCCTCCGTCATTCGCTGGCGCGAATGCCACCTTCCCTTTTGTCCTTCGGAAAAATGGGGAGGATTTTGTGGCTGGCTGATGGCGGTCAAGCGACCACCTCAAAAACTCCACTCATTAAGTTGACATTAATCTCAAGTCATTTAGTAGAGTGTCTATCGAGGCGCTTTTGCCCCGATTCGCCAACTGGCGATCACCGAAGCCCAAGGCGACCTCGCTAGGGTTCATGTTCGATGAACAAGGACTCACCTGATGACGATCATTACCGCTCCCAACCGCATCCGCAGCGCACGTCGCGTGCCCGCAGAAGCTCTCGTCATTGCTGCTCTGGTCGTGGGCGCAAGCCTGAATGCGCTTCACCTCGTTCTGGGGTGAAGGTTGGTATCAGTCGGTAAAGCTGGCGATGTTGAAGCCCTTGGCAAAAGCAATCGCCAGACTTTGCTGATCCAGCCTTTGCAGGATCGGCAAACGGCCTAGACGGCGCACTTTGCCCATTGTGCAGATCGTGGCTTCGCTGTCTTCGTTCGCTTCACCTACGAACGCAACGCCGTGCACCGGCACTCCGCGTGAGCGAAGTGCCTCAAACGTCAGCAGCGAATGGTTGATCGTGCCCAGCGCGGTGCGCGCGACTACGATCGTCGGCAGGTTCCACCATGCAAACACATCAGCATAGGTGGTATTGCGCGTAACGGGCACGAGCGCGCCGCCCGCCCCTTCGATCACAAGAGGGCGCTGCGGCGGCAGGGCAAGGTTGGCAAGGTCGATCACCACGCCATCGAGCTCTGCCGCGCGATGTGGCGAACAGGGCGTGGTGAGGCGATAGGCTTCGGGCAGGACGTGTTCTGAGGCAACGCCCGCGAGGCGGGCCACGTGATCGCGGTCTGCACCATCGTCCAGTCCGGCCTGCACCGGTTTCCAGTAATGCGCGTTGAGCGCTCCGGTCAGCGCGGCGGAAAAGATCGTCTTGCCGATGCCGGTATCGGTGCCGGTTACGACGAACGCGCTCACTTCAGGGCGTCCGCCAGCGCTGCGCCAAGCGCATCAACGTCTGCCTGCGTTGAATTGAGCGTAAGCGAGATGCGCAAGCGACTGGTGCCCTGCGGCACGGTGGGCGGGCGAATGCCGCGCACGTCGAAGCCTTTGGCCTGAAGGGCGGCAGCGACGGCCATCGTGCGCGCATCTTCGTGCAGGATTAGCGGCAAGATCTGCGATCCGGTGGCCTGTGCGCCGTGAGGGGCCAGCACGCGCTCGGCATGGGCGACCAGATAGTGCAGGGCTTCGCGCCGCTGCGGTTCGTCTGCCAACATGTGCAGCGCTTCGCGCACGGCGGCGCAGACCAGTGGCGAAGGGGCGGTGGAGAAGATGAAGGGGCGTCCGCGATTGACGAGGAAATCGCGGACCACGCGCGGCCCCAGAACCAGTGCGCCTTCGCAGCCCAGCGCCTTGCCGCAGGTGCGCAGAACGATGGTGTCGGCCCGGCCATCCAGCCCGGCGGCAAGGCCGCGCCCAGCGGGGCCGAAAACGCCGGTGGCGTGCGCTTCGTCGATCAGCATCACCGCATCGTGGCGTTCGGCCGCGCGCGCCATGTCTGCGACGGGGGCCATATCGCCGTCCATCGAATAGAGCGTTTCGAATGCGAACCACACGCGGCCGGTGTTGCCCTTTGCGCGCCATTCCCGCGCCACATCGTCAAAACTTTGCGCATCGTTGTGGGCCGCGCTGATCGACGTGGCGCGCGTAAGCCGCAGGCCTTCGTGCATCGATGCATGGACCAATTCGTCGTAAACGATCAGATCCCCGCGCTGTGGCAAGGTGGAGAGCAGCGCGACGTTGGCGGCATAGCCTGCCGAGAAGAACAACGCGCTTTCGCACCCGAAAAAGCGCGCGGCGTCCTCTTCCAGCGCTTCGTGTTCGGGATCGTTGCCGCGCAGCAGGCGTGAACCGCCCGAACCCAGCGGCACGCCGCGCGCGATGGCGTTTTGCACCGCCGTGGCAAGGCGCGGTGATGACGACATCGCGAGGTAATCGTTCGAGGCGAAATCCACGCCGCGCCGGGGTGTCAGCGCGCGCAGCCGGGCTTTCTCGCCCAGCGCGGCAAGATCTGCCGTGTGGGCCGACCAAAGGTTGCCGGTGCGGGTGGTGCTTTCAGCCATCAGGCCGCGCAGCCCCCGGAACAGCCTCCGACGGCTTTCATCGCGCGCAGCGGTTCTTCGCCTTCCATCGGCTTGAGGCCGAGGCGGGCGAACATGGCAGCATCGGCATCGTCGCCAGCGTTGGCGGCGGTCAGGAGCTTGTCGCCGGTGAAGATCGAATTGGCGCCCGCCATGAAGCACATCGCCTGCGTGGCTTCGGACATCGATTCGCGCCCTGCCGAAAGGCGGACCATCGAAAGCGGCATGGTGATGCGCGCGACAGCGATGGTGCGAACGAATTCGATATCGTCGATCTTGGCCAGCGGCGTATCGGCCAGCATATCGCCTAGCACGGTGCCCTTGACCGGCACGAGCGCGTTGACCGGCACGCTTTCCGGGTGCTGTTCCAGCGTGGCCAGCGCGTGAACGAAGCCGACGCGATCGGCGCGGGTTTCGCCCATGCCCACGATGCCGCCAGAGCAGACATTGATCCCGGCGTTGCGCACGTTTTCCAGTGTTTGCAGGCGATCAGCGAACGTGCGGGTCGTGATGACTTCTTCGTACCGTTCAGGCGATGTGTCGATGTTGTGGTTGTAATAATCGAGGCCCGCTTCTGCGAGTTGGGCGGCCTGCCCGGGCGTGAGCATCCCCAGCGTCATGCAGGTTTCCATGCCCATTTCGCGCACGCCCTTGATCATGGCGATGACGGCGGGCATGTCGCGCTCCTTGGGGTTGCGCCAGGCTGCGCCCATGCAGAAGCGCTTCGATCCGTTGTCCTTGGCCTGTGCGGCGCTTTGCAGCACCTTTTGCACTTCCATCAGCTTGGTCGCTTCGATGCCGCTGTCTGCCTTGACGGACTGTGAGCAGTAGCCGCAATCTTCGGGGCAACCGCCGGTCTTGATCGAAAGCAGCGTGCAAAGCTGCACTTCGCCCGCCCGGTGATGCGCGCGATGGACCTCTGCAGCGCGAAACACCAGTTCGGTAATCGGCAGGTCAAACAGTGCGGCGATTTCCTCGCGCGTCCAGTCGGTCCGAACGCCTGCGGGGGCAGTGGTTTCGACCTGGCGGAGAAGAGTGTCTTGCACGGCTGATATCCTTTGGGAATCCGGGTATATCGCGCCCCTTAGCCCATTTCAGCGAAACTTGCTCAAGTGAATTCGCAAAGCTGCAAAGCGGAACTTTGCATTTCATCAGGCGGAACGCGATTGAAAGAGGCAAGGGCGGGGGCAGTCCGCCCGACTGTTGACACGCCCGGTTGCGAAGCGTTGATAGAGACGACCTATCACCTGAGCCACTTTGCCGATGCACTTAAGACAGCTACGCTATTTCGTGACCATTGCCCGATGTCGCCATTTCGCCAATGCTGCGTTCGAGTGTGGCGTCTCGCAGCCAACACTGTCGGCAGGGCTGACGGCTCTCGAACAGGAACTTGGCTACCGGCTGGTTGAACGGGATCGGCGCTTTGTGGGTCTGACGGCGCAGGGCGAAGCCATGCTGCCGTGGGCTGAGCAGATTCTCGGCGCAGTTGCGAGCATGACAACTTCTGTGATGGCGCATTCATCGCAGATCACAGGCGAATTCTCGTTAGCTGCGATCCCGGCTGCTTTGCCTTTGGCGGGACTGTTTGGAAAAGCCTTGCTCAAACGATATCCAAGCCTGACGCTTGCGGTGAGATCGGCTACGTCGCGAGAGATCGAGCGGGCGCTCAACACGTTTGAATGCGACGCGGGACTCACTTATCTCGACCATGAACCGCCGGGAAATGTGCTGTCCGTAGCTCTGCATCAAGAACGCTATTTGTTCGTTACCCGTTCCGATGGCAAGTGCGGTGCGTTGACCAAAATCGGTTGGGAGGCGGCAGCGCATCAGCCGCTGTGCTTGCTGCATCAGGGTATGCAGTTTCGGCGGATTCTGGATGCGCAAATGCGTGCGCGCGGATTGGCGATTACACCACGGGTGGTGGCGGATAGTTACGTAACGTTGTTTGATCTGGTGCGGTCGGGCGGGTTCTGCACGATTGTACCGGACACGTACGCCCACCTGTTGGTGGGGTTGTCCTGGGCGAAGTTCTTGCCGTTGGACGAAAGCGAGCAGCCGCGGCGTATTGGTCTGGTCGTTGTCAATCGTGCGCCGCTCAGCCCGATGGCAGGTGCCGCGATGGCGGTGGCACGCGAGTTTGATACAGGATAATAGGAAATTTCTATCAAACTTCGGCTTTTTCGATTTGACCGGCGATGACTTTGACGGAAGGCAGAAGCGACCATGAAAAGACTGCAAGAGATCATCGCCGCACATGCCGGACGCGAAGGTCCGCTCCTGCCCATCCTGCACGACGTGCAGGCAGAATATGGCCACGTTTCGGAAGAGGCCATGCGCGCCATTGCGGATGCGCTCAATCTCAGCCGGGCCGAAGTACACGGTGTGGTGAGCTTCTATCACGATTTTCATGCTGAGCCTGACGCACGCCCTGTCCTGAAGCTGTGCCGGGCAGAAGCCTGTCAGGCGCGCGGGGTTGATGCGCTGGCGGCGGCGATGCCGGCGAATCATCGGGTGAAAGTGGAGACGGTCTATTGCCTCGGCCTGTGTTCGGTGGGGCCGAACGCGATGGTGGGGGACAAGGTCCACGCGCGGCTCGATGCGGCAAAGCTGGGCGCGCTGGTGGAGGCGCTGGCATGACTGTGGTGCGGATCAGCGACGATGCGCTGGCGCTGGCTTGTGGCGCAGACGAGGTTGCCGCAGCGTTTGCGGCGGCAGGCTGTGCGGTTGAGCGCGTTTCGTCTTGGGGAATGCACTGGCTGGAGCCGCTGGCCGAGATCGACGGGGTTGGTTTCGGGCCGCTGGATGTCGCAGATGTGGCGGCGGTGCTGGATGGCACTTCGGCCAAGGCTATCGGTGCTATCGAGCGGCACCCCTTTATCGCCCGGCAACAGCGCTTCACCTTTGCGCGTGCCGGCAAGACGCGGCCCTTGAACCTTGAGGACTATGCCGCGCATGGTGGCTGGCAGGGCCTCGCTAAGGCGCGGGAAATCGGCCCTGAGGCGACGATTGCGCAAGTGACCGAATCGGGCCTGCGCGGGCGTGGCGGCGCGGGCTTTCCAGCGGGCATCAAGTGGACCACCGTGGCCAAGGCTGCGGAGACCCGCAAATACATCGTCTGCAACGCCGATGAAGGCGATAGCGCGACCTTTGCCGACCGCATGGTGATGGAGGGCGACCCTTTCATGCTGATCGAAGGTATGGCGATTGCGGCCCATGCTGTCGGCGCGCAGAAGGGCTATGTCTATATCCGCAGCGAATATCCGCACGCGATAGCCAAGATGGAAGCGGCGGTGCGCGCCTGTGCGCATCTGGTCGCGCCGTTTGAACTGGAAGTGCGCGTCGGCGCGGGGGCCTATGTCTGTGGCGAGGAAACGTCGCTGCTGAATTCGCTTGAGGGCAAACGCGGCGAAGTGCGGGCCAAGCCTCCACTGCCTGCGCTGGAAGGGCTGTTCGGCAAGCCGACCGTGGTCAACAACGTGCTGACGCTGGCGGCGGTGCCGTGGATCACGGCAAACGGCGCGGCGGCCTATGCTGCGGTCGGGTTCGGGCGGTCGAAGGGCACTATGCCGATCCAGATCGCGGGTAATGTGAAGCACGGTGGCCTGTTCGAAGTGGGCTTTGGCATCACACTGGGCGAACTGGTGGATGAGATCGGCGGCGGCACGGCTTCGGGCCGTCCGGTGCGTGCAGTGCAGGTGGGAGGGCCGCTGGGAGCCTATCACGCGCGGTCCGATTTCCACTTGCCGTTCGATTATGAAGCCTTTGCGGCGGCGGACGGGTTGATTGGCCATGCCGGGATCACGGTGTTCGATGAAACAGCGGACATGAGCGCGCAGGCGCGGTTCGCGATGGAATTCTGTGCGGTGGAATCGTGCGGCAAATGCACGCCCTGCCGCATCGGTTCGACGCGCGGGGTGGAACTCATCGACCGTATTCGCGCGCGGTCCGGGCGTGCGCCGGATCGCGTGGAAGCGCTGCCGCAGATGCACAACGCCCGCAAGGCAGAGCGTTCGCTGGCGGACGAGATCGTGCTGCTTGAAGACTTGTGCGAGACGATGAAGTTCGGCTCACTCTGCGCTTTGGGTGGGTTCACGCCTTATCCGGTGTTGTCGGCGCTGCGGAACTTCCCGGAAGATTTCGGGGCGGATGCGGAAAGGCAGGCAGCGGAGTGATCCTCGGCGCGGTCCTTGCCGGTGGCAGGTCTATCCGTTTCGGCAGCGACAAGGCGCTGGCGGAGCTGGGCGGACGCACGCTGCTGGCGCGGGCGGTTGAGGCGCTTGAGGCGCATTGCGATGCTGTAGTCGTGGTGGGCCGCGAGACGGCACCTGCGCCCACTTTGCCCGATTGGCCGCGCGCCGATATGGGGCCGCTGGGCGGGATTGCCGCCGCGCTACACCACGCACGCGACGCGGGTTATGACCAAGTGCTGACCTGTTCGGTGGACAGTGTAGGCTTGGGCGACGATCTGCTGGCGCAATTGCGCCCGGCGCCTGCCTATTGCGAGGATCAGCCCGTCATCGGTCTGTGGCCTGCGCAGGCATCCGCCACGCTTGATGCACTGCTGACCGGCGATGGCCGCCATTCGATGCGGGCCTTTGCGACAAGCATCGGCGCACGGGCGGTGCGGTTTTCGGAAATTCCTGATAATATCAATACACCGGCAGACTTTGAGTCTGCGGAGAGGCGATCGCATGGGCTATGAACGTCAGGCAGATTTCGGCACGCCGGAGGTCCGTTCGGACACGGCAGTGACCTGCTTTATCGACGGACGCGAGGTTACGGTTCCGGCAGGCACCACCGTGATGCGCGCCGCTGCGCTCACTGGTGGGTCCATCCCGAAACTGTGTGCGACAGACAATCTCAAACAATTCGGATCGTGCCGCCTGTGTCTGGTCGAGATCGACGGGATGCGCGGCACGCCCGCAAGCTGCACCACGCCGGTGGCAGAAGGGATGCAGGTTCACACGCAAACGCCGAAGCTGCAGAAGCTGCGCAAGGGCGTGATGGAACTCTACATTTCCGATCACCCGCTCGATTGCCTGACCTGTAGCGCCAACAACGATTGCGAGCTTCAGGATCAGGCCGCCGCCGTTGGCCTGCGCGATGTGCGCTATGGCTATGAAGGCGAGAACCATCTGGGCGAGAAGCCCGACATCTCGAACCCCTATTTCGATTTCGATCCCAGCAAGTGCATCGTCTGTTCGCGCTGTGTGCGGGCCTGCGATGAAGTACAGGGTACGCTGGCGCTGACCATCGATGGGCGCGGGTTTGAATCGAAGGTCTCGGCGGGGCTTACGTCCGACAGCTTCCTGTCTTCCGAATGCGTTTCGTGCGGGGCTTGCGTGCAGGCCTGCCCGACCGCAACCTTGCAGGAAAAGGCGGTCAAGGAGATCGGCAAGCCCGAACGCGCGGTCGTTACGACATGCGCCTATTGCGGTGTCGGCTGCACGTTCCGCGCCGAAATGCGCGGCGAACAGGTGGTGCGCATGGTGCCGTGGAAGGACGGCAAGGCCAATCGCGGGCATTCCTGCGTCAAAGGCCGCTTTGCCTGGGGCTATGCCCAGCATCAGGAGCGCGTGCTTTCTCCGATGATCCGCGAGAGCATCGACCAGCCCTGGCGCGAGGTTTCGTGGGAAGAGGCGCTGTCGTACACCGCGCGTGAGATAAACCGCATTCGTGACAAGTATGGCCGCAACGCGCTGGGTGGCATCGTGTCGAGCCGCTGCACCAATGAGGAGGGCTTCCTTGTCCAGAAGCTGGTCCGCGCAGGGTTTGGCACCAACAATGTCGATACTTGCGCCCGCGTGTGCCATTCGCCCACCGGCTATGGCCTGAAGACCACCTTTGGCACCTCGGCAGGCACGCAGGATTTCGACAGCGTGGAAGACAGCGACGTGATGCTGGTGATCGGCGCGAACCCGACCGATGGGCATCCCGTCTTTGCCAGCCGCATGAAGCGACGGTTGCGACAGGGCGCTAAGCTCATCGTGATCGATCCGCGCCGCACCGACCTTGTACGCTCGCCCCATATCGAGGCCGACTTCCATCTGCCTTTGCGCCCCGGCACCAACGTGGCTATCCTGACGGCGCTGGCCCATGTGATCGTGACTGAGGGACTGGCCGACGAGGCATTCATCCGTGAACGCTGCGATTGGGATGAATATCAGCATTGGGCCGAATTCGTTTCGGCAGAGCGCAATAGCCCGGAATTTCTCGCACCCGTGATTGGTGTCGATGCTGAGGCCATTCGCGGCGCGGCACGCCTGTTTGCGACGGGTGGCAACGGGGCGATCTACTATGGCTTGGGTGTGACCGAGCATAGCCAAGGTTCTTCGACCGTTATGGCGATTGCCAATCTGGCAATGGTCACGGGCAACATCGGACGGCGCGGCGTGGGCGTGAATCCCCTGCGCGGCCAAAACAACGTGCAGGGCGCCTGCGACATGGGCAGCTTCCCGCACGAACTTTCCGGCTACCGCCACGTTTCCGATGCCGCCACGCGCGCGCTGTTCGAAAGCGAATGGGGCGTGCCGATTGACCCCGAACCGGGCCTGCGCATCCCCAACATGCTTGATGCGGCGACCGACGGTGAGTTCAAGGCGATCTACATTCAGGGCGAGGACATCCTTCAGTCCGATCCCGATACCAAGCACGTTGCGGCGGGCCTTGCCGCGATGGAATGCGTAATCGTCCACGACCTGTTCCTGAATGAGACGGCGAACTACGCGCACGTTTTCCTGCCGGGATCGACCTTCCTCGAAAAGAACGGCACTTTCACCAACGCCGAACGCCGTATCCAGCCGGTGCGCAAGGTGATGGAGCCGCTCAATGGCTATGAGGACTGGGAAGTCACGCAGGAACTGGCCCGCGCTGTGGGGCTGGACTGGAACTACACGCACCCATCCGAGATCATGGACGAGATCGCGCGCCTTACGCCGACCTTTGCGGGGGTGAACTACGCTCGGCTCGATGCTGAAGGTTCACTGCAGTGGCCGGTGAATGACACAGCGCCCGATGGCAGCCCGATCATGCACATCGATGGCTTCGTGCGCGGTAAGGGCAAGTTCGTGGTGACGGACTATGTGCCCACCGACGAGCGAACTGGCCCGCGCTTCCCGTTGTTGCTCACGACGGGGCGCATCCTTTCGCAATACAATGTGGGGGCGCAGACCCGGCGCACGGCCAACACCGTGTGGTACCCGGAAGACGTGCTGGAAATTCACCCTACCGATGCCGAAAATCGCGGGTTGAAATCGGGCGACTGGGTGAAACTGGCAAGCCGGTCTGGCGAGACGACGCTGCGCGCAACGGTGACTGATCGCGTGGCGCCTGGCGTGGTCTACACCACCTTCCACCACCCTGCCACGCAGGCAAACGTCGTCACCACCGACTATTCCGATTGGGCGACCAATTGCCCGGAATACAAGGTCACTGCGGTGCAGATCACGCCCAGCAACGGTCCGTCCGAATGGCAGGAGGATTACGAAGCGCAGGCCACCCGCTCCCGCCGGATCGCTGGCACCGCGATGGAGCCTGCCGAATGAGCGGCCACACGGCAGACAAGCTGACCTACATGGCCAACCAGATCGCGCGCAACATGGGGCATGACGAAGCACCCGTGGCTTCGGTCGCGGACCATATCGTCGCGTTCTGGACACCGCGCATGATCGGTATGCTGCTGGCAGAGCAGGGTGCCGGACTTGATCCCATCGCTGCGGACGCCATGACGCGCATCGCGGCAGGGCGCATTCCGCCACCGCAGACCCGCGCAACCGACCCTGCGGTGCATGGCTCCGATGCCGGTTGAAGGCGCGCGGGACTTTTCATTCCGCGAGCACTTTGCCGATGGGCGGCCTGCTCGGCAGATGGAACGCGCGCTGATCGAAGAAGCGCCGGTGGCGATAGAGATCAACGGCATCGGCTATGCCGTGATGATGGCAACGCCGACCGATCTTGAGGATTATGCGCTGGGCTTCTGCCTTTCCGAGCAGTTGATCGCCTCGCCAGCGGAGTTCCTCTCTGCGGACGCTGCGCCGGTGGAGGCGGGCGGATGGATGCTGCGGGTGCAACTTGCGGCTTCAGGTGCCGGGCCTTTGCTGGAAAGGGCGCGGCTCAGACTGGCCGAAGGCAGTTGCGGGCTGTGCGGGATCGAAAGCTTGGAACAGGTGATGCGGCCCTTGTCTCCGGTGACGGCCAAGCTTGACGTTGAACCCGCCGCGCTGTTTCGTGCCGTTGAAGCGCTGGGTGATCATCAGGTGCTGGGGCGTGAAACGCGCGCTGCACACGCGGCAGCGCTTTGCACGCCCGATGGCGCGATCAAGTTGGTGCGCGAAGATGTTGGACGACACAATGCGTTCGATAAGCTGCTCGGCGCGGGCGCGCGGGCGAGCCTCGATCCGGCAAGTCATTTCGTGCTGCTGACCGCGCGTTGCAGCTTCGAACTGGTGCAAAAAGCCGTCATCGCGGGGGTTCCGCTGTTGGCAACGATTTCGGCTGCATCAACGCTGGCGGTCGAACAGGCGGCATCGCATGGGCTGCGGCTGATCAGCCTTGCGCGAGAAGACAGCCTGCTTCAGGCCTGACGCATCCGAGGCAGACCAATCCTTTGAAGCGGACGCAGCGTGATCTGCGTTATGTTGCCGTGGTGGGTGAGCAACAATCCGATTCGCAGCGTTATGCCGACCAGACGGGTTCGGGCCGCAATCGCGTGGCTGCCACAGGGCTGGCGGTGGTCCTGCATTTGCTGGTGTTGTGGGGCGTGGTGCACGGCTTTGGCGGGGTGCCAGTGCTGCCTTTGCTTGAGCGGGACCGCTTCACCACGCAGACGTTCGACGTGCCGCTGGAAAAGCCCAAGCCGAGTCCGACCGCGCCCGATCCCGCGGGAGCGTCAGGCGAGGAGGGCAATAAGGCGATTGCCAAACCCGTGGTGGCAAAGGCGCGCGTTCCGGCCAAGAAACAGCCCGCTCCGCCGGTAGAGTCTACCGGAACGGCAGACCGCTCTGGCGCGGCGGCACAGGGGCAGGGCACGGGCGGCGGCGGTGAAGGCGTGGGCACCGGCAGTGGTGCCAGCGGTAACGGATCGGGCGGTGGGCTGGCGCGCAAGGCTGAAAAGATCGCGGGCGATATCCGCTCGACCCGCGATTATCCTGCCGCCAGCCAGCAGGCCCGCATCGGCAAGCGTGTCGTGATCCTGCTGACGGTTGAGGCGGATGGGCGCGTTTCGGACTGCAAGATATGGCGGGCCAGCGGCGTGCCGGAAGCCGACGCGGTGACCTGCAAACTGGCGAGGGAACGCTTCCGCTTTCGCCCGGCGACGGATGCAGAAGGCAATCCCGTTGCGTCCAGTTATGGCTGGGAGCAACGCTGGTTCGCCCCCTGATATTGCAGCGCAAATACCGGTAAAATGCGGCTGCGTCGCGCCAAAGCGATGAGTTGCCACGCATTTGCGATGGGAGACAAGCGAAGATTGCTGTTTTTGTTGCGCTGCAATGCAACCGGATTGCCCGGCCAGCGTTCATTCAGGGAGCGTACAAATCCAGCCACACGGCTGGCGTACCGTTTTCGGGAAACCCCTTCGCATGACGCCTTCCGATTTTTACGGCTGCGATCCTGAGGGCAGAAACCCCGTGCAGTTCGAGCGCGGTGAACGCCCCTCTTCGGGATCGATCATTCAGTTTTTGCGCAGGGACGGTGCTGGCAAGCCCTGTCGCATTGCGCTGATCGGTGGGCTCGCCCCGCGCAAGTGTGGCATCGCCACATTTACAACAGATGTGTTTGAGCAGCTTGGCGTGCATCATCCGGACATTGCTGTGGATGTGCATGTGATCGATGATCCGCTGGCCCCGCTCGAATACCGAGGCCATCGCGGCGTGATCCGCGCCGACCGTGTCGAGGATTACCGCGTCGCGGCCCGGCGCATCAATGAAGACGGGGTGGATGCAGTCTGGCTTCAGCATGAGTACGGTATTTTCGGTGGTGATTGCGGCGATCTGGTTCTGCAATTGGTCGATCGCGTGGCTGCACCGTTAATCGTGACTCTTCACACTGTGCTGGAAGCTCCGTCGCCCAAGCAACGCGCTATTGTCGACCATCTGGTACGGCGCGCTTCGCGCATCATGGTCATGTCGCAGCATTCGAAAGGCCTTTTGCAGCGGCTCTATGATGTCGCGACTGATCGTATTACGGTTATCGCGCATGGCGCGCCGGATCGCCCGTTTGGACGGGTCGATGCGCACAAGGCGCAATTAGGTCTGGCGGGCAAGCGGGTGATGATGACATTCGGCCTGATTGGCCCCGGCAAGGGACTGGAAACGGTCATCGAAGCGCTGCCTACCATCGTCGAGCGCCATCCAGATGTCGTCTATCGCATCGTTGGAGCAACCCACCCAAATCTCGTTGCCGCAGAGGGCGAGCGATATCGCGATGAGTTACACGCCCTTGCTGAAAACTTGGGCGTCGCTCACCATGTCGCATGGGAAAACCGCTTCCTCGACACTGACGAACTGCTCGACCATCTGGAAGCCTGCGATATCTACCTGACCCCGTACCCGAACTTGCAACAATCCACTTCCGGCACGCTGAGTTATGCGGTTGCTCTGGGCAAAGCCGTCGTATCGACACCCTATGTCCATGCGCGCGAATTGCTGGCTGATGACGTTGGCGTGTTGATCGACCCGCGCCGGGCCGATGTCATTGCAGATGCGGTCAATCGTCTGCTCGATGACCCCATTAGCCTTCAGGCGGTGCAGCGCCGCGCTTGGGAAAAGGGGCGCGAGACGATCTGGCCCTGCTTCGCAGCGGCTGCGCGCGATCTGGTCGAGAGTGTTATCGTCACGCCAACCAGCAATGTGCCACTGCTAGCCGTTCCCGGCTTTGCTGGAGTTACTGCCATGAGCGATGCGACCGGCATGTTGCAGCACGCGATTGGCGTGGTGCCGGACCGGCGGCATGGTTATTGCCTTGACGACAATGTGCGGGCGCTGATGCTGATGGGCGCGGCAGATGCGGTGCCACTGGCAGAGCGGCAGCGCTGGGCCACTGTCTATGCTGCCTTTATCCAGCATGCCTGGAATCCTGATGCGAGAGCATTCCGCAACTTCATGAACTTTGACCGGACATGGTGTGAAGATGTGGGATCGCAGGATAGCAATGGCCGTGCGTTGTGGGCGCTGGGCCATGCGATACGCCATGCGCCGGACGAGGGTTTGCGTCACTGGGCGCGCCAGTGGTTTGATATAGCGCTGCAGCCAGTGTCGACGATGGAATCGCCGCGGACTATTGCCTTTGCCATGCTGGGATGCCTTGAGGCGCTTCATTGCGATGGAGCGCACTCTGAGGCGAAAAATGTGCTCGAAAGAGGCGGAGAGGTGCTCGATGCTCTGCTGTCGGAAGCGCGCCGTCCCGACTGGGCATGGTTCGAAGCTGTGTTGGGCTACGATAATCCGCGCATGTCGCAAGCGCTGATTGGAGCAGGCACATGGCTGAACCGACAGGACTGGATCGCAAGCGGACTGTCCAGCTTGCGCTTTATTGCGCGGCAGCAGGTTTCGGCTCAAGGCCACTTCCGTCCGGTCGGTTCGGAAACCTTCGGACGCAGCCACGAGGTTCTCCCGTTCGACCAGCAGCCGCTTGAGGCGTGGGCCGCTGTCGATGCGGCAGCAACTGCGTGGCATGTAACGGCAGACCAGACTTGGCTGGCTCACGCCGAAATAGCCTATCGCTGGTTCCTTGGCGGAAACGATCGCGGCGTTGTGCTGGCTGACATCGTCAGTGGGCGGTGTCGTGATGGGGTCACTCCACAAGGCGTAAATCTTAACTGTGGGGCCGAGTCGATCCTTGCGTTCCAACTGGCACACTATGCAATGTGTGGCCTGCGCGAAGGATCGGGCGAGCGTGATCCGTTGAGCACTCTGCCAGTCAAAAACGTCACCGGCGACCACATCGGTGCGACAATAAGCAAGGGTATGCACAAACTTGCGAGTACTTGAACAACGGCTCCATGCCGATCCTTCGCGGGTCGTGCTGCGTCCATTTCATCTCGGCTGGCAAGGGATGGGCGGCGATCGTGCGCGCGCAGCCAAACTCGTTGCCGATATCGTCGCGCTGTCCGAAGATCAGGCGGATAGTGAATACGCAGAAGTTTTGCGCGATTTCGAGGAACGTCATTGGCAGACCGAGAAGCTTTTCGAGGAGCGCTACGCAGAGATTGAGGCCATGCTCGGCTTGCACGGATCGCCGATATCGCCCGCGCGCAAGCGATTGATCGGGGCCTATTTCTGCCATGAATACACGTATGCGGCGGCGGCCCTGATGAACCCCAGTATCGTCCCGCATCCCGATCAATCGGGCATGAACGAGGGCGCGGTCCGCTTCGTGATGAGCCTGCGCGCCGTGGGCGAAGGGCACATCAGTTCAATCGTGTTCCGCGAAGGTATCGCGAAGCGTGACGGTACTTTCGACCTCTGGCCGCAAAGCCACTTCGCCACATCGATGTTGCCGGACGATAGTCTCGCCGCCTGCCGCGCAGGAGACTGTGCCGTAACCTTGCACCGCCACGCCGACAGTAGTCTGACCAACAGCGTGATCTTCCCCGTCACGGAAAAGCAGGCCGGCGGACTTGAGGATCTTCGTCTGGTCCGGTTCGATCATGGCGATGGCGACTATGAATGGATCGGCACTTATACCGCCTATTCGGGATCGGCGATCCGCTCGGAACTGCTACGCACCCGCGATTTCCGCCGTTTCCTGCTGGAACCAATTCTCGGCCGCGCGGGCCGCAACAAGGGCATGGCGCTATTCCCGCAGAAGATCGGCGGACGCTATTGCATGGTCGGGCGCCAGGACGGAAAGAACCTTTACCTCCTGACCTCGGACGATCTGGAGCGGTGGGACGATGAAGGTGTGCTGCTGATGGAGCCGGAGTTCCCATGGGAGTTCGTGCAGATTGGCAATTGCGGCAGCCCGATCCTGACGGACGAGGGCTGGCTGCTGTTGACGCACGGCGTCGGCGCGATGCGGCGTTATGCCGTTGGCTGTGCGCTGCTTGATCGGGATAACCCTTCAAAAGTTATCGCGCGCACCTCGAAGCCAATTCTCACCGCCATTGATACCGACCGTTTCGGCTATGTTCCCAACGTAGTCTACACCTGCGGAGCGCTCATGGTCGGTAGCCAAATGCTTATGCCTTACGGAATTTCTGACAGCGCAGTTGGTTTTGCAACTCAATCCGTTTCGGAGTTGCTGGCGTTGATGCGATAATTCTCCTAGTGCTGCAGGCTGAGTGTGCACACGCAGCATGTGTATGCCAACGTCCGTCACTGATACTCTCACGTGGGCTGAAAATGATCGACATCGTTCCTGTAGTACTGTGCGGTGGAAGTGGAACACGGCTTTGGCCACGCTCGCGCAAGCAGAAGCCCAAACCGTTCTTGCCTCTTGTTGGTGAAACTACGCTCTTTAGCGCGACGGTGCTGCGCTGCCCGCGCAAGGATGGCTTTGCGCCCCCGATGATCGTCACCGGTGCATCGCATCTGGCCCATGTCGAAGACCAGTTGCCTGATCGCGCCAGCACCCGGATCATTGTTGAGCCTGAAGGTCGCAACACGGCCGCCGCAATTGCATTGGCCGCATTGTCGCTGCCGGAAGATGCGGTGATGCTGGTGTGCCCCAGCGATCATCATATCGGTGATTGCGATGCGTTCCGCACTGCTGCGAAGACTGCGGCGGCGCTGGCAGTAGAAGGGTGGCTGGTTTCGTTCGGCATCGTGCCGACCGCGCCGGAAACCGGGTTTGGCTATCTCAAACAGGGTGAGGCAATTGGCGGCGCGGGCGCATTCCGGGTTGAACGCTTTGTTGAAAAGCCCGATCTGGCGCGCGCGATGGAATTTCTGTCGAGCGGCGAATACGCGTGGAACGGCGGAATCTTTGCTTTTCGCGTGGGCACTTTCCTTCAGGAGCTGGGGCGCCACCGCCCAGCAATTCTTGAAGCAGTGCGAGCGGCAGTTGCAGCCGGTCGTCACGATGGCGCGCGCTTCTATCCCGATGCCGCTGCTTTCACCAAGGTGCCGAGCGAATCTGTCGACTATGCCGTGATGGAAAACACTGATCGCGCCGCAATGGTCCCTGCGGTCATGGCATGGTCCGATATCGGAAACTGGCAGGCCCTGCACGAAGCTCTGGCCTGTGACGAATCAGGCAATGCCGTGGATGGCGAGGCCGAATTGCGCGATTGCAGCAATGTTCTGGTAGTCAGCGATGGGCCGCGTGTGTCGGTCGTTGGCGCTTCGGATCTGATCGTCGTTGTCGATGGTGATGAAGTGCTGGTCTGCTCGCCCGCTGGTGCGCAGAATGTCGGCAAACTGTCCGGAGCGGCGAACCAGTGAGGCTGCTGGGCAAGAAGATTGTCGAGAAGCCTTGGGGCAAGAACGTTCTTCCACCGCAGTTCGATGTGCCCGCAGGCAAACGGGTTGGCGAAGTATGGTTCGAACCGCCGCCAGAACTCCCTGACATTCTGGTGAAATACATCTTCACCAGCGAAAAGCTTTCGGTGCAGGTCCATCCCAGTGACGAACAGGCCAAGGCGCTGGGCGAAAGCGATCGGGGCAAGGAAGAGTGCTGGCTGGTCATCGATGCCGAACCCGGTGCGACGCTGGGCATCGGGTTCAAGGAAGCAGTTGATTCCGGTACAATTCGCCGCGCGGCGCTTGACGGCACGATTGAAGATCTGATGCAGTGGTTCCCGGTCAAACCGGGCGACTTCTTCTATATTCCCGCCGGCACGGTCCATGCGATCGGAGCGGGTGTCAGCCTTGTTGAAATCCAGCAGAACAGCGACATCACCTATCGACTCTACGATTATGGACGACCTCGCGAACTACATCTTGAAAGAGGGCTTCAGGTCGCCAAAGGCGTCGCGCATAGGTCGAACTTGCGGCAGAGCATCGAGACGAGCGAGTCAGTTCAACTCACTGATGGACCATTCTTTTCCGTCGCGGTCGTAGCTGGCCAAGCGGTTGACGACGGGCCGCTTCATCTGGATAGGTCAACTCTAGTGATACCAGTTGGCCTTGATGTGACGATAGACGACTGCCGAGTTGGGCAAGGCCAAGGCGCGCTCGCGGGGAAAGGCGAAGAATTGCGCATTGCGAAGGCGGCAGGGGCGTGTCTGTTGGTGCAGCACGTTGCTCCACCCGTCAGTTCTGTAGTGTCTGCACCGCCGCGGTAACGGTCACCAGTGGTGTAAAGAGTTGGCTTACAAGCTGCAGCAATTTTCCGGGCTGGTTCGCCGAAGCATTGCCGATATACAGCACATCCTGATCCTGCATCGCAAAACGTTGCGCCAAGAGATACGAACCGGCGTTCATCATGTTAACATGATAAACCACCGGCGCGCTCCCGCCATTTTCGTCCTTCACATACCGGAACAAGAACACAGCAGCCGGATCACCGGTACCGGCACTGACCCCACCCGCCGAGGCGATCGCCTCGGCCAAGGACACGGAAGAGCGCGCGAAACCGATCTGCTCCACTTTGCCGGGCGCGCCCAGTACCGAATAGGACTGCGGTGCGTGGATCAGCATGAAACGGTCACCGGGATAGGCGGGTACGTCAAAAGAAGGGTTATCGATCAGTGTGTTGAAACGAATGTCCACCGTTCGGTTCTGCCGGACGACTCTCAAGATGAGGTCGCGCGCGTTACCGCGATAACCGCCAGCCAGCGCAACGACATCGGACAGCGTTTCATGATTGGTCTGCAATACCAAGCGACCGGGCCGGTTCACTTCACCACTGACGATCAACGAATTGGTTATGGACTGGATAAGTGTGACAAGGACTTTGGGATTCTGCGACAGTCCACGCAAAGACCTTTGAATCTGGCTTTCCACCTCACGTAGCGTGCGGCCCATCACACGCAGCTTTCCACCATATGGGATCGTTATATCGCCATTGTCATCGACCCGGCTGGGCGGCAGCTTCTGAACCTGCACTCCGGGACTGACGCCAGCGGCCGCACCATCCACACTCCCACTGCCCGAAGAGAAAAGCGTGACGCCCGCCTCGTAGATATTGATATCCAGCAAATCGCCTGGTCCGACCATGTCGGTTGGCGGCGGGGCAAGACTTGGCAAGCTGCCAGATGGAGTTCCGTTCTCGACGGATGGAATCTCGCTCAGCGAGCCAACTTCGACGATCCTTATCGGCATTTTGCCATCGGTCACGCGCAAGCTCTTTTCGATCTGCTTGCCCGTTGGCCCACTGGTTGGAAGGGAAGCGCAGCCGGCAAGCCCCGCAAGCAGGACGAGATGGGCGATTGTCTTCATCTGCATTGAAAGGGATACTCAGTTTGCAGGACCGTGGCAGTCGGGTGCCGGTAGCATCATCTTCGCGCACGCTGCAATAGCCGTGCGGCGAGGTCGGCTTCAACCTGGACCTTTTACGCGACGTTACGGGCAAGATCGGCTATCCGGTCTCGAAGCTCAATAGGATAGCATAGGTCGCTGAATGCGATGAACGGTTTAAGACTGAAGATCGTCGCACACCTCAATGCAGCGCGCAGCAAGCCAGCGGGCTGGTTGCTCGCCATGTGGTGGCTGGTTCTGGGCAAGCGTTTGCGCGCGAAAACGAAACTTGCAGCGTTGCTTGGGTCGACGCCGCAGGCCTATGAGTTGTGGTTGCTGGCTGAGCCAAGGCCGCCGCTAGATGAGAGCGGTAACGCTGCAATCATTGCGCTTGTGGACGCAGGTCAGGGCGAGGCGTCCACACTCCAAAGCGCAAGAACTCAAGGAATGCCCGCGTTCCTCGTCCGGGATGGAGTTCTGGATGAGGTTATCGATCAAATCGATTGGGCTTTGCGACCTTGGATAATGCCGATGACGGCCGGGGATAGTCTCTCGTCAGACGCAGTTGCAGCATATCGATTTGCCATATCGCAGTCCGGTTCGCGCATAATCTATGCAGACGACGATTTGATCGACATGCGCGGACGTCGGCATTCGCCTCATTTCAAGCCGGCATGGAACGCAGAGCTCCATCGCCATTTCGATTATGTTTCCGGGGCGTGCGTGGTGCAGTCCAGTGCCGATGTACTTCGACGGATCGCGGGGCCGGGGTGGATGTCGAGGCTGACTGCGGCGGTGACAACTGAAGCGGACGCAAAGCCGGTTCGGCTCCCGCATATTCTGCATCATCGACGTGATCGTACGATGCCGGTGGTACCGCGCCGTATGTCCGATGCCTCGGACAACACACCAAAGGTCACGGTCATTGTCCCGACTCGGAATCGGCTAGACTTGCTCGCCACATGTATCGCGGGCCTTGAGCGGACGAACTATGCCGATTTCGAGGTGATCATCGTTGATAATGGCAGCGACGATCCTGCCACACTTGCGTGGCTCGCCAAGCTTGATCGTAGCCGCTATCGCATATTGCGCGACGACGGGGGGTTCAATTTCTCGCGGCTAAACAACCGCGCGGTGGAGATCGCTGACGGCGAAGTTCTCTGTCTGTTGAACAATGATGTGGAGATGATCCGACCTGACTGGCTGTCCATTATGGTAAGGCAGGCGGTGCGCCCCGAAGTCGGGGCGGTCGGTGCGCAGTTGTTATATTCCGATGGCCGCATTCAACATGCAGGGGTTGTGATCGGGATTTGCGGCGGGGCAGCACATGCCCACCGCTTGCTGTGGCCAGACGACCAAGGCTATTTTTCCCGCCATGCTCTGCCGCAGTTCGTTTCCGCAGTTACAGCAGCCTGCCTTGTCGTGCGACGATCCAGCTATCAGGCCGTGGGTGGGCTTGACGAAGAGCGTTTTGCGGTGGCGTTCAACGATGTCGATTTCTGTCTGCGTCTCAATGCTAGAGGGTGGCAATCACTTTACGAACCGCGTGCAAGGTTGATCCACCATGAGTCTGTTTCACGTGGGTTTGACCGTGATCCTGCAGGCGCGTTGCGCTTCGCTGGCGAATTGGATGCACTAAAGACACAATGGGGCACAGATGACTTCGATGCTGATGTTGACCCTTTTCACCACCCACAGCTCAGCCGTTACAGTGAGATTTTTGCATTGCGGGCGGGAGAGTGAGTCTTGCGGATAGATCTACCACAAGTGACATTGTGCGCTGTCACGTCGGTTAATCTCGAGGCGACGGTTCAAGCCTTGAAAATCTCAATGGCGCACGTCGATTTTGGTGCGGTGAAACTGTTTACCGATGCTGAGGTCACACTGGATGATGATCGCATCGTTGTCGTTCCGATTCCTGCTCTGCGATCGTCCGCAGCCTATTCCCGGTTCTTGCTGGCCAATCTGCCCGATCACATCGGAACGTCCCATTGCCTCATCGCGCAATGGGATGGGTATGTTGCCAATCCCGAACGATGGCACCAGGAATTTCTGAAGTACGATTACATTGGCGCAAGCTGGCCCCAGTTCGATGATGGACATGACGTCGGCAACGGTGGATTTTCGATGCGCAGCCGCCGCCTGATGGAGCTGTGTCGACATGAAGCGTTCCGGGCGCATCATCCTGAAGACGTGGCTATTTGCCGCACCAACCGCGCATGGCTCGAAGCCAATGCTGTCCGCTTTGCCCCTAAGGCTTTGGCTGACCGGTTTTCGGCAGAGCGAACCGGGGATATCCGCACCTGCTTTGGCTTCCACGGCGCGTGGAACATGCCAGCGGCGATCGGCGCGGATGCGTTCTGGAGCATCTATGAAACGCTCGATGATCGCGGCACGATCTGGCACGATTTCGGCCTGATCGTGCGCGATATTTTGGGCGGCCCAAAAGGCTTGCGGCGTGCGCTGCGGATGCTGGCAGATCGCATTTGCAGGCGTTGAGTTACCTCACAGCAGGAAGTCGCCCTGATTGATGGCGGTGAGGACGCCGGCGGCACCGAAGCCGATGATGTCGGCG
>NZ_JABAID010000003.1 GCF_012641335.1 Novosphingobium sp. ERN07
GATCGCTACCCGCTACGATCAGCTTGCCAATAGCTTCCTCGGCATGGTCCATATCGCCACAGCCAGATACTGGCTCAAATTTGTCCACGCCGCCTAGTCGCTAGCGTTTTGAAGATGAAGAAGCTTAAGCGCAGCGGGGCGAGGATTCCTCTTTGGAGAGTTCTATGCTTGCTTTGCGCCGTGCTGTTGGGAGAAATTTTCGCAAAAGAACCTGTTAAGGCCGATAGTTGGGCTCTTCCATCCGTTTCCACCTACACATCGCCTGATGGCCATACGCGCGTCATCGTTACGCCTCGCGACTTGGACGACCAGCTTGCATACTTCCGGGACAAGGCGGAAGGAATTGAACCAGCCGGACAGAGAGAATCAGGATCCCGCGCGGCTAGTGCTAAGCTGGAACGAAAGATCAGCGGGCGCTGGGTTGAGATTTGGAATGCGGAACTTGCGAATGAAATCGCGCCGGTTGAAGGGATTGTTCGAAACGACGGAGCTTACTTCGTTACTTTCGATGACTGGCATGGAACTGGCTATGGCCCAAACGCTACGGTGATTTATGGCGCGAAGGGAGAGCGCGTAGCTCAGATATCACTTTCCACCATTGTTCCGAAGGATTACATTGAGGCCTTACCACATTCCGTCAGCTCGATCCGTTGGCGCGGCGAGGGGCGCTTTTCCAAAGACGGGAATTTCGCGGTGATTCCCGTGATTATTCCTTCAGCAGATCAATCTGCCACCGCCGTTCAGACAGTCGATTTCGCAGTCCGCCTCACTGATGGCACAGTATCACCGATAGATCCTCGAGCTTGGAAAAGAGCGGTTGAAGTCGCCAGTTCAGCGCGCGCTGACCAGCTTGCCGAGGCTCGCGCTGCCAAGGATGCATTTCTTGCCCCACTGGTTGGGCCGAGTGCTAATACCGAAAGGGCTTGGCACAATTATCTGCGGGAGGCAGTCGCGCGCATTTACGGTGATGGCGACACGCCATCTACGACCGTGCTACGATCCCCAAAACAGCTCGATTACGCGATTTCAGAAGATTGGGTTCGCGAAGTATTGACCGAGCCATTGGGGAACCAAGTCGCATTGGCGACACTTTCGGAGCCAAATCTGGTCAAGGTGTTGGCGAAAATCGTGCCGACTCTGGCAAATAACTCTCTATCAAGAACGACGGTCTTTGTGGCGGTTACTGATGACTATTGGCCAGATGTAGTCTCTGTAATGCGTCCTACAGGCGCAAATCTAGTTCAGCTTGATCCCAAAACCCCTCTGAAACAGCGAGAAGAGCGAATAAGACGCCGCTACGGCTCGGAAGCAGCAAGCCTTGGTCAACTTGAACAATCGGTCTTTCGCAGTGCCAAATCGTGGACTTCCATCGCAGTCTTTGTAGGCATCTGTTGCGGGTTGCTTTGGAGTGTCCGGCGTCGGGTCAGGCCACCTTCCTAATTTGGGGTCCGCAAACCCACCCTATTACTGCCATCGCCGCACTCTCAGCAAAACCCCGAAACCAGCCATTAATTCAGGTGGAATACGGGACAGACACGACACGCCTCTGTACGGCCATCTCCTCAAACAAAAACGCAACTCTTTCGTCGCCCCGGACTTTTTCTGGGTGCGAATCCACATCCGTGTCGAGCACGGGGCGACGGGCGGTTTGTTGGAGGAGTGGCAACATGCTGCCGTAACAGGCACACCCCGTTGAACAGCTTAGCGTTGTGAGATAATATGAAAAAGTCATACCGATGCGAAAGGCGAAACGATGGGTGCTTATGAACGGATGACCGTCGTGGTTCCCGATCAGATGGCCGCGAAAATCCATGCCGCAGTCGAGGCCGGGGAATACGCCTCGGCCAGCGAAGTCGTGCGCGATGCGATGCGGCTGTGGAGCGAACGGCGCGAGTTCCGCGAGGGCGAGCTGCTTGCGCTGCGTGAGGCGTGGGATCGTGGCAAGGCCAGCGGCGTCGCCGGTCCGCTCGATATGGAATCCATCATCATGCGCGCAAAGGGCAAAAAGGCGGCTGCATCCGGCAATGGCTAAAATCATCGTCTCGCAGCAGGCAGACGATGATTTTGAACGAATCTGGCTCAACATCGCGCTCGACAACGACGATGCGGCCGACCGCCTGTTGCGCGCCATCAACGTCAAGATCGAGCGTCTCCGTATTTTCCCGGAAATCGGGCGCGCGCGGGACGATCTCAGGCCGGCCGCACGCGGACTCGTCCACGGATCGTACTTGATCCTCTACGAATATGACGCGGCGCATGACGTGGTGACGATCATTACTGTCGTCGAGGGGATGCGCGATCTGGATCGCCTGTTCTGACGCTTACCGGGCGATGTCCGATTGGATGAAGCGGCTTGGGCAAGAGCAGCGTCCCCAAAACCCTACCAAGCCGTCGCGCCGCCATCCACCGCGATATCGGCCCCGGTAACATAGCGCGCCTCGTCGCTCGCCAGCCACGTCGCGCACCATGCGATGTCCTGCGGTTCGCCCAGTCGCTTGACCATGTTCTTGGCCAGCACCCGGTCTTGCAGATCGGGAACTTCGGCAAGGTGCCGCGCGGTGGCTTCGGTGCGGATGAAGCCCGGCGATATGGTGTTGGCGCGGATGCCGTGGGGTGCGCCTTCCATCGCCAGTTGGCGCGTCATTGCCAGAACGCCGCCTTTCCCGGCGCAATGCGCCAGCGCGGCTGACCCTTCGAGCGCGTGGCGCGCGTTGGCGCTGGCGAAGTTGATCACGCTGGCGCATCCACTCTGCTTCAGGCCGGGCCATGCCGCGCGGGTGGGCAGGAACACGGTGTCGAGTTCTCCCGCCAGCGTATGCCGCCACTGCGCCAGCGTCATCGCTTCGATCCATGCGAACACGGCAAGGGCGGCGGCGTTTACCAGCACATCGATCCGCCCATGTTCCGCGATGATTTGGGCAAAGGCGGCCTCGGTCGCCGCTTCATCGGTCAGGTCGGCGGCCAGATCCGCGCCGGAAAGGTCGATGCCGATCACGTGCGCGCCTTCGGCCCGGAACATCTGCGCGCAGCCCTTGCCGATACCTGCCGCCGCGCCGGTGACGACCGCGACTTTTCCGGCCAGCCGATCAGCCACGCGCCGCAACCCGCCCAGCAACCCTCTGCGCGACCAGCGCCACGATAAAGCCCGCCGCTGCCATCCAGCTCAGCATTTCAAAGCTTTTCATCAGTCCGCCCATCCGCAGCGAGAAGAACGTCACCGCCAGCGGGCTGAGCCATTGGCCCAGCGCAAAGGCCGATTGCCAGAAGCCCGTGCCCCGCCCGCGCACTTCGAAGGGCAGGATGCTCATCGACCAGACCAGCAATGTCGGCAGCAGCATCCCCGCACCAAGCTGGTTTACGAAGCACCCGGCGAGGAACCCCGCAACCGTTCCCGTGCGCCCCATCAGCATGAAGCCGATGGCCAGCAGGCCGAACTCGATCAGCAGCAGCGCTATGCCGGTCATCACGCCGGGTTGATCGATCCTGCTACCCATGTCGCGCCACTTTCCCAGCCTGTGTCGCGCCCGGTGACGGGCGTCTTTCAGAACAGGGTTAGACGCGCTGGCGGGCGTCCTGTACAATCGATAGCTGCGCGGGAAACCTATTCGTCAAATCGAATTGAGGCGGGCGGACAAGTGCATTTCCGAAGTGCACTTAGATGCACCTAGCTGCACCTAAGCGCCGCTGAACCGCATCAGACCACGCCCGAAGCGACAAACCATGACCGGAAAACGCCTTCACTTTCAGGCCCGAAGCGGAACGGCCCGCTGCGCGCTGCAGGGCTGGTCGCCTGATAGCCGATTTCCACATCCTTGAACCCGGATGCTTCGAACAGCGCGCGATAATCCGCCGTCAGCGCGCCGCGCCAGTTGGGTTCGTTGTTGAACTGCGCTTCCAGTTCGCCCGAAAGTTCCACCCAAGGATCGGAATTGTCGTGCAGCAATGGAACTTCCAGATGCACCGCCAGTCCGCCGGGGCGGAGCAGGCGGCGGCTTTCCTCGACGATGGCCATCGTGGCCGCTTGCGAGGTTTCGTGGAACATCACGCAGGAGAAAACGAGATCGAAGCTGGCGTCTTCGAAATCGGTCTTCTCGGCGCTTTGCTGAGAAAAATGTACTGCTGCGCCAAGGTGTTCGGCCCGTGCGTGGGCATAGCGCAGCATCGATGCGCCAACGTCGATCCCGTGGACCTCTGCATCGGGAAAGCACTGCGCAGCGGGCACGGTGCTGGTGCCGATACCGCAGCCCATGTCGAGAATGCGCTTCGGCGAAAAATCGGGGAAGCGGGTGAGGACGTGGGCCATCGCGGTCTGCCCGCGCAGATCGTTCAGCATCCCGCCGTTGCGGCCCAGCATATAGACCGCCCCGCCCCGATCCATCACCGCGCCTTGCAGCAAGGAGCCGTCATCGTGGGCATTGCCGCCCGGCATCAGGTGGATATCGCCCTGCGCGACGTAGGCGGGTTCGACGAAGCTGGGGTCGGTGCGGACCGAGCCTTTGGGATTTTCGATCCGGGCCAGCGCTTCCAGATCATCGGCCTGTCGTTCCACGCTACGGGCAACGCCGTGCCAAAGCTGGCGCTGGCTTTCACGCTTGAGCGCGAGCCATGAGCCGAAGCTTTCGTGGGTGGCCATCCGCGTGCGCAGCGCGGCGGTGCTGTTGGTTTCGGCCCCTTCAAGCGCCTTTGCCTCTTGCGCGGCGATCTGGCCCTGCACGGGTTCGATCTGCTGCATCACGTAAAGCTTCAGGTCGCGGACGAAAAGCTGTTCGGCCAGTTCATCGTGGCTGGGCACGGCGATCAGAGGATGGGCGAGCGCGGCGCGGTCTTCGGACAGTTGCACGGTCATGCGGCGTCTCCGGCAGAAGTGGTTGCGGCAAGTTCGGCCAGCGCGGCTTCGCGCATGGGGCGGAACACCTTGTCTATCGTGGCGCGGCGCGTGGCTTCGCGGGCGGCTTCGGCTGCGGCATCGGGTTCATAGCCATCGACAGCGCCTGGGGTGAGCGCGCCGGATGCTTCGAGCAGGCGTTCTGCCGCATCGAGCCGCGCGCGCAGGATGGTGACTTCGGAGGTGAGGCCGACGATCATCGCGAGAAGCTGTTCGTCCATAGGCCGCGCGCCATCAATGGCGTCGAGCCGGTTGGGTGTGCGGGGCAGCGGTTGGCGAGACATTATGAGGCTTTCCTGTTGGCGGCAGCGGCTTGGCGGACGGCTGCGACTATACGCGGATATGTGCCGCAGCGGCAGATATTGGTGATCTGTTCGCGGATCGTGGCTTCCGAAGGATCGGGATCGCGCGCCAGCAGCGCGGAAACGGCCATGATCATACCGGGCTGGCAATAGCCGCACTGTGGCACTTGCGCCTCGATCCATGCCTGCTGGACCGGGTGCAGGGCTTGCGCCTCTGCGGGGGAAAGCGCTTCGATGGTGGTGACTTTCCCCGCCCCGACATCCGACAGCGGCAACTGGCAACTGCGCACCGCTTCGCCATCCACATGCACGGTGCAGGCTCCGCACGCGCCCACGCCGCAGCCGAACTTGGTGCCGGTAAGGCCAAGCTCTTCGCGCAGCGCCCAAAGCAGCGGCGTATCGGGATCGGCAGGACAATCGCGCTGCTGGCCGTTGACGGTGATGACTGGCATGGCCGTTCCTTTAGATATCCAGCGTGCGCGCAATGGGCAGGGCGCGGATGCGTGGCCCCCCGGCATCGGCAATGGCGTTGCACAGCGCGGGCGCGAAGACGGGGGTGGAGGCTTCGCCCACCGGGCCGGGGCGCGTGCCGCCGGGGATCAGTGCCACGTCGATGGGCGGCACATCGGCCAGCAACGGCATCCGGTAATCACCGAAGTTCTCTGCCGTGGGGCGGCCATCGGCAAAGTGAACCTCGCCCCACAGCGCGGCTTGCAGGCCGAAAACGATGCCGCCCGAAATCTGCCCTTCGGTGCTGACCGGATCGATCGCCAGCCCGCAATCGAACGCGCTGGCGATGCGATCGATCTTGAGCGCTTTGCCCTTCACCGTAACTTCGCAGGCGATGGCGCAGAAGCTGTTTTCGGCATAGCTGAAGGCGATGCCGCGCCCCTTCCCCTTGCCGGTACCGGGTTTGCGGGCCTTCCATCCGATCATCGCGGCGGCCTTTTCCAGCACGGCGCGGATACGGGGCTGGCTTTCCAGCATGGCAAGACGGAAAGCGAGCTGATCCTGCCCAGCGGCAAAGGCCAGTTCATCGATGAAGGATTCTGCAAAGAAGGCATTCTGCGACATGGTGACCGAACGCCAGAAGCCGACCGGGACGGTCAGGTCGGTCTTGTGATATTCAATCAGCTTTTGCGGGACGGCATAAGCGCCATAGACAAGCTGCGCAGCCGCGTTGGCATCGGCCATGCCTTCGAAACCGGGGAACGGAGCCTTGTTGTGATAGGCGGAGATGGATTCACCCGCGATCCGGCTATGGATCGCAGTGGGACGGCCATCCTTATCGAGCGCGGCGACCGAGCGGACCGCAAAGGCGGGGCGGAACTGGTCCATCGCGAAATCCTGTTCGCGGGTCCACACTGTCTTGACCAAGCGCCCCGGCGCAGCCTGCGCCGCCTGAATGGCGATGGCCACAAAATCGGTGCCCCATTTGCGGCCAAAACCACCGCCAAGGAACGTGACTTCGACGCGCACCTTTTCCAGCGGCAGACCGGTGAGTTTTGCACCCAGTTCGCGGCTGAGCGACGGGTCTTGCAGCGGTCCACGGATCAGCAGGCCGGTGCCGTCCACCCGTGCGGCGCAACAGATGGGTTCCATCGTGGCGTGGGCCAGATGCGGGACTTCGTATGTCGCCTCAACCTTGCGCGGGGCCGTGGCGAGCGCTTCGAGCACTTTGGGCTTGGCCGCGCGATCAAGCTTCGGGGGAAAGACGCCAAGTTCGAGATTGGGAAACGGCGCAGGCTCCACCGTATCGAACGCAGCCTGCATCCCGGCGCGCAAGGTTTCGTCCGATAGGCCTGCGATGGGGCTGGCGGTGACATCAAGCGTGACGGTTTGCGCGGCCTTGTGCGCGCACCAGAAGCGGTCTGCCAGAATGGCAACGCCGCCTTTGACCGACGCAGTGGCGACAACACCGGGGAGTTTGCGCGCTTCGTGCAGCCCTGTGGCGGTGAACGTGGCTTCGGGGTGTGGAGCAAGGACGAGCGCGGCAATCAACATATCGGGTTCGGCAACGTCGATACCGAACGTGGCCGTGCCGGTGACTTTGGCGTGCAAATCCTTGCGCGGGGTCTTGCCGCCGATCACAGTGAACTTCGCCGGGTCTTTCAGCGATGGATTGGCCGGGACGGGCAGCCTGGCTGCGTCTGCCGCAACATCGGCAAAGGACAGCGGCTTTGGCCCGCCAGTGATCTGGCCTGCATTGACCGACAGGCTTTCAACCGCCACGCCAAGCCGCGTGGCGGCGACCTGCACCAGCATGGCGCGCGCGCCTGCGCCGAGTTTGCGCAAGGTGGTGTAATAGCCGGTCACGCTCATCGAATTGGCGGTAAGCTGGCGGCGTGCGGCGGGATTGGAAAAGGCAGGGTCTGCCCACGGCAACAGCACGGTCAACTTCGTGAAATCACAGTCCAGTTCTTCGGCCACGATGCGGGCCAGCGCCTCCTGCGTGCCCTGCCCCATTTCCGAGGATGGCACGACCAGCGTGATCGCGCCATCGGCGGCGATGGACAGCATCGGGCCGAAGCTGGCGGGATTATCGCCGGTCGCGGCCAACAGCGCCGAAGGGCCGCCCAGCAGCAGCCCGCCTGCGCTGATGCCGAGCGCAGCCAGAACGCCGCGACGGCTGAGGTTGACGAGCGAGGCCGTGCTTTCGGTCATTTGAGATCCCGCGCCACACGGAAGCCGAAGATCCACGTTACAAGGTCTTCGGGATCGCGACCGCGCCATGATGTGCGATTGCGGAACGGGGCGCTCATCCAGCTACCGCCGCGCACGGCGCGCCGAGGGCATTCGCCGCTGACTTCATAAGCCGTGCCATCGGTGGGGACGGCGGCGGGATAGGGCGCGAAATAGCAGTCCTGCGTCCATTCCCAGACATTGCCGGTCATATCGTAAAGCCCGAACGGATTGGGCTTGTAGCGCCCTACGGGCGCGACTTCGGCATGGCCATCACTGCACTGCGCATGAGGGACGGTCACCGCGCCTTCTGCAGTGGAGAACACCGGCACCGCGCCGCCTTTTGCGCCATCCTGATCATAGATATTGGCGTGCGTGCAGGCATCGTCGATGGAATTGCCCCAGTAGTATTCGCCGGGTTTTCCGGCACGCGCAGCATATTCCCATTCGGATTCGGTGGGCAGGCGATAGGCTTGGCCGGTCTTCTTCGAAAGCCACGTGGTGTACGCCTTGGCATCGCGCCATGATACGCAAACTACGGGGACATCCGCTGCGCCCTCACCCGCGCCGGTGCCGGGGTGCAGATAATCGGCGGCGGGGACGACTTCGACTTTGCCGCCCACCAACGAACGGCATCCCTTGGACGGGACATGGCCGGTTTCGGCAATGAAGCGCGAATACTGCGCGTTGGTCACTTCATAGACGCCCAGCGCAAAGGGGCGCTGGATGGTGACCTGATGCACCGGACCTTCGGGCCGGCCTTCCTCACCCGCATCGGCCCCCATCGTGAATGTGCCGGGCGCAAGCGCGATCATATCGGGGCAATCTTTGCCGCAATCGTTGAAGCGCGTGCCTACTGAGATGGGCTTGGCGGGGATGGGCTTGGGCGGTTCGGCAAGGGCTGGCGTGGCGGGAACTGCGAACGCCAGAGCGGCGAGAGCAAGCCGTTTCATGCGCCGACGAGCGTGACGTTGATGTCGGCCAGACCTTCGCGCAGGGCTTTGGCTTCGGTGTATTCCGGCGAGTTATAGAACCCCAGCGCCGCTTCCCGGCTCGGCCATTCCGAAACGACGACCGATGCGCCCTCGGCCCCTTCGCCTTCGAGGACGGTCGCGCCGGGTGCGCGGATGACATAGCGCCCGCCGTGCTGTTCAAGGATCTGCGCCGCCTTTTGTGAATAGCCGCAGGCCATGAAGGCGTCGCGGTCCTTGAGCGTTGCGGTCACGACAAGCCATGCGGCCATTGGGATTCTCCTGTTCGGGTTGCTTGGCCGCAGTCCACACCGAGGGCGGTGTGCCGAACAGGTCTGTGGTGGGGTTATCCGATGGGCGGATTGCCTGCCCGGATGGAGGCCGGGCAGGCGGTAAGGTGTTGCCGATCATGGCTTTTGCAGGTCGGGCAGGTTGGAACGCCCACCCCGCTGCGGCTAATTTCGCCTGCGCTCAATAAGTCTCGCTCCCCTCCCGCAAGCGGGAGGAGTTGGGGGTGGGTTTGCTGCCGGTGACGATCAGAACTCCGCCAGCAGGCGGCCCAGACCCTCGATCTTATCATCGATGCCAACTGCGCGCAGGGCGTGCCAATAGGTAGCCGTGTTGATGGCGATGACCGGTTTGGCCAGTTTCGCTTCGTATTCCGCCGCCAGATCGACCATCGACAGATTGGTGCCGACCTGCACGATCGCGTCCACATCATCGCCATCGAGTTCGGCAATGACTTCGCGCAGGCGATCTGGCGTGACCTTGGCGATGTCGGTCCAGCGCTTGCACTGCAATGGCACGTCGCGCTTTACGGTGAAGCCTGATTCTTCAAGAAAATTTCGCACTTCGGCGTTGGCGACCGGGTAGTATGGCGAGACGAAGCTGACGGTCTTGACGTTGCCGTATGCTTTCAATGCGGCGGCAACCGATTCCGCGCCGGTGGATGCGCCGACGCCTGCGCATTCTTCGACCTGCGCCTTCCATTTGCGGCTGCCTTCGACGCCGCCGTAGAAGGTGATGGCCGACATGCCGAGCACGAGGTAATCGGGCTTGCACGTCATTACCGAGCGCACGGCATCGAGCGTGTTTTCGGCAATCGCGGTGGTGCCCGCGATGAAATCCTCGTTCGACAGAGCGAGCGGGTCTTCGACATAGATGCGCGAGAAATGGTTGGTCACGCCAGTGGGGCGCATCCGTTCCATATCGGGCTGGACCACGGTGTTGGTGGACGGGGCAATGACACCCAGCAGCTTGCGCCAACCGAGAACGTCAACCATTGGTATTCTCCTGTTGCAAGAGAGGTTTATCTCCTTGCGGGTTGAACAGATTTCTCCCCGGCCTGTCTTGCTGACAGGCGCTTTTCTGGCTGTTCAGGTATTGCGCGTCAGGTAATCGCGGCGGCGTCCTCAAGGCTTTGATACATCGCCTGGCGCAGCATGTAGGCGCGGCGGCGGGTATCGTCCTGCTTGATTTCCAGCATGGCATCACGGCGGCGCTGGTGCGCGTCGTCCTGCCCGCCCTTGATGAGCGCCATGTTTTCCTTGGTCTGCGTCTGGGTGAAGCTGTGCGTCACCGTGCGGCGCTGACGATCATAGAGCGCAAGGCCTTCGTCGCTATTGGTCTGTCCCTTCAGGATCGGCAGGAGCTTTTCGAAGAGGTTGAAGGCATCGTGAATGCCGGAGTTCATGCCGAAGCCGCCGAGCGGATTGTTGAGGTGCGAGGCATCGCCTGCCAGCAACACGCGGCCTTCGCGGAACGATTTGGCGACGCGCTGATGCACGCGATAGAGCGTGCGGTGCTGCGTCACCACATCGGCGCCATTGCCGATGAGCCGGTCGAAGATGCCGTTCTTGGTGGCATCGGAACGCAGCACATCATCGCTTTGCGTGCCATCGGTGGGCACGAGGATGCGCCAGAGCGAAGGCACGCGGAGCAGCACCAGCCATTCCTGCGGATCGGACACATAGTTCACCAGCGCAAGGTTGGGCAGGTGATCGGCCAGTTCCAGTTCGGTCGACAGGCAAAGGAAGCGTTCGGGATAGGTGAAGCCATCAAACTCCACGCCCAGCCACTTGCGCACGATCGAATTGGCCCCGTCGGCACCGATCAGGTAATCGGCGCGTAGGCGTTCGATACCGGTCATGGTTTCGATGGCAATGTCCACGCCCGCGCCATCGTCGTTGAAGGTCAACAGGCGGCTGGAGAAGCGCACCTTGGCGTTGGGATATTGGGCCAGACCTTCAGCCAGCGCGCGCGACAGGTGGTACTGTTCGCACTGGATGCGGAAGGGATAACGGGTGACGTCAGCGATCTCGGCAAGGTCGAAATCGATCACTTCGCCTGATTGCCGGTCGCGCCAGTGATAGACCGGAGCCTTCAGGCCCTTTTCCAGAAGCATCGGGGTGATGCCGATCTGATCGAGCATTTCCAGCGTCGGCGGATGGAAGGTGGAGGCGCGCAGATCCTGCGCGCAGTCCTCGCCCGATTCGATCACAACCACGTCGACGCCCGCCTGGGCCAGAAGCGTCGCCAGAACCGTACCAACCGGCCCTGCCCCCGCGATCGCTACCTGACACCGTTCAACTGCTGTCATTCGAGCAGACTCCCAATGAAAATTCAGGAGTCGGTATGGACGGGCGATTTGAGGCGGGTGGCGATCAAGGCGGAACTATCCGACTTGCGGTGATTAGGCGGCGTTGACTGCACCAGCGCACGAAAAAGGGGAGCGTTTCCGCTCCCCTCTTGCTTCAATCAATTGCAGGGCAATCACACCACGGCGCAGACCGTCTTCCATTCGAGGTAATTGTCCAGCGCCTGCTTTCCGCTGTCGCGCCCCCAGCCCGATTGCTTTACGCCGCCGATGGCGAGCGAGGCGTCGTACATGGCATGGCAGTTGATCCAGACGGTGCCCGCCTTGATTGCGCTCGACATGCGGTGGGCGTTGCTGAAACCTTCGGTCCAGACGCTGGCGGCGAGGCCGTATTCGCTGTCGTTGGCGGCGGCGATGACTTCTTCGGCATCATCGAACGCCTGTGCGACGAGGACCGGGCCGAACACTTCTTCGCGCACGATTTCCATATCGGGCTTTACGTCAACCACCACAGTGGGCTGGATGAACGCGCCCGATGCGCCAAAGCGTTCGCCACCCGTCAGCATCGTTGCGCCATCGGCCTTGGCGCGGTTGAGGAAGCCTTCGACCCGTTCGGCGTGGCGGGCCGAGACGACCGGCCCCATCTGCGTATCGGGGCTAAGGCCGTGCCCCACTTTCAGGCCCTTGGCATAGGCGGCAACGCCTTCGACCACCTGATCGTGGATCGAGCGGTGAACGTAGAGCCGCGATCCGGCGATGCAGACCTGCCCGCCGTTGAAAAAGATGGCATTGGCCACGCCCGGAATCGCCAGCGACAAATCGGCATCGGGCATGACGATGGAGGGCGATTTTCCGCCGAGTTCGAGCGTCACGCGCTTGAAGTTGGTCTTTGCCGCATCCAGCACTGCGCGGCCCGTGGCAGTGGAGCCGGTGAAGGCGATCTTGTCCACGCCGGGATGGTTGGCTAGTGCAGCGCCGGTTTGCGCGCCAAGGCCGGTGATCAGGTTGATCACGCCATTGGGCACGCCCGCTTCAATCATCAGTTCGACAAGGCGCATCGCCGTGAGCGAGGTGTCTTCGGCAGGTTTCAGGACCACGGTGCAGCCCGCAGCCAGCGCCGGGGCCAGCTTCATCGCGGTGAGCACCAGCGGCGAGTTCCACGGCACAATGGCCGCGACAACGCCCACCGCTTCGCGCACGGTCCAGGTGCGCATCTGCTTGCCCTGCGGCTGATAGTTGATCGAGCTTTCGAGCGTGCTGCCCTCTATCGCCATCGCCTGGCCTGCAAAGAAGCGGAACTGGGCGGCAGCGCCGGGAATCTCGGCCCAACGCCCGACGAACAGCGGCTTGCCCTGATCGAGCGTTTCGAGTTCGGCCAGTTCATCGATATGGGCTTCGATCAGGTCCGCGATCTTCCACAGGATGCGCGCACGCTCTGCCGGAACGGTGGCGGCCCAGCCCTTTTGCGCGGCGCGGGCTGCGGCAACAGCGGCATCGACCTGCGTTGTATCGGCGGCGGGAATCTGGCCGATCTCAAGCCCGCTGCCCGGATCGATTGTGGCAAAGGTCTGCCCTGCTGCTGCTGCCAGCCATTGTCCGTCAACAAGCAGCCCGGTTCCGGTTGCCCGGCGGGACAGAAAGGCCTTTGTCTGCGGGCTGAGGTTATCAAGTTCGAATGACACAGCGGTACTCCCTTTGATGGCCTTAGTGACCCAAAACCGGGCGATGGGCCATCGGCAGGGGTGCAAAATTCGCAGGGCGGATAACTTCCACAGTCATGCGCACCGAATTGGGCTATGCAAGCTACCTCAAGGCAATTGCAGCTTGCCATATTGTTATACGAATATATCAATTGGCCAACCGCAATCGTTTCGCCTCCTAAGGGCGAAGCTGATTGCGGAATCGAATCTACGCCTTGTGCGCAACGCCATTGGGGAACTCATGACCTACCGATTGGGAGTCGACGTCGGCGGCACCTTCACCGACCTTCTGCTGTTCAACCAGGAAACCGGCGCGTTCTGGCGCAACAAGACGCCATCGACGCCGCACGACAGTTCGGAAGGCATCCTGAACGGCGTGACCGCGATCTGCGAAAAGGCCGGAATCAGCCCTGCCGATGTGGAATTCTTCCTGCACGGAACCACCGTGGCCACCAACGCCGTGCTGGAAGGCAAGGGCGCGCGCGTGGGCCTGATCACGTCCGACGGTTACCGCCAGGTCATGCAGATCGCCCGCAGCTTTGTGCCGGGCGGGCTTGCCGGGTGGATCGTGTGGCCCAAGCCGGTGCCGCTGGCCGCGCTGGAAGACACCATCGAGGTCAAGGGCCGCATGGACGCGCAAGGCAACGAGATTGCCCCGCTGGACGAAGCGCAAGTACGCGAAGCGCTCACCGCGCTGAAGGACAGCGGCGTTGAAGCGCTGACCATCAGCCTGATGAACGCCTACCTTAACGGCGCGCACGAAAAGCGCATTGGCGAGCTGGCAGCGGAAATCATGCCCGGCGTGCCGATGTCGCTGAGCCACGAGGTCCTGCCCGAAATGCAGGAATACGAACGCACGCTGACGACCGTTGCCAACGCCGCTGTGCGCCCGGTGATGCGCAAATATATCCACAACCTGCGCGATAGCCTGCGCGGTGCCGGCATGGCCGGTTCGCTTTCGCTGCTGCGGTCTGACGGCGGGTTGATGTCTTCCGAAAAGTCGGAAGAGCATCCGGTTTCGCTGCTCATGTCCGGCCCGGCGGGCGGCGTGACCGGCGCGATCTGGGTGGGCCGCAATGCGGGCATCAAGAACATCCTGACGCTCGACGTTGGCGGCACCAGCACCGACGTTGCCCTGATCGAAAACCTTGAAGCGCGCCGCCAGCGCACGACCGAAGTGGGCCACCTTTCGGTGCGCGCATCGGCGCTCGACGTGAAGACAGTGGGCGCGGGCGGCGGTTCCATCGCCTATGTGCCCGAATTGACCGGAGCCTTGCGCGTGGGGCCACAGTCGGCAGGCGCGGTTCCCGGCCCTGTGGCCTACAGCAAGGGCGGCACGCTGCCGACCGTGACCGACGCCAACGTCGTGCTGGGCTATCTGCCCGAAAACCTGCTGGGCGGCACGTTCAAGCTGGATCGCGAAGGCGCGAAGAAGGCTGTGCAGACCATTGCCGATGCGCTCGGCATCGGTGTGATGGAAGCGGCGCGCGGCATCATCGATATCGTGAACGAGAACATGTTCGGCGCGCTGCGCATGATCTCGGTCCAGCAGGGCTATGACCCGCGTGACTTTGCGGTGATGGGCTTTGGAGGTGCTGGTCCGCTTCATGTGAACGCCGTGGCCAAGCTGATGGGTTCGTGGCCCGCGGTATCGCCGGTTTCTCCGGGCGTGCTCTGCGCGCTGGGCGATGCAACAACGCGGATGCGCACCGAAACCGCGCGTTCGTTCAGCCGCCGCGTCGACGAGACCGACGAAGCCGAAGTGCTGGCGCTGCTCGATGAAATGGCTGCGCAGACCCGTTCGGAACTGACCGCCGAAGGCATCAGTGATGCCGATGTGACCAGCCAGTTCGAACTCGACATCCGTTACGAAGGGCAAGCCTTCGAAGTGCCGCTGTCCATCGACGCAGACGTGCTGCGCCGCGATGGGTTGAAGGGCGTGACCGACCGGTTCGATGCCGAACATAAGCGCCTGTTCACGTTCAACATGGATTCGGCGCACGAACTGGTGAATCTGCGCGCCGTGGCGATGGGGCCTGCGCTCGATCTGCCAGCCCCCGCGCTGGAGGTGGGCAATGGCGATCCGATTGCCGCCAAGGTTCGCGACCATGAACTGTGGGCCGATGGCGCGATGGTGCCTGCGGTGATCTATGACCGTTCGAAGCTGCGCGCCGGAGACATTATCCCCGGCCCGGCTATCGTGGTGGAAATGGATTCGACCACGCTGATCGAAGCCGGCTGCACCGGCACTGTCGACCATGTCGGCAACATCCTGATCAATCTCGCCTGAAGGAGCGCCGCACAATGCCCGCACAGATCATCCAGGCCAATGAAACGCCTTTCAACACCGTCTCCGTCGATCCGGTAACGCTCGACATCATCGAGAACGCGCTGCGCAATGCGCGCATCGAAATGGACGCCACGCTTGTCCGCACCGCGATGTCGCCCGGCATTCGCGAACAGGGGGACGCCTTCCCGCTGATCGCCGATCACACCGGCAAGATGATCGTCGGCCAGTTCGGTTCGTACATCGGTCCGTTCCTTGACGGCTACGAAGGCACCGTGGAAGACGGCGATCTGATTTTCCTGTCCGATCCCTATTCGGTGCAGGGTGCCATCAGCCACTCGAACGACTGGCTGGTGCTGCTGCCGGTGTTCAAGGATGGCCGCCTGATCGCCTATACATCGATGTTCGGCCACCAGTCCGACATTGGCGGCATGGTGCCGGGATCGATGCCGATCCACGCCACCAGCATCTTTCAGGAAGGCGTGCGCATTCCGCCGGTGAAGATCTGGAAGAAGGGCGAATACAACGAAGACCTGATCAAGCTGGTGATGCACCAGACCCGCACGCCGGACTGGTGCAAGGCCGACCTTAACGCGCTGATCGCATCATGCCGCGTGGCTGCGCGCCGCGTCTATGAAATGGCGGTGCGCTTTGGCGACGATGTGTTCACATCGGCCACCACCATGCTGCTCGAGCGCAATCACCGCGCGATGAAGCAGTTGATCCAGACTTCGATCAGCGAAGACAAGGTCAGCTTTGAAGACTACATCTGCGATGATGGCATGGGTTATGGCCCGTACAAGATCAAATGCACGATGTGGCGCGAAGATGGGCGCGTAGTGCTGGATTTTGCGGGCACTGATCCGCAGAGTCAGGCATCGATCAACATGCTGCTGAACGAGAACATGATGCGCATGTTCTTTGGCATTTACATGATCATGATCTTCGATCCGCAGATCCTGTTCAACGACGGCTATTACGATCTGATCGATGTGCGCATCCCCGAAGGATCGCTGCTGAAGCCCAAGTTCCCCGCCGCACTTTCCGGCCGCACCCACGTGCTGGGCCGTCTGTTCGATATTCTGGGCGGGCTGCTGGGCCAGAAGACGCCGGAGTTCCTGAACGCTGCGGGCTTCTCGTCCAGCCCCCACCTGTTCTATGCGGGCACGGACAAGAACGGAAAGTGGTTCCAGCTTTTCCAGATCGGATTTGGCGGCATTCCGGGCCGTCCGCTGGGCGATGGGCCTGACGGGCACTCGCTGTTCCCCGGCTTTACCAACGTGCCGAACGAGTTCCTTGAACGCTACTTCCCGCTGGTCATCGAACGCTATGAAACCGTGGCCGACAGCGGCGGTGCAGGTCTGCACCGTGGCGGCAACGGGATCGACATGGTCTACAAGTTCCTTGAACCCGGCACCATCGCCATCCACGATGACCGCTGGTTCGTGCCGCCTTGGGGCGTGAACGGTGGTGAACCCGGCGCCCGCGCGCGCAAGGTGCTGATCAAGTCCGATGGCACCGAGATCGTCGTCGGCAACAAGATCGAGGACTATCCGGTGGAGCCGGGCGACCGCCTGCACTTCATCACCTGGGGCGGCGGCGGCTGGGGTGATCCGCTGGAGCGCGACCCGGAATTGCTGGCCAAGGAACTGGCACAGGGTCTGGTCACCGAGAAGGGCGCGCTGCGCTATGGCGTGGTGCTGAAGGACGGCGCGGTGGATGCTGCGGCTACGGACGCTCTGCGGACAAAGATGCGTGCTGAGCGTGGTCACGTGGGCGTGTTCAACTTCGGTCCCGATCTGGAAACGCTGCGCGCCAATTGCCTTGCCGAAACCGGCCTGCCTGCGCCCAAGGCTCCGCGCTGGGCGAACGCATAAGCGCCAACGCTGCAAGCCCATCGCCAACCCCCTCCCGCTTGCGGGAGGGGAGCGAGACTTACGGAGCCGAAGGCGGAGTTAGTCGCAGCGGGGTGGGCATACACAACGTATAAGGACCAAACCAGTGGCCAATCCCATCCTCCGCGAGAAGCTGAACGCGGGCAAATTCTTCGTCATTCCCGGCATTCAGGACATGATCACCGCCGTGATCGCCAACAAGGTCGGGTTCGATATCGTCTATGGCACCGGATACTGGCTGACGGCGAGCGCCTATGGCCTGCCTGATGCCGGCATCGCGACTTACACCGAAATGCGCGACCGGATGGCCACGCTGGTGCGCACCAGCAACGCCGCCGTGATTGCCGATGGCGATACCGGCTATGGCGGGCTGCTCAACGTGCATCACACGGTCAAGGGCTATGAAGCGGCGGGCGTGACCGCGATCCAGATCGAGGATCAGGAATTCCCCAAGAAGTGCGGCCACACCCCGTTCAAGCGCCTGATCTCCACGGAAGACATGGTTGAGAAGATTCAGGTTGCGGTCGATTCACGCGAAAGCGATGATTTCGTGGTGATCGCCCGCACCGATGCGCGCGAAAGCGAAGGGCTTGACGGCGTGCTGCGCCGGATGGAAGCCTATTCAAAGGCGGGCGCCGACGTGCTGTTCCCCGAAGCGCTGCACAGCGAAGAAGAAATGCGCAAAGCCTGTTCGGTGCTGGACAAGCCGTGCATGGCCAACATGTCGAACCACGGGAAGACGCCGGTTCCGCCCGCCGAGGTGCTGTCCGAAATCGGCTATGGCTATGCGATCTACCCCTCGCTCACCAGCCTTGCCGCCTGCGCCGCAATGGAAAAGGTGCTGCGCGATCTGAAGGACAACGGAATTGGCCAGCCCGATGGCCTGTTCGATTTCAGCGAGTTCTGTTCGCTGATCGGGTTCGAAGATGTGTGGGCGTTTGAAAAGAAGTGGGGCAAGGTGCCTGCATGACCACACGCAGAATTGCCGCCGCTGTCCTTGCGCAAAGCGGCAACAACCCCGCGCCCTATGCGGAAAACAAGCCGCTTGAGGTGAAGACGCTCGAACTTGCCGATCCCAAACCGGGTGAAGTGCTGGTGCGGATCGATGCGGCGGGGCTTTGCCATTCGGACCTTTCGGTGATCAACGGTGACCGTCCACGCCCGATGCCGATGGCGCTGGGGCATGAGGCCGCCGCCACCGTGCTCGCGCTGGGGGATCAGGGCGATGGCTCGCTGGCCGTGGGTGACCGGGTAGTGCTGGTGTTCCTGCCATCGTGCGGACACTGCGTGGCCTGCGCCTCCGGCCAAGGCTATCTCTGCGCGAACGGTGCCGCTGCCAATGGCAAGGGCGAGTTGATGCAGGGCGGATCGCGGCTTTCCTGTGATGGCACTGCTGTTCACCATCACTTGGGCGTTTCGGCCTTTGCCACGCAGGCCGTGGTTGATCGCCGTTCCGTAGTGAAGATCGACAAGGACATTCCGCCCGAAACCGCCGCGCTGTTTGGCTGCGCGGTGCTGACAGGCGTGGGCGCAGTGATGAACACGGCGCAAGTGCGCCCCGGCGAATCCGTGCTGATCTATGGCCTTGGCGGCGTTGGCCTTGCCGCGCTGCTCGGTGCGCTCGCGGCAGGCGCACAGCCGGTAGTGGCGGTCGATCCCTCACCGGAGAAACGAGCGCTGGCGCTGGAACTGGGCGCTGCCGCTGCGGTCGCGCCCGGAGAGGACGAAGCGCTGTTCGGCACCGATGTGGTGATCGAAACCGTGGGGAAGGCCGCCGTTCTGGCGCAGGCCTACAAGGCGGCGAAGCGTGGTGGGCGGATCGTTACGGTCGGCCTGCCAAACCCTGCCGAAATGCTTGAAATCAATGCTCTTTCCTTGGTGGCAGAGGGCAAGACGCTGATGGGCAGCTATATGGGATCGTCCATCCCTTCGCGCGATATCCCGCGCTATATCGCGCTGTGGCGTGCAGGGCGGATGCCGGTGGAAAAGCTGCTCACCTCAGTCAGCCCTCTGGAAGAGATCAACGAACTGATGGACAAGCTGGCGCAGGGTAAAGCCGTGCGCCAGGTGATCGTGCCCGCGTGGTGAATGTTCCGTTTTTGAGACCTTTTTATCCGACAGGCGGATAATCGCTTGAACAATTCGGTCATATGACATTCTCTTGGCAGTCTGCGTGAAAGCACAGATGCCAAGGGGAGTCGTTGACATGGAAAAAGGTGTTCCGATCCGCTCGATCACGCGGTCTATCGCGGCGTTGAAAGCGATCAACCGCCACGGTTCGCTGTCGATGATGGAAATCGCCAAGTCGGCCGAAGTCCCCTACCCCACGGCCTGCCGCATCGTGCAGACGCTGCTTTACGAAGGCCTGATCGAACAGGAACCTTCGCGCAAACGCTATCGCGCCACCGCGCTGGTGCAAACGCTCGCGACCGGGTTCCAGCATGACGACGAACTGGTCCGCGTGGCCCGCCCGCATATCGTGGCGCTGACCGCGCGCGTGGGCTGGCCGGTATCCATCGCCATCCGCGTGGGCCGCGAAATGATGCTGCGTGACAGCACGCACGCCAACTCGTCGCTGACCTTCGAGCACTATTATCCCGGCTTCACCCTGCCCATTCTCGACAGCGCATCTGGCAAGGTGTCGATGGCCTTTGCCGACGATGAAGAACGCGAAATGATCCTGCGCTTTATGCGCGTTTCGCAGGATATCGACCTCAATTACCTCGCCACCGCCGAAGTTAGCCTTGATGTGGAACGCATCCGTGCCGAGGGCTATGCTATGCAGGGCCGCAACCACTTCAACCTGACGCCGGGCAAAACGTCGTCCATCGCCGTGCCGATCTTCAAGAACGGCCACTTCGAAGCGGCAATGACGATGGTGTTCTTCGTGGCCGCGATGAAACTTTCAGCCGCGCTCGAAATGTATCTCGAAGACCTGAAAGCCACCGCCGCCGCCATCAGCCACGATCTTTCGAACGCGCCGATGGGGAATGCGTAGGGCCGTCAGGTGATGATCACCGCTGCTTCTTGGCGATCGTAGCGGTGAAATCGGGGTCTTTGTTGGCCACCCAATCGACGAATTTGCGCACCGCCGGATTGTCGAGCAGCTTCTCAACATCCATGCCGATGCGCTGGAGTTCGGAATTGGTGAAGTTCACCGTCAACGTCTGCTGGCAGATGGCGTGCATCGGCACGGTATCGCGCCCGCCCCGGCTTTTGGGGATCGGGTGATGCCACACGATGGTGCTGCCGGTGGGCCGCCCGCATAGCCAGCACGGCACAGGCGGCGGGGCGACCTCTTCCTCGTCGGTGCCGAAGTCGTCATAGCGACCGTGTTTGGAATGCTTGCGGGCCATGTCTTGCGCCTTACAGCAACGTGGCCCGCACGCAATCAGAGACGTTTGATTACAGCCGGGCCGTTACCGCCTTGGTTTCCAGATAGGAGTCCAGCCCTTCCTGTCCGAATTCGCGGCCCCAGCCCGATTGTCCATAGCCGCCGAAGGGAATGTTGGTGCCCACCGCGCCGTGGCAGTTGATCGAAACGTGGCCAGCGCGGATGCGTTTGACGAGGCGGTGCGCGGTGGAAAGATCGCGCGTCCACACGCTACCCGACAGGCCATAGGGCGTATCGTTGGCAAGGGCGGCGATGGCGTCCAGATCGTCCGTCTCGATCTTCTGCACCGCCATGACCGGACCGAAAATTTCCTCGCGCATCAGCGGCATGGAGTTGTCGCAGCCGGTGAAGATCGTGGGCTGGATAAAGTTGCCGGGGCGGTCCAGCTTTTGCCCGCCCGCCACCAGCGTCAGTCCTTGGGCCTTCGCGCCATGGATATAGCCCATGACCTTGGCCGCATGGGCATCCGAAATCATCGGGCCTTGCATGGTAGCAGGATTCAGCCCGTGGCCCAACGTCATCTGCCCGGCAAAAGCGGCAAGGCCTTCCATCAGTTCGTCGTGAATGCTGGCGTGCGCAAAGATGCGCGTGCCGGCCATGCAGTTCTGCCCCTGCAGGAAGAACGTGGCCATCGCCACGCCGGGAACGGCCAGTGCCAGATCCGCATCGGGCATGACCACGACCGGGCTTTTGCCGCCCAGTTCAAGGCTGACTTTCTTGAGATTGCCCAGCGCCGCCATCACGATCTTGCGGCCCGTGGCGGTGGAGCCGGTGAACGAGATCTTGTCCACGCCGGGATGTTCGGCCAGTGCCTGCCCCGCCTGCGCGCCAAGGCCGTTGACGATGTTGACCACGCCCGCCGGAATGCCCGATTCAAGGATCATCCGCCCCAGCGCGAGCGCAGACAGCGGCGTTTCTTCCGAAGGTTTCATCACTACGGTGCAGCCTGCGGCGAGCGCCGGGGCAAGTTTGAGGATCGCGGTGGACAGCGGCACGTTCCACGGCACGATCTGGCCTGCAACGCCCACCGGTTCGCGCAGCGTATAAGTCAGCGCTTCGGTTTCTGCGGCGATATGGCGCGGTGGGGCGATGGTGGTGCCTTCGATCCGCATGACCGCGCCCGCATAGTAGTCGATCATTTCGACGCAATTGGCGGTGGTGAGGCCTGCGATGAAGCGCGGCATCCCGTTGTCGATCACATCGAGTTCGGTCAGCAGCGTGGCGTTGGCGTCCATCACGCGCGCCAGTTTGTGCAGCAGCGCGGTGCGTTCTGCTACAGTCATGCGGCCCCACGGCCCTTCGAACGCTGCGCGCGCGGCCTGAACCGCGCGGTCGATCTCTGCCGCGCCGCCGGTCTGGAATTTCGCCAAGACAAGGCCGGTGGCCGGATCGCGCGTTTCCAGTTCGCCCGAACCTTCGACCCATTCACCACCGATCAGCAAGCGGTGTGTTTGCCTGAGGAAACCTTCCGTCTCTGGCGCTATCTGGTTACCGTCAAACGGAATTGCCTGTGCGCTCATACGGCGACAGTCCTCGGATCGTAGGTGAACAGCCCAAGCGATTCCTCGTCCTTCATCTGGCCAAGACCGAACAGATCGGTGTCCTGCCCCTGCATCCGATCAGCGTTGGCGTTCGATTCCTGCTGGATGAACGTGGCGCGTTCGTGCCGCGCCTTTTCATAGCGGGCCAGCCCCTCGGCTGCCGAATCCGAAGCTGCCAGCGCACGCGCCAGCGCCACGGCGTCTTCGATCCCGCAAGCCGCGCCGTGGCCAAGGAACGGCGTCATCGCGTGGGCCGCATCGCCCAGCAGGGTGACGTTGCCGTCCAGAACCCACGTATCCATCGGTTTGCGCGCGTTGATCGCCCACTTGAACATGGGCTGGCTGCTTGCGGCCTTGAGCAGGCGCTGCGCATCGTCGCACCACGCACCGTAGATCTGCTGCAGCTCTTCGGGGTCAGCAGGCGTGGTCCAACCCTCTTCGTTCCAGCCTTCCTGCCGCGCGAAGAACACGAAGTTCATCACCTTCGACCCGCGCACGTTGTAGCGGTTCATCATCGCGCCGGGGCCGATGATGATGCCGGGGAAGTCTGACAAGTCCTGAATTTCTGGCGTAACCGGCACGAGGCAGCGCCACGCGACATGGCCCGTGAAGTGCGGAGCATCATCGCCAAAGCGCTGGCGGATAACACTTTTCACGCCATCGGCACCCACGAGAACGTCGGCGGAAAACTGGCGGCCATCGGCCAGCGTAACCGTTGTGCCTTCGCTGGAGACGACTTGCGCCCCGGCGATCATCTCAACGCCTGCGCGCTCTGCCGCGCGGGTCATCACACCATGCAGATCGGCGCGGTGGACAGTGATGTAGGGCGCGCCATACTTTTCGCGCTGGGTCGACCGGTCCATCGCCACCAGTGTGCGCCCATCCTGCCAGTGCTGGATGCGCTGGCGGGTGGGTTCGACCGCAACGGCTGCCGCTTCTTCGCAGATGCCGATGAAATCGAGGCCCTTCATCGCGTTGGGCGTCAGCGTCAGCCCCGCGCCGATTTCACCAAACTGGGGCGCGGATTCGAGCAGGGTGACCTTGAAGCCCTGTTGCGCCAGCGCGGCAGAGGCGGTCATCCCTGCCACGCCGCCGCCCACGATCAGGATGGTTTCGGGCTTGCTCACTGTGCGCCACCTTCAAGCTGGCCGGGAATGTGGCTTTCGTGGTTGGCGAGATACCACTCGGCGATCTCCTCGCGCGTGGCCCACCACACGCCCGGAAGCGACTTTGCATGTTCGATGAATTCGCGCAGCGCCCGCACGCGATGGGCGCGGCCCGAAACGTGGGGGTGCAGACCAAGGTTCATGATGCGGCCCGTCTTTGCACCTTCTGCGTAAAGAACGTCGAGTTCCTCGATCAGGGCATCGCGATATTCGTTGGTCGTGTAGTTCTTGCGGGTGATGAAGGTGAAGTCATTGATTTCGTTGCTGTAGGGCACCGAAACGATCGGCCCGTGCGGCGTGCGCAGCAGATAGGGCTGATCGTCGTTCATGATATCGCAGTAGAAGGTGCAGCCATATTCCGCGAGGATATCGGCGGTCTGCATCGTGCCGCGAAGCGAGGACGAGAGCCAGCCCTTGGACTTCCTGCCCGTGAACTTCTCGAACTGTTCAAGGCTGCGCAGGATGATGTCGCGCTCTTTCGCAGGTTCATGCGCGAAGCTCGAAAGCAGTTCGCCCTGTTCCCAGTTGTGCGTCAGCAGTTCCCAGCCGCGTTCGAGCACGGCATCGGTCATCGCCTTGCGCCGTTCGAACGTGACCGCGTTGGTGGTGCAGCTTGCCTTTACGCCCAGTTCGTCAAACAGATCGATCAGCCGCCACAGGCCCACGCGCTGGCCATATTCGCGCCAGGTGAAGTTGGGGAAATCGGGCGTGTTGCCGGGCAGCACATCGGGCAGGATGGCGGGGCCGCCGGCGTAATAGGGTTTGTCGGTGTCCTTGGTCAGATCCCACGTTTCAAGGTTGAACGTGAGGATCAGCGCCACGCGCGCTCCGTTCGGCCAGATCAGCGGCTTGCGGTGCGGCAGGGGGATGTAATCGTATTCCATTGACACTCTCGCTTTGAAATTCGCCGAGGCGGATATTTGATCAGGCGTCCAGCACTTCCAGCGCTGCGCGTTCGGCCGATTCCATCGCACCTTCAAGCCCGCGCGCGTTGGTGGCGGTATGTTCGCCGCAGAAGTGGATCGCGCCTGCGGGTTTGGCCATATCGTTGACGAGCCGCACCTGTCCCGGCGCGAGGAACGACACGTCGCCCCCGTTGAACCGTTCCTGCGCCCAAGAAAAGAACGAGTGCGCGCGGATCTTGCCCTTGGCGGCGGGGCGCAAAGCCTCGATCCGCGAAACGACCATCGCCTTGACCGTTTCCGGCGCCATCGCATCCCAATACTGCGCCAGATTGCCGCGCGCCTGTGCCAGCAGGCCGGTGATCTGCGCCGGATCATCGCCAAAGCGCTGGATCATCACGTTGCCGAGCAGGCCATCGGTCCACATCGCGGGCGAAAGGCCGTCCTGCTCCCAGAACGGGGTTTCGGCGGTGACGAAGACCATCGAGATCGACTGATAACCAAGCTGCGCCACCGCTTCGGCCTGAAGCCCGGAGAGGCCCGGTTCGATCGCGACATGGCGCAAGGCAGAGAACGGCAGGCTGCAGATCACCTTGCGCGCGGTGTGGGTGGTGCCATCGGCGCAATGAACGGTCACGCCGCTGCCGTTCTGCACGATCCCGCGCACTTCGGTGCCCAGCAGGATATCGCCCTTGATCTGCTTGGCCAGCGCCATCGGCAGCAGCAGGTTTCCGCCCTTTACCGCCAGCGATTCCGGCCCTGCAGCGGCCATCGTCTTCACGAAACCGTCGTTGTACTCCATCATCAGCGCCGACAGCCCATAGGCGTTGGTGCCGTAATAGGGCGCGATATCGTTGCACAAATGGATCGCCGCGTCGGATAGGCCCAGTTCGCGCAGCCGCGCGTGGAGCGAGATGTCGAGCGGCGCGGACGCGGGTGCGTTCCAGTCCGTCCAGTCGGCAAGGCGGTTGTTCTGCGCCACCAGCGCGCCCACCACTTCGCCCGGCATCAGGTTGCGATACTTTTCGGGGAACGGATTGCCGGGGAACCGCGCCCATTGCTCGCGCGTCAAGGGTTGGTTGCCAATATAGAGCAGCGGCGGCGGCCCCATGCGCCAGCGCGCGCCCACTTCCTGCAATTGCACGCCAGCACGATTGGCAGCGTCGATCCCGCGACCATAGGCCGCCGCCATCGAATTAAAGCCCATTTCGGGATAGCCGGGCTGATCGAGCAGAGTCATGATCCGCCCGCCCACGCGGTCCCGCGCTTCGAGAATGCGGACCTTCTGGCCTTGCTCTTCCAGCAGATGCGCAGCGTGAAGGCCGGATATCCCTGCACCGAGGATGATAACGTCAAGCTGGGTCGAGGTCGCAGCGGGCGCAGCCTTAGGAGCCTTCTTCTTGCGCGCGGCTGCATTGGCAGGAACGACACCGGCCAAACCTGCCACCGCGCCGATACCGGCAGCACCGATGATGCCACCTGTGAAGCTGCGCCTGTCCATGCCCATGAAGCCGTTCCGCCTTTTGATATGCCCTGTGCGTCAGCCTCTTTGATGACCGCCGATCATCGTGCAACCTATCCATTCAACCGCGCTCGCCACCAGTCGGATATTTGCGCGCGGGAATCGGAAAATCCAAGACGGGCAGATAGTCTTCAGCCAACAAGGATTTGCCACGATACGAAAGGCTGGCCAAGGCGATGCGGATGAATTCCTTTCTGAAAATGCGCCGCGCCGCGCTGGCAGCCTGTATGATGGTCGCCACGACGGCGGTGCCCCAGACGGCCACAGCGCAAGAACAGGCCGCGCCGTCTGCCGCGCCGGCCCACCCCTATCTTACCGTGGCCCAACTGCGGAAGCTCTATGAGGACAAGCAGAGCCGCTATGTGACCATCGGCGAACTGAAAATCCATTATAAGGACGAAGGCCCGCGCAATGCGCCGGTGCTGCTGATGGTCCACGGATCGGAAAGTTCGCTGCGCACGTGGGACGTGATCACGCAAAAGCTGAAAGGCCGCTATCGCGTGGTCCGGCTCGACCTGCCCAGCTATGGCCTGTCCGATGGGCCGACTGACGAAGCGCTGAAAGTGCTAGTGCCGACCGACATTCCCATCGGCTTGCTCGATCACCTGAAGGTGAAGAAGGTGACCTATGTCGGCGTTTCCAGCGGCGGCACGATGGGCATGTATCTGGCGGCGCGGCGGCCCGATATGGTCGAGCGGCTGATCCTTTCGAACACGCCGTCCGACCCGGTGGACACCAGCCATCTGAAGCTCTCGCAAGGGTTGGTCGATGCAATGGCGCGAGCCAAGGAAACGGGCTTTCGAGATCAGGATTTCTGGGTGCAGTTCCTGAACTTCTTTGCAGGCGATGCAAAGCGCATGTCGGCCAAGACCCATCGTGAATACTGGGACTTCTACCGCCGCGTGCCCGAAAAGAACCTGATAGGCCTGATCGCGCGCATTGGCGATGGCAAGCAAGCCACCATCGAAATGGCCAAAGTGCGCAAACCCGTTCTGCTGCTGTGGGGGACGGCAGATCCGCTTCTGCCGGAATCGGCGCTGAATGCCATCACGCGCTATCTTGCCAATGCGCAGATATCCAAAGTGGCGATGCCCGATGTCGGGCACTATCCGCCGCTGGAAGTGCCTGAACGCTTTGCGCAAATGATCGCAGCCTATATCGAAGGGGCCACGCCCATCCTGCCCGCCGAACAATAGGTCGACTGCTCGCCTTTCGGAGAAATGCGCGCGGGCCGGTTTTGCACCGCCCCCGCCAAGTCTAGGCCGCGCCCATGACAAACGCCCGCACGCTTTACGACAAACTCTGGGACAGCCACGCCGTTGCCGAATTGCCCGGTGGCGCGACGCTGCTCTATATCGACCGCCAGATCCTGCACGAGGTGAGCAGCCCGCAGGCTTTCGTCGCCATGCGCGATGCGGGCCGCCAGTTGCGCCGCCCGGAAACGCACATCGCCGTGGCCGACCATGCCGTGCCCACCCGCGTGCGCGGCGGAGAGATTGCCGATCCGCAGGCGCGTGCCCAAGTGGCTGAACTCGAAGCCAACGTGGCCGAATTTGCCGTGCCCTATGCCGATCTGGAAGGTGCCGAACAGGGCATCGTCCACGTCATCGGCCCTGAAACCGGCTTTACTCTGCCGGGCACAACCATCGTCTGCGGCGATAGCCACACCACCACCCACGGCGCATTCGGCGCGCTGGCCTTTGGCATCGGCGCGAGCGAGCAGGGCACGGTCATGGCAGCGCAGGTGCTGCCGCAGACCCGCGCCAGGACGATGAAAGTGGAACTGGTCGGCGCGCTGCCCCCCGGCGTGGATGCGAAGGACATTGCCCTCGCCCTGATCGCCCGCATCGGCGCGCACGGCGCGGTGGGGCACGCGGTGGAATATACAGGCGCGGCAGTGCAGGCCATGTCGATGGCGCAGCGCATGACGCTGTGCAACATGACCATCGAAGCAGGCAGCCGCATCGGCCTTGTCGCGCCCGACGAGACGACATTTGCGTTCCTGAAAGGTCGAAGGCTGGCCCCCAGAGGCGCGCTGTGGGACGCCGCGGTGGCATACTGGCGTGGCCTTGCCAGCGACGACGATGCAGTGTTCGACAAGGTGGTGACCATCGATCTTGTCGCAATCGAACCGCAGGTAAGCTGGGGCACCAGCCCCAACCAGACGCTGCCCATCGGTGGCACCGTGCCCGATCCCGCCACGATTGCCGACCCGACAGAGCGGCGTGAAACCGAGAAGGCCATTGCCTATATGGGCCTTGCGCCGGGGCAGGCCTTGCTGGACGTGGCAATCGATCACGTCTTCATCGGATCGTGCACCAATGGCCGGATCGAGGATCTGCGCGCCGCCGCCGCTATCGCACGGGGCCGCAAGGTCGCCGCTGGCGTAAAAGCCATCGTCGTGCCCGGCAGCGCGGCCACGCGCAAGCAGGCCGAAGCCGAAGGGCTGGACCGCGTGTTCACAGAAGCCGGGTTCGAATGGCGCTTTGCCGGATGTTCGATGTGCGTGGCGATGAACGATGATCGCCTTGCCCCCGGCCAGCGCTGCGCCAGCACATCGAACCGCAATTTCGAAGGACGACAGGGACCGGGCGGACGCACGCACCTTGTAAGCCCGGCGATGGCCGCTGCCGCCGCCGTTTCCGGCCACCTTGCCGATGTAAGGACATTTGCCTGATGCCCGCCCAGCCCTTCACCACCGTATCGGGCCGCGCCGCTGCCATGCGCGAGGATAATATCGATACCGATATCATCTTCCCCGCACGCTTCCTGCTGATCACGGCCCGCGCGGGCCTTGGCGAATATGCCTTTCATGACCGCCGCTTTGCCGCCGATGGCAGCGAGATTGCCGGATATGTGCTGAACGATAAGCGCTTTGCCGATGCGCCGGTGATCGTGGCAGGCGCCAACTTCGGTTCGGGATCGAGCCGCGAACAGGCCGTCTGGGCGCTGCTCGGCCTTGGCACACGCGCGGTGATTTCGGCCAGCTTTGGCGAGATTTTCCAGTCCAACTGTATGCGCAACGGCATTGTGCCCATCGTCCTGCCCGAAGCGCAGGTTGCCGCATTGATGGACCTTGCCGAGCAGGGCGCAGCCTTCACCGTGGATCTTGAAGCGCAGGAATTGCGGGTGGAGGGTTTGCCGCCCATCGCCTTCGCGATACCAGCGGAACGCCGCCTTGCCCTTTTGAACGGGTGGGACGAGACGGACCAGATCGTCAACCAGTACAGCACGGATATCGATGCGTTCGAAGTCCGCCAGCGCCAGACCCAACCGTGGCTCTATGCCGAGGAACCCGCGTGATGAGCACCGAAGAAGACCTGCTGGCCAACTACAAGAAGGCCTATGACAACCGCGTCGGCTTTGGTTCACGCCCCGCGCTGCTGCTGATCGATTTCTGTCAGGCTTATTTCGAACCGGGCAATGCGCTCTATTCGGAAGTAGACGACGCCATTGCATCCGCCCTGCGCGTGCGCGCTGCGGCGCGCGCGGCGGGCGTGCCGGTGGTGCTGACCAACGTGGTCTATCACCCCACGGGCTTTGACGGCGGGCGCTTCTTCGAAAAAGCCATGCCGCTGAAGAACTTCGTGAAAGGCAGCCCGATGGGCGCATGGGGTCCGGGGCTGGTGCCGTTTGACGACGAACTGGTCGTGTCCAAGCAATATCCCAGCGCGTTCTTCGGCACCTCGCTCGCTTCCACGCTGACCGCAGCGGGGATCGACAGCGTGATCCTGACGGGCCTCACCACATCGGGCTGCGTGCGCGCAAGCTGCGTCGATGCGATGAGCCACGGCTTCCGCACCGCCGTGGTTTCAGACGCCTGTGGTGATCGCCACGCCGGGCCGCATGAGGCGAACCTGTTCGACATGAACGCCAAGTACGCCGATGTGGTGACCGAGGCAGAAACCATCGCGTTCCTCGAAACGCTGAAGGCCTGAACCGCGATGCGGCTTGCAGGGCGCGTTGCGGTTATTACCGGTGCAGGCCTTGGGATCGGCAAGGCCACGGCCCTGCGCTTTGCCGACGAGGGGGCAAGGCTGGTTTTGGCAGAGCGGGATGCGGAACGCCTTGAGGATGTGGCGCAAGCCTGCCGTGCCCTTGGCGCAGATACTCTACCCTTCGCGTGCGACGTAACCGACGAAGCCGATGTGGCCCATTTGGCAGATGCAGCGCTGAATTTCGGCCCGGTTTCAATCCTCGTCAACAATGTCGGCGGCGGGCGCAGCGGGCGAATCACCGATCTTTCAGTAGCGGACTGGGATCACACGATGGCGCTGTCGCTGCGCTCGATGTTCCTGTGCACGCGAGCATTCGTGCCCGCGATGCAAGCTGCCAGGCAAGGCCGCATTGTCTGTCTTTCTTCCGGCGCGCGTAATGGCACCGTGTGGAACGCCTTTCATGTCGGCTCCAGCGCCTATTCTACCGCCAAGGCCGGCGTCACAGGCTTCGTGCGCGCACTGGCTATCGAGCTGGCAGATCACGGCATCACCATTAATGCCGTCGCCCCCGGACCGATCGACACCGAACTTGCCGGACCATTCTTACGGAAGATGCACGACGATGGGCTGGAATATTCTCCCATCCGCATGACCCCGCTGCACCGGCTGGGCACCCCACGCGAAGTGGCGGACGCAGTGCTGTTTCTGGCCTCGGATGAAGCCAGCTACATCACCGGCACCACGCTGGACGTCACCGGCGGACGCTGACTTCCGATTATTGCCAGCAGTTCAATCCGATAGGCGAACAGTGCCGCGCTGCGACCTTCGTTGTCATTAATTTGCAGCCATCATTGCAGGGTAAGCACAAAACTGCGGCGATGCCGTTCAGGGAGTTCATTTGATGACGGCTGACCTTACGCGCCGCTCTGTGATGTCGGTGTTGCCCCTCGCTGCCGGGCTTGCCGCGACACCTGTTCTTGCCGCAACCGGAAAATCATCTGCCGCGAAATCTCCGGCGATTTCCGATGCCGAAGCAATGGAGCGCCTGCGCGATCCTGCCACCCGCGCTCGCGTCCGCGCGCGCGTTGCCGGGTCGTGCGAAGCGGAAACCGTCAACATCTTCTACCGCCTAAACATCTATGGCTTCACAGGCGAAGGCAACCTCGTGCCGTTCTACACACTGAACCACCTCAGCGTGAACGAATGGACCCCGATGTCCGGCAACCGCTATCAGGCCAGGACGTTCGAATGCGGCGTCTACTGCGCCTTTGATACCGATGACGTGCTCGAAGAATGGAAGAACCCGCTGACCGGCGAAGTGCGCAAGCCGTTCCAGTTCCTTGGCGGTCCCTTCACCGTCACGCATGGCCCCGATGGCATGGTGGCAATGGGTGCTGAACTGACCCCCAAGCCCATGCGCATGGAGGCCTTCGGCGGCACGCTTTTTGTGGGCGCGATGGCCGATATGGCGCGGCCCAACCCGGTCGATCCGCAGAAATATCCCAAGTTCTCGTCCGGTCCGATAGCCTATTGGGATACTGTTTCGACGATTGGCGCGCCTGTTTCGCAGGCCTTTGACGACAGCATCAGTTCTGCCGATGCCTTCCATCATTTCCAGAACCTTGGTTCGTGGCATCCGTGGATGGCAATGGGTTCGCGTCCGGGCCGCACGCATGGCCGCGCTGCCGGCGTGAAGGTGCGCTCGCTCGATCAGATTCCTGCCAAGGCCTTGAAAGGGCTTCAGGATTATACGCCCGAGATCTTCGACCGCAAGGCTTGGACAAAGCCGCGCTTCGACATTCTTGAATACATGGCCGGAAACCCGGCCTGACGCCCCGGGGAGGATCAACCAGAACAATACGCAGGAAAACCGGCGAGATCGCGCAACGCGACGCGCCGCAGCAGGGACGAACAAGGGTTTGGCCAAGGCCGCCCGCTCCATTCTATCGAGGGTTTATAATGAGCACGAAGACTTTCACGAAGCGGTCTGCCGCTTCGCTTACCGTCATGGCATTTGTCGCCAGCCTGGGTGTGGCCGCTCCCGCCTTTGCGCAGGAAGCACCGCAGGCCGCTGAAGAAAACGAACCCGGCACGATTGTCGTGACGGCGCGCAAGCGTGAGGAAAATCTCCTCAAGGTTCCCGTGACGGTAACCGCGCTGACTTCGGAAACGCTGGAAAAGCGTGGCGTCGTCTCGATGCAGGATCTCGCTGCTTCCACGCCGGCTCTCAACATCAACAACAACTCGTCGGGCCATGCTGACCGCTCGTTCCAGCAGATCGTGCTGCGCGGGTTCACCCCGTCGACCACGCTGGCAACAACGACTTCGCTGTTCATCGATGGCGTCGCGGTTTCCTCGCCGTCTGCATTCACGGCAATCTCCGCGCCGGAACGCATCGAAATTCTCAAGGGTCCACAAAGCGCCTACTTTGGCCGCAACACCTTCGCCGGGGCGATCAACGTCGTCAACAAGACGCCATCGGGCGATTGGGGCGGCACGGTGACGGGTATGGTCGGCACGCGCGACAACTATCGTCTGCGTGGTGAAGTCGAAGGTTCGATCATCGGCGAGGCCCTTACCTTCCGTCTCACCGGCGAGCGCTTCTCGAAGAGCGGCTCGTGGACGAATGCGGCAGACGGCAGCACGCTGGGCGATCAGTCGACCAACAGCGCATCGCTGCTGCTCGTCGCCAAGCCGACTGAAAAGCTGACCATGAAGGTGTTCGGCCTGCTTTCGCAGGACAAGGACGGACCTTCGGCGCAAACCCGTCTTCTTGCCTACGACATCAAGGATGCTTCCGGTAACGTCATCTACAAGAGCCAGTCCAACTGCACCCTCACCGGCAACAGCGTTGGCGTCAGCGGCTTTGGCACGGCGATCAGCAATCCGTTCATCTGCGGAACGCTGCCAGGCCTGATCAATCCCGTGTCGATGAACACGATCAACGACAGCATCACCACCAACTTCCTGTCGATCCCCCAGCGCCGCATTGTGCCTTCCAAGGATGGTGTTGATGGATATGGCCTGCGGCGTGACTATCAGCACCTTCACACTGCCATCGATTACGAATTGACCGACATGCTCAGCGCGTCCGTCCTTGCGGGTTACAACCACGAGGAATGGACCACGATGATCGACCTCGATGGCAACGACACGAGCAAGATTGCTTCGGCCAGCAATCCCCGCGGATTCTTCGACTTCCCGTTCCTGATTGAACGCCGGACGCAGGACTACTCGGTGGAAGGCCGCCTTTCGCTCGACACCGGCCCGCTGCGTGCCGTGGTTGGCGTCAGCTATCTCAACGCATACATCATTCAGGGGCAGGGTGGCGGCACCGGCGCACTGACGCAATCCGTTCTCACGCCAGGCGGCAAGAACATCAGCAAGACTATCGGTGCATTCTACGGCCTGACGTATGACTTCACCGACACGGTGTCGCTCAGCCTCGAAGGCCGCTATCAGGTCGATACGCTCGAAGCCCACGCTTCGACCCTCGGCCAGACCGTAGCGAGCAGCGCTTATGTTCCGGCAGGCACCTATGCACCGGATCAACTTGTCGCAAAGAAGACGTTCAAGAACTTCCTCCCGCGCGTGATCGCGAACTGGCAGGCCACCCCCGATACGATGGTCTATGCCTCGTTCTCGAAGGGTGTGAACCCTTCGCAGTTCAACAGCAGCATCATCGCGCAAAGTGCCCGCGTTCAGCAGGCCGCGGTTGACGCCGGAATCACGCTTACGGTCGATCCTGAAAAGATCACCAACTACGAACTGGGCCTCAAGGGCCGCGCGCTCAACGGCAACCTGCGCTATACCGTCGCCGGGTACTTTGCCCAGTGGCGCAACCAGATCAACGCGATCCTGTTGACCATTCCTGACGCCGGCAGCGCCACGGGAACGAGCTTCGTCAACGGCTTCTCGAACTCGGGTACCGTGGATATCAAGGGCCTCGAAGTCGAAACCAGTCTGAAGGTCAGTGATCTCATCACGATCGACGCCGCTGGTGCGTTTACCGACACCAACATCAAGGACTTCCGCAGCACGCAGGTCAGCAAGTTGACGGGCATCTTCGACTACTCCGGCAAGGAAATGCCGAACACGTCGAAATGGTCCGCCAACGTCGGCGTGCAGTTCGGCGGCGATATTGCCTCGATCGACGACGGTCAGTGGTTCCTGCGTGGTGACTGGAACTTCAAGTCCGGTATGTGGTCGAATCAGGCAAACACCACGCGCACCGCGGACCTGCACCTGTTCAACCTGCGCACGGGAATCAGCAAGGGCAACGCCAGCCTGGAATTCTTCGTGAACAACGTGTTCAACAACAAGACCTACACCAGCATCGCCGACAACTATGTCATCGACCAGACGCTCTCGCGCCTCGGCAATTTCTCAGCGATCCTCGTCGGTCTGCCCGAACTGCGCACAGCGGGTATGCAGATCAAGGTATCGTTCTGATCTGAAGACCATTATCTGAAAAGGAAGGGGCCGGGCGCTGTTGCAGCGTCCGGCCCCTTCTTTTGTCCTACCGATCACGCTCTTCGTGTCGGCCGTCTAATCCTGCGGCAAATCCCGCGCCACGCGAAAGCCGAGATGATCGTTGCGCGCACCCGGCGGATCACCGATCCGCTGGGCCACGCGCACACTCCAGCCCGAAAGGCTCCACCCGCCGCCGCGCACGTTGCGCAATGTGCATGGGCCGCTCAACCATGCCGAGCCATCGGTCGGCGCCCCCACATAATCGTCGTGATGACAGTCCTGCACCCACTGCGCAACGTTGGCAGTCATGTCGTGCAAGCCAAAGCGGTTGGGTGCATAGGAGCCGACCGGCGTTGTGCGATCATGGTTGTTGCCATAATTGGCCTTCGTCGGATCAATCGCGTTGCCAAAGGGATACCATGTATCGGTCCCGGCCCGCCCAGCATATTCCCATTCGGATTCGGACAACAGACGATAGGCCTGACCGGTCCTGCGCGATAGCCACGCGACATAGCCTTGCACATCGGCGAAGTTCACGTTGATCACCGGCCTGCGCCCGCGCCCCCATCCCGCATCGGCGGGGCGATATCCGTTGCAGCCACCGTCTGCCACGCAGGCGTCCCATTCGTCGAACGTCACGGCATAACGCCCCACGGCATAGCGATAGCCGATGGTTACGCGGTGGCGCGGCTCTTCCATCTTGTCGAACATCGCCAGCACGCCCAGCGCCTTGCGCTCTTCCGCTGTCGATCCCATCACGAACGTGCCGGGCGGGATCACCACCATCTCCGGGCAATCGCGACAATCGCTGAAAGCCGCGCCTGCGACAACAGGCGGAAAACGCGGCGCAGGCGCGGTGACCTTGGGCGGAACATAGCCATTGGGCGGCGGCGTTTCCGCGGCCAGGGCCGCAACAAGAAGCAGCACCGTCATGCCGCAAACACTGGATCAATGGCATCGGCACTGGTCGCCCGCGCCGCCGCCTTCACGCGATCAATCAGGTCGATCAGCCGCGCGGCGTCGTGGCCGGTGGGGCAACGATGCGGCTTTCCGCGCACTGCAGCGGCAAATTCGCGCCATTGCTGCGCAAAGAAGTGCCCGAGCTTGCGCCCGCCCATCGCGCGCGGGTTCACCAGCACGCCTTCGGGCGGAGCGACCAGCACCTCGCCATTCCACTTCAGCACTTCGCCATCCTCGATTTCGGCCACGCCGCTGGCAAAGTGCAGCACCTTGCGATCGAACACGCTGCGCTGGTTGTAGGAGATATGCACGCTCGCCATCCGCCTTCCCGGATAGCCCAGCAGGATCATCGCCTCGTCCTCGCCCTGCCAGCCCGATTGCCAGCGCGCCGCTTCGGCCTGAACGCGCAGCGGATCGTCCGCGCCCATCACCAGTTGCACAAAGTCCAGCGAATGCGGCGCAAAGAGCGAAAGGATCAGCCCTTCCTCTGCCGTGCGCTCTGCCCACCACGGTGCCTGTGGCCCGTCCCAGAACACGCAGGACGAAACCTCCACCGCGCGCAATGGCCCCCACTGCGGCATCATGTCTACCAGCGTGGCAACGGCTGCGTTATGCCGATAAGTATGGCCTGCCGCCAGCACCAAGCCGCGTTGCCCCGCCTCATCTGCCAGCGCCCGCGCCTCGGCCCCGGTTTCGGCCAAAGGCTTTTCCACCAGCACATGCTTGCCCGCCGCCAGCGCCGCTGCCGCCTGCGCTGCATGAAGCCCGTTCGGGCTGGCAATCAGGATGGCATCCACCTGCGGCAAGGCCAGAGCAGCGCCAAGATCGTCAAACGCCAGCGCACCGAACGGCACCGCCGCCCGCTGCGCTGCCGCAAGATCGCTGTCCACCGTCGCAACCAGGCGGATGTCATCCTCCAGCCCCTGCAATGCAGCCAGATGCGCGCCCGATATGCGCCCGCACCCCACGAGCAGCAAACCCAATGGATCAGCCATGTGCCAATGCTCCTTCAAGCGGTTGCGGCTTTTCATGGACAAAGCGCCAGATGATCAGCGCGGCCACCAGCTTGGTCAGCCCCGGCACGACCGAGTAAGCCATGATCGTTCCCATCACCGCGTCCGCCGATTGCGCCACCCCGGCGCGCGCGGCCACGGCATCGAACCCCCATGCGGAAAGCAGCGCGCCCACCACCAGCGTGCCGCCGAGCGCGATTCCCGCCTTTTCGATCATCGACCATATTGCCGAATAGGTGCCTGCGCGGTTCTCGCCATGTTCGTCGCGCGCATGCGCGATGCAATCGGACAGCAGCGACAGCACGATCGTGCCCCACCCCGCATTGCAGGCCGCCATGATGGCCGCCAAAACCCACGCGACTTCGATCGGAACGTGCGCCATCTGGCCCCAAGCCAGCGTCACCAACCCATGCCCGCTGGCCGCGATCACATATGTCCGCTTCTTGCCGATGCGCTTGGATACCATGACCCACAATGGCGATCCCGCCATCACCGCCACCGCCATGATGGCCGACATCACGCCAATGTCGTGCAGTGGTTCGGGCCGGGCCATCGCGAACTTCACGAAGAACGGGAACCCCGCATAGGAAATGCCGGCCCCCACCGTCATGATCACGGCGGAAAGGCACAACACGGCGAACCGTCGATCCGCGAAGGCGCGCGGCAAGTCCTTCAGCGCAAAAGTTTTTCCCGATGCAATCGGCTCTGCAATACGCGCCGCAAACCGCCACGCCACCAGCAGGCAGGTCATCGAAATCATCCCCAGCGCGATCATCGTGATCAGATGCCCCTGCCGATCCATGCCCAGTGCATTGACCAGCATCGGTGCGAACGAAGATGACAGCAGCACGCCAAGACCGGTAAACCCGTGCTTCCACCCCATCAGTTCGGTACGCTCCACCGGGTCGGAAGACATTTCGGCAAACTGCGCCAGATAGGGCACCGAAAATGTCGAATAAACCGCCATATAGGCGCTGAACGTCACGAAGACCCACGCCACCTGAAATGCCGTCGCGGCTTCCGGCACGGCGAACGGGCCGATCATGGCAAAGGGCGCAGCAAGGCCTCCCACCAGCAGCCAGCGCCGACGCGGAAACCGCGCGGCCATCCGGTCCGACGCCAGCCCGATCCACAGATCGAAAATCACGCCGAACACCACTTTCGGCACAAAGATGGCTGCGCCTGCGATGGCAGGCGCAATGCCCATCACGTTGGTCAGATAAAACAGCAGAAGCAGTGACGGTGCATCGCGAAAGAGTTGCCCTGCCACTTGGCCCAAGCCAAATCCGGCCTTGGTCGACACCGCCAGCCCACTGCGCGAGCGGTGATCAAGTGCTTGATTCGCATAAGACATTCAGAACACCTCAGGAAAGGCAGGCGAGATCGATTTCGGGATGCAGCACAGATGCGCCTTGCCGTCAGGAAGGTCGCAAAGACATGCGCGGTTAAGCGTATCCGAAGACGGAATCTCCGATTGGCGGATACTTATTGCGCGATCCGTTGTTTCCCCACGCCATCGGATGAACTCTTCTGATCCGAAGGCAGAACCGCACAACAGGCGGATATTGGCTGACGGATTCGGTCATATACTGCTTCACCAGAGGGAACAACCGGAATTTTCCGGGCTAAATTCTTGCGGCCATTGAAATTCATGGCTCGTATAGGGGGGAAATCATGAAGCATTACTTCAAGTCGACTTCGATGACTGTGATTGCAACTATGTTGGCAGGCGCAGCCGTAATGCCGCAGACGGCCTTTGCCGCGGACGAACCGCAGGCAGCGGAAAGTGACACCAACTTCGGTGAAATCACCGTGACGGCCCGCAAGCGCGAGGAATCGCTGCTGAAGACGCCTATCGCGATCTCTGCTTTGACCAGCCAAGACATCGAAAAGCGCGGCATCAGCAGCGTTAACGACGTCGTGCTCAACACCCCAGGCATCAACGTTTCGAACACCAACTCCGGTCGTAACGATCGCTCCTTCCAGCAGATTTCGCTGCGCGGCATGACCCCGTCGACCACCACCTCGACGCTGACCGCTAGCTTCATTGACGGCGTGCCAGTCGCATCGGCAACCGCGCTCAACGCCGTGATCGATCCCGCCCGCATCGAAGTGCTCAAGGGCCCGCAGAATGCGTATTTCGGCCGCAACGCATTTGCGGGCGCCATCAACGTGGTGACCAAGACGCCCGGAGATACCTTTGCCGGTTCGTTCACCGCAATGGGCGGCACCCGTTCCAACTTCGAAGTCAGCGGTGCCCTTGATGTGCCGGTGATTGCCGATGTGCTCAGCTTCCGCCTGACCGGAAAGGCTTTCTCGAAGGACGGCTCCTACATCAACGCCGCCAATCCCGGCCAGACGCTGGGCGATCAGGAAACCCGTACCGGTACGCTGCAAATCTCGCTCAAGCCTTCTTCGTCGCTGACGATCAATGCGATGGGCATGTATTCCGAAGACGAGGACGGCCCATCGGCCCAAGGGATGCTGTCGGCCTACGAAATCCGTGCGAACAACGGTTCGGTGAACATTCCTTTCCTTAGCAAGAATACCAATGGCACGGTGATCGTGCCCAGCTTGTCGAACTGCAATATCTCCGGCTACACCTCCGGCATTCTTGCCACCGAAGCGAAGGTTTCGCGCCCGTTCATTTGCGGTGCCGCGCCGTCGCTTCCGGCAGGTTTCAGCCCGGCGCAGAACACCGTCGAAGACGCGCTGCTCTCACGCATCCTGTCCAATGGCACCAGCCGCGTCGCTTCGCCTGGCAAATCGGTCAAGGGCTATGGCCTTGTCCGCCAGTACTACCACCTTCACCTGAACGTGGATTATGAGCTGGGCGACACCGGCGTCACGCTGACCTCTCTCACCGGCTACAACAACGAATACTATTCGCAGTTGGCAGACCTCGATAACTACGACAGCTCGTTGCTGCGCAACGCCGGTGCCACCACCGCAAATGGCCTTCGCACCTTCTGGACCTTCCCGTTCCTGGTCGAACGCCACAACAAGGACTTTTCGCAGGAACTGCGCGCCACTTACGACAAGGGCGGTGCATTCAAGGCGATGTTGGGTGCCAGCTACCTCAAGACCGAAGTTGAAAGCGATCTCGTCAGCGTGGCGAACGAAGAGCAGTTCGGCGTCGCCCGCGCTGCCAGCTCGATCTCGCCTCCAGGCAAGGCCGAAACGGTGGGCGTGTTCGGCAGCTTCAGCTACAAGATCACCGAAGCGCTGACCATCAACGCCGAAGCGCGTTACCAGCGTGACAAGATCTTCGCATTCGTCGGTGGACGCCCGCTGACCATCAGCTCGGCCATTGCCACCCAGTATGGTCTCACGGCCGGAACCTATGCGCCAGAATCCAGCTTCTACAACCGGACGTACGAAAACTTCCTCCCGCGCGTGATCGTCAACTACGATGTGAACCCCGATCTGATGGTCTATGCCTCGTTCTCGCAAGCCGCGAACGTCAGCATCGGGTCGTTCAACACCGCTTTCCTGTCCGGTACGGCACGGGAAATCGCTGCTGCAGAGGCCATTGGCCTTCAGGTCGTGACCGAGCCCGAAAAGCTGAACAACTACGAAGTGGGCGTAAAGGGCAAGCTGCTCAACGGACGGCTGCTGTTTTCGGCATCGGCCTATATGGCGGACTGGAAGAACCAGTATAACAACCGCTCCAGCATCTTCATCGATCCGGCCACCAGCGTTGCAGCCATCGTCAGCGGCGTGGCGAACTCAGGCAAAACCCGGCTCAAGGGCTTTGAACTCGATCTCAATGCCGAACCGGTCGATGGCCTGGTGCTGAACGCTTCGGGCTCGATCAACGACAGCGACATCAAGTCGTTTGCCGATCCCTCGATCTCGAAGCTGACCGGCATCATCGGTGATGGCTTCAAGGGCAATCAGTTGCCATTGACGTCGAAGTATTCCGCCAACTTCGGCGCGCAGTACACCGGCAATCTGGCCGAAGACATGACCTGGTTCATGCGCGGCGATCTGTCCTACAAGTCGAAGCAGTTTGTCGATCCGGGCAATCTCACCTGGATCAAGGGCCGCGCGCAGGTCAACGCCCGCATCGGCTTTACGCGTGAAGGCTTCACGCTCGAAGGCTTCGTCACCAATCTGTTCAACGACAAGAACTATACCGCCGTTGCGCAGAACAACATTCTCGACCCCAGCTTCGCGCTGGCAGGTTCGGCGTTCGGCTATCTCAACGTGGCGCTTCCCGAACTGCGCACCTTCGGCATCAAGGCCGGCTATCGCTTCTGATCCACCCGGCCATCCGGCCGATTATACGGGGGCGGCGCTCACCAGCGCCGCCCCTTTTTTTGCAGCCTGTAAAGGCGCAAAAAAGAAGGCGCCGAAGGCGCCTTCTTTATAACAACGGCTCGGAAAGCCCGGCTGATGTCAGCCCTTGGCGTCCCACAGCGGCTGGAGGATCTCCGCAGGATTGGCCAGCACTTCGGGTCGCCGCGCCTTCGTCGCCTCGATCCAGGCTGGCGGCATGGAGGCCATCGTCGCGTTCTGCCGGCCGATGCCAGTGGCGGTGAGATGGCCTGGCCGATCACCCATCTCCATCCACGGCCGCCATGAACAGACGTTGGTAAAGCTCACCTCGCTGGTCACGCGCGTTGCGCCCGGCTTTTCCAGATCCGCGCGCTTGGCGTGGAACGTGTTGCTTTCGGAATAGCGGAACGGGCGGGGTGCCCCCGGAAAGCGCGCTGCGGTGCGGGACCGTTCGGTCACCCACACATCATCGCCGCGCACGTCGAACGGCAGAATGTCATGCTCCATTTCCAGCCCCGGCACCTCGCGGCCCAGATGGAACGATAGATCCTTTCCGAACCGGATTTTGGAAGGCGGCAATCCGCCCACCGGCACCTTGCAGTCCTTGCCGGTATAGGGATTATGCCACGTATCCAGCGCCTTGCCCGTTACGGGATCGGTGAACCAGGCCAGCTCGTAATTCACCGCCTCGAACCCGTCAGTCACCTGCCGATAACGCGAAAAGACGGCGGACACGACCGCGAACAGCGGGTCCATGCGATCCTCGACCACGCCATAATACCGCGCCGAAACCCAGCTCGCGATCAAGCCTTCATCCAGCGCGCCGCGCATCAGGATGAAAGTGCGCAGGCGGCCTTCCGGGCTGGTTACATCAAGCGGACCTTTTCCCTTGCGCGCAGCGCCCAGTGCAGGCGCCCCTATTGCAAGCGCGGCTCCTGCGACGGAAAGTCCAGCAAGGGCGCTTCGACGGTCTATCATATGGCATTCCGATCTTCGGCCAGAGTTCGTCGGCCAAGGTGTTATCGTGCCACGACGACGACCATCAGACCGCCGCATCTATCCGCAGCACGGACAGTTTGCAGGTGGAATCCGTTCAGGGCTTTTTGTAGCCAACCACTTCCGGCGGCACGTCACGCGCATACTTGCCGAACGTATCGACTACCCCGGCATCCGGCCCATCGGCCGGCTCGGTCAGCAGGTCGGGCCGGTCCTTCACCACGCGGTCCAGCACCACGCGCGGAATGTCATCGTGCGTGCCGGTGATCTTGTAGCTGTGCATCCGGCCCATCAGCACGCCATCCACGCCCGATTGCCCCATCTTCATCCACGGCCACCACGGCCCCTGCCGCATGAAACCGCCGTGATACCGGGCGGATTCCACCGAACGATCATCGATTTCGGCGCGCGGCGTATAAAGCACGAAGTGTTCCGATGGATTGACCATGCGCCCCGAAGACGCCTTCGGCCAGCCTTCGGGCGTCACCGGGTTCACATATTCGTGGGCATAGTCCCAGCCCAACAGGTACTGATCGCCCACAACCTGCCACGGCAGACGGAACGGTTCGGCATCGCTGCCGCCGCTGGCATCGTTGTTCACCGTCTTGCTGCCGTTCACCTCATAGACCTTGCGCGTCAGGCCCAGCGTGCCGCGGAACTTGTCGTTGAGGAACGGCCACGTCTCCACCCGCTCGCCAGTCCACGGATTGTCCCACGTATCCATGATCTTGCCACTGGCGATATCGACGAAATAGCCGCATTCCTTGCCCATCACCTTCACGCTGCCATCGGGTTGAATCGCATTGCGAATGTTGGCAAAGCCATAGAACCCGAACAGCGGCGTCGCCCGCTTCTTGCCCACCACGGCATATTGCACGCCCTGATAGGCGCTGATCACCGGCTTTGCTCCGATGGTGCCCCACATCTTGGCGAACCCGTAGAGATTCTCGCGCGGGTCCATCACGTCGAGAGGTCGCACCGCTGTGCCAGAGGCGGGCTGTGCACCCAACGCGGGCGTTGCGGCGAGCGCCATGCCGGCCCCCATTCCACCCAGAAGGCCGCGCCGCGTAACTGTGCCGGTCATGGTGTCGATCAACATCGGATTTGTGCCTCTCGTGCCGCGTTGCGTGCGCCTAGGTGCATCTAGGTGCAGTTCGGAAACGTGAGCGGAGAATGCTTCAACCGTCACGCACAACATGCTGCAAGGCACCGATGTCCGCTGGCCGGATACAACGCCGCGCCGGTTTCGTAAGGCGTTGCGTCGTGGCAAGAGAAGCCGAACGCATTCATTCAGGGCACACACGAAATGACCGATCTTCTCGACAATCTGCGGCAGGCGCTGGGCACGGCAGCGGTCGAGACTGGCGTGGATCGGCTGAGCTATTTCGCCAATGATGTTTATCGCACAGGTGGCTTGCCCTTGGCCGCCATACGCCCCGCCACGGTAGAGGCGCTGCAACACGCGGTGCGGATTTGCGCAGACGCGGGCGTGGCGATGGTGCCGCGCGGCGGCGGTGCGTCCTATACCGATGGCTATATCCGGCCTGAGGGCGGGCATGTGCTGATCGATGCCGGCGCGCTCGATGAAATCGTGATCGACGAAACCAACGCCGTCGTCACCGTTGGCGCGGGCGTGACATGGGCGGACCTTAAAACCGCGCTGGAAGCCAAAGGCCTGCGCACACCGTTCTGGGGGCCGTTTTCCGGCCTTGCCGCCACGGTGGGCGGATCGATGAGCCAGAACACGCTCAGCCACGGCAGCACCGCCCACGGCATTTCCGCGCAGTCCGTGATCGGCTTCGACGTGGTGCTGGCCAGCGGCGAACTCCTGACCACCAACGCCTGCGACGCCATGCGCTTTTACGGCCCGGATATGACCGGACTGTTCACCGGCGATTGCGGCGTCTTCGGCATCAAGGCGCGCATCCGCCTGCCGCTGTTGCCGGTTCTGAAGCACGCCGAGACCGTATCCTTCGCGTTCGACAGCTTCGCCGATTACCACGCCGGTGTGCGGCTGGCGCAGATCGCCAAGCTGGATGACAGCCACTTCGGCCTCGATCTGGCTTTGTCGCAAGGACAGATCGCGCGGCAGGAAGGGCTTGCCAACCGGCTGAAGATCGCGCTGCAGGTGATGCAGAAAGCGCCCGACAAGCTGAAAGGCCTTGCCACGCTGGTGCGCATGGGGCTGGCGGGCGAAAATCCGATGCGCGCAGGCGCCTATATGTGCCACTTCATTGTCGAAGGTTTCGACGCCGAAGATGCGCGCCACAAGGCAAAGCAACTGCGCCGCGTGGTAAGCGCACACGGGCGCGAAATCGCCAATACGGTGCCCACCTTCGTGCGGTCGGTCCCCTTCGCGCCGCTGTTCAACATCCTTGGCCCCGGCGGTGAACGCTGGGTGCCGATCCACGGCGTATTCGCGCATGACAAGGCTGTGGCCTTCAACGCTGCGTTCCACGCGCTGCTGGCAGAGCGTAAGGCCGACATGGACCGGCTGGGCGTGTGGACCGGCACGATGTTTTCACCCGTCGGGCCATCGGGCTTCCTCTATGAAATCGCGCTCTACTGGCCCGATGCGCGCACCAGCTATCACCTGACCACGCTTGATGCTGCCTATATCGCCGGATTGAAGGACTTTCCGGCCAACGCCGAAGCCAAGGCCTATGCCGACGAGGTGAAGGAAGCGATCGTTGCACTGTTGCAACAATTCGGCGCGGGCCACTTCCAAATCGGCCGCGCCTATCCCTATCAGTCGCGCCTTTCCGCACCGGCCAAGAGCCTGCTGGGCGCGATCAAGCGCGAACTGGACCCCAAGGGCCTGATGAACCCCGGCGTGCTTGGCCTATAAGCCGAACTGCGTTGCGGTGAAGGCAAACCGTTCCGTCGCCGGGAACGCCGCCAGCGCCATCAACCGCCCATCCTCCACGCGCAAATGCCAAGTGCGGCGGATGCGCGGTTCAGGGCTGGCAAAGGCTGTGGGCGAAAGCACCACCAGATTGCACCCCTGCCCCGGATCGCGGGCCGATGGCGTGCGGATCAGCGCAACGCCCGCCTCGCGCGCGCTGGCGGCCAGGTCCTGACACGTCGTATAATCCACTGGATCGGTCCAGTGCGCGTGATCGCTGGCAAAGGGCGCTTGCGTCAGGTCCAGCGCAGCACCCGTGGCGAGCTGGACGGTGAAGCTGGTGTGTTCACTGGTGGTCGTCGGCGGCACGAAGCCGGGTGAGCGGCTGAAAAAGCGCAACTGCCAATAGGCCGTTTCGGCAATCGCGGTCGCCTCCGCCTCTGCCGCATAGAAGATGCCCGGACGTTCATTGGCGCGGCGAAAGCGGCTGGCGCTGGCATGGCCATAGCGAAACGGTGAGGCGAGGAGATAATGCAGCCCCCGCGTTTCAGGGGGCAGCAGCGGCTTTACCGCATCGGCAAGCAGTTCGAGCTGCGCCTGTTCCTCGGCCGTCTGCGCCAGACGATTGGTGGAGATGCGATGCTGCGCCTCTACCACGCGCCAGCCTTCACCCCGCCAGTCCCGCCGTTCAGACGCGAGCGCGGTGGGCGTCCACATAATCGCACAAAGTGATGAGGCCGCGCATCGTATCGATCATGTCGATCGGGCGGGCATCGAAATCGACATTGCGCGTTTCCAGCCAGCGGCGCGCGGCGGCATCATCGCTGCCCAGCAGGGCATCGAGGCTGCGGAACAGGCGCAGCAGAAATTGCCCCGCCTCAAACGCCTTTGACGCAGGATCGAGCGTGCTCCGCCCCGATCTGAGGCGCGAAACGGTGGCAGGCGAAAGCCCCAGCACCGCACCCAGTTTGGCATTGCTGAAATCCCAGAAGGCCGCGATCCGCGCAAGGGCAGAGGTCAGCACATCGGCATCGCTGCGGCGGGTCTGGGCCAAGCTGGCCATCATGCGCGGCTCCTTTCAAATGAACGATATAGCACAAAATCGCTCAAATGCAAGAAGGCGTCAGGCGCGATATCGCCCCAGCGTGGCTATCAACAGAACCACGCCTGCCAGCACCACCGCCGATGACACCAGCGCAAGATCATATCCGCCCAAGGCATCGTAAACCTTGCCGAAGGCCATCGGCCCCAGCCCTGCACCGAGGCAAAACACGCCCAGCACGCCGCCATACGTCGCGCCGTAATTGGCCAGCGCAGCGTATCGGCCCGTGAAATAGGCGAGCATGTCAACCTCGGCACCGGCAGCAAGGCCGAGCATCAGCGCGGCAGGCACCACCGGGCCGCCGCTCCACAGCAGCAGCGCAGCAACGACGGGCGAGAGCAGGAACAGCGCTGCGACATAAGGCGCGTGAAACCGGTCGAACAGGTAGCCCACGACAATGCGGGCCACTAGCACCGCCACGCCCACACCCGCCGCAACTTGCGCGGCGGCAGGCGCGGGCATTCCGCGATCCACAAGCATCGGCACAAGATGCACGATCAGCCCGGCCACAATCAGGCCGAGCAGGAAGGCGATGACCAAGAGGATCAGCGTCTGGCGATTGACCTCGAACCGGCCTTTTGCCTTCGCCCCCGCAGCGGGGCGGTCTGCCGTGCCGACCAAGAGGCTGGCGGGAATGCCAATCGCCAGCGTGGCCGCCGCCATGATGATGACGGCGCTGCGCCAGCCGCTTTGCGCAAAGACCGGGCCGAGCAGCGCGGGCGCAAGGATGGCCGCCGTGCCTGTGCCCATCAGCATCAGGCCCAGCGCAAGCCCGCGCGCCGCATCGAAGCGCAGCGAAACGATCCGCGCCCAGATCGCCGGTGTGGTGCCTGCTCCTGCCAGCGACACCAGCAGCCATAGGGCGTCCCACATGACAACCGACGAACCTGTGCGCGACAAGGCAAACAGAGCCACCGGCGTGGCGATGAAGCTGAGGAGCGCAATGGGCCGTGCGCCCCAGCGGTCTGCCAGCCACCCGACCAGCGGCGCAGACAGGAAGATGCCGAACTGCTGGAACGTGGCCGCCCCCGAAACTTCGGCGCGGCTCCAGCCAAATTCGGCCTGCAAGGGCTGCACGAACAACCCCAGCGAATAGAAGCCGATGCCCATCGTGCCCACGCCGATGGCCAGCGCGGCGGCCAGAACGACAAGCCAGCCGGAGCGAAGTTCGGCGCGGGCCTGTGGGCTGGCGATCACTTGTGCAGCAACCGCACCGGAAGCGCGTCGCTAACCAGCCGGTCCAGCCGGGCGCGCGCCGCGCCATCACGGCGGCAATGCGCATCGATGAACAAGCCGGAAATCCGCGCCGCATCGGCCAGGCGATCCAACTGCTTCGGCCCCGGCAGATCGTAGCGGCAGATCGCCCCGCCGAAATAGTGGTCCACCCCTTCGAGCACGAGGCCATACCGGTTGTTGCCTGCAGCGGCGGCGTCATAAGGTACCAGATGCCCGCGCCAGCCTTCGACGTCGGTGGTCGTGATGCCGGGCACGATGTCCTTGGTGCCGGTCTGGATCAGCGCGGGCACGGCCAGTTTGCCATAGCCTTCTGCCGTGCAGAGCACCGGGATCGGCGCGGGCGGGCTGAAAGCCACGACCGCGCGGGCATTGGCATCGGCCAGCGGCCCGCTGATGCCCTCAGGCGCAACCGCCGCAGCGCCGCCCAGCGTCAGCGCCACAAGCCCGCCATAGGAATGCCCCGCCGCTATCCACGGGCGCTGGCCAACATGGGCGGAAAGCGCGCGCATATCCTCGATCCGCGCTTTCCAGCTCGCAAGGCCGGGGAAATCCTTGTTGCGCGGATGTTCGGTAGAATCGACATGCAGCGGCGCAAGGATGTGAAATCCTGCGGCCAGCCAAGGGCCGAACAGCGCCTCATAAAAGCGCGGTGACGACGCTGCACCGTGGCTGAACAGCACCAGCGCTTTCGCCTTGCCGCGCGGCTTCCATTCGCTGATCCTGATCTCGCGCCCATCGGGACCGGGCAGGGTGAACTGGCGTTCTGCCACCGGCCTCGCCCCCATTGCGCCAAGCCGTGACGTGGCAAGGGATGCGGAACCGGCGATCAGCAGATTGCGGCGGGTAAGGTTCATCGAGACGCCCTGTTCTTCTGGAGCCACGCCTTTGCGCGTTGCACTGCATTTGCTGAAATGTCAGCCCAGAACAGGCCGACATCGTGATAGTGCATCGATCCGCCCGGCAGCGGCTTTAGCCCAAGGCCCGGCGCTGGCCATGCGGTAAGCAACCCATCCCGGCATTCCGCAGCCACAGCGCCCGCGCGCAAAGCCTGCATCGGGCCAAAGCCGGGATCGCCGCTAACCGCGCCTTTCGCCTCAGCCGAAAGCGAGAGCGGGCGGGCCTTTGCAAACGTCACCGGGTTAACGCAGAGCGGCTGTCCGCCCGCCTTGCCGCCGTTCTGATCGGCAAAGGCCTTGGCATAGGCGGCCAGCGTCGGCCCGGTATCGCTGCCTGCCAGCACCGCATTCCATTGCACGAAGCATCCGGTCTGCGCGGGGCTGTTGCAGAAGGGGATGCCGCCAAGGCGCGGTGTCAGATCGCCTTCCATCAGATTGATGCCGATGACGTAGGCCGCAACCATCCTGCGCTGGAGCTTCGTGCCCCTGATCCGCTTTTCCAGCAGCGACGCGGTGTGCGCGCCGCCCTGGCTGTGCCCGGCGATGATGAACGGGCGGCCCTTGTTTTGATGCGCCAGATACCAGTCGAACGCGCGTTCCACATCGGCATAGGCAAGCGCGAACGCCTTGTCGCGGTTGGCCGGGTCCATCAGCGATTTGGTCGTCGCGGCGCGATAGCGGGGGGCGAATATCCGGCAACAGGCGCTGAAGGCGCTCGCCTGCCGCTGCACCGCGCTTTCCTCGGTCCACTTCAGCACCGCCGGATCGAGCGGATCGTGATTGAAATCGGTCTGCGAGCGGGTGGTCGTAGGGTGAATCCAGAAGACATCGACCGGAAGCTGCGCTTTGGCAGCCACCACCCCCTGCGGCAGGCCTTCAACCACGCTCCAATATTGGAGCTGGGCATAATCGGGCACGGCAGGTTCTGCCACAGCGGGCGTGGCCAGCGCCGCCAGCGCGGCTGCAAGAAGGGTGCGCAGCTTCACGCCTGCTCCTCGAAAAACACCAGTCGGGCGGCCCACGGCGTCATGATCCAGCCTGCTTTCACCGTGCGCCCATCAGCCCAGAGGACGGGCCGCGCAGCACCGATTTGTGCCCCGTGCGCTTCGGCCCGCGACAGCACGCCTGCCAGATCGCTGACCGGGAAGCACAGCGATGCGAGGCCTCGCCAGTCCGGCTTGTCGGCCCGGAAATCGAGCGGTTCGCACGGGTAATGGATCAGCTCGACCGAACCTTCCATCCGCCCATGCTCTTGCACGATCACCACGACCACATCCTTTTCGCGCGCGATGTCGAGCGGGAGGCCCATGACGTTGCGCCCATCCTTGTGCGTCAATGGCACATCGACGAGGATCTTCCAGCCCAGCACTTCGGTAAAGAAGCGCCGCCCGGCGTCCATATCGTCAACCACGATTACCGAGTTGAACGGATTGCTGGCCGGGCCGTGAATATGTTCCCACCCGGTCAGCGGTGGGGCGATGCGCTCTGCCATTGCGAAGCACAGCCCATCGGCATCTTGCACGGCGCCTTCGAACACTTCGACATCGCCCATCACGAACCGCGCAACCGGTGCGTGGGCGATGAAGCCGTTGCGGCAGAACGCCGCCATCAGATCGTCGATCGGGCCAAGCGAGCGGAGCGAAGTGTCAAAGAAGCCACCCACGTCCCACGGACGCGCGCCCATCCGGCGAACCCGCGGCACCGGGCCGGGGGCCTGCAACAGGCGCATCCGCCCACGCCCGGCCTGTGGCTGGATCACCGTAATCTCGCGCCAGCCATCGGCAGGCTCAATATCGTGCAGGGCAAGGAAGCTGGCATCGGGCAGCCCCCGCGATTCCTCCTCATAACCCAGCGCATCTTTCAGCCGCGCGGCGGTGGCCTCAGCGTCGGCCACGATGGTGATGACATCTTCGAACCCGTTGTCGAGCGCTGCCCTGCTCATGCCGTGCGCTCCAGAATTTCGATGGCCACGCGCTCACCGCTTTCCATTGCCGATTCCATGCCATAATCGTTGCGGCGGGTATGCTCGCCTGCAAAATGCATGACCTGCCAGGGCTTTGTCATATCGCGCGCAAAGGCATTGACCTGCCCCGGCGCAAGGCTGAACCCGCAGCCGCGCTGCAAAGGATCGCGCAGCCAGTCTTTCCACGTCGCCACGCGCACCGCACCCTTCGATGCGGGGCGCAGGCGGGCGAGTTCCGCCAGCAGCATCGCTTCGGCCTCTGCCCGGTCAAGCGCCGAAATGGCCTGCGCCGTCCGCCCGACCAGCACGAACATGCCGCGATGCGCGCCTTCGCCAGTGTGATTGTCTATAGCCCAGAACATGCCCATCGGCCCATCGGTGGTGATCGAGGGCGGCAGGCCATCGTCCTTCCAGAAGGGCCGTTCGACGGTGACGTACATCCGCGCGGTGTTGGCATAGGGCATGGTTGTGATTGCCTGCCGCATGACCGGATTGGCGGTGCCGGTAATCTCCACCTCGCGCAGCATCGAAAACGGGATGGCCGAAATCAGGAAACGCCCGTTGAACACGCTGCCATCGCTGCATGTCACGGTGCCGCCCTTGTCGCTGAGTGCGATGGTCATGGCGCGCTTGCCAAGGCGAATACGATCCCCCAGCTTCGCCGCCATCGCCTTGGGCAGGGCGCTGGTCCCACCGACGATGTTGTTGATCGCAGACAGGCCGTTCACTGAGCTGTGATCGTTCGCTTCGCCAAACGGATGATCGCGCTTCGGCCCCTGTTCGGTTTGCGATGCCGCTTCGACCATGCGCCGTTCAAAGCGGCCGCGCACTTCTTCCTGCCACATGCGCAGGACCGATGTTTCATCAATGCCGATGCCGGGCGCGGAATAAGCGGCCAGTTCGATGGCCTGCGCGCTATGCCCCTTGCGCTTCAGCAGTTCGCGCAAGGAAATGTCATATTCGGCAAAGCGCGGGTCGAGCCAGTCGTCCAGTTCCTGCAAAGGATTATACTTCGCGGCAAGCTGCTGCCCCATCAGGCTGGGCGCGATCTTGCGTTCGTCGCCGACGCACAGGTTGAGCGGATTTGCATCCCACGCCTTGTTGTCGATCCACTGGCCGGAAAAGTGCGTGCCGAACGCCAGCAGATCGCGGTCTTCGCTGATCAGCTTCAGCCCATAGCGCTGGCAGGCATCGATGACGCGGGCATAGCCACGGCCAACCTGGCTTGCGCCCACATCAATCATGCCTTCACTGGTCTGCACCGTCTGCACGCGCCCGCCGACACGGTTGTTGGCGTCGAGCACGATCACTTTCAGACCCTGCTCGGTCAGCAATTCGGCGCTGTGCAGGCCGGAAAGCCCGGCACCGATGATGACCACATCGGCACTTTCAGCGGCCAATGCCATGCGCGGAAGGCCCAGCGCGGTAATCGCAGCGACACCGGTTCCGACAAATTGGCGACGGTTCAAAGTCATTTGGAATTGATCTCCGTGGCGATCCAGCGGCCAAATTGTTCTAGCCAGAGATCAGATGTGGTGCCGCGCTGCGCCGCGCCGAACCCGTGGCTGCCGCGTTCGTAAAGGTGCATTTCGGGGCGATACCCTGCGCCAAACAGCTTGTCATAAAAGGCACGGAAGCCTTGCCCCACGGCCAGATCATCCTGCGCCATTGCCAGAAACATCGGCGGCAGGCGGCCCGGCGCGGGCTTTGGCTTGGGTTGAAGCCACGGCTCCTTGGGCGTACCTTCGGGAAACGGCAGGTTGGCTGGCGGAATCACCGGCTCTGGATTGCCGAAGGGCATGCCATAGATCAGCCCCGCAAAGTCCGGGCGATCTGCCGCATTGGCTGCAAACATCGTCATGCCCGCAACGTGTCCGCCAGCCGAAAAGCCGACGATTCCCACGCGATGCGGATCGACACCCCACTTTGCCGCATTGGCACGAACGATACGCAAAGCCTCTGTGCCGTCTTCCGTGCCGGGAATGCCGCCGCTGCCGCTGGCCATGCTTTGCACGCGCGTGCGCATGGCTTCGTTGGTTTCACCGGGAAACGATTGAATCAGCCGATATTTGAGGACGAAGGCCGCAATTCCACGCTCCGCCAGCCAGCGGGCAACGCGCGTGCCTTCATGATGGATCGCCAACAAACGGAAGCCGCCGCCCGGCGCAACGATGACCGCGGTGCCGGTCGCCTTGGCCGGATCAGGCAGAAACGGTTGCAGCGTGGGGACGGTGACATTCCACACCTGCTCACCATTTTCGCGCAGCTCCTCCTTTACGGGAACAGAGGCAAGGCCGGGCCAACCCTTCATCGAAGGCACACCCTTGGGCCACACTGGCAGCGGTGCCTGCTCGGTAACCGTGCTGTTCAAACCATCAGCGCCCTGGGCGCAGACAGGCGCAGCGCAGGCGAGGGCGAAAGCCAGTACGGCGGTACGATATCGCATTGAAGAGGTGGCTCCCGTCCGGGGTTGCCCGAACACAGTGCCAAGGCCGCATATTGCCGCGACTGTCGTGGGCCGCTCTATCCGCCCTGCGGTGATTGATGGGCAAAATGGGGGCGGGCGGCATAGTTCATCGCACAACCACATTTATACCAATGCCTTATAGTGTCAGGCTGGCAATCAGGAAGGGTGTAACTCGATGAATGCAACACGAAAGGCCGGCCTTCTGGTCGCCGCGCTTATGGCTGCAACCGTCCCCACTGCTGCAATCGCTCAAACAGCCCCTGCCCCAGAAACGCCAGACGCCGAAGCGACCTATCGCGCGCGTCTGGCCGTGTTCCTGAAAGATCCCGGCAACCTGCCATATGAACCGACCGAACCGCTGATCGGCGCGAAGAACTGGAAGCCACTGCCCAAGACCTCGATCACCAAAAGCGGCCTCTCGGCACAATCGCTGGAAAAGGCGCGCGCCTATGCCGCGATGATGAACAGCAGCGCCTTCATGGTCTGGCGCGATGGCAAGGTGGTGTCCGAATGGTACGCCCCCGGCGTTACCGAAAAGACGCCGATCACATCCAAATCGCTGTCCAAACCACTGACCGCGATTGCCGTGGGCCGCGCGCTTGCGCTCGGCAAGATCAGCTCCATCGACCAGTCGATTGCCGATTTCATCCCGCGCGCAAAAGGCACCGAAAAGGAAAAGATCACGATCCGCTACCTGCTCGACATGCGATCGGGAATGCTGGATCAGGGGTTCAGCACAGACCCCGATCATCCCTATAACCGCGTGCTGCTGCATCCCGATTTCGGTGAGAAGATCATTGATATCTACCCGATGCCGCACCCGGTGGGGAAACACTATTCCTATGGCAACGCGCCGAGCGACCTGATCGCGATGGTGATCGAAGGCGCGACGGGAATGCGCTATGGCGAATTCGTCACGCGCGAAGTGCTGCTGCCGCTGGGCGCGCAGGGCGGCACGATGTGGGTGGGCAAGCCCGGCGGCCTTGCCCATTCGGGCTGCTGCGCCACGATGCCTGCCGATACCTATCTGCGCTTTGCCGTGCTGCTGATCGACGATGGTATGTGGAAGGGCAAGCGTCTGCTGCCCAAGGGCTATGTCGCCGAAATGCGCAAGGGCACGGCAGAGAACCCCAACTTCGGTCTTGGCATCTGGATCGGTGAACCTTACCGCCAGCGCCGCCCGTTCGGCGCACCGGGAATGCTCGGTCCGCATGTGCTGCACAGCGAACCGTTCCTTGATCCAGACCTGTTCATGTTCGATGGCAATTCGAACCAGCAGGTGGCGATCAGCCCGCGCAACCGCCTGATCGTGCTGCGCGTCGGCGCAACGCCGCCGGCACCAAAGGACGGAAGCCCCGAATGGGACAATGCCTTTCTGCCCAATACGCTGATCCGGGGGTTGGGCGGGAAATAAAGGTTAATCCCGCCCCAGCATCCGCTTCAGCACGCCGTCGCGGTCGATGACGTGATGTTTCAAGGCACCGCCGATGTGCAGCACAAGCAGCACTCCTCCTGCCCAGACCATATAGACGTGCGCCTTGGCAAAAAGGCCGTAGCCTACGATGCCCGGCGCGTCCCACGGGCGCGGGGTGACGATATGCGGAATCAGCCCGCCCGGTCCGAAGCCATCATGCCCGAAAAACCACATCTGCGGTGCGGAATAGCCTGCGCCTGCGCCCAGCGCGGAAAGCGCAGCCCACCCTGTCAGCGGTAGCAACAGCAACAGTCCATAGAGCAGCGCCTGCACGCCCCGCGCCGCAAGCGCGCCACTGCGCGACGTCTGCGCTGGAAGTGCTGGTGCCGGGTGGCGCCATCGCCACCAGAGCCGCACGATGACCGAAGCCAGCAGAAGAAGACCCAGCGTGTGATGAACCTGGCTGGCGCGCAGATGCAATCCGGCCAGCGGCCCCCCGCGCACGCCATCGAGATAGGTCCAAGCCATTGCAAAGCCTGCCGGCACTTCGACCAGCACCGCCAGCGCCGTGCCCCAATGCAGCCACCGCGCCGTGCGTGTCCAACCTTCGATCATGCCGCCAGCCTCCGCAATTCCGGCCCGATCTCCGTGCCGATGCAATGCGTATCGGCCAGCCAGTCGAACCCGGTGATCAGGAAATTGTCGATCCCCACCGCGCGATAGCGCAGCAGGGCCTGCACCAGCGTGTCGGGCGATCCGACCAGACACATGACCTGCAAGCGCCCCTGCGTTGCCCGTGTCAGCCCGGTCCACAGACATGGATCGGCTGCGGCATCATCGGCCTGTGCGGCCTTTGCCGTAACCTCTTCGGCAGCCTTGCCCAGATCGCGGCCCAGCGCGCCATGCGCCGCCTGCCGCGCCACGATGCCGCGTAGCAGATCGTCCGCGCGCGCCCATGCCGCTTCATCGCTGTCTGCCACGACCAGCCGCATCGACATGGACGTGCGCGGGTTGCGCCCATGCTTTGCCGCCTCTGCACGCACTGTATCGACCTGCTGCGCGATCTGGCTTACGCTGCCGGGGCCGAAGGCATAGACATCGGCCAGTTCCGCGCCGAATTGCAGCGCCAGCGGCGATGTGCCCGCCCAGAACACCGGCACGCCGCTTGCCAAGGGGCGCACTTCAGACCCTGCGTTTTCAAAGCGATACCAATCGCCTTCATGGTCGCACGGCATTTCGCCCGCCCAGACCCGGCGCATGATCCGCACATATTCGTTGCTGCGGCGATAGCGTTCGTCCTTGGTCAGGTAATCGCCATCGCACCGCGTTTCGATATCCGAAAACGCCGTGATCACGTGGACCCCGGCCCGCCCGCCGGAGAACTGATCCAGCGTAGCAAAAGCGCGCGCGGCCATCGTCGGCGCGATAAAGCCGGGGCGGTGCGCCACCATCAGCTTCAGCCGCGTGGTTGCCGCCGCGACCCATGTTGCCGTTACCAGACTGTCAGCCGATTTGGCGTTCTGCCCCACCAGCACCCGGTCATAGCCCGCCGCTTCATAGGCGCGGGCAATCTCTGCCACAAAGGTCGGGTCATATGGCCCCGGCACCTCGCTCGCCTCGCTGGTGCGATACGGCGAAACAAGGCCGACGATCTCGATATCATGCCGTTGCATCGGTCGCCCCTGCCATGTTTTCTGCAGCCTCAACCGTCGCGGCATCGAGCCGGTAGAACGCCATAGCCGCCATAGCCGCCATCATCGACACGGCGGGAATCACCGATACGCACAACAGCACCGCCAGCCTTGCGTTTGGCCCCTGCTCCGCCGCCATGCCGCTGGCCGAAGGGACATAGCCCATTGCCGAAAGGAACACGCCCATCGCCGCCAAGGCGGCGGCAGACGAAAGCTTGTCGAACAGTGTGGTGAACCCGGCAAACGCGCCCTCGCGCCGCTCGCCACTGGTCACGTAGTCGTAGCGCACCGCATCGGACAGCAGCGAATAAGCGCACAGGATCATCCCCGCACCCGCCAGCCCGCTGATGGCACCGCGCACCGAAATCAGCAGCATGGATTCGCCCTGCACGGCCAGCAGCCAGCTTGCCTGCACCAGCGCATAGAGCGCCAGCGCGCCGATATAGCAGGTCTTCTTGCCCAGTCGGTTCGAAAGCCACACCCACCCGGTCATGCTGACCAGCATCGCCACCGTGGCGAGCATGAAGTAGGTGCCCAGCACATTGTCCTTCTGACCCAAGCCAATACGCGTAAAGAACGCCAGCGCCGCGGACCCGATGGCCGTGCCGAACAGCAGGAACACATGGGCGATGGCCAGAATGCGGAACGGCACGTTCTTCCACGCCAGCAGCACCTGCCGCCACAGCGCCACCATCGGATTCACCCGCGCGGCGGCTGCGCGTTCCGGCGGCGCGGTGCGCGGGGCGTTGGTCAGGAGCCGCACCGCCATCACCGTCGCCACAAACACCACCGCGCTTACGATCAGCGCGATCAGCAGATGCCCTTCGCGCGTCGGCCCGGTCTGGCTCAGCACCCACGTCGGCAGCGTGGACCCCAGCATCGTGCCGATGGCATTGCCATAGGACCGCCAGCCCATCAGCCGCGTGCGCTCGCGCGGGTCGGCAGAGCTTTCCACCAGCATGGCAAAGCCCGGAATCGTCAGCAGCGTGTATCCGGTGGCGTGGATCATCAGCGCGATGGTGACGAACAGTTGCGCCAGCAGGATCGATCCGAATGACGGCGCGCCGAACAGCAGCGCCAGCCCCAGCGGCATGGCGATCCCGCCTGCGAACAGGAAAGGCAACCGCCGCCCCCAGCGCGTCTTTGCCCGGTCGCTCCACGCGCCCACGGCGGGATCGGCAAACCCGTCATAGATTTTCACGAAGGCGAATATCGCGCCCGCCGCGCCTGCCGATATGGCCAGACTGTCGGTCATGAACCGCAGGCCCAGCACGGTGACAAGGTTCTGCCCCGCCGCATGGGCCAGCGGAATCAGCGCCGACCCCAGACGGATGGCCCACACGCTGGCCTGCGCCTTGTTCCCTGTATCCGACACGGCGTTCTCCCGGCGGCGCAAGGCCCCACGCCGATGCACCATCAATACCGAAGGTGCCCTAGCTGCCCGGCAGCGCCCGCCCGTTGTCGCCACTCTCCGCCACGCGGAGAGGGAGGGGCGTCAACGGATCAGCGCTGCTTCTTTCAGGCTCTGGAACATCGCCTGCCGCAGCAGATAGGCGCGGCGCTTTTCGTCGTTGTCGCGGATTTCGGTCAGTTCCTTGCGCCGTGCCGAATGGGCATCGTCGCGCGTGCCGCCGATCAGCGCCATGTTCGCCTTGGTCTGCGTCTGGGTGAAGCTGTGCGTCACTTCCCGGCGCTGGCGATCATAGAGCGCAAGGTTGGTGTCCAGATCGGCCTTGCCGTGGATCACCGGCAGCAGCTTTTCAAACAGGTTGAACGCATCGTGGATGCCCGAATTCATGCCGAAGCCGCCCAGCGGGTTGTTGAGGTGCGAAGCATCGCCAACCAGCGCAACGCGCCCCTGACGGAACGATTTGGCCACGCGCTGATGCACGCGGTACAGCGTGCGGTGGTGGGTTTTCACGTCCACGCCTTCGCCCAAAAGGCGCTGGAAAATGCCGTTCTTGTTGGCTTCGGACAGCAGATCAGCTTCGTCCACCGAACCGTTCACCGGCACCAGCACGCGCCATACCGAAGGCACGCGCAGCAGCACCAGCCATTCTTCCGGGTCGGAAACATAGTTCACCAGCGCCAGATTGGGCAGATAGTCCGCCAGTTCCACATCGGTGGAAAGCGTCAGGAACCGTTCGGGATAAGTGAACCCGTCAAATTCCGTGCCCAGCCATTTGCGCACGATGGAATTGGCCCCATCGGCCCCGATCAGGAAATCGGCGCGAATGCGTTCGATCCCGGTCATCGTCTCGACCGAAAGGTTTACGCCCGCATCGTCCTGCTCGAACGTCAGCAACCGGCTGTTGAAGCGCAGATCGGCGTTGGGATAGGTCTCCAGCCGTTCGGCTAGCGCGCGCGAAAGGTGGTATTGTTCGCACTGGATACGGAACGGGTATCGCGTCACGTCCGAAAGTTCGGCCATGTCAAAAGCAATGGCCTCGCCCGATTGCCGGTCGCGCCAATGATAGATGGGTGCCTTCAGCCCCTTGTCCAGCAGCATCTTGGTGATGCCGATTTCATCCAGCATTTCCAGCGTCGGCGGATGGAACGTGGATGCGCGCAGATCCTGTGCGCAATCGGCCCCGGCTTCCAGCAGGATCACCGAAACGCCCGCTTTGGCCAGCAAGGTGGCAATAGTGGTGCCAACCGGCCCCGCGCCTGCCACCACCACCTGGCAACGATCAACTCCTGTCTTGGTCAAGACGAAACTCCAATCAGATTGCCATTCTGCCTATGGATGGCGCGGGCAAGTCGCTGCGCCAGGGCGCACATTATCCGACAACCGGTCACTCTTTCTCGCCAGTCGGAACGCTTGCGGCCGGCGCGGTTGCCGTCCGGTCCAGCCAGGCACGCAGATCGCGCGTGAACTTTTCCGGCTTCTCCCACATCGGGAAGTGCCCAAGATCCGGGTATTCGATCAGATCGACCTTGGTGTTGGTGAACCGCTTGACCGATGCTTTCGCGCTTTGCGAAATTACATCGTCGTACGAGCACCACTGCAACAACACCGGCACGCGCACGCTTTCCGCCACGGCCCCGACATCGCTGGTCTTGAAGGCCTTGGCGTTGGCCTGAATATATTGTGCCTGCCGTTGCAGCGCGCCGGGCAGGTTGTTCATGTCGTAAATCTGGTCGACCATGCGGTCAGTCGGCTCAAAATCCGGCGGCGTGGTGTCTTCCAGCACCAGCCGCCAGAATTCGCGGTGCCGCCAATCGGGCAGGATCGCCTTGTGCGTCGCCAGCATCCAGCGCAGCCGCCAGTCCACTTCGCGCGTCTGGCTGGGGCGTTCCAGCGGCAGCATGGAAAATGCCATAGCCGTCACATGCCCCGGATAGGCGCGGTTGTATTCCAGCCCCACGTTCGCCCCGTTGGACGTTGCCACCAGCGCGAACTTGTCGTGCCCCAGCGCCTTCATCAGCCCGTCCATCAACTGCGCCGAACGCGGCGTGGAATAGACACCGCTGGGATCAGGCCCGGTCAGGCCATAGGGCGACCAGTCGAACCGCACGACGCGGTACTTGTCGGCCAGCAGCGGGGCCACACCATCCCATTCGTGCAGGTTCACGATGGACCCGTGCAGCAGGACGACCACCGGCCCATCCTTCGGCCCTTCCTCGCGCACGTGCATCCGCACGCCGTCCACGGTCACGAACCGCGAAGGCGCATCGGCCCAGCGCTTTTCCAGCTCCGCCCGGTCGGTTTCGCCCGCGCCCGCGCGCAGGGCGAGAACCGTGCCGCCCAGCCCCAGCGCCAGCGCACCGACAAGGCCCAGCGCAATGTGCCGCTTCTTCATGCCTCCACTTTCAGGCGGGCAGGCAAGCCCAGCGTTTCGCGCAAGGTGGTGCCGGGATATTCGGTGCGAAGCCGCCCGCGCTTTTGCAGCACCGGCACGACCTGCTCAGCAAAATCTTCAAGCCCGCCGGGCATATAGCTCGGCTGCAGCGTGAAGCCATCACACGCGCCGCTGTCGCGCCATTCGATCATCATTTCAGCCATCTGTTCGCCGGTGCCGATGAACACGTTGTGCCCGCGCGGGTGGCGCATGAAATTGGCGGCGAAATCGCCCAGCGGCGTGCCCTTTTCGGCAGCAGGCCTTACCGATTTGGCCACATCGGCAGGCGGCAGCAACGTCTTGGCAAGGATATCATCCACCGGGATCGCGGCATCGGGATCATAGGCCGTCAGATCGCAGCACAGCGATTCCGAAAGGTATTCGATCGCCAGCGGCACATCGCCCATGTCGAGGATCGCGGCATGGTTCGTCCGCGCTTCCTCTTCGGTGCCGCCCAACACGCACGAAAGCCCCGGCATCACCCGCACACCATCGGGATTGCCGCCCACGCCCGCGATGCGGTGGCGCATGTCGTTGCGGAAATCGATCCCGGCTTCGATATTCGCGGCGGGGCAGAAAATGGCCTCTGCCGTGCGGGCGGCAAAATCACGGCCTTCGGGCGATTGGCCCGCCTGCACCAGCACGGGCCGCCCCTGCGGCAGTGCCGGTCCGGCGCGGTCCATCGCGGCCCACAGCTCACACGCCTTGGCCACGACGTCCACGGCGTTGCGATAGCGCTGATCCTTGGGCGGCAGTTCGGCTTCGCCAAAGTTCGGCGCGGTATCGGGGTGCGCGGTGGTCACGATGTTCCACCCGGCACGACCGCCGCTGATCCTGTCCATCGCGGCAAAGCGTTCGGCCAGCATTTCGGGCGTGTTGTAAGTGGTGGAAACCGTGGCGACGAGGCCGACCCGTTCGGTCACCGCCGCCATCGCCATCAGCAGGCTGACCGGGTCGAGCGTTGGCATCGCCAGCCGTCCCGGCGTGCGCCCGCCCGCGCCGCGCGATTGCAACTGATCGCCAAACACGATGGCGTCAAAGCACGCATCCTCGGCCATCTTCGCCACGCGGGCATAGTATTCCATCGAAAACACGCCCTCTGGCCGCGCGCGCGGGTGCCGCCAGCCGGTGGGGAAAAAGCCGATGCCCTGAAGGAAGGCCCAGAGGTGGATCTGCTTGCTCATGCGACATACTCCGGCACGAACGCGCCCTTGGCCTGCGTCGATGCGGTTTGGGGAAGCGCAAGGCCAAGCCGTTCGCGCAGGGTTCCGGTGATGGCAGGGACGGTGCCGGGACGGTCGGCCAGCAGCGCGCCGATTGCTGCGATTGCTGCAGGCAATGCTGCAGCCGATTCCGTCAGCATAAAATGCACGCCGTCGATTTCGCCAGTGTCGAACGACGCCGCCAGCGCTGCTGAATCCACCTCCGCGCCGGGCGCGATCTTCAGCAAACGCCGCGCCGATTCCGCCGCAGCATCAGGCGCATCGACCAGCACCACATCGGCATCGTCGATCCCGATGGGTGCGGCTTCATCCAGCACCAGCACGGGCTGGCCCTGCAGTGGGCGCATCGCGTTGACCGGGCCTGCCGTATCGAAAAACGGCCCGCGATAGTTCGGGCGCACGACCTGATCGGGGTTCAGGTAGACGCCGCTCTCTTTGTCGATCACCAGCGTATCGGCGCCCCAGCCATCCCACAGCGCGCGGGCGGCGCGCACCATGTCAGCCGCTGCACCCGGTTCGGCATCTTCTGCGATCACCGACCAGCCGGTGCGGCCATCGGCCAGAAAGTCCACCGCAGAAAGCGCGCGCGCCACATGGAAAGGATGCGCGTTCGATGCGGGCACCGTCGCCACGATGGCCGTCCGCGATGTCAGCGGCGCGGCCCATGCGGCCAGCACTTGCGCATCGAACGGGCGCGCGCCAGCACGGCCCAGCATCAGCAGATCAAGGCCAGCCGCTTCTGCCGCTGCGATGACGGGCCGCGCCAGTTCGGGCACGGCAAGATCGGCGTCTGTGACACAGGCCGAAACGATAAAGGATCGGGTCATACGATTATCACCGGTTCATGTAAGGGATGGATCGGCTCAGCGCCGGATTGCGTAATCAGAACAAGGTCTTCGCAGTGCGCCGAACCGCCGATGCCGGTGTCCAGCGTCGGGCAGTCGACCGAAAGGATCATGCCCGGCTCCAGCACGAAATCGGGCTTGCGCCAGAACCCGCCGTGGACCTCGCCCGGCTCGTCGGTATGGGCCAGACCCACGCTGTGCGGGCCGAAGCCGATGACCGCCTGATATCCGGCGGCGCGCACCGCTGCGCTGCCCAGCGCCACGATTTCGGAAAAGCGCAGGCCGGGCCGCAGCTTTTCGCGCACGGCGGCCCATGCAAAAGCGCTCGCCTCTGCCGCCGCCCGCGCGGGCTTCGTCGGTTCGCCCACGAACACAGTCCGCGCAAAATCGCCGTGGTAGCCAAGGAAACTGCTGACCCCATCGAGCATCAGCGTCTGGCCATCGGCCACTTTGATGCGCGAAAGATCGGACGAGACGCGATCAACATTCAGAAAAACCGAAGTATTTCCGCGCGCTGCACATTCCTGCCGGTAGAGCACCTGCAATTCGTGATGCGTCGCGCCCGCCCGGATCGCATGGCCCACCGCGTTCAGCGCATCGACGTTGGCACGCGCCGCGCGCGCCATCAGCGCCTGTTCCAGCGGCGATTTGATCAGGCGGATTTCGCGCAGGATGTTTTCGGCCTGCACCATCTGGCCGGGGTGATCGTGATGGGTGGCAACCTGTTCGATGACCGGGTGGTCAAAGCCGATTCGCCCCTGCCACAAGCCCAGCCCGCGCATTGCCGCCACGATCGCGCCGCCTGCGTCCGCTGCCATGCGTGTGGCACCCGCCAAAGCCGCCGAAACATGCTCCCGGTGCGCTTCAGTGTCGGTTAGGTGCATCTTGGTGCACTTCGGAAGAACCGGCCCATCGGGCACGATTCCCAGCGTTTCGTCGCCGCAATCGCCAAGGTCGTTATAGAGCCAGACCGCCACATCGGCACGGTCACGCCCATCGGCCCAGCTATAGTGATGCAGGAATCGGCTGATAACGAGGCCCGGCATTTCGGGCCTCTCCCGCGCAATCAGCGCAAAGGTGCCCGGCGGCTGGCCGGGCCGCGTCCGCCCGATCTGCGGCCAGTGACCCAGCGCGTGATAGACGTTGATCGGATCGCCCAGCACCAGCCCGTGCAGCCCGTGCCGCTCCATCACTTCGAAGGCGCGCGCCATGTTCATCGGCCCGCCGCGTTCAAGCGCGGCCAGCAGATCATCGTCGGAGGGATTCAAACGCCAGTCCATGCCCGTCAGCATGATCGCGCGGCGCGGTTCCCGAAGACCGCTGCCAAGACCTCTCCGCCACGCGGTTAATGCGCAAGCGGCATCAGGCAGCGGCAGCGGCAGGGATAGGCTCGCTTTCCATGACCCAGATCCCCCTTTCCCAAATCGAGCGTGCCTTCGTCAAACTCGACGAAGGCCAGCTTCACTTGCGCCGCCTGCCCGCCGCCGATCCTTCTTCTGTGCCGCTGCTGCTGCTGCACGCATCGCCCGCATCGTCGTGGTTCATGCAGGATTTCATGGCGGCGCTGCGGAGCGCGGGCTGCATGGGAGAGATCATCGCGCCCGACACGTTGGGCAATGGAGATTCGGTGGCCCCGGCAGAAGCGGACCCCGAAATCGGATACTTTGCCGGATCGATGGACCGCCTCTGCGATGCGCTGGGGCTGGAAAAGATCGACGTTTACGGCACCCACACCGGCGCGCGCATCGCCTGCGAACTGGCCGCCGCCTATCCTGACCGGGTGCGCGCGGTGATCCTTGATGGCATTACCGAATATGATGACGAGTTGCGCGATGCAGTGATCGCCAACTATGCGCCATCGGTGGAGCCGGACGAATATGGCCGCCACCTGATCTGGGCGTTCAATTTCTGCCGCGATCAGGCGCTGTTCTTCCCGCACTTCATGAAAGTGCCCGACCGCCGCCTTGCGGTGCCGATGCCGCCGCCGCAGATTCTGCACCGCATCACGATTGACGTGCTGAAGGCGCTGGATACCTATCACAAGCCCTATATCGCCGCCTTCCGCTATCGCAGCTTTGAACGGATGGAACGGGTGAAGGCCCCTACCCTGCTGCTGAAGCCCGAAACCGAACTGGCGTTGCTGAACGCATCGGTCGCCACCGCGCTGGAACGGCTGGACAACGGCCACGCGCTGGCCACCCCCGGCGATCCGGCGACCAAGGCGGCTGCGATTATCGCCTTTATCAAGGAACACGCAGCATGACCGCCGCCACCGCTTCGGCCAAGGATACCCGCCTGTCCATTGGCGTTTGCTTAGGATTCAGCGTGGGCACGGTGGGCGTTTCGATCATGCTCAACACCGTGACCAGCTTCTACCCGGCGTTCATGTCCACCGTGCTGGGCCAATCCCCCGAAATCGCCGGCTATCTGCTGATGATTTCCAAGCTGGCGGACGCGGTGATCGACGTTGTGGTCGGTTCCATGTCCGACAACGCGCGCACCCGCTGGGGGCGGCGCAAGCCGTTCCTGCTGGCGGGCGGATTGCTGTCTGCCGTATCGTTCCTGATGCTGTTTGCGCCGCCGGTCCTCAGCCAAGGCGCGCTGATGGCGTGGATGATCGCGGCGCTGCTGATCTATTCCACCGCCTATTCGCTGTTCAACGTGCCCTATATGGCGCTGCCTTCGGAATTGACCGACGGCTTCCACGAACGCACCCGGCTGATCTCGTTCCGCACCGTGTTCGTGTCCATCGGGCAGGTGCTGGCGCTGGCGGGCACAGCGGCGCTGGTGCAAAGCGGCGGCGCGGGGCGCGGCGGCTATGCCACGATGGGTCTGGTCATGGCGCTGATCATCGGCGGCGCGATGACCGCCACGGCGCTGTCCATCCCGGTGCGCCATGCGCCCGAAGGGATGCAGCGCGCCACTTCGCACATGCCCAACATGGCGCAGTTGCGCGCCATCGTGCGCAACCGCCCGTTCATGATGCTGCTGGGGGCAAAGGTCTTTCAGTTCCTGTCGTTCGCCTCTGTCGCATCCACCATGCTGCTGTTCATGCTGAACGTGGTGGGCATCGGCTATGACGGGCAGATCGTTCTGGCGATGACGCAGAACCTTGTCACGGCGCTTGCCATGCCGCTGTGGGTGTGGACCGGAAAGCGCATTGGCAAGCGCCGCACATACCTGATCGGTGTGGTGCTGTTCTGTGCGGCTGCGCTAAGCTGGCTGGTGGCGGATCAATCGATCAGCACGGTGGGCATCGTGGCGCGCGGGATCGTCAGCGGCCTTGGTTCGGGCGCGCTGATCCTGATGTCTATTTCCATGCTGGGCGATACGCAGGCCTATGACCGTTTCCTGACCGGCGAGGCGCGCGAGGGCCTGCTGTCCAGCGCCATCGCCGTGGTCGAAAAGGTCAGCTTTGCGCTGGGCGTGGCGGTGTTGGGCGTGTTCCTGCGCTGGCTGAACTATGTGCCCACTACCGGGGGCCAGATCATCGAGCAGCCACCGAGCGCAATCCTTGCGCTGAAGCTGGGCTTTGCGGTGATCCCGGCGGTGATGTTCGCGATCAACGGGCTGTTCCTGTGGTTCTACGATCTGGACGAGGCCAAGATGGAAGCCGCGCGGCAACGCGCTATGACGGGCTGAACGTCCATCACCGCTTGGCGGATAATCGAGCCAATACAAGCACAACCACCCGATGCTGGATCATAGTGCCACCATGCCGACATTCCCTGCCATCACGCGCGCCTATACCCGCTGCCGTCACGGCCAGATGCACTATCGCGTGGCGGGGCCAACTGATTCCGGGAATGTGCCGGTGGTTCTGCTGCACCAGAACCCTTCGTCGGGCTTTGAATACGAAGCGCTGATCGATGCGCTGGCGGCAGACCGCCGCGTGTTTGCCTTCGATACGCCGGGCTATGGCATGTCGGACGCGCCGCCATCGCCGCCGAGCATGGCAGGCTATGCCGCCGCGTTTTCCGATGCGCTGGACGCGCTTGCGGCAGACGGGTTGCTGGCTGGCCCTATCGACATTTACGGCTTCCACACCGGCACTTTGCTTTGCAGCGAACTGGCGATTGCCCGGCCCGACCGGGTGCGGCGCGTGGCGCTTACCGGCATTCCAATGTACCCCGCCAACGTTGCCGCCAAAAAGCTGGACGAGGCGCTGACCTACCCGGCGCCCGAAGACAGTGGCGATTCCACGCTGACGCTGCTGCGCAACTTGTGGAACTATGTCGTCACCAGCCGCGATCCGGCGGTGCCGCTGCAAAAGGCGGTGTTCAATTTTGCCGACAAGGCACGCGTGCTGGACCGATTCACATGGGCCTATCAGGGCGTTTGGGCTTGGGATTATTCCCGCCTTGGCCTCATTGGCCAGCCCACCCTTTTGCTTCAGCCTGCCGAAGACCTGATGCGCGTGTCGCTCGAAGCGGCCACCCTAATCCCCCAATGTTCCATTGTCGAAATGCCCGATCTTGATCGCGACATTTTTGACGTAGCTCCTGAACGGATTGCCCATGAACTCCGCCGTTTCTTCGATCACGCCCGATCTGCCAAATGACCTGCCCGTCGCGCAAGTTTCGCATTCGGTCCTGCACCCCGCGTTCATCGCGCGCGAGGTTGCGCGCCGTTATCCCACCAAGGGCGAGATCACGTGCTTCCTGCTCTATCGTGGGATGAACGACGTTTATCTGGTGCAGGACGACACTACCAAATACGCGCTGCGCGTGTGGCGCAAGACCTACCGCGACGTTGATGATGTGGCCTATGAACTCGATTTCCTCGCCTATCTTCAGGCGCAGGGCTATCCCGCTTCGGTGGCCGTGCCGCAGCACGATGGGCGGCTCTATTTCAAGGTCGCCTCACCCGAAGGTGAACGTGCGCTGGCGATGTATGACTGGGCGCCGGGCGTGAAGTTCGGTGAGCGGCTTTCGAACGAAACCGCATTCCGCATCGGCGCGGCGATGGCGCAGATGCACCTGCACGGCTTCGCCTGGGCGGGCAAGGATCACGCCTTTTCGACCAAGACCGCCAAGGATTACAACATCTGCATGCCCGCACTCATCGCGTTCGTGAACGACCGGCCCGATGACTTGCGCGATTATCCGCTGATCGCCGCCGCGCTCGACAAGCGGCTGGATGAACTGGCCGCCAGCGGCGAAGTGCCGCTGGGCGTGTGCCACCGCGATTTCCACCCCAGCAACGTCCATGTGGACGAGGACGGGGCGATCACTTTCCTCGATTTCGATGCGGCGGGCGAAGACTTCCTGATGCAGGACGTGCAGAACTTCGTCTGGGGCAACCTGTTCTATGGCTTCGATCCCGCCATCGGGGAAGCGTTTGAGGCGGGGTACGATTCCGTGCGTCCGTTCACGCAGGCCGAAAAGGACAACCGCGAACTGTTCCTGATGGCCAAGGCGCTGCGCCTTGTGGCGGGCATGGCAGAAAGCTCCACCGCGGTGGGCCGGGGCACGCTGCGGTTCCGCAACCTTGACTGGCTGGGCGATTATATCAAGACCCGCGCCCGCGCCTGCGGGTTGCTCTAAACATGGCCAGCGCCGCGCAAGGCACGATGCCCTCGTCCCGCCCGCCCTTTGCGCGGCGGGCGTGGATGACGGTGGGCATCCTGTTCCTTGCGGGCATCCTTTCGGTGATAGACCGGTCTGCCATCAACCTGCTGGTCGATCCGCTGAAGGCTGATCTGGGCATTACCGACGAACAGATCGGCCTGCTGCAGGGGCTGGCCTTCGGGCTGTTCTATGCCTGCATGGGCGTGCCGATGGGCATGGCGGCAGACCGCTTTTCACGGCGCAACCTGATCGCCTTCGGGATCACTGTGTGGAGCCTCGCCACGATCTGGAGCGGCTTTGCCCATTCGTTTGGTGAACTGTTCACCGCGCGCCTGCTGGTGGGATTTGGCGAAGCAGCCTTAAGCCCCGCCGCCATTTCGCTGATCGCAGACCTGTTCGTGCCCGAACGGCGCGGGCGGCCCATCGCGGTGTTCATGACCGGGCAGGGGCTCGCCAACGGCATCGCCATTTCGGTCACCGGCGTGATCCTGACCGCTGCTGCGGCGGGTGCCTTTGTCGGCCTGCCGCTGATCGGCGGACTGGCGGCGTGGCGGCTGGCGTTTCTGCTTTTCGGGTCTGCCGGGCTGATCGTGGCGGCGATGCTGCTGGTGCTGGCGCGCGAGCCTGCGCGGAAGAACGTCGCCATTGGCCCGCGCCGTGCGCCGGGGGCCGAAGAGGCGCGCTATTTCTGGCGCAACCGGGCAGTGCTGCTGCCGCTCTATCTGGGTTTTGCGGTGTGCTTTACCGTGGCCTATGGCGCGGGGGCTTGGGCGCCCACGATGCTGATGCGCGGCTATGGCGTGAACCCGGCCTTCCTTGCAGCATGGCTTGGGCCAATGGCGATGGCCTTTTCCGCGATAGGCCCGCTGATCGGCGGCACCCTGCTCGACCGATCGATGCGCGCAGGCAAGCCGATGGCGCGGTTTGCGATCCTGACCATCGCCCCCCTGTTCGCCATTCCATCGGTGCTGGCGGTGATGGCCGGGGAGAAGCATCTGGCGGCACTGCTGGTAGCATCTTCGGCGGCAGTGTTTTCGGTCATGGGCACGGTGATGCTGGCCACACTGCAATCGGTGGTGCCGCCGCAGATGCGCGGCAGCGCGGTTTCGCTCACGCTGGTGCTAAACACGCTGTTGGGCGCCGCGCTGGGGCCGCTGCTGGTGGCCAGCCTGACGCAGCGCGTGCTGGGTGATGATGCGCTGGTGGGCTGGGCCATCGCGGCAGTGTGCCTGCCCTGTCTCTTGGCGGCGAGCGGGCTTTATGCCCTTGCTCGGCGGCGGATGCGCAGCGCGCTCGATCTTGATGAGGGCGAATGCGCCCGCCTGCTGGCCGCCGAAGCAAGGACTCGCGCCTGAACCAATTCGCTGAACCAATTCAAGGGGAGTTGTGGACATGAAGTTTGTGCGAATGTTCGGCTTCATGGCGGCTGTCGCCATCGGGCTGGCCGCGCTGATCCTGCTGACGATGCGGCTGGGCTGGTGGAACCCTTCGTATGACAGCGTGATGAAGGCACAGGCGACCGCGCCTTCCACGTTCGAGACATATGGCACCGCGCGCATCCATATGCGCGATGAAGGGCCGCGCGATGGGCCGGTGGTGGTCATGCTCCATTCGTCCATGACCAATCTGCGCGAATGGGATGTCTGGGCCGATGCGCTGAAGGACCGCTATCGCGTGATCCGGTTTGACTGGCCGCCCTATGGCCTGTCCACCGACAGCGCGCCGTCCACCGGCATGCCCGGCGTGGTGAAGCTGCTGGAGCAGATCGTCGAGGCGAAGAAGATCGACAAGTTCGCTATCGTCGGCACATCGAGCGGCGCGACCATTGCCACGCTCTATGCCTCGGCTCACCCGGAAAAGGTCACTGCGCTGGCGCTGTCCACGCTGCCGCTGAAGGCCCCGCCGCCCACCGACTTCAGCAAACTGATGTGGTCGATGGTGTGGGTCCATGAAAACGTGGTGCCGAACTACTACCCGCGCTTCTACTATCGCCGCTCGCTCGGCGAACTGTATGGAAAGCCCGAACGGCTGACCGACGAAACCGTGGAATGGTCCTACCAGACCAACAACATCCCCGGCGGGTTCGAGCGGGTGCGCGAATACTATCAGGCCAACCTGAAAGCGGTATGGTCAAAGGGCGCGGGCGATGATGCGGCCAAAGTGACCGCACCGATCCTTCTGCAATGGGGCGATGCCGATCCGGTCCTGCCCGCTTACCTTGCAGACGATGCGGTGAAGGAGTTTTCTGGCACGAAGGTGGACCTGATCCACTACCCCGATCTGGGCCACTATCCGATGCTGGAACTGCCTGAACAGACGGCCAAGGATCTGCGTGCGTGGTTCGATCGCACGCTGGCTCCGGCAGCCCCGGCGGCAGCACGATGAGCGCGCCCGATCTGGCAGGGGCGTGGGCCTTGCACGGCGCAACGCTGGGCGGCGATGGCGAAGTGCTCTATGAATGGGACGCAGACCTTTCGATCAGCCAGAGCCGCGAAAGCATTGCGGTGGCCATCGAAACCAGCGGCTTCAAATCATCGCGCTCGGTCAGCTTTGCCGAGAAGTTGACCGCGCTGCCTTCGGGCGAATGGCACTTGCGCTATGGTTATGAGGCTGATGGCGATCACGCCGGCACCAAGCCGGGGCAGTTCTTCGGCCTTTCACAACTGACCTTCGCCCCTGATCTGCAATCTGCGGAAGGATCGTCGTGCAATTACAATGGCCGCTATGTGGTAATCCGCCTTTCCGCCACGCGAAAGGCGGCGGCATGACCGTGCGCCGGCTTATTGCCGCACTGGCGCTGGGATTGGTAACACCCGCCGGCGCACAAACCCCCGATCCCGATTCCGTTATTCCCACCGATGCCGTGATGCGCCAGCGCCATGCACTGCCCAAATCGCAGTTCGTCACCATCGCGGGCGAAACGGTGCATTACATGGACGAAGGCAAAGGCCCCGCGCTGCTGCTGCTACACGGATCGTTCGCTAGCCTGCGCCAGTGGGACGACATGGCGCGCGTATTGGCAAAGCACTACCGCGTGATCCGCTATGACCAGTCGCCAGCGGGCTTGTCCGGCCCCAACCCGGCGCAGGACTATTCGCTCGATCATCGCATGGCGGTGATCGACGGGCTGATGGACAGGCTGAAGATCGACCGCTTCGTGATCGTCGGCACATCAAGCGCGGGCGTGCCGACCACCGCCTATGCCGCGACTCGGCCAAACCGGATCATGGGCATGGTGGCGATCAACATCGCCATCGCCCGCTTCCCGTTCGACATATCGACGATGCCCAAGGCACTGCAGGACGCCGCAGCCGAGGACCGCACACACCCCACATTCCACCGCCCTGAATACTGGCGGCAGATCCTGCTCGCCAATGTCGAGGACAAAGCGCGGGTGACGCCCGAACTGGTGCGGCAGTGGACCGACCTCAACAATCGCGCGCTGCGCGATCCGGCTATCGGCAAGGCCGCCTACGCGCAGATGACGCCGTTCTCGCGTTCTGCCGAAGACCTGCCGAAGATCACCGCGCCCACGCTGATCCTGTGGGGCCGCGAGGATCACGAAACACCGGTGGACGCACACGGCGTGCCCGCCTTTGCGGCATCGGGTGCCATCGACAAGACGCTGGAACTGGTGCCCAACTGCGGCCACATGGCCCCGCTGGATTGCCCGACGCGGTTGCTGGAACGCACGCTGCCGTTCTTGAAGCGGGTGACGGGGAAATAAGCCCACTCTTAGCCGTTCGTCATTCCCGCCTTCGCGGGAATGACGAAGGTTTGGGGCAGCCTTACCCCGCGTCGCGCCCTGCCACCGCAGCACGGACCAGCGGGATCAGATCACGGCCGATGCCGATCACGTCTTCCACCGGATCGAAACCACGCAGGATGAACTTGTTCACGCCCACGTCGTAATAGTCCATCAGCGCATCGGCCACTTGGGCAGGCGTGCCCACCAGCGCGCCGGAATTGCTCTGCCCGCCGCGCAACTGGTTGATGCCATTCCAGAAGCATTTTTCCAGCCGGTCACCGCGCGCGGCCAGTTCCGCCGTGCGTTTGAAGCCATCGGCCTTGGCGGCAACGGTATTGACGGCAAGCTTGCCCATGTTGGCGGCCACCGCATCGCGGATCGCATCGGCGCGTGCCCATGCAGCGTCTTCGGTTTCGCCAAGGATTACGCGCATCGAACACAGGAACGCCGGGTTGCGGCCAAACGGCGCAGCCGCTTCGCGCACTTTGCCCACGACCTCGGTCATGCCCGCAACCGTGTCTGAAAGCGTGGCGAACGTATCGCAATATTGTCCCGCTACTTCGAGCGCGGCAGGACTCATCCCGCCGAAATAGACCGGCACATCGCGGTTCGCAGGCTTCACTGCGGCAAAGCCTCCGGTGAAGCGGAACCATTTGCCCTCATGCGTGATCGGCGCTTCGCTGGTCCACATCGCGCGCAGGATTTCGATGTATTCCTTCGCTCGGTCATAGCGTTCGACCTTGGTCAGGTAATCGCCATCGGCCTGCGTTTCTTCATCGCTGGCGGCGGTGATGATGTGGACGCCGAGCCTTCCCGGCATCAGCCGGTCGAGCGTGGCCAGCATCCGCGCGGCCATCGTCGGCGGGATAAAGCCGGGGCGATGCGCCAGCATCACGCCAAGCCGCGCGGTGTGGGCGGCAATCGTGGCGGCGATGGTGAAGTTGTCGGGCATGACCGCCGCATTGGCGACCAGCACTTTGTCATAGCCCCAGGCATCGTGCAGCTTGGCCATGCGCACGATGCCTTCGGGATCGAACGTCTCGAACGGCAGCGGCGCAGTTTCGCTTGATATGTTGTGGTTTATCAGGCCGTTGATTTCGACAGGCATGGCGCTTTTCCCTCAAGCTCGGTTCAGTCTCTATGGTCTGAGACTATGCCTGCTGCACGATCGGCGAAGCAGCGCCGCGCCGCTCTCCGCCTGTCGGAACCGGAAGGGCTGCAGGCAAGCTTACCGCATCCATCGTTGCAACTAGAAGGCCTTCTACCTTACGTTTCCTCGTCACCCCGGCCTTCGCCGGGGTGACGAGGAGAGGAAGCATATTGCCAGTGGTATAATCACCACAGAAAAGGCCCGCCGGATCATCTCCGACGGGCCTTCTCCCTCATGGCTTGTTAGCCGCAGCGCTCACCGCCCCTTCGGCGCCGGTGGCGGCACGGGCGGGGTCCACCCAGCGGGCACCGGAGCCGGGGTCTGTTCGCGCGCATAGTTTTCAAGGCTCGAAAGCGACGGGCCGTAATCCTCGGTTGGCGCGTGCAGCCACTTTTCGTCCATCGCCCGGGCGGCGGCCACCAGATCGGCGGGCAGGCCCTTTTCGCCTTCGGGGATGGTCTGGAAGTGGGTGAAATAGCTGACGTGCCCTTCGGCCTGCCCCATCAGCATCCATGGCAGCCAAGGCGTGATGCGGCTCCACGCGCCGATGTGCGGAATATGGGTCAGCTTGGGGTTCTCCACGTCTTCGCGCTTCACCGTGTAGATGAAGTGTTCGGACACGCGGTTCATCACGCCAGAGCTTTCGCGCACCCACTTGTCGGGCTGCAGCGCGTTGGGATACTGCATGTCTATCCCGGTGTGCAGCAGCATGGTGCCATTGGGGCCGAATTCCCAATCCTGCAGGAAGGGCACCTTCTTCGGCTCTGCTTTCTGCAATCCGCCATAGGACGGCGCTTCGGGCTGGAACTGGCTGATGGTGAAGTTGAACGGATCGTTGGCGATCGGAACGACCTTCACCTTTTCACCGGTATAGGGATTGTCCCATTCTTTCATGATCTCGCCGGTTTCGAGATTGCGGTAGAACACGATCTCGCGCAGCATCCGGCGATAGGAACCGTCCTCCAGTCGCTTGGTCCGCACAAAGCTGAACCCTTCGACATCAAACAGCGGACGAACCTTTTCGTTCGGGCGCACGCCATAGGCCTTGCCCTTGATCCAGCCGCACTTTTCCTTGGTCGGATCGATATCGGCATCGAGGCGCACATAGGTATCGCGCGTCCATTCTGGATCCTTGAAGTCGATCTTGGTCTTGAACGCCGGGGTCTGCTTGCTTGGCCCCTTTGCAGCTTTGGCGGCATTCGCCACGCCGGGCGCAATTGCCAGCCCGGCGGCAAGGCCTGCCAGCCCAAGGCTGCCACGGCGGGTCATCTTCAAGTCATCCATCTTGTCTGCATCCATTGCTGGCGGTTGACGGTAATGTCTCTTTCAGGCCGGCCTTGCTGAATCGCACGCCTCCTGTCGATGCGCATGTTTCCGCCTTCCGTGATCAGACCGCAGTGCGCTACATTAGGGTGTTCGCTGTGCGGATAGGCAAGTCCGGCACGGTTTGACGCAAGGGGGAGGAAAAGCAAGAACCGCGCACGGTCAGCATGACCGATGCCCTATTCATCGGAGTCGCATGATGCTCAATACGTTCCAGCAGGCCGATCATCCGATCCTGCCAACAGCCACGGCGGACGAGGCATCGCGGCAGGAATTTGCCAAAAGCTTCAAGGGCTTCATCCAGTCCACCCTGCTGCCGGGACTGACCCCGATCTATCAGGGCCGCGTGGCCCGCTCCTTCGAAAAGTCCAATGGTCGCGCCCCTGCCGATCGCCGCGACATTCGCGCTGGCATGGTCGATGACATCTATTTCCAACACTACGCCTCCGCCAATCGCGTAGCCCAGGAACTGCTGTGGGAATCGGTTGTCTCATCCATCGATCGCCAGTTGCCCGAACTGAACGCCAAGGCGGCGCAGCTTTCGGGCGCGGCAAAGGCCGCTCTCGATATTCCGGCAGATTTCGTGCCCCCGCGCTATGTCACCGCGCTCGACATTCACTGTATGCCGGGCGGCTATTGCAGCGAAGTGTGCGAAGACGACATCTCGGTCGGCGCACTCTATGATCGCGGGGTCTATCTCTATTCGATGGGCTATACCGGCCCGAACAACGATGACATGGGCCGTTCGGTGGTGAACTACCTGAAGCGCCACATGCCCGATTTCCAGCCGCGCCGCATTCTCGACATGGGCTGCACCGTCGGCCATTCCACCCTGCCCTACAAGGAACTGTTCCCCGAAGCAGAAGTCTGGGGCATTGACGTGGGCGGGCCGTGCGTGCGCTATGCCCACGCCCGCGCTGCCGGAATGGGGCTAGACGTGAACTTCGCGCAGATGAACGCCGAGGAAACGTCGTTCCCCGATGGCCACTTCGATCTGGTCGTCAGCCACATCCTGCTGCACGAAACCAGCGGAAAGGCCATGCCGCGCGTCTTTGCGGAAGCGCATCGCGTGCTGGCCCCGGGCGGGCTGATGATCCACGCCGATCTTCCGCCGTTCGATCTGATGGACCCGTTCACCCAGTTCATTCTCGACAACGAGACATGGTACAACAACGAACCGTTCTGGGGCGCGATGCGCGACATGGACCAGATCGCCCTTGCCGAAAAGGCCGGGTTCGACCGTTCGCAGGTGCGCTTTGACACCGCGCCGATGGCCGTGATGGAATTTGCCGCCGCTGCCGAAGGGTATAGCCAGGAAGCGAGCGAGCATGTGGCCGAGCGCGAGTTCACCGCAGGCGAATTTGCCCCCGGCGGCGGTTGGGAAGTGCTGATCGCCCGCAAGGCCGATGCCGCCGCGCTTGCCGCCTGACCCTCTGATACGAAAAGACCTGCCTCATGACCGAAGCTGAAAACCGCCCGCACGTTATCCGTTATGCCAAGGGCAAGCGTCCGCAGTTCTACGAAACGCCGGGCATGGATGCGGCCATGTCGATGATCATGGTGCTGGCCAGCGAAGTATCCGTCCTGCGCGACCGGCTCGATTCAGCAGAGCGCGTGGCCAAGGCCGGCGGCCTTGATCTGGCCGCCGGGATCGAGAAGCTCGAACTGGATCAGGACGCGCTGGAGGCCCGCGAAGCAGCGCGGCAAGACTTCATGACCCGCCTGTTCCACGTGCAGTTGAAGGACGCCGACGAAGCCGCACAGGCTCAGACGGACGACGCTTTCAAGGCAACGATCCACGAGATCGCGCAGCAGTAAACCTGCTCTGCCTTCCCGGCACAAAAAGGGTGCACCGCGACCCCATGCGGCGCACCCTTTGTTGTTTGAGGATGATTGACCTTGCAAATCGCCTCAAATTCTCGTCACCCCGGCGCAGGCCGGGGTCCATTTCTCCTCCGCAAGAGCACTTTCCGACCAATCTGGCTCACCGTGACGGAGCCGATTTTGGCCGAGTGCAAGGATCGAGGAGCGAGCCATGCTCATGCATAGTGACCGACGAGAGACGCAGCAATCGGCCAAAAGGGGCCCGCCCCGAAGGGGTTGTCGCAGGAAGCCCCTCGGACAGCGTCGCCTTGCTTGGACGGGCAACCAGCCCGCCCTGCACAAGGCTCCTTGCCGAGAAGCTTCCTGCGCCAATCACGATGAGCCAGATTGGTCGGAAAGTGCTCAAGCTGCGGGTTCGGTCGCAAGATGGACCCCGGAACAAGTCCGGGGAGACGAATAAAGCAAGTCGCGAAGCTGCCTGTTCGCAAACGATGTAATCGCCCTTCGTTTACCCCTATCGATCCAGCCGATAGCGTGAGAAGATCAGCAGGCTGACCAACTGCGTTCCCACCGGGATCAGGCTGTAGAGCAGGACTATGCCGTGGATCGCCTGCGGCGTTTGCGCCACCGCGCCACCGGTTGACGATACGAAGCCGAACGCGCTCATCACCAGTCCCGCCAGCACGGGGCCAAGCGCGAAGGACAGTTTCTCGAACGCGGAGAACAGGCCTGCGAACACGCCTTCGTTGGCCACGCCCTTGTGGCGGCGCTGATAATCGATGGTGTCGGTCAGCATAGACAGCGACAGCATGACGAAAGCGGAATTGACCACGCCGATGATCCCGCCGCGCACCAGCACCAGCACATGCTGCGTGCCCAGCGCGCCAAGGCCGGGAAGCGTGACCAGCACGTCATCGGCGGGGTGGATGAAATACCACGTTGCCGTGACCGCCGCCCAGCCGAGCGAGGCGACGACATAGGCGCGCTCCTTGCCCCATGTGCGCGAAAGACGCAGCCACATCGGTTGGGCGACGATGCCGCAGATCGACATGATCAGGATGAACGCGGGCACGATCCACACCGCTTGCAGCGCGTAAAGGTAGATGAAGCCGATCACGGTATAGCCTGCCGCCTGCCCCACGTTCTGCACAAGGCAGGTGGTCAGCAGCACGAGATAGGGCCGGTTGCCCGCAATCGCGCCAAGCTGGCTGCGCAAGGTGCCGGGCGCGGTCTGGTCCACGATCATCGGCACGCGCATCAGGCCAAGTGCCGTCACCAGCATCGTGGCCATCGAGGCAAGCCCCAGCACCACCGCCATCACCGTCCAGCCGAAATCACCGCCGCCCAGCCCATAGACCAGCGGCTGCGCCACGCCCACGCCCACCAGCACGCCCAGCGTCGAAAAGACCATGCGGAACACCATGATCCGCGTCCGTTCGTGCGCATCGTGCGAAAGCGCGGCGGCAATGGCGAGATAGGGCACCGAGAACATTGAAAACGCGGTGGACGCCAGAAAGAACAGCGCGCAAGTGATCGCCGCTGACAGCAGCGGACTGCCACTTTTGGTCAAGGTGAACAGAGCCAAGAAGCCCAGCCCGGTCAACACCGCGCCCGCCACCAGAAACGGCGTGCGGCCAAACCGGCCCCGCGCCCGGTCAGACCATGCACCCACCAGCGGATCGCACACGATCAGCCACAGCTTGGGCACCAGCACCACCAGCCCCGCCAGCCATGCCTCGACGCCCAGCATCGTCGTCATGAACAGCGGCAACAGCACGGCAGGCGTATCGCGAAACACCTGCGCGCCCAGTTGGCCGATGCCATAGCGGGCAAGGACGGACGTGGCGATCCGGCCATCGTGCGCCGAAGTATCGGCCTGCGCGCCAACCGACATGGAATGTGCTGTCATCGCCTGAATTTCGCCCCGTCTGTGGCTGCTTCGTGCAGCTTGTCATTCTGCGCAAGGCCGCGCCCTGCCGCAAGCCAACCACAATGCCCGCTACCGCGCAACCGGCGCGGGTCGAGCGCCGAGTATCCGCCAGCCGGAAACGACCGGAGGGGCGCACGCTCCCGCCCCACCACAATTCTCCACACTGGCAAAAGGGACAACCCTAGCGTTTTGCAGAGTCGGCAAACCGCTTTCCCGCGCGTCTAGTGGCAAAAACCGGAATCGGACGGATCGGGAGAGAAATGCGCGTTATTGCCGAAGGGCTTGTTACCGAAGACACGCCGCCCAGCCTGATCGGCGGGCGTGAGCGCGAGAGCGGGCGCGTGGTATTCCCCTGCCCCCCCGGTGAACGGTACGAACCCGTTGCCCTTTCGCGCACTGGTACGCTGTGGTCCTACACAATTCAGCGCTATCGCCCCAAATCCCCGCCCTATGCCGGGCCGGAAGCGTTCCGTCCGTGGGCCGTCGCCTATGTCGAACTGCCCGGTGAAGTGATCGTGGAATCGCGGCTGACCGATGTGGCGTTCGAAGACATCCGCATCGGAATGCCGCTGGAACTGACGATGATCCCGCTTGATCCCGAAGCTGCCGATCCCGTGCTTATCCCCGCCTTCCGTCCGACTGGAGCAGCAGCATGAGCGGCGACGTTTGCATCGTTGGCGTGGGCATCCACCCCTTTGGCCGCACCGATGGGCTTTCCGGCCTTGAACAGGGCGTCTTCGCCGTGCGGCAGGCGCTGGCCGATGCCGGGATTGATTGGCCGGACGTGCAGTTCGCCTATGGATCGTCGGATTCCGCAGGGAATCCCGATACGATGGTGGACCGTCTGGGCCTTACCGGCGTGCAATTCATCAACGTGCGCAATGGCTGCGCGGCGGGCGGATCGGCCCTGTTTTCCGCGCAGATGGCGATCAAGAGCGGCGAGTTCGACATCGGCCTTGCCGTGGGCTTCGACAAGCATCCGCGCGGCGCGTTCAACGCTCTGCCGAGCGAATACAACCTGCCCGACTGGTATGGCGACGCAGGCTACATGATCACCACGCAATTCTTTGCGGCCAAGATCATGCGTTACATGCACGAACACGGTATCAGCCAGACCACGCTGGCGCGCGTGGCCAACAAGGCCTTCCGCAACGCCGTCCACGCCCCCCACGCATGGCGGCGCGAGCCGGTGGATATGGAAACCATCCTCGAAGCACCGCTGGTTTCGGACCCCTATACCAAATACATGTTTTGTTCGCCTGCCGAAGGCGGCGTGGCGCTGATCCTTGCCAGCGAGAAGAAGGCGCGCGAACTGGGCAAGCCGCTGGTCCGGCTGAAAGCCGCAACCATGCGCACGCGCCCGCCCAAGAGCTTCGAGGTTTTCGCCCCCTCGATCGACATCGGCGGCGGCACCGCCACGGCCACGCGCATTGCCAGCGCCGATGCTTTCCGCATGGCCGGGATCGGGCCGGAGGATATCGCGCTGGCGCAGTTGCAGGATACCGAATGCGGCGCTGAAATCATGCACATGGCCGAAAACGGTTTCTGCAAGGATGGCGATCAGGAAGCCTGGCTGGCGCAAGGCCGCACTGAACTCGGCGGCGCGTTGCCGGTCAACACCGATGGCGGCTGCCTTGCCTGCGGCGAACCCATCGGCGCATCGGGCCTGCGACAGGTCTATGAAAACGTCGTCCAGTTGCGCGGCGATGGCGGTGGCCGTCAGGTGCAGGGCAATCCCAAGACCGCCTACAGCCACGTCTATGGCGCACCGGGCGTCTCTGCCGTAACCATTCTCGAACGCTGACAAAGGCTTATGGATATTGATCTCTCTCCCGAAGAACTGGCCTTTCGCGATGAAGTGCGCGCTTTTCTGGCCGCGAACCTCCCGGCCGAGGTAAAGGACGGCGCGGCCTCTTCGCCCACCGTCTTTGTCGAGCCGGACATTGGCCAGCGCTGGAACGCGGTCCTCAACGAAAAAGGCTGGCTGGGATACCAGTGGCCCAAGGATGTGGGCGGCACGGGCTGGACGCCGACGCAGCGCTATATCTTTGAAAAGGAATGCGCGCTGGCAGGCGCGCCGAACCTTACCGTGCTGGGCCTCAAACTCGTGGCCCCGGTAATCTACACCTTCGGCACGCCCGAACAGAAGGCCAAGTATCTGCCCCGCATCCTTTCGGGTGAGGATTACTGGTGCCAGGGCTTTTCCGAACCCGGCAGCGGATCGGACCTTGCCAGCCTGCAATGCCGCGCGGTGCTCTCTGCCGATGGCACGCATTATGTGCTGAACGGATCGAAGATCTGGACCACGCACGCGCACTGGGCGAACAAGATGTTCGCGCTGGTCCGCACCAACCCCGAAGGGAAAAAGCAGGCCGGCATCTCGTTCCTGCTGGTCGACATGAACCAGCCCGGCGTCACCGTTTCGCCGCTGCTGACGCTGGCGGGCGATCACGAGGTCAATCAGGTCTTCCTTGAAGACGTGATCGTGCCGGTCGAAGATCGCATTGCCGAAGAGGGCGATGGCTGGAAGCTGGCCAAGTTCCTGCTGGAAAACGAACGCGGCGGATCGTGCCATTCGCCCAAGCTGGAATACGACCTGACCCAGATCGAAAGCGCCGCCGCCGACGAAGGCGATGGGCGCGGCGGCAAGCTGGCCGACGATACGGACTGGAAGCGCCGCGTCGCCAAGGTCCGCCTCGGCATCCAGAGCCTTGAGATGATCGAGCTGAAAATCCTGTCGGAAGTGGCCAAGGGCCGCCCGCCGGGTCCGCAGACTTCGCTATGCAAGCTGCTGGCATCGAACCTGCGGCAGGATGTCGATCTGCTGGCCGTCGATCTTTATGGTGCGGCGGGCCTGCAGCTTGATTTCGCGCGGCCATTCTATGGCAGCAATGCGCCGCAAGCCATTCATTCGAAGGCTGCGCAAGTCGCCTCGGCACGCTATCTCAACAGCCGTGCATGGACCATTTTCGGCGGAACCAACGAAGTGCAGTACGGCATCATCGCCCGCACTGTGCTCGGTCTATAAAGGGAAAGAAGGATGCAACTGAGCCGCGAGGCGCTACTGCGCGCCTATCGCCAGATGAAGGTGATCCGCGAATTCGAGGAACGCCTGCACGTCGATATCCAGACCGGTGAAATCGCCGGGTTCACGCATCTTTACTGCGGGCAGGAAGCCGTGGCGGTGGGCGTGTGCGAACATCTTTCGGTCGAAGACAAGATCGTCTCCACCCATCGCGGCCACGGCCACTGCCTTGCCAAGGGCTGCGATGTGAACGGCATGATGAAGGAAATCTGGGGCAGCCGCGAAGGCTTGTGCAAGGGCAAGGGCGGTTCGATGCACATTGCCGATGTGGACAAGGGCATGTTAGGCGCCAACGGCATCGTCGGCGCAGGCGCGCCGATTGCGGTGGGCGCGGGCATTTCGTGCAAGATCGATGGCAAGGGCCATGTGGCCATCACGTTTTCGGGCGACGGCGCGTGCAACCAGGGCACCACGTTCGAAGCGATGAACATGGCCGTGGTGACCAAGGCCGCCACGATTTTCGTGTTTGAAAACAACCACTATTCCGAACACACCGGGTTCGAATATGCGGTCGGCACCAACAAGGACATCGCCAGCCGCGCCGAAGCGTTTGGGATGAAAGTGTGGCGCGGGGACGGCACCGATTTCTTCAGCGTGTTCGAAACCATGCGCGAAGTGCTGGAATATGTCCGCGTGCCCGGCAACGGCCCGGCGGCGGTGGAATTTGATACAGAACGCTTTTTCGGCCACTTCGAAGGCGATCCGCAGCGCTATCGCGGCCCCGGCGAACTCGACCGTATCCGCGCGGAACGCGATTGCCTGAAGAAGTTCCGCGAAAGCGTGACCGCGGCGAAGCTGCTGGCGCACGAAGACCTTGATGCGCTGGATGCCGAAGTGCTCGAAGCCATCGAAGAATCGGTTCGTCAGGCCAAGGCTGCCGACCGTCCCACCGCCGAAGACGTCCTGACCGACGTTTATATTTCGTACTGAGACGGGGGAGCGAACCAATGGCAAAGATGATGTATCGCGATGCCGTCGTCTCGACGATCGCAGAAGAAATGGCCCGCGACGAAAACGTCGTATGCTTGGGCGAAGATATCGTGGGCGGCATGGGCACCCCCGGCGGGCCTGAGGCCATCGGCGGGATCTGGTCCACCTCCACCGGCCTGTTCGGCAAATTCGGCGCAGACCGCATGATCGACACGCCGATTTCGGAAAGCGCCATCATGGGCGCGGCAGCGGGCCTTGCGCTTTCGGGCAAGCGGCCGATTGCCGAACTGATGTTTGCCGATTTCATCGGCGTGTCGCTTGATCAGATATGGAACCAGTTGGCCAAGTTCCGCTACATGTTCGGCGGCAAGACCAAGTGCCCTGCGGTCATCCGCATGGCCTATGGCGCGGGCTATAACGCGGCGGCGCAGCACAGCCAGGCCGTCCACCAGATCCTCACCGGGATGCCCGGCCTCAAGGTGGTCATGCCCACCACGCCGGCTGACGTGAAGGGCCTGCTGCGCACCGCGATCCGTGATGATGATCCGGTGATCTTCCTTGAACACAAGGCGCTTTATGGCGTCAGCGGCGAAGTGCCCGATGACCCGGACTACATGATCCCCTTCGGCCACGCCCGCCTTTCGCGCGCAGGGCAAGACGTGACCATCGTGTCCACCGGCCTGCTGCTGGGCTTTTGTGAAGCCGTGGCCGACAAGCTGGCTGCCGAAGGCATCGGTTGCGACGTGATCGACCTTCGCACCACCAGCCCGCTGGACGAAGAAGCGATCCTCGATTCCGTGGAAGTGACGGGCCGCCTGATCGTGGTGGACGAAGCCCCGCCACGCTGCAGCCTTGGTGCCGATATCTGCGCGCTTGTGGCCGAAAAGGCCTTTGCCAGCCTCAAGGCGCCGCCGCTGTCGGTCAACCCGCCGCACACCCCCATCCCGTTCGCGCGTGAGCTGGAATCTGCCTACCTCCCCTCGGTCGACAAGATCGAAGCGGCGGTGCGCAAGGTTCTGAGCTACCGCTGAGGAGGCGCGAAATGGCCAATATCCGCCCGTTCTGTATGCCCAAGTGGGGCATCGAAATGACCGAGGGCACCATCGCTGAATGGATGGTCAACGAAGGCGATGCCTTCACCAAGGGGCAAGTGCTGTGCCTGATCGAAACCGCCAAGATCACCAACGAGGTCGAAGCGGAATACGATGCGGTCCTGAAGCGCCTGCTAACCCCTGCCAGCGATGAAGCCCATCCTGTGGGCGCGCTGCTGGGCGTCTTTGCCGATGCCGATACGACCGATGCCGAAGTCGATGAATTCATCGCAGGCTTCAAGCCCGCTGAAACATCGGTGGCGGCCAAGGGCGGCGGCGGTTCCGCCCCTGCCCCGGCTCCGGCAGCAGCGCCCGCCGCTGCGGCCCCTGCCCGCACGCCGACCAAGATCGTCACCAACCGCGCGATCAGCCCGGAAGCGCTGAAGCTGGCCGAGGCCGAAGGCGTAGACATCGAACCCATCGCAGGGTCGGGCCGCAACGGTCGCATTACCTATCAGGATGTGGTGCAGGCCCTGCGCCCCGAACGTGCGCAATCGTTCAAGGGCAGCGCGCAACTGGTGGAAGACACGGCGCAAGCCTTCGCCTCCCCCCTCGCCCGCCGGATCGCTGCGCAGCACGGCATCGCGCTGGGTGCGATCAAGGGCACCGGCGCGCGCGGTCGCATCTCGAAGGCCGACGTGCTGGCGCTGGTCAAGCCGACCACAGCCGCCACGCCCGTGTTCGGCGCACCGTTCGAACTGGTGGCCAACCAGCCCACGGTCCAGCCTTTCGACAAGGTGCGCAAGGTCGTGGCAAAGCGCCTGACCGAAGCAAAACAGACCATCCCGCACTTCTACTTGCGCGTTTCGGCGGCAGTCGATGACCTGATGGCCCTGCGCAAGACGGCAAACCTCGTGCTGGGCACCAAGGCTTCGATCAACGACTACATCGTGAAGGCCGTGGCGCTGACACTGGTGAAACATCCTGACGTCAACGTGCAGGTCCACGGCGATAGTGTCCACAGCTTCCCCCATGCCGACGTGGCGATTGCGGTGGCCAGCCCCAAGGGCCTTGTCACCCCCATCGTGCGGCAGGCAGACCGGATGCACATCGCCCAGATCGCCGCCACCACCCGCGCGCTGATCGACAAGGCGCAGGCTGGTAAGCTGGGGTATGAGGACATGGACGGCGGCACCTTCTCCGTTTCCAACCTCGGCATGTTCGGCATCGAGAACTTCGATGCGATCATCAACCCGCCGCAAGGCGCGATCCTTGCCGTGGGCGGCGTAAACCGCGTGGCCGTGGAAGCCGAGGGTGGCGACATCGCCTTCGAAAGCCGCATCCAGCTCACCATGTCGGTCGATCACCGCGCCATCGACGGCGCATTGGGCGCGCAGTTCCTGCAAACCCTCAAAGGCCTGCTCGAAGCGCCGGAGGGCCTGTTCGCATGACCCGCAGGATCACTGAACTCGGCCCCGTAGGCCAGCTTGCCTACCTGCCCTCAGATTTCGATGCCGCAGTCCGCTACTGGACCGAAACGATGGGCGTTGGCCCGTTCTACCTGATGGAGAACGTGGCCCTCGGCGATTGCAAATACAAAGGCGTGCCGACGGCTGCGGTCTTCTCCATCGCCATCGCCTACTGGGGCGACGTGCAGATCGAACTGATCCGCGCGGAAAACGCCGAACCATCGATCTACACCGGCGAATATGCGGTGAAAGACCGCCTGCACCACATCTGCATCTTCGTCGATTCCATCGCTGAGGCGCGTGCAGCCTGCGCCGAAGCAGGCGCGGAAATCCTTGTCGAAGGCACTGTGGGCGCGGACGGCGAAGTGATCTACGTCGATGCGGGCCAAGGCCCCGGTCACGTGATCGAACTGCTGCAGAACATGACCGGCGCCGATGCCATCTTCCAAATGATCAAGGACGCCGGAAAGGACTGGGACGGTTCGGAGCCGCTGCGCAAACTGGGATAGGGCGCCCCCGGCGCCCTCCCCTCACCCGTTGCGTATGGCCACCAGCTTCTCGAACGCCCAGGCCGAACTGCACATCTCGGCCAGATCGCGCTGCGCTTCCCAGCCCAGCTCCGCCCGCGCCAGCTCCGGCCCGGCATAGCACGATGCCACATCGCCCGGGCGACGCGGCGCGATCTTGTACGGCACTGCTACCCCGTTCACCGCCTCGAAGGTGCGCACCAGATCCAGCACCGAATGCCCATTGCCCGTGCCAAGGTTCCACACCGAAAGCGCCCGCTCGTCCGCCCCGATCCGGTCGAGCGCGGCCAGGTGCCCCTGCGCCAGATCGACCACATGGATATAATCGCGCACGCCTGTGCCATCGGCCGTTTCGTAATCATCACCAAACACCGAAAGCTGCGGCAACCGCCCCGAAGCCACCCGCGTCACAAAGGGCATCAGATTGTTGGGCAACCCGTTCGGGTCTTCCCCGATCAGACCGCTGGCATGGGCGCCCACCGGATTGAAATAGCGCAGGATCGCGATCCGCCAATCGGGATCAGACGCCGCCAGATCCTCCAGCATATGCTCGACGATCAGCTTGGTCCGGCCATAGGGATTTGTGGCAGAGCGCGGGTGCGCCTCGTCCAGCGGCAGGTATTGCGGCGCGCCATAAACGGTGGCGCTCGATGAAAACACCAGCTTGCGCACGCCCGCCTGCTTCATCGCCTGCAACAGGCACGCCGTGCCCCACACGTTGCTTTCGTAATAATCCAGCGGCAGCGCCACGGACTCGCCCACGGCCTTGAGGCCCGCAAAGTGGATCACCGCATCGATGGCATGATCGGCAAACACCCGGTCCAGCGCGGCACGGTCGCGAATGTCGCCTTCCACCATCACCGGCGCGGCCCCGGCGATCTGCTCCACCTGTACCGCCACATCGGGCTTGCTGTTGGCGAAGTTGTCGAAGCAGACCACACCATGCCCCGCCTCGATCAGCGCCACGGCGGCGTGGCTCCCGATATATCCCGCGCCGCCCGTCAGAAGAATGTTCATCGCTTGTGTCACCGCATTGCTTGCTTCATCCTCGCCATACCCGCTTGCACCACCACGCGCGAGTTGAAACGATTGCACAACCGATTAATTCACCCTCCGACCAACGCAACCTAACGGCGATTTAGGTTGACAATAGCATGGTAAGGCACTTGTTTTGCCACGCTTATGAATATCTCTCTGCCAAAGCCCCTGATCGAAGCCTACGCACAGGCACAGGCAGACTTTGCCCGCGCGGCAGAACGCCTTGCCCTCTTCCCCGAACCCGCCGTCCTGCTCGCCCATGTCCGCGCGGCCGAGCGTGAGGCGCTGGCGTGGCTTGAAGGCGAAGTGCTGATCCCCGATCAGCTCGCCGTGGACTATGGCTATTCCCCCCGCGCATGGCGGCGCTGGCCTTTCGCCTTCATCCGTGTGTTCGACCGCCCCCTCCCCTCGCCCACAGCCCTCACCGCCGCCGCCGTGGCGCGCTGGATCAATGCAGCGGACCTTGATGATCCGGTGGCCCAAATCTGGCGCACACGCTCTCTGGTGGCCAGCACAGAGCATCTTGGCGGGTGGGAGCGCCGCGCCCGGCAAACATCGCACCTGCCCCGCCTGATCGCAGCGGCAGACATCGCCGCAGATTTCACCCGCACTGCCCCCCTCACCCAAGGCAACGCCTCGATCGCCATGACGCTGGCCGAACGCCACGCGCTGAACAACGCCGCGTTATCTGCAGGTGGCATCACCGCCATCGGCCTCAAATCCCGCAATATGCCGTGGCGCGCGCTGGTGCGCGGCAATTCGGACGACGATTTCGATGAACTGACCGAAACGGCTCGCGATGCCCGCTGCCGGGCCGCATGGCTCGACGGGCTGGCTGCAGGCGCGCAAACCGTGGTCAAGCTGGACCGGGCCCTGCGGATTTGGCTCGAACGTCTTGATACAGCCTGCGCCGGGCGGCGGAGTTCATCGCACTTGCGCGCGCTATGCCTGCTGGCAGGCGCCGGCCCATCGCTCACCGCTGCCCGCGCCGCGCAATCGCTCCAGCTTTCGCGGCAGGCCACGACGAAGCTTCTTGCTCAAGCGTGCGAACTGCGGCTCCTGCGCGAGATTACCCATGGCAATGCCTTCCGCCGATACACCATCGATGTGTGATCAGCACCGCTTCCCCTTCTCCCCTTTTCCATAATCAGGCGAAGCTTCGCTGGCGGGTTAGAAAGCCTTTAAGGCTAGTTAGAAAAGTTAGACGTTCCGGCACTAAGCGCGACTCGCCATATTTCACTGAGTCGTAGAGCATGGCGCGTTCCCGGAATGTCGAACCTCCGTTCCTGAAAGTTCGACCATGCGTTCCCGAAGGGTCGGAGAAGCGTTCCTGATGGGTCGAAGCCCTACAAATGTGCGTTCCCGATGTATCGATGGACGGCGCTGGGTTCGCGGCGCCCTGTGGATATTGAATCACTTTCGTCATGCATGTTGGATTTGAGGTTCAAATTCTGTGGAGAAGCGCCAGCGACGAATTCGGCGCTGCACACTGCACTTTCCACGCCCGACACTTCGGGAACGGCAGGAGCGCGGGGGCACGACATTTTGCGAACGCGGAGCATCACAAGTCCACCCTCACCCGCCTGCTGGAGGGGAGCGAGACATACCAAGCGATAGCGAAGTTGGTCGCAGCGGGGTGGGCTTGTGAACTATCGTGCTGGAGGATGGCCGCGCTGCCGATGACAGATAGCCGTCACCCTGAAGCAGGTTCACGGTGACGGTGACATTATAGAGATGTTGAGAAAAATGAGCGCCGAGGTCAGCAGGGGGCGATATCCGTCTGCCTTCCAGGTTGCGACGCTCCCCCAACACTCAGCGGCGCAGGGTGTGCCCGTTCTTTTCGTGATGGCGCTTCACAAAGCCGATGAAGGCTTTCTGCCAGTTGGCGGGAAGGCGCGCAGGATCGGCGTTGACCCAGCGTTCGAATTCAGCGTGCAGCGCGTGCAAATCCCAGCCGGGGCAGGTTTCGCGCAAATGCTCAATCGTGTCATCCGCCATGAAACCGCGCGTGGCGCTGTCGCTTAAGCCGGCAACTGCGCGGCGGATCAGCGCACTGGCGTCGATCACTTCCGCTTGCGTGCCGAAGCCGCCCGATGGCCCGACTTCCCGAATAGTCGCGGCTCCCTCGGTTGCGGCCTTGAACTTCGCTTCGCTCCGTTTAACTTCGTTGAACTTTGCTTCGCTCCGTTTCCCCGGGGAAACATTCGTAGGTTGGGGGACAGCGCTTACTGCTGTCTCTACCCTGCCCCGCTCATCCTGAGCCAGTCGAACGATGCCTTCCGCTCCGTCCTTGCCGTCAATCCGGCGCATCCGCAGCATGGGTTCGCCGCCTTTGGCCACTTCCACCGACAGGCCATAGCCCGGCAGCGCGTCCTTTTCGGCAAGCTTCAGGATTTCGAACTTGAACCGGCGATATTCGCCTTCCGCGCCCGATTTCTCGAACAGGACGGGCATGGAGATGGCAAAGCCCCCTTCCCCTGCCCCGCCGGCGTGTTTGCGCGCGACCTTGTATAGCCAGCGTTCGCGCCCGCCGGTAATGTCAAAATAGGCGCGGTCGATGGACAGGACGCCGCCCTGCATCATCACGCCTTCCCAGAACCAGTTCGATAGTTCGATGGTCATCCCGCGCGAACGCTCGGTCTTTTCGTCGACCAGTTGGGTCCAGCCATCGAGCCACGAGAACGTTGCCTCGCGCCGGTTCTCCGCGCGGATATTGGTTTTGATTGTCGTAGCGACTAGGCGATCCAATGCCTGGCCAAGAAGTTCATAGGCGCGGCCTGTCGTGGGCCTGCCGATGGCGCGCAGCAGATCATAGGGCATCAGGTGCAGCTTGCGCGGCACGTCGTTTACGCCGCGTCTGCCCATATCGGCCAGTACGCTGGCGCAATAGATCAGGATATCCGCATCCCAGATCGTGGCCATGCCATAGTCCGGGCTGGCCGAGACGTGGACCCACAACTTGCCGTCAGGGCTGGTGTAGTCGATGGGTTTGACGCGCTTCGATTTGGCCAGACTGAAGAAGGGCCGCTCCATCATCTCGCGCTGATCGCGTAAGGGCATGTCCGCCACATAGGGCAGGAACATTTCGAACTGTTCGCCGCCGGATGCCATCGGCCGGGCAGAGGCGGGACGTGCAGATGGGGCAGGGCGGGGGCGGTTCATGCGATGTTTCCCCGGGGAAACGAGCCGAAGGCGAATTCAACGAAGTTAAACGAAGCGTAGCGGAGTTCAGTGCGGTTCGACGAGGAGGACAATGTTTCCCCGGGGAAACACGTGCCGGACCCTCCCGCGTCATAGGGTGGCTTCGCTGCGCGCCATCCGTGTTTCCCCGGGGAAACACCCTTCGCTCGAAACACAAATGCTGCGCTTTGATCCATCAGCGGTGCAGGCCCCGGCCTTCGATTTCCAGATCGACCAGCACGCAACGCGCTAGTTCAACTAGTTCCTCAAGGCTCATGCCCGATCCCGAATGCAGGCGAAGCGTCACACCCTGCCGGTTGACCGATTGCAGGGTGAGGGCAGGGCGATCAAAATCGCTGTTGTAGGTCACCGGACCGCTGCGCTCGGTGTCGGTTGTCCGCGCGGCAAGAAGGCGGGCGATGACTTCATTGGCCGGGATCGCCGCATCGCCCATGCGGCGGCGCTCGTCCTGAACTTTGGCCAGCGCTTTGGCTTCGCGAAGGATAGCGGGGGCGGCGCTGCGATCATCGAGCGCCTGCGCCAGCGGATAGGCGGGCTTCAACTGAACATCGGCCGGGCTGGCGAAAGCCGCCAGCACCTGATCGGGCAGGCTCGCCACTTTGAGCATCTTGGACAGCCAGCCCTTTGACAGCTTTAGCCGTTCGGCCATGCGCGTCAGGTGGCTGCCATAGTGATCGTGCAAGGCGGCGGCATAATTGCGCGCGCGTTCAAGGTCCGACACGTCCTTGCGTGCGCGGTTCTCCAGATCGGCAAGGCGGAACGCGGCCTCGTCGTCCAACTGGGCGACTTGGGCCACGAACTGCATTTGCGGATAGGAATTGGCGCGCAGCCACGACACCGACCAGTGCCGCCGGGTGCCGGCGATGACTTCATAGTCATGGTCAGGATCACCATCGATCCGGCGCACCACCGCAGGCACCTTTTGCCCGCCTTCGGCAATCAGGGAATCGATCAGTTCGCGGCAGGATTCTTCGGAAAGGTGTTCGTAGGACCGGGCATTGCCTTTCCACACCCGCACCCGCGCCGGATCGAGCAGAAGCTGCGTAACCTGCCGCACTTCGCCGCTCGCTACCCGTGCCAAAGCGCTTTCGCGACCCAGCAGAGTCGTGCCGCGCAGCCGTTCTGCGCGCGCCGGGGCGGGGGAGGGGGCTTCGATTTCGGCAGGCGATTCGGTTACGGGTTGCGCCAAAGTTTCTGCTTGTGTTTCAGTGGCTTCCTCGTCCGCCAACAGGGCGGCGAGATAGTCCGATTGCTTACGCGCCATAAGTCACCTCACTTGCATAGGCGCAGAACATAAAGTGAACATTGTGTTGTAGGAAAGAGGCGGGATCAGGCATGGATCACATCCTCCTCACGCGCCGGAGCAACGCGGCCCCAGCCTGCGCGCACGAGCTGTTCGATCTGGCCCATCGCTTCATCGAGGTTGGCGCGGCAGCGCTTGTGCGTGCGCGGGGTGCCGATAGCCTTTTCCAGTTCATAGACCGTCATCATGCGCAGCGCGGCATGGCTGATCTCTGCACTTTCGAGGATGGGGACGGGGAGCAGGGCAGGCCCGAATGTCTGCTCCATGATCGTGCGCACCATTTCGTGGCTGGGATCGCCGCCATCGAATTTGGAGCAGATCAGCCGGACGAAGGAATAATCCACCGCGATGCCCGCTTCGATCAATTGCGCGATCACCTGATCCATCATCGACAGGAACTGCACCGTGGAGCAGAAATCGGGCGTGGTGGCGGCCAGCGGCACCAGCAGCGCATTGGCGGCCTGCATCACCGCGAGCGAAATCGTGCCCAGTGCGGGCGGCGGATCGAGGATCACCACGTCATAATCGCGCGCCATGTCCATCAGCCCGGCCTTGAGCTTGCGGAAACGGGCGGCGAGGACCGATTGGCCATCGGCGCCCGATGCGGCCAGTTCGTACTCCACATCGAACAGTTCAAGGTTCGACGGGATGAGATCGACATTGGGCCAAGGCGTGCGCTTGACCGCATAGAGCAGATCGGTCTGCGTCGGGTCGATGGAGAGATAGGGGTAGAGCGTTTCATCGCGCGTGATGTTGAAATGCGGGTTGAAGCCGAACAGCGTGGTGGTTGTCGCCTGACTGTCGCAGTCCACCACCAGCACGCGATAGCCCTGCACCGCGAAATAGTGGGCGAGGTGGGTGGTGACGGTGGACTTGCCCACGCCGCCTTTGAAGTTCTGCACCGCGATGATCGCGGGCACGTCCATCGGCGCGCGGGCAGGGGAGGCGCCCAGCACTTCGCGCATGTGGAGCAGTTCTTCCATCGAATAGCCGAGCCGCCGCCCGTTTTCGCCCGATGGGGGAGGAGGCAGGCGGCCATCGTCTTCGGCCATGCGGATGCGGTTGGTGGAGCAGCCGAGCAGTTGCGCCGCTTCGGCAATGCCAATGCGGACATTGAGTCCCTTGCGACTGTCTGGCAGAAAGGCCTTGCGCCGAAGCCGCTCGATCATCTTCTCGCCCGCTGAGGCAAGATCGCCGATTTGGCTGACAATTGAATTCGGATCAGACATCGCGCGCCTTTTTGAAGGTATTCTGCAGAACAAATAGCGTATTTCCTTCAAACGCGCAATCGGGAGCGCGTTTGGGTGCGGGATGCTGCATATTGTGGCACTCAAGGTTCAGAAATCCACATATTGTGGTCAGTATGGTGCGATACCCGCCGAATCATCGCGAGGCACAGGCTTGGCGAGAGTGCGTATTCGGACTATATTCGGTCTGATTTTCGTTGGAGGACAAGGTGGGTCTTGAAAGCCGCATCAAGCCGATCAGCTACGTAAAGGCGAATAGCGCCGAAGTGATCCGCGAATTGAACGAAGGCGCGCCGCCGCTGATCATCACCCAGAACGGTGAAGCCAAGGCCGTGCTGCAAGATGCTGCGGACTATTACCAGACGCAGGAAACGCTGGCGCTGTTGAAACTGCTTGCGCTTGCCAAGGAAGATATGGCGGCGGGCAGGGTTTACCCGTCTGAGGGTATGCTTGACCGGATCACCGGCGAGCGGCCCACTGATGCCTAAGCTGAGGGTTGAGTATACTGAGCAGGCCCGCCTTGATCTCAGACAGATATTTGAACGGCGACTGGCGCAGCGCGGGCCGGAAGGCTGGGATGGTGCGCGCGCTCATCTTGCAGAAATACTTTCGACGATAGACGGCTTGGCCGACTTTCCTGAGCGCGGGCCAAGGCTTTCCGAAATGGCTGATTTCGGGAACGCAGGCCTGCGCCAACTGTCCCATCCACTATATCGGATAGTGTATTTTCTGGACGAAGAGGTCGCAACAGTAGCGATGGTGGCCGATGGGCGGCGCGATTTTGTAACGCTGTTACAACGCCGCCTTTTCGGCCGCACCTGAAAACTCAGCCCAAAGCCTTCAGCGCTGCGCCCTTGCGCGCTTCATACCGTGCTGCCACGCCGCGCGTGAATTGCGGCGCGTAAACGGTTGAGACGGTGACGAAATCGGCCACGGCGGCATCGGGCGTGATCGTGACCATCGTGTAGCCCTTGGCGTCCTGATCGCAGAAGGCGACTTCGGGGCTTTGCGCGGCAAGGATTTTGCCAAGGCCGGGCAGGAGCGAGCCGTAGGAGGGGCTGGTGATGGCGGTTGCGCCAAATTCGCTGCCGATGCGCGCGCCGCTATCATCGTGCAGGTCGTTGGCCCATGCGGCGTGGCTGTCTCCGGCAAAGGCGAGGGGGTTTGCGCCGATGCTGCGCAGCATGGCGTAAAGCCGTTCGCGGGCAGGGGGGTAACCGTCCCACGCATCGAGATTGAACGGCAGGCCCGCCTTGAACGCAGCCTGCGAAGCGGCGATGAGGCCGCGATAGGCTTCGGGCATTTTGCCGAGCAGGGCTTCGAACTTTTCATCGCCCAGCGCGGCGCGCAGATCCGGCCCCGGCACGCGCGCCATGACGACCTGATTGCCGAGCAACTGCCACGGCTTGCCCGCCTTGACCGAAGCAGCAAAGGTGCTTTCGAGCCACTGCATCTGTGCCGCGCCGAGCAGCTCGCGTGATGCGTCCTGCCGTGCGGCGAGCATGGCCTGCACTTGCGCGGTATCGGGGGCCGCGCCTTTGCTGGCGATCTGTTCGGAGCGGGCGAGGAGGCGGGTTTCGACCATTGCCAGCGTGGCCAAATCGCCAAATTCGAAGCTGCGATAGATGGCGGCGGGATCGTTGCCCTGCTTGGGGCTGCGGATCGGCATCCATTCGAAATAGGCCTGAAGCGCAGCGGCCTTGCGCGCGCGCCAATCGCCTTCCTTGGCGGGATCGTGGTTTTCCGCGCCGCCAATCCAGGCGTCGTTGGCGGTTTCGTGATCGTCCCACACGCAGATGAAAGCAGCGCGGGCATGGGCGGCCTGCATCTGCGGATCGGCCTTTACCTGCGCATGGCGGCGGCGGTAATCGTCCAGCGTGACGATTTCGTGCGCGGGATCGGGCAGGCGGCCGATTTTGCCGCCGACGTCAGCGCCATAGCCATCCGCGCCATATTCGTAGATATAGTCGCCCAGATGCAGCACGGCGTCGAGCCGGTCCTGCGTGGCCATATCTCCATAGGCGTTGAAGAAGCCGCCGGAGTAAAGCTGGCACGAGGCGAGCGCGATGACGATCCTGTCAACCTTGCCCACCGGTAGCGTGCGGAAGCGGCCCTTGGGGCTGGCGGTGCCATCGGTGGTGCTGAACCAGTACCAGTATTCGGTGGCGGGGGAGAGGCCGGAGACTTCGACCTTGGCGGTGTGATCGGCGGCTGCGGTGGCGACGATCTTGCCGGATTTTAAAGGCTTGGCACTTTCGCTGGCGGCGACATGCCATGTCAGCGGAACATCGCCGCTGGCACCTTCGGCCACAGAGGCGCGGGTCCAGATCACCGCGCCATCCGCTGCCGGGTCGCCACTGGCCACGCCGTGGCGGAAGCTGGCGGCGTTCAGGGAAGGGGCAGCGATGGCCGCAGGAGCCAGACCGATGCCTGCGCCCGAACCGAACGCGGCGAGCAGGTTGCGGCGATTGATCGAAAGGGTCATCGGTCTGGCATCCTTGGGTTTTCAGGACAGGCTATCAGAAGCGCGCGGTCAGCGCAGCGCCGAACATGCGCGGTTCGGCAGGGATGAAGGTGGGGATGCCGAACGCGCCGCCGGTGTTGCCGGCATCGAGCAGGTAGTCCTTGTCGGTCGCATTGCGCATGAAGGCCGAGATTTCATAGCGGCCATCGGCAAACGACACACCGCCGCGCACGTTGACGAGCGTGACCGGCCCCTGGCTCAGAAGATCGCGGTTGGGCAGTTCGAAGAAGATCTTGCTGCGATAGGTTACGCTGGGTGTGACGAAGAAGCGGACGCCATCGGTTACCGGAGCGTTGATCGTGAAACCGCCTGCAGCCTGCCATTCGGGCTGAAGGCGGAAGCGCGCACCGGAGAAGGCGGGGGCGAACGTGTTGTCCTTGTCAATTCCGCCGTCGATATAGCCCACGTTGCCAAAGACTTGCAGCCAGTCCGCAGCCTTGATCGCCACTTCGGCTTCCACGCCAAGGTTGCTGGCCGTGCCCGCGCTTTGCGTTACGGTGGTGCCATTGCTTTGCTGCACGCTGACCTGAAAGCCATCGTACTTCTGGTAATAGACGCCGATCGAGCCGGAGACGGGGCCTGCGGCACCCTTGAGGCCCACTTCATAGTTCCACACGGTTTCTTCCGGCACGTCCTGCCGGTTGGGCTGCGGAACGCCGGAAACGCGCGCGGCCGAAAGCTGGACCACGGGTGAGCGGCGGCCCTTGGAAATCGTGGCGAAGACGTTGGTGCGGTCCGACAGGCGGTAGAGCACGTTGAAGCGGGGCAGAAAGGCGTGGGACGTGCCGCTGGCGCGGAAGGTCTGGCCGTCGGTATCGACCTGTCCGGGGACGAGCGAGGTGGCGGTGGGGTTCAGGACCGGGCGCGGGACGCGGGCGAAATAGGTAGAAGTACGCTCTTCCCACACATAGCGCGCGCCTGCGGTCACTTCGAGCGCCGGGGACGGCATCCACGTGGCATCGGCGAAGACCGAATAGGCGGTGTTCTTGCCGCCGTTGATGAATTCCGACGAATAGGGGATCTGCGTGAAGCGGCCGCCGGTGGCCAGCGCGGTGGCCTGCGCGGCGGTGACGATGCCTGCCGTGTTGATGCAGCCGATGCCGGGGATCACATTGGCCGCGCATTGCAGGAAAATGCCTTCTTCGGAACTGAAAGGCACGGCCTGCGTGCTGTCTTCCTTGAACACGTTCCAGCCTGCCGAGGCGCGGATATTGCTGGACTGGAAGCTGAAGCGGCCTTCGTGGCTGGCCTGCCAGCCCTTGGCGTTTTCGGCAAATTCGAGATACCAGGCCGCGCTGCCATCGGCATCGAATACCTCGCGGCTATCGAAATCGCGATAGCCGTTGACGGTGGTGAAGGTGATCGCGTCGGATAGCTCTGCCGTGATGGTCAGGTTCGCGTCATAGACATCGCGATTGAGGCCGAGTTGCGAATTGCCGAGCGCCGTGGCCGAAAGCGGCGAGCCGCCAAGATTGGCATCCCCGAACGGGTTGGCGGGGCCGTTGGCAGTGGCATAGGTGCCCGAAACGAACGGCGTGCCGCCATTGCGCTGGCGATCATACGTGCCGATCAGGTCAACTGTTACGCGGTCCGAAGGCTTCCACCGCACGGAAAGGCGCAGGCCGAGCTGGTCCTGCGCGTAAAGCTCTTCGTCCTGCGACGCGGCCAGATTTTCAACATAGCCATCGCGGGTGCGCCATTCGAAAGCGATGCGCGCGGCGATCTTTTCGTCGCCCGAATTGAGGAAGCCGCCGAGCAAGGTCTGGTTGTAGTTGCCGATACCGCCGGTCACCATTGCCGAAACGCCGGGTTCGGGGCGCTTTGACACCATGCTGATTGCGCCGACGGCAGAGGCGGTGCCGAACAGCGTGGCCTGCGGCCCCTTGATCACCTCGACCCGTTCAAGATCGTAGATCGCCTGATACGACCCGCGCGAGCGCGAGATGTCCACGCCGTTGTAATAGAGCGTGACGCGGGGCCCCTGCTGGGCCGAGCCGGAATCCGACGTGATGCCACGGATTACCACGCCGGGGTTGTTGGCGCTCTGTTCCTGAATGTTCAGGCCGGGGACGTAGGCGGACAGTTCGTCAAGGTCGGACACGCCCAGTTCGCGGATGCGATCACCCGTAACGGCGGAAATGGTGATGGGAACATCCACCAGTTTCTGTTCGAACTTCTGCGCCGTAACGACAATAGTATCTACGTTCTGTTCTTCTGCTGCGGCAGGTATTGCTTCCTGCGCGAAAGCATTGGCTGAGAAGATCAGCGAGGTTGTTAGCGCGGAACCGAAGAGAAAGGTCTTTTTCATTTCACCCACCTGTTGTGATGGGTGGCGGATAGGTTGCCAATGTTTCGGCTACGTGACGGAGATCACATCCTTTTTGGGTGGGTTGTGTGTTTGAAATTTGCCTTCAGCGAAGTTTAGAACAGGGCGCTGCGTCGGATTCACGCTGGACCAGCGTGTAATCCAGTGTGACGTGGGCGGGGCGGGGGCCAAAGGCGGGGGCGCTGCCATTGCGCACGTTGCGGATGCCTTGCACCAGTTGATCGAGCGCCACTTCGGCCATCTGGCGAATGGGCTGGCGGATCGTGGTCAATTCGGGCCAGATGGTGGATGCGAGCGCCGTATCGTCAAAACCACAGACGGTCAGATCGCGCGGCACATCGATCCCGCAGCGGTGCGCGGCGGCGACGCAGCCTGCGGCCATATCGTCGTTCGCGGCGAAGATGGCGGTAGGCGGCTGGGGCAGGGCCAGCATCTGCGCGGCGGCATCAAGGCCGGAGCGGTAGGTGAACTGGCCTTGCACGATCAGCGCTTCGTCCACCGCAAGGCCCGCTTGCGCCATCGCATCGCGGAAACCGGCAAGGCGCAGGGCGCTGGCCGATTGGGCCGGGTTGCCGATGATGAAGCCCACGCGCCGATGGCCCAGCGCGATGAGATGGCGGGTCATGTCCTGCGCTGCGCGGGTATCGTCGATCATCACCGCCGCTTGGCCGGGCAGGGCCTTGCCGGGGCCGATCAGCATGGCGGGAAGGCGCGCTTCGGCAATGCGGGCGAGCAGGGCGGCATCTTCGCACAGGGGTGGGGGGAGCAGGAAACCATCGATGGCGCTGGCGGCAAGGCGCGCGATCACTTTGGCGACATCGCCTGCTGGTTCGCAGCGTTCGACCACCAGATGCGCATCAAGCCTGCTGGCCGCATCCATACAGCCGATCAGCAATTCGCTGAGATAGGCGGCAGACGGGTTGGCATAGAGCAGGGCGATGCGAAGCCCAACCGCGCCGGCAAGGCTGCGCGCGGCGCGGTTGGGCGCGTAATCGAGCTGGCGGATGGCGGCTTCGACCGCGAGGCGCGTTTCTTCACGCACCGTTTCACCGCCATTGATCACGCGGCTGACGGTCATCGGGGAACAACCGGCGAGCCGGGCCACATCGTTGACCGTGGGACGGCCAGACTGCCGCCGCCGGGATCGGGTTTCGTTCATGGCAAGGCCTTTGATCAAAGGGGACCGGATTGGCAAGTTCTGGCGCGTGTGCGGATCATGGTAGCGATATCGCGCAAACAGGAAATAGCTATACACAAGGGTGCAAAGTGATCGACGGCGCGCCGTGGCTGCGGCTATGCATGACGGGCAAAAAAATCGGGAGAGGCATATGGCAGGCACCCAGCAGGACCGGGTGAACATGGCGCTGGTGGGCGCAATCGTGGCGGTGGCGACGATTGGCGGCCTGCTGTTCGGGTATGACAGCGGCGCGGTGAACGGCACGCAGGCTGGGCTGAAGGCCGCATTCGCGCTGGATGACAACGGGCTGGGCTTTACGGTTGGCTCGCTCTTGGCGGGCTGTGCGGCTGGCGCCTTCCTTGCCGGAAGGCTGGCAGACCGGTTCGGGCGCAAGCGGATCATGATGCTGGCGGCACTGCTGTTTCTGGTGGGAGCGCTGGTGCAGGGGCTGACCGGCAATCACACGCTGTTCGTGGTGTTCCGCTTTCTGGGCGGGATAGCCGTAGGCGCGGCAAGCGTGCTTTCGCCTGCCTATATCTCGGAAGTGGCACCTGCGGCCATTCGCGGGCGATTGACCAGCGTGCAGCAGGTGATGATCATCACCGGGCTGACGCTGGCTTTCGTCGTCAACTATGTGCTGGCGCAGCAGGCGGGGGATTCGCTGGGCACGATTGCCGGGTTCCCGGCGTGGCGCTGGATGTATCTGGCACAGGCGGTGCCTGCGGTGGTGTTCCTTGTGGCTTTGCAGTTCATTCCTGAAAGCCCGCGTTATCTTGTCAGTAGTGGGCGTGAGGATGAAGCGCAGGCTGTGCTGACGCGGCTGTTCGGTGAAGCTGAGGCCGCGCGCAAGGTGGCCGAAATCCGCGCGTCCTTTGCCACCGATCACCGCCCGCGTCTGGCCGATGTGCTGGCACCGGGCACGGTGCTGCGCCCGATTGTGTGGGCCGGGCTGATTATCGCGTTGTTCCAGCAGTTCGTGGGGATCAACGTGATCTTCTATTACGGCGAAACGTTGTGGAAGCTGGCGGGCGTTTCAGAAAAGGCGGCGCTTGAGCGCAATATCATTTCCGGGCTGGTGTCCATCGCGGCGTGCTTTGTCACGATGGCGCTGGTGGACAAGGTGGGCCGCAAGCCGCTGCTGCTGATCGGGTCTGCGGGGATGACGCTGGCGTTGGGGGCGATGAGCTGGGCCTTTTCCCAAGGGACGCTGGATGCAGCGGGCGCGCTGCAGATGGATCAGCAGCTTGGCTTTATCGCGGTGATCGCGGCCAATATCTATGTGATCTTCTTCAACATGAGCTGGGGCCCGGTGATGTGGGTCATGCTGGGCGAGATGTTCCCCAACCAGTTACGCGGATCGGCGCTGGCGGTGTGCGGGCTGGCGCAGTGGGGCGCGAACTATGCCGTGGTGCAAAGCTTCCCCGCGATGGCCAGCGGTCTGGGGCTGGCGGAAACGTATGTACTCTATACCGGCAGCGCGTTCATCAGCTTCTGGCTGGTCAAGGCGTTCCTGCCCGAAACGCGCGGCAAGGAACTGGAGCAGATGGAGGGCTGGGGCGGGCATTGATCTAAGCCGCCCCTTTTGGTCACCCCGCGTCGGGCGCGTTTGGCACCAGTCGCTGTTCGGTCAGGATCTGCCACGCGGTGATGAACAGCGCGCCGACCACCGGGCCGACCACGATGCCGCTGAGGCCAAGCAGTTCGATCCCGCCCAGCGTGGTGACCAGCACCAGCCAATCGGGAATGCCCGTATCGCGGCCCACAAGAGCCGGGCGCAGAATGTTGTCGGCAAGGCCGATCACCACAACGCCCGATCCCACCACTACGGCGCCCTGCCAGATCGCGCCGGTGGCAAAGAGGTAGATGGCCACCGGTCCCCAGACAATGGCGGGGCCGATGGCCGGGAGCAGCGCGGCAATCGCCATGATCGCGCCCCACAGCAATGCTGCGGGCAGGCCGACGATGGCAAAGGTGATCGCGCCGAGCATGCCTTGCACCAGCGCGACGACGACCGAGCCTTTCAAAGTGGCGCGCACGGCGGCGACGAACCGGTCCACCATGCGGGTCGCCACGCTGTGTTCCAGCGGCAGCGCGCGGACGATGGTGGGGCCAAGGACGTGGCCGTCCTTAAGCAGGAAGAACGTGACATAAAGCCCGACGCCGAAAGCCAGCACGAAAGCGGCGGCATTCGCGCCGATGGTCAGCGCGCGCTGCGTGATTATGCTGGCGCTGCTGCTGAGCGATTCTGCAATGCGGTTCTGCGCCAGTTCGAACGTGCCGAACCCCGCATTGCCGAGCATGTCCTGCACGCGGGAAGGCAGGGCATCGTGGACCTGCTGGAAATAGAGCGCGAAGTTGATCTGGCCTGACTGGATCTGGGTAAACACGCCCGCGGCCTGTTCCACCACCATCGTGCCGATCAGCATGGCAGGCAGGATCACCGCAAAGGTGATGATCAGCAGCGTCATGCCAGCGGCAAGGCTGCGCCGTCCGGGCCAGCGCTCCAGCAGGCGCTGGTTCAGCCAATCGAACATCAGCGCGGCCAGCGCCGCCCAGAGCAGCGCGGTGAGGAAGTTGGCGACGACGAGGACCAGCGCTACCGTCACCAGCACGAGCATGAGGATAAAGCCCCCGCGCTCGACCTTGCTTCGCTCTATCATCATTCCCCCTTCGCAAGACGCGCATCACAGATGGCGGTTCGCGCCCCTGCTTGCAAGCGAGGGGTGGGGCGACCTGTGATGCGTTGATGCCAAACGCTTGCCGGGGGGTGTGGTTTCCGGCGGGTGCAGGGGAGGGGGCGGGGAGGACCGCCCCCAACGAGATCAGAAGCGGTTCATCATGTTTTCCAGCCATTCCTGACGGCCCGAAACCGGGGCAGGGCGCAGGTCTTGCGCCACGGCGAGGTCTGCGATTTCGGCAAGGCTGGACTTGGCGATGGTCTGGCCCAGTTCGCCCTGCCACCCGGCATAGCGTTCGGCGCGGAAGGCATCGATGCGGCCATCGTTGATGATGGCTTCGGCGCGGAGCAGCGCCTTGGCGATCACGTCAACGCCGCCGATGTGGCCGTGGAACAGGTCTGCTGCGTCAACCGACTGGCGGCGCACCTTGGCATCGAAGTTGAAGCCGCCGTCGGTAAAGCCGCCCGCGCGTTCGATCTCGATGCAGGCCAGCGTCAGTTCCTCGACCGAGTTGGGGAACTGGTCGGTGTCCCAGCCATTCTGCGGATCGCCACGATTGGCGTCGATTGATCCGAAGATGCCCAGCGCGCGCGCCATTGCGATTTCGTGTTCGAAAGTGTGGCCCGAAAGCGTGGCGTGGTTGGCTTCGATATTGACCTTGACCTCGTTCTCAAGGCCGAAGCGCTTGAGGAAGCCGAAGACGGTCTGCGTATCGAAATCGTACTGGTGCTTGGTCGGCTCGTGCGGCTTGGGTTCGATCAGGATCGTGCCCGCAAAGCCGATCTTGTGCTTGTGTTCGACGACGAGCGACAGGAAGCGGCCGAAGTTTTCCTGCTCAACCGCCAGATCGGTGTTGAGGATCGTGTCATAGCCTTCACGGCCGCCCCACAGCACATAGTTCGCGCCGCCAAGACGGTGGGTTGCTTCGAGCGCATCGCGCACCTGCGACGCGCCCCATGCGTAGACTTCGGGGCGGGGGGAGGTGGCAGCGCCAGCCAGATAGCGCGGGTGGCCGAAGAGGTTGGCCGTGCCCCACAGCAGCTTGCGGCCATGTGCGGCTTGCAGTTCTTCAAGATGATCGACCGCACGGGCGAAACTGGCGCGGAAATCGCCGATGGATTCAGCAGGCGCCATCACATCGACATCGTGGAAGCAGTAAAACGGCAGGTCGAGCTTTTCGGCGAAGGCGAGGGCGGCTTCGCGCTTGGCACGGGCGGCGTTTTCGTCCTGCGGGCCGTTCAGCCAGGGGCGATCAAACGTGCCAGCGCCGAACACGTCGCTGCCGGGCCAGCAGAAGGTGTGCCACATGCACACGGCAAAACGCAGGTAATCCTCCATGCGCTTGCCAAAGACCATGCGGTCCTTGTCGTAATAGTGATAGGCAAGATCGCTGGTGCTTTCAGGCCCTTCGTACCGGACGGTATCGAATGCGTCGAAATAGGATGCGGACATTTCAGGCTACTCCTTGGATGGCGGCAAGCGCGGCATAGGCGGCGCGGAAACGGGTGCGTTTGGGGCTGAGGATATCGGCAAGGGCGGCGTCGGGTTCGATCACGGCGCGGATCGGCGGGCGGGTGCAGACTTGCGCCGCGCTGGCCCCGGTCACGCCGATCTGCGCAAGGCGCGCCGCGCCAAGGGCAGGGCCGACTTCGCCGCCATCAAGATAGACAAGCCGTACGCCCAGCGCAGCGGCAAGGATGCGGCCCCAGTGGACCGACCGTGATCCGCCGCCGATGACGCAGAGTTCATCGATCTGCGTGCCCGCAGTGCGCAGCGCGTCAATGCCGTCGGCATGGGCGAAAGCCACGCCTTCCAGCACCGCGGCGGCCATCGCACCGGTAGCGCTTTCGTTGCCAAGGCCGAGGAAGGCGGCGCGGATGTGCGGATCGTTGTGCGGGGTGCGTTCGCCCGAAAGATAGGGGAGGAACAGTTCGCTTCCGGCCTGCACACCGTGCGCTTCGGCCAGCGCGAAAAATTCCGCCGGGCCGGGGACGTTGCAGGCCTTTGCCGCCCAATCGATGCACGATGCGGCAGAAAGGTGCACGCTCATCTGGTGCCACACGCCGGGCAGGGCGTGGCAAAAGGCGTGGACGGCCTGCGCCGGGTTGGGGCGGAACTGGTCGTTACCGACAAAGATCACGCCCGATGTGCCGAGCGAGAGCATTCCCTGCCCTTCGCCAGTCACGCCAACGCCCAGCGCGCCGGCGGCATTGTCACCCGCGCCTGCCACCACGGGCACGGCGCCCATGCCCCATACGCTCGCCACATCGGCGCGGAGCTGGCCGGTGACTTCCGGTCCTTCATAAAGGCGGGGCATGTGGCTTTCATCAAGGCCGGTGGCGGCGAGCATTTCGTCCGACCATGAGCGGCGCGCCACATCAAGCCATAGCGTTCCGGCGCTGTCGGACATGTCGCTGGCCTTTTCGCCGGTCAGGGCAAGGCGCACATAGTCCTTGGGCAGCAGCACGGTGCGCAACTGTGCGAAAACATCCGGTTCGTGGGCGCGCACCCATTCCAGCTTGGGCGCGGTGAAGCCGGGCATCATGATATTGCCGGTAATTTCGCGGCTGCGCGGTTCGCGCGATTCCAGCGCCGCACATTCGGCAAAGCTGCGCCCGTCGTTCCACAGGATCGCGGGGCGCAAAGGGGCATCGTCTGCGCCCAGCAGCGTGGCGCCGTGCATCTGCCCGGCAAGGCCAACGCCTTGGACTGCGGCGCGAAGCGCCGGGTCGATGGCCAGCACGGCGTGATGCGTGGCGGCAACCCAGTCTGCCGGGGCTTGCTGCGACCACAGGGCTTGCGGGCGCGACACGGCAAGATCGGCGGTGGCTTGGGCCAGCACGTCGCCACTTTCGGAAAGGACGACAGCTTTTACCCCGCTTGTGCCGATATCCAGCCCCAGGAACATTGTGATTCATCCTCTCTGCCCCTCCGCTTGGCGCGGCGGTTGAGATGGCATGATAGCGCTACCTTTTGTTCTTGGCAATCGTCTGTTGGCGCGGGCGGCGCGCGGTGAATAGGGGCCGTTACGTAAGGCGCGGTCCGCGCGATCTTCAGGAAATTGCGAGAAACGGGCAGCTTAACCAATCCTCAAGGGGTGGCGGGCGAAAAGCGGCAAGATGCGGGCACTGCTGAATTTTTTCAGGCTGGACACAAGCGATGCCGAACTCGCGCGCGCCCAATTCCGCTCGCTTTCCGCGCATTTGCCGCTCCTTTACGTTATTCTGCTCGGCAATGCGCTGGCAATCGCGGTGGTCTTTTTTGACCCCGACAAGCTGATCAAGACACTGATCTCACCGGCATTGATCTGCGGTGTCGCCATGTCGCGCGGCGTGTGGTGGTGGCGCAGCGCAGATCCAGAGGGTCTTTCCGACGACGAGATCCGCAGTCACCTGCACCGAACCGGCGCGCTGAGCGTGGTCATGACGTTGGCTTTCGAGCTGTGGTGCATCTGGGTCTACAACGACGGCGATGCCTATGGGCGGGGAAGCCTGACCTTCTTCCTCGGATTGACGGAAGTCAGCACGGTGTTCTGCCTTATGACGCTGGGCCCGGTGGCGATGCGCGTGGCGGTGGTCAGCACGCTTTCGTTCCTGTTCTACTTTTCCTGGGCCGACAACGGCCAGATGCTGGCGCAAACCATAGTGTTGTGCCTGGTCAGTGCGGGCATGGTCGTGGTGGTGCACCGGCACACGCATTCTTTTTCCGAACTGATCCGGTCACGGCGCAATCTGCGGATGCGCCAGCATGAAACCGAAAAGCTGAGCGAGGAGAACCGGCGCATCGCCTTTACCGATCCGCTGAGCGGATTGCCCAACAGGCGCGAACTGCTGGCGCGGCTTGATCGGCTGGAAGCCCGCGCCGATCTGCCACGCAACAGCCTTGCCGTGATTTTCATCGATCTTGATGGGTTCAAGGCTGTAAACGACGAACACGGCCATCAGGCGGGTGACGCGCTTATCCGCAGCGTGTGTCTGCGCCTGCGCCAGCATTGCCCGCCGCACGCTATGTTGGCGCGGGTGGGCGGAGACGAATTTGCCGTCCTGCTCGAAGCGCGCGATGCGCAAAGCGCTGCGTTGCAACTCGCGCACACGATGCTGGAAGAAATTGCCCTGCCGGTGCTGGTGGATCGGCACGTGCTGCAAGTGGGCGGGTCCATCGGCGTTGCGGCCAATGTCGATGCCGCTGGCAGTCCGCGTGAACTGCTGCGGCGCGCTGACATTGCGATGTATCACGTAAAGACGCAGGGCAAGGGCCAGGTCGCGATCTACGATGCCGGGTTTGACGAAGGCCGCCTGCGCCGTCTGGACATAGAAGCGCAGATCGGGTTGGGCCTTGCCCGTGGTGAGTTCGACGTGTTCTATCAGCCCATCGTCGATGCCTATAGCGGGGCCATCGTTTCGGTAGAGGCGCTGCTGCGCTGGCCGCGCCGCCCGGAAGGAGCGCTGCCGCCCGACGAGTTTATCGAGATTGCCGAAGCGACCGGGCAGATTCACCCGCTTGGCCTGTTCGTGCTGGAACGCGCAGCACGCGAGATCGGGCCGCTGGGCACACTGCATCTCAGCGTTAACGTTTCGCCCGCACAGTTCCGCGATCCGGCTTTCGAACGGCAGGTTGCGCACGTGCTGGAACAGACGCGCTTTTCGCCGGAACGGCTGCAGTTCGAGATTACCGAAGGCTATCTGCTGGCCAACCCGGAACGCGTGGTGAGCGCGGTGGAAACGTTCAAGGCGCGCGGCATGTCGATTGCGCTGGATGATTTCGGCACTGGTTTTACCAGCATCCATTACTTGCGGTCCTATGGCTTCAGCCATATCAAGCTGGACAAATCGCTGCTGGCGGGGCTGTCGCCCGGCGCAAAGGCGACGATGCTGGTGACCGGCGCTATCAACCTGGCGCGCGGGCTGGACATGGCGGTGATTGCCGAAGGCGTGGAAACCGAAGCGCAGGCCGAAATTCTGCGTGCCGCCGGATGCCACGAATTGCAGGGCTATCTTTTCGGCAAACCTCTGCCGCTTGCCGAGTTTATCGAAGCCTGCCGTCGGTCCGGGCGCCCGCTTGGCGCAGAGCGGTGGCTCCGCGCCGCGGGGTAAGCTCTACTCGGCGTTCTGCTTTTCCATGAACACCTTGGCCCTGTCTGCTGCCCAGTTCTGCAACGCTTCGGTGCGCAAACGCGCGCCTTCGGGGTCGGCCTCAAGCGGCAGAACCGATTCCACGATGGCATCGAAGTGGGTGCGCAGGCCGTCCTTCGCTTCGGGGTAAGGGATAATGTAAAGCTGGTTGGCTTCGATCCCGGCTTTCACGTGGTTCGCCAGTTCCAATGGGTCCATACCGTGCTGGTGGATCGAATGCAGCGAGGCGATGGAATCTTCGTTCTCCACATAACCGCTCTTGCCAAACTGTGCCGGGCGCAACCGGCTGGCTTCGGCAATGTTCGATTTGATGTTGGCCGGGCACAGAACCGAAACGCCGATCTGGTGCTTGTCCAGACCCAGCCGATAGCTTTCCATCAGGTTGATCACCGCCGCCTTTGCGGCGGAGTAGGGCGCGGCCAGCGCGCTGCCCATCAGCCCGCCCAGCGATGATGTGGTGACGATGTGCCCCGGCTTTCCGCTGGCGATCATGCGCGGAACAAAGGTGACCATGCCATTGATCACGCCGCCAAGGTTTACACCGACGATCCAGTCGAAATCATCATAGCTGGTGTTCTCCACCGGGCCGAAGCTGTTGACGCCGGCGGTGTTGAACAGCAGCGTAGGCGCAGCGCCGAACACGGCCTCAACCTCGTCTGCCGCGCGGGCATAGGCGGCGCGGTCCATGATATCGAGCGTGATGCCGTGGGCGGTGATCCCTTCGGCCTGAAGGTTGGTCACGGCCTTTGCAACGGCATCGGCGCGAATATCAGCCACCACGATCCTTGCCCCCGCGCGCCCAAAGACCTGCGCCTGCCCGAACCCCGCGCCCGATGCGCCGCCGGTGATGAAGGCGATCTGGTTTTCGAATGACTGCATGGCGTTCGGCTCCTCTTCCAATTTTGTTAGTGTTACTTACAATATCGACCAAAGGAGGGCAAGCGCGGCCTTGCAGGCGGTTCTGCCCATGACCATGTGCGGACCTGTCCCGATGGAGTTCTGCAACGATGACTCGACTGCCCACCTATTTCCTCAACCACGGCGGCGGACCCTGGCCGTGGATGGAAGGGCCGATGCGGGAGGCCTATGGGAAGCTGGAGGCATCGTTGGCGGGCGTGATGGATGAACTGCCCGAACGCCCCAGCGCCATTCTGGTTGTCTCTGCGCACTGGGAAGCGCCTGTGCCGCATGTATCGTCGCACCCCGCGCCGCCGATGCTTTATGACTATTACAACTTCCCCGAACACACCTACCACATTCGCTATACAGCGCCGGGAAGCCCCGAATTGGCGGGCCGCGTGCGCGATCTGCTGCGGGCAGGGGGGATGGATTGCGAAGACGATGCCGAGCGCGGCTTCGATCACGGCACGTTCTCGATGATGCAGCCTGTGCGCCCGCAGGCGGATATCCCCATCGTGCAGCTATCGGTGCTGGATCACTTCGATCCCGCCGCGCACATCGCGATGGGCCGTCTGCTGCAACCCTTGCGCGATGAAGGCGTGCTGATTTTGGGGTCCGGCCTGTCCTACCACAACCTGCGCGCATGGGGACCGGCGGGGGCAGAAGCCGCCGCGCAGTTCGACCAGTGGCTGCGCGAAAGCCTTGACGGAAAGCCTGAAGCGACCCGCGACGCGGCGCTGCTGCGCTGGGCCGAAGCCCCCGCCGCCCCCGCCGCGCACCCCCGGCCCGAACACCTGCTGCCGCTGATGGTGGCCGCAGGGGCAGGCGGGGCTGACGCTTGCGCCGTGCATTTCCATCAAAGCGATTTCATGGGCAGCATGGCGGTAACGGGGTTCCGGTTCGGGTAGGCTCAACCCACGCCGAGGCCGAGGATCAAGCCGCCCACGGCAGCGGCGGCAAGCACGCGCATGATGTTCCATTTTAGCCTGAACAGTAGCACGGCGGCCATCGCTGCCAGCACTGCTGCGCGCCAGTCGAACGTGGATAAGACCGGAATGTTCAGGTGCAATGGCCCCACTTCGGCCTTGACCACGGCTGAAAACAGCACGTGGATAAAGAACCAAGCGGTAAGGTTGGCGATCACGCCCACCACGGCGGCGGTGAGGGCGGCCAGCCCGCCTTTGAGGCGAGGGGAGTTCTCCATCCGCTCGATCCACGGCGCGAAGGTGAAAATCCACAGGAAGCAGGGCGCAAAAGTGACCCACGTGGTCAGCGCTGCGCCCAGCAATCCGGCCACAAACGGCGAAAACGGCGCAGGTGCGCGGAAGGCGGCAAGATAGCCGACGAACTGCGTGACCATGATCAGCGGTCCCGGCGTCGTTTCGGCAAGGCCAAGGCCATCGGCCATTTCGCCCGCGCTCAACCAGCCATAGTTCTGCACCGATTCCTGCGCCATATAGGCCAGCACCGCATAGGCCCCGCCAAACGTCACCACGGCCAGTTGCGAAAAGAAGCTGCCGATGTCCCACAGCACATGGTTGCGGCCCAGCGTAGCCAGCACCAGCCCCATAGGAGCAGCCCAGATCGCGCCCCAGATCAGCACGGTGCGGATCGAATGGCCCCACGGACGCGGCGTTGCGATGGCTGCGCCGCTGCCCGCCTTCAGCGCCAGCCAATCCGGGCGCAGGGCGGCAACGACCATGCCAATCGCGCCCGCGCCCAGCACGACCAGCGGGAAGGGCGCATCAAACGCGAACAATGCGATGAACGCGACCACGGAAAGGCCACGCTTGAACCCGGTGTTGAGCGCGCGCCCGGCGATGCGCAGCAGGGCCTGCACCACGATGGCCAGCACTGCGGCCTTGATGCCCAGAAACAGCGCGGCAAACCATTCAAGGTTGGCCGCCACAGCGTAAAGCATTGTCAGCCCAAAAATGATCAGCGCGCCGGGCAGCACGAACAGCAGCCCGGCCACCAGCCCACCACGCAGCCCGTGCAGCTTCCAGCCGATCCACGTGGCAAGTTGCTGCGCTTCGGGTCCGGGCAGAAGGTGGCAGAAGTTCAGCGCGTGGAGATACTGCTCTTCATCCACCCATTGCCGTTCGTCCACCAGTTCGCGGTGCATCAGCGCGATCTGCCCGGCTGGCCCGCCAAAGCTCAGAAATCCGATCCGTGCGAAGACACGAACCATTTCGCGGAAATCAGGATGTGTAGTTGAAATTGCCATTCGCCCCATGCCTTACCATCCGCGAAGACGCGGACCAACAAGGCAACACTTGGGCGGTAAGGCCTGACCGGGAGGTTGCTGCTGCCCCGGTGTGGCCTCCATAATTGCCGAGTTTGCAAACTACGACAACCTGAAAATCAACCTGAAGGCGACCCAAACCCTACAGTACAAAACTGGGCCAGTTATCGTGATCCATTTCCAAATCTATCAATTCAAGAGTTGCAGTTCCCGGGACGCAGGGGCGATTTGCAATGTTGAAAGCCCGCTTAATCAACGCATGTTCGTAATGCGGCGCCAATGGTTCCACTGACGACCATGTACCAGCGCGCCGTGCGCACAAGCTATTCAGGTAGCCGCCAGCGACCCCTTGGCCAAAAAGATTCAAGGGAGATTTGGGCCCCGTCGGAACACTTCGCTTAGGCCGTCAGCGCGGCGAGATGTGTCTCCCAAGCGATTGTGTCGTTGTGTGAATGCGTGAAGCCGATCGACCGTTCGAAATCCACGCAGGCTTTCGAGCGGAAGGCAGCGATATATGTTCGGCGCCAGCGGTCCGGCGAGGTATTTCCTCCTGACCCATGAACGATCAGTTCATCATGCACAGTGATGTCGCCGCGCTTCAGGGGCAATTCGACGACGATATCGGCATCAGTAAGTTCGACGCTGAGGATGTGAGAGTCGCTGCGGTCGTCGCCCATGAGAGGGCGGTGCGGACGCAGGCCCTGCTTTTGCGAACCCGGCACGACCTTGAGGCAACCATTTTCCGGATCGGCATCGTCAAGCGCGAGACTGCACGTAGCGGTAAGCGGCTCAGGTGTTCCAGTGGGCCAGTATCCCAGGTCCTGATGCATGGTAAAAACGGCATCGGGCTTCGCAGGGCGCTTCGCGAGGAACTGGTCATAATCCAGAGTTGCAGTCTCTCCGATCAGTTGTCGCGAGATCAAGGCTGCCCGCCGTTCGTAGAGGTTATCGCGCAAACGCGGATCGTAGTGGCGCGGCAGGGTGGTGGGTCAGATTTCAAACTGACCCACTACCTCGGCGATGCTCGGCTGCAGCGGCTAATCTCGCTTTCGATGCGCGAAAACCGTGACCTGCGCATTGTGGCCCTGAATGCAGAGGCCGCCCTTGCGCAAACGCGCATCCAGCGCGCCCAGGGGCGGCCGAACGTGAACGTGGATATGTCCTATACCCGCCAGCGTCAGCCAGCAGGCGTCGCCGGTGCAGGTGTCGGCCTTGGCGAGGGTGAGGCGACTGGCTTTTCATTTGACCAGTTCAGCGCGCAATCTGCGTTGACCGCCTTTGAAATTGACCTGTTCGGCCGCATCAAGGCGCAGAACGATGCGGCGAACGAGCGCTATTTCGCCTCGCGCGAAGGACAGCGCGCCGTGCGGTTGACCGTGATCGGGGCGGTTGTCGAAGCCTATCTGGCCGAACGGCTGGCTGCGGAACAGGTTGCCTTGATCGAGGCGACACTGGCTGATTGGCAGGCGTCGTTGGCCCTTACCCAGCGGCTGCATGCGGCCGGGCAGGCCAGCGGCATTGACCTGGCGCAGATCGAAGGCCTGATGCGGCAGGCGCAGGCCGATCTTGCGCAGCGCGAGCGGGAGCGGATGCAGGCAACCAATGCCCTCGTCCTCGCAGTGGGCACGCCCTTGCCCGATGATCTGCCCGATCCGGTCGAGCTGCTGCAGCAACCCATCCGAACGTCGCTGGCGCCGGGTACGCCTTCGGACCTGTTGCTCCGACGCCCGGATATCGCACAGGCTGAGCACGAATTGCGCGCGGCCAATGCGGATATCGGCGCAGCCCGCGCTGCATTTCTCCCGCGGCTGTCGCTGACGGCAGCATTCGGCTTTGCCAGCCTTGCCCTTGAAAAACTGTTCCAGCCGGGCAACAGGAGCTGGTCATATTCGCCTTCATTGACGGCCCCGATCTTCAGGGGCGGGGAACTGCGCGGCTCGCTCGATTTGGCGCGGGTCAGGAAAGCGGCGGCGGTGGCAACCTACGAACGCACGATCCAGACGGCGTTTCGCGAGGTGGCCGATGGACTAGACGCGCGGGCCACTTTCACTTCGCAGACGAAGGCGCAGCAAGATGTTGTCGACCAGGCCGAAAATCGGGCAAGGCTGGTCAAGCTAGCCTATCAATCCGGCTTGAGCGCCCGCCTTGAACTGCTGGATGCGCAGCGAACAGCCTATGCCGCAAGGCAGGCCCTGCTGGTCGTGCGGCGGGATGAACTGTCCAGTGCATCGGCCCTCTATCGTGCCCTTGGTGGTGCAGTTGACTGATGATGAAGGAATGCAAGATGCCTGTTCAAGACGTAACGCTTGTCCCTGTCGCGCCAGACGAGATCGCCGCTTTCAAGCGTGATCTGCAGGCCGCCTTCGCACTTGCGGTGATCGATGAACTTGGGGAACAGCCCGAGGGGCCGATTCCGGACGATGCGGACATCGACAAGTCGATCAACGGGCCAAATGCGCGCATCCTTCATGTCCTGGCCGATGGGGTGTCGATTGGTGGTGCGGTCGTGGTGATCGATGCCGAGAACAGGATGAACCGTCTCGACCTGTTCTTCGTGAAGGTCGGCCATCACGGGCAAGGTCTTGGCAGGCGCGCGTGGTTCGCCATTGAGGTCTTGTTTGCGGAAACTGAAGCATGGGAAACTGCCACCCCCTATTTCGAGAAGCGCAACATCCATTTCTACGTCAATGTCTGCGGCTTCCACATTGTCGAGTTCTGGAACGATCATCATCGTGATCCCAATATGTCTGCGTCTGCCGACATGCCGGGAGGGAACGACATGTTCCGTTTCATCAAGCGGATGAAACCTGCCCAGTGATTCTGTCCGGCGTTTTGCGCAATCCATGCGCGCGATGCGCACGAAACTTCCGGGCGGTGCGATCCGCGTTTGGACAGGAAGGGCTGCGGCAGATACCGGCAGTATCAGGCAAGACAGGGGAGAATGACGCGTGGACGAACTTGCTGAGTTGCGGCATCGCGTAGCCTTGCTGGAAGCCGAGGCAGCCGTGCGGCGCCTGCTCGCGCGCTATCTCTATCTGTGCGACGTGCCCTTGCCGGAACCGGGCCTGACCGATGACGAACGCGCCGAGGCAATCGGCAGCCTCTTTGCCGACGATGGCATCTGGCAGGGAGTGGGCGGTGCACACGGTGCGCAGTTCGGCGAACACCGCGGACCCGCCGGGGTTGCCGCCCACATGCGCCGCTTCTTTGCCGAAGCCAGGCCGCGGCAGGTCTTCAACACCCATTACCTGACATCGGAACAGATATACGATGTGGGCGAGGATCATGCCGAGGGCACCTGGGTTCAGTTTCAGCCCTGGGTGCATGACGATGGCTCAACCCTAATCCGGTCTAGCCGCCTGCGCGTAACGTTCCGTCGCACCGACGCTGGCTGGAAAATTGCGCGCTATCGCACCGAGAACCTTTTCATCGGCGACCTTCCGAGCGGCTGGACACAGACACTGATCGGCAATTCGGTGCTGATGTCCGTTGAATGACAGAAAGGGGAGCGACGGCTTCCGCCGCTCCCCTTCGTGGCGCGGATGTGCGCGATCAGCCCTGTGCGCGGGCTCGACGTGAGAAGCTCTGGTCCTCGTCGGCCCTGGCGCGCTGCAGCTGGAAATCGAACGCGATGTGCGCGGTGTCGCCCTGGCGGCTCGGCACCGGCAGCAGCCCTTCGCGCGTGCCGAAGGCAAAGTCGTCGGCGGCGAAGGGATCATCGCCGAAGTTGATCTGGGTGGTCAGCGTGCGATAGCCCGGCGCTTCGACAAAGAAGTGAACGTGGGCGGGGCGATTTCCATGACGGCCCAGCGCCTGCATCAGCACGTCGGTTGCGCCGCCCGGCGGCACCGAATAGCCGTGCGGCATCTTCGAACGGAAGGCGTAGCGACCATCGGCGCCCAGCTTGATGCGGCGGCGGTTGTTGAACGGGGTCTGTTCACCGGTCGGATCGAAGTGCGAATACCAGCCCTGGCTGTTGGCATGCCAGACGTGGAGAATGGCGTCCTTCACGGGTTCGCCATCGGGGCCGGTAACAATGCCCGTCATGTGCAGGGTATCGGTATCGTCGGGGTCTGAGGTCAGATCGACTTCAGAGGTGCCATCCACCAGCGGGGCACCGGCGACGTAGAGCGGGCCTTCGATGGTGCGCGGGGTGCCGCCGGAAAGGCCTGCTTCAGCGTCCTTGGCGTCCATGTAGAGATCGAGGAAATGTTCAAGGCCGATGCCGGGAAGGATCAGGCCGATCTCGCCCGCGCCATCGGCAAGGTACTTGGCCGCCTGCCAGAATTCGCTTTCGCTGATGTTGTGCTTGACGATTATGTTGGCGGTCGCCTGCAGCAGGTCACGCATGATCGCCTTGAGGCGGGGGTTACCGCCGTCGATATCAAGCCCGCTGGCGCGGTCTAGCAGTTTCTGGACGGCTTCGGTGCTGGCAAAGTTCGCAGGCATCTCGTTACTCCCGGGTGTCTTGTGGTTTCAGCGATCGTCGTCGCGAATGGAAGAGGGGTGCCGGCACAGCGGCGTGACCTTGATGGTCATGAACGGATAGAGCGGCAGGCCCATCAGGATCTCGTGCAGGCGCTCGTTGCTGGCGACATCGAAGATCGAGACGTTGGCGTAGAGCCCCGCCACGCGCCAGATGTGCCGCCATTCGCCGCTGGCTTGCAGGTTCTGGCTATAGGCCTTTTCCACCGCCTTGATCCGATCGGCCTCGGCCTTATCGAAATCGAGCGGGATGTTGACGGTCATCTCCACCTGGAACAGCATCGGTCAGGCTCCTTGCAGGGCGAATTGGCTGGTGGTGCGATCGCGGCGGAAACGCGCGACGCGATCTTCGTCGAGCGCGATGCCAAGGCCTGGGCCAGTGGGCACGGCCAGGGCAAAATCGCGATAGGCGAGCGGCTCTTCGAGGATTTCCTCGGTCAGCAGCAGCGGGCCGAACAGTTCCGTGCCCCATTCGAGCGCCGGGAACGTTGCAAAGGCGTGGGCCGAGGCAATGGTCCCGATCGCGCCTTCGAGCATCGTGCCGCCATAGAGCGCGATGCCCGCGGCATGGCCGATCTGGGCAACGGCGCGCGCGGCATCGAGGCCGCCGGATTGTTCGATCTTCACCGCAAAGACATCGGCTGCGGCGCTGCGGGCAAAATCCATCGCGCTGGCAGGACCCGTGAGGCTTTCATCGGCCATGACCGCAATCAGGCCCAGCGCAGTGAGGCGGGCCATGCCATCGCGGTTGTGGCGGATGATCGGCTGTTCCACCAGGTCGCAGCCGACATCGGCCAGCATGGCAAGGCCGCGCCGTGCGGTGGCCTCGTCCCACGCCATGTTCACATCGACCCGCACCGAGGCGCGCGAACCCATGGCCGCCTTGATCGCGCCAACGTGCGCCACGTCCTGTTCAAGCGGACGCTTGCCGATCTTCAGCTTGAACGCGTTGTGGCGGGCCATGCCCAGCATCTGTTCGGCTTCGGCAATGTCGCGCGCGGTATCGCCGCTTGCCAGTGTCCAGAGAACGGGCAGGGCAGCGACCCGCCGCCCGCCGACAAGTTCGCTTACCGGCAGGCCCAGCCGCTTGCCCTGCGCGTCGAGCAGCGCTGTCTCGATTGCGCACTTGGCGAAGTTGTTGCCGACGACATGGCGCGCCAGCAGCGCCATCGCCATCGCGGGGCGAGTGGCATCGAGTCCTTCGAGCAGCGGCGCGAAGTAGCTGTCGATCGCGACCTTGATCGTTTCGGGGCTTTCGGGCCCATAGGCTAGACCGCCGATGGTGGTGGCCTCCCCGATCCCGATGATACCGTCAGAGCAGGTTATGCGGACGAGGCAGATCGTCTGCGAATGCATGGTGGCCATTGCCAGCACGTGCGGGCGGATTGTCGGAAGATCGAGAATGATCGTCTCGATCCCGAGAATCGTGGGATTTTCGCGTAAGCTCATGCGTTCTTTGACTAGGCGTTGCGCGAGCTATCGGGAAAGACTAGTTCCGGGGGGGATCATACCCGGGAGGTATCGTGGAAGTCCGGCACTTGCGCTATTTTCTGGCCGTGGTGGAGCAGCGGGGCTTTACGCGCGCGGCCGAGCATCTCGGCGTATCGCAGCCTCCCCTCAGCCGCCAGATCCGTGATCTCGAGATCGAACTGGGCGTGGAGCTGTTTGAACGCGGCACCCGGCCCGTGCAGCTGACAGAGGCGGGACGCCTGCTGTTCGAACAGGCAGCCCCGGTCGTCGCCGCGCTCGACCAGATCAAGCCGATGATGAAGCGCTGGAAGCAGGCGCGCCGTCCGCGCTTTGCGGTGGGGGTGGTCGGCTCGATCCTGCATGGCGACATGCCTGCCATGATCCGCCGGTTCCGCGCGATGATGCCCGAGGTGGAGGTGGAACTGGTCGAGATGATCACGCTCGAACAGGTGGCCGCGCTCAAGACCGGACGGATCGATGCCGGGCTGGGCCGCGTGGCGATCGACGATCCGGCCATCGTGCGCGAAGTGCTGCTGGAAGAGCCGCTGATGGTGGCGATGCCTGCGGATTCCCCCTTGGCTGAGAATGGCGGCGCGGTGCCGATCGCGATGCTGGAAGGGGAGCGGCTGATCCTTTACCCCAGCCAGCCGCGGCCGACCTATGCCGATCAGGTGCTGGCTATGCTCACGCGCAATGCCGTCGTGCCTTCGTCCACGCGCGAGGTGCGCGAGGTGCAGACGGCGCTGGGCCTTGTCGCCATTGGCGAGGGTATGGCGATCGTGCCCGAAGCCTTGAGCCAGACGCGCCACGGCAGCATCGTCTATCGTCCGCTGGCGGGCATCGGCGCGATTTCGCCCGTCATCCTCAGCCAGCGTGCGACAGACAGCAGCGCGACAGCGCGCGCGTTTCGGAACGCAGGGCGGGAAACCTGGCCTAACCTAGGTGATCGATCACCGCCAGCGTGAACAGCGCGGGGCATTCGACATTCGAAAGATGGGCGGTCGGAAGCGTTACTAGGCGGGCGTCGGCGGCCGCATCCACTAGGAACTGCGCATCGGCAACGGATGTCGCCGGATCGGCATTGCCCGCGATGACCAGTGTGGGCACGGTGTTCAGCGATGCCGTGCGACGCTGGTCCATGTCACGGATGGCGGCGCAGCAGGCGGCATAACCCTGTGGATCGTTGGCGAGCAGCATCTGCCTGATCCAATCGGCCCTGTCCGGTTCGGCGGCAAGGAACGCGGGCGTGAACCAGCGTTGCAGCGAAGCTTCCGCAAGGGGCCCCATGCCATCGGCAAGCACGCCTTCCAGCCGCGATTGCCAGGCCGAAGGCGGGGCCATCCAGGCCGAGGTATTGGCCAGCACCAGCCGCAACAGCCGTTCGGGCGCGCGCGCCGCCAGCCATTGGCCAATCATGCCGCCCATCGAAAGACCGCAGAAATGCGCACGCTCCACGCCCAGCGCGTCCAGCACGGCGAGCGCATCGCGCCCGAGCCTGTCCATCGAGGCCGCGCCTGCCGGGCAGGCCGACTGGCCCTGACCGCGTCCGTCATAGCGGACAAGGCGATAACGCTGCGACAGCGCTTCGACCTGCGGGTCCCACATGGCCATCGTGGTGCCAAGCGAATTGGAAAGGAGCAGCACTGGCGCCCCTTCAGACCCGCGGACTTCCACGGCAAGGCGAACGCGGTCATCCGTCGTCACGATCATGGCATCGGCCATCACACACGCTCCACTATCATTGCGATGCCTTGGCCCACGCCAACGCACATCATGGCAAGGGCATAGCGGCCACCGGACACGTGCAATTCCTCGACCGCCGTCTGCACCAGCCGCGCGCCCGACATGCCAAGCGGATGGCCCAGCGCAATCGCGCCGCCATTGGGATTGACGCGCGGGTCGAAGGGATCGGTGTCCAGTTCGCGCAGGACGGGGATGGCCTGCGCGGCAAAGGCCTCGTTCAGTTCAATCACGTCCATCTGCGCCATGCTCAGGCCGGTGCGGGCCAGCAGGCGGCGGGCAGCGTCGACCGGGCCGATACCCATGACGCGCGGGGCAACGCCTGCCGAAGCCATGCCGACCACGCGGGCGCGGGGCGTCAGGCCATGCTTGGATGCAGCCACTTCGCTCGCCACGATCATCGCCGCTGCGCCATCGTTGAGGCCCGAGGCATTGCCTGCGGTCACGGTGCCATCCGCGCGGACCACCGGGCGCAGTGCGGAAAGCGCGTTCAGCGCCGAAAGGCGGGGGTGTTCGTCCTTTTCGAACAGCCGCGTCTCGCCCTTGCCGGCGGGGACAGTCACGCCTACGATCTCGCGCGCCAGCCTGCCGCTGGCCTGTGCGGCTGCGGTCTTCTGCTGGCTGGCAAGCGCAAAGCGGTCCTGCTCCTCGCGGCTGACCTGCCATTGCGCGGCGACGTTCTCCGCCGTCTGTGGCATGGTATCGACGCCGTAAGCGGCCTTCATCGCCGGATTGATGAAGCGCCAGCCCAGCGTCGTATCCTCGATCTTCTGGTCGCGCCCGAACGCGCTGCCGGCCTTGCCCAGAACATAGGGCGCGCGCGTCATGCTCTCGGCACCACCGGCAATGAGGAACTGCGCGTCGCCACTGCGGATCGCCTGCGCGGCACTGCCCACTGCATTCATGCCCGAACCGCACAGCCGGTTGATCGTGGCGCCCGGCACCGCTTCGGGCAGGCCCGCCAGCAGCGCCGCCATGCGCGCCAGATTGCGGTTGTCCTCACCCGCCTGATTGGCGCAACCGAGCAGAACGTCATCGAGCGCGGCCCAGTCGACACCCGGATTGCGCTCGATCAGGGCGCGCAAGGGCAGGGCGGCAAGATCGTCGGCCCGGACCGAGGACAGGCTGCCGTTCAGCCGCCCGATCGGCGTGCGCACGGCATCGCAGACAAAAGCCCCGGCCATCATGCCGCAACCTTCAGCGGCGCGCCGGTGCGGGCGACGATCTCGTCAGCGCTCACACCGGGGGCGCACTCCACCAGACGCAGGCCCTGTCCCTTGTCTACCGCGATCACGCCAAGATCGGTGACGATCAGGTCCACCACGCCGCGCCCGGTGAGGGGCAGGGTGCAGCGTTCGAGGATCTTGGGGTTGCCATCCTTGGCGCAGTGGTCCATGACCACGACGATGCGCCTGACCCCTGCGACAAGGTCCATCGCGCCGCCCATGCCCTTCACCATCTTGCCGGGGATCGTCCAGTTGGCCAGATCGCCGTTGGCCGCAACTTCCATCGCACCCAGCACGGCCATGTCGATATGGCCGCCACGAATCATGGCAAAGCTGTCGGCGCTGGAGAAGAAGCTGCTGTCGGGCAGGGCGGTGACGGTCTGCTTGCCGGCGTTGATCAGGTCGGGGTCAGCCTCGCCTTCATAAGGGAAGGGGCCGATGCCCAGCATTCCGTTCTCCGATTGCAGCGTGACATTGATGCCGGCGGGCACGTGGTTGGCCACCAGCGTGGGAATGCCGATGCCAAGGTTCACGTAATAGCCATCGCGCAGTTCCTGCGCAGCGCGGGCGGCCATCTCGTCGCGGGACCAACTCATTGGACATTCTCCGAGCGCGGACGCGTGGTCAGCTTTTCGATGCGCTTTTCGTTGATGGTGGAAAGCACGATACGGTCGACATAGATTCCCGGGGTATGGATGCAGTCGGGATCGAACGTGCCTGCGGGCACGATCTCTTCCACCTCGACCACAGTGACCTTGGCGGCCGTGGCCATGACCGGATTGAAGTTGCGCGCGGTGCGGCGGAACATGAGGTTGCCCGAAGGATCGGCGCGCCAGGCCTTGATGATGGCAAGATCAGCGCGCAGCCACGTTTCGCGCACGTATTCCTCGCCTTCGAACACCTCGGTCGGCTTGCCTTCGGCCACCACGGTGCCAACGCCAGTGCGGGTGTAGAACGCGGGAATGCCCGCGCCGCCTGCGCGGATACGCTCGGCCAGCGTGCCTTGCGGGTTCAGCTCAAGGTCCAGCTCGCCCGAAAGGTACTGTTCCTCGAACAGCTTGTTGTCACCCACATAGGATGCGATCATCCGGCGGATCTGGCGCGTTTTCAGCAGCATCCACAGGCCGAAGCCATCGGCGCCTGCGTTGTTCGAGATCACGGTCAGTCCGGTCACGCCGGAATCGCGGATTTCGGGGATCAGGCTTTCGGGATTGCCCGAAAGGCCGAAGCCTCCGGACATCACGGTCATCCCGTCAAACAGCAGGCCTTCGAGCGCTGCAGTGGGGCTGGAGTAGATCTTGGACGACATGGGCTCGGATCGATTCCTGTATGACGGATACTTTTACTGCCTAACCGGAATGATCGCCGCCAATAACGAGTCATTATCGCAAGTCCGATACCTGTTGGGTATCGAAGCAGGCTCAAGCCGGGCAGGCAGGCAGGGATGAACGCTTGCGCGGTTCGGTTGCTGCCGGGATCTGCTGCATCAGCGCATCGCGAACCGGCCGCGCCTTGCGCAACCAGTTGCGGCGCAGGCCTTGCACTTCTTCGGTGGTGAAGGGCGCAGGGCGGCAGGTCTGTGGGGAGCCCATCTGCGCCACCAGCCAGTTCAGCAGGCGGGCCGTGCCTTCGTCGTCAAGGCGTGACGTGGCAACCCCCGGCACCTGCACCAGATAGGCGCGGCCCCCCGGCACTTCGAGGAAACGCCCCAGCGATCCGCGCAAGTCCGGCACCTTGCCCGCCATGCCGCGCCCGTCGGGCAGGTGGCAGCCCTGGCAATGCAGCGCATAATCCACCTGAACCCGCGGCTTTGCGGCCATGTCCGCGGGCTGGATCGCCTGGCTCGCGCTTGCCGCGCCAGCCAGCAACAGCGCCGAAAGGGCAAGGCGGCGCATCGGCAACATCAGTCCGCCGGGCCGGTGACGACCGAAAGCGAACAGTGATAGGCCACGCCAACCTGCGTGCCGAGGCACCAGTCGAGGTCATTGGCGGTGGTCGGCTGATAGACCGGGGATGCGCCTTCATCGCGGCTGCAATTGCAGCGGCCGCAGGCGGCCTTGCCGCAGCAGTCGTTGTAGCTGATCACGTAGTTGCGGCCGTCTGCCGGATTGCGGCAGGTGCCAAGCCACGTGATCGGCGAAGGTTCTGTACCCGGCGGGCATGATGATGCCGATCCGCCGCAGCACGAGCAGAGGAACCCGTCGACTGCGCAATAGCGCCAGTAATCGCACGAATTGGGATCACCCTCTTCCTGCACCTGGATCGGCACGGCGGCCTTTTCAGCCCGCACGCGCGACACCGGGAGAAGCGTGGCCGCCCCCGTTGCCGTCACCAGCGCACCCAGCCTGCCGATGAAGCCCCGGCGCGAGGTGCTGCGCGCGGCAGAGCGGGCAAGATATTCGGCCGCACGGTCAAATCTGCGCATGTTCGATTTCCCTGTGAATGGTCTTCCTGATCGCGATCATGCGGCCACTTCCTGAAGGCCGCGAGCCGCCAGTTCCTGCAAGGAGCCAACGCCCATGCGATGGGCTTCGAACAGGCTTTCAAGATGTTCGCGATTGTTGATCAGCCCCTTGGCGACGATCTTGCCTTCGGCATCGATCAGCACCGCGTGGGGCAGCTTGGAAACCTGATAGGCAAGGCCAAGCGGGGTGGACAGCACCAGCGGATAGGCTTCCAGCCTTTCGCGCTTCACCATGGCCAGCTGGGCGGGCAGGTCCCCGTCGCTGGCAAGCACGACCTGCAGGGCTCCGCGCCGTTCCCGCTCGATCGACCGGATCAGCGGCAGCATCGATTTGCAGACCGGGCAATTGGGTGAAAGGAAGAACAGCAGCGTCAGTGGATGCGGGCTCTGCCCACCAAGGCGCACGGCACGCCCGTCAACAGCGGTCAGATCGAAATTCGGCGCGGCATCGCCCACCGATGGCCCACCGGGCATGACCAGCGCACCCACCGGCCCCAGGCGTTCGTGCAGCATCCCGACCTGGCGCAGCAGGGCAACGACGACGAGGCACAGGCCTATGACCAGCACCCACAGCGCGATCAGCGCGGCAATCACGGCGTTGCTCATGCCGCAGACTCCTTGGTTGGAAGGTTCAAAGCAATTTCGCCCCCGGCATGGATCAGGGCCAGCACGGCAAGGCCGCCAACGAGGGTCAGCGCATCGAGCCAGACCAGCCCGCGCGATGCAGGCGGCGGCAGGGCGGGCATGGCAAGCGCTGCCAGCGCCACATTGCGCACGATCATCCCGCGCCGAAGCCCGGGTCCCCGCGCACCGAAGCCGAAGCAGCCGCAATCGATGGCGGTGTTTCCACGCGCGATGTTGATGGCGATGGCCCCGGCATAAAGCAGGAGGATCGCGGCACAGGCGATCATGCCTGTGCGCCCCGGCGATTGCGCCAGTAGCGTGATCAGGGCACAAAGCCCCGCGCCCAGTTCGGCAAAGGCGATGACAGGTGCCAGCGCCGGGGTCATCCCGCGCGGGACAAGGTCATACCCTGCGATGGACCCGGCAAAGTGCCGCAGATCGCGCAGCTTGTGCACCGCAGAGGCGACGAAAAGTGCGCCAAGGCCGATCGCGCCCAGCCAGAGGATCACCGGATCGTTCACTTGGCAGGTCCTGCGGCAGGGACCACCGGCGGGGCCTGCAGCACGGAAATGTCATTGCCCAGCCCTTCGATCTTGCGCAGGACCGAAGCATCGGCAGGCTTGCGCACCACGACCGTGCCCGAACCGAACAGCGCGGTGTAAAGCAGCGGGTCTGCGTCCTTGCTGATCTCGATCGCGGTGGATGGTGTTTCGATGGGCAGGCGCGCCACGCGCTGCTTGCTGGCCACGCTGAACACCCAGATTTCGGTGCCGGGATGCTTGTGCGTGCCGGGGCCGCCTTGGTGCATCAGCACATAGAGCAGGCCGCTGGGCGCGTGGAAGGTGTAGGGCTGAAGGCCGCCGGGGCGCCACGCATCCTCGCCAGGGCCGGTCAGCTTCCAGCGCGCGCCCGGCGTCGGTGTGCCGCTGGCATTGTCCACTTCGGCCACCGCCCCGGCGAAAGTGATGAACAGCCAGCGCGAGGCTGAAATGCGCACCGGCTTGTCGCTTGCCGGGTCCTCGCGTTCGAACAGGGGCTGAGTGGTTGCGCCCAGCGTGATCTTGCCGCTTTCGTCCAGCGCCCCCGATTGCAGGCTGCCATCGGCACATTGCATCATGAAGCTGCGTGGCCCGGTCATGTGGGCAAGCGCACATCCGGGCGTTTCGAATTCACCGACGACCGACTTTGCCTCCGCATCGACCACGGTCATGCTCTGCTCGGGCGTGAAGTTGTAGATCAGCACGAAGCGCCCATCGTCGGTCAGGGGAATCGACGACAGCAGCGGCAGTGACTGGATGCGCTTGGGCGGGATCACCACCTCTTCGCCGGGCATCAGGTCCTTGAGCGCGAACCAGGTAATTACGTCGGTCCGTTCACCCCGGCTGCCCCGCGCGAAGAACGTTCCGGGCATCAGCAGGTGCGAACCATCGGGCGTGAATTGCACGCCCACATGCGAATGCCCGCCGGGCACCATGCCGAGGTATTCACCCTTGTCCCCATCGACGATGTAGGCGCGGCCATCCAGCAGGTGAGTGAAGACCACGTCGTTCACCACCAGCCAGTGCGGGGGAATGCGGTCCTTCAGCTCAACCGTGGTCACGTCTTCCACAGCGAGCACGGGGACCTTTGGCGCGGGAGGAGCCTTCCTGGGGGCAGCGCAGGCCGTGGTCGTGGCGAGTGCCATGACCCCGAAACCGCCAGCCAGCATCTTGGCCAGCATTTTGAATCGCCGTGAACGCATTGTCGGTCTTGCTCCCCTGCGACCCGTGCATCGTCGGCACAGTCGCGCAATCGTCTGGCGCAGGCAATGCCCGCGCCGTGGTATTTGCTTCACCATCGAATTTGAAGGAATCGTCGGCCAATTCAATCCAATTGGCTTGCCGAAACCGGATATCGATTGCGTGGCGGAACTAGCGCAAAATGCGATTGCCGGATTTCTGCCGATTCCCGCAGCTTGCCCTTTGGTACACGCTGATCCGGCCTGGCGGCGAAGTCGCGATTCCGGCGTGAAATGTACACCGCCTTGCGCGTTACGGATAGCGGCAAAGCTTGCGATGCTGTCCCACAAGGGCAGGACTTGCCTCACACGCCGGGAACAGCGGACACCACCATGAATCAGCAGCCCCACAAGCAACATGACCGCTTTGGCGCGTTGAGCGAGGCGTGCGACCTTGGCGATGGTCCTTCCCGCGTCGTCGTGAAAGATTGCATCGATGTTGCAGGCATGCAGACGGTGCAGGGCAGTGCCGTGCTGCGCGATGCTGCACCCGCCCCGCGCAACGCTGCAACGGTGGCAGGTATATTGAGCGATCCGCGCTGGCGCATCATCGGCAAGGCGCGGATGCATGAATTCGCGTTCGGAGTCACCGGCATCAATCCGGCCTGCGGCACCCCGGTCAATCCCGGCTGGCCAACCCGCATTCCCGGCGGATCATCGAGCGGCAGTGCCGTGGCCGTTGCGGGAGGGCTGGCAGACGTTGCCATAGGCACAGACACCGGGGGATCGGTGCGGATGCCTGCTGCGTGTTGCGGCGTGATCGGGTTCAAGCCCACTTACGGGCTGGTGGACCGGACGGGGGCATCGCCCGCGGTATCCTCGCTTGATTGCATCGGCGTGTTCGCACGCGATGTGGCGATGGTCGAGGCGATGATGCAGGCGATTGCGCCGGGCTTCGTGCCGCAGGCCGAGCCTTCGATCCAGCTGGGCATCTTGCAGGTTCAGGCTGAAGAGGCCGTGGCGGCGCCGGTACGCAAAGCGCTCGATACGCTTGGCGGCGGGGTGCAGATCACGCTGCCGTCGCTGCAGGACGCCTTCGTTGCCGGCATGACGATCATCGGCCGCGAGAGCTGGAATGCCCTGAAGGCTCATGTCGATCACCCCGCTATGGGCGAGGATGTTCGGCTGCGGGTACGCGCCGGCGGTGCGGTGACCGACGCGCAGCTTGCCGAGGCGGAGGCCGTGCGGCTGCGCTTCGCCGCCGAGGTCGATGCGGCACTGGATCGGTGCGATGTGCTGGCGCTGCCGACCTTGCCGGTCGTGCCGCCGCTGCTGGCCGATGCGGGTGACGCCCCGGCGCTGGTGCCGCTGACCCGGCTGGTCCGTCCCTTTAACCTTTCCGGCCATCCGGCGATCAGCCTGCCCTTGCGCGCAGGCCACGGGTTGCCGGTTTCGCTCCAGCTTGTCGGGCGGCGCGGGGAAGACGCACAGCTCTGCGCCGCAGCGCGCAACGTGGTTCAACGCCTTGAGGCTGCGGGACTGTTCGCAGTGGCCTCCGGGCTCGATCGGGAGAATTGAGATGCACAGCGAGGATGCCGTAGCAGAGCGGCCCTGGGGCGCGCTGTTCGAGGGTGATCGTGCCGATGGCGCGATCTATCGTGACCCCGCCCTGTTCGATGCGGAAATGGACCGCATCTTCAAGCAGACCTGGGTCTGGGTAGCGCACGAAAGCGAACTGCCCGGCCCGAACACGTTCAAGACCGGCAATGTCGGCACCAGCCCGGTCCTGATCACGCGCGACAAGAAGGGCGAGGTCCACGTCCTGCTGAACCGCTGCCGCCACCGCGCGGCCAGCGTGTGCGAGAAGAAGAAGGGCAAGCAGTCCGTATTCGTCTGCCCCTATCACGGCTGGTCCTATGATCCCGATGGTTCGCTGCGCAAGGTGCCCCACCGCTGGGGCTATGACGAGAACTTCGATCCGGCCGACTATCCACTGTTCTCGCTGCGGGTGGAACAGTACGCGGGCATGATCTTTGCCACGTTCAATGCCGATGCCCCGCCACTGGAAGAGCATCTGGGGGCGGCACGCAAGTGGATGGACCTGTTCATGAAACAGGGCGGCGGGTTCGGCGTGAAGGTGCTCGGCCAGCACAGTTTCCGCTTTCCCGGCAACTGGAAGATCCAGCTAGAAAACACCACCGACGCCTATCACTTCCCCATCGTTCACAAGACCTTCCTCGATAGTCTGGACGAGGAAACCGAGAACGTTTTCGACGTTCTGGGGCAGGGTGGCTGGGTCGAGGATCTTGGCAATGGCCATTCGGTGATGGTGATGATCCCGTCGCTGATCGATCTCGAAGCCGATCTCGAAGCGCCGATCCCCGATCGCTTTGCCGATCTGGCGGCAGAACTTGCCGCCGAAGGTCATGATGACATGACCGTGCGTCGCCTCGTCCGTGCCGTGGGCGGGACAGGGTTCAACCTGAACCTGTTCCCCAATGTCGCCTGTTCGATGGCGTTCTTCCGCGTGCTGCGCCCCATCGACGTGGAAACGACCGAGATCACGCACGTTGCCATCGGCATGAGCGGCGGTGAAAACGTCGGCCCTGCCAACCGCGCCCGTATCCGCCTGCACGAACACTTCCAGGGCCCGATGGGCTTCGGCACGCCCGACGATGCCGAAGGGTGGGAGCGCGTCCAGCGCGGCGTCCGCGCGGGCGAGGGGATGCCGATCCTCGTCAACCGGGGCGTGCCCGCGCCCGAAGGAACCGCTGAGCCTGGCCACGATGCCGGCGATGTCAGCAGCGAGGTCGGCATGCGCGCGGCCTATCGCATGTGGAAGAGGATGATGGAGGAATGAGCGCTGTGACTCTTGAACGCCCCGCCGTGACGCTCGCCGATCTCACCGCCTTCGTCTGGGCCGAGGCCGACCTGCTCGATCGCCTTGCCTACAAGGACTGGCTGAAGCTGTGGTCCGCCGACGGGCTTTACATCGTGCCCGTGGAACGCGGCGTGACCGACCATGCCAACGCGGTCAACGTTCTGTATGACGATGCGGAAATGCGCGAAATGCGCGTCAAGCGCCTGCTCAGCGGGTTCTCGATGAGCAGCGCCCCGCCCGCGCGCACGGTGCGCACGGTATCGCGCTTTGTCGAAACAGCGCGGAGCGAGACCAGCGTCGATCTGCGCGCGGCGCAGGTGATCGTCGAATACAAGTACGAGCGCCATCGCGTGCTTGCCGCCGATGTCGATTATCGCATCGCGATTTCCGCCGATGGCCTGAAGCTCGCCCGCAAGGTCGTCACGCTAATCAACTGTGACGATCCGCTGCACGGCATCGGCTACCTGCTGTAACAGCAAAGGGCCGGGCTTACCGCCCGGCCCACTCGCCCAATCCCGAGAAGCGCGCTCAGACGCGGCGGCGCAGGGTTTCCGATGGCAGGCAGCCGTATTGCTGGCGGTAATACTGGGCATAGCGGCCGAAGTTCACGATGCCGCATTCCAGCATCAGTTCGGTCACGCTAGTCTCACCGCAGGCGTTCATCAGCGCCGAATGGAGCCGTTCAAGCCGGTGACGGCGGACATATTCGAGCGGCGTCAGCCCAAGGAAATCGCGGAAGCCGTTCTGCAGGGACCGCACCGAAACGCCCACTTGCGCGGCCAGCGCATTGATCGAGATGTTGTCGTCGAGCGACTGGTGGATGATCTCGCGCGCGCGGCGGACGTGGCGCGGCGAAATGTCGTTGCCGTGCAGCGCGATCTGCTCGGAATAACTGTTGCAGTAATTGCCCAGCAGCACTTCGGCCAGCACCATCTCGTACTGCCGCTTCAGGCGGCGGCTGGCCATGATGCTGGGGCCAAGCCGCATCTGTTCGCTCAAGTGCTGCACCATGCCGCGCCACACAAGCGGCAGTTCGCGCGTGCCGGATTGGCCGGTGTAGAATTCGAGCGGGCGATTGACCGGGATGTGCAGTTCGCGCGCAAGATATTCGGTGCAGGTCGCCACCGGCAGGCGCACGGCCAGATGCCGGCACTGCGGCGTCATCTGCACGCGCAGCGGCGTTCCAGGTGAGGATACCAGCATTTCGTCGCGCCGCAGCACGACCTTGCCGTGATTCGCCCACATCGTCGTCTCGCCATCGAGGGCGAGGTGAACCAGCACGTGGCTGTCGCCCAACTCGGCAGAGACAGAGACGTCCGCACCATATTGCAGGTCGACGATCTGGATGGAGCCGATCTCGGCGCTGTAGACTTTGGCGTCAAGCCGCACGCTCGGGCTGCAATCGAAGCTGTGGCGAGAAAGCTGCCGGGTGAGGGCGTTGTGCACCACTTCGGCGTCGTTCGAACAAAGGCTCGATACGCCGGGCACATTGGCTTGGGCAAGGGATGCAAGCACGGCCACGCTCCAAAATGTTTGTCCCGCGTAGCCATGCTCTCTCCCAGGCCCGCAGGTTTCAGATTTGCAATCCGACGACACACTTGTTGCGGCGGGGAGTCAAGCGCCTTGCCGGAATGTCGCCATGTAAGAATGCAGCCCCATTCCGTTTCGGCACACCCCTTGCGCAATACGGATAGCGGGGCCTGCCCGTTGCGCCCTAGCCCGAAAAGCCAAGGGCCTCGTCAGGCCAGAAGCGGGAGTCCGGCGTTATGGCCAGTGCAGTTCTTGAAGCAACCGATGCGAAAGCGGTTGCACAGGCATTTATCGCTTCCGCGCCCGGCCTGTGGATCGGCGGGCAGGATGTCCAGGCCGTTGCCGGCGCACGCCGCGATGTGATCGAACCGGCAACGGGCAACGTCATCTGCATGGTGGCCGAAGGCACCGCCCACGATGTCGATCGCGCGGTAAGCGCCGCCCGCGCGGCTTTTGAATCGCCGGAATGGCGGCGGATGAAGCCACTGGCGCGCGAACGCCTGCTGCACCGCCTGGCTGACCTGATCGAGCGTGACGCCGATATCCTTGCCCGGATCGAGGCGACCGATACAGGCAAGATCCTTCCTGCCGCGCGCCATGGCGACGTGGTGATCGCGATGGATTCGCTGCGCTACACCGCGGGCTGGACCACCAAGATCGAAGGCACCACCATCAACCCTTCGTTCTCCTACATTCCCGATGTCACGTTTTCGTCGCGCACGGTGCGTGAACCCGTCGGTGTCGTCGGCCAGATCATTCCGTGGAATTTCCCACTGGTCATGGCGATCTGGAAGATCGCCCCTGCGCTGGCGGCTGGCTGCACCGTTGTGCTCAAGCCTGCCGAGGACACGCCGCTCAGCGCGCTCTACCTTGCGCGCCTCGCGGCAGAGGCAGGCATTCCGGCAGGCGTGCTGAACATCGTCACCGGCGGGCGCGAAGTGGGCGTGGCGCTGGTCGAACACGCCGATGTCGACAAGATCGCCTTTACCGGATCGACCGCAGCCGGGCAGGATATCCAGCGCCGCGCCGCCGGCACGATGAAGCGCCTCAGCCTGGAACTGGGCGGCAAGAGCCCGGTCGTTGTCCTGCCCGATTGCCCGGTGCCGATGGCAGTGGAAGGCGCAGCGGGTGCGATCTTCTTCAACCACGGGCAGGTCTGCACGGCCGGATCGCGCCTGCTGATCCATCGCAGCATCTTTGCGCAAGTGGTCGAAGGCCTTGCCGCAGCAGCCAACGGCATGACGCTGGGGGCGCCTGCCGATGCGCAGGCGCAGATGGGGCCGCTGATTTCGGCCCGCCAGCGTGATCGGGTGAACGGCTATGTCGAAGGCGCGCTGGCCCAGGGCGCACGCCTTGCCGCTGGCGGCTTCGCGCCGGAGGGCGATGGCTTCTTCTATCGCCCGACCGTCATCGCCGATGCAACGCCCGAGATGACGATCTTCCGCGAGGAAGTGTTCGGTCCGGTGGTGATCGCGCTGCCGTTCGATACCGAGGAAGAGGCGCTGCGCCTTGCCAACGACACCTGCTTCGGCCTTGGCGCCAGCGTTTGGACGGGCGATCTTCACGCCGCAAACCGCTTTGCCGCCGGGCTGAAGGCCGGGAATGTCTGGGTCAACGCGCACAACATCCTTGATCCGGCGGTGCCGTTCGGCGGTTGGAAGATGTCCGGCTATGGCCACGAACTGGGGCACAGCGCCATCGACCTCTATACCGAGGTCAAGTCGGTCACGATGCCTGTCCTGTAGTTTGGGCACTCGCGGTTGCTGCGCGATCTGCATAGCGCCTGCGCGGCTTCCGGGGTCAGATGGGCTACAAGATGAGGGAGGACCCGATGGCTACTGCACCCCTTGAGCAGACCCGCCCGATAACCGATGAAGCCGCCGCCGATCCGATGGCGCGGCTGCTTGCCGCCTGCCGCGCCCGCCGCGACGAATTCGGCGAGAAGCAGCAGATCAGCCAGGACGTCGTCCTGCTGATGAAGCAGGCGGGCGTCTATCGCGCCTGCGTTGCAAGATCGCTTGGCGGGGACGAGGTTTCCCCCGCCACGTTCCTGCGCATGATCGAGCGCATCGCACAGGCCGATGGCTCGGCAGGCTGGGTGGCGAGCTTTGGCGTTTCGGCTACCTATCTCGGCTCGCTGCCCATGGCCTCGCTGCAGGAAATGTATGCGAACGGGCCAGATGTCGTCTTCTCCGGCATGATCTTTCCGCCGCAACCGGCAACGCCGGTTGGCGATGCGCTGGAGGTCAGCGGGCGGTGGTCGTGGGGCAGCGGCAGCACGGGTGCGGACTACATCGGCGTCGGCATCAAGGTTGAAGGCGATGCCTCGACCGGCGGGTTGCCGCTCGTCGCCGTGATGCCCGCGCACAAGGCGCAGATCGTGCGCAACTGGAACGTGATCGGCCTCAAGGGCACGGGCAGCCACGATGTCGTGGTCGACAAGGTCATGGTCCCGCGCGAATGGACCTTCGTTCGTGGCAGCAAATCCAACCTTGAAGGCGCGCTGTTCCGCTATCCGGCAATGGCCCTGGCCGCGCAGGTGCTGGCGGTGGTCGCGCTGGGCGTCGGCCGTGCCGCGATCGAGGAATTGATGGACTATGCCATCGGCCGCACTTCGATCACCGGCGCGCCGACACTGGCCAACCGGCCCAACGTGCAGATGGACCTCGCCCGTGCCGAAGCCACGCTGCGTTCGGCCCGTGCCTTCTTCTACGAAACGACCGAGGAAGCCTTCGACGTCCTGCAGCGCGGCGACGATCTGACGCCGAAGCAGATCGCATTGCTGCGCCTTGGGGCCAGCCACGCGGCGCGCGCGGGATCGGATGTTGCCAGCGCGGTCTATCGGATGAGCGGGACAACCGGCATCTTCGAAGGCCATCCCGTGGCGCATTACATGCACGATGCGATGATCGTGCCGCAGCACGCGTTCCTTGCCGATGGCACGTTCGAAAGCGCGGGCAAGGTGTTCTTCGGGCTGACCCCGCCCCCCGGTTTCCCCTGATCAGCAAAAGAGAGCTGCCATGACCGATACCCCCCGCCGCCCCTTGCGCGTCCTGCTGTGCGGAGCCGTGCTGCAGAACTTCTTCGACCTGCCTTCGACCGAGATCGGCAAGGTCTGGCAGGCGACTGGCCAGTTGCTGCGGGGCATCCGCGATCTGCCGGGCGTGTCCATCCTTGGCACGATCGACGATGACGAGACCATGGTCGGCACATCGCCCACCGGCTGGCCCTGGACGTTCTACATCCTGGCCGACATGCCCGATCGCGATACGGTGGTTGCCGCGTGCAACCTGCTACGCACGATCGAGATCGATGGCTATCGCCTGTGGCGCTACATGCGCTTCGAAGCGCGGATCGGCCGCGAGCTCGTGATTCCGGAGCTTTGAGCGATGGCCGCTGACAGCGTCCTGATCACTGGCGGCGCGCGGGGACTGGGCGAGGCACTGGTGCGCGCCTTCCACGCTGCGGGTTGGCGCGTAGCCGTGTCCGACATCGACGGCGAGGCTGCACAGGCCCTTGCGCAAGACCTTGATCCATCGGGTGAAACTGCGCTCGGCCTCGCGCTCGACGTGCGTCAGGCTGCCCAGTTCGAAGCCGCGCGTGATGCCGTGCTTGCGCGCTGGGGCAGTGTCGAGGCGCTGGTCAACAACGCCGTCGTCACCAGGGCGCGGCCCGTGCTCGAGATCGATCCTGACGAGTTCTCCGCCGTGGTCGAGGTGAACCTGCGCGGTACCTTCATCGGTTGTCAGGTGTTCGGGCGGCTGTTCAAGGCGTCGGGCTATGGCCGCATCGTCAATATCGCCTCGCTCGCGGGGCAGAACGGCGGCACTGCCACCGGCGCGCACTATGCCGCGTCCAAGGGGGGCATCATCACGCTGACCAAGGTCTTTGCGCGCGATCTCGGCCCTGCGGGCGTCGCAGTTACGGCGATCGCGCCGGGTCCGCTTGATTCCCCTGCGGTGCACGAACTGGTGCCGCCGGCCCAGCTTGCCGCGCTCGTCGAAACGATCCCCGTGCGCCAGCTCGGGGATACCGCATTCATCGCCCGTACCGCCGTGCACCTTGCCGGCAGGGACGCGGCCTTTGCCAATGGAGCTGTCTGGGATGCAAACGGTGGCCTCTTCATGCGCTGAACCGACGCCACCGTCGCCCAGCTTCCGCGATGCCATGGCATCGCTGGGTGCGGCGGTCAGCGTCATTACCACCGATGGGCCGGCAGGACGTCACGGGATGACCGCCACGGCGGTCTGTTCGCTGTCGGACAGCCCGGCCTCGCTGCTCGTTTGCATCAACCGGAATTCGCGGATGCACGATGTTCTCGCGCAGAACGGGGTTTTCGCGGTGAACGTGCTGGCGGCGGGTCAGGAAGACCTGTCGCGCCTGTTTTCCAACGCGGACCTGCCGATGGCCCAGCGTTTCGCCTCTGCGGGGGATCTTGTGCGTACCGCGGTCGATGTACCCGGCCTTGGCGCTGCACAACTGACGCTGGCCTGCGCCGTCACCATGACGATCGAGGCATCGACCCACAGCGTCGTGCTGGGCGAAGTGCGCGAGATACTGAAGGGCACGGGTGAGGGCGGCCTCGTCTATTTTGGCCGCCGTTACCACGCGCTCGTCTGAGTTCATTCCAGCCCTGGAAATGTCTGAGGCGCCGGGATCACCCCCGGCGCCTCCTTTTTTGCACCCGTTCCGCGATCATTGTGCCGAGTAGACGTCCTTGCCGCCCACCACCGTGCGCAGCACGCGGGTCTGGTGGATCTGTGTCGGAGCCACGGCGAAGATGTCGCGGTCGATCACGATGAAGTCTGCCTGCTTGCCCGGTTCGATCGATCCCGTGATGTGCCCGATGCCAAGCTGCCTGGCCGCATTCGTTGTCAGCATCGTCACCGCATCGGCCACAGAAACGCGCTGGCTGGGCGAAAGCACTTCGGCCGATCCGCCCGGCGCCTGGCGTGTCACCAGCGTTTCGATGGCGACCCATGGCGACATGGACGGGATAACCGGCCAGTCCGATCCCATCACGACACGCGCGCCTGCATCCTGCGCATCGCGCACCGGCGTGAAGCGCTCCATGCGTTTTGGCCCCACGGTGGTGACAACGTCGCGCACGGGCGGGCTCGGAAACCAGAGGTAGGGTGAGAATTCGTAAGTCGCGCCCAGTTGCGCGGCCCGCGCCACGTCCTCGGGCGCAATGAAGTTCGCGTGGGCGATTTCGTGGTGCGGGCCATAGCCGCCATTTGCCTTGCGCGCCGCAGCAATGCCATCGAGTGCGGCCCGGACCGAAGCATCGCCTGCAGCATGGAGCTTCACGGTGAGGCCCACCGCGTCATACCGGGTGATCTTGGCGATGATCGAGGGCGCATCGATGATCAGCGAGCCCTTCTGCCGTTCGGGCCCCAGCGCGTGATCGGCATCCGCATAGGGTTCAAGCATAGCGGCGGTGTGCGCATCGGTCGGCACGCCATCGAGGATCATCTTCACGCAGCCGAGGTCGAGCCTGGGGCGGGCATAGATCTGGCGCTGCGCGATCAGGTCCTGATCGTTGTCCCACATGCAGGTGCGCACGTACTGCACCAGCCGGCCGCGGTCGGCCAGCGCGGCATAGATCTTCGCATTGGCCGAAGCCATCAGCGCTTCTTCATAGGCAGTGATGCCCTGAGCCAGCATTGCGTGCGTGGCGCGGTCCAGCGCGGCGATGCGCTCTTCCTCGCTGGGAGCGGGCACCTTGTTGAGCAGGGCGATGGCAGCGGTTTCGCGCAGCACGCCGGTCGGATTGCCCTTGGCGTCGCGCTCGATCACGCCGCCTGCCGGGTTTGGCGTATCGCGGGTGATCCCCGCTTGCTTGAGCGCGGCGGAATTGACCCACACGCTGTGCAGGCTGATATCGTGCAGCACCACTGGGTTTGCCGGAGCAACCGCGTCGAGCAGTTTTGCCGTCGGCTTTGCCTTGCCCAGTGATGATCCATCCCACTGCCCGCCTTCGATCCATGCTCCGGGCCTGGCCTTGGCCGCGCAGGCCTTGACCGTGGCAATGGCAGTTGCCATCGCGGCGCCTTGCGGGAAGATGCAGTTGTTGGCCTGAAGCCCTGCATCCACGGCGTGAACATGCATGTCGATCAGGCCGGGGAGGACCGTGCGTCCTTCAAGGTCGATCACCTTTGTCGTAGCCGTGCGGTGCTTCGCCAGATCCGCCTTGCTACCGGTCCCCACGATCGTGCTGCCCGAAACCGCGATCGCCTCTTGCCACCCGGCGGGGGTAGAGACATGGCCGTGGACATAAATCACGTCTGCCGGAACCGGTGGTTGATTGCCTACCGCATCCTTGAACTGGGCAGTGGACGGTGCGGCAATCGTCAGCAGCGACGTGGCCAAAAGCGTGAGGCGAAGCGGTTTGCGCATGATCTGGGATCTCGTGTCTTGCAAAAAGGGTCCGGCCACCCCCGTTATGAGGAGTGGCCCGACGGGATCAGAAGCGGGTGCTCAATTCCACGCCATAGGTGCGCGGTACGGCCCAGCGGTCCATCCGTTGGTCGAAGGGGGCAAGGTAGAACGAGAAGTCGCGATAGCGCTTGTCGAACAGGTTGCGGCCGAACACCGCCACGGTCACCTTGTCGTCAGCAAAAGTATAGCCGATCCGCCCATTGACCAGCACATACCCCGGCAGGCGACCGTCAGGCGCATTGCTGGCTTCGTAGTACACGCTGCTGCGATAGGACAGGTCGGACCGGAGTGAGAGCGAGCCATCGCCCACCGGCAAGGTCAGCTGTCCGCCTGCGCTCAGTGACAGCTCGGGTACGAATGGCAGCCGGTTGCCGGCGCAGTTGATGCCCGGGCCGCAGCCGGGGAAGTCGTCATACGTCGCGTCGGTATAGCCAGCGCCGAAGTTCAGCTCCAGTTCGCGCACCGGCTTGGCGGTCACTTCAAGTTCGAAGCCCTTGATCTTGGCAGCGGCGGCATTGCGGATCTGGAAGGCCGCGCCCACCAGCGCGGAAACCTGCAGGTCCTTGTAGTCGGTATAGAACGCCGCCGCATTTACGCGCAGCTTGCGGTCCAGCAGGTCTGCCTTGAACCCCGCTTCGTAACTCCAGGCGTTTTCCGGGCCGAAGCTGATCTGCGTATCGCCGACGATATCGGGATTGTAACCGCCGCTCTTGAAGCCGCGCGCCACGCTGGCATAGACGCGCGCATTTTCTGCAAACTGCCAGGTCACGCTGGCATTGCCCGAAAGGTTTTCATCCTTGCGATGCAACTGGGCGGTCAGGTTCGGCAGCGGCACGAACGACGTGTTGGTCTGCACGAAGTCAAGATCGCGGGTTTCGATGTTGTAGCGTAGACCGCCGCTGATCGTCACGCTGTCGGTCGGTCGCAGGTTGCCGTTGACGAACACGGCATAGGCGTTGGTCCTGAGTGCCGAGGTGCTGGAAATGGACCCGAAGAACGCGCCGGGGCCGGGAGGGCCAAGCGCCACGGTCGAGCGATCTGCATCGGCGTCCTGATAAAGGTAGTAGAGGCCGACGAGGTAATCGAACGAGCCGCCTGCGGGCGAGGCAAGGCGCAGCTCCTGCGTGAACTGGCGCGCGCCATCCTTGAAATCCGATGTCGAAAGCGGGATCGGCCGCGCATCGTTGTCCACGATCAGGCGCGACGTATTGTCGCCATAGGCGCTGATCGAGGTCAGCGTGTAATCGCCCAGGCGCACATCGATGTTGAGGTTGGCCGTCCAGATCTCGCGATCCTGCTGGTTCTGACCGTCCTGCGCCACGGTATAGGGATCGGCGAAAAAGCCCGGCAGGCCGGCAAGTCCGCCCACCGTGTTGTCGGCAATCTGGCCCAGCAGGAGCCGGTCGGACTGCTTGAGCCAGCTGCCGCCCAGCGCCACGTCAACATCGTCGGTCGGCTTGAACAGAAGCCCACCGCGCAGCGACTTGCGATCAAGGTTGTTGAGCTTCTCGTCCGAAAGCAGATTGCGGATATAGCCATCGCGGGTGGCGATGGAACCGGCGATCTTGAACCCCAGCTTGCCCGGCGCCAGCGGCCCTGTCAGGTAGATGCTGCCCTCGGCCTGATCGAGATTGCCATAGGCCGCGCGGCCTTCAATGTGGAAAGCCTCGAGATCGGGCTTGCGGGTGGTGATGTTGATCGCGCCGGCAGTGGTATTGCGGCCGAACAGTGTGCCCTGCGGCCCGCGCAGCACTTCCAGCGTGGCGATATCGGGCAGTTCCTGGTCGAACGAATTGGGACGCACGCCCAGAACGCCATCGACATAGACGCCAAGGCCGCTGTCGAAACCGATGTTGCGCGTCTGCGAGACGATGCCGCGGATGCCGATCGCGCCGATCACCGATCCGCCGCCGTCCTGCGAAAGGTTGGGGACCGAGCTGACCAGATCGCTGACGCGGGCGATGCCGCGCTCCTGCAGGGTCTCGCCGGTCAGCGCAGTGATCGAGATGGGAACCGTCTGCACGTTCTCGGCGCGCTTTCGCGCCACGACAGTGATCGTTTCAAGACCGCTATCGTCCTGCGTCTCTTGAGCCTGCGCAGGCGCGGCGACGACGGCAACAGCACACCCGGCGCACATCAATGCGCTTCGAAAGCCTGATTTCCTCACGGTGATTTCCCCCGGTTTCATTATGATCGGGGCACGATGCATGGCCCTTACACGGCGCGCATCCCCCATTTGCGGGATAGGCGGGCCAAGGCGGTGTACGAAATTCGCGCTGCATTGTCCGGAATCGGAATAAAAGCGGCGCCGGGTACATTTGGCGTATTGGTGCTATCGATGATAACAATCCAGTCTGGCTGAATTGAACGACTCCATGTTGGGTAACTGTCGGGGGATGGCGTTATGGTGCGAGCCGAACTGCTGGCCGATTTTTATGGGGCCGCGATTGATCGCAGCCGGTTGACTGCCGCCCTTGACAGTGTGCGCCTGCGGACCAACGCGATGTCCGCCACGTTCCACCTGTTCGAACGCACGCCAGAGCGTCTGCGCCATCGCTGGCAGTCTTCCTGCTCAAACACGCCGCAAGCTGCCAACCAGATGGCGCTTCTCGATGAGCTCAATCCCCGCACCGTCGCGCACTGCAATCCCGAGATGTCCGGCCCCAGCGTGCTGGAAGATCATTATCTGCCGGACAGCTTCCAGCCCGAAGTGCGCCGATGGCAGGAACAGCTGCGTTCGTTCGGCATGGGGCAGTTCCTTGCCGCCAGGATCACGCTCGATGGCCGGCACGAGGTTGGCGTGGCACTGCATGGCCGCATCGAAGGTGGCCCGCTCGATCCCGAAAGCCGGGACTTCCTGATAGATCTCATGCCCCATGTGCGCGAAGCGGTTGGCCACGTGGTGCGGATGCAGGAACTACGGCAGGGGCAGGGCCACCTGCTGGGTGCGCTGGATCATCTGCGCCAAGCCATCCTGACATGCGATGCCACCGGCCGCATCATCTCGATCAATTCCAGCGCGGTCAGGTTGCTGGGCAAGGCCTGCGAAAGCTACCAGGCGTCGCTCTGCCGTCCGGGGGCGGCCTTGCCGCGATCGCTGATGGCGCGCGTGGTTTCGGGAGAGCGGGTCCTGCGCTGGCAGGGCGGCGCGCGGGAATTGCAGGTCTGCGCAATGCCGTTGGGCATGGCGCAGGCAGGCGATGCGCTGCTCCTCTCGCTTGACTGCGCAAAGGCGCCGGTTGGAACGACGGGCAGCCCCGGCTGGGTGCTTGCCCTTGCCGATCCGGAGGATCCGCCTGCGGTCCACGCCGAAGACCTGGCCCGCAGCTTTGGCATCAGCCATGCCGAGGCGCTGCTGCTGCGCCATCTGGCCCTGGGCGGGGATCTGGGCGAATTTGCCGCCCTGCGCGATGTTTCGATCCACACCGCGCGCTCGCAACTGAAGGCGCTGATGGCAAAGACCGGCGCCTCGCGGCAGGCGGAACTGGTGCGGATGGCGCTCGGCACGCCGGGAGCCGGCATGAGCGACCAGACCTGACCTTAGCTGACCCGGCCTGATCGGCGTCCCTTCTCCTTCCGCCTTTGCCCGGTCCTTGCGCGCACCCTCGCGGCGCCTCGAGATCATGGCTTGACCGCGCGGCGTTATCACTGATAACAACCGATTCGTTACCAGTGATAACGTGCCGTCAGGGCACGCTGGCGGGAGAAAGATCGATGGCATCCGCTGCCCTTTCCGCAGATCATCAGCCTGTGCCTGCGAAGGCCGAACTTGCTGCAATCACGCCGCATGCACTGCTGGAGCGCGCGCGCGCCTTCCGACCGCGCCTGCGCGCGATGGAGGCAGAAGCCGAGCGTCAGGGCCGCCTGCCGCAGGATCTGATGGAGGAACTGGACGGGGCAGGTTTCTTCCGCATTGTCCAGCCGCGCAGCTTCGGCGGGCTCGAATGCGATGTGCCAACCTTCTACAAGGTGATGATGGAACTGGCCCGCGGCAGCACCGATGTCGGCTGGGTCATGGCGCTCGTATCCGGTCAGCCCATGGTTCTCGCACGGTTTCCCGAACAGGCTCAGGCAGAAGCTTATGGCACCACAGGCGAATTCCGAGCCTCGGGCTCGTTCGCCCCTCCCGGAAAGGCCGTGCCCGTCGATGGCGGCTACCGCGTGACCGCCGCCTGGCAGAATGGATCGGGCTGCGATATCTCCACCCACTTCATGCCGCTGGTGATGATCGAGGCACCGGATGGCCCGCAGCCAGCGCAGATCCTGATCGATCGCAAGGATTTTCAGATTGTCGATGACTGGAATGTGATCGGCATGCGCGGAACCGGATCGAAGCGCGTCGTCGTCAACGATCTCTTCGTGCCGGAACATCGCGTGATGCGCTGCCACGGCATGATGCGTGGGGCCGAGCCGCTCGATCTTGCCTGCACCACCAGCGACAACCCGATGTATTCGGCTTCGATCTCTCCCTTCCTCATCAGCCAGACGGCCTGTGTGGCCGTTGGCACGGCAAGGGCCGCACTCGATCACTACGAAGAGATCCTGCGCACGAAGAAGTCGGCCTATCCGCCCTATCATGAAAAGGGCACCGATCCGATCCACCAGCGCAATTATGGCACGGCGTTCCGGCTCGTCTCCACCGCTGAAGCGGCGCTGGTGCAGGCCGGGCACGAATTCATGGATTATGCGCAGGAATGGCAGGCAAGCGGGGTCCCGTTCGATCAGATGCGCGCTTTGCGCCTGCGCTCCATCGCGGTGCAATCGGTCCAGCTGGGCTGGGAAGCATTCCAGCTGATCTTCCACGCGGGCGGAACATCCACGGCCGCGCGTGAAGGCCATCCGTTGACGCGGATCCTGCGCAATTTCAACGTCCTGCGCACGCATGCCGTGCTCCAGCTGGAAGATGCGGCGCACGCTGTCGGCCGCACGACTTTCGCGGTGGCGTCCTGATATGGCCGAGGTTCTGGACAGCGATCTGGCAATGGCGCGGGCGACAGACCTCGTTGCCATGCTCCGTGGGCGAACGATCGGCGCCGAGGAGCTTCTCGATCAGCACCTCGCCCGTGTGGAGCGGTTCAATCCCGCGATAAATGCGGTTGTCACGCTCGATATCGACCGCGCCCGAACCGCTGCGCGCCGTTTCGATGCGCGCGGCGCAGGGGAGGAAAATGGCCTGCTCGGCGGGTTGCCGATGACGGTCAAGGAAACCTGGGGCATGGCGGGCATGCGCACCACGGTGGGCCTGCCGTTCCTTGCAGACAACGTCTCGGCCGAGGATTCCCGGCCCGTTGCCCGCCTGCGCGGCGAAGGCGCGGTAATCTTCGGCAAGACCAACGTGCCGATCGGCGGGGCCGACCATCAGACCGCCAATCCGATCTATGGCCTCACCCGCAACCCCTGGGATCTCTCTCGAACGGTCGGCGGATCGTCGGGCGGGGCCGCTGCAGCGCTTGCCACCGGTCTCACTCCGCTGGAACTTGGCAGCGACATCGGCGGCTCAATCCGCATCCCTGCGCACATGTGCGGCCTGTTCGGCCACAAGGGCAGCTTCGGGCTGATCCCCACGCTTGGCCATGTCCCGCCCATGCCCGAAGTGAAAGTGGAGCCGGAACTCTCGGTGGCTGGGCCGATGGCGCGCAACGCAGCCGATCTGGAACTTGGCCTAGATGCGCTGACCCGCGTCGGCCCCCACGCGCCGCCAAGCCGGCATGAACGCCTAGCCGATTTCCGCATCGCCCTGTGGACCGGGGATCTGCCCTATGCGGCAAGTGCCGAGACGAGCGCGGCAATTGATGATCTGGCGCAGGCGCTCTCAGCCCGGGGGGCGAAGGTATCGACCACGGCTCGCCCGCCATTCGATGCGACGTCGTCGCTTGAAACCTATGTCCGGAGCCTGTTCTCCATCGTGCTGGGCGGCCAGCCCTTCCGCATCGACGAAGCAGAGCGGGCAGAACTGGGCCACGATGCGTTGTGGTACGCCGATGTGCTGGAACAATGCGCCAATGGCAGTGGTCCATCATGGCAGGCGCTGCGCGATGCGCGTGCGGCGCTCAAGGCGGCATGGGCCACATTCTTCCAATCGTGGGACGCAATCGTCTGTCCGGTATTCCCAACCACGGCATTCGAACATGATCTGTCGGGCGAAGGCATCGCTGCGCAAATGCATCGGCGCAGGCTGGTAGATGGTGAAAGCCATGTCTATCTTTCGCAACTGTCGTGGCCAAGCCTTGCGACGGTTGCCGATCTGCCGGCAACTGTCGTGCCTGTGCCGCGAAAGGCCGGAGAGCTTCCTCTGGGGCTGCAGCTGATCGGTCCGTTCATGGAAGATCGCACGACCGTGCGCCTTGCCGCGCTGCTCGAAGCGGAGCTTGACTGCTGCTTCCGTGCTCCGCCGCCGCTCGTCTGAGCTGCGGTAAACACCTGAAATATTTCACGAAGGACAGTTTCCATGGCCAGTCTTGCATCCGAAGCCAGTGCGCGGATGAAGCCCCTTCCACAGCCCGAGCCAGGCCTGACACCTGAGCGTCTGCTGGATCGTGCCCGTGGCTTGCGCCCCTTGCTGCGCGCATCGCAGGCCGAATGCGAGGATGGCGGCCGCGTGCCTCGGAGGGTTGCGGATGCGCTGATCGAAGGCGGCTTCTTCCGCATTGTGCAGCCGCGCCATTTTGGCGGCTATGAATTCGATATCGCAACGTTCTATCGCGTGATCATGGAGATTGCGCGCGGTTGCAGCGAAACCGGGTGGGTCACCTCACTGGTCGGCGGTCACCCCCTGCTGCTGTCACGCTATCCGGCCGAAACACAGGCGGAAATCTATGGTGCGCTGGGCGATTTACGCTGTCCCGGCGCGCTCACCCCGCTGGGCACTGCCGCGCGCGAACCCGGGGGCTACCGTATCACCCACAGCTGGGTTTCGGCTTCGGGCTGTGATCTTGGCACGCACTTCATGGGGCTTGCCCGGGTGGATGGCGACGAGGGCGGAACCTTGGTGCAACTCCTTGTCGATATTGTAGATTGTTCGATCGAGGACGATTGGTTCGTGATGGGAATGCGTGGCACGGGATCGAAGCGTGTGACCGTGACCGACCTGTTCGTGCCGGATCATCGTGCACTGGCCGTGGGCGGCATGGCGCGCGGAGCCGAACCGCTCGATGCCCACGTGCCAATGCACGAAAACCCGATGTATTCAGGGCTCATCGGCCCATTTCTGATTGGCGAGACGGCAGCCGTAGCTGTGGGGGCAGCGCGGGGCGCGCTGGACATTTACGAAGAGCTGCTGCTGACCAAGAAGTCCCTGGCTCCGCCGTTCCTTGAACGCTGCCACGATCCCGTAGCCCAGCAATATTATGGCGAGGCGCTGTCACTGGTGCTGACGGCCGAAGCCGCGATGGTGAAATCGGGCGAGGATTATATGGCCTTTGCCGAAGCAGCCCGCAATAAAGGCACGTCGTTCGACACCGCAAAAGGGCTGCAGTTGACGATGGTTGCCCAGCGCTGCGTCGAACTTTCGTGGCAGGCGATCGATCTGATCTATCGCACGGCGGGCACGACGGCGTCGGCCAAACACGGCATGCCGATAGGCCGCTTCCTGCGCAACATTGCGGTCCTGCGCACGCACCCGGTGCTCCAGCGCGAAAACACGGCAATCCAGATGGCCAAGCTGCGGCTTGTCGATCGTGTCGGCTGAAGCCGTGATCTTTGGAACCGAAGGTGCTGCCCGGATTCTCGGGCAGCATTTCGGCCTGTCCGGCAAGATCACGCCACTGACCGCAGAGCGTGACGAGAATTTCCGTGTCCAGTCGGCACAAGGCCAGTTCGTGCTGAAGGTGTTTGGGCCCGGAACGCCAGAGGATGAGGCGGACATGCTCTGCGCAGTCCTGCGCCATCTTCAGGATCGTGCGCCCAGCCTGCCGGTTCCGCGTCTGGTAGCGGCATCGCCTGCCACGCCGTTCGTCAGGCTGGACGGCGGACGGTTGGCGGTGCTTTACACCTTCCTGCCGGGCACCCCGTTGATGGAGGTACGGCGGAGCATTGCGCAGGCGCAGGCCTGTGGGGCGCTGGCGGCACAGCTTGGTCACGCTTTGCGCGATTTTTCCCATCCCGCCATGCATCGGCGGCTGATCTGGGACCTGCGCCGCCTCCCGGATCTTGCGGCAATCGCAGCGGATCTGCGCCGCGTGCCCTTTGCCGAATTCGTGCTGCCGTTCATCGATCGCTTCGCCAGCGACGTGGCGCCAGCCCTTGATGCGCTGCCGCGCCAGTTCGTGCACAACGATCTCAATGCCCGGAATGTTATCGTTGCTATCCAAAATCACGATCGAATCGCAGGAATCATCGATTTTGGCGACTCGGTTCACACGGCGCGGGTGTGCGATATCGCCGTCGGCATGATCGGCCAGATGGCTGATCGAGATAGTGCCGGGGCGATGATCGAAGCCTTCCTTTCCGGCTACGAATGCATTGCTCCACTTGCTGCAGGCGAGCGCGAGATCCTGCCCCAGCTCGTTGCTGCACGGGTGGTCCAGAACGTCGTCATGACAGCTTTCTATCAGCAGGAAACCGGGGAATCCGGGCACTTTTCCGGCTTTGACGAGACCTATTTCGGGTGGCGCGTGGCCTTCGTGCAGGATCTGATCCGCCGTCACACCTGATAGCGCTGCAGGGCGCAAGGCAAGGGCTGCGTGCCCTGCCCTGTCAGGCAAATCCGCGCATCGTGAAATTTGTTCTTTGCACGAAACAATCGTAATGATACCACTGCTAACAAGCTTCTGATCGTAACAATCAAAAATGATGGATCGGAAGGCGCAGGAACGAGAACGGCTTCTTGGAAAAGAGGGGGGAAACATGTCAGCACAGCATCAAGTGTCACGCCGCAATGCCATGTCTGCGCACCTTGGCGCATCGGCTCTGGCCATGGCCGCAACGTTCGCATCTTCAGCTGCTCTTGCGCAGGACGCCGATCCGGCTGCCGCACAGCAAGGTGCCAAGAGCGCAGAGATCGTCGTCACCGCAACCCTGCGCAACGAACGCCTGCAGGACACGCCGATCGCCATCACGGCCGTCACCGGTGACATGCTGCAGGCACGCAACCAGACCAGCGTCTATGAAATCGCCCGCCAGGCGCCCAGCGTCACGCTCGCCCCGCAAGGGCAGGCCTTCGGGTCGACCATGCTGGCGTTCATCCGCGGCGTCGGCCAGTCCGATTTCATCCCCGCGCTGGAACCGGGTGTCGGCATTTATGTCGATGACGTGTACTATTCGACGCTCACCGGATCGCTCGTCGAACTGCTCGATCTCGATCGCGTCGAAGTGCTGCGCGGTCCGCAGGGCACACTGGCCGGGCGCAATTCCATCGGCGGCGCGGTGAAGATGTTCTCCAAGGCCCCATCGGGCGACAATTCAGGCATGGTGTCCGTTACCGGTGGGGCCTTCAAGCGCTTCGATGCGCGGGCCATGGCCGATTTCACGATCGCGCCGGACAAGCTCTTTGCCCGCGTCTCGGCTGTTTCGCGCAGCCGGGAAGGCTTCGTGAAGCGGATGGACTATGCCTGCACCCATCCCGGATCGGGTGTTTCTGCCGCCCCCAACCTTGGCGATGGTTGCCAGCTTGGTACGCTGGGCGGGCAGTCGCTGGCCGCGGGGCGCATCTATCTGCGCTGGCTGCCGGCAAGCAACCTCGATGTCAGCCTGATCGGTGATCTCACGCGTGATCGTTCGGAGGCGGGCGCCGATGTCCTGCGCTTTGCCAACAATCCGCGCCTGACGATCGATGATGGCAACCCGGCAACGCCGCCGGTGCCGTTCGATTGCCGCTTCGTGCCATATGGGCCAAATTCGTGCGATACGGCGGGGCGCAACCGCTACTGGACCTATTCGACATTCACCGACACGCGCGCACCCACGGGGCAGGACCCCTATACCCCGTTCAGCATCCCCATCGTGTCGCACCTGGACAGTTATGGCATCTCGGGCAACGTGAAATGGGACGTGTCGGACAACCTGCAGGTCCGCTCGATCACCGCATACCGCGATTACACGGCCACCTTTGCCGAAGACGCCGATGGCAGCCCGGTAATGAACCAGCTGGCGCTGCAGAAGCTGAAGAACTGGCAGTTCAGCCAGGAACTGCGCGCCAATGCCCGGCTGATGGACGGCAAGCTGAACCTGACGGCAGGCGCCTTCCACTTCCGCGGCACGGCAACCTTTGCCGCGCGGCTTGCCCTCACGTACGTTGGCCTGAACTTCAACCAGGGGCCAGAGGATAGCACCAGCAAATCGACCGCGCTGTTCCTCAATGGCGATTACCAGCTGACCGATGCCCTGCGCCTGTCCGGCGGCATCCGCCATACCTGGGACCGCAAGACGCAGGAATACTTCCGCTCCAACCCGGATGGCACGATCCCCGCCACGCCCTGTCTTCCAGGCCGCGCGCCCTTCGATCCGGCCAATGCGCCCAACTGCGCGCTGCTTGGCCTGAATGGCCTGACGGACGGTTACGAAGGCAAGCGCTTCGATTGGCGCGTGGCGCTGGACTATCGCTTCTCCGACGAAGTGCTGGTCTATGGCCAGGTGTCGACCGGATATCGCGCCGGTGGCGTCAACCCGCGCCCGTTCTTTGCACCGGGCACGATCCTGCCGGTCGCCAACGGGCAGATCGATCCGTTCAATGGCGTGCCCTTCGATGTGGGTCAGCTCAAGTCGTTCAAGCCAGAGACCATCACTTCCTATGAAATCGGGTTCAAGACCGATCTGTTCGATCGCCGCGTGCGCTTCAACGTTGCGGGTTTCGTCAATGATTACAAGGACATCATCCTTAATGTCCTGGCCTGCCCGATTGCCCCGTGCTTCCAGCCCAACAACGCCGGTACTGCCAAGGTAAAGGGCGTGGAGGTGGAGATTTCCGCCTATCCGACTGATCGCCTGTCGCTCGATCTTTCGGGTAGCTACCTTGATTTCAAGTACCGGCGGACCGATCCAGCCACGTTCATCGCGCTCAACATGGTCACCCCGTTCACTCCGAAATGGAAGGGCGCTGCCGGTATCCAGTACGATATTCTCGATGGCGATGCCGGGTTGCTCAGCCTGCGCGCGGACGGATCGTACCAGAGCCATGTCTTTACCGAAGCGCTCAACGGGCCCACAAACCGGATCGAAGGGTACTTTCTTGCCACGGCCCGCCTTTCCTGGAAGTCGAAAGACCGGAACTGGGGGCTGGCACTGGAAGTTACCAACCTCGGAAACCGCTATTACGAAAACACGCGTTTCGATCAGGCGCAGCAGTCGGGGCTCACTTCGGTATCGCCCGGCGCACCACGACAGTGGGCAGTGACGCTGACGCGCAACTTCTGATCGATAGAAGGCCCGGCAAGTCGATGAATCGTGATACATCCAATCTTCTTGCCCGGCGCGAACGTGTGCTTTCGCCCAGCTACCGGCTGTTCTACGAGCAGCCGGTTCATGCGGTGCGCGCGCAAGGGTGCTGGATCGAAGACGCGGATGGCCAGCACTACCTCGATGCCTACAACAACGTACCCGTGGCTGGGCACTGCCACCCGCGGATCGTCACGGCGATGGCGCGGCAGGGCGATGTGCTGAACACGCACACCCGCTACCTGACCGAACACCCGATCCTTCTGGCAGAGCGGCTCCTGGCCACACTTCCCGATGCCCTGGGCAAGGTGATCCTCACCAATTCTGGCAGCGAAGCCAATGATCTGGCGATCCGGATCAGCCGCATGGTGACAGGCAGGCGCGGCGTGATCGTCACCGATTGCGCCTATCATGGTACGTCCGATCTCTTGCAGGGCATGTCGCCGGTCACCGGGTTGCCTCTAGGGCCGGATGTTCATTCGATCACCATGCCACTTGCGCCGGAGGGGCCTGAGCAGTTCGCAGCACTTGTTGGCGAGGCGATTGCGCGGATGGAAGCCGATGGCATTCGCCCGGCAGCGCTGCTCGTCGATACGATCTTTGGCAGTGATGGCGCGATTGCGGATCCGCCGGGCTTCCTGGCGGGCGGGGTGGATGCCATTCGGAAGGCAGGCGGCATGTTCATCGCCGATGAGGTCCAGCCGGGCTTTGGCCGCACTGGCGCAGGCATGTGGGGCTTTGCGCGGCATGGCATCGTGCCGGACATGGTCACCACCGGCAAGCCGATGGGCAACGGACAGCCTGTGGCGGCGTTGGTGATGCGCGATGTGCTGGCGCTGGAATTCGCCAAAATGCAGCGGTATTTCAATACCTTTGGCGGAAGCTCCGTTTCATGCGCGGCTGCACTTGCCACGCTTGCCGTGATCGAGGACGAAGGGCTGATCGCCAATGCCGCGCGGATCGGGCAGCACCTGATGGCCGGGCTTGCTCCCATGATCGAAGCGTCACCGGCGCTGACGGGGCTGCGCGGCGCGGGGCTGTTCATCGGGGTCCAGACCGTTTCTGGCGATATTGCGGCCGCAATCGTCAATGCCATGCGGCGTGGCGGCGTGTTGATCGGAGCAGCGGGCCGCAGCAATGCCGTGCTGAAGATACGGCCGCCGCTTCCGATCAATGTGGCCGAGGCCGATCATCTGCTCGAAGCCTTCGCGCGGGCACTGGCCGAAGTTGAAGTTTCCAACCTGTGAGGACCAAAATGAAAATCCTGCATATCGACAGTTCAACCACCGGCCCGGATTCGGTCAGCCGCGAACTTACCGCGGCAATCGTGGCGCATCTGGCCGCTAAGACACCTGGCGCAGAAGTGGAACGCCTTGATCTGGTGGCAAATCCCGTTGCCCATCTCGACGAGGTGACGACGGGTGCACTACGCCTGCCGCCCGATGCGCAAAGCGATGCGATGAAGGCGGCGGCTCCGGCCGAACTGGCCTATCTGCAGCAGTTCATGGGCGCAGACGTGGCCGTGATCGGTGCGCCGATGTACAACTTCACCGTGCCATCGCAGCTCAAGGCATGGATTGACCGGCTGGGCGTGCCCGGCGTTTCGTTCACCTATTCCGAAGCCGGACCGAAGGGCCTTGCCGGCAACACCCGCGTGATCATCGCTTCCACGCAGGGCGGCATGTACGAAGCGGGCGATGTAGCAGAGCATCAGGAAAGCCTGCTTCGCGTGTTCTTCGGCTTCATTGGCGTGACGGACCTGACGATCGTGCGGGCAGACAAGATCGGCTTTGGCCCTGAAATGCGGGCTGCATCGGTTGCCGCAGCGAAGGCGGAAATCGCGGCACTTTGATCATTGCGGGGAAGGGTGGTGGCCATCCTTCCCCGTTCTGCCCTGCCGATATAGGCAGAATACCGGGTTACTTGCGATGTTTCTGGTGCTAACCCGCGCCCCGCTGGTGGCCGCTTTCTTTACGGCCATGGCGTAACGAGGCGTTGATGGACCGCAAGAGCAAGGAACTGGACCGGAAGGCAACCCTGACGCGAGAGACGATCGTCGAAGCGGGGCTGGGGTTGCTGAACGAGATCGGCCTCGACAAGCTGACCACGCGGCGGCTGGGCGATCACCTTGGCGTGGAAGGGCCTGCGCTCTATCGTCATTTTCCCAGCAAGTCCGTGCTGCTAGACCATATGGCCGCGGCGATCCTGCTGCCTGTCCTGCGCGCGCCGCACCCGGGAGAGCCGTGGGACGAATGGCTGCGCGCGGTGGCGACCAGAAGCTACGAGGTCGTGCTCGATTACCGCGACGGTGCCAGGCTTGTGGCGGCTTCGCTACCGACCGAACCGCGTGATCTGCTCTCAAAGCCGTTGCGCGAAGCGGGATTTTCGGAAGAACACGCGATCTACGGCTCGAAGCTGATCACGCGCTTCATGGTCGGCTGGCAACTGCACGAGGATAGCGAACGGCAGCGCGCCGATCGGCCCACGGAAAGCTATGACCACGATCAGGCGTTCCGGTTTGCGCTGGATGCGCTGATCAACGGCCTGCGGCTGGCACTGGCGCGGACAATGGCCCGGAAGATCGAGACCATCGGCGACGTCTGATCCGCCTGCATCCCTGTGGGGACGCTGGAACGCCAAGAACAAAAATGGAGTGTTTCCCCGGGGAAACACTCCAAATAGGTTATCTGATCTGAGCTGATCAGATATGGGCGATCAGGGTGCCGACGCAATGCGCAACCGGCACCCCTTTCTCATCCGGGCCTCAGCGGCTTGCGCCGAAGGGAATGCGCAAGGTGGCGCCATAGGTTGCCGGCGGAGCGTAGATCGAGGTCACGCCAAGGATGCCAAGGTTGAGCGCGTAGGCGCGATAGGCCTTGTTGAACACGTTGCGGCCCCAGGCGGTAAGCGAGATGCCGGTGTCCTCGTGGCGATAGGTCAACGATGCGTTGGTGACGTTGTAGGCCTTCTGCAGCGAACCAAGACCGTTCGTCACTTCAAGGAACTGGTCATCGTACCAGACGCCATCGACCTGCACGGCAACATTGCCGCCCGCGACATCGCGATTGTAGCGCAGCAGGTAGTTGAAGCTGAAGCGCGGGGCGTTGGGCAGTTCGGCCTTGGTGATGTTCGCCTGCGGGAAATCGCAACGGAACACGCCGCCCAGATTGGTGCAGTACTGCGTATCAGGTGCGCCGGGGAAGAATTCCGGACCGAACTGAACGCCAGTGGCGGGGATGCTGTCCACCGACGAGGTTTCGTAGGTTGCACCGAACACCGCATCGAAGTTGCGTGAGGGCGAAAGGAACGCTTCGAGTTCCGCGCCCGTTGCGTGCGCATCGCTGTTGTAGACCTTCGGCACACCACCGGCGAGCGAGAAGGCCTGATAATCGTCGTAGATATAGTGATAGACAGTGCCGTTGAGGCGCATCTTGCCGCCCATCAGCGTGGTCTTGAAGCCGCCTTCGAAGCTGTTGAGCGTTTCGGGGCGATGGCGGAAGTCCTGCGGAGCAATGTTCGATGACAGCGACCAGTTGCCGCCCTTTATGCCGCGGTTCCACGATACGAACAGTAGCGTGTCCGGGTTTGCCTGGTAATTCAGCGAAACGCGTGCCGCCCAATCACCATAGTGATCTTCGTCAGCACCCGGAACCACTGCGGCCAAGTCCTTGCCAGTGAACAGCAGCTTCGGGTTGGGCTGCGGGGCGTAGGTCGGATCGATCAGGATGTTCTTGTAATCGATCTTTTTATTGTCCTTCGAGTAGCGCCCGCCCACGGTCAGCGTCAGCTGATCGGTGAAGCGGAAGTCGCCCTGCGCGAAGATCGACCAGTTCTTCGAATCCAGCACGTACTGCTGATCGACCTTGGGCAGCGAGAAGCCACCATTGCCGGCAACGGCAAGATCGAGGATCGGCGCGCCGGTGACGGCGTGCGAGCCATCGTACTTCATGTCGAGGTAATAGCCGCCGACCTGCCACTTGAGCATGCCGGTTTCGCCCGAGAGGCGCAGTTCCTGCGAGAACTGGTCAAAGTTCACACGGGAATCGACGTTCACGATGGTGAAGGGCAAGGCATCGCCATCCTCGGCGTAGGTCTTGTCCATCTTCAGGTAGTTGGTGATCGAGGTGAGTTCCACGCCGCCCAGATCCCAGTCGAGCTGGGCCTGGTAGCTGTTCATCACGCGATCGAGGCGGCCGGGGCGTTCGCCGAAGTGCTCCCACGGGCTGGCCTTTTCAGCGGTCACGCCATTGATGACGCCGTTCTGGCTGTCGCTGAGGCCGGCAGCGTTTGTGTCACAATAGCCGTTGCTGAGGTATTCGCAGTTCTCGAACACGTAGCCGCCGGTGGCGACGTTGTTGTCTTCCGAATGCTTGTACCACAGGCTGAGCGTGGCCGAAGGCGCAAGGTCGAACTGCAGGTTGGCGCGCGCCGCCCAGCCGTTCTTGCCGCCAAGGTCCTGCCCGCTGCCCGGCGCAATGAGCGCGCCGTTGGAATCGAGCGTGTCGCGCGACTTGATGTAGCCATCAGCCTTTTCGACACGGCCGGCAACACGAAGGCGCACGCCCTGTGCAAGCGCACCGCCAGCAGCGGCTTCCAGCGACCACGAATTGAAGCGGCCATATTCGCCCTGGGCGTAGCCGTTGAAATCGTCCTTGCTGGCATCTTCGCTGAGGTAGTGGATCAGGCCGCCGGTGGCGTTGCGGCCAAACAGCGTCCCCTGCGGTCCGCGCAGAACCTCGACGCGCTTGATGTCAAACAGCTGGCCGGCAACCGCGTTCATCGAGGCGATATAGGCGTTGTCCTGATAGACCGCGACCGGCGCTTCGAGGTTATCGGTGAAGTTGTTCTGCGAGATGCCGCGCAGGCTGAAGATGGTGAGGTTCGGCGACCAGGCATTCACGCGCAGCGACGGAATCTGCTGGGTGATCTGGGTTGTCTCGGTGATGCCGAGACGATCGATCTGCTCACCCGAGAAGGCGCTGACCGAGATCGCAACCTTCTGCAGGCTTTCGTTGCGCTTGTTGGCGGTGACCACGATCGCATCGGCAAGGCCGCCGCTCTCACCCGATTCGGCCTGGGCATTCTGGTCTTGCGGCTGGGCCTCTTGCGCGAAGGCGGCAGACGCTGCGGCGAGGGCCGCGGTGGATAGCATAAGCGCGGCAATTCGCGCGGATTTCTGAGTACGTTTCATCGTGACTTTCTCCCCGATTGCACGACGGCGTCTCCCTCTCACGCGCTTGGTGTCGTGCCCGATTGTTCATGTTGCTGAACGGCTCATGTTATTACACGGTTTACAGTTACTGGCAATCAGGCATTATTGTTACGTAAGAGAAACGACGAAATGAGCTGATTCGATCAGCCGGAAGCCCCTGCAAACCGGGTGATTTGAGTGGAATAGGTTCAACCAGAGGTGTCAAACGACGAGCCGGAGTGAGTTGCGCGAAACGGACAGGGTGGCAGCACGGCGGGCTTTTGCCTTCGCAAACCGTACAGCCACTGCCGAAGTCGGATTCGCGGATTCGGAGCGTCAACGAAAAGAGGGATTGGGAAAGATCATGGCAACTGCAGCAACAGGCCCCGTCGCACATGTGGCAAACGCCAGCGACGCCACGATGCCGAGCGGAACGGAACTTATCGCGCGGGCCCGTGCCATGGTGCCGGTGCTGCGCGATCGGGAAAGCGCGGCCATTGCCGCCCGCCAGGTGCCGGCGCAGACAATTCGCGATTTCATCGACGCCGGGTTTTTCAAGGTGCTGCAGCCAAAGCGCTATGGCGGCTACGAGATGTCGCCCGCGGTCTATTGCGAGATCGCCCGCACCCTGGCCGAAGGCTGCATGAGCAGTGCCTGGGTCTATGGCGTGGTGGCGGTCCACAACTGGCAGCTTGCGCTGTTCGATCCGCAGGCGGCCGAGGATGTGTGGCGCGATGATGGCGAAGTACTGATCAGTTCGTCCTACATGCCGATGGGCAAGGTGACGAAGGCAGAAGGTGGCTATCGCATCAGCGGGCGCTGGGCCTTTTCCAGCGGATCGGAGCATTGCGACTGGGTACTGCTGGGTGCGAACATGGTGGCAGAGGAGGGTGGTGCGCCCGAGCCGTTCAATTTCCTGATCCCGCGTTCGGATTACCAGATCATCGATACCTGGCACACAATGGGCCTGTGCGCGACCGGCAGCAACGACATCGTGGTGGAAGATGCCTTTGTGCCCGCACACCGTGTGATGCGCGAAAAGGACATGTTCAACATCGATGTCCCCGGCAAGCATGCCAATCCGGGCGCGCTCTATCGCATTCCGTTTGCGCAGATTTTCAACCGCACGGTTTCAACCACGTCTCTGGGTTCGCTGCGCCGCGCGCTGGAAACGTTCGTGCAGGCAACGCGTGAAAAGCGTGCGACCTATACCGGCGCGCGTCTTGCTGCGGATACAACCATCCAGGAAGCCGTGGCCGAGGTGAAGGTGATCCTCAACGACATGGAACTGCGCCTGAAGAGCGACCTTGCCGAACTGGATGCCCGCGCCGAAGCCAACGACTGGCCGATCGAGCGCCGGGCAGAACTTGGCCATCACACCACTTCGATGGTCAACAACTGCGTGAAGGCGATCGACCTGCTGATGCTGTTTTCCGGCGGCAAGGCGATTTACCTTGGCAACCAGATCCAGCGTGCGTTCCTGGATATCCACTGTGCCCGTGCGCACGTGGCGAACAACCCGTACCCTTACGCGCGCAACGTGGGCGCGATGGCGTTCGGGTACGAGAACGACTGCATGGACCTGTAAGGTTCAGATAGCCGATGCCAGCGCGAGGACGTTGCCCGAAGCGGGCGCGTCCTCGTCGCGCATTTCCTCGCGCACGAAATCGACGAAGGCGCGGACCTTCGACAGGGCATAGTTGCCGCGCGGGAAGATGATGTGCAGCGGAATACGCTCTGTCACCAGATCGGGCAGCAGCGGTTCGAGGCGGCCTGCGGCGATGTCGTCCTCAACCAGGAAGCGTGGCAGGTAGCTGATGCCGAGGCCTTCGAGCGTGGCTTCACGGGCCATGCGCACCGAGTTGCTGGTAAGCGGACCGCGATTGATCGGCACGGTCACGTCCTCCGACAGGCGCCATTCGCCGACCTTGGAGATGTGCGTTTCGACGATGCAGGTGTGGTCCTTGAGATCGTTTGCCGCGTTGAGACGGCCCGAACGGTCAAGGTAGGGCCGCGAGGCGACGAGGACCATCGGGTAGTGGCGCAGGCGTACGGAATCGAGCGAACTGTCGAACGTGTCCCCCATCCAGAAGGCAACGTCGAACCGGCCCTTGATCAGATCGACCTTGCTGTCTGAAAGGTTCACGAACAGGCGGACTTCGGGATAGGTCTGCAGGAAACGCGGCATGATCGAGGTAAGATCGAACAGCGAGGCGACGACCGGCGCGTTGACCTTCAGTTCACCGCGCGGCTTGGACACCATGCCGCTGATGATCTGGTTGGCCTCGCTCACTTCCTCGACGATGCGGGCGCAGCGGGCATACATTTCACGCCCGGCGGGGGTGAGCGTGACCGAGCGGGTCGTGCGATCGAGCAAGCGCACGCCGATGCTCTGTTCCAGCTTGGCGATCTGGCGGCTGACCGCGGCTTTTGAATATCCCAGCATGTCCGCCGCGCTGGAAAAGCCGCCTGTGCTGACGACTGCGGCGAATGACATCATCGCCATGACGTTACCAAGATCGGGTTTCTCGTCCATGCTTCCTACTCATTCAGGCTTGGCTGCAAGTCAATGGCGACTGCGCTCAGGACGGGTATTGTTACGCCGGGATTTCCAATCCGACGGGCTGTTGATTGTTGACCAAACGGGAAAACGAACATCATTCAACTATCACTGTTGCGTAATCGGATCAAATGCGCGAAGGGTGCGTGGTCATAGATGTGCTGCCGTGATTCGATTGGCGATGCCGGGCGGCAAGGGGAGAAACCACATGGCGACCCAGATTTCAGAGGGCCAGCTTTCAGAGGCCGCGCTGCGCGACCAGCGCAGCCAGTTCCATCCGTTCACCTCCATCACCGATCTGATGGCCGATGGCCCGACCGTCATGGCCAGTGGCTCTGGCGTCCGCGTCACCGATGTTGACGGCAAGGAATACCTCGACGGCATGGCGGGCCTGTGGTGCGTCAACCTGGGCTATGGCCGCAAGGAGATCACCCAAGCCATCGCCAGGCAGAGCGAGCGGCTCTCGTTCTTCCATACGTTCAACGGCATGTCGACCGACGTGGTTGCCGAGTGTGCCGAGGAACTGCTGAAGCGCGCTCCGGTGCCGATGTCGCGCGTGTTCTTCGGCGCTTCGGGCAGCGATGCCAACGAAACCCAGCTCAAGCTGATCTGGTATTACAACAACCTGCGCGGCAAGCCGGAAAAGAAGAAGATCATTGCCCGCTGGAACGCCTATCACGGTTCGGGCGTGGCCACAGCCAGCCTGACCGGCCTGCCGGGCATGCACACCCTGTTCGATCTGCCCAAGGGCCCGATCATCCACGTCAGCGCGCCCTACTATTACCGCAATGCCCCCGAAGGCATGAGCGAGCGGGAATTCTCGAAGCAGCTGGCCAAGGAACTGGAAGACACGATCGAGCGCGAAGGCGCCGATACGATCGCGGCGTTCTTTGCCGAAGCAGTGATGGGCGCAGGCGGCCTGATCCCGCCGCCCGAAGGCTATTTCGAGGAAATCGGCCCGATCCTGAAGAAGCATGACATCCTGCTGGTGGCCGACGAAGTCGTGTCCGGTTTCGGTCGCCTTGGCACCTACTGGGGCAGCCAGACTTATGGCTACGAGCCTGATCTGATCACGTCGGCCAAGGGCGTGACTTCGGGTTACTTCCCGATGTCTGTCTGCTTCATCTCGCCCAAGGTGTGGGACGTGATCGAAGGTGCGGCTGCCACGGCCGGGCTGTTCGGCCACGGCTATACCTATTCCGCACATCCGGTGGGTGCGGCGGCAGCGCTGGCCGCGCTGAAGCTGATCGATGACCTCAAGGTCGTGGACAACGTGGCCGATGTCGGGCCCTACATGCTCCAGCAGTTGAAGGACCGCCTGGGCCAGCATGCCCATGTCGGCGACATTCGCGGCAAGGGCCTGATGATCGGCATCGAACTGATGAAGGATCGCGGGGCCAAGGAAACCTTCCCGATGGCCAACCGCACCGGACGCCAGATCCTCAAGGCTTCGGCGGCAAGGGGCCTGATCACGCGTGCGCTGGGCGATACACTGGTCTTCGCGCCGCCTCTGGTGATCAACCGCGCCGAGGTGGACGAGCTGGTCGACAAGTTTGCACTGGCTGTCCAGGACGTGCTGCCCGCCTGATAATCAGAACGTGAAGCGCGGGGAGTGGGTGGAACGATGGAACAGGCAGTGATGATGGAGCAGGTTGCACCACCGGAGATGCCGGTGGCACGCCTGACGCCCGCCGGCCTTGCAAGCGCCGTCGCGGTGGGCATCATCGGTGCTCTGGTGATCTTCGTGACACCCGGCTTCCTCGCGCTTGTCGCGCAGCAGACCGGGTTCGACAACGACCAGCTGGGCTATCTCGTCGCGTGGGACATCAACGCGATGGGGGTGACGATCGGCCTCAGCACCTTCGCGCTCTCACGTGTTTCGTGGCGTGTTGCCGTGGCCTTGGGGCTGGTGCTGATCGCGGCTGGCAATCTGCTGACGGGGCTGACGACAAGCTTCTTCGCCATGGCGGCGGCGCGAGTTGTGGCAGGGGCGGGCGCGGGGATCGCGGTCGGCTTTGCATTCGCGGCGCTTGGCCGGGCGCGTAACCCTGACCGTGCCTTTTCCATCTACCTGGTGGCTGGCGCGCTGTTCAGCACGATGTTCCTTTATGCCTTGCCGGAGATACAGTCAGCCTTCAGCCCGAGCACCGTTTTCGCGACGATCGCAGGGGCTAGCCTGCTGGTCATCCTTTCGCTGAAGGCGTTGCCGGATGGTTCGAAAGACGAGGCTGATATCTTTGCGGGGGGCGGCGCGCTCGACTGGCGGATCGCGTTCGGTTCACTGGTCGGCGTGTTCCTGCTGTTCTTTGCGATGGGCGCCGGGTGGAGTTATTCCGAACGCATCGGCATTGAAAGCGCGGTGCCGACCGGGACCATCGCAAGCGGCCTTTCCATCGGGACGATGGCGGGTGTGGTTGCTGCCGGCCTTGCCGGTTTCCTGCCGCAGCGTTGGGGCCGGGCGGGGCCATTGATCGTAAGCGCGATTGCCGGGGTCGTCGGCTTCCTGATGTTCCGCGGGCAGGTGACGAACAGCGCCTTCGTGATCGCCTGCGTGCTGATGATGTTCAGCTGGAACTTTGCGCAGCCTCTGCTTTCCGGAATCTGTTCGGAGGCGTGCAAGCGCGGGCGGGTGGTTTGCGCGATGGGTTCAATCCAGACGTTCGGGACTGGGCTTGGCCCTGCGGCAGCAGCGGCAACGCTTGCCACGGGCAGCTTCGACCTGATGCTCTATTCCTGCTGCGTGGTGCTGGTGCTGAGCGTGGTGGCGACGATCTGGGCCACGTCTGGCACGAAAAAGGCGGCCTGAGCCGCCAATATCCAATATTCAGTTTGCTCCGGTCGGGAGGGGAAGGGGCGCCGGTCTTGCGATCTGCGCCCCTTTCGCGTCAGAGGAATACCGCGCGCGACAGGCCTCCGTCGACGGCGATGGATTCACCGGTAATGCCGCTGCCCAGCTGCGAACAGAGGAACACGATCGGGTCAGCCACTTCCTCGACTTCGAGCATGCGCTTAAGCGCGGCGGGATCGCCAGCCTCGCGCTTGACGATCGCGTCGACGGTGGTGCCTTCCTCAGCTGCCATCTCGGCGAACCATTCCTCAATGTGTTCGGTGCGGGTCACGCCGGGGTGTACGATGTTCACGGTGATACCGTCCTTGCCGACTTCGTCGGACAGGGTTTTGGTGAAGTGGACGAGCGCGGTGTTGCGCATGCCCGAAAGCGCCTCGGTGCAACGCGCTGTCAGGCCACCGACATTGACGATACGGCCCCAGCCTGCCTTGCGCATGTGCGGCACGCAGGCCTTGGCCGTGCGGAAATAGCCGAACAGCTTGGTGTTGAGATCAAGCATCAGCGCGTCTTCGTCAGCCAGTTCGATGGCGTTGCGCACCAAGCCACCAGGGGCTGCGGCGCAGTTGACGAGGATGTGGACGGCGCCGAACTTCTCGACCGCGGCTGCGACGAGGGCTTCGACCGATGCCTTGGAAGTCGTGTCGGTCGGCACGGCGATGATCTCTCCGCCAGTGCTTGCACGCAGTTCTTCCGCTGCCGCTTCCAGCTTGGAGGCGGTGCGGGCAGCGATGACGACCTTGGCCCCGGCCAACGCGAGCTTGCGCGCGGTTTCCTTGCCGATGCCGACGCCGCCGCCAGTGATGACGGCAACCTTGCCGTCCAATCCCAAATCAAGGTTCATGTTCAGATCTCCAGATATGTTCACGATACAAGAGTGACGCGCGCGGCGTCGATGCCGCCGAAGGCAGCGGTGACTGTTTCTCCGGCTTTCACCGGTGTGGCGCCGGTACAGCTGCCGGAGGTGACGAGCTGTTCACGGCGCAGACCGCCTTCACCGTTTTCGCAAAGCCAGTTGGCAAGCCACACCAGCGCATCGAGCGGGTTGCCCATGACACGGGTGGTGCTGCCGTGCTCCTGCACCTCGCCATCGACCAAAATGTCCACGGCCATGTCTGCAAAGCGGTCTTCCCAGGAATGGGAAAGGCGCTTTCCGAGGACGAGAGCATAGCCCATCGCATTGTCGGCGACGAAGAGGCCAAGCGGCAGGTCCGAAGTGTCATAGCGCGGCGCGGCCAGTTCGATGCCCCCATGGATCGCCTTGATCGCCGGCAGGACTGTCTCGCGCGTGTAGGGCGTGCCTGAAGACGGAAGGTCTGCGCCGAGTTCGAAGACGATCTCGGCTTCGGCAAAGGTTTCCGGCCAGACCTGCCGCGCTTCGGTTCCCGTGTTGAGAATCGCGCTGGCCGCCAGACGCCCGACAGCGGGTTCGCTCGCCCCGAACGCTTCGCGCGCAGGAGGTGATGTGAGCCCGATCTTCCATACCATGACCGGCAGGTTGGTCGCGCTCATTAGCGCGCGTTGCACGGCGTATGCCTCTGATAAAGATGGTGAAACCGCCGGAAGCGGCAAGGTTGCGCTACGCGCGCGAGCATCCAGCAGGAGGCCTTCTAAGGTTGCCCCGGTATCTGTCATGCCGCGTTCTCCCCATTGCGCACGCGGCCCACGGCAAATCGGCAGCGCGCTTCTGTATTGTCGACCATATGAAACAACCAAACTTAAAAATCCAGTATTGTTTACTTCGCGAAGGTGCGTTATCAGGTGATTCGAAGTTGACGGGGCATGGCCTGCGCGCATCGATTTCTCGCAGCGCAGGCTTTGGCCGATCCCGGTTATCCCGCCGGTGTTAATTATGAGGAGGGGCAATGTCTGCACTCGCACAAGCCAGCGCATCCGATGCGTATTCCATTGCAGAACGGCTTGAAGCCGGGCTGAAGGGCGCTCCGCGCGGCCTGATCATCGATGGCAAGTCGGTCCAGTCGGTCACGGGCAAGACCTTTGCCACGCACAATCCCGCCACGGGCAAGGAAATCTGCCAGGTGGCCGAGGGCGGGGTTGAAGATGTCGACCTCGCCGTGCGGGCGGCGCGCCGTGCGCTGGAAAATCCGGCATGGCGCGATATGAGCGCGGTCGATCGTTCGCTCCTGCTCAATCGCCTTGCCGATCTGATCGAGCGCGATGCGCAGGATCTGGCGGTGCTGGAATGCATCGACAACGGCAAGCCTGCCACGCTGACCAAGGCAGTCGAGATCGAAGGGTCGATCAAGACCTTCCGCTATTTCGCCGGCTGGCCGACCAAGTTCGGCGGCGAGACGCTGCCGGTATCGCCGCGCAGTGGCGCGAAGATCCTGAACTACACCGTGCGCGAGCCGGTGGGCGTGTGCGGGCTGATCGTGCCGTGGAACTATCCGATGTCGATGGCGGCGTGGAAGGTCGCTCCGGCCCTGGCCGCCGGATGCACCGTGGTGCTCAAGCCCGCCGAGCAGACGCCGCTGACGGCACTGCGACTGGCCGAACTGGCGCTGGAAGCAGGCATTCCCGCGGGCGTGTTCAACGTGATCACGGGCTTCGGCGAGGCGGGTGCTGCGCTGGTCGATCATCCCGGCGTGGACAAGGTGGCCTTCACCGGTTCCACCGAAGTGGGCAAGGCGATCGTGCGCGGCAGCACCGGCAACCTCAAGAAGGTCAGCCTTGAACTTGGCGGCAAGTCTCCACAGATCGTGCTGCCCGATGCAGACCTCGATGCGGCGGCGGCTTCGATCGCGGCCGGCATCTTCTTCAACCAGGGCCAGACCTGCACGGCAGGATCGCGCCTTTATGCCCATTCCGACATTCACGACGACCTGCTGGCCCGGATTGCCGATCATGCAGCGAAGCTGACCATCGGCAACGGGCTTGATCCTGCGGTGAACTTCGGCCCGCTGGTTTCGGAAGAGCAGTGGGATCGGGTCAGCTCCTATGTCGAGATCGGGCAGCGTGAAGGTGCCGAACTGGTCTGTGGCGGATCGCGTCCGCAGGGCCTGAACGAAGGCTTCTTCTTCCAGCCGACGATCATGGCGAATGCCGCCAGCAACATGCGCATCGTACGCGAAGAGATCTTCGGCCCGGTGCTGAGCGCGCTGAGGTGGTCCGATCCGGAAGACTTGGTGGCCCAGGCCAACGATTCCGACTTCGGTCTTTCGGCAGGGATCTGGACCAACAACCTCAAGCAGGCGCATCGCATGGCTGCTGCGGTGAAGGCGGGGACCGTGTGGGTCAACTGCTTCAACCTGGTCGACAATGCGACGCCGTTCGGCGGATTCAAGCAATCGGGCTGGGGCCGTGAACACGGCCGACAGGCGATGGAACTCTACAGCGAAGTGAAGAGCGTCTGGGTCAACCTCAGCTGATCCACCAGAAGCGCCAAGGCAGCAGGAACACGAAAACCATGAGCAAGACACTCATAGTCGCAACCGACGGACAGGCCGTCATGCGCAGCCACGACGATGGCAAGAGCTGGTATCGCATCAATATCCGGCAGGATCTTGAATACGATGATCGCGTGCGCTGCCTGCTGGTTGATCCCGCCAACCCGGAAGCGGTGTTTGCAGGTGCTGAAAAGGGCCTGTTCTATTCCGAAGACTGTGGCGTCCATTGGCGCCGGATCGATTGCGCGCTGAACGGCTATGCCGTGTGGAAACTGGCGGTGAGCGAAAGCGATCCGCGCGTGATGTATGCCGGAACCGGCGCACCTTCGCGTTCGGCGCTGTTCCGTTCGATCGACGGTGGACAGACCTGGGAAAAGACCACGCTGGAAATGCCCGAGTTCTGCGAAGGCGTGAACCGCCCGCGTATGCTGGCGGTGGTTGTTGATCCGCATGATCCGAAGGATGTCTGGGCGGGCGTCGAGGAAGGTGGCCTGTGGCGCAGCCGCGATGGCGGCGATACCTGGGACCGCATTGACACGACGTGGTCGGAGTTCGGTGGCAATTCGGACCTGCACGACATCATGATCCTGCCGCAGGACGATGGCAGCACGGTGCATCTGGCACTGACCGTCATTGCCCTTTATCGTTCGACCGATGATGGCAAGACTTGGGACCGCACGCCTGCTAAGGCCGCTTGGGGTCTGCGCTATTCGCGCGTGATGCTGCGCAAGCCGGGCAGCGCAACGCAGATTGCTGTAGGCATCGGCGATGGCACGCCGGGCACGACCGCAGCGATCCTGACATCGGACGATGCGGGCCTGACCTGGACCCATGCCGCGCTCGACAAGCCATCGAACTCGTGCATGTGGGCGTTCGGTTCAAACCCTGCCGATCCGGATTTCCTGCTTGCCGCAAGCAAGTTCGGCTATCTTTACCGCAGCACCGACGGTGGTCGGAACTGGACCAAGGAATGGCGCGAATTCAACGAGATCACCGATCTCGCCTGGGTTGAAGGTGTGCCGCAGGATCTGGGGTTGCCGCATGTCACCAATTAATGTCGATCGCATCGCGCATATCGTCCTGTTCGTGCGCGATCCCGAGGCCTCGGCGCAGTGGTACTGCGACGTGCTGAACATGAAGATCACCGCGCGCGCGGGAGATGGCCCCTACAAGGGCGGCGTGTTCATGAGCTTCGGCGAGAGCGACCACGACATTGCCCTGTTCAAGGCCGAGGAAGGCGCGACCAAGGGCAAGGAGTTCGAGCATGTCGGCCTGATGCTGAAGAGCACCAGCATGGAAGACCTGCGCGCCAACTATGCCTTCTTCAACGAGCGCGGGGTCGAGATCGCCGAGATCCTCGATCATGGTGTGTCGGTGGGGATCTATTTCTACGATCCCGACGGCCACATGCTCGAGGTGTTCTGCCAGCGCGTGCCGCAGGCAGGGGGATTGTCGCAGGCCGAATTGAACCGGAATCAGGGGCAGGCCGATCCGACGAGCCTGTGATGGCAAGATTGACGTCGTGAGCCGCTGCAAAGGTGGCCACGACCGGAATTGACTGGGGAGTTATCATGACGACTTATGCCGCCAACTTTGGCGCCTTTCACATTCGCCGCTGGTATGCGCAGATTCAGGAAATCTGGGCGGGCGAAACCGGAGCTGCCGCCGATGGCGCGCCCGTGTTCAAGTACATGATCGGTGCCTGCATCAAGAACCCTTACGCCGGCCAGTTCGTCGAGGACCTTTCCGCGTGGATCGAAGCATCGCCGGAACTCGGCGTCGAAATCGGCCGCCGGCTCAACGCGCTTTCGGGCAATGCCAAGATCGAAAGCTATGGCAAGGCGATCCTGGTTGGCATCGATGGCGAATACGAGCATGGCAATGCCTTGCTGACCAATCCCGCTGCCAATCCCATCCGTGACGCGGTTGGCGGTGGCGCTTCCTGGGTGCCGAGCACCGGCAAGCGCGGCGTGCCGGGCACGATCCTCGACATTCCGCTGGGTCACAAGGACGCGCTCTATGTGCGTTCGCACTATGACACGATGAGCGTTTCGTTCGACGATGGTCCGAACCGCGACGAAGTGATCGTGTGCTGGGCCTTTGCCACGCGCGGCCGTCTCAACGCCCGTCTTGGCGGCCTTCGCGCTGAAGACGCCGAAGGCAATGGCCTGACCTGAGGGGCTGGCGATGACTGCACAGGTTCTCGATTCTCCGCCGCAGCCGGTTGCCCTGCTGGATGGTGAGCGCACGCGCACGGTCTCCAACGGGGCGGTGAACATCCATGTCCGCGAGTGGGGCGATCCGGCAAGACCGGCGCTTGTCCTGCTGCATGGTCTGCGCGGCTATTCGGGAACCTGGCGCAATCTGGCGCGGGCCCTGTCCGACCGCTTCCACATGATCGCCTTCGATGCGCGCGGACGTGGGGAGAGCGACTGGGACCAAGGCCGGAATTACTATACCGACGCGTATGTCTCTGATCTGGAAGCGGTGGTGGCAGCATTCGGGCTCGATCGTTTCACGTTGATCGGGCATTCGATGGGCGGGACGACATCCTACGTCTATGCCAGCCAGAACCGTGAACGGCTGAACGCGCTGGTGGTGGAGGACATCACCGCCGGCTCGTCCGTTTCGGGTGCCGGGTTCGAACGGATCGTGGCCGAGATGAAGGCGCTGCCCACGCGCTTTGCCGATTGGGGCGAGGCGCGGGCCTATTGGCGCAAGCTGCGGCCCAACGTGGGCGATGCAGCGATCGAGGAGCGCCTGTGGGAAAGCATGCGCGGCCAGAGCGATGGATCGGTGATCTGGCGTTATGACGCAGAAGGCATTGCTGAAACTCGGGTTTCGCCGGATCCGGCGCGGGTGGTGGACCTTTGGCCGGTAATCGCAGGCATTGCGGTGCCGACGCTGGTCGTTCGCGGCAGCAGATCGGATTTCTGCAATCTCGAATCCGTGCGCCAGTTGGAAGGGCGGAATGCCTTGCTGCGCCATGCGACCGTTGAAGGCGCATCGCATTATGTACACGACGATGCACCGCAGGATTTCCTGAGACTGGTCGAAGGCTTCCTTGCGGGAGTTGGCGCTGCATCTGCAGAAGGTAACAAGGCATGAGCAAGCGTACCGGCGCCGATGTGATGTTCGACGCGCTTTATCAGGGCGGGGCGGAGATCTGCTTTGCCAATCCCGGCACGACCGAAATGACCATGGTCAGCGCGCTTGCCCGCAACGGCAAGATCCGATCGGTGCTGAGCCTGTTCGAAGGCGTGTGCACCGGAGCGGCAGACGGATACAACCGCGTTTCGGGCAAGGTGCCGGTGACGCTGCTGCATCTTGGCCCCGGCTTTGCCAACGGCATTGCCAACCTGCACAATGCGCGCCGTGCGGGTTCGCGGATCATCAACGTGATCGGCGATCACGCGACCTGGCATCTGGAATACGATGCACCGCTGACATCGGACATTGAATCGCTTGCCTCGCCCGTTTCGCGGCAGGTCATCCGCATGGCCTCCACTGCAGCCATCGCACAGGACGTTGACGCGGCCTTTGCGGCGACTTGCGAGGCGGAAGGTGGCGCGACCACCCTGATCGTGCCGACCGACGTGATCGACGCAGAAGCTTCGGGCGACGTGCAGCAGCTTGTTGCACGGGCGTGGTCCGGCCAGCCTGTGGGGGCAGAGAAGATTGCGCAGGCAAGGGCAGCTCTGGCAGCGGCGGACGATGTCATCGTGCTGCTGGGCGGCAATGCCCTGACCGAAGCAGGCGTGCGCGCTGGCGCGGCGCTGGCCGCGCACCTTAGCGGGCGGCTGCTGATGGAGCCCTATCCCGCCATCGTCACGCTGGGCGGCGATTTGCCCGCGGTGGAACGCCAGGCCTATTTCCCGGACGACGTGATCGCGCAGATGGGCAACGCCACGGTCGTGCTGGCCGGATCGCGGATGCCGATCAGCTACTTCGGCTATGAAGGCTGGCCAAGCCAGCTGGTTGCAGAGGAACGCCTGGTCCGCCTGGCCGGGCCGGAGCACGACGCTGTCGGGGCCTTGCTCGATCTTGGCGAGGCATTGGGCGCGACAACGCTTGCCGTGCAGCCTGCGCCCGATCCTGCGGCTCCGGCAGCCGATCGCGATGCGGCGTTGAACCCGGCGCTGGTGGTAGAGGAATTGCTGGCACAGCTGCCGCATGATGCGATCATTTCGCTGGAAGGTTCGACGCTTGGCGGACCGTGGCTGCGCAACGCGCACCGTGCGCGGCGGCACCGTGTGATGACCAACACCGGTGGCGCCATCGGGCAGGGGTTGCCCTGCGCAGTCGGCGCGGCACTGGCTGAGCCCGAGGCGCGCGTCGTTTCGCTCCAGTCCGATGGCAGTGCGCAGTACACTCTGCAGGCGCTGTGGACGATGGCGCGCGAGAACCTTGCCGTGACTGTCATCATGGCAGCGAACCACCGCTATGCGATCCTGCAGACCGAGTTGACCCGCGCCGATGCGCCGCTGGACGACGCTGTGATCGCGGGGCTGACCCGGCTCGACAATCCACGCGTTGACTGGACCGCATTGGCTGCGGGCTATGGCGTGAAGGCGGTTCGCGTGACGACTTCTGGCGAACTGGAAGCAGCACTGCGCGATGGCCTTGCGCACGATGGTCCAATGCTGATTCAGGCGGAGCTGCCATGAGCACCGATCCCGTGGCCATCGTGACCGGTGGGAGCGGCGGGATCGCTCCCGGCATCGTGCGGGCACTGTGCGATGCGGGGTTTGTCGTCGTGATCACCGCGCGTGGGCTTGAGCGGCTGACGGCTGCGGCCGAGGAGCTGGGCAAGCATGGAACTGTGCTGGCGCTTGGCTCGGACGCTACCGATACGGTGAGCATCCGGCACATGGTCGACAGCGTGCTTTCGCGCATCGGCCGGATCGACGTGCTGGTGAACGCTGCGGCAAGTTCGAACCCGATCGGCGGAGCGATCGAACAGGTCGATATCGACATGTTGATGACCGATGTGGACATCAAGGTTGGCGGATACTTGCGCTATATTCAGGGCATCGTCCCGGTGATGAAGGCGCAAGGGGAAGGTCACGTGATCAACATCGGCGGGCTGACCGGTCGATCGAGCGACACGTTGAGCGGATTGCGCAACGTGGGTGTGGTGCACCTGACCAAGGTCCTGTCCGATCAGCTCGGGCCCTTCGGCATCAGCGTGAACGCGGTGCATCCCGGTATCGTTCGCACGCCGCACCTGGTCGAACTGTTCGACGAGATGGCCCATGAACGGGGTGTCGATGCCCAAGTGATCGAGGCCGAATTCACAGCAGACATTCCGACCGGCGCCATTCTCGATGTCGATGCCGTGGGGCGGATGGTGGCGTTCCTGGCAGGTGCGCCCGACTGTTCGATTACTGGCCAGTCACTGACAGTCGATGGTGGATATTCCCGCGGCATCTATCTTTGAAGGGGACAAGGACAATGGCAGGCGAAATGGCTCAGGCAACGAAGTACCCGCTTTCAATGCGCGTTCTGCATTGGCTGCGCGCTGTCATCATCCTCGGCCTGATCTGGTCGGGCTGGTACATGACCAGCCTTCCAGAAGACACGCCGATGGCCACCTTCGATCTGTTCTACCCCAACCACAAGCAGTTCGGCGTGCTGGTATGGCTGCTGGCGCTGGTGCATCTGGCGATCCGCTGGAGCAACCGTGCAACCCTGCCGCATGAACCCGAAGCGCTGAAGCCTTGGGAAAAGACCCTTTCGCACGCCGTGCACCGGCTGATCATGCTGTTGACCGTGCTGATCCCGCTGCTCGGCTATTCGATGTCGGCCAGCTTCACGCAGAGCGATGGCGTGCCGTTCTTTTTCTTTGGGGAACTGCCGGAAATCCTGCCGAAGAACGACAATGCGTTCGAGATCTTCCAGGCACTCCACAAGTACAGTGCCTATGCGCTGCTCACGCTCGTCGCGCTCCACGCTGCCGGCGCCATCAGGCATCGCATTCTCGACAAGGGCGGCGAAACCGACGCCCTGCCGCGGATGCTCTGACCCCGACAATCATACTATCAAGGCGAATGACATGACGGCAGATTCTGCCCTTGGACTGCTGCGTCCGGAAACCCTGGATGCAAACGAAGGTCTGCGGGTGCTCAATCCCGCCAATGGCGCGCTGGTGGCCATGGTCCGCCGCTATGACGTGGACGAGACCGCCGCGATGATCGATGCCGCCGATGTGGCGCGCCGCGAATGGGGCGCGCGCACCGCCAAGCAGCGCAGCGACGTGCTGCGCGCGTGGTACGACCTGATGGTTGCGCACGGCGAGGACCTTGCGCTGCTGATGACGCTTGAAAGCGGCAAGCCGCTGGGCGAGGCGCGGGGCGAGGTGAAGTACGGCGCTTCGTTCATCGAATGGTTTTCAGAAGAAGCGCGGCGCGCCTATGGCGAGGTCATCCCGACATTTGCGACAGACAAGCGCGTGCTGACGCTGCGGCAGCCGGTTGGCACCTGTGCCGCGATCACGCCGTGGAATTTCCCGCTGGCGATGATCACCCGAAAGGTGGCTCCGGCGCTGGCGGCGGGGTGTTCGATCGTGGTCAAGCCGGCCGAAGCCACGCCGCTTTCGGCACTGGCGCTGGAAACGCTGGCGCACCGGGCAGGCGTGCCCGAAGACCTGTTCCGCGTGGCTCCCGCGCGCAAGTCTTCTGCGATAGGTGACCTGTTCTGCACCCATCCGCTGGTACGCAAGATCAGCTTCACGGGATCGACCGAGGTGGGCAAGGTCATCATGGCCAAGGCTGCCGGGCAGGTTAAGCGGCTGAGCCTTGAGCTGGGCGGGAATGCGCCGTTCATCGTGTTCGACGATGCCAACATCGATCGCGCCGTTGCCGGTGCAATGGCTTCGCGTTTCCGTAACGCAGGCCAGACCTGCGTATGTGCCAACCGCTTTCTGGTTCAGGCCGGGGTGCATGATGCCTTTGTCGAGAAGCTGGCGAGTGCCGTGGCGGCATTGAAGGTGGATGACGGCGTTGCGTCTCCCGCCGCGATGGGCCCGTTGATCGACGAGCGTGCGGTTGAACGCGTTGCGGCACTGGTCGAACAGGCGATAGGCGAGGGAGCGGAGCGGATTGGCAGCGATCATCGGGTGCCCGCTGGCGGAGCGTTCCATTCGCCGGTCGTGCTTGCTGGCGTTACCGAGAACATGGCGATCGCGGGGGAGGAGATATTCGGCCCTGTCGCGCCGGTCCTGCGGTTCGATACCGAGGCCGAAGCTCTGCGCATTGCCAACGATACGCCCTACGGCCTTGCCGCCTATGTCTTCACAGCCGATGCCGCACGCCAGTGGCGGATGATGGAAGGGCTGGAATATGGCATGGTCGGGGTCAACGACGGACTGATCTCGACCGAGGTCGCCCCGTTCGGTGGCATCAAGGAATCCGGTTTTGGCCGCGAAGGATCGAGCCACGGTCTGGCCGATTACATGAACGTGAAGTATTGCCTGGTCGGCGGGGTCTGACCTGTCATTAACACGAAAGGGCATAGGCGTGGGCAAGGTCGGTGATGAAGATCGGTTCGAGCGTGGCCTTGCCCTGCGCAAGGACGTGCTCGGCGCGTCCTATGTCGAAAATGCAATGGCGCAGGCCGATGATTTCACCCGACCGATGCAGGAGCTTTCGACCAGTTACTGCTGGGGTGAGATCTGGTCCCGTCCCGGCCTTTCGAGGCGGGAGCGCAGCCTGCTGAACCTTGGCATGATCAGCGCGCTCAACCGCCCGCACGAGCTGCGCCTTCACGTGAAGGCCGCGCGCCGCAATGGCCTGACGAACGAGGAAATCCGGGAGGCCCTGCTGCAGTTGGCCGTTTACTGCGGAATTCCCGCCGGAATAGACTCCACGCGCATCGCCGCCGAAGCTCTTGCTGAATACGAGGCCGAACTTGCCAGCGCCGGTCCATCGGTGGGCGAGCGGCCGGAATAGCTGGAAACAAAGGCGCTCGAAGCCATCAAAAGCGACCACCCTTGTTGCCTCTGGCCGAAAATACAATCTATCGGACCGCCGCCGCAATACCGCCAGCGCGGGGTCATGACAAACTCGAGACAAGGCTGATGGCTTAACGCCAGGCGCCTGATGACGACAGTTTTGGCACTCCGGACCGCGTACGCGGGATCGGGCAACCGGGGCGCGCCCATGCGCGATTTCCCGGCTGCAGGCTGCTGCGCGTCATGATCTTGAACCGGGGGTTTTTAGGGCAGTGGCAAAGGCAGGTCAGATCCGGGAGTTGACGGTGACGCTTCACCGTTACCTCGGGCTGTTGCTTGCGCTTTTCCTGATCATCATTGCTGCGACGGGCAGCGTGATTGCCTTCTACGACGATCTCGAGCGCGTCCTGAATTCACGGATGCGAGTGGTCGCTCCGCAGGCAAGGCAGGTCACGCTCGTCGATGCGCTGAAAATCCGTGCGCGGCTCGAGGAAGAAGACCCGCGCGCGCACGTCTTCTCGCTGCAGTTCCCGCAAAGGCCGGATGAGCCGCTGTTCTCGCGCGTGATGCCCGCCATCGACCCGGTTTCGGGCGCAGTCTCAGTGATCGATTATGACGAGGTCTTCGCCAATCCCTATACCGGCGAAAGGTTGGGGCAGAGGATCATCGGCAAGCCGACGCTGCGCCCGCAGGGTGTGCCATCGTTCCTCTATTACCTGCACTACGCTCTGATATTCCCGCTGGGCATCGGCATCCTGCTGATCGGGGTACTGGGACTGGTCTGGGCGGTGGCGAGCCTGACGGGATTGTACCTGACGCTGCCCGCGAAAGTGAAGCGGGGGAAGGCCGGCAACAAGCCCCGGCCATTCCACAAGCGCTGGGCGACATCGTGGAAAATCAGCCAAGGGGCGAACGGCAACCGCCTGCTGCTGGATTGGCACCGCGCGAGCGGACTGTGGCTATGGCCATTGCTGATGATGTTCGCGGTGACCGGCTTTGCCCTGAACCTTGGTGGCTATTACGGCAGCTTCCTTAAGCTTTTCGCACCGTACGAGCACTTTCAGGAACTGCCGCCGCGCGCGCCGCTGCCGGTGCCCCTGATCGATCCGCCGATTGACTGGTTCGAGGCGGCGGAACTGGGCCAGCGCTATTTCGCCGAAGCGGCAAAGGCGGAAGGCTTCACGCTCGGCAAAGCAGCCGCCATCGAATACCGGCGCGATCTGGGCGTCTATTTCTTCCTGATGCACACATCGCGTGACCTGCTGGACGCGCAGGGCAATCCGACGGAGACGGATTCCCCCGCGACCGCGGCAACGCTGGCCATTGATGCAAGCACCGGTCGCATGCTGGGGCTGCAACTGCCGACCGGACAGCGCGCAGGCAACACGGTGACCAGCTGGATCATTGCGCTGCACGTGGCGGCCATCGGCGGACGTGCCTGGCAGATCGCCGTTTCGATATTCGGGCTGATCGTCGTCGGCATCTCGATGACCGGCGTGCTGCTGTGGTGGCGCAGGCGGAGCCAGCGGCCCGCCAGACCAAGGGTTTCGCCGATGGCGAGTACTCCAATTCCAAAACCAGAATAAAGACGTGAAGGGGAAAACGTAATGAGTGGCAAGTTCAAGCAAGCACTGAAGGGCACGACCGTGCCGTTGTCTGGCGTGATCGCGCTGGCCCTGCTGGCAACGCCGGCGGAGGCGCAAACGGCGACCGAGGACACCGGCAGTGCCAATGAAATCATCGTGACGGCTCAGAAGCGCGAGGAGCGGCTGCGCGATGTGCCGGTGCCGGTAACCGCCGTAGGCAGTGCCGACCTGATCGCCCAGAACCAGACCAAGGCGCAGGACTTCTTCGCCAGTGTGCCGGGCGTCAATCTGCAGTTCCAGAACAACCGTGCCCAGCTTTCCATTCGCGGCATTTCGACCGGCCCCGTCAGCGGCAACCCGGTGGTTGGCTACACCATCGACGATGCACCGTTCGGCGCTTCGACCGGGCAAGGCGGCCTGTTCGGATCGGCACCGGATCTCGATCCTTCGGACCTTGCCCGCGTGGAAGTTCTGCGTGGTCCGCAAGGTACGCTCTATGGGGCAAGCTCGATGGGCGGCCTAGTCAAGTACGTGACGGTCGATCCGGACACCAAGGCCCTGAGCGGTTCGGTTGCCGCCGGTGCAAACCTGATCAAGGAAGGTGGCGAGGCAGGCTACAACCTGCGCGGTGCGCTGAACGTCCCGGTCGGTGAAACCCTGGCCGTTCGCGGCAGCGCCTTCGTGCGCAAGGAAGCGGGCTATATCGACAACGTCCGCACCGGCGTGAAGGATGCGAACAACTCGAAGGTCTGGGGCGGGCGCGTTTCGGCGCTGTGGAAGCCTTCGGATGCATTCTCGCTGAAGCTGAGCGGGCTTTACCAGGTTCGCGATATCTATGGCTCGTCCAACGTCGATATCACGACCGGTTCGCTCTACCAGCAGACCGACCAGATCGGTTCGGGCCGCAGCCGCTCTGAAACGCAGATGTACACCGCTGAAATCAAGGCCGAACTGGGCGCGGTGGATGTCACCTCGATCACGTCGTGGTCACGCGCGCAGAACTATGACTTTCTCGATTTCACCGCATCCCCGCTGGTGGAATTCGCGCCGGTCTTCCCGATCCTGTTCCCCGGCGTTAGCCCCATCGGCGACATCTTCCGCCAGGGCTACAATGTCGACAAGATCTCGCACGAGACGCGCTTTTCCGGTTCGATCGGCGACAATGTCGACTGGATCGTAGGTGGCTTCTACACTGATGAAGACGCGAACTACGATCTCGACAACTACGCGATCGACCCAGCAACCGGAGCGACGCTGGGCGTTCCGATCAACGATGGCACCGGCCCGCAGCGCGGCACTATCATCGTGTGGCGCGATACGATCAAGTTCCGGGAATACGCCGGTTTCGGCAACCTGACCGTGCGTCTTTCCGACAAGTTCGACGTACAGTTCGGCGGCCGTTACAGCCACAACGATCAGGACATGTTCCATCACGAGTGGTTCCAGTTCGATCCCTATCCCGCGCTGCCGCTGGAAGGGATCAACCGTCCCGAGGCCCGTGGCAACGCATTCACCTATCAGATCTCGCCACGGTTCAAGCCTTCGCCCGATCACATGATCTATGGCCGCCTCGCTTCCGGCTATCGTCCCGGCGGCACCAATGCGGTTTGCGGCCCTCTGGCGCTGCCGGCCAACGTTCCGTGCCAGTTCAAGCCCGACAAGACGGTCAACTACGAATTGGGCGCCAAGGGCCAGGTCGCCAATGGCCTGTTCACGTACGACCTTTCGGTGTTCAACATCACCTGGAAGGACATCCAGATCGTCCAGGTGCTCGATGTATTCACCTATAACGGCAATGCCGGCCGCGCCCGCAGCCGTGGCTTCGAAGCCTCGTTCTCTGTGCGCCCGGCCGATGGCCTGACGCTGAGCGCGTGGTACTCCTACGTTGATGCCAAGCTCCGCGAGGAATTCGTCGATGCGAACTTCTTTGCGCAAGCGGGCGATCGCCTGCCATTCTCCAGCCAGCATTCGGGCCGCTTCTCGTTCGGTTACAAGACGATGGTCGATGAAGAGGCCGAGCTTTCGTTCGGCGGTGCGGCGACGTACGTGGGCGAGCGCAAGGGTGAGTTCGTGCCGTTCGAGGCAGCGGCTCCGCTGCGGGCGACCTATCCGGGCTATGTCCAGTTTGATCTCAATGCCTCGCTCGAGATCCGCAACCTGACGCTTAGCGCCTATGTGCAGAACCTGACCAACAAGCGCGGCGTGATCGGCGGCGGCTTCTGGAACCAGACGAGCTACAACACGAACTGGTTCAACTATTCCCAGCCGCGCACGGTGGGGATCAACGCAGAAGTGAAGTTCTGACGGCTCTCTCTCTGCCAGCCTTGCCGAAAGACATGGCTGGCAGATACCTTGAAGGCCGCAGCGGTGCGCGACTGCTGCGGCCTTTCCTTTGGCCGCAATCCGGGATCAGCTTGCTGGCGGTGTCAGCGCGCGATCCTGCTCGCCGTGTGGGCCGAACAGCTTTGAGCCGCTGATCCTGCCCGAAGTGTCGAGCGTGATGCGCACGGTCGAAAGCGTGCGGTTCTGCCAATGCCAGCCATGGATGCCGGAAAAGGCGGCGACATAGCGCCCGGCCTGCTGGTCGGCGCGGGTAACGGCGTAACTCTCGGTCAAGGCTTCGCCGCCTTCGAACGGGTGGGCGTGCATATCGTAGTTCAGTGGGCCATCGGCCTTCCAGCTGAAGGTGATGGGTGCGCCCTTGTCGAGCACGTATTTGAGCTCGATCTCCTCGTAAGGTGCAAGCTCGTAAGTGAAGCGGTCCTTCGGACCCGGTTCTGCTGCTTGCATGCCATTGCCGGGCGTGAAGGCGTTCGGGTGCTGCTGCCCGCGATTCAGGGCTTCGTCGGCCTGCGGATTGGCCATCGACGAGAGCCCGCTGCTTTTCCCGAAGCCTGTCGGGTCGATGCCGGTCTCGGCGGGGAGGACGAACAGCACCACTGCTGCGGCACCTGCCGCCAGAGCGATGGCTGTCCCCCAGAAGAGCGCGCGGCGTGATGGCCGGTCAGCCGGTTCGCTGGTCATGAGGCTATGTACTCCGATGTTTGCTGGAACATGATGATGAGCCCGCAGGCGACGAGCAGTGCGCTGGTCAGCCGAGCGGCGCTGGTGAACGACGCCGCGCTGCGCACCAGGCCAAGCAGGGCGACAAGGGGCAGTAGAACAAGGATCTGCCCGGTTTCGACGCCAAGGTTGAAGGCAACAAGATTGGTCAGAAGACCATTCGCAGGCATCGCCAGGTCGATCAGCTTCGTGGCAAGCCCGAGGCCATGGAACAGGCCGAAGACAAGGATGACGAGGCGCTGATCAGGGTGCAGACCGAGACGGGCAAAGCCGCCGAGGTTGTCGACACCCTTGTAGACCACCGACAATCCAATGATCGCATCGACAATGTGGGCATTCGCGCCGATGCCGGTCAGCACGCCCAGAAGCAGTGTGGTCGAATGGCCGATGGTGAACATCGAGACATACAGCACCACATCGCGGAAGGCACGCAGGAGCAGGATCACGCCAAGCAGGAACAGGATGTGGTCGTACCCCGTCACCATGTGCTTGGCGCCGAGATAGAAGAACGGAAAGAATGCCGGCCCGCTTACCGTCTGGACGAAAGCCCGGTCGCTGCGCGCCACGTCATGCGCAAAGGCGCTGTCGGGCGCGAGGACGATTGTCAGCGCGAGCAGGGCCAGAGCCGGAAGGACCGGAACGATTTTCGACCTGCCTCCCGGCATCCCGATCACTGCGCGGGCGCTTCCACGGCAGCAGCCCCCGCCACGGCAGGACTGCCACCACCGGTCGACGGCATGTAGACCTCGTGGCAGGCGCTGCACACGTTGTAGATCGATCCACCGACTTGAAAGACCTTGTCGGGATTGCGCTCTTTCGCGGCCTGTTCGGCCTGCGTCGCAATGTCGATCAGGCCCTGGGCGTAATCCGCCCAGTCGGTGCCGCGCCCGGCCGAGACAGCGGGGCTTTTCATCTTCTCGCCATATTCCCGCAGCTTGGCGGCGGCTTCCTGCGTCCGTGCCCAATCGGCATCGGTCTTTGGCTCGATCTTGCGGGACCCGGCTGCGTCGGAAATGTACTGCACCGCATTCCAGTACGTCTCGGCTGTCGGCTGTACCTGCGTGGCCATCAGCGACTTTACATCAAAGGCCGTCGGCGTCGGTTGATTGTTGCAACCTGCCGAAGCCAGGGCAAGCAGAAGTGGAGCAGCGGATTTCAGTTTCACTTGGGTCCCTCCCGGAACGCACATCCTTCGGCGTTGTCGCAATTGTGCCCGGATTGACCGGATCGCCGTAGATTTTTCCGGTAACCGGGCAGTTACACCCTCGTTACACTATTCTATACCACTGAAATTAAATGGTTTACCTAAAAGCACCTTTTGCAGGACTGCACGATGGAGGTGCATAGTCCGGCAGGCCATGGCCGTTGCAAACCGTTCGTAACTTGTCTGCGTGATCGCCGCGGACAACCCCGTGGGCACCGGCTGAGTGTCAGCCTTGGGGAGAATTCACATGCAAGATGCCACAAGAGCGTCATCCAGTGCGTCGCGCCTGCTCCGGGGGTCGTGCCTGCTGGCCCTGGTTCTTATGCCAGCCGCTGTCCGGGCTGAAGAGAGCGAAGCTGATGACGGCGCCAGAGGGCAGATCGTCGTCACCGCCTCGAAGCTCGACATGATAGGCGTGGCCGCAACTGCCAGCGAAGGATCGATTACCCGGCAGGAGATAGAGCAGCGCCCGGCCTATCGCGTCGGTCAGTATCTGGAATCGATACCCGGCCTGTCGGTCACATCGCACAGTGGCGAGGGCAAGGCGAACCAGTACCTGTTGCGCGGGTTCAACCTGGATCACGGAACCGATTTTGCCACCTGGATTGACGGAATGCCCGTCAACCAGCGCACCCACGCCCATGGCCAGGGCTACACCGACGTCAACTTCCTCCTGCCGGAAATGATCGGCGGGATCGACTATACAAAGGGTGCCTACTTTGCATCCGAAGGAGACTTTGCGGCGGTCGGCAGCGCGCATCTCCGGTTGCGTGACACGATGCCTCTGACGCTCGGTCTGGGGGCGGGAACCGTGGGCGACCGGCGCGTCTTTGCGGGCGGATCAACCGACTTGACCGGCGGCAGCAGGCTGCTGGCCGCAGCAGAGCACTTTCGACTGAACGGGCCATGGGACAATCCTGACCGCCTGCGCCGGTTCAACGCCGTGTTGCGCTGGTCAACCGGCACTCAGGCCAGCGGCGCATCGATAACGGCGATGGCCTACGACGGCAGTTGGAACGCAACGACAGACCAGCCATTGCGCGCAGTGCAAGCGGGTCTGATCGGACGGTTCGGCTCATTGGACCCCAGCGACGGAGGAAAGGCCTCGCGCTATTCGCTGTCGTTCAGGCTGGCTCGGAAACTGGGTGAATGCGACCTTGAGATGTCCGCCTATGGCGTGCGCCAGCACATGACGCTGTGGAGCAACTTCACCCATTATCTCGACAACCCGGTACGTGGCGACCAACGCGCGCAGAACGATGCCAGGTGGATCGGCGGCGGAGGCGCAACGCTGCGGGTGCCCTTTACGGCGTTTGGCGCAAGCCACACCCTTACGTTTGGAACGCAAGTGCGTGCCGATGTGATCGACGTCGATCTTGCATCGACCGAACAGCGGGTGCCCTTTTCGGTCGACCGCGACAATCGCGTCGATGAGCTGAGCGTTTCGGCCTACATGGAACATCGCGCCCAGTGGACGCCGTGGCTGCGCACGGTGATCGGTTTGCGCGGGGATCACTTCCGGATCACCGACCGGGACAGGCTGCTCGACATGGTGGGTCGTGAAGATGCCACTCTTGCCCAGCCCAAGGCCAGCGTCGTGCTGGCTCCGTGGCAGCACACCGAATTCTATCTTTCAGCCGGGCGCGGCTTCCATTCCAACGATGCGAGGGCGGGGCTGATCGAGGATGAGCAGGGGCAGGCCAGCTATGTCCGGCCGCCCTTGCTGGTCCGTTCCAGCAGCTATGAAGTGGGAGTGCGCAGCAATGTGATCCCGCGCCTGACGCTTACCGCAACGGCCTTCCGCATGGATTTCGATTCAGAGCTGACCTATTCAGCCGATGCGGGGCAGACCGAGGCAGGTCGGCCAAGCAGACGCAGGGGCGTGGAATTCACTGCCCAGTATCGTCCGGCACCCTGGCTTGAAATCAACGGCAACCTCGCCTTCAGCCACGCGCGTTACACCGACGGGCCGCTGGCAACCCGCTTTATCGAGGATGCGCCGGGCTTCATCGGATCTGCAGGAATCCTGGTCGATGGTTTCGGCCCCTGGTCGGGCAGTCTGGTCTGGCGGAAGCTGGGTGCGCATCCGCTGGTCGAAGACAACTCGGTACGCTCCCCCGGCTATTCGCAGGTCAATCTGGCGCTTGCCCGTCAACTTGGTTCGCACCTGACGCTGCGGGCGGAGGTGTTCAACCTGCTTGGCAGCAAGGATAACGCGGCCGACTACTATTACCGTAGCAGGCTGAATGGCGAGGGCGCCCAAGGCGCGGAAGATCTGCACTTCCACCCGCTCGAGCCGCGTTCGCTGCGTGTCACACTTTCTGCAGCGTTTTGAACACCATGGCACACCGTTTCGCCAGCGCGTGTCGCGGTATCGTACCGTTTCAATCTGTGTTTGCCACCGTGGGTTCTGCATGGATCGTGGGCACGCAGGCGCCCGGTACGGCGCAATGGCGACACATCAGTTTTTCGGGAGAATGAGGCATGTTCATCCAGTCCTTCGGGGAATGGCTTTACGATACGCCAATATCGACGACCTTTCGTGATATCACGTGGGTCATACCTGCGGTGCAGAGCATCCACATCCTTGCCATTGCGGTCGTCATCGGATCGGCACTGGTTTCCGAACTGCGGCTGGCAGGCCTGATCGCCACGGATGAGGCACCCGGCAATGTCGTGCGGCGCTATCTGCCGTGGATCTGGCGAGCCCTGATCGTCCTGCTGGCAAGCGGCACGCTGCTGATCGTGGCAGAGCCGGCGCGTACGCTGGGCAACACGATTTTCTGGGTCAAGATGGCGCTGGTGCTTGGTGCCTTCGTTCTGACGATGGCTTTCCGGCGACCTCTGCTGGCTGCGCAGGCAGGTGATTCTGCGACACCGGCAAAGCCGATCGCCCTTCTGCTGCTGGCGGTCTGGGTAGTCGTGATCTTCTGCGGCCGTTTCATCGCCTACACCTGAGCCTTTCGCCAAGCGCCCAAGCATACACCAGTTTTCAGGGGGAGATACCCGCCCATGTCACTCGAAACCACGCTCCAGCAGATCTATGATCTGCCGATTTCCGCTTCGATCCGCGAGAACGTCAACGCTTTTCCGCTAATCGAATCCCTGCATGTTCTGGCAATCACGCTCGTCTTCGGGACGATCCTGATCGTCGATCTGCGCCTTGTCGGCGTTGCCGCCCATCGCCGCAGCGCGGACCGGCTGATCCGCGAGCTTCTGCCCTATACCTGGGTTGCCTTTGCCCTTGCCGTGATTTCCGGCGTATTGATGTTCGTGTCCAACGCGCCTGCCTATGCCGCCAACCTTGAATTCCAGCTCAAGCTTGTGGCCATTGCATTGGCCGGGGTAAACATGGCCATCTTCCATTCAACCGCCCATCGCCGCATTGCGGATTGGGATACGGACCTGCCGCCCCCGGCCGCCTCCCGCGTTTCCGGCTTCCTGTCGCTGGCGCTGTGGACGGTTGTCATCGTGCTGGGCCGCTGGATTGGCTTCACGCTCGACGTTCTGTTCTGAAGCCTATTCCGGCGGATCATCCTGCCGAAGGAAGCGGCCGGGGGAAACCCCGGTCCATTCCTTGAACGCTCTCGAGAAGGCGGCGGTGTCGGAATAGCCGAGCTGTTCGGCCGCCACGGCAAGCGAAATTCCCGACTTCGAAAGCATCGTCTTGGCGCGTTCCTGCCGGGCTTCCTGCAGGAGTTCGCGGAACGAGGTGCCCTCCTCGGTCAGGCGTCGGCGCAGCGAGCGCTCGGACAGCTTCAGTTCCGCCGCGACCGATGCGCAGTCCACATGGGTTCGGCCCAGCCAGCGCGCGATGACATCGCGCGTGAGATCGACGAAGCTGTCGCTTGGCGTGGCCTCGGGCCCCATCAGATCGAGCAGGTGCCATTCGAGGATGGTGCGCAGCTTGCGATCCTCGGAAGGGATCGCGCTGGCAAAGGGCATGTCGAGATCGGCATTGCGCAGAACCAGCCCGTTGGCGATCTGATTGCCATGGACCGGGCAGCGAAAATGCTGCGCCAGCTGATCCTGCCGCCCGGCGATGGAGTGTTCGAAATGAACTTCCACCGGGTTCCACTTCGACGAGGTCAGCTGCTTGGCCAGATTGACGTAGCCCGAAATCGCAAACTCTGCGTCCTGCACGCGTGGCCAGATCTTGGCATCCTGAATCCGGTAGCTGTAGGTCGTGGTTTCGTCGTCGATCGTGCTTTCGAAAAGTGTCTGGCTCTGCAGCCGGGACTGGAATAGCGCGAGATAATCGAGTGCGCCGCGCAAGGTGCCTGAGGCCCGCAGCAAGGCATAGAAAGGGCCGAGCTCGGTCAGCCCGAACGAGGACCCCATGGCAAGGCCAAGATAAGGGCGGTCAAACTTGGCAGCGGCGCTTTCCAGCAAGGCGACATAGCGGTGCAACGGCACGCGTTCGTATGGCGTTTCCTGCTGCGAATGGAACATGCCGTGATCCCGCAACAGCGGGTCGATGCGGCGGCCAACATCCTCGAGCGCGGTGAACAGCGCGCTGAGAAACAGCAGGCGGATTGTGGCCTGACTGCCCTTGGCAGGCGCTTCGACGGTATTGTCCCGAACATCGTCCGTCATTGTTTCTTCTCCCCGAGTTGGCCGATTCTGCAAAGGGGCCATCCCGACCTGCAATTTACTCTGCCTGTACGAAATCCGAAAACCGCCAAAGTTTGGAAATCCGGCGATCAATACCGGAAAATCACCGGAATGCGCGGAAAGTGAGGCGTGAGTGTCTGATCAGATAATCGTCAATGAAGTCTCCGGATCGGATGCCTCTGTCAACACCTTATCCGAAGGGAAGAGTGCTTTGGCCGACTTGGCAAGTTCTGCAGATCGTGCCGCGACGCTGCCCGCCATCGATTTCATCTACCTGTCCGAACCAGACATGATCCGTGCTGGCGTGACCGACATGCCAGCCTGCGTCGATGCGATGGAAGAGATGTTCGGCCTGCTGCACCGCGGCGATTATCGCATGGCAGGCGGCAACAACAACCAGCACGGCGCGATCATCGTCTTCCCCGACGATTCCCCGTTTCCCGACATGCCCAAGCCGACGACGGACCGCCGGTTCATGGCGATGCCGGCCTACCTTGGCGGGAGCTTCCGCACCGCCGGGATGAAGTGGTACGGATCGAACATCGAGAACCGCGACAAGGGCTTGCCGCGCTCGATCCTCACGTTCGTGCTGAACGATGCCGATACCGGGGCACCGCTGGCCTACATGTCGGCCAACCTGCTCTCGGCCTACCGCACCGGGGCCGTGCCAGGCGTCGGGGCGCGGCATCTGGCGCGCAAGGATTCGCGCGTGGTGGGCATTGTCGGCCCCGGCGTGATGGCTCGCACCTCGCTTGAAGCGTTCATGGCGACGTGTCCGAACATCGATACGGTCAAGATCAAGGGGCGCGGGCAGGCGAACCTAGAGGCGTTCTGCTCGTGGGTGGCGCAGAAGTTCCCGCAGATCACCACGGTGCGCGTGGTCGGCACCGAGGAGGAAGCCGTGCGCGATTCCGATATCGCCACGTTCTGCGCCTCGGTCGCCACGGGCGATCCATCAATCTACCCGACTGTCCGCCGCGAATGGGTGCGGCCCGGCACATTTCTTTCGATGCCGGCCCCCTGCAACATCGATCACGGCATGGAGGCACCTGAGATCCGCAAGGTGCTTGATTTCACGGGGCTTTACGAAGCCTACGAAGAGGAAATGCCCGCACCGGTCCACCGCTTCATTCCCGCCGTCGGCGTGCGTTGGTTCGACCTTGCCGGAGAAGGCCGTATCGCGCGTGACAGTCTCGAAGACCTCGGCCGGATCGTTTCGGGCGATGCGCCGGGCCGGCAGAATGACGACGAGATCATCATGCTCTCGGTTGGCGGCATGGCGGTGGAAGACGTGGCCTGGGGCACGCACGTTTACCGGCGGGCCATTGCCGAAGGGATCGGCACACGACTCAACCTCTGGACCGAACCCGCGCTCAAGTGAGCTGTGGCGTCCCAATTCAATTGAACGGAAAATACAATGACTGAAGTCATCAAGGTCAAGACCGGCAACAAGTTCGAGGAACACGGCAGCTATTCGCGCCTCGTGGCGGTCGACAATCTTATCTTCGTATCGAACACCGCCGGCCGCAATCCGCGCACCAGGGAAATCCCGACCGATCTTGCCGAGCAGACCAACCAGGTGCTCGATAATATCTCGGCGGCGCTGGCCTCGGTCGATGCCGTGCTGGAAGATGTGGTTTCGGCACGTGTCTTCGTGCAGTTCCCGGATGATGTGATGGCGGTGATGACGGCCTATGGCGAACGCATGCGCGGCATCAATCCCACGCTGACGATGACCTGCCCGCCGCTGGGATCGACCGAATACAAGGTCGAGATCGACGTGGTTGCCTATCGCGGTGCGTCGAAGGCGAACGTGCGCGAAATCCAGATCACGCTGTGAGCATGGGGCCGCAGATCGACCCGGTCGAAACGTCCGTCGTCATGCCGCCGCGCACCACGGTGGTGGTGATCGGCGGGGGCATCGTCGGCCTTTCGACGGCTCTGACCCTGGCAGAACGCGGCGTGCCCGTGGTCGTGCTGGAGAAGGGGCGGATCGCGGCCGAACAATCCTCACGCAACCTCGGTTGGGTGCGCAAGGTGATGCGTTCGATCCCCGACCTGCCGATGGCGATCGAGGCGGAGCGGATGTGGGAGGAAATGCCGGCCCGCGTCGGCAGCGATTGCGGCTTTCGCCATTCGGGCATCACCTATGTCTCGCGCACGCAGGAGGAAATGGCCAAGCACGAGGGCTGGCTGGAAACGGTGAAGGGCGCGGGGCTCGATTCCCGCATGCTGACCCGCAAGGAAATCGCCGAGATGGTGCCGGGCGGCACGGTCGACTGGGTGGGTGGGATCACCACGCCATCGGACGGGCGCGCCGAGCCGCAGCTGGCATCAAGCGCCATTGCCCGCGCGGCTATGGCCAAGGGCGCGGTGATCATCGAGAATTGCGCCGTCCGTACGCTTGTCCAGACTGGCGGTGTGGTCACGGGCGTGGTGACCGAACATGGCGAGATTGCCTGCGATCATGTGGTGCTGGCAGGTGGCGTGTGGTCACGCCGCTTTCTGGCCAATCATGGCGTTGAACTGCTGACGTTGCCGCTGGTTGCAGCGGTGCTGAGGACCGAGCCGTTCGAAGGCCCTGCCGATTGCGCGGTTGGAGCTTCCAACTTCTCGTTCCGCAAGCGGCTGGACGGCGGCTACACGATTACCCAGCGGGGCGCGCTGTTTGCGCCGCTGACTCTCGATCACCTGATGATCGGGATGAATTATCTTCCGGTACTCAAGGCCGAATGGAAGAACCTCCGCGTCTCGTTTGGCAAGGAGTTCTTTGCCGACCTTGGCCTGCCGCGTCGGTGGAAGGCCGATGCCACATCGCCGTTCGAGAAGGTGCGCACCATGTCTCCGGCGATCAACCATGCGCTGAACGAAGAGGCCATGCGCAATCTCATCGAAGCATGGCCCGTATTCGCCAAGGCGAAGATCGCGCAGGAATGGGGCGGCATGATCGATGTCACGCCGGATTCGCTCCCGGTGATCGGTGGCGTGAAGAAGTTGCCGAACCTTACGCTGGCCACCGGCTTTTCGGGGCACGGCTTTGGCACGGGGCCAGCAGCCGGGCATCTGGTGGCCGATCTGGTGATGGGCGATAAGCCGCTGATCGATCCCACGCCGTACCGGCTCGAACGCTTCAGGGCCTGATGAGCCTGCGCGGCGCTTATGGCTTTCCCATTGCCGCAGTGCTGCTTTGGGGCGGGAATGCGGTTGTCACCAAGGCTTCGGCAGGGGTTATCGGCGCGGCCGAGATTGCCTTCTGGCGCTGGCTGATTGCAGCGCTGGTGCTCCTGCCCTTCGCTCTGCCAACCCTGAAGGCGCAGTGGGCTGAGGTGCGGGAAAGCGTTGGTCGGCAAGCCGTGCTTGGGTTGTTGGGCTCTGCGCTATTCCCGACGCTGATGTATCTGGCCGCCGCCCATACAAGCGCGATCAACATGGGGGTGATCCAGGCGTTGATGCCGGTCATGGCGCTTGGCCTGGCCATGGTGCTGTTCCGGCAGACGTTCTCGCCCGTGGTATGGATCGGTGCCCTGGTTTCCTTGCTGGGCGTGGCGGTCGTGGTGACGCAGGGCAACCCCGCAAGGCTGATCGCGCAAGGGATCAACCCCGGCGATGCGATCATGCTGGCGGCCACCGCCTGCTTTGCCCTTTACAGCACGCTGGTCCGCAAATGGCGCAACGCCTTGCCGCAGGTAACCTGTCTGTTCCTTCAGGCCACAAGCGCTTCAATCGTGCTCGCCGCGCCTTTCGCGCTTTCACATCGGACGGGCGTGAATGTAGCCAATCTGCCGATCGTGCTTTATGCAGCCGTGCTTGCCTCGATTGCGGCGCCGCTGCTGTGGATGGGCGGAATCGTGCGCATCGGGCCAGCGCGCGCGGCCAATTTCTTCAACTGCCTGCCGGTTGTTGCCGCCGCGCTTGCGGTTGTCTTTCTTGGAGAGCGGGTAACGCCTGCCATGTTGCCGGGGGCCCTGCTGGTCATCGGCGGGGTCATGCTGGCAGAACGCTACGCCGCTCGCGCGGTAGTCTGATCGTTCAGAAGCCCGCCGATGGCAGATCAAACCGCATGCAGACCGCCTTGGGTTCGGTGAAGGCCTGCATTGCCTCGCTGCCGAATTCCCTGCCAACGCCGGAAAGCTTGTTCCCGCCGAAAGGCATGGCAAGATCGAGAACGTTGTGCGTGTTCAGCCAGACCGTGCCTGCATCGATCCTGTCTGCCAGAAGGTGCGCACGATCAAGGTCACGCGTCCAGATGCTGGCGGCAAGGCCGAAGGGCGTGTCATTGGCGATGCGGATGGCATCGGCCACGTCGTCATAGCAGATCGCGCAGACCACCGGCCCGAAGATTTCCTCGCGCATCACGGTCATGTCCCGCTCCACGCCGCCAAGTACGGTTGGCGTGTAGTACCAGCCATTGCCATCCGGAACGCGTGCGCCGGCAAGCGCGGTTGCGCCTTCGTCAAGCCCCATGGCCACGAGTCCGGCGACCCGGTCGCGCTGGCGGGCGGAAATCAGCGGGCCCATCTGCGTTGCATCATCGAACGGGGAACCGATGCGAATGTCCGAAGCGATGCGGCACACGCCTTCCATCACGCGGTCATAGATCGAGGAATGAACCAGCAGGCGCGAACCTGCCGTGCAGATCTGGCCCGAGTTGGCAAAGATTGCCCCGGCAACGCCCGGAATGGCGCGGTCGAGATCCGCATCGGGCAGGACGATTGACGGCGATTTGCCACCCAGTTCCAGTGTTACGCGCTTCATCGATCGGGCGGCCGATTCCATGATGCGCTGGCCAGTGGCGGTTGAACCCGTGAAGGCGATCTTGCGCACGCCGGGATGATCCACCAGCGCCGCGCCCACTTCCGCGCCATAGCCGGTGACGATGTTGACTGCGCCCGCCGGGAAGCCTGCCTCGACGATCAGTTCGCCTAGGCGCAGCGTGGTGAGCGAGGTTTCCTCGGACGGCTTGAGCACGACCGTGCAACCAAACGCGATGGCAGGCGCAATCTTCTGGATTGCCTGGCCGATGGGGAAGTTCCACGGCGTGATTCCGGCCACCACGCCAACAGGGCGGCGCTGGGTATAGGCGCGATAGATCGCCGGTTCGGGCATGACCGGCGAATGCGAAACATATTCGCCCGCGATCTTTGAGGCCCAGCCGGCAAAGTAACGCAGGCCATCGATGGTGAACTGAAGATCGACTGCGTTGGTGACGAACAGCAGTTTTCCGCTATCCAGCGATTCAAGCGCGGCCAGCTCTTCGCGGTCACGTTCGACCAGCAGGGCAAGCTTTTCCAGAAGGCGGCCGCGGTCGATCGGGCGCATGTTCTGCCAGGCATCGCTTTCGAAGCAACGCTGGGCTGCCTGCACCGCGCGATCGGCATCCTCCGGCCCGCAGGCGTGGAACTGCATGATCGGCTTGCCCGTGGCGGGGTCGATCGAGGTTATCATCCGGTCCGGACGGATGGGCTCGACCAGTTTGCCGTCGAGCAGGATCAGGCCGCTTGGCAGGGTCTGGGGACGGGCGTTCAAAGCGGTGGCCATGGAAAGCTCCTGAAGGGATTGATCGTTGGTCAGGCAGCAACGGGGGCGACATCGCCCTCGACTTGCGTGGTGCCGACGCGGGCATAAGTGTCCGGAGCCTTGCGGCGGAGGTATCCGCCATGGATCACTCCGGACATGGCCGTGACAAGGAACAGCAGCGGCAGGCTGTTGACGATCAACAGTGTCGTTCCGGTAAGCGCCTGATAGTTGGCCAGCGACAGGATCGTGGCAATGCCGATGAACACGCCGCTGAGCAGCGGGGCTAGAGTCTTGCCGAGGGAATATTCCCCACGCCGCGCGAAGAACACCGGGATGGACAGCGAGGTGACCGTCAGCAGGATTTCCAGGCCGACCGCGCCCATTGAGGACAGGCTGGTCGAAAGGTTCAGCAGCGGATCGAGCCCCGCGATGGCGAACAGCGCGATGATCGTGATCAGCACCGCTGTAAGCAGCTTGCAGGCATTGAACGGCGAGCCGTGCACGGGATGAACCTCACCCAGCGCCTGCGGGATCAACCCATCGCGCGATAGGGCAAAGAAATACCGCGCGATGTTGTTGAAGAAGCCCAGAGCCGCCGCGAACAGGCTGGTCACTGTCAGAAGGTTCAAAGCCTCACGCCCGAAGCTGCCGAGATAACGCAAGGCAATGCCGGTCACCAGTCGTCCGGGGTCAGCGGCAGCGACCTGCTGGATGCGGGCTGGGGATTCCGCAAGGACAAGACACCAGGCAGAGAGCACGTAGAACGTGCCAAGCACCAGTACCGCGCCATACGTTGCGCGCGGGATCGTGCGCTCGCGGTCGCGCGCTTCTTCCTGATAGATCGCGGTTGCCTCAAACCCGATGCAGCCGTTGATTGCGTAGATCACCGCGATGCCAAGGCCCGGAGCGAAGACCGATGAGGGGGCAAAGCTGCTGAAATCGAGCCCCGCCCAGCCACGATCATAAAGGATCATCACGTCGACAAGCAGGATCAGGCCAACCTCAAGGAGCAGGGCCACAGCCAGCACCTTGGCGGCCATTGTGATCTTGCGATAGCCGAGCCAGGAGATCACTGCGATGGCCAAGATGGCCCAGAGGAGCCAGGGCGTATCGATATCGAAGGCAGTCTTGACGAAATCCGATGCGAAAAATGCCATCGCGCCCAGAACCGACGCCGCGGCACAGATATAGGCCACCACCGCAGTATAGGCGGCGGCAATGCCCGCTTCCTTGTTCAGGCTGACTGCGATGTAGGCATAGAAGGCACCGGCGTTACGCACGTGGGGGATCATCCGCACGTAGCCCACGGCAAAAAGCACCATGACAGCGCTGATCATCAACTGCGTGCCAGGCATCCCTGCACCGTTGCCGAACGCCAGCGCCAGCGGGATGATTCCCGCCAGCACGCCCATCGGCGCGGCACAGGCAAGGATCATGAAGATGATGTCGCCCGTTCCCAGCATGCCGGGAAGCAGGTCGCCTTTTGCGGAAACGTCTTGATCAGTGCTGGACATCGATGCTCGTTTGCTGGGTTGAGCGTATTGTCGCTTGCAGGAAGAGTGCCACACTTGGCGGACGAGGCTTATAGCGCTTCAACCGGATTGGATTGTAAATCCGGCCAGCCGCGCTTTTGCGCTACGCAGGAATCATCGCTGCGACGCGCAAGGGGCTGCCCGAACCGCCCTTGATCTTCAGCGGCATCGCCACGATCATCGCCCCGAACGTGGGCAGGCGATCCAGGCCCGTCAGGCATTGCAGGCCGAAGCGGCCATTACCATGAAGAATGGAATGGGCGGGCAGCGGCTCGTCAAAGTGCGAGGCCTGTCCCGCATCGGTGCCAACCGTTTCCACGCCCAGCCCCACGCAATCGCGTTCATGCACCAGGAAGCGCATGGCATCGGCATCGGGGCCCGGTGAATGGGCGCCATCATCGCGCAGGTTGAGATAGGATAGCGTGCCGACCCGCTTCGACCAGTCGCTGCGCAGCAGCACCCAGTGGCGAGGCGGGATTGGGCCGTTGGCCTGTTCCCAGGCTTCGAGGAACGGGCGGGTAACGATGAAGTCTTCGTCCGCAGCAGCTTCGGCAGAGATGTCCACGACCACGGCGGGGGCAAAGAAGTCCTGCGGCGAAACGGCATCGACCGTGCCGTTGGGCACGTCCTTGCCGGTGATCCAGTGCGCCGGGGCATCGAAATGCGTGCCTGTGTGTTCGTTCATCGAGATGTTGTTCCAGTACCACGCCGGGCCATTGCCATCGTAGCGGGAAACGGTTTCCATACGGAACGGTTCGCACTGGCCGAATTCTGATGGCAGCACGATCACCGGGAAATCGGGAGAGAGCAGGTTGGTCAGGTCGACAATCTCGATCCCGCCGCCGGCAATGGCGCTGGCAAGATCGGCAATCAGCGTGCGGGCGTCGGTCACAGGTTCTTCTCCCGGGCAAGAAGGGCAGGGTCGGTCAGCCAGCGTTCCATCGTGTCTTGGGCGACATCGCCCACGCAGGTCTGTTCACGCCCGTTCAAAAGCGCTTCGGCGACGCTGGCGGCAATGCGCGCAGGCGCAACCTTCGGCGGCGGTACGGCCTGATGATCAGCATCGTCGACCGGGCCGGTGAACACCGACATGACGCGAACGCCAGCGCCGCGCATCTCATGGCGGAGCGATTGCAGCAGGGAATGGCGCGCAGCCTCGGCCGCAGCGAAACCGGCCTGCGCAGCATCTCCGACCAGTGCTGCCGAAGACAGCACATCGACAAAGGCGCCGTTCGGCCTGCCTGCCAGCATCGGAGCGAAGGTGCTGGCGAGGCGCGACAGGCCCATGGCCGAAACTTCGAACGCCCTTCGCTGTTCGACGAAACCGGGATTGGCGCTGACGCCCCCGGCGCGGACATGGCGTGCGGTGTTCACCACGATATCGAGCGGACCGCCGATCCGGCTGGCCGCTTCGGCAACGGATGTCGCATCGGTAACGTCAAGCGCGATGGCCTGCACCCCGTCGAGCGTAAGCACGGCATCGGTAGCATCCGATGCCAGCGCAGGGCCGGGCAGACCTGCCACGACCAGTTCGGCACCCTTCGCGTGCAGTTCCTTCACCATGGCTCTGCCGACGGCATTGCGTGCATCGCTGACCAGCACGATGCGGCCTTCGATCGGCACGATGAATTCGCGCCACTGCGGATCGCTCATCAGATCGGTGTCTCCTGCGGGTACGGCGAAAAGCGCGGCGTTGCCGCCCCGGTCGATCATCATGCGCACGTCTGCGCGGTCGTCGGGATGCAAGGCAGCATGAAGGTGGACCAGGGCGACAGGCCCGGCATCAAGCAGGACCTTGCCCATGCGCCAGGGCATGTGTTCGCGAAAATAGAGGTCGGTCGAAACGCGGATGGTCGTCTCGCACAGCACCTTCGCGCCACTGGGCTGGTCTGTCCAGGCGAGTTCCCCCCAGCACAGCGGGCAGGCATTGCGCGGCGGGTGGGTTGCGGTCCCGCATTCGGTGCAGGCCTGCAACGCAAAGCGTCCCTGGGCCGCACGGGCAGACAGCGCATGCATCGCGCGGCTCCGCAGCCCCGATGGCACATGCCGCAGCTTCTTGCGGGCAAGCGGATCGCGTCTCTCGCGAGCGGCGGTCATGGCAGAGCCTCCAGCAATGCCGCGGCCGTGCAGACACCGCGATCGTAATTCACGAGGCCAAAGCCGGATATCGCCGCGATGCTGGCGGCGGGTACCTGATCGCCCAGCGGCATGTGCAGGATCTGGCGCAAGCCTTCGGTCACGTTTTGGAACCCGCCGGCTGCGCCCGCCTGGCCGGCGGAAAGCTGGCCGCCATTGGTGTTGAGCGGCAGGTCGCGATCGATCGTGAATTCATTGGCGCGGATGAACTCACCCACCTTGCCCTTGTTGCAGAAGCCAAGGTCCTCGATCTGCATGGCCACGATCACCGGGTAATCGTCGTAGACCTGCAGGGTATCGACTTCTGCTGGCGTTATCCGGGCGGTCTGCCAAAAGCCCTCGATGTCCATGGCCCAACCGCCGCGAAGCTGGACCGGATCTTCCGGGAAGGCATTGTGCCGTTCGATCGTGGCGAGGATCTGCGCCATCTTCAGGCCCAAGGCTTCGGCACGTTCGGGCGTGGTGACGATGAATGCCTCCGCCCCGGCACAGGGCATCACGCAATCGAACAGGTGGACCGGATCGGCAATCGGACGGGCCGCCATGTAGGCATCGAGCGTCAACGGCTTGCGCTGCAGGGCGAGCGGGTTCGATCCGGCATTGGCGCGCTGGGCAACGCACAGCTTGCCGAAGTCTTCGCGCGTCACTCCATATTCGCGCATGTAGGCGTCGGTTATCAGGGCAAAGGTGGCGTTCGGGCCACCGAAGCCATAAGGGTAGACCGCGTCCTGCGAAAAGCGGGAGAACCCGGCCAGGCTGTGCCGGAAGCTGTCGATCTGGTTCGTGTCCGCTGCCAGGCAGACGACCAGTTCGGCATCGCCGCATTGCACGGCACGGGCGGCACGGCGCAGGGCCATCACGCCGCTGGCGCCCCCGGTCGGGATATGGTCGAGCCAGCGCGGAGTCAGTCCCAGATGCTGGGTCATGCCCACGGCAGTATCGGGGCCGCAGGAGAAGCTTGAAAAGCAGAACCCATCGATGTCTGTTGGGCGCAGGCCCGCCGTCTGTCGCAGCAACCGCAAGGCACGGCCCGCCCACCAGTGTGCAGGCTCAGCCGAAAATCGCTTATACGGCACCGTAATCGGAGCGCAGACGGCGACGCCGGTGTAGGGGGCCTGGGCCCTGCTCATGGCTGCCGCTTCTTGAGCGCGCGGGTATCGTGCAACTCGCCCCGCTCCATTTTCTCGGCGACGACCGTTTTCAGCGCGGCGCGCAGGATCTTCTCGGTGGGCGTGCGCGGCAGTTCGCTGACGAAGCCAAGCCAGCCGGGCGCCTTGTAATAGGCCATCTGGCCCAGCGCCCAGCGCACGATGTCGCTTGCCGTTTCGGCGGGGTTTTCAGCATCGTTGCTCACGACGAGTGCGGCAACCTCATCGCCCCGAACGGGATCGGGCGTAGCGGCGACGGCAACTTCGCGGATGCCGGGGTGACGGGCGAGGATGGCTTCGACCTCGACCGCGGCGATGTTCTCGCCCGAGCGACGGATGACGTTCTTTTTCCGGTCGACGAAGTGAAGGTCGCCTTCGGGATCGCGCAGGACGATGTCACCGGTGTGGAACCAGCCGCCGTCCCACGCTTCGGCAGTGGCTTCGGGATTCTTGAGATATTCGGTGAAGAAGCCATAGCGGGCGTTGTCACCGGCGCGGCGAACAAGAAGCTCGCCCGGCGCATCATGGCCGACGTCGTTGCCTGCATCATCGACGATGCGGATTTCGAGCTGAGGGCCGGGGCGACCGAAGCAGCTCGTGCCGACCTTGCGCGGTTCGTTGTGGGCGCTGATCACGCCACCGCTGCCGGTTTCGGTCATCGCCCATGCCTCGATCAGCGGAAAGCCGAAACGCGCCTCGAAAGGTGCGTGCAGGTCGCGCGGTGAGCCAGCGCCAAAGCCGAAGCGCACCGAGTGCTTGCGATCGTCGTCGCTTGCCGGGGTGCTCATCAGCATCGCGGGCATAACGCCAAGGTAGTGGAGGCTGGTTGCGCCGCTGTCGCGCACAGATTGCCACCACGTGCGGGGGTGGAAGCGATCAAGGATGGTAAGGCATCCGCCCACGGTGATCATCGCCATGACCGAAACCGAAAGCGCGTTCATGTGGAAGACGGGCAGGGGCGTAAGCATCCTCTCCTCGCCTTCGACCAGCGTTATCAGTCCGCCCGTATCGCGATACCAGTCACCCGAATGCAGGAAGTACTCGTTCGAAAGCACGCAGCCCTTCGGGCTTCCCGTGGTGCCTGACGTGTAAAGCAGCGCAGCTTCCGATGCTGGGCCGAGACCCGCATTGGCCATGGCAGCTCCATGCAGTGCCGGAACCGCTTCGTCTGGCGTGATGCAGTGGATCGGGCACCCGCCGGCATTCGCTGCGGCCGATAGTTCGGCGCGCCGAGCGGGCGTCACGAAGGCAAGCGCCATTTCGGAATGGGAGACAAGATATTCCAGTTCCGCAGCGCGCAGATCGGGATTGATCGGAACGATCGAGGCACCGAGGCTGTTGGCGGCGAGGAAAATCTCGAGAAAGACTGGGCGGTTTTCGAGCAGCAGGCCGATGCGTGTGCCCTTGCCGACATTGGCCGCGGCAAGCGCCGAGCGACGCAGCGCGGCAGCTTCGTACATTGCGGCATAAGTGATCTCGCCCGCCGCGATGCCATAGATCGCAGCTGTTTCGGGCAGGACGTTCAGAAACGGCTGGGCGGGATAGCGCGCTGCAGTGGCAGCAAAGCGCGAGAATACGGTTTCGCCCGGTCCATTCCGGTCTTGCAGACTCACGCCTCACTCTCCCGATAAATATCTATATGCATAAATTGAGCTATAAAGTAAATTTCGTCAAGTGATCCCGTCATGCGCTTCGGAGGCTTTTGTCAGGGGCGCAGGTTTGCTGTCATGGCCATCAGCACGCGCCGGGTCGTGGCCAGATCCTCTTCGCAAATCCCTTTGCAGACAAGGGCATTGAACAGTTCCATCTCGGGCCAGCAATCCAGCAGCAGCTTGCGCCCGGCTTGCGTCAGCACCACTTCGCGGCGGCGGAGATCATTGTCCGGGGTGTGGCGTTCGACCAGTCCGGCCACGACCATCGAATCAATCGTGCGGCTGGCCTTGGACTGCTCGCTGAACGTGCGTTCCGCGATTTCGTTGATCGTCAGCCCGCCTTCGATGTGCAGGACAGACAGCGTCCGCAGCACGATCAGCGATGCACCGGATTGCTTCAGCATCGCACCCAACCGTGACTGGCCGTGGCTGGCGAGGCGATTGATCAGGTACGAAAGCTGCGCTTCCAGCGCTTCAATGGTAGCGGGAGGGGCCGCGTCACTTGCCATTGGCCTTGCCTTTCCTGCCAAGCGCGGTTCGCAGCATTTCCAGCGAGGCGAGCGTCGTTTCAAGGCTTCCTTCCGGCACGCTCTCGCCCAGCCAATCGTCCACCAGACTGTCATGGTACGCCCGTGCCGCTTCGAAGGCTTCGGAGCCCTTCTGCGTGATCCGGGCGATAAACGATCGGCGGTCTGTCGGCGAGGCTTCCCTGGTGACGAGGCCATCGGCAACAAGGCGCTTGCCAAGCCCGGTTACATTGCCACCTGTAACCTTGAGCTTGCGCGTCAGCTCCCCGAGCGTGAGGCCATCGTCGAGCCCGTATATCTGCGCAAGAAAGTCATACTTGGCCAAGGTCAGCCCGCATTCGCCCATCAGAGCGCGATTGAGGCGAACATAGAGCTCGGACTGAAACGACAGCGCAGCGACCCAGACGCGGACTTCCAAACTGCGATCGTGCATAATCGGGACTGTCTGCCTTTGCGGAATGCCTTTTGGGGGCTTTTGCAGCGTTGCCCCTTGCGAGGCAAGCGCGCCAGCGCAGATCAGGTGAACGAGCGGATGGTCCTGATCAGTCCGTCGAGATCGCCGCCTTCGCCTTCACGGATAGCCGTTTCCCGAAGCCGCCGAGCCCATTGCGCGGCATCATTGCGGCCTTGCAACTGCTGGATCGTGGCAACGACTTTCGAGAACTTCGACTGGCTGCGCTCGTGCGTGTCGGAATAGCCCTTGATCAGGCGGCGACACTTCATGATCTCGACGCCCAGTTCATAATCCTGCTGGGCTGCGTGAAGGGCCTGCTGAAGCCATTCCGCGATATGCGCCATTTCGGTGGCATGGCGCAAAGATCTGCGCCGCCAACTTCTGAGCCCGCCCACGATGTAAAGCAAGATGAACCAGCCTGCGGAATATGTGCGCACCCGGCGGCCCTTGTCGATCCTGCGATCAAGCCAGTTGTACAGGCCGGACCTGTGTTTCAGCCATCGGGCCAGACCGACAGGCAGGATGCCTGCCAGTTCTTCCAACCGCGGATGCATGTATTCGGTGGTATGAAGGATCTGGTCGGGCTTTGCGCCGATCTCGTCAACGATCCGCTGACGGCGTGCGGCACGTGTCTTCAGGTCTGCCACGCGCACGATATCGTCATAGGTCATGGCATTGGCGAGGTACTTTGCGGCCTGGAAGGTCAGATCGTAATCCTGGCTTGCGCCATCCAGCGCTCGGTCCGTCCTGTAGATGGCTTCAAGACGATCAAGATACTCGGTGCCGTAGGCAAGGTCCTGAAAGTCCGCCACTTTTGCAAGGCCGTGCAGCGCCATTTCTGCAACCCGCACCGGCAGGCCAAGTGCTTCGATCCTTTGGCCGAGGGCGGCCATGCGCCGATCTTCGAAGCGGGGCAAAGTGGCAGGCGGGGGTGTGGCGACAACGGCATCGGCGGGCTTTGCGGGAGCGCAGGCGCGATCGAAGGCCGCGTCGAACGTGCGTTTGCTTGCCGCAGCGCCCTTGCCGCCCGAACCGATGACGGCGTGATACGCCTCGCGCGGGAAGGGCAAGGCGCCCGATCCCGCAAGCGCACCGAATATCGCGGCCGAGATCACGCTGCCGTTCTCGGTGGCCAGCGCGTTCATGTCGAACACAATTTCCTGACGCGCCACCACGCCTACCGCTTCGGTCACAGCGTCACTGTCCGCAATGCCAAGCCCGGGCGCGCTCTTTTCCGAAATGGCGAGCGAGCGATGATCCGAGGCAATCAGGGTCGTTTTGTCCGGCGTGACTATGCCGCGCAGGATGGAACGGCCCGCTTCCATGAACTCGGACGCCAGCACCACGTCGACATCGCCGGGGGTGGGCATCTGGGCGAGAACAGGTTTCCGCCCGTTCTGCGCCTTCATCATCTCGACGTAATAGATCGTTGCGCCCGTGCGCTGGGCCACGCCGGGAACCGAGGTGGACTGGGCAACCCAGCCCGCATCCTCGGCGAGCTTGACCACCCAGCCGGTCAGGACCCCGCCACCCTGGCCGCCCATGGCCACGATAGCCAGGGAAATCGGGCGTTCTGTGGCATCGCCGGCAGGGGCGAGGGGCAGGCGAACCGTGTCATCGCGCATCATGCGAACTGAACTCCAACTCTACGGCGCGAACGGCGAACTTGCAGGTAACTCACGAGGGCCAACGACCAACTCGCCTTGAACTTGTCCCACCGCGTGGGATTGTGGATCACGTCAGCGCGATAGAACGAGGGGCACAGCACCACCGCTTCCGAGACTTCGCCGCAGTTGCCGCAGCCGACGCAGGAATTGTCGATCGCCGCCACCGGATCGTCGCGCAGTGGATCGTCAAGCTGCTTGACCGAGAGCGAGGGGCAGCCCGAGAGGCGGATGCAGGCGTGGTCGCCGGTGCAGACGTCCTCGTCCACGCCGAAGCGTTCCTTGACCACGCGCTTGCCGTCCTTGATCGCCTTGGCGGCCAGCGGCTTTACCCGGCGCTGCTTGTTGAGCATGCATTCGGACGAGGCGATGATGATCTTCGGCCCTTCCTCCTGCGTGGTCAGCGCCTCGGTCAGCACCTTTCTCATCTGGCCGACATCATATGTCCGGTCGACTTCGCGCACCCAGGTGGCGCCGACGCCCTCTACTGCTTTGATGATCGGATTGTTTGTCTTGCGGCTGCGGTTGCTCGCGCGCGAGGAGAGGATGTCCTGCCCGCCGGTGGCCGAGGAATAGTAGTTGTCGACGATCAGGAACACCCCGTCGTGCTTGTTGAACACGGCGTTGCCGATGCCGCTGGTCAGGCCATTGTGCCAGAACCCGCCATCGCCCATCACCGCAATCGAGCGCTTGCTGCCCTTCTGGCCGAACGCCGCTGCCGACGCCGCACCGAGGCCGAAGCCCATGGTGGTATTGCCAAGGTTGAACGGCGGCAGGATCGAGAAGAGGTGGCAGCCGATGTCGGCCGATACGTGGTGTTCGCCAAGGTCCTGATTGACCAGCTTCATTGCGGCGAAGATCGGGCGTTCGGGGCAACCGGTGCACAGGCCCGGCGGGCGGCTGGGTACGACAGTCCTGAGATTTTCGACCTCGGGCAATGTCAGCACGTCGCGCGCATCAGGCAAGGGCGGGCGGTTGCCGAGCAGGTGGGGGTGGTTGTCCTCAAGGAATGCACCGATACCGCTGAGCAGGGCCTGCACCGAATAGTCACCACCCATCGGCAGCACGTCCTTGCCCTGAATGCGGGTGGCAATTCCCTTGCGCTTGAGGATCGTGTTGACGGCCTGTTCAAGGTATTCGGGCTGGCCTTCCTCGACCATCAGGATTGAATCCTTGCCGGTGGCGAATTCAACGATCTCGGTGTCGATGACCGGGTAGGTCACGTTCATCACGTAGAGCGGGACCTGGGTGTTGCCATAGGCATCGGACAGACCGAGGTACTGCAGCGCGCGGATCACGTTGTTGTACATGCCGCCCTGAAGGACGAGGCCGACCTTGCCCTGCTCCGGGCCGAACCATTCGTTCAACCTGTTATCGCGCACGAAATCGATGGCGGCAGGCAGGCGATGGAGGATCTTTTCCTGTTCGTGCTGATAGGCGGCAGGCGGAAGCACGATGCGATCGAGATCGCGCGAGGGATTGTTGAGGGCATCCTGCAGAGTGAAGGCCGGGCGGACGTTGTCCTTGGCCACGAAGCTGCCGTGCATGTGGCAGGTGCGCACGCGCACTTCGAGCATGACCGGCGTGTTCGACGCCTCCGAAAGCTGGAAGCCCTTTTCGATCAGATCGACGATGCAGGCGTGATCGGGCCGGGGATCGAGCAGCCACATCTGCGACTTCATCGCGAAGGCATGCGTGCGCTCCTGCATGATCGAGGAGCCTTCGCCGTAGTCTTCGCCGATGATTACCATCGCGCCGCCCTTCACGCCGCCCGAAGCGAGGTTGGCAAGGGCATCCGACGCGACGTTGGTGCCGACCGTGGATTTCCACGCGACTGCACCGCGCAAGGGGTACATGACCGACGCCGACAGCATTGCTGCGGCGGTGGCCTCGTTGGCTGAACTCTGGAAGTTCACGCCCAGTTCGTCGAGGATGTCCTTTGCATCCGACAGCACGTCCATCAGGTGCGAGATCGGCGAACCCTGATAGCCGCCGACGTAGGACACGCCAGCCTGCAACAGCCCCTTGGTGATTGCGAGGATCGCTTCACCCTTGAACGTCTCACCCTCGCCAAGGCGGAGGTGTTCGACCTCCTTTGCAAAAGAGCGTTCGGCCATGGCAATCCTTCTCCGAGTCTCAATTAATATGCAAATGCATAAATTGAGATATAAAGAAGGTCAAGCCAATGTCAGGTCGATCCTTTGCATGTTCATGCTGAAGCCGGGCATGAAGCGCCTGACAACGCCAGTTTCGATCACGGTGCGCTCTTCAGCGGTGTTCGCCTTTGACAGAGCTGCTTCAAGCTCCCCTTCGCCATTGGCGCCGAATTCACGGATGCCCCTGAGATCGGGCCACACCAGCCAGAACGACTTGCCGTCAGGTGCGATCCAGCCCGGCGCGATCTGCGGGGCATAGGCGCGCGACAGCGGATCACCGCCGGGAGTCCATGCAGTGTCTTCGTGAATCTGCCGCCACGGGCCGGTGGGATGCTGTGAAACCCAAAGTCCGAAGTAGCTGGCCTTGCCGAACTCGGTGCCATCTGATGCAACACCGATGCCTGCGCTGGACATCATGTAAAGGCCAAGTGGAGCGTTGTAGACCACGCTCGGCAGCCATGACTCAACGACCAGATCGCCGGGGAACAGGTTCACACTGTTGACCCAGCCCAGCGGAAAGGTGTGCACGGGCCTGCGCTCAAGGATATCAGCGCTCCAGCGCGGCCGGCCGGTGCGGTCATGGCCGGCAAAGAACTGGTAACCGGCTCTTCTGGCAAGGTCCTGCGGTTTGGCGCGGAACAGGACCAGTTCGTTCATCTTGCCATCGACGCTGCCGTTAAGGCCATAGACATGAACATAGCCGTCAGGGCCAGCCTTACCTGCGCCATATTGCAGGATCGAAAGCAGGGAAAAGCAGCCGTCGGGCTCGAAGAAGGCCATGCTGGCGCGGGACTGGTCCTTCCAATCTTCCCAAACCACTGGCGTTGAGCCATCCTGATTGCGCCAGATGGCGCCGTTGTCGGAAGACCAGATAAGCTTGGCCCCGGTCCAGCGGCGCGGCCGGTCCTCGGCATGATCGAGCGTTCCAAGGAATTGGTAGATAGTGTTCCCGACCTGCACCAGCCCGTGGCCGTAGTAATGCGGTGCCTCGGGCGGGCGTTCCGATCGATTGAGGATTGGGTAGCCTGCAAGATCAGCGAAATTGACCGCTCCGGGCCCGCCGACCATCTGCCATGTCCGGGCTGTGTAAAAGGCCTTGGGCGGATCTGCCCAGCCCGGTCCATCGTTGACCGCGATGAGGTGCGACCGATCGGGTCGCACCGTCATCTTGTAGCCATCGCCCAGCCCGCCAAGATTGCGGATCGTGTCATCGCGCCTTGTCGCGGAGACGACACGAACCGATCTGCGTGCCATTGCCGGCGAGGCAAGGGCGACGGATGCAACAAGCCCTTGGACAAGCAGTTCGCGGCGGGATGTCATGACGTTACTTGATCTCGTCCGCTGTCTTCATCTCCACGGTTCCGTCTTCCTTGACCTTGAACAGCGGATCTTCGCGATCGCAGTAGTATTCCATGATCTGGTATTCGGGATTGCGCTTGTATCCGTAGGTGAAGCGGTAAGGTTCGAGCAGGACCTTGGGATCATCGATCGTGATCTCGTTCTCGATCAGGCCGGGGCCGGTCACCTTGATCCGTTCGGTGATGGTCATTTCGTAGCTGTGCGGAATTTCGAAGAAGCGGGATTCTTCCTTCACGCCAATGGTCTTCACGACCAGCGTATCGCCTTCCCACTTGCCGACGGACATGCCGTAATAAGAGGGCGTCAGCTCTTCGAGCGCAGGCATCTTCTTGTTGAGGTAGATGCGGCGGGTCTGCGTGATGAATTCCGCTAGAACGGTGACTTGGCCGGGTGTCTGCAGGAATTCGAGAGGAAAGATCGCTCCCATGACCGAAGGCATGCCTTCAGGCGTGCACTGCGTGCTGGGATCGACCAGCGGCGTACCGGCCTTCAGCTTTGCATCGCGGTTGGCGCGCAGCGTTTTCCACTCGGTCGCGTAGGGCTCGCGTAGTTTCGGTCCGTCTCCGGGGACGGGAAGCTCGAGGAAGGTGTTCTCTTCACCTGCGAAGGGATCCGGGTAGATTTCCCAGATGCCGTTGATGTCAGGTTCGGCCTTGTTCGCCTGAACGGCTGGCTGCGCAGCGGCAGGCGCCGTTGCAGCTAGAGCCGAATTGGCAAGTCCAAGCGCAGCGACGCCAGCCAGAGCTTTGATGGCGATAAGACGCATGCAAGATTCTCCCGTGCGATCCGGCCCGATCCTTCGCCGCCCGCATCTGCTTGTTGCTTGAAGAAGGGGCGACTGCATCCGTCGCCCCCGGTAACTGATCGGCTTACCAGCCGCTGAGCGTGCGGCCGTCCGCAACCTTGATGGTCTTGAGCATGCCGCCCGGCTTGCCGTTGCGCAGCGGGAAGAAGGTGACATCCACCGTGTCACCCGCCTTGAGCGTGTTGTGCTTCCAGCCAGCGCGGCTCATCATGTTCACGCTGCTGCATTCGAAAGCATAGCGGGTGACGCCTGCCCCTTCCTTCACGTTCACGACCACGAACGAGTGCGGGTTGGTAAAACGGAATTCGGAAACGGTGGCGCGCACCTTGGTGGTGATCTTGGTCTGATCGAACATCGCGAAGGAATGGTGGGCGATGGCTGGCGACACGACGCCTGCAGCAAGCGCTGCTGCACCAATGAAGGCAGCGGTGGTCTTGCGGATGCGGATCATATGTACTCCTCTCGAACGATGACGTGCGCCGTAACAATGCCGATTTGCCTGCCAGATGAGTCGGCTGGCGAAGGGTATCTTGTCATCTGGCGGCGACCTGCAACCAATGGTGAGCGGAGTCTGCGAAGGAGCGAAGCCGATTACAGTTGTGAAACCGTTACAGTAGCGCTGAAAATCGTTGGTTTCAGGGCTGGAAAGGTTCGTGTAACGTCTGTCACAGGGCTTTGGCGTAAGTTGAAATTTTTCAACGGTCCTTGCCCTTTCAAAGTGATTGTTGATATTTGATCAATGGCTGACTTGAGGCAGGATGGCGACGAAGCGGCGCTTGACGAGGCAAGGTTCCTCGCTGCGGCCGCATGCGTGCGCCCTGGACTGGAAGGCAATCGATCGGACAAGTTGCTTCGCCTGTTCGACTTCCTCCTCAAGCGCAGTCTGGAAGGGCATCCGCCCACGGAGCAGCAGATCGCGGACGAGGTTTTTTCCACCGGACGCACCAACACGCCCCGTGGGGACGCCAATGTCAGGGTCTATGCTCATCGCCTGCGCAAGGTGCTGAAGGAACTTCCCCCAAGCGCTGATGGCGACCGGCTGGTTCTGCCGGTTGGAAGCTATCTCCTGCGGCTGGTGACTGATGCTCCGGAAAAGGATTCGGATGCCGGCGAAATTGCTGCGGCGGTTCCGGCTGCCCCGCGTTCCATGCTCACCCGTCCCATCTTCCGGTGGAGCGCCGTTCTGGTGTTGCTGTCAATGGCAGGGCTGGCGGCGTGGTTCGCGCTGAAGCCGACCGATGAGACGCGCTTGGTCGATTCCATGCCCTGGGCGGCCATCAGCGGATCAAGCCGTCCGATCACGGTGGTGATGGGCGACTACTATTTCTACGAAAGCCTGCCCGATGCTGCGGGCGAGAACCGGCGCAGGCCGGATACGCAAAAGCTTGTGTGGGATCGCCAGGTGCCGACCCCCGAGGACCTGATCATCTTCCAGATGCTCAACCCGGAAAAGGCCGATCGTGTGCTCGACACGAACCAGCACTATGTTTCATCAGGGACGATTGCCGGTGCGTTTGCTGTTCGGGCAGCGCTGCGGCGCGACGCCGTGTTCCGTCAGCGCGAGGTACGGCTGATCTCCGCATCGCAGCTTTCGCCAGACCTGCTGAAATCGACCGACGTGATCTACATCGGCCAGCTCAGCGGGGTCAGCGCGATCCTGCGCGATCCACTGGTGCAGGCGTCACCACTTCGGCTGGATGACGATCTGGTCAGCGTGACAGACATGGCCACTGGCAGGAAGTATCGATCGGACGGGGTCGAACTGCGCGACGAACAGATATCGCGACGCGATTATGGCTATGTCGCGCGAATTCCCGGGCCTGCGGGGAATACCCTGATCGTCATCGCGGCCCTGCGCGATCCCGGCCTAAGGGAAATGGCGGAACTTGTGGTCGATCCCTCACGCCTTGCACCGCTTCGGACCCAGGCCGTGCTGACTGCGCACGGGTTCGAGGCGCTTTATCAGGTCCGCACCCTGGGGAGCGTCAATCTCGGGGCGACGCCCGTGTTTCAGCGGGCGATCCGGACACAGGGCATCTGGGATCGTTCTGCCACGACGCCCGAATATCGCCCGATCGCTGCACCGAGCGCCACGCCGCGATGAAGGCATGGCCGGGTGTGAAAAGGAAACGTCCGGTTCGGCAATACGGCTCTGGCATCGGACAGGGCAGGATGGCAGCATGAAGATCCACCTGCACAGCGCAATCGCGTTCCTGAGCCTTGCCGCAATCCCTTCAATGGCTAAGGCCGATCCCGTCGACGATCTGGTCACTGCAGAAATGAAGCGGGGGCAAGTGCCGGGCATTGCGGTGGGCGTGATCGAACATGGCGTCTTGCGCAAGGTGCAGGGCTATGGCCTTGCCAATATCGAACTGCAAGCGCCGGTCCATCCCGACACGCTGTTCAAGGCCGGTGCGACCGGGATGCAGTTCACCGCGGCGGGCATCCTCCTGCTGGCGCAGGACGGCAAGATCGACCTGGACGATCCGGTCAGCAAATACCTGCCGGCTTTGCCAAGGACCTGGGCGCGGGTAACGATCCGGCAGCTGCTCAACCACACGTCCGGCGTTCCAGCCACGCCCAGCGGGGATTTCCAGAAGGAATATACCGAAGCCGAACTGCTGGCCATCATCGGCGGGCAGGAGACCAATTTCAAACCGGGAGAGCGCTGGCGGTTCAGCTATGCAGGCTATGTGGTGATGGGCTTCGTCATCCGGAAAGTGACCGGCGAAGACTTTGCCACTTATCTGCAGAAGCGTCTGTTCGCACCGGCAGGCATGGGCCGGGTGCGCGGGATCGATGAACTGGCGATCATTCCGGACCGCGCATCGGGCTATGAAGTGCGCGATGGCAAGCTGCGCAATGCCGAGAAGATCTCGGCTACGGCCAACTCGACAGCGGACGGGTCGCTCTATCTCTCGGTGCTCGATTATGCAGCATGGGCGCAGGTGATGGCGCGCAAGGGCATCCTGTCCCCAGCATCGTGGGAGAAGATGGCGCAGTCTGCGCAGCTGCGGGACGGCAGCCGCTGCGGCTACGGTCTTGGCTGGTATCAGGACGGCGGTGTCTGGTCGCATGCGGGATCGTGGCAGGGCTTCCAGACATTTGCGCTGCGCAATCCTGTGCAAGACGTGACAGTGGTTGTCCTTGCCAATGGCGAAGCGGCCGACGCGCCCACGCTTGGGCGCAGGATCGCCGGGCTGTGGCAGGCAGGATCGAACGGAGCGGGGCCGGTTGCCGCAACCGATCCGCACCAGATTGCGCGCGTCGAGGCCCTGCTCGATGAGCTTGCCGCCAACCGGGTAACCCCGGCAAAGTACGCCGACTATGCCAAGGTCGATCTGATGGAGATGGTGGCGCAATACGCGGGCACGATCGCGCCGCTGGGCGCCCGCCGCGAGGTTGCGGTGTTCGCCACGGAAAAAGGCTGCGGTGGCGTGGTCTCGCGCTTGCGTGCGCGCTATGACGGTGGTGTTCTGGACCTGCGGCTGATCGAGACTGCCGACGGGCACATCAGCAGCCTCGATATCGTACCGGTCAGCGCCTGGGATGTTCCGTTGTAGCCAGATCGGCAAAGGTCGGGCGTTGCAGCTGTAACAGGTCGGTGCTGCGGGTGTACCAGCCGGCGCCATGCATGCGCGCGACCAGATTCATCGCCAGCGTATCGACATGAAGGCGCTGTGGATCGACCAGCCCATCGGCAATATGGAATTGAATGACCTCACCCAGCACGACGGTGCTGGAGCCCTTCTCAAAGGTATCGAGCAGGCGGCATTCCATCGAGACTGGCGCGCTGGAGATGCGGGGCGCGGCAACTTCGAGCGAAGGTTCGACCGCAAGGCCGGCAAAGTCCACCTCGTCGAATCCGGGCGGCGCATCGATGCAGGTCATGTTCATGGCTTCAGCATCGTGTTCGCCCACAAGATTAACGACGAATTCGCGCGTATCGAGCACGTTGCGGGCGCTGTCCTTGTGTGTGCCATCGGCCCGCCGCATCATGCCGATGGCGACCAGAGGTGGTTCCGAACCCATCATGTTGAAGAAGGAATAGGGCGCGGCATTGCGAACACCGTCTGCGGAGACCGTCGTAAGCCAGGCGATCGGTCGCGGGGTGATTGCCGAGGCCATCAGCTTGTAGCGTTCGGCAGCGGTCAAGGTGCTGAAATCGAAATGCATCCGTTTCACTCCGCCCCTTCGCGCCGGACCGCGCGCTGCGGCGAGACGTTGACCGACAGCGAGAACACGTCCGGGCGGGCGTAGTGTCCAGTCACATCGAAATCGTACTTGGCACGGACCACATCGTCAGGATCAATATCGGCATAGAGAATGGTTTCGCCCGAATAATCCGGTCCGGCGAGGACCTGGCCGAGCGGCCCGACGATCATCGAGCCACCACGCAGCAGGAGCGTTTCGGGATCGTCACCCATCGCGCAATCGAAGTCTGCCGGATAGGCGGCACGGGTGATGTGCTGGCAGGCCGAAAGGACATGGCAGCGCCCTTCCAACGCGACATGGCGCATTGAGGCGGCCCAGGTGTCGCGATCGTCCGCCGTCGGCGCGCAATAGAGCGTGACGCCTTGGTCATACATCGCCATGCGCATCATCGGCATGTAGTTTTCCCAGCAGATGACAGCGCCGATGCGGCCAAGCGACGTATCGATGACCGGCATGGTCGATCCATCGCCGAAGCCCCAGATCAGACGTTCGGCACCCGTGGGCATCAGCTTGCGGTGCTTGGAAACGAGGCCCTTTTCGCCATCGAAGAACAGCGCCGTGCAATAGACTGTTCCGCCATCGCGTTCGATCACGCCCATGACCACAAAGGCGCCGGTTGCGCTGGTCGCTTCCTCGATCGTGCGCACTTCCGGCCCATTCAGATCTATCGCGGCGGCATGATAACGGCGGAAGTCTTCGCGGCCCTCTGGCTTGCGCATGCCGACCGGCGTGCCGAACGAAGCACCTTTTGGATAGCCTCCCAGAAAGGCTTCGGGAAACACGATGATCCGAGCGCCGTTCGCTGCAGCATCGTGAATCAGACCCGCAGCCTTCTGCGCGGAAGCAAGCGCATCATCGGGGAGGGACGCGGCCTGCACCGTGGCGGCCCTGAACGTTTGGGACATTGCGAACTCTTCTCTTTCAGGCCGCAGGGCAGCCAATTTCGGACAGGGGCACAGGATACTTGCCATATGGTCGGACGCAAGATATTTTAAGCCTATAATAAATTCGGTCCGGGGAGTGGAACAAGGAATGAGTCGTGCAAGAAGCCAGCTTTGACCAGTACCGCGAAGATGTGATCGGCCGTGCGAACGTGCCGGATACCCCCGAACTTGTTGCCTATTACCGCAGGCTCAAGGAGCTGGGTACCGGGGCGCTGTGGACGGTTGCGAACAAGATCGAGCCGTGGGAGCCCGCGTCGACATCGGTGCCGATGATCTGGCGCTACCGCGATCTGCGGGAGGATGTCTTGCGTGCGCTCGATCTCGTGACGCCGGAGCAGGCGGGGCGGCGGGTCGTCTACCTTGAGAACAAGGGGCGCAGCGATGTGGTTGCGGCTGTGGGCTGGCTCTATTCCGGGCTTCAGGTGATGAAGCCGGGCGAATGTGCATCGTCCCATCGGCACAGCGCATCGGCCCTGCGCTTCATCATGGAAGGCAGCGGCGCCTTCACCAATGTCGACGGGCAGAAGCTGACGCTGGGCGCGAACGATTTCGTCCTGACGCCCAACGGCACCTGGCACGAACACGGCGTGGCCGAAGATGGCGAAATCTGCATCTGGCAGGACGGCCTCGACATCCCGATGATGAACGCCCTGGAAGCCAATTTCTACGAGGTCCACCCCGATCTTAACCAGGCGGTCAGCCATCCCGTCGATGCTTCGGTGGCAACCTGGGCCAATGCGGGCCTGCGCCCCTGGGGAGACACTTGGCACAAGCGCTATTCGCCCCTGCTCAAGTACGAATGGGCACCGACTTACGAGGCCCTGCAAAGCTATGCCCGCGTCACTGATGGTTCGCCCTATGATGGCGTCTTGATGGAATATGTGAACCCGGCAACTGGTGGCCCCGTGATGTCAACCATCGGCGCGCACATGCAGATGCTGCGGCCCGGCGAACGCACCAAGGCGCATCGCCAGACCGGCAGCTTTGTCTACCAGTGCTGCAAGGGCAAGGGCTGGTCGATTATTAATGGCCAGCGCTTCGACTGGCAGGAGCGCGACATCTTTGTCGTCCCGGCTTGGATGTATCACGAACATGCCAATGCTTCGGAAAGCGAGGACGCCTGCCTGTTTGCCTTCCACGACCTGCCCGTGATGCGGGCGTTGGGCCTATATCGCGAGGAAGCACTGGCCGAGAACGGCGGCCACCAGCCGGTTCTCGTCTGAATTCACAAGAAGGATCTGCAATGAAGCTTGTTACCTACAGGGCCAATGTCGAGGCCGAAGCGAGGCTTGGGGCGCTGGTTGACGGACTCGTCGTTGATCTTGCCAGCTACGGCGAGGCCAACGGCGTTGAACTGCCATCGTCGATGCTCGAACTCATCGATCTTGGACCGCAGGCCGTGGCGCAGGTCAGCGCCATGCTTGCGAAGGCGGGCAGTCTCTTCCCGTTGGGAACTGCTGTGCCGCTGGCAAATGTTAAGTTGCTCGCCCCGATTCCGCGGCCGCGCAAGAATGTGTTCGGCATCGGCCTCAATTACACCGAACACGTCGCCGAAAGCGCCAAGTCGCTGGACACTTCAGCCGATCTGCCACGCCAGCCGGTGATCTTCTCAAAGCCGCCGACGAGCGTGATCGGACCTGACGAACCGATCGTGCATGATGCGAAGATCACGCAGCAGCTCGACTGGGAAGTGGAACTGGCGACCATCATCGGCACCCGGGCCAAGCGCGTTTCGCGCGAGGATGCCCTGAACTACGTCTTCGGCTACACTGTCTGCATCGACATGAGCGCGCGCGATTGCCGCCGCGCCGGACAGTGGATCTATTCCAAGGGGCAGGATACTTATTGCCCGATGGGGCCGGTCGTCGTCACGGCAGACGAAATTCCTGATCCGCAGACGCTGGACCTTTGGCTTACCGTCAACGGCGTGGAAAAGCAGCGCAGCAATACCGCCTATATGCTGTTCAAGGTTGACGAGCTGGTGTCCGACATCAGCCAGGGCATCACGCTGGAGCCGGGCGACATCATTGCGACCGGCACGCCTGCCGGAGTGGGCGCTGGCCGTGATCCGCAGGAATGGGTCTGGCCGGGCGACGTTATCGTGGCGACCGTCGAAGGCATCGGCACGCTGCGCCATCCGGTTGTGGCAGCCTGATCGCTTCCTCTCTCCCTTGATAAGGCTTTCGCTGGCCGCGCCGTGATGAACGGCGCGGCCTTTGCGTTCTGGACGCACTCGGGCGGAATGCAGGCAGCCGAAATAAAGTCAGGCCGCTTCTGCCAAGCCATCGGCGATGCGCGGACGCAGATCGTCCGGCCAAGGCGTCGATCGATGCGTGCCGAGATCCATGCAGACCAACGTGACCTGAGCGCGCAGGCGCTCTTCGCCATGGCAGGCGAAACGTATATCGAGATCGCAGCTGCTCCGCCCGAGCTTTACCGGCAGGATGGAAATCGTGAGGTTGTCGCCCAGACGGCTCGGAGCGGTAAATTCCACCTGCAGCTTCACAGTGGGCACGCCGATCTTGCGGACGACATGGAGCATGTGAAAGCTGGCACCCAAGGCCCTGTCACACCAATCCTCCACCGCTCCGTTGAGCATTTCCAGATAGCGTGGGTAGAATACGATCCCGGCTGCGTCGACATGCGCAAACCGCACGAGCGCCGTGGTTTCGAAGGCGGTACTCAAGTCTTGTCCCCTAACAGTCTTCGTACTTCGCCCAGTCCGTCGACCAGCTGGTCGATGCGGGCTGGCGGCACATCCCGGAATATGTCTGCAATCCAGCGGTGGTGAGCCTCGGCCAACTGCTTGAACTGGCGTTCGCCCTCTTCCGTGAGAGACACGATGGCTGAGCGACCGTCCTGCGGGTCCGGTTGCGACAGGACCAGCCCCTGGGTGTGCAACTGGCGAACGATCGATGTGACGTTGCCATTGGATACGAGCAACGCCTTGGACAGGCGACCCATGCTCATGCCATCAGGTTCGCGGTGGAGGGCTGCCATCACGTCAAAGCGTGGCAGGGTCGTATCGAACTGGTCCTCGAAGTTACGGCGCAACTGCTTTTCGCCAATCTTGGCGCAGCGCAGCAAGCGCACCCACAGGCGCAGCTCCGGTGAGCCTGCGCCTGCAGGTTCCTCTCGCGCGGACCGTTCTTCCATCTCCATCCCCAATGTCATCCGAACAACGGTTCAGGCTTTGCCTGATCGCGTCGCTGCCGACAACCGGATCGCCTGAGCGTGGCCAAGGATGTAGGGGGGCGGCACGAACTGGCCCTTGTCGTCACACGCTGCTGCTGCGCGCATGGTCCAGACGGGATCGGCCAGGTGAGGCCGACCGAGAGCCACGAGATCGGCCCGGCCCGCGGTAACGATGCTGTTGACCTGATCAGAATCGACGATGTTCCCAACGGCAATCACGGGCACTTGCGCGGCGTTGCGGATATGATCGGCCATCGGCGTCTGGAACATGCGTCCATAGACTGGCCTTGCAGTTGACGACGTTTCACCAGCGGAAACATCGATCAGGTCTGCTCCAGCCGATTTCAGCATGCGGGCAATCAGCACAGCTTCGTCAGGCGTGACGCCTTCGTCGCCGACCCAGTCGTTGGCGGATATGCGCACGGCAAGCGGCCTGCTTCCAGGCCAGACCGTTCGCGCCCCCGCCACGACCGCAAGGGGGAGGCGCATGCGGTTTTCAAGGCAGCCGCCATAGTCATCGGTGCGGTGATTGAGGATCGGGGTTATGAAGCTGGACAGCAACGATCCGTGCCCGGCATGAATCTCGATCATGTCGAATCCAGCCTCGTCCGCCCTTCTGGCCGCAGCAACGAACTGTTGAACGATATGCTCTATCTCCGAAGCAGCGAGTGCTCGCGGCATGATGCCGCCTGACTTCCACGGGATCGGTGAGGCCGCAATGATCGGCCATGGCGCGTCCATCGGCTCGTCGTAAGTGGTGCCAAAAGGTATTTTGCAAGAGGCTCGTGGTCCGGCATGGCCAATCTGGGCGCATGTGCGGGCCTTGCTGTGATCGCGCGCGAACCGGACAATCTCGCGCCAGCTATCGACGTGGCGGTCATTGTACAGACCGGGGCAGGCAGGCGTTGCGCGCCCCTCGGGTGAAACTGCCAACGTTTCGGTCATGATCAGGCCCGCGCCACCAAGTGCGCGCGCGCCATAGTGAACGTGGTGGAAGGGCGTGACGGAGCCGTCTTGCGCTGCACTGTATGTCAGCATGGGGGGGACGACGACCCGGTTTGCAAGCTGCATATCACGAAGCGCGAATGGTGCGAACATCGGCTGGCACGGCTGGTTGGCGTCAGCCGCTTCGGCAAACCACCTTTCGACGCCATCGAGCCAGGCCGGATCGCGCAGGCGCAGGTTCTCATGGCTGACGCGCTGGCTGCGTGTCATCAGGGAATACGTGAACTGCATCGGATCGAAGCTGATGTAACGATCGAGCGTTTCGAACCATTCAGTGGAATTGCGCGCGCTGTTCTGGATCTTCAGCACTTCGACTTGGCGTTCGTCTTGGTACTCCTCAAGCGCGCGAGCCATCGATGCGCGGTCCTGAACTTCGGCGCGACTGATGACGTCGGCAAGCTTTATCGCGTCTTCAAGCGCGAGCTTCGTGCCGGATCCGATCGAGAAGTGTGCCGTGTGGGCCGCGTCGCCCAGAAGCACGACATTGTCGAACGACCAGCGGTTGCAAATGATGCGCCGGAAGTTGATCCATGCGGCAGATCCTCGCAGGTGGCTGGCATTGGTCAGCAGGGCATGACCATCGAGATGGCGGGCGAAGATCCGCTCGCACAGGGCGATCGAATCTTCAGGCTCCATCTTGTCGAGGCCAAGGCCTTCCCAGGTTTCGGGCGAGCATTCGATGATGAAGGTCGAGTGGGTTTCATCAAAGCGATAGGCATGTGCCCAGATCCAACCCGCGTCGGTCTTCTCGAATAGAAACGCGAATGCATCGAACATGCGGGTGGTGCCCAACCAGCAGAAGCGATTGCGACGGACGTCGATATCAACGCCGAAGCGATCAGAATACTTCGTGCGAATCTGGCTGTTGATGCCGTCCGAGGCGATGATCAGGTCATAATCGGCATAAGCGGCAAGATCAGTGCTGAATTCTGTTTCGAAATAAAGGTTCACGCCCAATTGCTGGGCACGATCCGTCAGAATGCGTAGCAGGTTCCGGCGACCGATGCCAATGAACCCGTGCCCCCCGGAACTTACCGATCGGCCGGAAACGCTGACTTCGATTTCGTCCCAGTGAGCAAAGCTGTCACGAATGGTCGACGCGCTGACCGGATCATTGACGAGGAGATTTTCCATCGTCTGGTCCGAAAAGACGACGCCCCAGCCAAAGGTTTCGCCTTTGCGATGACGTTCGAAAACATCGATCTCAAGCTGCGGGTCACGCAGCTTTGCCGATATGGCGAAATAGAGACCGGCAGGGCCGCCCCCGAGACAGGCAATGCGCATTGGACACCTCATTTTGCTTTAGGCCTAAAGCAAAATGAGGTCTTGGCCAAGGGCCGATATGAGGTTCGGATTGCGCGGATTGATTCGTCAGTCGAGCGGGTGAAGGGCTATGAGTCGGCGAACGGTCTGGATTCCGTCGACCGAGCGCACCTGAAACATTGCTTCGTAATAGCGCCCATTCTGCGCTCGAGATTCGAGTTGCCCCAGCGCTACCGGGTCAGTCACAAGGCGTACCATGTCTGCGATGGCAAGATCGCCCAAGCTGGAGATGAAGATCAACCTGCGGCCATCAGGCGCGCGCAGGCTGGCAATGGTGCCGATATCGGTCGACCCGACGGCATCCTGCTGACCCGCTTCGAACGTTGATGCGCTCACGACCTTGCCGGTGGCAATATCGCGGATGGCGTTTTCGCCTTCGGGCACGAATTTGGACATCGCCCGGTATGTGTCACGCAATGCCCCCAGATCATCCAGTCGGCCGACATAAAGCATCGTCCGCGCTCGCAAGGTTGAGCCGTCAGCCTCGGACAATGACGAAACAGAGAGTTTTCTGGCCTTGCCCGAGCGGGTCGGCGGGACGGCAGCCTGCAATTCCCAAAGGGCTTGGACGGTGCTTGTCGGAGCATAGTGCAAGTCCAGATCGTAAAGCCGGTAAAATGCTTCGGGATGGGATTTCAGATGCTGTCCGAGATGTTCCCGCGATTGAATGGCGCCATCCCGTATGATGCGATCGACCTTGTTCTGGTCGCGCGTTTCGGCAAGCATGAATGAGTCACCTGCCAGCAGGGCGACAGGGGCGGTATCATCCATGCCGCTCCAGAAACGCGTGGAGGCAAGCTTGCGCGCATCATCGTCGGCAGTGCCGCCAGCCGGGAGAAAAAGTGCACTCGCAATGACGAGGCATAGAACCGCAACCAGCGCAAACCAGTGCCACCGCGTCGGCCGTGCCAAGGCTGCCAATGTGCGCTCGATCAGGCCTTGCTGCTGCTCCACCGCTGCCGGGCGCTGCAACGTCAGCCGGTACTCGCCTTTGGGAATGATCAGGCGCGCGCCATGTTTACCGGCGTAAAACTCGTCAATGCGCTTGCGTAGCCGGTGCACATAAACCCTGACGCCGGAATCCGTCGCTCCATCGGGCAGGCTGCCTTCGCCGCCGAAGACGGCAATCGCGATCTCGATTTCCTTGGGTGCACGGGAATCGGCCGAACGTTCGGCAAGAAAATCGAACAATTTTAGCTGGGCAGCAGACCGACTTGCCGAAAGCGCTGCGCGAAAGCGCGCAACTTCACGCTCCATGTCCGGGGGGAAGGGTGTGGATGAACCCTCGTTCGTCGATTCCAACCTCAAATCTCCCCGTCAGGGTCCCATCGGTCCCGTCACACCTGACAGCAATGCGCCTTAATGGAATCCGGTCGCAACATACAGTTGCATTTATTTTAGGTCTAAAATAAATCGACGTCCAGATACGAGTCGTCAGTCTAAGGGGAAGACTGTTTCGGCTGGCCGGACCGCAGATCGGGCGGACGGAGCAGGTATCGCGCATCGAGCTTCACGAGCGAGAGCTTCATGGAGCGGCACGACAAGGGAGACAAGAAAATGGCACGCTCACAGTCCCGCCACACCAATGGCACAACACGCAAGGCATTGCTGGGCGGCAGTGCGCTGGCCCTGCTGCTCGCCTCCCAGAACGCACTGGCGCAGGCTGCGGCACAGGCCGATGGCCAGAAAGCGGCACAGGCCGATGCTGGGCTGGGTGTAGGCGAGATCATCGTCACCGCCACGCGCAAGGCGCAATCCCTCAGCCGTGTGCCGGCCAGCATCGTCGCCAAGGGCCAGGAGGAGCTTGATGTCCAGGGCGTGCGGTCGGTCGGCGATATCGCACAGATCACGCCCGGCATCAGCTTTGGCCAGAGTGCCACGCTTTACGGCACCGGCCAGACCACTATTGCCATCCGCGGCGTGGATTCATCTTCGGGGATTCCGACGACGGGGATCTACGTCGACGATACCCCCGTACAGACCCGCGTTGGTGTCAGCCCTTCGCTGAGCAATCCGTATCCCCAGGTATTCGATCTTGATCGCATCGAAGTGCTGCGCGGTCCGCAAGGCACGCTGTTCGGCAGCGGTTCGGTGGGTGGCGCGCTTCGCTTCATCATGCCCAAGCCGAACTACGATGCCTTTTCGATCTATGGCCGGACCGAGCTTGCGACAACGAAGCATGGTGCGGAAAGCTATGAGGGCGGTCTTGCCGTCGGTGCGCCAATCGTGACGGACAAGATCGGCCTGCGTGCCAGCGCCTGGTATCGGCGCGATGGTGGCTATATCGACCGGCTGGATCGGGTCTCGAAGCAGGTGGTGCAGAAGGACATCAACAGCTCCGATTCCTTTACCGCGCGCATCGCGGTTGGGCTCAAGGCAACCGCGGAGCTGACCATCACGCCTTCGATGTACTACCAGCACCAGACCATCCGCGATGGTTCACGTTTCGAGGTGGCAGAAAGCGACCTGGGCAGTGGCAACCAGCGCCTGAGCCTCAATCGCGAGCCCGAGAATCATAAGGACGACTTCTACCTGCCTGCGCTGAAGATCGAGCTTGAACTGGGGGGGGCCACGCTGGTTTCGGACACATCCTACTTCTATCGCACGACAACGACGAAAAGCGATGATTCCACCCTGAGCATCGCTTTGCTGGGCCAGACATCGGGTGCGTTTCCGGCAGGCTTTGTCGATTATGTGCCAACCACCAGCAGCCGGACGAAGCAGACTGCATTCACGCAGGAATTGCGCCTGCAGAACGACAATTCCAACGAACCCTTCAACTGGATCGTCGGCGCGTTTTACCAGAAGTCCTACGTGCGCGATCAGTATGCGGGCAGGGATCTGCGGCTTCTGGATGTTCTGAACCTTGGTCAGGACAATCTGGGTGAGCCGCGCCTTGACAGCATTTCCGATGCTTTTGGCGTCGAACCGTATCAAGGCGAGTTCAGCCTTTTTCAGCGCAACATCCATCGCGATGAACAGATTGCCGCCTATGCGCAGGCCGATTACGAAATCCTGCCACGGCTGAAGGTGACGCTGGGCGGCCGATACACGATCGCCAAGTACCGCTTCGAAGGCTTTACGGCAGGTCCGTTCTACACGACCGACGGCCAGACCGAGAACCTGCGCGTGACCAGCAAGGACTTCACGCCGCGCATTGGGCTTTCCTTCCAGGCCGACCGGAACAACCTGTTCTATGCCAGTGCGGCCAAGGGCGTCCGTGGCCCCGGCGTTTCGCCTCCGGTGGGCGCGACCTGCGCCGATGATGCGGCAGCCGTGGGCTTCGACCCGCTGACCTCGGTCAACGTCAAGCCGGACTCGATCTGGAGCTACGAGGTGGGTTCGAAGAACCGCCTGTTCGACGGCAAGCTGGCCATCGATGCTTCGGCGTTCCATATTGACTGGAAGAACGTCCAGACCCTGCTGCCGCTGCCAGTCTGCACGATCTACACCACGCTGAACCTTGGCAATGCCAAGATCGACGGGTTCGACTTTTCACTGGCCGTGAAGCCGATAGCACAGCTGCAGCTCGGTGCTTCGGTCGCCTACACCAACGCCCGGTATACGACCGCCATTCCGGGACCGAATGCCACGACCATCCGCCGTGCCGGTGAACCTTTCCCGACGGCCCCCTGGGCCATCCAGCTTAATGGACAGTGGACCCAGCCAGTTGGAGACGGTGAAGTCTATGGCCGTGCCGATTTCTCCTATACTTCGAAGAACAACAAGCCGATCGACGTGAATTCCCCGCTGGTCGATCCGGCGCTGCCGCGTCCGCCTGCAACCTCGCAGCTCGACCTGCGCTTTGGCGGCCGCTTCAAGGTCGGGGGAAGTGCAGAGGCAGACCTCAGCCTGTTCATCAACAACGTGACGAACGAACAGCCGCTGTTGGCTCTGTATCATGACAACCCGGACTCCGTCTGGTTCCGTGCTGGCAGCTTCCGCCCGCGCACGATCGGTGTCACCTTGTCGCTGCGGGATTGAAAACCGAGCCAGCCAAGCAACGCTGGCCCGTAATGACAAGACGATGACCGCCCGCGCCATCACCTCGAATGGCGCGGGCGGCTTAACATGGGGCATCGGGCAACGGACAGGGCACAGATCACTGCCCTGTACGGAAAGGTATGGAGCGGGATATGGAGTTGGCGACAATCAGGCGCTCTGCCAGTGTGAGCATCGGCATCATGTTACTTGCCAGTGCAGGTGTGGCAGGGGCCGCCGAAGTAGAAGAGGTCGGCCTCAACCCCGTTGCCGTCGAGGATCGGGAATACCGCTTTGACAGCGCCGAACAGCATGGTGTGAGCGCGCGGGCCATCGCCCGTGGCCTGTCGCATATCTACAGCTTGGCGTTCCTGCCCAATGGCGATGCCTTGGTAGTGGAGCGCGGCACACGCCTTCGGCTGTTGCGTGGCGCCACGTCGGAAAAGCCTGCGCTTGTTGTTGAGAGCGTCGCTGGCGTGCCCGATTACAGCAAGCAGGATCACGTTCACCCGGATGACGTGCTGGGCATTCAGGACATCGCGCTCCACCCCGGTTTTGCCACCAACGGGCTGATCTACTTCACCTACAACAGGCCGATTGCCTTCGATGCCAAGGCAGGGCGGCTGACGGTGTCATCAATACTCGCCCGTGGCCGGCTTGATGGCATGCGGTTGTTGGAAACGAAGGACCTGACGACGGGCGAACCTGTGATCGGCGCAGGTGGATCGCGTATCCAGTTTGGCAAGGATGGCCTGCTTTACGTCTCGGTCGGTGCATTGAGCACGGGAGACATCATGTCGGCCCAGCGTGTGGACAATATCTACGGTAAGGTCCTGCGGCTGAAGGATGACGGCACTCCTGCGGCGGGGAACCCATTTGCCAAGCGCAAGGGAGCGCGGCCAGAGATCCTGACATACGGCCATCGCGATCCCCTTGGCATGGCGATTGACCCGCAAACAGGGGCGCTTGTGGCTTCCGAACATGGGCCGCAGGGCGGGGACGAGCTGAACCAGATCCTGCCGGGGCGCAATTACGGCTGGCCCGTATCGACTTACGGCAACGAGTATGGCGGATCGCCGTTGCCCCATGCGCCGGTAAAGCCCGGAACCCAGGGGCCGGCGATGGTGTGGCTGCCGGCAATTGCTCCCTCTGGCATTGCTTTCTATTCGGGTGACAGGTTCGCGCACTGGAAGAACAACCTGTTCATCACCAGCGCGCGCCGCGGCCAGATCAATGGCACCGGTGCGCTGATCCGTGTGGTCTTCAACGAGAAACTACAGGAAATGCGCCAGGAAGTGCTGCTCGATGGGCTGCACCAGCGCCTCAAGGACGTGCGGCAGGGGCCTGACGGCTTGATCTATGCCGCAACCGACGAAGACGATGCCATCATTATCAGGCTGTCTCCCGCTTCTGATTGAGAAAGGCGCACAGGGCCTTGCGGCCCCGTGCTCCCTTCGGGTTCACTTCGATGCGGATCGCGATGCGTCGTCGATAATGTATCGCCAGCCGCCGTCGGCCTCTTTCTGCATGACCTCGATGCCGCCACCTGTGGCCACCTGCTCCTTGCCGTCGGGGCCGGTGAATGTCATGCGCCAGTGGTTCGTGGTCAGCGCCACATCGCGCCACAGCAGGTGCTTGCGATCACCCAGAACGATCTGCGGCTTGAGGGCAAGAAGTGATATGAAATCCTCACGCACGGCAGCCTTGCCATAAAGCAGTTTGCCGTCAGGATTCACATAGGTCACATCTTCAAGATAAAGGTCAACCAGACCTTCGAGATCGCCCGCATTCATGCGGTCCTGCCAAGCATCGTAGAGCTTGTCGATGTCGGTGACGGGCGGCACCCGGCCATTGCCCATCTTGGTGCTGGCGCATGCGGAACTGCCGAAACCGACCGTAAGCGCACTGCCAGCCATCAGCTTGAGGAAGCTGGACCGCGAGATTTCGCCGCCTGCTGGATTGATCGCTTCGCCGGAGCTGTCCTTGGAACTGTTACTGTCGCGCAAGGCTCGCAGAATTGAACCTATCATGGAAACACTCCTTTTTGCTCTATGCGGCGAGCGCGGAAATCGCTCAGCTTGGATCACTTCTCTGTGAATCAGGAGAGCATCGAGAAGGCTATTTCAAGTTCGGACGCAAAGATTGTGGTTTCGGCCTCCACCCAGGTTGGTGAGTGGCGAAAACGCGGGTTTGCACGGTCCTCGCGCCAGACCAACGGGTGCGATCCAGCCAGGACAGTGTTCCAAGTTCGCGGCGTCCCGGAAAGCGGTGCGCCGGTTCACTGGCACTAGCTGGACACCCGCAAAAACCGATGGAGTTTCTGCGTCGTTGGTGATTCATTGAACGAGAGCGATCATGGAGAGCCGTGGTGGATCCGAAGTCCCTGTTCAGTTTGAGCGATCATGTTGAAGCCTTGAGCAAGGACGGCGATCCGCTTGAGGTTCTGCAACAGACGGTGGACTATGAATATTTCCGGGCCTGCTTGGTTGAAGGGCTCGGCTACGGCGATGGGGCCAAGGGCGGGCGATTGCCGTTCGATCCGGTTATGATGTTCAAGGCGCTGGTCCTTCAGGCTCAGCACAACCTCTCGGATGCACGGAAGGAGTTCATGATCCGGGATCGGCTGAGTTGGTTGCGCTTCCTTGGGCTGTCGCTCGGGGACCGGACCCCGGACGAGAACACGATCCGGCATTTCCGCAACCGCCTGACCGAGACCGGAACGCTCAAGAGGGTGATGAAGGCCTTTGACTGGCAACTGCAGAAGAAGGGCTACATCCCGATGTCCGGACAGATTGTTGATGCCTCGCTGGTGCCTGCGCCCAAGCAGCGAAACACCGAAGGTGAACGCGAGGCGATCAAGTCTGGCATGAGCGCGAAGGATATCTGGCCCGATGAACCGAACAAGGCCGCGCAAAAGGACATCGATGCACGCTGGACGCTCAAGATCGGCGGCAAGGTGCGTCATCGCGCGGATGGCACACCGTTGCCCATGATTGCCCTGCCGGTCTTCGGCTACAAATCACATATCAGCATAGACCGGCGCTTCGGCTTCATCCGGGAGATGGCGGTGACGTCGGGCTCGACCGCCGATGGGAGGCTGCTTCGTCATGTCGTGAGCGCCGACAACACCGGCTCCGATGTCTGGGCAGACAGTGCCTATCGCTCAAAGCGCAACGAGAAGTGGTTGTCTGATCGGATGCTCACGTCCCGAATTCACCGGCGCAAACTCAAGGGTAAGCCCATGCCAAAGGCAATCGCCCGAGCCAATGCCGCAAAGTCTTCGATCCGGGCCCATGTCGAGCATGTCTTCGCGCATCAGAAGAACCGCTTCGGACTGTTCATCCGCACCATCGGCCTGGGCCCGTGCCGAAGCGAAGCTCACCCTTTGTAATCTGGCTTACAACTTCAACAGGCTGATCTTCCACGAGCGCCGGGAAAGCATGGGATCACTCTGCCTGAAATCCCGAAGAACCGGGGCAAACTGCCCGAATTACCGACCGAAACAGACCAGCGGCGGGTCGGTATAGCCGAAAAGCACAGGGAGCAGCCCTCCTCGGACCAACCCGCCTCGAACTACACGGTTTTTGCAGGTGTCCAGCTATTTGAGCTGCGATCTGCTCGGTCATGACCTCAGTGGAAGTTCGGAATCCGAGGCACTTGCGCGGTGTGTTGTTCCACCTCTGGCCAATGGCCGCCAGATCAGAATCAGGCAGAGAGGTAGTATCAGTATCAATCGGGAAAAATCGCCGAATACGGCTGACCTGCCATGGGTAATTTCCTCCAGTTGCGATTAGAGTCCGGCCATCACGAGGACGGACGAGGTGAAGCGCAAGAGGTTTACGGAAGAGCAGATCATCGGGGTATTGAAGGACGCGGAGTCCGGGGTGAAGACCGCTGACCTGGCTCGACGGCATGGCATCTCCGAGGCGACGATCTACAACTTGAAGGCCAAGTAAGGTGGCATGGAGGTGGATCCGCGTTCGGACGCTGTCCCTCACGAACGGCGACACGAACGAGAGATCAATCTTCTCACTCATTTCTATTTCCTCAAAAATCATGATCTGTAAATTTGCCCTCAAGACACTCCCCGAATGGCTTAATGAGCCAGCTAGGTATCCTCGCTGGGCTGCGGAACGGAGCAGCTCCGCGTTCACGACCATCGTGACCAAGCACGATCCGGTCGCCATAGATTGGGGCTTTGGCGCGCAATCATGCGCCAGCGGGCTGAGAGGGGTGGGACGCGCGCCGACGGGTCAACGCTCTGTTTTAGAACGAAACATTTCTTCCGTTTGGGCGTGAATCGCTCACGATCTCACTTCTAGATTGTGTGAATCTCAATCTCAGGTTGTGCCAGTGCTAGATGCACCTACGCGGCATCTGGGCGCACTTCGGGCAGGGCAAAGGACCGTTCGTGACACTTTACCTGCGGGCAAAGTGTCACAGAGGACAAATGTTGGATTTCGTGGGGTGGGGGGCACGGAAGGGATTCACAGGAATCCCGATATGTGCTTTCTTGAATCACGAAATGTTCCATTCCGTGAACCTTCCCGGCCCATCAGAGATGTCGCTCCTGCTTGATCGGCTTGCGCAAGTCAGCAGCAGGCCGCGCTACGCTTTCATGGTGCTCAGCCTGATTGCTGAAGTGACGGATGCGAATGGTGAGGCTGGGCCATTTGTGCGGCGCGGTGCCAAGCAGTTCACATTGCGCGATTTCCTGTGCGATAGCCTTGCGCCGATGGGCGGGCGCGATCCCCGGCGGATTGCGCTGGCAGAGCGGGTGAAATCCGACCTGATCCTTGAAGATCGGATGCCGCAAGATCCCGCCGCCGCTGCCGCGTTGGTGGAAGATGAAGTGCGCGAAAGAGTGCGGGCTTCGGGCAAGACCAATCTAAGCAGGGCCGTGTCCGAACTGGTTGGTGCAGGGCTTTTGCGGCGATATTACAAAGGTTTCGCCGTCGATCACGAAAATCGCGGCGGGCAGCGCCACGCGGTTTATGTGCCGCAGGGGCTGGCGTGCTGCCTCCTGCCCCAACGCCAGCCTGCGCCGCCGCCAAGACCGGTTCGCAAGGTGCCAGTGCAGGGGGAACTTCGCTTCGGCTGATGGGAACCTGAACAGCGGTTAAGCATTGTCGATGTGATGACGCAGCCCCAATGGCTTTCGCTGGCCACTCTCGGCGGGATGATGGCCCTGTTTCTGTGGGGCCGGTTTCGGTATGATGTAACCGCCGTGATCGCGCTGTTGGTCGCCGTTGCCATTGGCGTGGTTTCGCCAAAGGCCGCGTTTACCGGCTTTTCCGACGATATCGTGGTGATCGTGGGGTCGGCTCTGGTGCTGTCTGCCGCCGTGCAGCGATCTGGCGTGATCGAACGGTTGCTGCAATCCTTGGCCCAGCGCATCAAGCGGCCGCAGGGGCAGATGCTGGTGCTGTCCGCCGCTGTTGGCGTGGCGTCCGGCTTTATCAAGAACGTCGGCGCGCTGGCGATGCTTATGCCGGGCGCGGTGCAGATGGCGCGGAAAAATCAGGCTTCGCCATCGCTCTATCTGATGCCGATGGCGTTCGCATCGCTGCTGGGCGGGCTGACCACTTTGATCGGCACTTCGCCCAATATCATCGTGTCCCGCGTGCGCGAGGAGATGACCGGCGAGCCATTTCGCATGTTCGACTACCTGCCGACCGGCCTTGCGCTGCTGGCAGTAGGGCTGGTGTTCCTGAGCTTTGGCTGGCGTCTGCTGCCGACCAACCGCAATGCCGCGCAAGGCATGGACGAGGCGATCAACATATCGTCCTATGTGATCGAGGCGACCGTCAGCGAAGGATCGCCGGTGGCCGGGCTGACCGTGGACGCGTTTCGCGAGCGGCATGAGGGCGAGATTGAAGTGACCGGGCTGGTGCGTGGTGACATGCGCGGCGCGGTAGATCACGCCACGCACATTCATGAGGGCGACGTGCTGATCCTGAGCGGCGAGCCGAACACCCTTGAGCGGGTTGTGGGCGCTGAGCGACTGGTACTTGGCGGTGATGACGATCAGTCGGTAAATGTTGACAGCCTTGGCGTGATCGAGGCGGTGATCCATGCCGATTCTGCGCTGATCGGTCGCACTGCACGGCGGCTGCAGATGCGCGACCGGCTTGGCATAAATCTGATCGCCATCTCGCGCGAGGGTGAGACGATTGCCAGCAAACCGGGCAATACGGTACTTCAGGCCGGTGACGTGATCGTGCTGCAAGGCCCGCTGGAAACGATGCCCGCCCGCCTTTCCGAGATGGGCGCGTTGCCGCTGGCGCAGCGCAAGATCGGCCTTGGTTCGCGCAAATCGCGCTGGTTGCCGCTGATCATCCTCGCCGCAGCGATGGTCGCCGCAGGCAGCGGCTTCATGCCGGCAGCACTGGCGTTCTTCGCAGCGGCAGGTTTGACCGTGATCACCGGGGCCTTGCCCGTTGACGAGGCCTATAAGGCAATCGAATGGCCAATCCTGATCATGCTGGCGGCGCTGATCCCGGTCAGCGAATCCTTGCAGACCACCGGCGCTTCGGACGTGATCGCAAAGCTGCTGGCCGATCTTGCCGTGCAACTTCCTGCATGGGGCGCTGTGGCGCTGATCCTTGTGGCGGCGATGGCGGTGACGCCGTTCCTGAACAATGCTGCCACGGTACTGGTCATGGCACCGATTGCGGCAGTCTTTGCCGAACAACTCCACTACCGCCCCGAAGCTTTCCTTATTGCGACAGCGGTGGGTGCAGGGTGTGATTTCCTCACGCCTATCGGCCACCAGTGCAACACGCTTGTGCTGGGGCCGGGCGGCTATCGCTTTGGCGATTACGCAAGGCTGGGCGCGCCGCTTTCAGTGCTGGTGGTGACAATTGGCACGCCGCTGATCCTGTGGGCTTGGCCGCTTTGACGGCGTTATGCGTCGAGTTACTGGGTTTGTGCATGTGCTATTCATAGCACTGCGTCTGCTTCGTGCACGGCAGCAGTGGCCCGGTGCCGAATGACGTATTGTCAAAGCGCCTGCATCACACCTTAGCTTGTCATCGATTTCGATGGAGCAGATAGCATGGGTTTTATCGGCAGGGCCGCAGGTTTTGCGTTGTTGATGGCGGTGTGCGCGGCAAATCCGGCTGCTGCACAGAGCGATCCGCCTGCAGCGACAGCGCAAGCTCCATTATCCTTCGTGCCTGCGGATTTTGCGGTTCCGACGCTGATCGAGGGACCGGGATTCCGGCTGGTGCCGCTTGGCCCCGCCTTGGTGAAAGTCGATTTCGACGCCTATATGTCATCGATAGAGCATTTGCAGCAGACCTTTACGCGCAGCGCCGCATGGCCGCACGCGGGCCTTTCTGACGCTGATGCGATGCAGGATATGAATATGGAACAGGCGCGGTTTCAGGGCCGCAAGTCCTTTGCCTATGCCGTGCTGACGCCCGATGGCTCGCGCGAACGAGGCAGCGTCTATGTCTCGCCCAGCCCGGTGCCGGGATATGATGCGGTGGTGCGGCTGTGGGTCACCAAGGCTGAATACGACGCAGGGTTTGACGCGCAGCTTTATGCGTGGGTGCAAATCTGGGTAGCCAAGGACTGGCCCTTTGCCAAAGTGGCCTATCCGGGCCGGGCAATCGCGTGGGATGAGTGGGACGCTGCTGTTGCGGGGCTGAGGGCCAAAGCGCCCGGCGGATAGAAACTGCGGCGGGTGGGAACCAAATCGGGCTTTGTGCGTGTAGGGTAAAGACCCACGCCGGGTTCCCCCCCCCAATCTGGAGTGCAAGTGCCGCCAAGCCGCCCGCGCCTTTTTCTGCCCCGCCTTGTTGTGCTTCGTCTGCTGACGCTGTTGCTGCTGGCAATGATTGGCGTGCAGGCAAGCGAACCGGTGCGCCCGTTGCAGCACAAGGCAGGTTCGGCATTCAGCGCGGCGACCGCGGACGTTGCCATTGTGGGTTCGCGGCGGGCGGTGGCGGATAAATTCGCGCCCGTGCCCATGCCGTCCGTGCTGCACAGCGCGCCTGCCGTTGCGGCTTTGGTGATGCTGGCTATTCTGCTGGTGCCGAACCGGCCATATTCCACTGGCCCACCGCGCCTTGCACGGCGAACATTTCGCCCAGCGCCAGCAAGAGCGCCTCCTTTTTCCTGAATCGCCGCTGGTGCGCGCCATCGCGCGCCCGTTTCCCCGATTCAGGAGCAATGTTATGACCACTGTTGCCAAGGGCGAGCCCGCCGCGCCAGTCCGCCGTGCCCATATCGAAGCGGCACTTGCGCGCTATCCGCATATCGCACCCGATACGCTGGCCGATCTGCTGCACTGGTTCCGCAAGGAGGCCAGTGCCACTGATTTGCGCATCGTGGCCGCCGATCCAAGATTGGAGGCACGCTATCAGGCGTTCAAGGCCGATCATCTCGACAGATTGCACGGCGCCAACCTGTTCTGGATTGCCGCCGCTGCGCTTTCGGCAGGAATGCTGGCGCTGTGGACGTTCTGGGACGTGATCTGATGCTGCAGCGCTCCATCACGAATACCGCCCACGGCCCCGATGCCGTTGCGCAAACCATTTTCGTTCAAGGAAAACCATGCCCCACCACACTCCGCTGATCGGTACGATTGTCGCCGGTCTTGTCGTCGCTTTCATCATGGGGGCGCTGGCGCATCGGCTGCGGATATCGCCGCTGGTCGGTTATCTCTTCGCCGGTGTGCTGATCGGCCCTTTCACGCCGGGCTTCGTTGCTGATTCCGGGCTTGCCAACGAGCTTGCCGAACTTGGCGTGATCCTGCTGATGTTCGGTGTGGGCCTGCACTTTTCGTTGCGTGATCTGCTGGCGGTCAAGAATATCGCGGTGCCGGGGGCGGTGGTGCAGATTGCTGCCGCTACCGCGCTGGGCGTGGCGCTTTCGTGGGGCCTGGGCTGGTCGCTGGTAACCGGGCTGGTCTTCGGCCTTTCGCTTTCAGTGGCGAGCACGGTGGTGCTGCTGCGCGCGTTGCAGGGGCACAAGCTGGTCGAAACGGAGCAGGGCCGTATCGCGGTGGGGTGGCTGATCGTTGAGGATCTGGTCATGGTCATTGCCATCGTGCTGTTGCCAGTGCTGGCCGATATCGGCCGCAGCGGCGAAGTGACGGGCAGCGCCATCGCCTATACGCTGGGCGAAGCGGGGCTGAAGGTCGTGGGCTTTGTGCTGGTCATGCTGGTGGCGGGCAAGCGGATCATTCCGGCCGTGCTGCACTGGGCCGCGCATTCGGGATCGCGTGAGCTGTTCCGTCTGGCCGTACTGGCCATCGCGCTGGGCGTGGCCTTTGGCGCGGCTTTCATGTTCGACGTGTCATTCGCGCTGGGCGCGTTCTTTGCAGGCATGATTCTGGGCGAAACGCCGCTAAGCCGTCGCGCTGCTGAAGAGACATTGCCGCTGCGCGATGCCTTTGCGGTTTTGTTCTTCGTGTCGGTGGGAATGCTGTTCGATCCTGCGGTGGTGGTGGAACAGCCGCTGCCATTGCTGGGCACGGTGCTGATCATCCTGTTCGGCAAATCGCTGGCGGCCTATCTTATCGTCAAGGCGTTTGGCCATCCGCACCGCACCGCGATGGTGGTTTCGGCCAGCCTTGCGCAGATTGGCGAATTTTCGTTCATCCTGGCCGGGCTTGGGACCGGCCTTGGCCTGATCCCGCCCGAAGCGCGCGATCTGGTGCTGGGCGGGGCAATCATCTCCATCCTTGCCAATCCCATCATCTTTTCGTTCGCTGCCGGGTCGATGGCCAAAGCCGGGAAGGTCGCTGCCCAGCGCGCGGCAGCAGTGGAGGAGCGGCGCGAGGCAGAGCGCCGCGAACACCTGATCCTTGTCGGCTATGGCCGGGTGGGCAAACTGGTGGCAGCAGGCACGCGCGAAGCCGGCCGTGCTATCGTCATCATTGAGGATCAGGAAGACATCGCGCGCCTTGCCCGAACCGATGGTTTTCCGGTGGTTTCGGGTAACGCCGCCAGCATGGATACTCTGCGCGAGGCAGGCATTCTGGACGCCAGCAAACTGGTCATCGCGATTCCCGAAGGGTTCGAAGCGGGCGGCGTGGTAGAAAACGCACGCAGGCTCAACGCTGCCGTTTCGGTGATCGCGCGCGCGCATTCCGATGCGGAAGTGCGGCACTTGCAGGAACACGGCGCGCACAATGTTGTGATGGGCGAACGCGAGATCGCGGGCCGAATGCTGGCGCTGCTGGCCGATATGCGGAAGGGTTAGGCGGTACGATCTCGCCACCGTGCCAGCCGATCCACAGCCTCGGCCAGCATGGCTTCGGGTTTGCAGTGGCACAGGCGGGCGATGTGGGTGGGGGCGTTTGCGCCTTCCCACAGGGCGGAGAGGGGGATGGCGGCGACGCCTGCCTCGTTGACGGCGCGCTGGGCGAAAGTCCGGTCGTCCAGCGCGATGCCGGACGCGGGTAGGTCAACGCAGGTAAACCATGTGGCGGCGCTTCGCAGCAGGGCAAAGCCTTCGCGCGTCAGCTGTTCGAGCAGATGCTCGCGCGTTTCGGCCCATCGGGCGGTGCAGCTTTGCGCGATGTCCGGGCGATCCATCGCTTCGGCCACCGCCCATTGCAGCATCGGCGGGGTGGTGAACGTCAGGAACTGGTGTGCGCGGCCAACCACGGCGGCAACCTGCGGCGCGGCGACGATCCAGCCGACTTTCCAGCCGGTCGCGCCGAAGATCTTGCCTGCTGAGCCGATTTTCAGGGCGTGGCTCTCCATGCCGGGTTGGGCGAGGAGTGAGGCGTGGGCGTGGCCATCGAAGCGGACGTTTTCCCACACTTCGTCGCAGATCGCGAAGAGATCATGCGCCACGCAGAGTTCGGCCAGCATGGCGAGGTCTGCTGCGCTGGCGACGGTGCCGGTGGGGTTCAGCGGATCGTTGAGCACCAGCGCGCGGGTGCGCGGCGTTATCGCGGCTTCTATCGCGGCGCGATCATAGTGCCACAGCGGCGGGCGCAGCGCGACGAACACCGGCACGCCGCCCGCGCGGCGGACAAGGGGTGCGTAGGCATCGTAGGCAGGCGAAAAGAGCAGTACTTCATCGCCCGGTTGCACCACGGCAAGGATGGCCGAGGCCACGGCCTCTGTCGCGCCGGAAGTGACGATGACGCTGGTAGGTGGCAGATCCAGCCCTTGCGTGCGGGCATAGAACGCAGCCACGGCGCGGCGCAGTTCGGGCAGACCTGCCATTGGCGGATACTGGTGCGATTGTTCCGCGCAGGCGCGGGCCAGTGCATCGAGCAGCGCGGGCGGCGGCGGGCCATCGGGGAAGCCTTGACCTAGATTTATCGCGCCGGTCTGGCGCGCAAGGCCCGACATTTCTTCGAAGATCGTCACCGGCATTTCGGCGTAGATCGGGTGGAGGCGGGGTGCTGTCATCGTGGAAGAACCTAGCCGGGGGGCAGGGGCGGTTGCAATGCGTCTGGCGATTTTCGCCCGCTTCGCTAAAGGCAGGGCCATGCAGACCAATCAGCCGATAACCGTTGCCGCGCTCTATCGCTTTGCGGTGATTGCCGATCCTGCGGCGCTGCGCGATGCCCTTGATGCTTTGTGCAAGGCCCAAGGCATCAAGGGCACGCTGTTAGTGGCGCGCGAGGGGATCAACGGCACTATAGCCGGAAGCGCGCAAGGCATTGCCCGCGTTGTGGATTTTATCCGCGCACAACCCGATTGTGCAGATGTTGACGTCAAGTATTCCGGCACGGCGGAAATGCCGTTCTACCGCATGAAAGTGCGGATCAAGCGCGAGATCGTGACGATGGGCGAACCTGACATCGATCCGCGCGCCAGCGTTGGCACCTATGTTTCGCCGCAGGACTGGAATGCGCTGATAGCCGATCCCGAAACCATCGTGATCGATACGCGCAACGATTACGAGGTTGAGGTCGGCACGTTTGAGCGAGCGATCGATCCGCACACGCGCACCTTCCGCGACTTTCCGGCATGGTTCCGGGCCGAGCGCGAGCGGTTGCTGGGTGAGGGGAAGGCTCCCAAGGTGGCCATGTTTTGCACCGGCGGCATCCGTTGCGAGAAATCGACCGCTTTCCTGAAAGCCGAAGGGGTGGAAGAGGTCTTTCACCTTAAAGGCGGCATCCTGAAGTATCTGGAAGAAGTGCCGCCATCACAAAGCCTGTGGCACGGCGAATGCTTCGTCTTCGACGAGCGCGTGGCCGTGGGGCATGGACTGGTGCAGGGCAGCCATGTGCTGTGCCGCGCCTGCCGCCGCCCGGTGAGCGAAGAGGGGCGCAAGTCTCATCTCTATGAGGACGGCGTTTCCTGCGCGGCCTGCCATCACGAACGCACCGACGAACAGCGCGCTTCGGCGCGTGAGCGTGACCGGCAGGAGAAGCTGGCGCGCGCGCGCGGCGTGGCGCACATCGGCGCGGTGCAGAACGCGGGCTGACGGGCTGAATTTCTACGCTCGTTCGAAAATATACCTGCGGCGCGGGCGTGAGCTTTTGCGCCTCGGCTGTGCCAAATTTACGCGAATATCTTTTCATTTGCGTAGAAATATGATTATTAAATAGCGCATATATCCAAATATACCAAGATTCGCCCAGCACTCGCGGATCGAGGTGGAGGGGAGCGAGATTGAACCAGACCACACCCGCGCCAGGCGAAAGGCTCAAGCGCGTGCTGCGTTTCATGCCTGCGCCGGTTGGCATCGTGACCAGTTTCGATCCCGATAACGGACAGCCGGTTGGCCTTGCCATGTCGGCATTCATGCCTGTTACGCTTGATCCGCCGGCAATGGCGATCTGCGTCAACCGTTCGGGTTCGGCACATGATGCTATGATCCGTGCGGGCCGGTTCTGCATCAACCTGCTGCGCACCGGACAGGACGGCCACGTTACGCCCTTTGCAGATCCCGCCGCACGCGACGCCCGCTTTTCGCAAGACGATTGGCGGCAGCATGTCCACCATGCGCACAACGGGGTCTGGTACATCGAAGGCGCACCGGCGGCGATCTTCTGCACAATCAGGGAGCGCGTGAGCTTTGGCACGCATGACCTGCTGGTGGGCGAGGTGGATGATCTGATCACGTCGGGCAGCGACGATATCCTTGGCTGGGCCAACGGCGCGCTGTGCCGTCCTGCGCCCCTTTCCTGAAAGCGTTCCTCACATGACCGACGCAGCTTTGCTGGCCCGTATCGACCGTCTGGAATCGCTGGACGCGATCCGCCAGCTTCCCGCCAAGTATTCGCTCGCGTTAGACATGCGCGATGGCGATGCCTGGGTGAATCTGTTCCCCGAAGATGTGCGCGTTGGCGGTGGCAAGACCGGGCGCAAGGCGCTGCGCGACTGGTTCGACGAAACGCATTCGATGCAGTTCGATGGCACCAGTCATCACATCGGCGGCCATGTGATCGATTTTGACGATCCCGACCATGCGCAGGGCGTGGTCTATTCCAAGAACGAGCATGAGTGCGGCCCAGAATGGGTGATCATGCAAATGATGTATTTCGACCAGTACGAACGCATCGAAGGCCGCTGGTACTTCCGCCGCCGCCTGCCGCTTTACTGGTACGCCACCGATCTGAACAAGCCGCCGGTGGGCGACAGAAAGATGCGCTGGCCCGGCGTGCCGCCCTATCACGGCAGCTTCCATGATCTGTTTCCCAGTTGGCAGACCTATTGGGCGCGCAATGGCGAGCCGCACGATGGGCCGGTGGAACCGCCCGCACCGCTGGAAAAGTTCATCGAAACGATGCGTCGTGGTGCGCCGCTTCCCAAACCCCGCGTGCGGAGTTGATCCGATGGCAGACCTGTTTTCCCCCGTCCGCCTTGGCGCGCTGGATCTGGCCAACCGCGTGGTCATGGCCCCGATGACGCGCGACCGCGCCGGGCCGGATGACGAACCGACCGAACTTATGGTGGAATACTATCGCCAGCGCGCCTCTGCGGGGCTGATCGTCACCGAAGGCACCCAGCCATCGCCCCACGGCAAGGGATATTGGCGCACGCCCGGCATCCATTCACCCGCGCAGGTGGAGGGCTGGCGCAAGGTGGCCGATGCCGTCCACAACGCAGGCGGGCGTATCGTGGTGCAACTGATGCACGTTGGTCGTGCCGCCGTGCGTGCCAACAAGGCTGCGGATGCGCAAACAGTGGCCCCTAGCGCGATTGGCTGCCCCGATCCGATTGCGGGGCCGGATGGCGTGCCCGTTCCCACGGAAATGCCCCGCGCGCTTGCCGCACACGAAATTCCCGGCGTGATCGCGGAATATGTCGCCGCCGCGCGCAATGCCCGTGTTGCCGGGATCGATGGCGTGGAACTGCATTGCGCCAGCGGATATCTGCCGATGCAGTTCCTGTCCTCGAACTCCAACCAGCGCACCGATGCCTATGGCGGGGCGGCAGAAAACCGCGTCCGCTTTGTGGTGGAAACGCTTGCCGCGCTGGGCGCAGCCATTGGGCCTGATCGGGTGGGCTTTCGCATCTGCCCCGGTGTGACGTTCAACGGCATGGCCGACGCCGATCCGGCAGAGACTTATGCCACACTGCTGCGTGCGGTGGATGGCATGGGTTTGGCTTATTGCCACCTTATCCACGTCCCGAACCCCGGGTTCGATGCGCTTGATCTGGTTCGCGCCAACTGGTCTGGCCCGGTGATCGAAAATTGCGGCCTGACGGCGGAAAGTGCGGCCAAGGTCATTGCCGAAGGAAGGGCCGACGCCGTGTCGTTCGGCTATGCCTTTATTGGCAATCCCGATCTGGTGGACCGCCTGCGCGCCGGCGCCCCGCTGGCCAAGGCTGATCGCGCCACGTTCTACACCGGCCAGGGCGACGATGCGCGCGGCTATACCGATTATCCGACGGTATCGGGCTGAATGCGAATATAGGCCAATATGAACGGCCACCGCGCACCAATGCGGATAATATTAACATCATAATTACGCATTACCTTGACATTATGGGGTGGTCAGGCGCATTCGCGTTGAAATCACAGGAATCGGGAGAAGCGTTGCGATGTCTCAGATCGGCCATCAGGACATGACCGGAAAGGTCGCCATCGTCACCGGGGGAAGCGATGGCATCGGTCTTGCCACGGCGCGCCTTCTGGCACGGCGTGGGGCAACCGTCGTTATCTGCGCGCGGCGTGAGGACAAGCTCGAAGCGGCGCGGACCGATATCGCAGCGATTGGTACGGTCGAAGCGCACAAGCTCGACGTGGCAGACGAAACCGCTTTCACTGCGCTGGTGGAAGATGTGGCGGCGCGTCACGGGCGGCTCGATATGCTGGTGAACAATGCCATGTCGGTTCACTATGCGCCCATCGCCCATCTGCGGCTCGATCACTGGCGCAAGGACTTTGCGGTCAACGCCGATGCGGTGTTCGTGGGCACGAAGGCCGCAATGAAGGTTATGGCCGCGCAGGAGCAGCAGGGCCGACAGCGCGGCGCCATCGTCAACATCGCGTCCACCTGCGGCATCCGCGCTGCGCCCAACATGGCCAGCTATTCCGCCTCCAAGGCAGCGATGGTTCACTTCACCGCTGCGGCTGCGATGGAAGGCGCACCTCTGGGCATTCGCGTTAACGCCATCGTGCCGGGGCAGGTGATGACCGCCGCAACGCAGGACTACACCGAACGCGCGCCCGATGTTGCCGCGCGCACCACCGACGTGATCCCGATGCAGCGCGGGGGGCAGCCTGAGGAACTGGCCGAAGCCGTCGTCTTCATGCTGTCCGAGGCGGCCAGCTATGTCACCGGCACGGCGCTTCCGGTCGATGGCGGCAAGGCTGCGCAACTCTATTTGCCGGGCTGATCGCGCGATGAAGCTGGGATTTTCTGCCGCTGACGAGGCATTTCGCGCCGAATGCGCCGACTGGTTGCAGGGCCAGATGGCGGGCGAATTTCGCGATATTCGCGGCGTTACGCAGCTTACCGCCATGCCCGAACGGCGCAAGGAGTGGGAGCAGCAGCTTGGTGCGCATCGCTGGGGCTGCATCGGTTGGCCGGAGGTTTGGGGCGGGCGCGGGGCCAGCCTTGCGCAGCAGGTGATCTTTGCCGAGGAATATGCCCGCGCGGGCGTGCCGGGGCGCATCAACCACATCGGCGTGGAACTGGCCGGGCCGACCATCCTGACCTTCGGCACCGATGAACAGAAGTGCCGTTTCCTGCCCGATATCGCGGCGGGGCGGACGATCTTCTGCCAGGGCTTTTCCGAACCCAATGCGGGGTCCGATCTTGCCAGCGTGCGCACCAAGGGCCGTATCGAAGACGGCGAATGGGTGGTCAACGGCCAGAAGATCTGGACCAGCCTTGCCCACATTTCCGACTGGATATTCGTCGTCACCCGGACCGAAGAAGGTTCCACCGGACCAAAGGGCCTGTCGTTCCTGATGATGCCGATGGACCAACCCGGCATTGATGTGCGGCCCATCCGCCAGATCAATGGTGACGCCGAATTCAACGAGACGTTCTTTACCGATGCACGCTGCCCGCAAGACAGCCTGATCGGCGCGCCGGGCGATGGCTGGAAAATAGCGATGGGCCTGCTGGCGTTCGAACGCGGGGTTTCCACGCTGGGGCAGCAGATGGGCTTTCGCAACGAACTGGACGAGATCATTGCCGCCGCCAAAGCCAATGGCAAGGCCAGCGATCCGGTCATCCGCCAGCGCATCGCCGCTGCGCAGATCGGCTTGCAGCTCATGCGCTATGGCGCGTTACGGATGCTGTCTAATACTGACCATTCGCGCATCGATGGGGCGGCGCTGACCTATAAGATCCAGTGGGCTTCGTGGCGGCGCAGCCTTGGCGAACTGGCGATGGACGTGCTGGGGCAGGCGGGCGAAATCGCGTCTGGCGAAGACTACGAATGGGATGTTCTGCCCAACCTGTTCCTGTTCAGCCGGGCCGATACGATCTATGGCGGGACCAATCAGATTCAGCGCAACCTGATTGCCGAACGCGGTCTTGGGCTGCCCCGCGAACCGCGCGGATAACGCCTCTCATGCTCTTGCGGCACCCGCTTGCGTAATCTACTCCCCGTTTTGAGAAGGGGACCGGATTTGAGCGACGACAAACCGCAACGCCGCCCGCGCGGCTCCGGCTTCGACGATATCGACCGCCGTATCATCGAAGTGCTTGGGCGCGACGGCCGCGCGCAGAGCACCACCATTGGCGAGGAACTTGGCCTTTCGGGCAACCTTGTGGCCAACCGCATCCGCGCGATGGATGCAGGCGGCCTGATGCGCGTTGTCGCGGTTTCGGACTTCCGCATCCACGGTTATCGTATGGTTGCGCGCATCCGGCTGATGATCAGCGGTCGCCCGCCGATCGATGTGGCGCGCGAACTGGCCGCGCGTGAAGATGTGTTGTCGGTCCACATCACGTCGGGCCGTTATCCGGTGTCGTGCCTCTATGCCTTCCGCAACGCGCGCGAGATGATCGAGGCAGTGCGACAGGCGACGGCTGACCTCGCCGGAGTTGAGGATGTGGACGTGGAACTGATCAACAACGTCTATCGCTATGTCCCCGCCGTCGGGCCGCTGGGCGTTTAAAGGGGCATATCGCGATGGCATTCGAACCACCCGAATTTCCCGCCACTGACCAGCTTGACCGCGACATTGCGCGGATGCTGGCCGATGACGCGCGCCTTTCGTTCCGCAAGATCGCGGCAGACCTGGATGTGACCGAAGGCACCGTACGCGGGCGGGTGAAGCGGTTGCAGAACGCGGGCCTGCTGAAACTCGTGCCAATCCTCGACATTGATCGCGCGCATGAAAGCGCGGGCGAAGATCATGGCCAGCATATGCTATTCATCACCGTGAAGTGCGCCAGCGGCAAGCTCGATCAGGTGCGGCGTGGCCTGCTCGCCCTGCCGCAGGTCAGCGCGCTTTACGATGCCAATGCCGCCCCGCGCCTTGTTGCGGTGTGCATCCTTGGCACCTTGCGCGAAGCGGCGGACCTGACCGACAAGGTGATTGCGCTGGATGGCATACGCGAGGTTGAAACCGAACTCGTGCTGCAAACCGTGAAGTACAACGCGGCAATTGCCCCTATCGCTACCGTTTAGCTGTAAAACTCGTCCTCGATCCGGGCGAGCGTTTCGAAGCCATCGCCAATGTGTTTGCGCATCGCGCGCTCTGCGCCATCGGCATCGCCTGCAACGATCAGCGCCAGCAGCGCGCGGTGATCGGCGTTGGCGGTGTTAAGGCGTTCATCTTCATAGAAGCTTTCGAACAGCAGGCGATGGATCGGCACGTTCAACCGCTGAAGGTGTTACGCGATCACCTTGTTGCCAGATCCTTCGACGATCAGTCGGTGCCATTCGTTGTTCAATCGTCCAAAGCGGTCGGGCGCGCGTTCGCGCACGCAGGCGTCAAGCTGATCCTGCAAGTCCTGCAACCGCGCGATGGCGGCAGGATCGGCATTGGCGGTGAAATCGTGCATCGCCATGCCTTCCAACGCCATGCGCGCGCGATAGATCTGGCGCACTTCGTCCAGCGTGGATGATCGCACCGAGGCCCCGCGAAATTCCTCGATTTCAACCAGCCCTTCGCCTTCAAGGCGTTTCAGTGCTTCGCGCACTTTGGAGCGGCTCGCCCCGGTCTGGCGAATGATATCGACTTCGACCAGCCGCTGCCCCGGCACGAACCGCCCGGTGCGGATGCGCTGGCGCACCCAATCAGCAACTTCAGGGCCGGTGGGCGGTCGTTGCGGCAGAGGCCTATCCCGATGTCGGGCGCACATCCGCCTATGTGCCGGTGCGCGATGGCACGCGGCTTGCCGTCAATGTCTATCACCCGGCACGTGATGGTGTGGCAGAGGCTTCGCGCCTGCCGGTGATCTTCCTTCACCCCCTATCGCGCGCGCTTTACCGAAAAGGACGGCAAGGTCGTCGAACTCGCGCTGGGTGACAGGCTCGCCCTGCGCAGCCTGATCCGCGCGGGCTATGCTACCAGAACCCGGCAGGCGGTGCCCCGCTTCAGGGTTATGCGCTGTCAGGTCCGAACCTTGATCTGAAGCCGGAAACGGCAACGTCATGGTCGGTCGGCGTCGATATCGATCCGGCACCGGGCCTGCACTTCGCGCTCACCTGTTGGGATGTGAACTACAAGAATCAGGTTCTGGCCAACCTGTCGAACCTCGCCATCCTTGGCACCGAAGCGCAATATGCCGGGACCGGTATCGTCCTGCGCGGTACCGATGCGGCCACCCGCGTGCAGCACTTGCTGGCGCAGGGCGTGACGCTCGCTGGCGGTTCGTTCCCCGGCGGCAACATCACGCTGTTCGTCGATGGGCGCAGTCAGAACCTTGGCGTGTAGGTAACGCGCGGCATCGATTTTGTGGGAAGCTGGCGGACCGAACTGGGCGCAGAAGATGCGCTTTCGTTCATCCTTTTGGCCACGTATCTGACCAAATATCGCGTGGCGCTGACACCCACCGCCCCGCTGATCGACCGGTTGAACTTCATCTTTAACCCGCTGAAATTCCGCACACGCGGCAGCGTGACATGGGATCACGGTCCGATGAGCGCGCGGGTGATGGCAAACCCATGTCGGCAGCTATACGCCCATCGAACTCAACCTGACCTATCGCATTGGCGACCAAGGCGGTTCGGGCTTCTTCGACAAGGGCATGACGCTCAGCCTTGAAGTGCGTAACCTGTTCGATATCGATCCGTCTTACGTGAACCTTACGCCCAGCGGGAACGGTAGCGGCGGCGGCTCTATTACTAGTTGTGCGAGCTGCGCTGCGCCGGATCGATCAAGGGACCAGAGCCGCTTATGCTCGATGTCGCCAAGATCGCGCGCTACAGCAGTGTGGCCCGCACCGAAGCCGCGTTGCGCAAGCTGGGTGAAAGGCTGGGCGTGGGCGCGGAAGCGCTGGCACGGGCCATCGCAAAGGGCAACGCGGCGCGGCGGCAGACAGCTCTGGTCGATGACGCTACCCAACCGGTCTGCCTGATCGCGGGAAATCCTCTGCCGGATGACCTCTTGTACCGCGTTGCCGCACAAAGCGGATGGCACGCAGTTGGCCACACGCTGGCCGATCAATGGACTGATCGCGGGCCGCTGGTCAATGAAGATGGCGACCCCTTCGTCGCGCTCGCCCGTCAGATCAACGCGCGCCAGATCGATACGCGCGGCTTTTTTGATCGTGCCGGTTCACTGGTGCAGCAGGCCCGCGTAGTGGGCGCAAAAGCCGCCGTGCTTTGGCTGATCGAGGAAGACGATACCACCGTCTAGCACTTGCCCGCGATGCGCGATGCGCTGGAGGGTGCAGGGGTGCCGGTGCTTGTCGCCACCCGCCGCGATTGGTCCTGCCGCGATGGGATCGCTGCCGAAATTGCCGCATTTCTCGAAGGAATTTCCGCATGAAGCCGCTGTCCGGCCATCGCGTTGCCATGCTCGGCCAGATGGAAGGCCGCGCGCTGGCACGCTTTCTGGCCTCGCTCGGCGCAGACCTTGGCGGGCCGGTGGAAGGCGCGTCGTTCGTAATCGATGACCTCGGCCTCGAAGCGCTGGGAGGTGTCGCTATCCCCGAAAGCGCTATCCACGTTTCGGTTACGCCCTTCGGTTCGGGTGGCCCGCGCAGCACATGGCAGGGTGGCGAACTTGTCGCCTCGGCAATGGGCGGGGCCTTGCGCGTGACCGGCGAACACGGTCTGCCCCCGGTGAAGGAAGCGGGCGATGCTTGCACTTTTCACGCAGGCATGGTGGCCGCATCGGGCGCGCTGGCCGCGCACTATGCGCGCGGTTCGCACGGAAAGGGGCAGCATGTAGACGTGTCGATTCAGCAGGTTGCTTTCAGCCGCAATTTCAACGGCGTGCTGGTCTGGCAGTTCGATCAGCGCAAGCTGGTGCGGGTCGGCGGTGCGCTCGTCTATGGGAAGGCCACCGTGCGCGCGATCTGGAAGCTTGCCGATGGCTGGTGCTTCCATTCGCTGATGACCGGTCGCCTCGGCGCGCCCGCCAATCAGGCGCTGTCGGATTGGATTGACGAAGTGGGGATGCCCAACCCGCTGGCGGGCACCGACTGGCTTTCCTACAACCGCTCGACGCTCCCCGCTGAAGCCCGCGCCGTGTGGGAAGCGGCCATGGCGGCGTTCTTCCTTTCCCGCACCAAGCACGAAATCGCCACCGAAGGGTTGCGTCGAGGCATCAACGCCTGCGTGGCCAACGAACCGGCAGATGTGCTGGCCGACCCGATCTGGCGGCGCGCGGCTTCTTCAATACGGCAGACGGCTTGCCGACGCGCTTCGCTACGTTCCGTGAAGGAACAGCACAAGTCGCCGCGCCCGCGATTCACACCGGCACCCGCCCCGGCCCGCTTTCAGGCGTGAAAGTGCTCGATTTTGCTTGGGCACTGGTGGGTTCCATCACCACCAAGACGCTGGGCGATCTGGGCGCGGAGATCGTCAAGATCGAAACCCGCACCCGCCCCGATCTGGCCCGGCTCGATGTGCAGGTCTCGGCCTCAAAGCCCGGAAACTGGGACGACAAGCCTTGGTTCGCGCACCTCAACACCTCAAAGCGCAGCCTTTCGCTCAACATGAAGAAGCCAGAGGCGCGCGAACTGATCGATCCGCTCATTGATTGGGCCGATGTGGTGGTGGAGAATTTCTCCCCCGGCACGATGGCCAAGCTGGGGCTGGATTACGATAGCCTCGCCGCGCGCAATCCCGTCATCGTGATGTTATCGGGCAGCGTGTTCGGCCAGACCGGCCCGATGGCACAGGAATAGGGCGTCGACGGCACGGGCGGCGCGCTTTCGGGGCGCACGTTCCTCACTGGATGGGCGACCCGTGACCCGGTAATTCCCGGCGCGGTGCCGTTTGGCGATGTGATGGTGCCCTATGTCATGGCGGGGCGGGCGTGGCAGGCGCGTTGCAGCATCGGCGCGAAACCGGGCGCGGGTGCCATATCGACGCTTCTATGTATGAAATCTGCGTGCAGCAGATGCGCGATTATCTGGCGCAAGCCAAGCGCGGCGAACGCCCGCAGCGCATGGGCAATGGCGATGCACGCGTGTTCTGCCAGGACGTTTTGCCCGCCGCCGGGGATGACCGTTGGGTTGCCATTTCGTGCCCGACGCAGGCTGACCACGCAAAGCTGCTGGCGCTGAGGGGGCCAGACATCGCCGCGTGGACCGCCGTTCGGGAAGACCATGCCATCGCCGCCGAACTGCAGTCGCACGGGATCGCCTGCGAGGTTGTGCAGGATTGCGAAGATATGATCGATCGTGATGCTCAACTGATCGGGCGCGGGGCGCTGGTCACGCTCGATCATCCGCTGCTCGGTCCCTTCGGCCACATCGCCACGCCGACCCGCTTTTCGCGCGATCGGTTCACCCCGCTCGGCGCGCCCGGCATGGGTGAGCATGTATCTGAAATCGCACGCGATCTTTGTGGCCTGTCAGAGGCCCGGATTGCCGAGCTAGACCAGGCAGGAGTCTTCCAGTGAGCGCCGCTACCCCGAAAACATTGGGCACCCCATCGGGCCAGCGCAGCCGCAAGGATCTGGCCTGCACCCCCGCTGCCAGCGCCTATCAAAAGCAGTTCGGCGCGGACCTTCGCCGCCGCGTGGTGGATGAAGGCGAACCCTTTGCCATCGTGCAGGCCGATACCCCGCACGAGATTTTTCACGTGATGGGCATCCCCATCATCACCAACCAGTGGTGGTCGGCCTACATTTCCGCTAAGCAGCTTTCCAACCACTATTTCGAGGTGATGGCGCAGGCCGGTTACCCGAAGAACAGTTGCAAATACTGCTCACTGGGCCTTGCCTGCACGCTGGCCAATGACCCAAAAACCGCGCCGTGGGGCGGCTTGCCCAAACCTACCGTGCTGGTGGCGCGGATGACCTGCGACTGCATCCAGCACGTGTTCGGCCAGTGGGCCGATCCGCTGGGCAGCGAGTTTTTCCCGATGGAAGCGCTCGCGAGGGAACACAAGGATCCGCGCTGGTTCGCCCATTCGAAGGACCAGTTGGAACAGGTCTACGACCCAGAACGTATCGCGCTGGCCGTTAGCGAAATGCGCGATCTCATTGCGCTGCTGGAAAACCGCACGGGCCGCAAATTCGACGAGGCCAAGCTGCATTACCTGATGGAGCCGATCAACGAGCAGGAAGGCTATATTTGGGAAGCCGCGCAGGTCATCGGCGATGCGCAGCCTTCCCCGGTTTCCATTGCAGAACAGATACCTAACACGATGATTCCGCAATGGCATCTCGGTTCCGACTGGGCCGTGAACCACGGCAAACGCTTCCGCGACGAGGTGATGGAGCGCATCGCTTCCGGCGCGGGCAGCGCTGCGAACGAGAAGATCCGCCTGATGTGGATCGGTGCGGGCGTGTGGCACGAGCCCGTCTTTTATCAAGCACTTGAAGGGCGAATGGGCGCGGTCTTCGTCTGGTCGATGTACATGCCTTTCACCAGCCCGCAATACATCCGCGAAGTGCAGGGGCGCCCGATGGAAGCGCTGGCCAGCCGCGTCTGTTCGATGAACGAAGTGCTGCACCTTCCGCCGTGGATGAACGGTTGGATGACGAGCGAGGCGGAGCGGTGCGGGATTGATGCCTGCGTGGTGCTGCTGCCGCTGGAGAACCGCCTGTCGCAATCGAGGACGAAAATCACGGCCGAGGCGTTGGAAAAGGCGGGCGTGTCGGTGCTGATGATCGATGCCGATATGGTCGATGCGGGCAACTAGGACCATGACAGGATGGTTGGCACGGTAGCGGGCTTTCTGGTGCAGCGGGGGCTGGCTTGAGACGCCTTGGTATCATCTTGGTGCTTCTAGGTGCACTTCAGACAGTACTGCTGTCTGGCTGCGCGCGCCCGGTGGAAACGGGCGTGACCGAGCTGGTCTCTGCCTCGCCCTACAGCCCCAATCACCCGTTTTCCAAGGCCGATCAGTAATGGATGGCCTTCGTCGAAAATCAATCTGGCGGGCGGTTGAAGATCAAGCCGGTATGGTCTGGCGCGCTGCTTTCGTCCGACATGTCGATGGAGGAACTGCGCCACGGCGTGGCCGATATCAGGCTGGTCACGCCGATTTATATGCGCGGCGCCACGCACCCGGTCAAAAGTCTGGACGATATCAAGGGCCTGCGCATTCGCGCGCCGACCGAACTGCTGAGCGTGCTGGATTCGCTGGGCGTGGTGCAGCCACCCCAGTTTGCGGCATTAGCGCGGATCATGGTGCGCGAGGATTGGTTGAGCGATCCGCAATTTGCCGCGTCCGATGCCCGGCGCGTCAATTTCGATGCGATGCACGCACAGCTTTCGGCGGTGTTCGCCACAGATACCGCTTCGGCGTGGGAAAAGCGGCTGAGCGACGCGGGCATTCCATGCGGCATGGTGCGCCGGGTGGATGAGGCGGCGGACCTAGCCGGAGACGCAGCGCTGATCGAACTGGCCATTCCGGGATTGCTGGAGGAGAAGGTGCGCATTCCGGGCGCGGGCTATCGCGTGGCGGGGCAACCAACGGTCCAAATCGGTGCGCCGCCGCGCCTTGATGCTGACCGGGCGAGCATTCTGGCGTGGCTGGCGGAGGGGTGCGAAAAGCCCTAACCCTAGCCAGCACTATCGCGTGCATTATGAAGGACTTGAATAGCGCAAAACGCGCGGAGGCGTGAAAATGCAAGCGCTTGCTAAAGCTGTCTATACGCGCTAGCTTGCCTACTATCATCACAACGATCGATCAGGGGAGGGCGTCTTGCGCCACACCGTGCTGGCAACCGGCGATCTTGCTATGGATCGTGACGATTATGACGCCTGTTTTGCCGGAACCGCCGATGTGCTGCGCGGTGCCGAGGTGGTGTTCGGGCAGCTTGAAACCAGCTTTGCCGAAAAGGGCGTGCGGCTGCCGCAGGCCCGCCATGCGGTGCTGGCCAAGCCCGATGGCGCGGCGGCGCTGGGGCGGGCGGGGTTCGATGTGTTATCGATGGCCGGCAATCATGTGATGGATTGGGGGCACGATGCCTTTTTCGAAACGCGCACACATATCGAAGCGGCGGGGATGAGCGTGGTGGGTGCGGGCGCGAATATTGCCGAGGCGCGCCGCCCTGTGATCCGCACGCTGCCCGATGGCACGCGGGTGGCATTCCTTGCCTATTCCAGCATCCTGCCGCATTCCTATTGGGCGGACGAGCGCCGCCCCGGCTGCGCGCCGATGCGGGCGTTTACGGTTTACGAACAGATCGAGCACGATCAGCCCGGCACGCCCGCACGAGTGCACACATACCCGCATCGCGAAGACCTTGCCGCGATGGAAGCCGATATCCGCGCGGCCAAGGCTGAGGCGGACGTGGTGCTGGTTTCGCACCACTGGGGCATCCATTTCGTGCGTGCGGTGATTGCCGATTATCAGCGCGATGTGGCGCGTGCGGCGATTGCCGCTGGGGCCGATGCGATCTTTGGCGGGCACGCGCATATCCTGAAAGGCTGCGAACTGATCGACGGCAAGCCCGTGTTCTATTCGCTGTGCAACTTTGCCACCGATCTGGCGATGGACGAGGCGCACGCCAATTCGAAGAGTTTCAATGAGATCCGCGTGCTGGCCGAGGAATGGGAGCCGGACTTCGGCAGTCTTTACAACTTTCCCAAGGCGGCGCGGCTTTCGATGATCGCCAAGCTTGAGATTGCGGGGGGCAAAGTGCTGCGCGCAGGGGTACTGCCGCTGGTGATCGGGCGCGATGCCGTGCCGCGTCTGGCCGAGCCGGGCAGTGAAGATCACGCCGCCGTGGTCGATTACCTGAGCGCGGTAACGCAGGAAGCCGGATTGAACGCGCGCTATCGGAATGCGGATGACATGGTCGTGCTGGAAGCGGCGGCGTGAAGGGGCGGGGTGCAGGCTTTCCGCTGGAAGGGTTCGTTTTCCTTTATCTGCTGGCCTATTTGCCCAATGTGATCGTGACGAAGCTGGTCACGTCGATGCCTCACGCGGGGCTAGGTAGGCCGCTGACCGGGCTGGAAACGCTGCCCGCATCGCTGATCATCAACATGGTGCTGACCTGGGGGTTCATCTGGATTTCGGGTTGGCACCGGGACGCCAACAAGGTTTCGGTGGGGCCGGTGCGGGTGCCGTTCCCCACGCGCTATACCTTTCTTTCAGGCATTGGCACGGCGTTGGTGCTGTTCACGGTGCCGCTCAGCTTTACGATTCCCGATGTGAGCATTCCGTTCATCCAGTTGATCATGCGCGGCGATATCCTGATCATTGCGCCGCTGGTTGATGTGATGTTTGGCCGCCGTGTGCGCTGGTGGAGCTGGACCGCGCTCGGACTGGTGCTGTTCGGCCTTGTCATCGCGCTGTCCGACCGGGGTGGTTTGAAACTGCCGCCCATCGCGATCCTTACCGTGGTGCTTTACACCGTGGGCTATTTCCTGCGGCTCTATGTGATGACCAAGATTTCGAAGAGCGGCGATCCGGCATCGGTGCGGCGCTATTTCGTGGAAGAGAAGATGATCGCGCTGCCGCTGTCGGTGGTGATCTTGGGGATCATCTCGGCCAGCGGAATTGGCGGGCACCAGAGTGGGCAGGCCGGCGAACTTGCGTGGGGCTTTATCGGGGTGTGGAGCGATCCGGTGCTGCTGGACCTGTTCTGGATCGGCGCGACGCTGACGGTGATATCAGTGCTGGCGATCATCATCCTGCTGGACCCGCGCGAGAATGCCTATTGCGTGCCGCTGGAACGCGCGGCGAGCCTTGTGGCAGGGATTGGCGGATCGGTGTTGCTGGCGTGGTTCTGGGGCCTGCGGATGCCGCGCGATGCGGAACTGGTGGGTGCGGGTGTTCTGGTTGCGGCTATCGTGCTGCTATCGCTCGCCCCGCGCTTTGCCGCAAAGCGTGAAGCCTTGAGCGAGGGCGCATGATGGCGGGTGTGAGCGATATCGTCGCCGCGCATATTGCCACGGCCCGATGGGACACGTTGCCTGAAGCGGCGCGGGAAGGCGCGCGGCGGGTGCTGCTGGATGCCGTGGGCGTGACCTATGCCGCCAGCGGGCTTTCGCCCGAAGCCGCGCCGTTTCTTGCGCTGGCGCGGACAAACGGGGCGGGGCCTTGCGCGATATTGGGCACGGCGGAGCGGGTGCAGCCGCTGGGCGCGGCGCTGGCCAATGGCGCACTGGCCCATGCGGTGGATTATGAGGATGCGTTCGACCGCGCGCCTGCCCATCCCAATGCTTCGCTGGTGCCGGTGCTGCTGGCTTTGGCGCAGTCAGAGGGCACGGTGGATGGGCGGCGTTTCCTGACTGCGCTGGCGGTGGGTGGCGATGTGGCGTGCCGCATTGCGCTGTCGCTGCGGCAGCCGATGGAGCAGGGCGGGTGGTATCCGCCGCCGATTGTGGCCGCGTTTGGTGCGGTGGCGGGGGCGGCGAACCTGCTGGGGTTGAGCGCGCAGCAGGTGAAGGACGCGCTGTCGCTTACCCTGTGTCAGGTGACGATGCCCGGTGAAATCAAGCACAGCCGCCGCACCGTGCTACGCGCGGTGCGTGAGGCTTTTCCGGCGCAGGCGGCGTTGACGGCAGCGTTGCTGGCGCGCGAGGGCGTGGCAGGGTTCGAAACGCCGCTTGAGGGCCAGTCCGGCTTCTACGCGCTCTATGCCGGTGGGCAGTTCGCGGCGGAAGACCTGAGCGAGCGGTTGGGCGCTCACTATTGGGGTGCCGAGTTGACGTTCAAGCCGTGGCCGAGTTGCCGGGGCACGCATCCGTTCATCGAAATGGCGCTCGATCTGGCGGGGCGGCATGGGTTTGGCGCGGGGGATGTGGCATCGGTGGATGTCATGGTCGATGATGTGCAGGCTATGCTGGTGGAACCGCTGGAGCGCAAGCAGGCCCCGGCGGTGGCGATTGATGCCAAGTTCTCAATCCCGTTCACAACCGCGTTGGCACTGGTGCGCGGGGGCGTGCGGCTCGATTCCTTCGGGCCGGAAAGCCTTGGCGATCCCCAGATTCTGGGGCTGGCGGCCAAAGTGCGGCCTGTGGCGGTGGCAAAGCCCGATTGGCAGCGCGGCGTGGGTGGGGCCATGCGCATCACGCTGAACGATGGCACTGCACATGAGGCGTTCGTTGCCAATGCGCTGGGGTGCCCGGACTGTCCGCTTTCGGACATGGCGCAGCGTGAGAAGTTCGTCGATTGCCTGTCGCGCGCAGCCATGCCGGTGGCGCGGGGAGCGGCAGAGGTTCTGGCGAACCGCATCCTGTCATTGCAGGATTGCGCGGACGTGGGCCGGCTGTTCTAGAAGACCGCGCGTATTTCCGCGCGGCGCTGGCTTTGCCACGGCAGGCCATCGGCTTCGGGTTCGTCGGTAGGCTGCGCAGCGACTTCCCACTTTGTTTCCACCGCCGTGCCGGGGACCAGCCTGCGCATGGTTTCGGCAATCGTTTCGGCGCGCTCCTGCGCGGCTTCGGGGCGTTCTGCGATGGTCACGCCGCTGACGGTTTCCGGCGCGGTCGCGGCAAAGCCCGTCACGATCAGCTTCTTCGGCTTTGCGGCCTTGATCCACGTTACGGCATTGTCGATCAGCCAGTCGTCATACTGGTAGACGAGGAAATCCTTGTCGAATTCGAAGTATACCGGGAACACGCGCTCGGCATAGGGGCCGGGCGGAACGGCGCGTGCAACCGATAGCGGCGCGATGTTGCGCCTTGGCAAGGTATAGCGACGGCCCGGAAAGCCTTCAGCCGGGATCATGTGCCGCGTGCAGGGAATGTCGAGCCGCGATGTGCGCACCGGATCGAGCGCGGGCGCGCCACAGGGCTGCGCGGCATTGGCCGAGGGGCGGCCTTCGACCAGCACAGCGAAGTTCCAGTCGGGTTTGTAGGGGCTTTCGGTTACGTCCCAGCGCTTGCCATTTTCGCGGTCATCGGCCAGCCAGCAGCCCGATTTGCGCCCCGCGTCGGTATCGCGATAGACCGGGCAGGCCACGAAGCGCACCAACCCGGCGGTATCCTGCGCGGCTTGCGCCGATGTGGCGGCGCAGAGCGCGGCGAGGAGGGTGAGGCGCTTCACAGCGCGCTCATCAGGTTGACGAGATCCTGCTTCTCCTGCTCGGTATAGCCGATGGAATAGCGCCGCTCGTAATAGTCCACCACGCCGCGCAGATCCTTTGCCAGACCGTTGGAGAAATAGGGCGCGCGGGCCGAAAGGCCGCGCATCGATTGCAGGGTGATCTTGCCGACATCGGCGCATTTGCCCGATGTGAGGGCGAAGCCCGGATCATAGGTGTAGATCACCTTGCCGTAGTGCGGATGAGGCCGTCCGGTGCAGGTGACCTTGAACAGGGGCAGATCGTCCCACGGATCGGCAAAGGGCAGGGTGGTGGTGCCGAGATCGACCTGACCGGGGGCCACGTCGTTGCCCATCTGGCTCATATTATGGCAGAAAACGCAGGAGTTGCGCACGGGGTTGCCGAACCCGATCCGCGAATTGATGCCCGCCGTATCGGTGATCAGGAACATCTTTTCGCGGAACACCTTGGCCCCGCGCGCGATGGACTGGCGATGGGCGAGTTGTTCGGGCGTCAGCTTTGCGGCTTCGTCCTTGGGGATGCTCTCCCACGCCTTGAATTCGCTCCACACTGGTTCACCGATAGACCCCAGCGCCCCGGGCTGGCTGTCACGCAGCCGCACGGGGCCACCCCTTGCGCCCATGCTGTCGAGCGCGCCGCCAGCCTTGCTGGTTTGCATCGCGCTGTAGACGCGCAGTTCGAAGTCTTGCAGCGTCTTGCGCTGGGCGGGCGTCAGCGCTTTCAGCATCTGAAGGTGCGTTGCCGCAGCGTCTTCCATCTGGATGCGCAGGTTGCCGGCGCGGTTATCGGCCATCAGGTTGCCCGACTGCGGCTTTCCGTCATCGGGATCGAGCGGGAGCGCATAGCCCTGCTTGGGATCGTAGGGGAAACCCACGGCCAGCAGGTACTTCATGTTCGCCACCGGGCGCGGACGGCGATAGACCGAGATCTTGCCCGCCGCCGGGCCATAGGCTGGTCCAGAATTGCAGCCATTGGGGTCGCGCACGACCTCGATGGTAAAATCGGGCGTTACCGGGTTGCCGTTGAAGCTTTTGGTCGGCCAGGGGCGTTCGACGCGGATCAGTCCGCGATCAAGCAGCAGTGAGTGGCTCTCGCGCCGGTCTTGCGGCAGCGTGGGGCAGTTCGAACCGTCGTAAGCGGCAAAGAGCGGGTCTTTGCCGTCGGTCCGATCCCATTGTCGGCGTGCGCTTTTCACCGAAAGGCTCATCGCATCGGAGGGCTGATGGCAGGTCACACAGGCGCGGCCATCCTTGCCCAGCGGTTCGAAGAAGGGATGGCCTGCGGTTTTCAACGGTCCGCCCACGGTCAACGTGCGTAAGGTGCCGTGATCGTTATCATAGTCCAGCGCCGCTGGCAGCACCCGGCCTTCACCGGGCGCCCACCAGCGGTCTGGCACATCCCCACCGCGCGCGCCGACCGAAAGGGCCAGCACCAACGCGGCGATGGGTAGGGCGAACGCCTTCTGCGGGAGGAAGTGCATCAGCCGTTCGCCCTTTCTCTTGTGGCTCAGTTGCCGATTTCCACCCGCAGGCGCAGGCCATAGGTGCGCGGCGTGCCATAGATGATGCCGCCATCCGCGCTGGAGCTGTTCTGGATTTGCGAGGCGATGTAGGTCTTGTCGGTCAGGTTGTTGACGAAGGCTTCCAGCTTCCATGCCTTGCCCATGTCGAAGGTGAGGCGTGCGTCAAAGATGTTGCGGCCCGGCACCAGCGTGTTCACGCTGGGGAATGGCGTGGCATACTGTTCAGACAGGTACGACCACTGCACGCGCGGCGTCACGTCAACCGAACCGAAGCCCACTGTGTATTGCACGCCTGCGTTTACCGTCCATTCGGGCGAGAACGGCAACACGCGATCCTTGGGCACGAAGCGCAGGTTGGTGGCGCAGCCGACATCGGTGCCCGGAGCGTTGGTATCTGAAATGCAGGCCGAATTTGCGAACTTGGAATCGAGATAGCCAAGGCCAACGTTGGCAGCGAGGCCACCGAACTGTGCGGTCAGTTCCAGTTCGCCACCCCACGATTTGCCTGCCAGCGCGTTTTGCGTGACCGGCAAGCCGCCGACGAGGCTGGAAAGCTGGATGTCCTTGTAATCCGAATAGAACACGTCGCCGTTCACGCGCAGGTGGCGGTCGAGCAGTTCGGTCTTGAACCCGGCTTCGTAGACGAAGTTGCGCTCAGGCTTGAAATCGGGCGTGTTGGGCGTGAGGTTTACGCCGCCTGCCTTATAGCCCTTCGAGGCGGTCAGGTAGATCATGTTGTCACCACCGAAGTGGTAATTCACGCCGATCTTGCCGGTAAGCTGCTGCGAAGTGACCTGGCTGGTGAAAGGCAGGGTAAAGCCCGCGCCCGGAACGGCAAAGCGGGTGTAGACCTGCTTGTCCCACGAATAGCGCGCACCCGCGAGCACTTCGATCGCATCGGTGAGGTAGTAGTTCACCTGGCCGAAGACCGACTGCGAGGTGTTCTTCGCCTCGGTGATGATCGAGCTGTTTGATTGCAGCACATCGAGCGTATTGCGATTATCGCGCAGCAGGGTGACGGGGACGGTTTCGTCCATCACGAAGCCACCGACGACCCACTGCAGCGGACTCTTGCCAGTGGACAGCAGGTTGAATTCCCCGATCAGCGTCTTGAACTGCGTGTCGCCATTGCTGACGCGGCCGGGATAAGTGCGGGTATTTGCAGTGTTCGCCGGAAGGTTGGCTGGAACGGCCAGCGCGGTGGCGGTGCGATCCCCATCGGTCTGATCGTGGGTATAGCCATCCTGCCAAGAAACCAGCCCGCGCGCCTGCACGCTGTCGCTCACATCATAGCGCGCTTCGGCGGACAGGCGATAACCCTGCTGGTTCTGGAACGAGAGCGCATCTTCCTGAATCACGAAAGGATCGGTGCTGACAGTATCGCCCCGGCGCTTGACGGCGTTGTTGTCTGACTTGACGTTGAAGTACTCGCCACGGACGTTGACGTTGAGCCTGCCGTCTGCACCGCGCAGGCGCAGATTGGCGCGCACGGCTTCCATGTTCATGTTGCCGGGCTGGCTTTGCGCATTGGGCGCGATGTTGCGCGTGAAGCTGTCACGCTGTTCGTGAACGCCCGCGATGCGCAGCGCCACGTTTTCACCACCCACGTTGACAGCGGCGACCGCACGATAGCGATCATAGTTGGCCACCGTAAAATCGCCCACAGCAAAGGTGCTGTCGAATTCCGGTTCGGGCGTGCGGACATAGAGCGCGCCGCCGGTGGAGTTCTGCCCGGTCAGGGTGCCCTGCGGCCCGCGCAGCACTTCGATGGTGCCGATATCGAAGAACGACTGGCCGATGAACTGTTCGTGCGGAATCAACTGGCCGTCGATGTAATAGGCGACGCCGGGGTTCGATGTGGGGGCTGACTGCGCGATGCCCACGCCGCGAATGTTGATAAAGGTCGAACGGTTGAACGTGTTGATCGCCACCGAAGGCGCAACCTGCTGAATATCGTTGAGGTTGACCACACCTTTGCGCTGCAATTCCTCGCCCGAAAAGACCGAGGCGGAAATCGGCACGTCCTGAAGGCTCTGTTCGCGGCGTTCGGCGGTGACGATGATCGCGGTCAATCCGCCGTTGTCCTCAGCCTCGGTCGCTTGCGGTTCTGCGGTTTGCGCGAAGGCCGGAGTGATGACTGCGGTGCTGCCCAGCAGCGCGCCGAGCATGATGGCCCTGCGGGTATTGATGACAGGCATGGTAATCCCCTCAATGAATTTTGCTCTAACGGATAACAATGCCCTTACAGCCGATGTAAGGGCTTGCAAAGCCCTAATTCGCAGGTCGGCTTTTGCGCGCACCGACTGCGCAGGAAAATGCGATGGCGGTGGAAATGGTCAGCGCGCCGGCCACGCGCAGCTGATCGAGCGGCGAAAACAGGCCCAGCAAAGTCATGGCCGATCCGCTTCCAAGCATTTGCAAAGCGCCTGCAACGCTGGTGGCGGTGGCGGCAAGGCCATTTTCGGCAAAGGCCACGGCATTGAACGCTACCGGCCCAGCCATCCCGGCTCCAAGGCCCAGCAGCGTAATCGGAGCGATCAGCGGCACCACACCTTCGATGCCTGCCAAAGCCAGTGCAAGCGCTGTAATTCCGCCGATGGCCGCGCAAGCGGTGCCGACTACCAGTGCGCTGAAACGCCGCTCCACCGGCACCACAAGCCTTGTGCCGCCAATGCTGGCAGCGGCAATGGCCAGCAGCGCAAGCCCGGCTTCGCTCGACGAAAGGCCATAGCGATGGACCAGCAGGAACGGTGCGGCGCCCAGAAACATGTAAAGCCCGCTGCTTGCCGCGCAAAGTGCAGCCGTGGTCAGCACGAAGGCCCGATTGCGGGCGAGTTTGGCATATGCGCTGAACAAATTTCGCGCTTTTTCGCCCGATGCCCGCGTTGTGCCGGTTTCGGGCAGGCGGTGCCATGCGGTGATGAGTGCTAACAGGCCTGCCGCCGCGAGCAGCCCGAACACCGCGCGCCAGCCTGCGATATCGGCAATGGTTCCACCGACGACCGGGGCGACCGCCGGAGATATCAGCACGATCATCATCAGCGTTGCCTGCACGCCTGCGGCGCGCGCCGGGCCGAACACATCGCCCACCATCACGCGGGCGGTCACCACGCCGCAGGCCCCGCCGCTGGCCTGAACCAGACGTGCCAGCAGCAGCCATTCGGGCCTTGGTGCAAAGGCGGCCGCGGCAGCGCCAAGGATATAGAGCGCAAGCCCTGCCAGCATCACCGGTCTGCGTCCCAGTCTGTCAACCAGCGGTCCAGCCACGAGTTGCCCGCCCGCAAGCCCGGCCAGATAGACGCTGACCACCTGCTGCGCCCGCGCTTCGCCAATGCCGAAGTCTTGCGCGATCAGGGGCAGGGCCGGAACCAGCATGTGAATCGCCATCGATCCCATCGCCGCGATGGCCGCCAGCGTCAGGATCGTGGTGCGATAGTCAGGTTCGGGCTTGCCCTTGTTCATCGCGAACCGCGCGCCGCCATATGCCGCGCAACCATTGTCAGACTGGCGCAAATCACCGCGATTCCCACTAGCAGCAGGGTGGGCGGGGTGAACGACCCGGTCGTTTGCCGCAGCCAGCCCATCAGTGGCGGCACGCTTGCCCCGGCAAGGCTGCCGGTCATGTTGATCACCACGATGCCCATTGCCATGCTTCCCGGCTTCAATAAGCGCGTGGGGATGGCCCAGAACGCGGCAACCGTGCAGCCGGTGCAGGCACCGCCGATGATCAGCGCGATCAAGCCCGGCAGGCCTGCGCCAAACAGGTTTGCCGCCAGCAATCCCGTTCCGCCCAGCAGGGCCGGGATGGCAACGTGCAGGTATCGTTCGCCCGTGCGGTCAGAATGGCGGGCGTTCAGGATCAGGCCAAGGCCGCTGGCTGCCCAAGGCAGCGCCACGATCAGCCCGGTTTGGGCAGACGTGAGGCCCGACAGGCTCTTCACCACCTGCGGCAGCCAGAACATGATGCCATAGTTGGACGCCAGAATGCAGAACCAGATCGCGGCGCAGATCCAGCCCATCGGGCTGCGCAGCACGGCCCAGCGTTCGCCATCGCCTTGCGCGGCAGAGGTTTTGCCTGCGCCCTTGACGTTGTGTTCGATCCACTGACGCTCGCTTGCATCAAGCCAGCGGGCGTCGTCGGGCCTATCGGGAAACCACACCCACGCAAAAATGGCGAGCGCCAGCGCGGGCAGGGCTTCCACCAGAAACATGAAGCGCCAGCTTTCCATGCCGAAGGGCTGGTCCAGATCGATCAGCATCCCCGAAATCGGCGCGCCGATGACTTGCGCGACAGAGATCGACACAATCGGAATGGCCAGAATCGACGCGCGATAGCGTTCCGGCGCCCACTGGCTGAGATAGAGCATCAGCCCCGATGACAGGCCGCCTTCGGAAAAGCCGATGGCCACGCGCAGCGCATAGAGCTGCCATTCGTTGCTGATTCCCGCCATCAGGCAGGAACACATACCCCATGCGGCGGTCACTGTGGCCAGCCAGCGGCGCAGGCCGACGGCTTCATAGAACAGCACGCTGGGATACTTTGCGATCATGTATCCCACGAAGAGTACGCCCGCGCCGAACCCGTATTGCGTGGCCGAAAGGCCCAGCGCGCGGTTCATCTCTATCGCGGCAAATCCCACGTTGGTGCGGTCTATCGCGCCGACAAGAATGTAGAGCGCTGCTGGGATGACCAGCCTGCGGATCACCTTGCCGCCGATAGTGCGTTCCAGCGCTTGTTCCCGTGTCGCAAGTTCTGCTGTCACGGTCTCTCCCCTTGGGTCATATCGTAATGATAGCGCTTGCATGGCGCAGCGCGGCTGCTTATGCAACCGGTCATGACTGATCTCGCACAGGATTTCGACCCGGAAATTTCCGAGGATTTCGACAGCCCCCATATCGAATACGCGCGCCTGCGCCGCGAATGCCCGGTGGCGCACACCAATGGCCTCGGCGGATTCTGGGCGCTGACCCGTTATGAGGACGTGAAGCGCGCGGCTTCGGATTCGTCCATGTTCATCACCTCTGTGCAGAATGTCGTGCCCAAGGTTGCCTATACCGGGCGGCGGCCACCGCTGCACCTCGATCCGCCTGAACACACGCCCTATCGCAAGGCGCTGAACCCGCTGCTTTCGGTCGAACGGTCGGAAATGTTCGCAGACCGTGCGCGCGAACTTACGCGCCACCTGCTTGATCCGATGGTCGCCAAGGGCGGGGGCGATATCTGCGTTGAACTGTCGAGCTATCTGCCCGTCCACGTCTTTGGCGAATGGATGCGCATTCCCGAAGACTGGCTGGATACGCTGCACGATGCCGGGCGCGCCTTCATTCTTGCGGTGCATTCGAACACGCCTGAAACGATGAAGGAAACCTCGCTCCGGCTTTATGACATGGCCCGTGCCCTGATCGCGCTGCGCCATGAACAGCCCCAAGATCCGGCTATCGATCCCACCAGCGCTCTGCTGGAAGCCCGGCACGAAGGGCAGCCTTTGCCCGATGAACTGCTGGTCGGCACCGTGCGGCAGGTGCTGGTCGTGGGCATGGTCGCGCCGATGGTGATGATCGGCAATATCTGCGTCCACCTTTCGCGCGACAAGGCGCTGCAACAGCAGTTGCGCGCCGATCCATCGCTGATTCCGGCAGCAATTGAAGAATTCCTGCGCCTTTACACGCCCTATCGCGGCTTTGCCCGCACGGCGGTGTGCCCGGTCGAAATGGGTGGCCGCACGATCCCGCCGGATGAGGCGATTGCCCTGATCTATGCTTCGGCAAACCGGGATGAAGAGGTGTTCCCCGAACCCGACAAGTTCATCCTTGATCGCCCCAACATTGCGCAGCATCTGGCCTTCGGGCGCGGGCCACACAATTGCCCCGGCGTTCATCTTGGCCGGATGCAGTTGCGCGTGGCGCTGGAGGAAATCCTTGCCGCCACCACGGAGTTCGAACTCAACGGCCCGGTTACGGTCAGTCGCTGGCCCGAAGTCGGCGCGCTCTCCGTCCCTCTGCGGTTCAGCTAAGCGGCAAGAGAGCGATTGCATGTGATGGCGTGGAGCGGCTAGCATCCGCGCCATGACTGCATCCGACGGGCCAATTGATCTGGAAGACCTTACCGGCAAAGCCGCGACGCTTGACGATGTGGCCAACCGAGCGGGCGTCTCCACCGCAACGGTCAGCCGTTTCATCAACAACCCGACCGTGGTCGCCAAGGCGACGGCGGAACGCATCCGCGAGGCGATTGCCGAAACCGGCTATATTCCAAACCTGCTGGCGGGCGGTCTTGCTTCCAGCAAGTCCAAAATGGTTGCGGTGCTGATCCCCTATCTTACGGATTCGATCTTCAACGACACGATCCAGACGATGGTGGAAGAACTGTCATCCGCCGGAACCACGGTCATGCTGGGGCTTACCGGCGTGTCCGAAGCGCGCACAGAAGACCTGATCCGCGCCGCCATAAGCCGCCGCGTGGATGCCATCATCTTTACCGGTCCGGTCACGCCCAATGTCGAACAGATGGTGCGGCGCAGCCCGGCCCTGTTCATTCAGGTGTGGGACTTGCCCGAAGATCCTATCGGCATTGCGGTTGGCTTCTCGCATCATGCCGCGGGGCGCGATATTGCCCGCTTCCTGATGTCGCGCGGCTATCGTCGGCCCCACGTCGTTACCGCGCAGGGCGCGCGTGCGCAGATGCGGCGCAATGGCTTTGTCGATGAATGGACTGCCAGCGACGGCATCGCGCCGACCGAGGCGCACGTGGAAGTACCATCGCGCTTTGGCCATGCTCGCCGGATCTTTGCAGAGATACGGCGTCTGGATCATATGCCCGATGTGGTGGTCTGCGGGTCAGACTATCTGGCGCAGGGTGTGATCGTGGAAGCGCTTGCTGCGGGGCTGCGGGTCCCTGAAGACATTGCCGTGGTTGGCTTTGGCAACAGTTCGATCGCGGGCGAGATGCGCCCCACGATCACGTCGGTCGAGGTCGATGGCGCGCGCATCGCGCGTGAGGCCATCGCCGCCATCCGCAATCGCAAGGGCACGGCTCTTCCGCCAGACCGCTGGATTGACGTGGGTTTCCGCCTTGTCGCCCGCGAAAGCGCCTGACGGTCAGAGCCAGATGACATCAAGTTGCACCGTCGTGACGGAGCCAATTTTGGCCCAGCGCGAGGAAAGAGGAGGGAGCCATGCCATCGCATAGTGACCGACGATTGACGCTGCGATGGGCCAAAAGCGGCCCGCCGCAAAGCGGTTGTCTCAGGAAGCCCCTCGGACAGCGTCGCGTCGCTTGTCCGGGCAACCAGCCCGGCCTGCGCAACGCTCCTTGCCGAGAAGCTTCCTGAGACAATCCCGGCGATGCAACTTGATGTCATCTGGCTCTAACAAATCACCACGTTTAGTCCCGCCGCGCGCAGCGTTGCGGCCACGTCTGGCGCAATGTCTTTGTCGGTGATGATCGTGTCGATTTCGTCAAGTCCGCATACGATGGTGCCCGATTGCGTGCGGAACTTGCTGCTGTCCACCAGCAGAATCACTTCCTCGGCCCGGTCAATCAAGCGGCGTTCGGCGGCCACGAGCACCGGATCGGCCTGCATCGCGCCTTGCGGGCCAACGGCGGCCGCGCCCATGAACAGGCGCGGCGCATGGAAGCGTGGCATCGATTCCTCACCCGCCGGGGCAAGGATGATGTTCTGTTCGCGGAACACCGCGCCCGATGGCAGCACGATCCGCGTGCCGGTTTGCGGCAGCAGCGCATTCACGATGTGCAGCGAATTGGTCAGCACTTGCAGCCCCAGCCCATCCAGATGCGGGCACATCTGCAACGTGGTGGTGCCGCCATCGATCATCACGCCTTCGCCGGGAGAACACAGCGCCGCCGCCGCCTTGCCGATGGCCTGCTTGGCCGACAGGTGCTGCGTGATTGACTGGTCAAACGGCGTGCCCATCAGGCGGGGGGCGGCAGGCTCTTCGTCTTCGGGCAGTTTGGCCCCGCCGTGGACGCGCACGATCTGTCTGGCATCTTCAAGCCGTGCCAGATCGCGCCGGATGGTTGCGGGCGAGGCATCCAGCAACACCTCCAGATCACGATAGCTGACAAAGCCCGTCGGGCGCAGCGCTTCGAATATCCGTCGTTCCCGTTCCGCAGCGTGCATTGCGCCCTACCGTCTCCTTGCGGGGCGCTTATGCACCGGCATTGAGCATGTTGCCAGCGCCGATCACCACGGTCGCGCCCACCAGCAGGCCGATTCCGGTCCACACCAGACGGCGCGTGCGCTGCGATGCGCCAGCCCATTCCTTCAGCGCAAAGCCCCAAAGTGTTGAAAACAGGATGATAGAGGCCATGTGCAGCGTCCACGAAGAGAAGCCGTATTCGCCCATCTGGCTTTCACCCATCGTGTAGAAGAAAAACTGCCCGTACCACAGCGTGCCACCCAGTGCGGCCAGCAGCCAGTTGGCCAGCAGATTGGGACGCTCGCCGGGTTGTGCCTCGGGCGAAGGCGCGCCAAAGAATTGGCCGAAGCTGCGGTTCTTCCACAGCAGGTATCCGCACCACAGCGCATTGGTGGTAAGCCCGCCTGCCAGCACCACGCACAGCACCGGCAGACCTTGCGAGAGCGGATCGGTTCCGGCGGCCAGCGTCAGGTCACGAATGGGCTGGCCAGCGGCAAGGCCCCAAGCAAAGCAGCCCGACATCACGCCCGAAAATGTTGCGATAAACAGGCCTTTGCGCAAATTGAACTCAGCCACGCCTTCCGATGCTGCCCCGCCAAGGTCCGCCTCTTTGGCATTGCCTGCACGGGCGACGACGACGATGCCGACAAGCGTGATCAGAATACCCAGCAGCGTCAGCTTGCCGCTGGTCGTGGCGGCGATCTGGCCAATCGTGCCATCGAATATCGGCGGTCCCATCGTGCCGATCACGGTGGTCAGCCCCAGCGCCACCGCCATGCCGAGCGACAGGCCCAGATACCGCATGGTCAGGCCGAACGTCAGGCCGCCAAAGCCCCACATCGCACCCCAGAACCAGCACCACATAAGCGTTTCACGTGGGGTGGCGGACAATACGCCCAGCAGGTCTTTGGTCTGCACGCTGGCGAAGAACCACGGCGCTATGGCCCAGGAAAACAGACCGCCTGCCAGCCAGAACACTTCCCATGACCATAGCTTTATGCGCTTGTACGGCACATAGAAGCTGGCTGAGGAAAAGCCGCCAATCCAATGAAATATAACGCCCAATGCCGGGTTCGCGCCCATCGGTTCCTGTCCCTTTTCGTTATGGTTTTACGAGTATCGAGCGGTCGATCTCGCTGATGTTCTTCACGCCGGTCAGCGTCATGGCGACGCGCATTTCCGCTTCGATCAGGCGCAGCATGTGTTCGATGCCCGCTTGCCCCTGCGCGGCAAGGGCAAAGACCCATGCCCGGCCCAGCAGCACGCCCTTTGCGCCCAGCGCCAGCAGCCGCACCACATCGAGGCCAGACCGCACGCCACCATCGGCCAGCACGGTCAGGCGGTCACCCACCGCATCGGCAATGGCGGGCAGGGCGCACGCGGTGGAGGGCACGCCATCCAACTGACGCCCGCCGTGGTTGGACACCACGATGCCGTCCGCGCCAAGATTAGCCGCTTCCACCGCGTCTTCGGCATCGAGCAGGCCTTTGATGACCAGCGGGCCTTTCCATTCCGAGCGGATGAAATCGAGGTCTTTCCACGATATCGAACTGTCGAAATTCTCGCGCATCCACTTGAAGAAGTCTTCGATGCCGGTCTTGCCGTCCAGCTTGCGGATCACATTGCCAAGGCCGTGCGGACGCCCCATCACGCCCACGTCCCATGCCCATGCGGGCTTCATCGCGCCCTGCAAGGTGCGGCGGATTGCGCCCTTCATGCCCGCGGCACCGGCAAGGCCCGAATGGTAATCGCGATACCGGCTGCCCGGCACCGGCATGTCGACAGTGAAGACCAGCGTTGAACAGTTCAGTTCCACCGCTTCCTGCAACAGTTCACGCATGAAGCCCCGGTCGCGGGTCATATAAAGCTGGAACCAGAAGGGTTTGCTGGCTGCTTTTGCCACTTCTCCTAAGGAGCAGGCCGAAACGGTGGAGAGCGTAAACGGCACGCCCGCCGCCTCTGCCGCACGCACCGCCTGACATTCGCCGCGCCGCGCGTTCATGCCCGCAAGGCCGATGGGGGCAAGCGCGACCGGCAGGGCTTGTTTCTGGCCAAACAGTTCGGTCGAAAGGTCCAGCCCGGAAACATCGCGCAGCACCCGCTGGCGCAGGGCAATGTCGCGCAGGTCGTCCACGTTCCGCCGCAGCGTGGTTTCGCTATAGGAGCCGCCGTCGATATATTCGAACAGGAAGTGTGGCAGGCGGCGGCGGGCCAGTTCGCGAAAATCGGGAATGGAAGCGGCGATCATGCATCGGTTCCTAATGCAGCGGCTTGTACTTCGGCCTTCCAGCGATTGCGGTAGGTATCAAGGTCGGCGTCCAGCGGTTCGACCCGAACCAACGCGCCTTGCGGCCGCAGCGTGGGATCGATCAGCCGCAGCGCACCAAACGATACATCATTGTGGGCGTTGGCTGTGTAAACGGCAGTGTCGGGGCGCAGCGATGCCAGCGCGCGCACAAACACTTCCGCTTCGGCAAAGCGACCTTCCACCAGCAACCGGTCAGACGATCCGATCAGATCGAGCGACGTATCTGCCACCAGCGCGGCATAGAGACACGCAGCGGCGCGGCGTTCAAACCAGTCTTCGGGCCGATTGATCCATTCGAAACGGCTTTGCGGAAACGGCCCGAAGCCGCGCATCAGAGTGGGCAGGATCAGGCGGCCTTTGGCCAGCACTTCCGGCACGGCGGCCAGCAGTGCGGGTTGATCGGGCTTGATGTCTACGCGGCGCGTATCGATCTCGATCAGCGTCTCAATCTCGCGCCCGCCCATGAAACGGGCCGAAGGCACCGGGCGGCCATGCACGTCGATATTGACCAGGCAGTCACGCGCTTCGGGCAAGTCGCTCGTATCAACCGGCTTTGCAGGCAGGTGCATGGCGATGAACCATGTGCCCGTGGACAGCACCGTCGCTTCGTTATCGGCAATCTCGGCAAAGCCGCGCGCGGCCAACAGCGCCGCATTCGAATCGTGCAGGCCTGCCAGCACTTCCACATCGGGTGACAGGCCCGTTGCGGCGGCCACTTCCGGCTTCAGTGCGCCCACCACATCGCCAGCGCGCACCACCGGGGCAAACTGCGCCGCCCAGCCAAGCCGCTTCGCCATCGGTGAGAAATCGGCCTCCTGCGGGGACCACAGATCGGAATGACAGCCAAGGCTGGTCACCTCGCTCACCGCCTTGCCGGTGAGGAACCACGCCCAGTATTGCGCCCAGGGCAGCAGCGTGGCTCGACGCATCGCTTCACCATGAAGCTGCTCCATCCACCAGATCTGGCTGCCAAAGTTCAACCCATCGGGCAGGGCAGGCGATCCGGTAAGCGCAAAGGCATCCCGCTGCGCGCGATATTCGGCCATCACGTCATCAGGAATGGCCTGTTCGTAATCCAGCGGTGGGAACGCCATGCGCCCATCGGTCAGCGCCACGACGCCTGCACCATGCCCCACGGGAATGATCGTGCGCACGGGATGTTCGGCATAGGTCTTGATCGTTTCCAGCAGCCAGCGGCCCACGTCATCTGCATCAAGCCTGCGGGCGCCTGCCACTTCGACCGGCACGTTGGGGCGCACTTGCCGATCGATCATCCGGCCATCCAGATCCCACAGGCTGACCTTGCTCAGGGTCTTGCCCAGATCGATGACAATAGTGGTGCCTGTTGGCACGCCGCTCTCCCGTTCCTTAATTTTCCCAAATGCTCAATAACAATCATTATTGATCATTTCCAGTAGAAATGTTAGCAAGCTCCCCGAACGGCGCAATGCCGACGTGTTGATCCAAAGGGATGCCATGAACGCGCAAGTCTTGATTTCCTCCGCTGCCCTGCCGTTTGCCGTGCCGACGAGCCGGTGGGACGAATCGGTGGCTGCTACGCTTAGCCCTGCCGAACTGCTGCTCTATCGTTCGAACCTGCTAGGCAGCGACCTGACCGTGACCAATTTTGGCGGCGGCAACACGTCGGCCAAGCTGGAAGAGATTGACCCACTGACCGGTGAAAAGACCGAAGTGCTGTGGGTGAAGGGATCGGGCGGTGATATCGGTTCGATGAAGCTCGATGGCTTCGCCACGCTCTATCAGGCAAAGCTGCTCGGCCTTGAAGCGCACTATGCCGGGCCGGACGATGACGACAAGATGGTCGGCTTCCTGCCGCACTGTACGTTCAACCTGAACGGTCGCGCCGCCAGCATCGACACGCCGCTGCATTCGCTGCTGCCGTTTGCGCACGTCGACCACGTTCACCCCGATGCGATCATCGCGCTGGCCGCATCGTCGGGCGGTGAAGCGGCAACGCAGGAAATCTGGGGCGGCACGATTGGCTGGCTGCCGTGGAAGCGCCCCGGTTACACGCTGGGTGTGATGCTGCGCGATTACGTGAAGGCCAATCCGCACGTTCAGGGTGTCATGCTGGCCGGCCACGGGATCATCTGCTGGGCCGACAGCGCCAAGGCTTGCTACGAACACACGGTTGAACTGATTGCCGATGCCGCCAATTACCTGAACGCCAAGCTGGGCGGAAAGCCCGCTTTCGGCGGTCAGGCGGTTGCTCCCAACGCAGACCGCGCCGCCATTGCTGCCGATCTGATGCCTCGTCTGCGCGGTTTCATGACCGGTGCGCGCACCAAGCTGGGCCACTTTTCCGACGATGCCGAAGCGCTGGAATTTGTGGGCAGCGTCGATTTCGAACGCCTCGCCTCGCTGGGCACGTCCTGCCCAGATCACTTCCTGCGCACCAAGGTCGCGCCGCTGACGCTGGACCCGGCACGGCTGCAGGATGATGCCTATCTGGCGCAGAAGATTGCCGATTATCGCGATCTCTATGCCGCCTATTACGAACGCTGCAAGCGCGCCAACAGCCCGGCGATGCGCGATTCCAACCCGGTCGTCGTGCTGGTGCCCGGCGTTGGTCGCATCACCTTTGCCACTGACAAAACCACCGCGCGCCTTGCCGGTGAGTTTTATGGCAACGCCATCAACGTGATGCGCGGGGCCGAGGCGATTGGCGATTACATCGCGCTGGACGAACAGGAAGCGTTCGACATCGAATACTGGCTGCTTGAAGAAGCCAAGCTGCAGCGTATGCCCGCGCCCAAGCCGCTGGTCGGCAAGATCGCGCTGGTTACCGGCGGCGCTGGCGGCATCGGCGCGGCATCGGCTGCTCGCCTGCTCCGCGAAGGGGCCTGCGTGGTTCTGGCTGATCGTGCCGCTGATGCGGTGGAAGAAGTCCGAGCGGGCTTTGCCAAGCAGTTTGGCAAGGACGTGGTGCGCGCCGCCGTGTGCGACGTGACTGATGAAGCCCAGGTGCAGGCCGCCTTCGATGTGGCCGCGCGCGAATTTGGCGGGCTGGACATTCTGGTCGCCAACGCAGGCATCGCATCGTCCGCCCCGATTGAGGACACCACGGTTGAACTGTGGAGCCGCAATTATGACGTGCTGGCGCAGGGCTATTTCCTGACCGCGCGTTCGGCATGGCCGCTGATGAAGCGAATGAAGGATCAGGGCGGTTCGTCGGTGGTGTTCATCGGTTCGAAGAACGGCGTTGCCGCCGCCACCAATGCTAGCGCCTATGCCTCAGCCAAGGCGGCGGCGAACCATCTGGCGCGCTGCCTTGCGCTGGAAGGCGCGCCGTTCGGCATTCGCGTCAACACGGTGAACCCCGATGCGGTGATCAAGGGCAGCAAGATCTGGGACGGCGACTGGCGCAAGGAACGTGCAGGGGCACATGGCATCGACAGCGGCAAGGAACTGGAAGAGCACTACCGCCAGCGTTCGATGCTGAAGCGCGATGTTCTGCCCGAAGATATTGCCGAAGCCGTCTATTTCCTCGGCTCTGACATGTCGGCAAAGTCCACCGGCAACATGATCAACGTCGATGCGGGGAATGCGCAGGCCTTCACCCGCTGATCCGAACCGGGAGAGGATAATAATGAAAAAGACAGCACTGGTTGCCACGATGGCCCTGATGGTGGCCGCTCCTGCTTTTGCGCAGGGTGGCCCACCAGCTTCGGTTCCGGCGGCGGCTCCCGCTGAACCGGGGGCGATCCCGCTTTATGGCGACAAGACGCCAGGTGCGGCGGGCAGCGAGAACTGGATCAAGTTCGGCGGCAGTAGTCTTGCAGTGCGCAATGTCACCCGGCCCACGATCACCCCAGTCCTGCCCGATCCGGCCAAGGCCACGGGCGCGGCGGTGGTGGTTGCGCCGGGCGGTGCGTTCATGATGCTGGCGATGGACCACGAAGGCTGGGCCGTGGCCCGCGCGCTGGCCGACCGGGGCATTGCCGCGTTCATTCTGAAATACCGTCTGAACCCGACGCCCAAGGATGAAGCCGAAGCAGGCAAATACATGGGTGAACAACTCGCCAAGGAAGTCGGCCATCCGATGACCGGCGAACTGCTCGGCAAATCGATGGCCCCTGCCGACGGCAAGGCCGCGATTGAATGGGTGCGCGCCAATGCGGCCAGGTATGGCATCGATCCCGCGCGCGTTGGCATGATGGGCTTTTCCGCAGGCGCGATGACCGCGCGCCGCGTGGGGCTTGATGCCGATACGCCATCGCGCCCCGCATTCCTTGGCTACATCTATGGCCCGCAGGATGCCGAACCGGTCAGCGCCGATGCGCCGCCGATGTTCAATGCCATTGCGCTGAATGACAGCCTGTTTCCCAACAAGGGTTTCCCGATTGCGCAAGCTTATCTTGAAGCCAAGCGCCCGGTCGAAATTCACGGATACCAGACCGGCGACCACGGCTTCGGCCTTGGCGTGCCCGGCACCACGACCACTCTTCTGATCGATGAATTTACCGCGTGGCTCAAAATGCAGGGCTTCCTCACGCGAAAGGACAGCAAATGACTCTCCCTATTTCCGCCGACCTTATTGCAGAGCGCAACGCCGTCCACTCCGAAGCGATGGAGGAAGATTACGCTGCACTGGGTCGCAAACTGGCGCGCACCGGGATCGATATCGATGCGATTAAGGACCGCGTGGCGGGCTTTTCGGTGGCCGTGCCATCGTGGGGTGCCGGGCGTGGCGGCACGCGCTTTGCCAAGTTCCCCATTCCGGGTGAGCCAACCAATATCCATGAAAAGCTGGAAGACTGCGCCGTCATCCAGCAGCTTTCCCGCGTAACGCCGCGCGTATCGCCCCATTTCCCTTGGGATAAGGTCAGCGATTTCAAAGCGCTGCGTGAAGAAGCCGATGCCCTTGGCCTTGGCTGGGATGCGGTGAATTCCAACACCTTTCAGGATCAGGTCGGGCAGGCCCACACATATGCCAACGGCTCGCTTTCGGCGCAGGATGCCGCCACGCGCCAGCAGGCGGTGGACCACAACATCGAATGCATCGAAATCGGCCAGCAGCTTGGGTCTACCGACCTGACCGTGTGGGTGGGCGATGGCACCAACTTCCCCGGCCAGCAGGACTTGGGCCGCAGCCTTGACCGCTATCTGGAAGGCGCGGCCAAGATCTATGCCGCACTGCCCGATGACTGGCGGATGCTGCTGGAACACAAGATGTTCGAACCGGCGTTCTATTCGACCGTGATCAGCGACTGGGGTTCGTCGATCCTTGCCGCACAGGAACTGGGGCCAAAGGCCAAGTGCCTTGTCGATCTGGGCCACCACGCGCCCAACGTGAACATCGAACAGATCGTGGCGCGCCTGCACCGCTTCGGCAAGCTGGGCGGCTTCCACTTCAATGACAGCAAGTATGGCGATGACGATCTTGATTCCGGCTCGATCAACCCGCACCAGTTGTTCCTGGTGTTCAACGAACTGGTTGAGGCTGAACTGAACCCCCAAGGAAACAAGGGCGGTGACGGCTTCAACCCCAGCTACATGATCGACCAGTCGCACAACGTGACCGATCCGATTGAATCAATGCTGTCGAGCGCCGAAACCATCACCCAGTGCTTCGCCAAGGCACAACTGGTGGACCGTGCTGCATTGCACGGCGCACAAGACGCCAACGACACGATGATGGCGTTTCAGGCCCTGCGCCGCGCCTACAACGTCGATGTCGCGCCCATCCTTGCCAAGGCCCGCGCCGAAGCGGGCGGCGCCATCGACGTGCTCGAAGCCTATCGCCTCAGCCAATATCGCACCCGCAAAGCGCAGGAACGCAAGGCCGTGGGGCTGGGCGCGGGAATTGTCTGACCCTTAGGATGACATATAAAAACAAATAAAAACAAATAATTGATCTATCACTCATTGGGAGTTGAGCAGCATGAACCTTCGCCGGGGCCTTTCGGTCGTTTCCATCCTTGCCAGCACCACGCTGCTCACGCCTGCCGCCTTTGCCGATGAAGCGGCCCCGGCTTCCGGTCCTGCCGACGCCACGCTGGAACAACAGTTCGATAACCCACCGATGGAAGCGCGCCCGCGTGTGTGGTGGCACTGGATGAACGGCAATGTCACCAAGGATGGCATCGCCAAGGATATGGCGTGGATGAAGCGCGTCGGCATCGGCGGCTTGCAGAACTTCGATGCCGGTTTGGACACGCCGCAGATCGTGGACAAGCGGTTGGTCTATATGACGCCCGAATGGAAGGACGCCTTCCGCTTTGCCGCGACCGAGGCGGACAAGCACGGTCTTGAACTGGCCATTGCGGCATCGCCGGGCTGGTCTGAAACCGGCGGTCCGTGGGTCAAGGGCGAAGACGGGCTGAAGAAAGTCGTGTGGAGCGAAACCCGCCTGAAGGGGGGCAAGCGCTTTACCGGAAAGCTGGCCATGCCGCCGGTCAACACTGGCCCGTTCCTTGATATGCCCGATGCCGATCCGCTGGCCGCTGTAGTAGGCGATCATGGCTTTCATGCTCCCGAACTCTACAGCGACATTGCGGTTTTTGCGGTCGCTGATCTGGGCAGCATCGATCCGGTCCCGGCCTACAGCGCGGGCGGCAAAGCGCTTGACGCCGCTGCCCTGTCAGACGCCAGCCTCACGTCGGGCGTAACCCTACCACGCGGCAGCGCCGATGCGCCGACCACCATCGTCGCCAGCTATCCCAAAGCGCAGACCGTGCGTTCGGCCACGGTGTCGATCCCCGGTGCCAAGGGCACGTTCTCTGGCCCCACGGTCGACATGCGGCTTGAGGCGAGCGACGACGGGCGGGCATGGCGCACTGTGGGCACGTTCCCGGTCACCGCAGCTCCATCCACCATTTCGTTCGCGCCGGTCACAGCAAAGCATTTCCGTCTGGTGCTGGCTCCGCTGCCGTTCAACGGATCAAACATGGGCGATCCCATGCCTGGCCTTGCGCCCGCTGGCGGCTTCCTTGAAATGATGGCGGCGGCGGCCAAGGCTCCGTTCGATCTCAAGCAGTTCCGGCTGTCGTCCGAAGCCGCGGTGGACCAGTTCGAAAGCAAGGCCGGTTTCGCGGTCGTGCCCGATTACTACGCACTGGGCACGCCCGATGCTGCCACGGTGGGCGTCGATCCGGCCAAGGTCATCAATCTGACCGGCAAGATGAAGGCCGATGGCACGCTGGACTGGACCGCGCCAAAGGGCAACTGGCGGATCATCCGCCTCGGCTCCAGCCTGCTGGGCACCACGAACCACCCCGCGCCGCCCGAAGCCACGGGCCTTGAAGTGGACAAGTTCGATGGCGATGCCGTGCGCCGTTATCTGGAACACTACATCGGTATGTACAAGGACGCCGCCGGTCCCGAACTGGTCGGCAAACGCGGCGTCCGCGCGATCCTGACCGATTCCATTGAAGTGGGCGCGGCCAACTGGACGCCGAAGATGGTGGAACAGTTCAAGCGCCTGCGTGGCTATGATCCCACGCCGTTCATGCCTGCGCTGGCCGGAGTGCTGGTGGGCACGCGCGCGCAGTCCGATGCGTTCCTGCGCGATTATCGTCAGACGCTGGCCGATTTGATGTCGTCCGAACACTATGGCGTGGTCACCAAGGTGGCGCACGAACATGGGCTGAAGGTCTATGGCGAAGCGCTGGAGGACAACCGCCCGTCGCTGGGCGACGATATTGCCATGCGCAGCCATGCCGACGTGCCGATGTCGGCGCTCTGGACGTTCTCACGCAAGGCGGGGCCGAACCCCAGCTATCTTGCGGACATGAAGGGCGCGGCCTCCACCGCGCACATCTATGGCCAGAACCTTGTCGCGGCGGAATCGATGACCTCGGCGCTGGCGCCGTGGGCCTATGCGCCGAACGAGTTGCGCCGCATCATCGATCTGGAATTTGCCAACGGGGTCAATCGTCCGGTCGTTCATACCTCGGTCCATCAGCCGGTCGATGACAAGGTGCCCGGCATGTCGTTGATGATCTTCGGCCAGTTCTTCAACCGGCACGAGGCATGGGCGGAACTGGCGCGGCCGTGGGTGGATTACATGGCGCGTTCGTCGCTGCTGTTGCAGGCGGGCCGCAACGTGGCCGATGTCGCCTATTTCTATGGCGAAGAAGGCCCGTTGACCGCGCTTTACGGGCGCAAGCGCATTGCCGATGCGCCCACCGTCCACGCCTATGACTTCATCAACCGCGATGCGCTGTCCGATGCGGTCAAGGTCGAAGGCGGCGAAGTGGTGGCCAAGGGTGGCGCGCGCTACAAGGCGATCCAGCTTGGCGGTTCCAGCCATCGGATGACCCTGCCCACCCTGCGCCGCCTTGCTGCGCTGGTGGAAGCGGGCGCAACCGTGGTGGGCAAGGCCCCCAAAAGCTCGCCCGCGTTGAACGATGATCCGGCGGAATTTGCCGCGCTGGTGGCAAAGCTGTGGAGTAGTGCCGGCACGACAAAGGTCGGCGCGGGGCAGGTGATAGCCTCGTCCGATATCGACGCCGCGCTGGCTGGCGCGGGCGTTGCCCCCGATCTGGTGCTGGGCGGCAAGTCTGCCGATGGCGAAGTGCTGTTCGTCCACCGCGCGCTGGCCGATGGCGATGCGTGGTTCGTGAACAATCGCAAAAACGCACCCGAAACGCTGGAAGCCCGCTTCCGCGTGACCGGCAAGCAGCCCGAACTGTGGCACGCCGATACCGGTGAGGTAGAGGCGGTGTCCTATCGCATCGAAAATGGCCAGACCGTGGTGCCGCTCACTCTCGATGCCGAAGATTCGGTCTTCGTGGTGTTCCGCAAACCGGCCAAGGCCGATGCGCTGGCGATCAAGAAGCTGGCCCCGGTCCCAGTCGCCACGCTGAACGGCGCATGGAAGGTGGCGTTCCAGCCCGGTCGCGGCGCGCCTGCATCGATCAGCCTGCCAAAGCTGGCCTCGCTGACTGATTCCGCCGATGCCGGGGTGAAGTATTTCTCCGGCCTTGCGACCTACACCTCCAGCTTCACCCTGCCAAAGGGGGCGAAGCCGGGGCAGCCGCTGTGGATCGATCTGGGGCAGGTGGGTGAAATTGCCGAAGTTTCGGTCAACGGCAAACACGCCGGTTATGCCTGGCACAAGCCCTATCGCGTCAACATTGCGGACGCGGTGAAGCAGGGCGCCAACACCATCGAGGTGAAGGTGGCAAACCTGTGGGTCAACCGCCTGATCGGTGATGCGCAGGACGGTGCGACCAAGGTGACATGGACCGCCATCCCCACCTATTCCGCCACTGCCCCGCTGCGGCCTTCGGGCCTGATCGGGCCGGTCACGCTGCAGGCTGCGGGGAAGGATTGACCCTTCCCCCGGCACGCGCCAGACAAGACCGAATGACTGCCGCATCGCTCAACCGTCTCGATCCACGCGCCGTAGCCACCTTCTGGCGCGTGTGCGAGACGGGTTCGATCAGCGGCGCGGCGCGGGCGCTCAACCTCTCGCAGCCGTCCGTCTCGAACACGATTGCCCTCCTCGAACAGCGCCTTGGCGTCACGCTTTTCGCCCGTTCGCGCAGCGGCATCGTGCTCACCCGCGAGGGCGAAGTGCTGCGCGAACGCGCAGAGGCGATGGTGCGCCTGCTTGAAGCTGCCAGCATAGAGCTGGACCACGCAGCACGCGGCATATCCGGCCCCTTGCGCATCGGCGGCACGCCCGGCGCGCTGGTCAGCCTGCTGCCCGAAGCCGTATCGCGATTGGAAGAAGCGGTCGGCCCCTTTGCCCTCAGCGTGGTGGAACGGCCGGATTCGCAACTGTCCGACCTGCTGCGGTCAGGCGCGATAGACTTGGCGTTCGTCACCACAGAGATTGAGGCTTGCCCGCCCGATCTGGTAGAGATTACCGCCGCGCGCGATCCTTTCGCCCTCATCGTCGGCCGTCGTCACGATGATCTGGCCGATGCGGTGTCGCTGCGTGATGTAGCCAGCCTGCCGTGGGTTCTGCCCGAAGCGCAAGGCGCGTTCCGCCGTCAGGTCGATGCGCTGTTCCTCAACGCGGGCGTGCCGGTGCCCCAAGGCGTGATCCGCTGCGATTCCCTGCTGACGACCAAAGCGATGGTCCGCCTCAGCGACCGCGTAACCGTGCTGCCCCGCACCGTTGCCGGCGCGGAGCTTACCATCGGCGTGCTGCGCGCCATCACCATTGCCGAAGCCACGTTCGATCGCTCCATCGGCGTGCGCCATCTGGCCGACCGAAGGCTCCCGCCGTTGGGCCGCGCTCTGCTCCAGATTCTCGGCAATTTATAGCTTCAGGCTATAACGCTACAGCAATCGCATATTTTACGGCCCTGTCGGCACTCGCTACTCCTCGGATCAAGTATAGACCGGGAGAGAACGATGATTGACCGCCGCAGCCTGCTTGCCGCAGGCGTTGCCCTTGCTGCCACATCTGCCGCAACGCCAGCCTTCGCTGCGCGCAAATCGGCCAATCCCGCGTTCCCCAAAGGGTTCCTCTGGGGCGCTGCCACCGCCCCGCACCAGATCGAGGGGAACAACACCGCCGCCGATCTGTGGCTGCTCGAAAACCTGCAACCCACAATCTTTGCCGAACCGTCGGGCGATGCCGCCAACAGCCTGCTTCTATGGGAGCAAGACCTTGATCTGGCCAGCGACATCGGCCTGAACTCCTATCGCTTCGGCGTGGAATGGGCGCGGATCGAGCCGGAGAAGGGCCGCTTCAGCCAGGCCATGCTGGCCCATTACCGCCGCGTGGCCGAAGGCTGCCGCGCGCGCGGCCTTGCCCCTATCGTCACTTTCAGCCACTTCACCGCACCCCGCTGGTTCAGCGCGCAGGGTGGCTGGACCAACCCCGAAAGCGCCGAACTCTTCGCCCGCTATTGCACCCGCGTGGCAAAAGAACTTGGCGATCTTCCCCACGCCGCGATCACGCTGAACGAACCCAACATTCTCCTGATCCTGAAGCCCATGCTGCCCCCGCCCGTATGGGACATGCAGAAGCGCACCAACGAAGCGGCGGCAAAGCACCTCGGCGTCGAAAAGTTCGTCTGCGCCAACGTGGCCGGGATCGATGATCTGCCCGCGCTGCAAAAGGGCCTGCTCGCCGCGCACACCGCCGGTCGCAACGCGATCAAGGCTGTGCGGCCAGACCTGCCCGTGGGCGTCTCGCTCGCCATGCTCGATGATCAGGCGGTGGGCCGCAATTCGATCCGCGACAGCGTCCGTGCCGAACTTTACGGCGCATGGCTCGAACTCGCCAAGGCCGATGATTTCATCGGCGTGCAGAACTATGAACGCGCCATCTGGGGCGACAAGGGCCGGTTGCCTGCACCCGCTGGCAGCGCGGTCAACTGGTCGGGCGCGGAAGTCTGGCCGGGATCGCTGGCCGGTGCCGTCCGCTATGCCCATGCCGCCACGGGCCGCCCGGTTCTGGTATCCGAACATGGCGTCGGCAGCGATGACGATGCGGTGCGCGCCGCCTTCATTCCCCCCGCGCTCGCCGGGCTGAAAGCCGCGATGGACGATGGCGTGCCGGTTCTTGGCTATTGCCACTGGTCGCTGATCGACAATTTCGAATGGATCTTCGGCTACAAGCCCAAATTCGGCCTCGCCACGGTCGATCCCATCACCTTCGCCCGCACGCCCAAGCCCAGCGCTGCGGTCTATGGTGCCATTGCCAAGGCCAATGCCCTGAAATAGCGCGTAAGCCCTGCGTCACCCCGGCCTACCGGGGTGACGACCTGAAAATGTGTGGGCGTGGCTCAACAGCCCTCAACAAATCCCACAATCTCGTCCAGCAAACGCCGATCTTCACCGCCGATGTGCATTGCCAGCGTATAGTGGTTATGCCCCGGCACGATTGTGCCAACCGGCATCGTGCCGTGCAGCGCTAGCCGTTCCTGCATCAGGCCCAGAAACTCGGCCTGAAAGCGCTGTGGATCATATTGCGCGCAGGCCACGAACAGCGGAATTTCCGTCTGGGCCACGGCATCGCGCGGCATCCGCTGCGGATAATCGGCATCCGGTCCGTAATAAGGCTCATCGCGCTCATCCAGCGGGGTATAGCCATAAATGCCCGACAGCAGCACCGCGCCTGCAACCGGCAGATCGGGCCGCGACCGCAGCGCTGTGGCGATGTGGACCGACCCGGCTGAGGTGCCCACCACCACGATACGCGCCGGATCACCACCATGCGCCGTACAGTTCGCCCGCAGCCATTCCACGGCGGCAACCACATCCTCGCCGCCTTCGGGCCAGCGCGCATCGGGCAACAGGCGATAGCTCATCGCCGCGCCAACAAACCCGGCCTCAGCCATCGCACGCGCTACATTGGCCCCACCCGTCTTGTCGCCCATGCGAAAACCGCCGCCGTGGACGAACAGCACTACCGGAAGGCCATTTGCCTCGCTGGTTCGATAGAGATCGAGCTTCTGCCGCTCGTGCAGACCATAAGCGCAATCCGCCGCCAAAACTGGCACGCGCGCACCGATATCCGCATGGCTGTGCGCATAGAGCGCGCGGCAGGTTTCAACCACCTGCGGCCCCATTTCGCGGCCCATCTCGGCAATCTTCACTGCTGCGGCGTGGTCCATCGCTACGCTATCCTTGTCCATAAAGCCGCGTCAGCGCGCGGTGCGTGATCGCAAAGCCCAGCGCGCCACCATATACCAGTTTCACCGCAAACGCCTGTGCCCAGCCAATCGTCGCCCAAGGCCCGATCAGGCAGAGCGCCGCCAGCAGCACCGCGCTTACCAGCCCCAAGCCCACCATCCGCGCTACTTGTGCCAGAATTGAGCCTGTCGATGGCAGCCCCACCGTGCCGCACTTGCGCAGACCCTTGCGCACCAGCAACGCTGGAACCAGCGCCGCCATCAGCGAAATCGCCCCGCCTTGCGGCAGAAAATCCAGTGCGAAGCCATCGGGATCGGCAATCGTCAACGTGCGGTTCGTTGCACCGAACACGGCAAGAAAGAACGCCGCGCTCAACACCAGATTGATCCCCGTGCTGACCAGCCTTTCACGTTTGAGAACAGCGGCAAAGTCCACCACGTTTCCTCTCTGCTCGGCATCTCGAACCACGACGTTTAGCCCGTTGCCAACGTAAATACGCTGCCATCATCCTGAACTTGGTTCAGGATCCATTTTGCCAATCAAGCTGCCGTTGAGATGGAGAGATGGACCCTGAAACAAGGTCAGGGTGACGAACAAGGAATTGGCGTCAGCGGTCCCAAACCGATTGAGGACGCGGTCCCTCAGCATTCCTGCTTCCTGCCGCGTCCTCCCCGATCCCGAAATCAAGCCGAAGGTCAACCTTCGTCGATCACTGGGTTGGTCAATTTACCGATCACGCCGACAGACACTTCGCACACGTCGCCCGCCTTCATGTAAAGCGGCGGAGTGCGCTTGTCGCCCACGCCGCCGGGCGTGCCGGTGACGATGACATCGCCCGGAGCAAGCGGCGTAAAGGTGGAGCAGTATTCAATCACGAAGGCCACGTCCCAGATCATGTCGCTGATCGGCTGATCCTGCACCACTTCACCGTTAAGGCGGGTCTGCACGCGCTGGCTGGCAAGGTCGGGCACGGCGTCGGGCGTCACCAGCGCCGGGCCGAACGCGCCGGTGCCGGGAAAGGTCTTGCCCGGCGTGAACTGGATGTTGTGGCGCTGCCAATCGCGCACCGAACCATCGTTGAACACCGAATAGCCGGCAATGTGCTCCAACGCCTTTTCGCGCGGAATGCGGCGGCCACCCTTGCCGATCACCACGGCCAGTTCGCCTTCATAATCGAACCGCACCGATTCCTTCGGCCGCACCAGCGGTTCGCCATCGGCAATCAGGCTGTCGGCATAACGGGTGAAGATCGCGGGAAATTCCTTCTGCTCGCGCCCGGTTTCCTTGACGTGTGTGGCATAGTTCAGGCCCACGCACAGGATCTTGTCCGGGTTGGGCACCAGCGGCAGCAGGCTTACATCGGCGCGAGCATGGCTGGCCGTGGGCGTCAGTGCCGAAAGATCGCCGTCCAGCACATCCTTGAGCCAGGCAGGCGCACCCTGTGCGCCAAGATCGTGCACGGTATCGCCAACTATGCGGCCAAAGCTGGGCGTGCCGTCAGGGCGGCGGAAGCTGATATATTGCGTCATTCTCTTTTCTCCCCGTGGCCGTGTTGCCGCGCGTCCGCTAATCAAAAGTGTTGCGGACGCTGCGCCAACAAAGGCCCGTCGATCAAATTGCAAGGTCTTGGGGCTGCCAGTCGCGGCGGCAGCGGAACCGCTCTTCCGCCACGCGAAGTCCGGCAAAATCCTTGTCCGAAACGCCCCACTGGTCGATCCGCTGTTCGGGCCACGTCCAGTCGTCGGGTTCGCCCGCCGCGTAATCCAACGGCACCTTTTCAACGGCGGTCGAATATTCGATCACCGGGCCGAAAGGCGCGATATAATAGGCGTAAACATTGTCGCCCGGCCCGTGCCGCCCCGGTCCCCATGCGGGCGCAAAGCCGTTGTCGCGCATCCAGCCAATGCCGCGCATCACCGCGTCCAGATCTTCCATTTCGAACGCAACGTGGTTCAGGCTGGAAAAGCCCGCGCGCGCAAACGCAGTGGAATGGTGGCTGTCGTTGCAACGCACGAAGACCATGCCCTTGGTGCGGTCAGAAACCCGGAAATCCAGCACATCTTCTACCGCATGGCCCATCATTTCGGCATCGGCGGCGTTGAACACCACGTGCGTCAGCTTCACTGGCGACACGCGCTTGGTGGCCTTGGCAAAGCCTTCGATGGGCGCGACTTCGGTGGTTCCGGCCAGAAAACGCAGGATCGTGCCTTCGGGCAGCTCCACCAGCAGGCCCGCGCCGTCGCCCGGATCGGTTGAGGTTACCGGCTTTGCCGCCCAACCCTTTTCCGCCACGCGCGCGGTGATCGCTGCCAATTCCTCGTCCGAACAGACGAAGGTGGTGGACCGCACGAACTCATCGTCAGATTTTTCGAAGGCCATCAGATAGGTGAACGTGCCTGTTCCGCGCAGGTAATGCGTTTCGCCGCGCACGTCTGCCGCGGCAAGGCCCCAGATATCGACCATGAACGCCGCCGCGCCTGCGGGATCGGGCAGGGCCAGTTCGATGCTGCGCAGCTTCACTTTGCATTCTCCAGATTGAAACCTGCGGCGCGCAGGCCCGCCAGTGCGCACTCCTCATCGCAATCGCCGGTGTCGCCGCTTATGCCCACCGCACCGATAACTGCCGCGCCGTCGCGGATCAGCACGCCACCGGGCGAAAACGCAATGTTTCCGCCGACCACGGCCGTAACGCTTTGAAAGAACGCGGGGTTGCCTTTGGCGCGCTCGGCGATAACGCGGGTATCGTCACCCATGCCCAGCGCGCCGACGGCCTTTGCCCGCGCGATATCATGGCGGAACATCGTCGCGCCATCTTCGCGCGCAAAGGCAACCGGATGCCCGCCGGCGTCCAGCACGATCACCGCCAGCGGCTTGGCCCCGCGTGCGCGGGCTTCGGCAAGGGCCGCCGACGTGATCGTTTGCGCAGCGGAAAGGGTCAGGCTCATGCCGCAATCTCCTGCTTGAAACCCAGCAGCGCATCGCGCGCGGCGATCAGATCGGCGGGGTTGCCGGTCCCGAAAACGTAGTGATCCGGGCGCACCAGCACGGCATCAGCGCCGCGCGCTTCCAGCCACGCCAGAACCGCGCCGCCATCGGGAAGATCGCGCGCGCTGATCGCGCCATCCGGTCCCGCGTCACGCACGAACAGCCGCCAGCCTTGCCCCACCAGATCGTCCAGCTTGCGGCCATCGGCCAGCGCTGGCTGGATAAAGCGTTCGCCCGCAGCGGCAGTGCCTGGTGCGATGAAGCCGGTGGCGATTGCCGGGATCAGGTCCGCAGCCGTTTCCCCTGCCTTTTTCGCGGCTTGCTCCCGAATGTTCAGATCGCGTGCCAAGGCCTTTGCCAGATCGAGTTCGCAGATATAGCGCCCTGCCGCCACCGCCGCGCCGATCACGCCGCGCACATGCGGATCGCGTTCGGGCTGATAGGTATCAAGGATCGCCTCGTCCGCGCCATTGTTGGCAATCGCTGCCATTTTCCACGCAAGATTAGCCACATCGCGCAGGCCATGACACATGCCCTGCCCAAAAAACGGCGGCGTCTGGTGCGCAGCATCGCCTGCCAAAAACACCCGGCCCACCTGCCATTGTTCGGCCACCAGCCCATGAAAACGGTATGTCGCGGCGCGCACGATCTTGTGCGGCACATCCTTCATCCACGCACCGACCAGCGCGGAAACGTTTTCTTCGCGCATCATTTCGGCGTCATCTTCATGCGGCAGCAGCATGAATTCCCAGCGGCGGTGGTTGCGGCGGCCCGGCACGATCGTTGCGGGGCGGGCGGGATCGCACATCATCACCGAAAGGCGTTGCAGATCAGCGCCTTCGGGCACGCCGGTCAGCGGTGGGAAGGTGACGGGGCCGTCCACTTCGGCATCGACAACCAGCCACGGCTCTTCAAAATCGAGGTCGTCCAGCTTGACGCTCAGCGATTTGCGGACAGGGCTGCGCGAACCGTCTGCCGCGATGACCCAACGTGCGTTCAGGTGCTGCTCTGTGCGCTCTAGGTGCATCTTGGTGCTGTTCAGGAAATAGCGCACCGTAACGTGGCTATCATGCTGTTCCAGAGCGGAAAATTCGGCTCCCAACAGCAGGTTTATGTCGCCATTTTGCGCAAAGGCATCGCGCAGGTGCGCTTCGAATTCCGGCTGGCAAAAAAAGTAATCGTTCGACCATCCGAACGGCTTCGGCTTGCCCACGGTGCCCATGTAGCGGATGACGCCATGATCCGCGCCGATGTGCAGATGGCCATCGGTAGCGACCATATCGGGCGCAACGCGATCGATCACCCCCGCGCTCTGGAACAGGCGCATCATTTCATGGTCGAGATGGACCGCACGGGGGAGGGGGTAGTGTTCGACCTCTTTTTCCAGCACGACGACTGAAAGACCCTGCTTTCCCAGCAGGTTGGCTGCCAGCGCGCCCACCGGGCCGCAACCGATGATGGCAACGTCGATCATGCAGCAGGTGCCTTGTAAAGCGCGCCGCCCTTCATGATCATCCGAAGATTATCCTTGTTTTTCAGGGTCGAGATATCCTGCGTCGGATCACCATCGACCAGCAGTAGATCGGCAAGGAAGCCTTCCTTCACTTGCCCCAGTTCCATATCCATCAGCACACCGCCCAGCGCCGTGGCGGTGTGCAGCGCTTCGGCGGGGGTATAGCCGAACCATTCGACGAAAAGTTCCAGATCGCGGGCATTGAGGCCCACCGGATTCTGCGGAAAGCCATAGTCGCCGCCCGGCAGCGAGCGCACGCCGCGCTTGCGCAGCTCCTGACCCACGCGGATCTTGTGTTCCACGGCGGCGGCCTGTTCGGCCACCTGTTCTGGGCTGGCCATCATGCCGAACTTCGGCGCGCGATCACGGTCGGCTTCCTCGATGCCGGGGGCAAGGCCGACGAAAATGTCGCCCTTTGCCGCTTCGATCATGTCGAGCGCTTCATCATCGGCATAGTTGCAGTGATAGATCACGCGGAAGCCCGCCTTGATGGCGATCTTGATCGCATCGGCGGTGTAGCAATGCGCGGTGAGCCAGACGCCCGCCTTGCGCGCGGCTTCGCCGGCAGCGAGGATTTCGTCCTCATAGAACTGCTCGTTCATGTTCGAACCGGCGTCCATCGCGCTGACGCCGTTGAGCAGGAACTTCACCGCCTGAAGGCCAATGCCCGCCATTTCCTCGACAAAGTGGGTGACGGCGGCGGGATTGCTTTCGCGCACATCGCGTCCCGGAAACTTGAACAGCAGCCCCGGCATCCCGCCGGGCAGGCGTTCGAACGAGGAGGTGACAAGGCGTGGCCCTGGCACCTGTCCTTTATCAATCGCGGCCTTGAGCGCGATTTCCACACCGGGCGACGACGATCCGCCCGAATAGGCGCTGGTAAAGCCATGATCGAGCATCACCCGCGCACAATGGGCAGCGGTGAGGGCCAGCACATCGTCAGGGAAATTGCCCGGACGGCCCATGACTTCGACACTGGAGCCAAGGGCAAGGTGTGTGTGCGCATCGACAAGGCCGGGCATCAGCGTGCCGCCGTGCCCATCGATAACCCGCGCCGCATCGCAATCCGCCAGCGCACCTTCACCGGTGGCTATGCGGGCAATGCGATCACCCTCAATCAGCACGGCCCCGGTCTGGTCGGACAGGCTTGTGCCGTCGAAAATGCGCACATTGCGGATGAGAATTGTCATGCCCCGTTCCTCTCAGCTTGGCTGGCGGAGACGGGCAGGCGAATCCGGTCGATCATCTCCACTCCCCAACGTCTTCTGACTTGAAGCGGGTAATGGCGAAATGCGACCCTTATTGGAAATATGATTTCATTATAAATCCATAGTCACGCGCTATGACTCAGGGCGTATTGCCCGTAAAATCAGGCTCACATCGGGGCAGCAGGCAGCGGCGTGGCCGTGACGGTCATACGGCCAAGCTGCAAGGGCCGGTCTTCCCCGATGGTTGCATAAACCGCTGGCGCAGGCGTGGCGGCGCTCATCGTGCCGAGCGCCAGCGTGAGCACGGTGGTGGCGGCCAGTGCCAGACCCAGAAAGTTCCTCATGTCTATTCCCCTTGTCGTCATTACGCTGAAAGGGGAATAGTGCCGACCTGTCGCAGCACTTTGCCGCGCCTGCATTATAGCGTCCCGATTTGTATCCGCGCTGATGCAGGTTGGGGCAGGGTGGCTATTGCTTGCCGGCAATCCAGTCGTTCAGCACTTCGTGGAAGAAGCGGATGCGGGTTTCCTGATCGGAAAGGTAGGCATCGGTATAACCGCGCGAGTGCATACCGGCCTGCATGGCTTCGGCCAATTCCATATCCTGATAGACGATCTGGCCCGCCAGTTCGGGAATGCCGCGCCCGCCGTCGAACACGCGATGTTCGCATTCGGCCACTTCGCGCAGCGGCTTCATGCCCGCCATGATCGATTGCACTTCAGTTTGCCCTGCCACCGGGAAGGCCATGCACCACAGATCGAAATAGCACTTTTCCGGGTCGGTGGCGTGGGGTTCGCTGCGGAACAGGATCAGGTTATCGGGAAGGAAGCTGATGGTCACATTGGGGAACATCACCGTGTGCGGGCTGTCGGTGATTTCTTCATCGTCCATGTGTTCGTAATGCAGATAGCCCTTTTCGCGCCACAGTTTCTGCTTGGCGGCTTTCAGATCGAGCCAGCCCTGCATGGCGAACTCTTCATATGTGGCATAGCGCGCGGGATCGATGTCCCACTTGGCCATTTCGGCTTCGAACATGGCGTTGCCGCCGCCTTCGGGACGGTCTGACAGCGAGGGACGCATGGGCTGTACGGTGCGGCCATGTCCCTTGGGCCACATCTCGTGCCGGGCGGAATCGACGTCCTGATCGATCCACGGCGGCACTTGTGGGTGGGCAGTGCGGGTGTGGTAGCTTTCCGAAAAGTTGTCGGTCACGAACTTCCAGTTGGCGTTCAGTTCGATGCGATACCACGCCACGCGAACCGCCGTGTCCATTGGGTAATTCTTGTAGAGTTCGGGCATCGGATCGAGAAATTCGAGCAACGACGGGCTATCGTGCGACATCGAATACCACACGAAACCGCCCCACACATCGCAGCGCAGTTCCTTGAGCTTCAGTTTGCCGCAGGGGTTGCCCGCCTTGAAATCGACATCGGCATCCTGCGCATGGGCGAGCACGCCGTCGATGCCCCATTTCCACCCGTGGTAAGGGCAGTGAAACGCATCGACCGAGCTGGAATCGTGGACCATGCGCATCCCGCGATGGCCGCAGGAATTGTAGAACGCGCGGACCGAGCCATCGTCCTGACGGACGGCGATGACCGATTCCTTCATGAAATTGTGGACGAGGAAATCGCCCGCTTCGGGAATATCGGCGGTGCGCCCGGCGATGTGCCAGATGCGCGTCCACATATGATCCCATTCTTGCTGCGCAAAGTCGGCAGAGTAATAGCGGTCACCGGTGATCGCATCGCCGCGCAAGTGCGATGGATCGCGTCCATCCATCGGGGTGGGGATGGGGCCTCGCAGGCTCATGACGGAATCCTCTCCTCAGGGGTTTTATGGAATTGTGCGGCGGCCAGAAGCGCCAGCGAAAGCGCGAGCCACGCCGCCGAAAGCGTCCAGACAGCAGATACGCCCTGCGCGGTGACGACCGGCGCGGCCACCAGCGGGCCGATGACGGTGCCCGAAAGCTGCGCGGTGCCGACCAGCATCGCGCCCCGGCCCGATGGATCGACCGCCAGCACGGCGGGCATGTGGAACGGCGGCACGAATATCCAGACAAAGCCGAACAGCGCAGCGCCCGCCAGCATCAGGAAAGCAGAGCCGCCGCCGTTCATCAGTGCAATCGCGCCGATGGCGAGCGCTATGCCTGCGATCCACGCAGTGCGCGCGCCGATATGTGCGCCTACCAACGCGGCGAGCAATCCGCCCGCGATCTGTGCGGCAAGGCCCACCGACACGGCGCTGGCCGCTGTATCCGGGGCAAAGCCGCCTGCACCCAGCAGCGGCAGGAGATAGACCCACAGGCCCATGATCCCGGCAAGGAAGGCGGTCATCGCCAATAGCACGATCACGGCGCGAAGGCCCGGAAGCCCGCGCGATCCTTGTGCGGCAGCGTCGAAGCCATCGACCATCGCGGGCACCGCCAGCAGCATCAGCGCATTAAGGCCAAGCAGCAGGCCATAGGCCCCGACATGCCCGAAATCGGGCGCAACAAGGCCGCTGATCGCTTGGGACAGGCACAGGCCCAGCACCGATTGCGCGGTGACATAGATTGCGAAAAGCCGCGCCGGGTCTGGCGCGCGCGCGAGCATTCCCACCAGCACCCACAGCAGCACGCCCGCGCCAAGGCCGTTGAGAAAGCGCAAGGCAATGATCGCCCCGCCGCTGCCAAAAATCGTGCCGGTGTTGGCCAGCGCCATCGCGCAAAGCGCCAGCAGCGCCCATTTGCGCAAGTTTTGCAGTGGCAGGCACAGCGCGGCGAGCGTGACGGCAATCGCCATGCCCGCAGCCTCTGCCGTCGCGGCAAGACCCATTGCCGCGACATCGAGCTTGCCCGCCTTCAGCAGCAAATCCAGCAGCAGCGGCTGCAACCCCGATATGCAGCCCGCGCCCACGCCAAGGACGACGATGGGCAGCCATGCCGCCAGAGGCTGCCTGGGTGCCGCTGCGCTCACGTTCACTGAGCGGTCAGCCCGCCATCGACGGCGAGTTCCGCCCCGGTGATGTAACGCGCAGCGGGGGAGGCGAGGAAGGCCACAGCTTCGGCAATGTCGATGGGTTCGCCCATCTTGCCGGCAGGGATCGAAGCATTGATTGCTTCGTACTGATCCGGGTTATCCTTGATCGCCACTTGCTGCATATCGGTCCAGATCACGCCGGGGTGGACCGAGTTCACGCGGATGCCTTCGCCTGCGCATTCCATCGCCAGCGCCTTGGTATAAAGGCGCACGCCACCCTTGCTGGCGGCATAGGCCGAAGCGCCGGGAATGCCGACAAGCCCGGCAACGGATGAGATATTGACGATGGCGCCGCCGTTTCCGCGCGCGCGCATCCCGGCCAGCACGGCACGGCAGCCAAGATAGACGCTGGTCAGATTTACATCGATCTGACGCTGCCATTCGGCAGGCTCCAGATCAGGCGTCCAACGCAGCACCGCGATGCCCGCATTGTTGACAAGGATATCCGGCCCGGCACCATGCTGCGCCTCAATCGCGGCAAGTACCGCCTGCCAGCCATCGGCACTGGTCACATCATGGCCCATGCCGTGTGCGGCCAGGCCTTCTGCGGTGAGCTCTGCCGCCCGCGCTGCGGCTGCTGCCACATCGATATCGGTCAGCCAGACGTGTGCGTCGCGCTGCGCCAGAAGGCGTGCGGTGGCAAAACCCAGCCCTGCCGAAGAGGCAGCGCCGGTGACGAGTGCGATCTTTCCTGAGAGTGTCATGGGAATACTATGGGCGGCTTTTCGCCAGAGCACGCCCAGCCAAAATGTCAGGTCATTGCGCCATCGGCTGGGGCACCTCGATAGCCGCCAAGTTGAGCAGGCGTTCGGCGGCTCCGGCGAGATCCAGAACGGTGCAGGCGTGGCCATCGTTCAGCCGGATGGTGGGACCGGGCAAGCCGGGTGGCGTTGTGCGCGGGCGATCCGCCGTGCCTGTTTCCGTCTTGCCCGCAACGTCTTGCAAGACCTTGCGATCGACCGAATGCAACGCATCGACGCGATAGCCCGCACGGCGCAAGCCTTGCGGATGGTCGCTCCGCGTGACGATAATGTATGGCCCATTGCGCGTGGCGACATCGCCCAGAACATGCGTGAGGTCGAGCAACGGGACACAGTGCCCACGTGAGGTAAACAGGCCAATCATGCCGTTTTCCCCCGGCGGCATCGGCAGGATCGCCGTTTCGGCCAGAAGGATTTCCTCAACCATTTCCAGCGGCGTCGAAAAGCGCTGACCAGCGACCGAAAAGACAAGGAACGGCTTTTCGGCGGCTTGGGTGGCTACGCCATCGCCAGCGGCGCGGCGCGCAGTGGCGGCGATGGTTGCCGTTTCAGGCTGGTTGCGGATCACACCAAGGTTTCGCAGGCCTTCATGAGCGGCGATTTTTTCCGCATCGAGCAGCAGGCAGGCGCCTTCCGCCGTGTCCAGCAGGCCACGTGCAAGGCCTGCGCCGGTTATGGCGTCCTGAAGCAACGGGGCGAAGCAGCGTGCGGCAAATCGCCCGATATCGTCCACGCTATCGATCAGCAGCGCGACAAGGCCGAAAGGCTCGGCCCACTCGGAAGGCGGAGATGCGGGCAATTGCGTGCGAACCACGATGCTGGCGCCGCTGCGCCGCGCGGCAGGGAGCGTGCCGTGGCCAAGCAGGCGGAAAGTATCGATCACGGGAATTTCTGCGCCCTTGTATTCGCGTTGGGCGATCCACAGATCGGTTTCGGTGGGCGTGGGCAAAAGATCGGCGCGCGGCAGGCTGGCATCGACGCAACTGGCCGGTAGAGCAAGCCGCAGCCCGGCGATCGTGAAGACAAGGATAGGCTCATCGATCTGGCGTGCATCGTCCTTGCGAGCACTGCGACCGGTCGCGGTGACCATGCCGGGAAGCTCGGCTATCGCGGCCGGATCGAGCACCACGCCGTTGTGCGTTTCCACGCGGAAGGTGCGCGAAAACAGCCGACACTCCGTTTGTGTCCCGGTGTGGTTGAGGGGGCTGATTTCGCGCGTGGTAAGCGGCATGACGCCCACGATGCCATCAGCCTGAACGGCGAAGACATGCTGTTCGTGGCTCAGGATGACGATGATCGAAGGATCTTGTGCCTGCACTGCGCCGCGTTCCGCCGCAGTGCCGTTCAGGGCGCAGGACAGGTCGATCACAGGGATCACCTCGCCGCGGAGTTCCAGTGCGCCAAGGACATCGGCCCGCGCTGCCGGGAAAGGTTCAAGCCGGGCGGGGCACGGCACCACTTCGCGGATCGCGCCCACGGGCAGCGCGGCACATAGCCCGGCAAGGCGGATCAGGCCGAACAGCATATCGTGCGTGCCGGGTTGCAGAACCGCCGTCATCAAGGTCAGCTTGCGATGTTGGTGGCTGCAGAAAGCCGGGCGATCTGACCTGCGACGCTATCGGTCAATTGTGCCTGATTGGATGCGAGCCGCGTAATCGCCTCGATGGCCTGGTTCGTCTGCTGCACGCTCGATACGATGTCGGAGAAGGCGCTGCGTGCCATGCGTGAACGGTCGGTTCCTTCGCCAACTTGTGCGTTGGACTCATCGATCAGGCGCGAAATATCACGCGCAGCAGTGGAACTGCGCTCTGCCAGCTTGCGCACTTCGCCCGCGACAACCGAGAAGCCCACTCCGTGTTCGCCGGCGCGTGCCGCTTCGATCTCGGCATTAAAGGCGAGCAGGTTGGTTTGACCGGCGATCTCGCTGATGATGCGCACGATTTCCGAAATGGAGGCTGCCGATCTCTGGATCAGTTCGATGGATTCGATGGCCGAGCCAAGTGTTTCTTCACCCTGCTCGGCGTTGACGCGGGTTTGCAGCGACAGCGAAAGCGCCTGTTCGGTCGATCCGGTGATTTCGGAAATCGAGTTGCACAATTGTGTCGAGAGCTGGTTCATCTCACGTGCGCGTTCAGTGATTGCCGTCTCCATCTGCACCTGTTCTGTGATGTCGAAGGCATACTTCACGATCCGCACAGGATTGCCGAGAAGATCGAAGATCGGATTGTAGGTGGCCTGAATCCAGATATCGCGATCGTACTTGCCCACGCGATGAAACCGGCCCGAATGGAACCGACCGGCATTCAGCGTGATCCAGAAATCGCGATATTCGGAACTGCGGATGTAATCGGGTGAACAGAACATCGAATGATGCTGGCCGACGATTTCGCGCAACGAATAGCCGACCGTACGCAGGAAATTTTCGTTCGCGCTGATCACTTTGCCGTCGAGATCGAATTCGATCGTGGCAAGGCTGCGGCCGATAGCATCGATTTTGGCCGAAAACTCGTTGCTGCGCAGCTTTTCCTCGGTCACATCCGAAGCGAACTTCACCACTTTAACCGGTTTGCCGCTGGTATCGAAAATGGGGTTATAGGACGCCTGAATCCACACCTCCCGGCCGTCCTTGCGCACGCGCTTGTATTCGCCTGTATCGAATTCCCCCCGGCCCAGCTTGTCCCAAAATGCCCGATACTCTTCACCTTGGGTGGCGGCTACATCGCAGAAAATGCGATGGTGCCGCCCCCGGATTTCCTCGATGTGGTATCCCATCAGGTTGAGGAAGTTGGCATTGGCATCCAGCACATTGCCTTGCAGATCGAATTCGATCAGGGCTTGCGCGCGTTCAATCGCGCGGACTTTGCCTTCGAACTCGGCATCGCGACGGCGCTGATCGGTGATGTCATGCGCGTATTGCACGATCCGACGCGGCTTTCCGTCCAGGTTGAGGATCGCAGCATAAGACGCATGAATCCACACGTCCGCGCCGGAAAGGCTGCGGCGTTTGAATACCCCGGAAATGGCCTCACCCTTGATCAGGCGGTCCCAGAACACCGCATATTCCTCAGTCTGGGCAAAAGCCGGATCGCACAAGTCGCGATGGGTGAAATTGCATTCCTGACCCGGTTCAAAGCCTTTCATCGCACGGAACAGATCGTTGGCGGCGGTGATCTTTCCCGACAGGTCGAATTCCACCATCGCTTGCGCGTTCTCGATCGCCGCGAGTTTCCCGGCAGCGGCCAGTGCTGCAAGGCGCTGATCAGTGACGTCCATCGCAATTTTCACGATGCGTACGGTGGCCCCGCTTTCGTCCTTTACGGGGTTGTAGCTCGCCTGCAGCCAAACCTGGCTACCATCCTTGCGCCGACGGCAGAATTCGCCCTGCTGCACTTCGCCATCGGCAAGGTTCTTCCACAGTGTGCGATAGGACGCAGAGGCTGCGTATTGCTTGTCGCACAATTCGCTGTGATGCTGCCCAACGATTTCATCGACGGCATACCCCATCAGATCGAGGAAGCGGGTATTGGCACGCAGAATGGTGGCCGCGGGGTCGAACTCGATCATTGCAAAGGCGTGGTCGATCGCCTGGAGTGTCCGTCTGTCGTCTGTGTCTCCGGCAATGGCCGCAGCAACATCCACCTTTTCGATTTTCATCCCGATCAACCTTCTGCAGCGCTGAACTATGGTTGACGCATCGGCTCGCGCCGTGCGGCGCAACCCGTGCAGGCAGCGGTTAACATTGCCCCGGTTTGAAATTCGCGCCATTGCGCTCAGGGCGATTGCTTAGGCTGAGAAAAGGGTTCGCAATGAAGGCGCTTTTTCAGACCGCACTTCTGGCGGGGATGCTGCCGGGCGCTGTGATTGCAGCCCCGGTCGGCTCAGCCGCCGATGTGGCGCGGACAGCCGACGCCCGGTTCGAAGCGGTGTGGAAGGCCGAATACGAATGGCGCGAGGCGCAGCAGGGTCCGTTCGAGGATGTAACGGGCAAGGGTGCCAAAAGTTTGCCCGATCTTTCCGATGCGGCGCAGGCCGCAAGGCTGGCAAAGTGGGATGCCGTGCTGCGCGATCTGGCGGCCATCCCGGTTGATCGGCTATCGCCCGCGCGGCGGGTGGATTACGCGGTCTATAAGGGGCAGGTGGAAGCGCTGCGCAACGCGCAGTTCTATCGCGAATATGAAATGCCGTTCAATTCGGACAGCAGCTTCTGGGGCGAATTGATCGACCAGGCGCGCAGGCCGTTCAAGGACGAGAAGGCAGCGCGCATCTATCTGAAGTTGATGGGTGAACTGCCGCGCTATTACGATCAGCAGATTGCCCAGATGCGCGCCGGGCTGAAGCGCGGGTTCACCGTGCCGCGCGTGACCATGAAAGGCCGCGAAGTGGCGGTGGCGCAAGTGGCCGGGGCCAAGGACGCGGAAAGTTCAACCTTCTGGCAGCCCTTTGCCAAACTGCCTGCGTCGATTCCGGCAGCGGTGCAGGATGACCTGCGCAAGGAAGCGCGCGCAGCCATCGCGGGTGGGGTGACCCCGGCGCACCAGCGGTTGCTGGCGTTCCTGCAGAAGGAATACTTCACCAAAGCGCGCACCGGTATCGCGGCATCCGACTTGCCCGATGGCGGCGCCTATTACCAATCGAAGATCCGCGAATATGTGACGCTGGATCGCACGCCAGAGCAGATCCACCAGATCGGCCTTGCGGAAATGGCGCGTATCCGTGGCGAGATGGCAGACGTGATGCGCGAGGTGAAGTTCGAGGGCGATCTGAATGCCTTCCTGACACATCTGCGCACCGACCCACAGTTCTACCCGAAAAAGCCGGAGGAACTGCTCTATCGCGCGGCATGGATCGCCAAGCAGTTCGACGGAAAGGCCTCGCAATATTTCGGCCATCTGCCGCGCAGCCGCTTTGCGATAAAGCCGGTGCCCGATGACATCGCGCCGTTCTATACCAGCGGGCGCGGGGGGACGGGCGTCTATCTGGTCAACACCTATGACCTGCCATCGCGCCCGTTCTATGCACAAGTGGCGCTGACCCTGCACGAAAGCGCGCCGGGCCATGCCTTTCAGATGCCGCTGGCGGCAGAGAACAAGGATCTGCCCAAGTTCCGCCGTGACACCTATCTGTCCGCCTATGGTGAGGGCTGGGCGCTCTATTGCGAGACGCTGGGCGTGGAAATGGGCATGTACGAAACGCCCTATGACCGCTTCGGGATGCTCAGCTATCAGGCGTGGCGCGCATCGCGGCTGGTGGTCGACACTGGCATCCACGCCAAGGGCTGGACCCGCGAACAGGCCCAGGCCTATTTCCGCGAGAATACCGCGCTGTCTGACCACGAGATCGAGACGGAAGTGGACCGCTATATCTCATGGCCGGGGCAGGCGCTGTCATACTACATGGGGCAGCTTGCCATCCTTGAAGCACGGCGCAAGGCAGAGGCGGCGCTGGGCAGCAAGTTCGATATTCGCGCGTTCCACGATGCCGTGCTGGCGCTGGGCGGCGTGCCGCTGCCGGTGATCGACCAGCGCGTGGATCAGTTGATCGCGGACGGCGGCAAGGGGCCTTATCCGGGCGAGGAGTGATTAACGCTTAGCGCACATCCTCAAGGATCAGCTCTGCCGCGCGTTCGGCAACTGCCATTGCGGGGCCATTGGTGTTGCCTGAAACCGGCGTCGGCATGATCGAGCAATCGACCACGCGCAAGCTGCCCACACCATGCACGCGCGCGCGCGCATCGGTGACCGATGTAGCCCGATCGGTGCCCATTGAACAGGTGCCAGTGCCGTGCAGGCCAACTTCGACCATCTTGGCGAGTTCGGCGGTGATGGCCTCTTCGTCCTGCACGTCTGGTCCGGGCATTCGTTCGGTGCCGATGAAGGCTTTCAGCGGGTCCGAAGCGGCAATCGCGCGGAACAGGCGGAAGAGTTCGAGGCTCTTGGCCTTGTCATAGGGATCGGCCCAGATTGCCGGATCGACCACGGGCGCATCGCGGAAATCGGGCGAGGTCAGCCGGATGCTGCCCCGGCTGCGCGGGCGCAGGTGATAGCCTGAGAAGGTGAGGCCGGGATTGGGCGTCAGCGGACTGCCGGGCCGCGCGGCCATTTCGTTCACCGTGCGCATGGCAAAAGGCGCGGCGGCAACTTGCAGATCGGGCCAATCGGCATCCACGCCTTCGCTGGCGATCAGCCCCGTCAGCGGCATACCCACGCGGGCGAGGTGGCCGGTTCCGGTCAGGAAATACTGGATGGCATTGCGATAGAGCCGCCAGCCAAAGAATTCCCGATTGGTGCCGGGATGGTTGGCCAGATCGAACGAGACGCCGAACTTGGTATGATCGGCCAGTTGTCGCCCCACCATCGGCAGATCGCTGATCACCGGAAGCCCTAGCGCTTGCAAATCCGCACCCGCGCCGATGCCCGAAAGCTGGAGGAGTTGGGGCGAGCCATAGACGCCCGCAGAAACGATCACTTCGGCTGCGGCGGTGTGGATGCGCTCCTCACCGTGTGCCTCGGTCAACACGCCCGTTGCGCGGCCATTTTCGATCAGCACGCGCTTTACAGCCGTATGGGTGGCGATGGTCAGATTGCTGCGCGAAAGGATCGGCATGACGAAGGCCTTGTAGGCGCTTTCGCGCACGCCCTTGCGATCCACGGTATACTGGCTGCGCCCCACACCGTGCGTATTGGGCGTGGTGATATCGTCCAGCCACGGCATCCCTTGCGTGCCAAAGCCAGCGGCCAGCGCATCGAACACCGGCGATTCATAAGTCGACGCCGTTACCTGCAATTCGCCATCGCGCCCGCGCCCCGGATGCGCGCCGGGTTCGCGATAGCTTTCGAACCTGGCATAGCAGCGGGCGATTTCATCCCAGCCCCAGCCCGGCAGGCCGCGCTGCGTCCAGCCATCGAAATCCTTGGGCATTCCCGGCAGATACCAGGTGCCGTTGATGGCCGATGATCCTCCCAGCCCGCGCCCATAAGTATGGATGCCGGGGCGCATTCCCGGCCGCGCTTCCATCGGGAAGACGCGGAAGAATTCGGGGTTGCCCATGATCTTTACAAACCCGCCCGCCATCTTGATGAACGGGTGCTGGTTATCGCCCCCATCCTCGATCAGCAGAACGCGGTTGCGCGGATCGGCGGTGAGCCGGTTGGCCAGAACGCACCCGGCGGAACCTGCGCCCACGATGATATAATCGAATTCCGCCATGACCCCTTGGCACCTGTCCCGAAATTAAAATAGAACTAGAGTTCGTTTTTTATCTGCCGGGCGCTTGACCGCGTGTCAACCCACGATTAGAAAACATATTCTAATTGCAAAAGCGGGAGAGCAACGGTGCTGCCAGTCGAACGGGTTATCGGAGAAGAGGGGCTTGCCGCCACCAGCGGCGGGCTGAAACTGGCCATGCGCCTGCCGTGGTATCGCTCGCTGCCGTTCTCGGTGGTCGAGGTCGGATCGCTGGAGATTGACGGGAAAGCTGTGGATTTGTCGGACGCGCGCATCGAATACGATGGGGCGCAATGGCCGCTTTCCGAAAATGGCGAGAAGGTCGACACCTTCTGGTTCATTCGCGATTCGGCATTCCTGATCCTGCCTGCGCAGACCGCCGATGTTGGCAGCGACCATGAAGTGTCGCTCAACCTCTTCGTCAGCCCGCCCTACATTCCCGGCATGAAGCGGACCAATCCGCAGATGTCCACGCTCACTGTCGCTGCCTGAGAGAGGATCACCACGATGGCCACTACCTCAACCGGCCCGCAGGTCGGCGTTACGCTGTATTCTTTCACCAACGAATGGCTGACCCGCCAGTTCGAAGTCGATACCCTGCTGGCCGAAGTCGCCAAGCGCGGGCTTGGCCCGAACATCGAGATCATCGGCTTCCAGCAGTTCAAGGAATTCCCCGACGTTTCGGATGCCTATGCCGAAAAGTTCAAGGAAATGATCGCGGAAACCGGCCTGAACCCGGTGTCCTGCGCGATCAATTCGGACCGCTTCCTCAAGCCCGGCCAGCAGCCGATCGACGATGCCGCGCTGGTGGAATACCACAAGCGCCAGTTGCGCTCGGCCAAGAAGATGGGCTTCAGCCTCGTGCGTTATCAGTTCGCGCTGCCAGTGCATCTCCTGCCCGAAATCGCGCCCTATGCAGAGGAACTGGACATCCGCATGGGTGTGGAAGTCCACGCGCCGATGTGGGCGGGCCACCCTGCCGTGCAGGCCTATGGCGAGATGTACGACAAGCTGAACACGCCCTATCTTGGCTGGATTCCCGATTTCGGCGGCACCGCAAGCCGCATCCCTGAATCCATGCTCGATGCGGCGCGGGCAAAGGGTGCTTCGGAAGACCTGCTCGACAAGCTGAAAGAGGTCTGGCTGGAAGATGGCATGAGCCATGAAAAGGCCGGGCGCCTGCGTGAATGGGGCATGGCCCACGGCCACGCGCCGCTGCACATTCAGGCCGCGTGCCTCGCATTCTTCATTCTGTCCAACCACGATCCCAAAAGCTGGGCCGCGCTGGTGGATCGCACCATCCACATCCACGGCAAGTTCTATGGCGTGAGCGAGGATCTGGTCGAAGAAGCCATCGATTACGACACGATCCTGCCGCTGTTCAAGGACGGTGGCTTCACCGGCACGATGGTTTCCGAATGGGAAGGCCACGCCTATGACATGCGCGATGCCTTCGAACAGGTCCGCCGCCATCAGGCGATGGCCCGCCGCATCTGGGGGGCCTGATCGCGATGGCTTATGACCTTTCCGTCAATCTCGAATATGGCTTCACCGAAGCGGGCGAGAAGATCGAGGACCGCATCGCTGCCGCCGCAGCAGCAGGTTTCCGCAAGGTGGAACTGTTCCTGCTCAAGGGCCGCGATCTGACCGCGATCAAACGCGCGCTGGATGAAAACGGTGTCGAACTGATCAGCACCGTGGCCGATTACGTGACGCAACTGGTTGATCCAGCCACGCACGACGGCTTTTGCGATGTGTTCCACGATGCGGCCTCGGCGGCGAAGTTCCTCGGCTGTTCCAACGTGGTGGTCACATCGGGCCGAGGCGTGCCGTGGCTGAAGCGCCCGGTGCAGCTTGCCATCTTTGCCGATGCCTTGCGCAAGCTGGTACCGATTGCCGAAGAGCTTGACGTCACCATCCTGCTCGAATCCGCCAACACCCGCTTCGATCATCCGGGCGTGCTGTGTTCCACCACGCACGATAGCGTGGTGGTGGCCGATATGATCGATCACCCGCGCGTGAAGGTGCTCTACGATCTCTATCACTCGGTGGTTGAGGGCGAAGACCCTGAAACCGCACTGAAAGCGGCGATGCATCAGGTTGTTCACGTACAGGTGGCAGATGCACCGGGACGGGGCGAACCGGGTTCGGGCAAGATCGATTGGCCGGGTGCTTTGGCCATGTTCGAACGGCTCGGCTATGGCGGCGCGGTGGGGCTGGAACTGCAGCCCACCAAACCTTCGGCAGAGGCGCTGTCCTACATCCAGCAACTCTGCGCCGAATAACCGACCATTTGCACGGGGACCACGCTTGCGGTCCCCGTGTCATTTCCAGATCACACGGGTCGGCAAAGGCCTGGACATAAGGGAGCAGGACAATGAACAAAGGCATCGCGCTGGCTGGGGCCATCGTTCTTTCCGCAACCTCGCAAATCGCACTGGCACAAAGCGTGGTCACGACCGCCAATGGCGCGCTGCGCGGCGTGGACAAGGGCCTCGCCACAGCCTTCCTCGGCATCCCCTATGCCGCGCCGCCCATAGGTGAAAACCGCTGGCGCGAACCGCAGCCTGCCCCTTCGTGGCCGGGAGAACGCGATGCTTCTACATTCGGTGCAGTATGCCAGCAAGGCGTGCCCGCCCCTTGGGGACCATACACGGCGGAATTTCTGGCCGCCCCACCGATGAGCGAGGATTGCCTGACGCTCAATGTATGGAAGCCCAAAGGTGCGGCAAAGGCCCTGCCGGTGCTGGTGTTCATCCACGGTGGCGGCTTTGGCGGCGGGGCGGGTAGCCTGCCGATCTATGATGGCGCAAAGCTGGCAGCCAAGGGCGCGGTCGTGGTGACGATCAACTATCGCGTCGGCGTGCTGGGCTTCATGGCGCATCCGGCGCTGACGGCGGAATCGCCGCTTGGCTCATCGGGCAACTATGGCCTGCTCGATCAGATCGCCGCGCTCAAATGGGTAAAGGCAAACGCGGCCAGCTTCGGCGGCAATGCTGCCAATGTAACGGTATCGGGCGAAAGCGCGGGCGCGGCTTCCGTGGCGGACCTGATGGTTTCGCCGATGGCCAAGGGTCTGTTCGAAAAGGCCATCGCGTTCAGCGGGGCAAGCATGGCAGTGGATGTGCCGCCGCTTTCCGCAAACGAAAAGGTGGGCGCGGATCTGGCAGCAAAGCTCGGCACCAGCAACATCGCCGCGATGCGCGCGGTTTCGGCAGAAAAGCTGATCGAAGCCACCCGCTACGTCCCCGGCGCAACCAGCGGCCCGCCGCGTTTGATGTTCGTGCCCAATGTCGATGGCAAAGTGGTGCCGTTCGATCCGATCCGCGCCAGCGGCCCGGTGGCCAGCCCCGTTCCGCTTATCAGCGGATACAACAGCGCCGAAATGATCGACCCGTCGGTACGCACACCTGCCCAGTTCAAGGCCGCAGTGCAAGCCCGCTATGGCACGTTTGCCGAACGCCTGCTCGCGCTCTATCCCCACGCCACCGATGCCGAGGCCGTCGCCTCAAACGCACTGCTGGCGCGCGACCGCTATATGGCGGGCCTGCTGCTTTGGTCGCAGGAGCGCACCAGAACCGCACAGCAGCCGGTCTTCGCCTATCTCTATGACCATGCCTATCCGGTAGCCGACGGCGGGCAACCGTGGGGCGCGTTCCATTCGTCACACCTGCCTTATGTCTTCGGCAACATCGGCATTGGCGAACGCCGCTTCACCGCAGCCGATACCCGCGTGGTCCGCCAATGGCAGGACCTCCTGCTGGCCTTCATGCGCACCGGCACGCCGGGTAAGGGGTGGGCGCAAGTCACGAAAACCAGCGCGACGATCATGGGTCTCGGTGACCGTGAAGGTATGCGTCGCGCCGTCTCAACCCCCGCGCGGTTCGAAGCGTTCAAGGCCTATGCCGAAAGCGGAGGCAAATTGGGGTTGATGTAAGCGTTCTACGGGAGAATATCGGATGCTGACAATACGATGCGCCTGCATTGCACTGGCTTGTGGAACGCTTCCTTTGGCTTGGGGGGCAGCAAGCGCCCAACCTGCCTGGCGCGAGGCCTATCAATCCAGCCCGGCCACATATGAGGCTCCCTCGGAAGAATTCATCAAGTTTGCCAACCAGCATTGGAATGTTCCGGCAGAAAAGCTGCGCAGCGATCTCACGCCACAGCCTGTCAGCGGCACGATCCGCTACCGCGTCACATTGCAGGCATCCGGCTCCCAAATTCGAGTGCGGTTTTCGAATGAGGAAGTCGCCATTCCGTTGCGGATTGGCGCAGCCTCTGTTGCTCTTTCAGCGGGGGCATACGCCGCCAAACCAGATAGTCTCGTTGCACTGACGTTCGGTGGGGCCAAGGCCGTAACCGTGCCGGCGGGGGCACCGTTTCTCAGCGATCCGGTTACTTTGCCGGTAAAGTCTGGAACAGAACTTCTGGTCAGCATCGCCCTTGCATCACCGATCATGAATGAGGGGCGCGGCGGTGCAGGATTTTCCGTGGGGGCGGGCGATCAGGCGATGCAAGCCGTGCTGGACCGCCCAAGCGCACTTAACGGCAGACCGTTGGTGACAGGCGTCTCCGTTCTCAGCGATAAGCCGCCGCGTGTGATTGTCGCGTTTGGCGATTCAATTACCGACGGCAACCGGGTCAATCCGGGTGCGCTGCACGGCTGGCCTGAAGTGCTGGCCCAAAGGTTGGCTGCTCGCACCGGTGGGCAACGATATACCGTTGTCAATGCCGGGATCGCGGGCAACCGCGTGCTCGCGTCGGGGTGGGGCGCGGCCGCGCTATCCCGGCTTGATCGAGATGCTTTGCGTATTGATGGCATATCCCATCTGATATTGCTGGAGGGCGTCAACGACATCAACTTCTCAGGGAAAAGTCCCTTCGGCACCAACCCTGAGATAACGAGCGACGATCTTATCAATGGATACCGGCAGATCATCGCCCGGTGCCATGACCGGGGAGTCAAAGTCTACCTTGGAACGTTGACGCCAAATCCCGGCGATGCTGCCACGTCGACTGCAGCAAAGCGTGCGCTGCGGGATGACGTAAATCGCTGGATGCGCACGTCGGGCGAACCGGATGGCGTGATCGACTTCGATGCGATAGTGCGCGATCCTGCTGCGCCTTCACAATTCGCACCAGCTTTTGATTCAGGCGATCATCTTCACCCCAGCGATGCTGGCCACATGGCTATGGGCCAAGGAATAGATTTGGCGCTGTTTCCGTGATGCCGGATCACCATATCCGCCCCGGCTGCTGGCCAATGCAGCCGGGAGTGCAACATTGCTGCTCTATTTCGTCGGGTAATCCTTGGCCTCTTCCAGCACAGGCAGGGTGACCTTGCCCGTAGCCGCCCATTCGGTGCCGCGCAGGATCAGCGTTTGCAAGGGCTGGAAGTGCAGCGAAACCTCGTCGTGGCCCAGCGTGATCGAAAAGACGCGGCCTTTGCCATAATCGGCCGTCCAGACTTGCGGATGATCGCTATCTATCCCCTTCATCGCCTTCAGCTTTTCGGGTGTATAGGCGGCTGCGGGATACTTCGGCCCAGTCAGCTTCGGATCATAGGCCGCCGCCGCATCGTGCGCGGTGGCAAGGACGTGGATCTTCGCTTCCGGGTCCATCGCCATGTTGGTGTACATATCATCGTTATAAGTCCACACGAACTCGCGCATTCCCGCCGTGATCGGATGTGCGCGGTCAACGATGTGGACCGGGAAGGCTCCCGGCGGCGCGCGGCGGCTCGATCCCGGCTCCATCGCCGCGCCGATCAGGCGCTTGTATTCAGGAATATCGCGCCCCCAGGTAAAGCTGGAGTGATAGGCGACCAGCCCGCCGCCTTCGCGCACATATTGATACAGTGCCTTGAACGCGCCGTCCGACCAGACCTTCTGCACCGGATCGGCATAATTCCACCGGCTCGAATAGTTCAGCAGCACCACGTCATAGGCTTTGAGCGTTTCGAGCGTGCCATTGTCGAAATCTTCGGTCACGCGCACGTCGAAGCGTTTGGTGTCCTGCATCATGGTGCGCAGCATGTTGTTCACACCGGTCCAGTCGTGCTCGTAGGAATTGCGGCCCGATATGATCAGAACTTGCAGGCGCTTTTCCGCCGGGTTCACCGGAATGGCCACGCGCTGCACCGTTTCAGGCGGCCTATAGTCGATGGTGACGATCACCTGCGCGGCGGCAGGCACGGCGATGCAGGCCGCAAGCACCGCGGCGATGGCCTTCCTCATCATTCTCTCCTTATTCCGCCGGAGCAGGGCTGCGCCCGGCGATGTCATTGCGGATCGTTTCGCGCAGGCCATCCATCGGCCACATCAGCATGACCACGGTCTGCAGGCCCAGGAGCACAACCGCGCTACCATAATAGGCCCAGCGGATCGCATCGCGCGCGGTGTCGGTCACCGCATCAGGGGCATAACCTGCCGCGCTCAGCACAAAGGCAAAGCCCGCCGTGCCAATGGCCATGCCCACCTTGGTCGATAGGCTGATGCCCGCCGAAAGTAGGCCCTCACGGCGGGTGCCAAACTTCCATTCGTGGTAATCCACCGTTTCGGCAATCATCGCAAAGGCGGCGGTGATCGTGATCGACGTAGCAAGGCAGGCCGCGATATAAATCGACAGAAACAGCGGCACGCTGCTTTCTGCCAACGGCAGCAGTGCAAACAGCGCTGCCGAAAGTCCCAGCACGAATACGCAGCCGCGCCGGATGCCCGTGTGCGCCAGGATCGGCGGCGCGACGACCGAGGACAGCAGCAACATGCCCGATACCGCCGGCAGCATGATCGAAATCATCCACGGCTTGCCCAGCACGTCGATGGCGAAATAGGCCGTCGCGCTCATCATCAGGCCGAAGCGGATGAAATAGAGCAGGCACGATGCGAAGACGACCAGCCACGCCCGGTTGTGGAGCATCTCGCGCACGGCGGGCATGATCGCGAAATCGGGCGAGGACGAATCCTCGAACCGCTCGCGGCAGTTGCGAAACAGCGCCACGGTACAGACAAACCCGATGGCCGCAAACAGCATGGCCACCGACTGGAAGCCCTGCTTCTGGTCATTTCCGCCGAACAGGCCGACCAGCGGGAGCACCGCCGCCGTGCCCATCACCACCGAAATCGACGTGCCGATCCCGCGCATTCCTGAAAGCTTGAGCCGTTCGGACGAATCCAGCGTCATCATCGGCATCAGCGCGGTATAGGGGATCGCCTGCAACGACATCAGAATGCCTAGCGCCTTGAACGTGACGAAAGCATAGGCAAGCTGCGCCCCCTCGCTCCAGTCCGGCATATGGAACAGCGCCACGGTGACCAGCGCATAGGGCAGGGCGGTGAACAGGAAATAGCCGCGCGTACGGCCCCAGCGGCTGCGCGTCTTGTCCACAGCGATACCCACCACTACGTCGATCACTGCATCCAGCAATCGCGCAATCAGGAACACAGTGCCCACGGCGGCCGCAGGCAGCCCAACTACGTTGGTATAGTAGAACAGCAGGAACCCGCTCGCCATGTTATAGGCAAGGCTGGTGCCCATGTCGCCAAGGCCGTAGCTGAGGCGTTCAGTGAATTTGAGCTTGTTCGCCACATCCCTCTCCCGGATCGCAGCACAATTTTCTGTTAGAGCGCCAGCGTTTTGCGGGTCAGCTCAAGCGACTGGTCCATTGGCAGGGTCGGGAAATATTCCATCCCGATAGCGCCGGTATAGCCAAGGCTTTCCAGCGTGCGCATGACATGCGCCCAATCGACCGTCCCGGTGCCCGGCTCGTTCCGGTCGTCCATGTCGGCCACCTGCACATGGGCGACAAGGTGGACGCGGCCTTGCAGCACTTCGGCAATATCCTCGCCCATCACCGCGCTGTGCCACACATCGTAGAGCAGGCGCAGGTTGGGGCTGCCCACGGCCTCCACCAGATCAAGGCCCAGCGTGGTGCTGACCAGATACATGGCCGAGAACAGCCGCGTGTTCAGCGGCTCCAGCAGCAGCAGCACGCCTGCCTCTTCGGCCAGCGCGGCAGCGGCTTTTAGCGCAGCAACGGCATTGGCGAAGTGTTCCTCCTCGCTCATCCCCTCTACCCGAAAGCCCGATGCCACGATGAGCGGCGGCTTGCCGAGGCAGGCGGTGGCGGCAATCGTCTCACGCACCGCATCCACCATCTCGCCACGTTCGGCGGGGTCCACGATGGAACGGCGCGGATCGACGCACAGGCCGGTCAGTCCCACACCCGTATCGGCCAGCGCAGCAGCAATGGCATCAACCGGCTTGTCCCGCCACAAGTGGAACTCCACTGCCGCAAAACCCTCAGCCTTGGCGGCATGGATGCGCGCGGCAAGGTCTCCAGCTTCGGCAAACTGCCATTCGATGCACGATGAAAGCGTAAGGGCAGGCAACACGTCGATCTCCCAATCGGCGGCCCCGCGCAGCCCCAATGGCCGCGTTTGCCTGGCGACATCTGGCGTCGCTACTTTATTGGAATGTAGGTTCTCATTTATCCTGCCCCGCGTCAAGAGGGCTTGCCAGCCTCATCTTCACGCACCATGCGCGCCGCAACGGCAATGACGAAAGGCACCACGGCATGACACTGCGGCTCGAAACGGACGGCGCCATCGCCCGTCTGCTGATCGACCGCGCGGACAAGCGCAATGCCTTCACCTTTGCCATGTGGCAGCGCCTGCCCGAACTGCTGGCCGAAGCCGCCGCCGATCCGGCGTTGCGCGTCCTTGTCGTCAAATCGGCAAACGGCGGCGCATTCTGTGCAGGTGCAGACATTGCCGAACTGCTCGCTCGCAAGGACGATGCCCAGTGGCGCGCGGATAATCAGGCCGCGATCAACCGCGCGCAATACGAACTCACGCGCTTTCCCCTGCCAACCGTGGCAATGGTCGAAGGCGATTGCGTGGGTGGCGGCTGCGGCATCGCGCTCGCCTGCGATATCCGCGTGGCCGGACCGCAGGCCCGCTTTGGCATCACGCCGGCAAAGCTTGGCCTCGTCTATCCGCTGCACGATGTGAAGCTGCTGGTCGATCTCGTCGGGCCGGGGCAGGCGCGGCGGATGCTCTACACCGGGATGTTACTGGGCGCGGACGAGGCGCAGGCCATCGGCCTTGTCGAGGAACAGGCGCCAAGCGAAGACGCGTTGGTCACGCAAATCCTTGCCGCATCGCCCTTTTCCGCCCGCGCGCTGAAGCAGTTCGTCCGGCAGGTGCTAGATGGCCAAGTGGCCGAAGACGCGCAATCGCTGGATATCTTCGCGTCAGCCTTCACGGCTGCGGATTTCCACGAAGGCACCACCGCCTTCGTGGAAAAGCGCAAACCGCGTTTTTAAAACTCGGACCAATCGTTATCGAGCGCAAGGTTCCCGCTCACAACCGGCGGCGGCGGTGCCGTCCGCGGTGCCGATGCGGCAACCGGCAGCGGTGCCACCGGCGCGTTGCGACGGACAGGCGCAACAGCGCCACCACCAAATGCACGCGGCCGCTCGTCCCCGATCTTGAAGCTTGCAAAGGCGCTGGAAAGCTGACCCGCCTCCTGCGTCAGGTTCTTGGTCGCGGCATTGGTTTCTTCCACCATTGCGGCGTTCTGCTGGGTCATCTGGTCCATCGCGCCGATGGCCTGATTGATCTTGCGCAGCGCGACGCTCTGCTCACCCGCCGTTTCGGCAATGGTGGAGATCGATGCGGTCACCGTGCCAACCCGGCTGATGATCGTCTCCAGCGCCGATCCGGTTTCGTTCACCAAGGAAACACCCGAACGCACATGGCTGGTCACCGCTTCCACGCGCTGCTTGATCGCGTTGGCAGCCTCGGTCGCACGCTGGGCGAGCGCACGCACTTCGGAGGCGACCACGGCAAAGCCCTTGCCCGCTTCACCGGCACGGGCCGCTTCCACGCCCGCATTGAGCGCCAGCAGGTTGGTCTGGAAGGCGATGCCGTCGATCATCGTGGTGATGTCGGAAATTTCGGCGCTGGCCCGCGCCACGTTGTCCATCGCTTCGATGGCTTTGCCCACAACCTTGCCGCCATTCTCGGCCTCGCTGCGCGCTTCGACCATCGATCCGCTCACATCTGCGGCGATCTGGGCATAATCCTCGATCTGCGTGGTCAGGTGATCCATTGCCGATGACGATGCCTGCAGGCTCGATGCCTGCTGTTCGCTGCGATTGGCAAGGTCGGTGGTGGCCTGCTGGATTTCGCCAGATGTCAGGTTGATCGCCATGATGCTGTCCTGCACCAGCCCCATCGCCTGACACAGCCGCTCCATCGCTTCGTTGAAATCGCGCGCAACGGTCTGGAATGCAGGCGGCACATCGGTCAACCGCACCGAAAGATCGGCATTGGCCACCGCGTGCAGATGCGCGCCGATCTTGGCCATCGCCTGTTCGCGGTCCGCCACGGCCCGCGCGCGTTCCAGCGCGGCATCGCGGAAGAACCGCACGGCCTGCGCCATCGCGCCCAGTTCGTCGCTGCGATCCGTGCCGGGAATGGCGATATCGTTGTTGCCATCGGCAAGAGCCGACATCGTATGGGTAAGATCCGCAATCGGCGTTGCGATGGAATGCGAAAGCTTGCGTGAAAGCATCAGCGCCAGCCCGATCAGCAGCGCACCGCCCACGCCAAGCGCAATCCACGCAAACAGGACAGCGCTTTCCTGCCGTGCCGTATCAGCGGCAATTGCGTCGTGCTGCGCATCGCGAACCGCGCGCAGTGGCAGCACTGCATCGCTTACCAGCACCGCCTTGCCTGCGGCGCGGATGGCTTCCTGCGCGGCATCGCGCTGGCCGGATTTGACCACTGCGATGTATTTGTCGCCCCAGTTCTCACGCCATTTCAGCGTTTCATTGCGCGATGTGCGCACCAATTCCTGCAAGGCAGGGTCGTTCAGCCGAGCCTCCAGTGCAGCCGAAGCCTTGTCGTAATCGTCGCGCCCTTCGTAATAGGACTTGAGGTAGCTTTCATCGGCCGTCACCAGAAATCCGCGCAACTGGCTGTTCTGCCGCAGCAATGCGGTTTCCAGCGTCAGCGTATCAGCCAGCACGGCCTGACTTTCGGTATTGCGCGCGGTTACGCTCGATACCATCGCCAGACTTACGCCGAACACGATCATCATGATCGCGGCCGTAACGTTGAGCGCCACGAACGAAAGGCCGAGGCGGCGGGGAATGTTCATGCGTTCCAGCGCAGAATTGCTCAGCACGGTCAGGTTTCCTCGAACTTGAGGGCGCAGCCCGCCCCCCGCAGGGGTGGGGAGACGGGCCACTTGGGGATCAGAAAGCGTAACGAAGCGATGCGGTCACCGTGCGGCCATTCATGACCTGCGCGTTGGTAAGCCCGCCTGCGGGAATGGCCGCCGATGCGATCTGCACGATGGCCAGCTTGTCGAACACGTTGAAGGCATTCACGCCCAAGGTCACGCGGTCCACGGGGTGGAATTGCACGAACGGGCTGACCAGCACATAACCCGGTTGCTTCAGCACATTGCTGTCCTGCGCAAAGCTGCTGGTCGTGCCGTTCAGCACGGTGCCAAACGTAACCTTGTCCAGATTCACTTCAGGCCGCGCCTGAAACGAGAACGTCGGGATATGGCGTGGGCGATTGCCTTCCAGCGCCGGATCGGTGAAATCCTTGGTGATCGATGCATTGGTCCAGGTGGCACCCAGCGTGAGCGCGAACGGCCCTTCGCGAACCTCGCCTTCAAACTCGATGCCCTTGGCGCTGTAGGTGCGATTGATCGGGATCACCACCACCTGCCCGCTGGCATCCGCGCCGATCTGATAGTTCCGCTCACCGGTCGATGCCCAGAACCCGGTGACATAGGCGGTCAGCCCGGCCTTGCGGAACTTCAGGCCCACTTCGGCCTGCTTGACCACGTTATAGGCGGTCGATGGATCGATCAGCGCGCCGCTGTTGGGATCGAGCGAGCCTGCGCCCAGAATGCGCTCGGCATTGGCGCGCGCCCCCCGGCTGTAGCGGGCAAAGACCGAAAACGGCTCTGCCACGCGATAGTTCACGCCGGTCGAATAGGAAACGTAGTCATAGTCGTAATCCACCGCCGCAGGCTGCGTCAGCGGAAGGATCGCCACCTTGGTTTCCGCAACAGAGATCGTGCCATTGCGATTGATGTCGAGCGCCGTCTCTCCGATGCGCCCGCCACCAAGGCTGGATGAAAACACCCGGCCCTTCACCGAACCGCGATCCCAGCGCAGACTACCACCGATGGCCAGCTTGCCGATCTGGTAATTGGCCGAAGCATAGGGTGCCAGAACCTTGTAGTTCACATCATACCGCGTGTGATAGGCCGCCAGCGGCACGCCAAAGCCAAAGCCATAGGCATAGGTTCCACCATCGGTTAGCGGCACGCCGCCCGCGCTGGTCAGGTTGACCGGCGCATTGGCTCCGCCGCCTGCCAGATCGTTGATCGCATTGGCAAAGTTCCAGTACATGTCGACCGTCTGCGAAGCGTTATAGACGCCTGCCGTGGTCGTCAGCTTGCCTTCGCCCACCGTCCACACGCGGCTTGCGCGCAGGTCGTTCGTCGCGTTGTCCAACTGGTTTTGCTTCGCGTTGATGCGGATCGAATAAGCCAGCAGCCGCGCATCGCTGATCGCCTGCCCTGCCGATGGTCCGCCAGCATAAGCCAGCGTTGCACCCGGCCCGCCAAAAAGCCCGGCAACCATAGGGGCAGGGGCAGTGATCATCGGAATGCTTTCGTTGTACTCGCCGCCGATATCGGCAAAACGAAAGCGATTGCTGACCGTCCACCCTGCCACGTCGAACTGCGCTTCCAGCCCCACCGATTTCGTCACGCCGCGCAAACCGTTCTGCGCATCGAAGGTGGTCGGGTTGTTGTTCTGGTCCACGCCCAGATAACGTGGGGTATAGTGCGATTCAAAGGCATCGCTGCGGATGTCGTTACCCGGCAGATCGCTCACCTTGGGCGCATCGTTGGTGCCCGTCAGCAGGATCGGGAACAGCGAATAGTTGGGCTGCCGGTCGTCCATGTATTTGGCATAGAAACGGATGAAACCGCCCTCGAACGCCTTGGTCACGTTGGCCTTGATCTGGCCGCCTTTGAACCCGTCGTAGCCGATGGCGCGCGGCCCTTCGCCCTGCCGATAGAAACCACCCACATGGAACCGCCAGCCATCCCCCAGCGGGCTGCCATAGGCAAAATCGATGCGCTTCAGATCGTGGCCAATGCCGCTTGAAACCTGCAAAAGTCCGCCCGCCGTTTCACCGGTGCGCGAAATCAGGTTCACCACGCCGCCGGGCGAATTGGAGGCAAAGGTCGATGCCGAACCGCCCCGGATCGCCTGCACTTGCGAAAGCGTAAGGTCCGCGCGCAGGAACTGGTCGGCCGATGCGAAGTGCAGATCGCCAAACTCCAGAACCGGCAGCCCATCTTCCTGCAATTGCAGGAACTTCGATCCATCAGCCGAAAGCGGAAGGCCGCGCACGGTAATCGCGGAAAAGCCGTCAGTATCCGACGTTTCGGACCGGATGCCGGGGATGTTCTGCATGATGCCAGCGACCGAGCTGACCGAAAGCTTGGCAAGGTCTGCCTCGTCGATCACGCTGGCGGAAATCGCGGTGTCCAGCAGGTCACGCCCTTTCGCGACGCCCGTGCTGAAGGCTTTTTTGGCTGGAGCTGCCGAAGCTGCCTTTTCGTTTGCGCCACCATCAGGGGCAGGAACCCCATCGCCAGCCCACGCGGTGTGCGGCATGGTCGTGCCAAGCAGGGTGGCAGCAAGAAGCGAAAATTTGCGCATCGATATCCTCATGTCGACTTGAACGGGTCGATTTCTCGTCGAGGATCACCGATAGTCACCGGCCATTAACCCTGATGTTGTGCGGGGCTATGTAAAACTACCGATATTACAGATATTTGCATCACCTTACGCGCGATCTACGGACTTACCCCTATCCTGCATTGGCACCCTGTTCGGCATGAACGCCTATTTTCGGTCTAAGCATAATTATCGGTTTCAGCGAAAGTATCCGTTTTGCCCCTGTCCGCGCTACTTCCCACAGTTGATGAAACCTTGCGCGGGCCTGCGCCCTTCGGCACGGGTCGCGCCGAAGCGCAATTGCGGATCGAGGCAGAAAAAGCAGAAGGGTTCGGCAAGACCTTCATCGCCGCGCTCATGGAAAGCCTTGCCCGCGTTTTGCCCAATGCCCCGCAAATGCGCCAATGTATCGAACGCTGGCCCGGCGATATTGCTGGGGCAGGCGTGATCTTCCGCCTCAACGCCGGGCTGCACGCATTGGCGCGTTCGGGCAGGCACGGCGCATTGCAGCGGCTCTATCGCTCCGCCACCGCCGATACCCGGCCTGCACCCGGCTTGCTCGATCTTCTGCTGGCCGATGTGCTGGCGCACCATAGCGGCGAACTCATGGAATGGATGGCCGGTCCCACCCAGACCAACGAGGTGGCCCGCGTTGCCGGTTTCGTTGCGGCCCTGCTCGAACTGAACGCCGTTTCACCGTTGCCTTGCGAACTCCTCGAACTTGGCAGCAGTGCCGGGCTGAACCTCAATCTTGCGCGCTATGGCTGCGTGATGGGCAGGACGTTCAGCGGTGATGTTCACAATTCCGTGCAGATTGCGCCGCGCTGGCATGGCAGTTCCCCGCCGCCGGGGCCGCTGGCGATCGAACGCGCGGTAGGCGTCGATCTCAGCCCGCTTGATGCGCTTGACGATGCCGATTGTGAGCGGCTCCACGCCTATATCTGGGCGGGTGAGCGCGCCCGCAGCGTGCGCCTTCGCGCGGCCATCGCGGTTGCGCGGTCACACCCGCCGCAAGTCGCCGCCGGTCTTGCCAGTCGCTGGCTTGCCGCGCAGCTTGCCCGCCCGCAGCGTCAGGGCACGCGGCGGGTGGTGGTCCATTCGATGGTCGTGCAATATATGCCCGAAGTCGAACGCGCCGCCGTGGATGCGGCAATCAGCTTTGCCGCTCAGGCTGCCACCCCTTCGCGCCCGCTGGCCCGCATCGGCATGGAATGGAGCGCGGATCGCAGCGCTGTGGAGCTTCAGGTCACGCAGTGGGACGGCAGCAGTGCTTCTGGCCGCACGGTGGTGGCGGCGCACTGCCATCCCTATGCCGAATGGTTCGAATGGCACGGCCTGAACGGCGCTTTCTGAACTGCACCTAGATGCACCTACGCGCACCTAACCCCGTCTAAACCGCCACAAACACGGCCCAAGCCAGCAGCGGACCCACCCCTACGATCAGCGCGGCATAGCCCAGGAGCTTGCGCAGCATTGCCGGCCGTTCCGACTCTGGCGAATTGCCGACGATCAGCGCGCCGTTGGTTGAGAAGGGCGATGTGTCGACAATGGTGTTGGCAATGCACAATGCCGATATCACCGCCATGACCGAAAGCTGCGATCCCGCCAGCAGCGGCACCGCCAGCGGGATCATCACGCCCAGCAATGCGGTGGACGAAGCGAAAGCCGATACGACTCCTGCCAGATAGCACAGCAGCAACACCGCCAGCGCGGGCGAGCCGACTTGCCCGATCATGTCGCTGACAGCAGCCAGCGTGCCCAGCTTTTCCATCAGGCCGACATAGATGACGATGCCCGAAATCAGCAGGATTGTGGACCAATCCACCTGTTTGAGTGCACCCTCCTGCGTGCGCGGCGCAACTATGGCAAGCGCGAGGATCACCAGCAGCGCCATGAACCCGATGTCGATCTTGAACAGCAATGCTCCGATGGCGAGCGCAGCAAGACCTGCCAGCGTCCATGCACCATCGCGGCCCAGAACGGGCGGCGCTTCGGCCACGCCTTCGTGCGTGATGCCGCTGGCAGCTTCACGGCGCGCATAGAACGCCCAGATCACCAGCGCGAGAGCGGCGTTGAACGCGGCGCTGGCGAGAAACAGATACATTGGATCAGGCTCTATCCCGCTAGAGGCCAGAACCTTGTTGGTAATGCCGCCATAGATCGAGATGGGGGAAAACGCCCCGGCCTGCGCGCCGTGGACGACCAGCAGCCCCATCATCAGCGACGAAAATCCATGACTGCGGGCAAAGCGCAACGCAATTGGCGCGACCACGGCAACGGCGGCGGGCCCGACTGCGCCCAGCGCCGTCAGCACGCCCGCGACCGCAAAGACCAGCAAGGGCAGGAACGCCGTGTGCCGCCCCAGCATCCCGGCGGCGCGCGCCACCAGCCAGTCTATCGCGCCGTTGCGACTGGCGATGCCGAACAGATAAGTGATGCCCAGCAGCGTCAGGAACAGATCGGTAGGAAAGCCCGCGAGCACGTCCTTCACCGATAGTCCGCCAACGAAAACGCCAAGGCCCAGCGCGGCGGCAAGGCCGATCAGCCCCATGTTGACCGGCAGCCACACGGCGGCGGCAAAGATGACGATCAGGATCGCCATCGATAGCAGGATCATTGTTCTTATCCCCTCCCGACTTCGATCACTCGCTGAAGAGTTTCCCGTAAGTCTCCCGTAGCAGGGCTTTTTGCACCTTGCCCATCGTATTGCGCGGCAGTTCTTCGACAAAGACGACCGCGCGCGGCTGCTTGAAGCGGGCGAGGCTGTCTTTCAGCGCGGCCAGCACAGCAGCCTGATCAAGCGCTTCATTGGTGGATTTGACCACCGCGACCACCGCTTCGCCCATATCGGCGTGCGGCACGCCGATCACCGCGCTTTCGGCAATGCCGGGAAGTTCATCCAGCGCGGCCTCGACTTCGGCGGGGTAGATATTGAACCCGCCCGCGATGATCAGATCCTTGGCCCGGCCAACGATGTGGACATAGCCTTCAGCATCGATGAAACCGAGATCGCCGGTGATGAAGAACCCATCGGCGCGAAATTCCTGCGCGGTTTTTTCCGGCATCTGCCAGTAACCGCCGAACACATTGGGGCCTTTCACCTCGATCCCGCCAATCTCGCCCTGCGGCAGAACGGTGGCGGTTTCAGGATCAGCAATCCGGACGGCCACACCGGGCAGCGGGAAGCCGACACTGCCGGGCTTGCGCAAGCCGTCATAAGGATTTGACGTGTTCATGTTGGTTTCGGTCATGCCATAACGTTCAAGAATGGCGTGGCCGGTCAAAGCGCTGAATTCCTTGTGCGTTTCGGCAGAAAGCGGCGCAGAGCCGGAGACGAACAGGCGCATCCCGGCGGCGAGGTCACGTGTGAAGCCGGTGTGGGCGAGGAGCCGCGTGTAAAACGTGGGCACGCCCATCAATACCGAGGCTTGGGGCATCAGGCGAACCAGCGCATCGGCATCGAACTTCGGCAGGAAGATCATTGCCGCGCCTGCCGCAATCGTCACGTTGGTCGCCACGAACAGCCCGTGGGTGTGAAAGATCGGCAGCGCGTGGAGCAGGCGGTCCTGCGCGGTAAAACGCCAATATTCGCGCAGGGTCAGCGCGTTTGAGGCAAGGTTCGCGTGGCTGAGCATCGCGCCCTTGCTGCGCCCCGTGGTGCCGGAGGTGTAGAGGATGGCGGCGAGGCCATCGGCCTTTGCAGGTTCGGCGTCAAAAATTTCGGGCTGGCCCGCAGCGGCATCGATCAGCGTTCCGCCGGTGCCGTCAGCATCCAGCGTGAGCCATGCCGGCACCCCAAGATCGGCGCAGAGCGCAACCATCGCCGGTTCGTCATCCGGGCGGCACAGAACCAGCGCGGGTTTCGCATCTCCAAGGAAATAGCGCACTTCGCCAATCGTGTAGGCGGTGTTCAGCGGCAAGTAGACCGCGCCTGCCTGCAATGCGGCAAGATAGGTGAGCAGCGCGGTTTGCGACTTTTCCACTTGCACGGCGATCCGGTCGCCCGGCTGCACGCCCGATGCGCGGAAAGCGTGGGCAAGCTGCGCAGAACGGGCACGCGCTGCGGCATAGGTCAGCACGCTGCCGTTCTCGGCAATAAGGAACGGTGCCTCTGGCGATGCCCTGCAAGTGGCAAGGAACAGGGACAGGATAGAATGCGCGGCAGATTCGGCCAAAGGGGCACCCATGTTGATTGTGGTGAGCGACTGATGTGGTGACACCGGTTGTTTCCGGCCATCGTGTATGCAAGATTCGCGTATCCGCACATTTGGGAATGCAACACCTGTGAATGCAGAGCAAGACCCCTCAACCGTTCCGCTGCTGTCCGAACGCATCAGAATGGCGCTGGCCGACGAGATTACCGCAGGCTTGATCGCGCCCGGAACGCAGTTGGACGAACAACAGCTTGGGACGCGATTCGGGGCATCACGAACCCCGGTGCGCGAGGCTTTGCGCCAGCTTTCCGCATCGGGTCTGGTTGAAATGCGCCCGCGCCGCGGGGCCGTTGTGGCCGCGATGACCGCCGAACGCATCTTTGAAATGTTCGAGCTTTCCGCCGAGATCGAAGCGCTGTGCGTGCGCCTTGCAGCGTGGCGGATGACGCCGCTGGAACGCAACCGACTGCGGCGAATCCACGAAGAATCCGCCGATGCCGTGGCGCGCGGGGATATCGACGAATACGACCGGCTGAACTGGCGTTTCCACGATTCGATCTATGAAGGCACGCACAATGCCTTCATCGTGGAACAGGCCAAGGCCCTGCGCGAACGCATGGCCGCGTTCCGGCGGGCACAACTTCGTGAAGACGGACGCCCCGCCCTTTCACGCGAAGAGCATGGCGCACTGCTGGAAGCCATCATGCGCGGGGATGGCGAGGAGGCAGCCAAGCAGATGCGCGCGCACATGTTCAACGCATCGGGCGCGCTCGAACGGTTCGCATCGTTTGTGAACAGTGATCACAGGTAGCAAGCCGTGCATACCGAACTGTGATTTTCAATAGTTCTGGTATGCCGACATCCAAATTCGTTACACTTTGCCACATTTCTGGCTTGCGCTGTCAAAAGTGGTGTGTAAGACCGTGACCATAACGATCGGTGGCGAGCAAGGCCGCGGACGGGGAGGAGCCAGAATCGCTGCGCGGAAGCATACTTCCGGCGAATCTCTCTCCTTGGTGCCAACTTTGTTGGCAGCGCTGTCCACCGATCAACGCAGGTTGTTTCGAGGGAGAGAGTGCTATGAGGAAACTGCAATTTGCCTGCCTGGTGTCTGCGTTCGCGCTGACAGCAAGCCCGGTTATGGCGCAAGAAGCGCAGGATGCCGCAGAAAACCAGATCGCTGATGGCGATATTGTGGTGACGGCCAACCGCACATCATCATTGCTGTCGAAGACGCCGATCGCGATGTCGGCCGTGGCCGGTGACGATCTTATCGCATCGGGCATCACCAACCCGACCCAGCTTGAAGAAACCGTCCCCAACCTTTCGATCGTGCGCGGCAACGGCCTGCAGATCACGATTCGCGGCGTGACCAGCACCGACGGCACCGAAAAGGGCGATCCTTCGGCAGCCTTCATGGTCAACGGCATCTACATCGCCCGCCCGCAGGCGCAGGAAGTTTCCTTCTTTGACATCGAACGTATCGAAGTGCTGCGCGGCCCGCAGGGCACGCTTTATGGTCGCAACTCGACCGCCGGTGTGGTCAACATCATCACCGCACAGCCGAAGTTCGAATTCGGCGCACGCGCTGACGTTGTCTACGGCAACTTCGACGCAATCAACGCCACCGCATCGATCAACGTTCCGCTGAGCGACACCATCGCTTTCCGCGTGGCTGGCAACATGGACCAGCGTGACAGCTACCTGATCGACGGCAATGCCGCTGACGGCATCGGCATCGGCAAGTTCAAGAACAACAAGGCCGTCCGCGTTTCGGCCCTGTTCAAGCCGTCGCCCGATCTCAGCCTGCTGCTCATGGGCGACTATAGCTGGCAGAAGGGCAGCCCGAGCAACGGCGTGCCGGTTTCGAACTTCTACACCAACGTGGTGAGCGGTGCGCGCACGACCTTCGAACGCCCGACATATGTCGAACCCGATACCACTGCCGGGCGCACTCTTTCCGCACGTCAGGGCCAGTACGCCTTCCGCGACAACACCGATCGCGGCGTGATGGGCGAACTGAACTACACGATGGGCAACGTCACGCTGACCTACCTTGGGTCGTACCGTGAATCGGACCGCAAGGAGTTTAGCAACCTCGGTGCGACGGCAACGACGGCAGACTTCTACGGTTCGTACTGGCAGACCTCGCAGGAAGTGCGTCTTGCCTACGGCGGTGACGGTCCGCTGCAAGTGCAGGTTGGCGGTTATTACTTCAAGGAGAAGTCGGGCATCGCCTTCTTCATCAACAACCTGCTCGGCCCCAACACGCGCTTTGGTTTTCCGCAGAAGCCGACCATCGCCGAGAACAAGTCAGCCTTTGGGCAGGCCACACTTGAGGTCGCGCCAGATCTTCGCGTGACCGGCGGCGTGCGTTATTCCCACGATCTTAAATCGCGCGTGGGTGCAACTGTGCTCGATGCCTATTCGTTTGTTGGTGACTCGGCCAACATTGGCACTTTCCTTGGCCGCACCACGTTCCAGACCAACAATGCGAGCCGCACCTTCAGCAAGGTGACCTGGCGCGCTGGCGTGGATTACGACAGTGCATTGGGCCTGATCTATGCCTCGGTATCGACCGGATACAAGGCTGGCGGCTTCAACGACGGTTGCGAAGCTGGCACCGGACCGGGCTGCGCGCTGCCTGCCGCAGCGCTTTACTACGATCCTGAAACGCTGACCGCCTACGAAGCAGGCTTCAAGTTCAAGATCAGCCCCGAATTCCGCCTGAACGGCACTGTCTTCCATTACGACTATTCGGGCCTGCAGCTTTCGCAGGTTGCGAACGTCTGCGGCGGCCCCTGCCAGGTGACGACCAACGCGGCGAAGGCGAAAGTCGATGGCGTCGAACTGGATGCAACGCTGCAGCCGGTTGACAACTTCACCGTACGTCTTGCGCTGAACTATCTCGATGCGCGCTATGACCAGTTCAATCCGCAGCCCACCATCAGCTTTGCTGGTCGTGCGCTCAATCGCAGCCCGAAGTGGAGCTGGCTCGCGGGCGTGAACTACACGATCCCGGTCGGCGAAGGTAAGGTCGTTCTTGATGCGCAGACTTCGGCTCGTGGACAGTATGAAGTGACCGATCTCGCGAACTTCGTGTACTTCCAGCAGCCGGGCTACTCGAAGACCGACGCTTCGATCACCTACAACGCGCCGAATGACCGCTTCTACATCGCGGGCTTCGTCGAAAACCTTGAGGACAATCTCGTGGTGACGGGCGCAGGCGTAGGCGCGTTCGGCGCGATCAACTTCTCCGATCCGCGCACTTATGGCGTGCGCGCTGGCGTGAAGTTCTAAACACCTCTCCCTCGCCGGCCTGCTCGCTTCCTATCGGCAGGTCGGCAATCGGGCGGGCGGAATCCTTTCGGATCCCGCTCGCCTTTTTTTGGTTACGCCACTGAACGGTTGAGTTCGGTCACGGTACCGTCCGCCGACACATCAGCTTCCAGACATTCGCGGAAGCTTTCCAGCCACCACATCACATCGCGCTGGCGCACGTCTTCGATCATCGCGCTCCAGCGCATCTTGCGCTCGGTCAGCGACATGCGCAGCGCGCGCTGCAGCGCGTCCGATAACTCCTCGGCGCTATAGGGGTTGACGAGCAGGGCTTCCGGCATCTGCTCTGCTGCCCCTGCAAAGCGCGAAAGGATCAGCACGCCGGGATCGTCCGGGTCTTGGGCCGCGACATATTCCTTGGCGACAAGGTTCATTCCATCGCGCAAAGGCGTGACAAGGCCAATCTTCGCTGCGCGATAGACGCCTGCCAGCACATCGCGTGGATAGCCTTGGTTGACATAGCGGATCGGCACCCAATCCAGCTCGGCATGGGCGCCGTTGATCCGGCCCGCCAGCCCTTCCAGCGTCGACCGAATGCGCTGGTAGCTTTCCACCGCCCCCCGCGATGGCGGCGCGATCTGGAGCAGAACCAGACTGTTCCGCTCTTCCGGGTGCTCCTCCAAAAAGCGTTCGTAGCCCAGAAACCGCTCTTCCAGCCCCTTGGAATAGTCGAGCCGATCGACGCCCACGATCAGCGCCCGCCCGACAAGGCTGGCGCGCACTTTTTCATAGGTGCGGCGAGCAGTCAGGCCGCGGGCCATCTCTTCGAACGCGCTTGCATCGATCCCGATGGGACAGGCGACGAGGCGAACGCTGCGGCCGTTGCAGCGGACGACGCCACTTTCGTCCACCGTCGCGCCCATCTCTGCCTTGACGAAATCGACGAAGGAATCGAGCCATTCCTGCGTGTGGAAACCGATCACATCATAGCCGAACAGCGTCTCCACCAGCGCGGCAGCTTCGGGCAGCGTACCCAGCAGGCGGCGCGGGGGCCAGGGGATGTGCAGGAAAAAGCCAATGCGGTTCTTGATGCCCCGGTTGCGCAATTCGCGGCCCAGCGGGATCATGTGATAATCCTGTACCCACACCACATCTTCGGGTTCGATCAGCGGCAACACCGTTTCGGCAAAGCGCTGGTTCGCGCGCTCGTATCCCCCGGCAAAGCTGCGTTCGTATTCGGCCAGATCGATGCGATAGTGAAACAGCGGCCACAGGGTGCGGTTGGCATAGCCGTTGTAGTACTCCTCGACGTCCTGTTCTTCGAGATCCACCGTTGCGGTGGCCACGCCATCGGTGCGCTGGAAATTGATGTGGCCGGTGAAATGATCGGTCACTTCCCCCGACCAGCCAAACCAGATGCCGCCATTGGCACGTAGCGCGGCAGACAACGCCACCGCTAGTCCACCCTGCGCCCCGCCGCCCGCGCTGACACGGTTCGATATGACGATAAGGCGGCTCATCGTATCGACGTCCACGGTTTACTCAGCAAGCCAGCGCAATTGATGATGCCCACAAGCGAATAGGTCTGCGGAAAGTTGCCCCAAAGCTCGCCGGAAACGGGATCGATATCCTCCGAAAGGAGGCCGGATTTGGTGCGTCGCATCAGCATTTCCTCAAACAGGGCGCGCGCTTCGTCCGACCGTCCGGTCAGGTGGAGCGCTTCGATGAGCCAGAAGGTGCAGACATTGAAGGCCGTCTGCGGCAGGCCAAAATCGTCCTCGGTGGCATAGCGGAGCATGTGCGAACCGCGCCGCAGCCCTTCCTCGATGGCGGTGAGGGTGGAAAGAAAGCGCCGATCGTCGGGCGCAAGGAACCGCAAGTCGAGCAATTGCAGAACGCTGGCGTCAAGATCGTCGCCCGCGAACGTGGCCGAGAGGCGCTGCGTTTCCTCACGCCATGCCGAAGTCTCGATGGTTGCGCGGATTGTCGCCGCACGGTCGTTCCACAGCGCGGCACGGTCCTGCAGCCCCAGCGTGGTGGCGATATTGCCCAGCCGGTCACATGCTGCCCAGCACATGGCCGACGAGTAAGTGTGCACCGATTGCCGCGTGCGCAGTTCCCACAGGCCTGCGTCAGCCTGATCGTGGCTGGCCCAAGCGCGCTCGCCCACTTTTTCCAGCGCTTCGAAATCCTCGATACCCGCCGGGCGCAACAGGCGCTGATCGAAAAAGGCCTGCGCGCTCGACAGCACGATCTGGCCATATGCGTCGTACTGGATCTGCTCATAGGCCTGATTGCCCACCCGCACCGGACCCATGCCGCGATAGCCGGGTAGATCCGGCGCAAAGCCCTCTTCCAGCCGTGCTTCGCCCAGCACGCCATATAGCGGCTGAATATGCCCGCCTTTGGCACCGTCCACGATATTGCGCAGATATGAGAGATAGTTCTCCAGCACATCAAGCGCGCCCAGCCGGTTCAGCGCCTGTACCGTGTAATAGGCGTCGCGTATCCAGCAATAACGATAGTCCCAGTTGCGTTCGGACCCTGCGTGTTCAGGGATCGATGTCGTCAGCGCGGCCACGATGGCCCCGGTTTCTGCGTGCTGGCACAGCCGCAGCGTGATGGCAGAGCGGATCACCGCGTCCTGCCATTCCAGCGGGATGGCCAGTCCACGCACCCAGCCGCGCCATTCCACGCAGGTCCGCTCCAGCATCTCGTCCAGCGTGTGCGCGATATTGCCTGTAAAGCTTTCGTCCGGGCCAAGATAGAAATGAAGCGGCCGCTCCAGCCGGAACGTGCGCTCCTCAGCCACCATGCCCACCGGCGCGCTCGTGGTCAGGCGCATGGTCATGGCGGGGCCGGGATAGCGGATGTGGCTGGTGCCGCCGATCACGCCGGGCGAGGGGCGGCCCCAATCGCGCGTGGCACGAAGGCGCACGGTGATGCGGGGGCTTCCGCTGATGGGGCGCACGATTCGGGCGAAGGCCACCGGGCGGAACGTGCGCCCGGAATGGCCATAGAACGGGCAGAAGTCGGTCACTTCGATGGCGTTGCCGTGATCGTCCTCATGCCGCGTGACAAGGATCGGCGTATTGCGGACATAGTGCTGCGCGGTGCGGACCACACCATCCAGCGCAATATCCCAAAACCCGCTTTCCGGCACTTCTCCACCCAGCAGCGCACTGAACAGCGGATCGCCATCGACGCGCGGCACGCAGGCCCAGACAAAGCGCCCGGCTTCGTCCACCAGTGCGGATACGTGGCAGTTGCCAATGGGCCAAAGTTCCATGCTCATTTGGCCAGCGCCCCTTCCAGCCACGCCAGCACGTGTTGCACGCCTTCAAGGCGATAGCGCGCAGCGGTCTGTCGCTCCGGCCCCACCAGCACACCCCAGCCATTGTGCGCTGATACGGCGGCAAAGCCCGGCTCGTCGGTCAGATCGTCGCCCAGCATGATCGGCGTGGTGCCGGCAAAGGGTGGGGTATCAAGGAATTGCGCCACGGCGCCGCCTTTGTCGCCACCGGGCGCGCGCAGCTCCACCATCATCTTTCCGGGCTGCAAGTGCAGGCCGTGCGCGACTGCCATCTCTGTCGCCAGCGCGTGGCTCCACCCTTCAAGCTGGGGGGCCATCCGATAGTGCAGCGCGACACCCAGCGGCTTGCGCTCTACCAACACGCCTTCATGCGATTGCACCGCCAGCGCGATGGCATCTGCCACATCGGCCAGCCCGGCCGGAGGTTCGGTAATATTCTTCGTGCCGTCAGCAAAATGGATTTCCTGCCCGTGGCTTCCGGCAATGCCCACACCGTGCAGCCCAAGGCGCTGGCGCACGAAGGCCACCTCTCGGCCGGTGACGATCGCAAGTCTGCCGTCCAGCCGCATACACAGGGCTGCAATCAGCGCGCGCACGCGATCTGTCACCTGCACGGCATCGGGCCGGTCGACCAGATCTACTAGTGTGCCGTCGAAGTCCAGAAACAGGCTCGCCCGTGCTGGCAGGCGGGCTGGTGGCAGATCAAGGGCGCGTTCAATAACGGCATGGGGGCCTTGCGGGTCCAATGCGGATTCCATTTGTGGCTGGCTGACATGAATTCAAACGCCAACCTGCCTCACCGGTTCCCCCTAATCTCCCGCAGTGCAACATGGCGCTACAGCTTTGCCAACCAGCGCCAAGCTGGTCCGGCGGGCCCAAAGCAGCCGCATTCCGCCGACCAGTGCAAAGAGGTCACCGCCGCGAATCAGCCACTGTTGGCCCAAAGAACCTGAACACGCCGTTTTTGGCGCATGGCGGCAATTGTCATCGCTGTCGTGCGCTTTCGCGCGTGCGAAGTGTGAAAACGCGCACATCGTGATCCGCCCGTTTTGGATATTCCCCTCACTGCGACCCGAAGGGCTCTGCAGATGCAGGGTTCTTTCACTTCAGGGGCGGCGATCCTTCGCCGCCCCTTTTTTCGCATTTGCCTCATTTTTGACAGATCGTGTGCGGCAAGGGCTTTGGCGCTTCCCCCGGCCCATTGTTTTCGTCAGGTGCAGTCAGCGAAGTTTCCGCCGAAACGCTACGGCAAACCAACGGACAAGGATGAGGATCGTGACGATCAGCAGCGAAGCACTGGAAATGGCCGCCCGCGTAGAGGCTTTCGTGCGCGAGAAGGTGTTTCCTTATGAGCAGGATCCCCGTCGCGATCATCACGGCGCACCGACCGACGAACTGGTGATGGAACTGCGCGAACTGGCGCGCGAAGCTGGCGTGCTCACCCCGCACATCCGCAATGACGGCGGCCACTTCAACCAGCGCGAAACGGCGGTGATCCTGATCAAGTCCGGCCTCACCCCATTGGGCATGCTGGCATGCAACACGCAGGCCCCCGACGAAGGCAACATGTATCTGATCGGCAAGGTCGGCAGCCCGGACCTGAAAAAGCGCTTCCTCGAACCGCTGGTTTCGGGCCGTGCACGCTCGGCCTTTTTCATGACTGAACCGGCAGAGCTTCAGGGCGCGGGCGCGGACCCATCGATGATGATCACCACTTGCCGCAAGGACGGCAACCACTGGATAATCAACGGCAAGAAGGCGTTCATCACCGGAGCGCAAGGGGCCAAGGTCGGCATCGTCATGGCCAAGTCGGAAGACCCGGACAGCGCGGGCGGGGCCTGCATGTTCCTGGTCGATCTGCCCGATCCCGCCATCCAGATCACCGCAGTGCCCAACACCATCGACAGTTCAATGCCCGGCTGCCACGCCGAAGTGACAATCGATAACTTGCGCGTGCCCGCCGACCAGATGCTGGGCGATGCGGGCGAAGGCTTCAAATACGCGCAGATTCGCCTGTCCCCGGCGCGGCTTTCGCACTGTATGCGCTGGCTGGGCGGCTGCATCCGTGCGCAGGAAATCGCGGTCGATTATGCCAACCGCCGCATGGCCTTTGGCAAGCAACTCATTGATCACGAAGGCGTCGGCTTCATGCTGGCGGAAAACATGATCGATCTGAAGCAGTGCGAACTGATGATCGACTGGTGCGCAAGCGTGCTCGACACCGGATCGCTCGGCACGGTGGAAAGCAGCATGACCAAGGTCGCCGTCTCCGAAGCGCTGATGCGCGTGGCAGACAAGTGCGTGCAGGTGATGGGCGGCACGGGCGTGACCGACAAGACCATCGTTGAAACGATGTTCCGCGAAGTCCGCGCCTTCCGCATTTATGACGGCCCGACCGAAGTCCACAAGTGGAGCCTTGCCAAAAAGCTGCGCCGCGATTGGAAGCACGCGCAATGAGCGGTAATCTGGCAGAAGCGAACACAGGCGCGGGCAAGGTCCGCGTTGCATTCGATGAAGCGGCGCTTGAGGGCTGGCTGGCGGCGAATGTCGATGGCTTTGCCGGGCCGCTCACCGTCGAGCAGTTCAACGGCGGGCAATCCAACCCGACCTACAAGCTGACCACGCCGACCGCGCGCTATGTGCTGCGCCGCAAACCGCCGGGGCCTTTGCTGAAAGGCGCGCACGACGTGCTGCGCGAAGCCCGCGTGCAGACCGCGCTTTACGGCACCCAAGTTCCCGTCGCCCGGATTTTCGGGACGTGCGAGGACGAAAGCGTGATCGGCAGCGCGTTCTATGTGATGGACATGGTTGAAGGGCGCGTGTTCTGGGACGCGGCCTTCAGTGACGTTCCAAAGGACCACCGCGCCGCCTATTTCGACGAGATGAACCGCGTGATCGCGGCGCTGCATTCGGTCGACCACGAAAGTGTTGGCCTTGGCGATTTTGGCCGCCCCGGGAATTACTTCGCCCGCCAGATCGGCCGCTGGTCGAAGCAGTATCTGGAAGATGATCTGGCGGGTCGCCTGCCCGATATGGATGCGCTGGTCGAATGGTTGCCCACGGCCATTCCCGATGGCGATGAAACCACCGTGGTCCACGGCGATTTTCGCTGTGATAACATGATCTTCCATCCAACCGAGCCGCGCGTACTGGCCGTGCTGGACTGGGAACTTTCCACTCTCGGCCATCCGCTCGCGGACTTTGCCTACCACGCGATGATGTACCGGATGCCGGGCGATATTGTGGCGGGTCTCGGCGGGGCGGACCCGGCGCCGCTCGGCCTGCCGACGGAAGCGGAATATATTGCCGCTTACTGCGCGCGGACGGGGCGGACGGAGATTGCCAACTGGGATTTCTACCTCGCCTTCAACTTCTTCCGCCTCGCCGCGATCTTTCACGGGATCAAGGGGCGGGTGCTGCGTGGCACCGCTTCCAACGCGCAGGCGAAGGAACGGGCCGAGGCGCTGCCAAGGCTTGCCGCATTGGCGCGTGAGGCGATGGAAAGCTGCCGTCTGGGGTGAGTTTGGTGCGCCTAGGTGCGCCTAGGTGCATCTAGGTGCAGTTCAGAGACGCAGTTGTTCCCGGTCCGCCAAGGCCGCCACAAGCTCTGCCTGCGCGGCGGCGTGGCGGTAGTTTGCGTCGATTTCGCGGATCGTGGCATCAGCCAACGATTCCTCGCGCAGGTTGACCAGCAGGAAGTCGCTCGCTCCCAAAGTGAACCGCCGCCGCTCCGCCTCGGCCATGCGGCGGGCGAGGGCGGCCTCTGCCGTTGCCAGCCCGGCCAGCTTTTCCGCACCGCCCACCTGCGTGCGCAGATTGGCGATTTCCACGCCGATTTGTTCCTCCAGAAAGCGAAGGCGCACTTGCAGCGCATCCTGCTCTGCCGCCACTTCGGCAATCCGGCCTTTTGCCGCGCGTTGTTCCAGCGGCACCGAAAAGCGCAGGCCCACCGCGCCTTCCAGCGGGCGGCGGACGGGCGATCCGGGGCCGAAGTCCTTTGAAGCCTCTGCCCGAACATCAAGCCGCGGCTTCAGTTCGTTGGCGGCAAGGCTGGCGCGGATGCCCGCCTGTTCGATCCGCGTGACCAGCGCCTGCAAATCAGGCCGCCCGGCAATCGCCGCGCTTTGATCAACAAGGCGCGGGGTGACGCCATCGGTCAGGCGTGGGGGCAGACGGTCTGCGGTGGGGATCACCGGCTGCCCCAGACCATCGCGCAGGAACAGCGACAGCGCATTGGCTTGCAATTGCAGGTTCTGTTCGGCCTGCACCATCAGCGATTTGCGCCGCATGATGTTCTGCTGGTTTTCCACGCCAAGGATAGCAGGGCGCGCGCCGAGCTTGATCTGCTCCTCTATCGAGGCTTGCCGCGCTTCGGCCAGCTCGAACAGTTCGCGATAGATGCGCACGCGCAGGCCCGCCGCCACCCATTGCTGATAGGCCTCTATGGCGCGCCGCTGCACGCCGATGGCCACGAGATCGCGGTCCAGCGCGGCGAGTTCGATATCGCCCTCGGCAATGGCAACCCGCCCGCGCCGTTCGTCGATCATGCGATCGCGCAGCAGCGAGAACACTGCGCCCGCTTTCAGTTCGCCAAGCTGGTTGGTGATCTGCTTTCCGTCATAGCTGGCAAAGCTGCCCGTCGAGACGCGATACCCGCCATAAAGTTGCCCGCCGTTGTTCTGCATCGGCCGATAGGCGGAAACCTCGGCGGTAGAGCCGTCGTAATAGCCCAGCGGGCGGGTGTTGGCTTCGGCATTGAACACGAGGTCGAACGCGCCTTGCGCCGTAAGCGCGCGGGCATCGGCCTGCCGCTGGCGGGCCATCGCCTCGATGATCTGCGGGGCGTGGGTGGCCGACGATTCCAGCACATCGGCCAGCGTCAGTTCGCGCGCGGCTGGCGTGGCGGCGACGGGCTTTTCCTGTGCTCTTACGGGCACAGCGATACACGCCGCGCTGACCAAAAGCGCCAGCATGGTCCCTTTCGTCAGGGCGCGGATCATTTGCCGTCCTCGCTCCCGTATTCGCTGTCATAGCCGGCGGACTTGCTGCCCTTGGCCTTGGTTCCCGCCTTGTCGGACAGGGCCTTGGCCGCCGTGCCCTTGTAGGGGCCGGGATCGACCGGGGTGGGGAATTCAAGCGGAAAGTCATTGAGTTGCCGCCACAATTCATAACCGATGGTCACGGTTTCCATCTGAATCCAGCCGCGCACCTTTGAACCGAGGCGGACAAAGTTGTTGTCAGGCCAGGCGGGCTTTCCGGGCATCGGCTCCACCAGAACGCGGAACAGCCCGCTGGTCTGCGCCGAAGGATCGATGGTCAGGACGCGGCCATCGAACATGCCCTGCGCCACGGAAGGCCAACCGCTGAACTGGATGGCGGGCCAGCCTTCGAAGTGCAGGCGCACCGGCTGCCCCTTGCGCACCAGCGCCACATCGCGGCCATCGACCAGCAGTTCGACCACGCGCTGCGCATTGTCGGGCGCGAGCGTTGCCAGCATGTCTCCGGCGCTGACCAGCGTGGCCCCGGCAGCGGTGTTGAGCGACTGGATGCGGCCATCGTGCGGCGCGCGGACAAGCTGCGCCGATTGCCGCCCCAGCGCGATGTCTACCTTGCTGAGCTTGGCGCGGGTTTCGGCCAGCTTGGCGTTGAGTTCGGCCACCTTGATCTGCGCGCCTTCGTAATCGCGCCGCGCCGCAAGGCCTTCGGCGTAAAGTTGCGAGTAGCGGTTCACATCAAGCCGGGCCGTAGCCATCGCCTGCTCTGCGGCGGCAATCTGCGCAATCACCTGTTCGCGTTCAGCGCCAAGGCGCACGAGCAGATCGGGATCGTTATCGATGATGCGGGCTATAGGATCGCCCTTTTTCACCTGCTGGCCATCAACCACGAACCACTTTTCCACGCGCCCCGGCACCAGCGCCGTCACCTGCTGCACCCGGTCTTCGGGATTGAGCGCGATAACCTCACCCCGTCCCGGCGCAGTCTGCACCCAGTTGACGAGAAACAGCAAGACCAGCAGCAAAGGAATGGTAACCGCGATCATCCGCCCCAGCACGCGCGTGGTGCGCGGCACTTTGAGGCCGGAGAACGTGCGGAATGCGCCAAGATCGTGATGCCCGGCGCGATTGGCGAGCGGTTTGTTATCCGAAGCCATATCTCAACGCTCCCCTGCGGCGAGTGGGACAATTTCCGCAAGGTCGGTCGCTTCGCGCTGAACGTCGGTGCCGATCCACAGCCATGAATCGCGGTGCAAGCCTTCGGGACGCTCGGTAAATTGCAGCACGGTGGTGCCGTGTTCGCGCAGGGCGGCCAGCACGCGATCAAGCCGGGCAGGAGGAATCATGTCATAAAGCGGGGACAGCATCAGCACGCGCGGGCGGACCAGCACGGCGCCTGCCAGTTTCAACGCCATCGTTTCTCCCACCGAAAGCGGCCAGCCAGTGCCTGAAAGCTTGGCATCCAGACCGCCTTCAAGCGCGCCGACGCGGCGATCCAGCCCGACGAGTTCCAGTGCCTCGATCATCGTTTCCGAGCGGCCCGGCGCGCTGAGACCAAGGTATTCACGCACGGTCATTTCCACGATTGTCGGACGATCCAGCACAATGACGTCGGATCGCAGGCGATACATGTCGAACGTGCCAAGATCGGCGCCGCCGACCGAAACGAACCCGCTTTCCGGCACGTCGAGCCGCTTGAGCAGGGTAACGAGGCAGCGTTCCACACCCGGCGCGGCCAGCACGCCCACTTGCGCACCTGCGGGCACGGCAAAATCGAAGCGTTGCCCGGCATGGCGCACATCGCGCAGGCGGATCGCGCCATCGGGCGGCGAAGGCGCATCGGCATGAACCGGCGCTTCCTGCGGGATTTCCCAGAACAGGTGCAGTTCTTCAAGGCTGGCAGACAGATCGTAGAACACTTCCAGATAAGTGCCGAGTTGCGCAATGCCGTAGAACACGCCCGACAGGATCAGTTCGGCAGCCACGAGTTGCCCGATGGACAGTTCGCCCTGCAGGATCAGCCATCCCCCCATCGCCAGCAGGCTCGCGCTGGCAAAGGCATAAAGCAGCAGCAAAGCGATGGTCTGGCTGAAGGTTGAGCGGAAATGCCGGCGATGTGCGGCAACATACCCTGCGGTCGCCTCTTCGGATCGTTCGATGGCATAGGCCATATGGCGACTGGATTTGTAGATGCCGTTGGAATTGCCGACCGTGCCCAGCCAATGCGCGGTGGCGTGCTTGGCGTGGCTTTTGGCCACGGCGCTGGCGATGGAGGCATTGGCCCAGATGCGCCAGATCACCAGCACGGTCAGCACCAGCACCAGATTGAAGGCGAGGAAGAAGGGGTGATAGAAGCTCGTCACCACCAGACCGACGATGCTTTGCAGCACGATGGTGAACCCGGCGATGAGCAGGCTGGTAAGCGATTTCTGCACCAGCCCCATATCGAAGAATCGGTTGAACAGATCGCCGCGCCGCGAATCCACAAAGAACGGGTTCTGCGCATGAACCGCCCGCAGCGTGATTTCCCCCACGAGCCGGGCAAAGAAGCGCCGTTCGAACATGGCGAGCAAGTGGACCCGGAACGCGCTGAGCACGCCTGCCAGCAGCAGCAGCGCCAGCAGAATCGCCGCCAGCGTGAGCAATGGCGCGGGCAGGGCGGTGTTGGCCACCGAATTGATCAGCAATTGCACCGAAATCGGCGTTGCCAGCGACAGCAGCGATATCGCCACGCCATAGAGCAAGGCCAACCGCACGAATCCTGCATCAGGGCCAAGCACCTGCCGCGCCCAGCGCAGAAAATCGCGGAAACGCGGGGGATTGTGATGCGTCGCGCCAGTTGCGGCGTGGGCATTCGGGGAGGCCATCGGTTATCGCAATTCCCTTTTTCGCAGATGCAGCATAAATGGAGCGCATTCGGTATCTTTGTAGAAACCGTTTGTGATCTTTTTTTGCTGGAATGCAGTTGGTGCCACAGATGCACTTTGTCGCAAATACGTGCGATTGGGGGGCTAACTGGGGACCGTTGCGGTGGCAAATGCGTTCAGAAGCGGGCGGCTGGAACAGTCGAAGCAGGCAAGTGACAGTAGGAACTGATTGACGATGAACGATAATGGCGGAGCAACCGTGGCCGAACTGATGGCGCAGAGCGGCGTGCCCTTTGGCACCAGCGGTGTGCGCGGACTGGCCAGCGCGATGACCGACAAGCTGTGCCACGCCTATGCCACGGCGTTTTTGCAGTATCTGCGCCAGATCGGTGAGTTCTCTGCCGGAGACAGCGTGGCAATTGCAGGCGACTTGCGCGACAGCACACCGCGCATCATCGCCGCCTGCGTCACCGCTGTGCGCGATTGCGGGGGTGAGGTGGTCTATTGCGGCAAAGTGCCAACGCCTGCGCTGGCGCTGCACGCAATGGGAAATGCGATGCCATCGATCATGGTCACCGGCAGCCACATTCCGGCAGACCGCAATGGCATCAAATTCTATCGTCCGCATGGCGAAGTGCTGAAAAGCGACGAAGCGGGGATCGTTTCGCAGCGCGTGACGGTCGATCCCGCACGGTTCGGCAATGATGACAGTCTGCTGGCACCGGTGGACCTGCCAGAAGTGACCGATGTGGTGCCGGCCTATATTCACCGCTATGTTGAGCATTTCGGCGCGGATGCGCTGGAAGGGCTGACGGTGGGAATTTATCAGCACACCGCCGTGGGGCGCGATGTGCTGGCACGCGCGGTTGCGGCCCTGGGCGGCACAGCGGTTCCTTTCGGGCGCGAAACGGTGTTTGTGCCGGTTGATACCGAAGCCATCCGGGCGGAGGATATCGCGCTGGCGGCGGAATGGGCGGCGGCGAACAAGGTCGATGCGATCATTTCCACCGATGGCGATTCAGACCGCCCTCTCGTATCGGACGCGCAGGGCGTGTGGCTGCGCGGCGACGTGGTGGGCCTGCTTTGCGCGCGCGCGGTGGGGGCGGACGTGGCGGTGACGCCGGTCAGTTCCAACACCGTGCTGGAAATGAGCGGCGCGGTTCCGAAGGTGGTGCGCACGCGCATCGGATCGCCCTATGTGATCGCGGCGATGATGGATGCGGCTGAGGCTGATCCTGCGGCTTGCGTTTGCGGGTATGAGGCGAACGGCGGCTTCCTGCTTGGATCAGCGGTGGGCGCACTGGCGGCGTTGCCGACGCGCGATGCCCTGCTCCCCATCGTGGCGGTAGTGCAGGCGGCAAAGGAGAAGCCGATTGCCGATGTGGTGGCAGAACTGCCGCCGCGCTACACCTTTAGTGATCGCGTGGCGGACTTTCCGCAGGCGCATAGCGCGGCGCTGATCGCGCTGCTTTCCAGCGGCGAGGAGGACGAGCAGCTGGCCCGGATCGCGCGGCTGTTTGGCGAAATTGCGGGCTTCCCCACCGGGATCGACACGACCGACGGATACCGCATGAGCTTTGCCGATGGCGCGGTGGTCCACTTCCGCCCATCAGGCAACGCGCCCGAACTGCGCTGCTATACCGAAGCGGAAAGCGAGGCCAAGGCGCGTGACCTGAATGCGCGGGCGCTGGCCCACGTTCTGGCCGATGTCGTGCCCGAAGCGGTGTCTGCCTAAAAGACCGATTGATATATTTGTATGCAACACATACAATATCATCGGTTGAGAGGGTGAGGTAACAGGCAATGGCCGAGATTATCGATGGCAAGGCGCTGGCCGCGCAAGTGCTTGCGCGAACCGCCGCGGATGTGGCGGATATGGTTGCAGCGGGCGCACCTGCGCCGGGGCTGGCGGTGATCCTCGTCGGCAATGATCCGGCCAGCGAGGTCTATGTCGGGCGCAAGATCGCGCAGTGCCGCAAGGCGGGGATCAATTCCATCGAACATCGCCTGCCCGCCGATACACCGCAGGCCGATGTTCTCGCGCTGATCGATACGCTGAACGCCGATGCGGGCGTGCATGGCATTCTGGTGCAGTTGCCACTGCCCAAGCACATCGACGCGGCGCTGGTGCTTGACCGGATCGATCCGGGCAAGGATGTGGACGGGTTCCATCCGGTAAACGTCGGGCGGCTATCCACAGGAACGGGTGGGCTGGTGCCCTGCACCCCGCTGGGGATCATGATGCTGCTCGATAGCGTGATCGACGACTATCGCGGTCTGAACGTAGTGGTGATCGGGAAGTCGAACATCGTGGGCAAACCGGTTTCGATGCTGCTGCTGGAGCGTGAGGCGACGGTGACCGTCACCCACATCGAAACGCGCGATCTGCCCGATGTGGCACGCAAGGCCGATGTGATCGTGGCGGCTGCGGGCGCGCCGCATCTGGTGCGCGGCTATTGGGTAAAGCCCGGAGCGGTGGTGATCGACGTGGGTATTACCCGCGTGGTCGATCACGATGGCACCACGAAGATCGTGGGCGATTGCGCGACGCACGAACTTGACCATGCCAAGGCGGTCACGCCGGTTCCGGGCGGCGTGGGGCCGATGACCATCGCCTGCCTGCTCAGCAATACAGTGACGGCGGCGAAGCGATCATCAGTTGCGTGAAATGCAATTGCGATAGCGCGGTTCGCACTTGCGGAAACCGGTGTCACAATGGATAAGGAGCCTGCCTTTCAGGCATCCTCTCCCAAACTTTCCACGGGGGCCAGCGCAAGCCGGCCCCCATTTTTTTGGTTTGGTGAAACAGCGTTCAGATCAGCCAGATATCGCCAGCGGCAAGCGCGGGCAGGCCGCTGAGTATGGCGATCTGGATCTGTGCCGCACCGCCTTTGCCATCAGCGTCATAAAGCAGCGCGCCGGTTGCGGGATTGTCGATCAGGTGGTGATCGACGCTGGCCACAGCGGTGCCGACATAGAATGCTTGCCCGCGCACGAACACGTCGGTGCTTTCCACTGATTGATCGCTTCTGGTCCATGCCGCGATAAAGCCGCCGCCGGGTAGCGCGCTGATAAGCGGATGGTCTTCCAAGCCTGCCTCAGTCGTATCCAACTGAATTTCTGCGCCGTCACCGAATTGAGAGCACTGTCTTCCTCAGCGCTGTGTCTTGGCGATACGCACGAAGAACAGCAGCGGAATGGCAACAAGGCAGGCCAGCGCAATTGCATAGAAATCGTTGATATAGGCGATCATCGCCGCCTGCTGGTTCACCATGCCATCGGCAACGCGCAACGCGGCTTCGCCTGCCGTGCCATAGGCGCCAAGCTGGTCGAGATTGAATGGCACCGCCGCCTGCGTCACGTGTGCGCCAAGTTCTGCGTGGTTGATCTGGATATTGCGCGCCAGTTCGACCGAAGCGGCCGATATGCCGATGGAAGACCCGATATTGCGCATCAGATTGCCAAGGCTGGACGCATCTGTGCGATATTGCGGTGAAAGCGTGGCGAACGAGATCAGGTTGAGCGGCATGAACGTGAAGCTGAGGCCAAGTCCTTGCAGCAGCCCCGCCGCGATGATCGGCCCGCGTGGCATCTCTATCGACCACCCTGTCATCGTCCACATCGATGCGCCCAGTAGCAGCAAGCCAAGCGCCAGCAGCAGCCGCGCATCGACCTTGGCCATGAAGCGACCGAACAGCGTGATCGACGCCAACATGCCAATCCCGCGTGGAGCCAGCAGCAGCCCCGCCTGAAAGGGTGTATAGCCATAGATCTGCTGCAATAGTCCCGGCAGCAATGCCATGACCGACATCATGACAAGGCCGACCAGAAACATGAAGGCCAGCCCGACGGTAAAATTGCGATCACGGAACAGCGCGGTGGGGAACAGTGGCTCTGCCGTGCCCGAAAGATGGAACAGCGCCAGCCAGCCCGCGCCAAAGGCCAGCACCGCATACGTCACGATCTCTGCCGAAGCGAACCAATCGAGCGTCAGCCCGCGATCAAGGATCAATTGCACCGATGAAACCGCGATGGCCACCAGCAGCCAGCCCCGAAAATCGACCCGGCGTTCGCGCGTGGGCGTTTTGGGCAGGTAAAGCAGCAGCAGCAAAAAGCACAGGATGCCGACCGGCAGGTTCACATAAAAAACCCAGCGCCAATCGAAATTGTCGGTCAGATAGCCACCGATGATCGGGCCGGTGATCGGCCCCAGCATCACGCCCTGCGTATAAAGACCCATCATCCGGGGACGTTCCGCCGCCGTGCTGGAATCGAGCGTAACGGTCTGCGCCAATGGCGAAAGGAACGCCCCTGCCAGCCCTTGCAGCATGCGAAACAGCACCATCTGTTCAAGGCTTTGCGCCACCCCGCACAGCATGGATGCCACGGTGAACAGCAGGACCGATGCCAGCATCATCATGCGAATGCCAAGCCGGTCCACCAGCCAACCCGCCAGCGGTAGCGCCACGGCTGAGGCCAGTACATAGCTCGTCAGCACCCAGGTAATCGTATCCTGCGTGGCCCCCAGCGATGCGGTCATATGCGGCAGAGCCACGTTGGCGATGGTCGTATCGAGCGCATACATGACCATCGCGGCCATCGTGCCGATCAGCATCAGCGGACGATTGCGCGAAACGATTGGCGGCGTATCCGCCGCACCGCTCGCGTTATTTGCCGACATATACGGTGACGTCGGAACTCAGACCTGCGATCAGCGGCCTTTCCGATTTGCCATCAATGGCAATGCGAACAGGCACGCGCTGAATCACTTTCACCCAGTTGCCTGTGGCGTTCTGCGCCGGAAGGACCGAGAACTCCGACCCGGTGCCCGCGCCAATGGATTCGACGCGGCCCTTCAGCTTCAGGCCGGGATAGGCATTGATGCGAATATCCGCGCTTTGTCCGGGGCGCATGTGATTGAGGTCGGTTTCCTTGAAGTTCGCTTCCACCCGTGCGCTGCCATCGCGCACCAGCGAAACCAGCGGGACACCGGGAAACACCATCTGTCCCACCTGCAACCGCGTGATCTGCGTGACGACGCCATCGGCAGGCGCACGCACAACGGTGCGTTCGACATCGAGCGATGCCTTGGCCCGACCGGCCTGTGCAGCGGCGATGGCGGGATTGACGCCGGGCACTTGCGCCCCATTGGCCAGTTCCGCGCGCGCCTGCGCCACGCTTGCCTCAATCGCCACGATCCGGTCCCGCGCCACGGCAACGGCATGGCGCGCGGCATCCATTCGGGCGCGGGTGTTGAAACCCTTGTCCATCAGCGCTTTTTCACGGTCGTGGTTGGCCTGCGCCAGCGCCAGATCGTCGCGCGCAGCGGCAAGATCGGCGGCCTTTGCCGTCACATCCGCAGATAGCGCAGTGACTCGCGCCTGCGCCGTCGCGATCTGCGCATCGGCTTGCCGGATCGCGGCGTTGAAGGTGGACGGATCAATGGTGAACAGCACGTCACCCGCTTTCACATGCTGGTTCTCACGCACGTTGACCTTGGTGATCAGGCCCGAAACTTCGCCCGCCACGCCGACGATATCCTGCTTGATATAGGCGTTATCCGTTTCCACCACGCCGGGCTGCCCGAACCAGTACCACAGTCCGGCACCCACCGCGAGCAACGGCCCTGCCAGCATCAGCACCGAACGCAGGCGGCGCTTCTTCTGCGGCACGGCACCGCCCGCGCTGCTTTGCACTTCCGAAGGGGGAAAGGGGTCTGCTTCAGCCATTATTCACTTCCAGTGAAGGATCGTCCGAAAGATTGGTGCGCACCCGATCAAGCAGGGCGAGCAATTGGGCGTGTTCGGCATCCGAAAAGCCCGATACGGCATCGGCCAGCGTGGCCTGCGCGCAAGTTGCCATGCGCTGCATCAGGTCTTCCCCCTTTGCCGTAAGGTATAGCAGCCACCGCCGCCGATCAGCCGGATCATCGCGCCGCTCGACCAGTTCCAGCTTTTCGAGCCGGTCGATCATGCGGCCTGCGGTGATCGGTTCCACTTCCAGCCAGCTTGCCAATGCGCCCTGATTACTGCCCGGATCGCGCTGGATTGCAGCCAACATCCGCCACTGCGGCCCGGTGACGCCAAAATGCCGCGCGGCCACGCCAAAACGCTTGCGGAACAGCCGCCCGACATCAGATGACAAGAAGGCCACGTTGACTCGCATGTTGTGGCGATAATAGCAGTGCTTATGTTCGGCAATGCATAAAAGGATGAGGATGTTTTCGCACGAACTCGATGCCGCCCGCACCTTCAGGGACGCGGCAAGGGCCGCTCTGGAGCAGCGAGTTGGCGATGGCCGCATCGATCGGCACCAGCGCGCCGCCCACGGCTTTGCCTGGGTAGCAACCAGCGTTGCCGCGCTTGAGGCCGTGGCGGATTGGGCGGCGCGTTCAAACACCACGCTCGATGCCGATGTGGCGCGGCTCGCCTTTGCGGAAACGCTGGCGCAACTCGTCGGCGGATTACCGATGGGCCAGAACGAACTTTTCCGCCCCGCAGACCTTGGCCTTGGCGCGGCGGCGAGCACGCTGGCAGCAGCTTGCGCCGGGATGATCGATGCGGATCACGCCGCAACCCGCGGCGCCGTAGTCAATGCGCTGGCGGCAGGGCAGTGGCCTTCTGACGGGTTGGGCGAAAGCGATCTCGATGTGATCCGCGACCAGTTCCGCCGCTTCACCGATGCCGCTATTCTGCCCGACGCGCACAAGTGGCACCTTGCCAATGCGCTGATCCCCGATGAAACCGTGCAGGCAATGGCCGATCTTGGCACGTTCGGCGTGTGCATCCCCGAAGCGTTCGGCGGCCTTGGGATGGGCAAGCTAGTAATGTGCGTGGTGACCGAAGAGCTTTCGCGCGGGTGGATCGGCGCCGGCTCGCTCGGCACGCGGTCAGAGATTGCGGGCGAGCTGATCGTGCTGGGCGGCACGGCAGAGCAGAAGGCGCACTGGCTACCCCGCATTGCCAGCGGCGAAGTGCTGCCGACCGCCGTGTTCACCGAACCCGATACCGGGTCAGACCTTGGTTCGCTGCAAACCCGCGCGCGACGCGATGGACAAGGCTGGGTGATCGATGGCGCGAAAACGTGGATCACCCACGCCGCGCGTTCCGATATGATGACGCTGCTGGCGCGCACGCTGCCCGATGCGAAGGGCTATGCCGGTCTTTCCATGCTGCTGGTGCCCAAACCGCGCGGCACGGATGCGCAACCGTTCCCGGCTGAGGGAATGAGCGGGAGCGAGATCGAAGTGCTGGGCTATCGCGGAATGCGCGAATATGCGCTGCAGTTCGATGGGATGCGCGCGCCCGCCGATGCCCTGCTGGGCGGTGAGGAAGGGCAGGGCTTCAAGCAACTGATGCGCACGTTCGAAGGCGCGCGCATCCAGACCGCCGCACGCGCCGTGGGTGTGGCGCGCCGCGCGCTGGAACTGGGGCTAGACTATGCGCTGGGGCGCAAGCAGTTCGGCAAGGCCATCGTCCACTTCCCCCGCGTGGCCGACAAGCTGGCAATGAGCCTTGTCGACACGATCATGGCGCGCGAACTGACGTATGCCGCCGCACGCGCCAAGGATTCGGGCAAGCGCTGTGATATCGAAGCAGGCATGGCCAAGCTGCTGGCGGCGCGCGCGGCATGGACGAATGCGGACAGCGCGTTGCAGATTCACGGCGGCAATGGCTATGCGCTGGAATACGAAATCAGCCGCGTGTTGTGCGATGCGCGCATCCTCAACATCTTCGAAGGCGCGGCCGAAATTCAGGCGCAAGTCATCGCGCGCGGGCTGCTGGAAGGGCGCAACTGATGGCGCAGTGGGACCGCTGGATCGGGCGAAGCGAACGGCGCGAAGACCGTGTGGATGCGGGGCAGATCAGACGGTGGCTGGCCACTCTGGATCGCGATGAGGCCCGGAATCGCGCCGTGCCCCAAGGCGTGCATTGGTGCCTGTGCCTGCCCGATGCGCCGAACGCTCTGCTCGGTGCCGATGGCCATCCTTTGCGCGACGATACGCCGGAAAGCTTTCTGCCCCCGGTGCCTCTGCCGCGCCGGATGTGGGCGTCGAGCAAGGTCGAATTTGCCGCGCCCCTGCATGTAGATGACCGGATCGAGCGCATCTCGACCATCGCGGCGATCACCGAGAAATCGGGCAACAGTGGCACACTGGTCTTCGTCGATATCGCGCACGAAACGTTCTGCGGTGAGGCGCTTGCGGTGAGTGAGGTGCAGACCGTCGTCTATCGCGATGCCGCGCCAGCGGGCACGCCGCTGGTCCCCCCTGGGCCGGGTGAGGGGGCGTTCGATCCTGCACCTTGGGCCTCGCATCGCGCCGTCACGCCTACAGAAGCCCTGTTGTTCCGCTTCTCCGCACTTACCTTCAACAGCCACCGCATCCACTACGACTTGCCCTACGCGCAAGGCGTCGAAGGCTATCGCGGACTGGTTGTCCACGGCCCGTTAACGGCAACGCTGCTGCTGGATCTTGCGCGGCGAACGCTGGGGGAAAACGCGCTGAAACGCTTCGCCTTCAAGGGCCTTTCCCCCGCAATCTGCGGTGAACCGCTGCACCTTGTCCTGCGCGGCAGCGGCGAGGCTATCGAACTGGGCGCTTTTGCCGAAGACGGGCGTCAGATCATGGCCGCCACGGCTGGGGTCTGACATCACGCCAGGGGGCAGGGACCGCTCAACACCAGTCGCACCAGATCGGCCTGCCCACCGGTGCCGGTCTTGCTGTAGATGCGCTTGGAATAATTACGCGCGGTTTCTGCCGTCAGGCCCAGTGCAAGGCCCGCCGCCACCAGCGGTTCCCCACGCGAAAGCGCCTGCGCAAGCGCGGCTTCCTGCGCGGACAGGCCATAGAGCGCCCGCAGCGCGATGACCCCGGCCTCTGCATCCTCGCGCCGGTCAAGCCGCACCGCGCCGACCACGGCGGGGCGGGCCGCCGGATCATCAAGCGAAAGCTCCGCCCGGCGCAGCAGCAGGTCAAGCTGTCGGCGTGGATCGATGCGCAGCACTTGCACCGGCGCGCCATCGCCGCTGGCCAGAGCGGCGCAGGCACTTTCAAGCTGGCGCGCCACATCTGGCAGCAGTTGCAGCCGCCGCCCTTCGCGCGCGCCGGGTTCGGGCAGAAAGGTCAGCAGGCTTTCAGCCAGCGGGTCTGCCGCCATGACCCGTCCTTCGGCATCGAGCGCGATCTGGCCCACGCCCATCCGCTCCAGCGTGGCCTGCGCAAGGCTGGTCTGCAATCGCTGGCCGATCAGCGCCACCAGCGTGCGCAGGGCCGATGCGATATGCGGCGCGATGGCCGATAGCAGCGATACAGCGGCGGCCGAAAAATCCTCGCGCAGACGCACCAGCACCAGCCAGCCATCCGCCGCGCCGCCCGCGCTGACCCGCAACCAGCGGGCATAGCGAATGCCCATGTCTTCCAGCGCCTCACGCTGCAGGGCAAGCTGGGCGGGATTATCGTAATCGAGCATCTCTTCCAGCGCATAGACCCGTTCCGGGCGCAGCGCGTGGTGGGGGTGAAGGCGCAAGGCATCGAGCCTGCGGAAATCGAGCGGCGGTTCATGCGCGGCGCGCGGCGCGCTGACGGGGATCACCACAGGCGCCTGATCGGGCGCGGCATTGGCCAGGGTCAGGATCAGAAATGCGTGGCGCGCGCCCGTTCGCGCCACCAGATTGCGCATGAACAGGCCAAACGGCGGCGTTTCATGAATGCCCTCGATCAGGGGCAGATAGAGTTCGCGCTGGTCAGCGGGCGTAAAGGCCATGCGCTTCGCTCCCATATGGGAGCGAAGGCGTCAAGCTGTTGGATGTTTCCCCGGTGAAACCATATTGGTTAGTGCAGGGTCAGAAACCCTCGCCGCTACGACTAACTTCACTACGTTCAGCAAGTCTCGCTCCCCTGCCACAGGCGGGAGAGGTTGGGGGTGGGCTTCGCGCCACCTATGCTTTCGGCGCAACCTTGGCGATCTCTGCCAGCACCATGTCCGCGTGTTCCTTCCGGCAGATCAGCAGGTCAGGCATGTAGGTGTCTGCTTGATTGTAAACCAGCGGGCTGCCGTCGATGCGTGAACAATGCAGGCCATGCGCCAGCGCCACGGCGACCGGTGCGCAGGAATCCCATTCGAACTGGCCGCCCGAATGCAGGTAAACATCGGCGTCGCCAAGAATCACCGCCATCGCCTTGGCTCCGGCGCTGCCCATCGGAACGAGTTCGGCGCCGATGGCTTCGGCCACAGCCACCGCTTCATGCGCCGGGCGCGTGCGGCTGACGACCATGCGCAAAGTGGCGGGGGCAGGTGGAACCTCGCGCGGCTGATCGGTGCGCAGTACGATTTCCGCTCCCGGCAACGCCACCGCACCAACGGTTGCCACACCATCCACTGCAAGGCCGACATGCACGGCCCAATCGGCCCGCGCTTCGCCATATTCCCGCGTGCCGTCCACCGGATCGACGATCCAGGTGCGCGAAATGGCCAACCGATCAAGGTTGTCCTTTTCCTCTTCAGACAGCAGCCCGTCATCCGGGCGCTGTTCGCGCAGCGCATGGACAAGGAACTGGTTGGCGGTGGCATCGCCCGCCTTGCCCAGCTTCTTGAGGCTGAGCATCCCGCTTTCGCGCACGGTCAGCAGCAGCTTGCCTGCCACCTCGGCAAGGTGCGCGGCAAGTTCGGCGTCGGTCAGAGTGGTCATTGCGCGCTCCCTCAGCCGATCAGCATGGCGACGATGCGTTCCGCCGCGTCTTCAGGCGATTCCGCCGTGGTATCGACCCGCACTTCGGCGCTTTCCGGCGCCTCATAAGGGCTGTCGATACCGGTAAAGTTCTTCAGTTCACCCGAACGCGCCTTCTTGTAGAGACCTTTCACGTCGCGACTTTCGGCCACTTCTAGCGGAGTGTCGATAAACACTTCCACGAACTCGCCATCGGCCATCAGGCTGCGCACCATTTCGCGCTCGGCGCGGAACGGGCTGATGAAGGCGGTGAGGACGATTAGGCCAGCATCGGTCATCAGCTTGGCCACTTCGCCCACGCGGCGGATGTTCTCGATGCGGTCCGCCTCGGTAAAGCCCAGATCCTTGTTCAGCCCGTGGCGCACGTTATCACCATCCAGCAGGAAGGTGTGCTTGCCGATGGCGTGCAGCTTCTTTTCGACAAGGTTGGCGATAGTCGATTTGCCCGAACCCGAAAGGCCAGTGAACCACAGCACCTTGGGCCGCTGGTTCTTGAGCGCGGCGTGTGCTTCGCGGCTGACGTCAAGCGCCTGCCAGTGCACGTTCTGCGCGCGGCGGAGCGAGAAGTTGAGCATCCCTGCCGCCACGGTGGCGTTGGTAATCTTGTCGATCAGCACGAAACCGCCGAGCGTACGGTTGTCAGCATAGGCTTCGAACACCAGCGGCTTGTCGGTGGCAAGCTCGGCCACACCGATGGCATTGAGTTCCAGCGTCTTGGCTGCCAGATGTTCCATCGTGTTGACGTTCACGACGTATTTAGGCTGCTGCACGGTGGCCGAAACGGTCTGCGTCGCCAGCTTCAGCCAATAGGCGCGGCCGGGGATCATCGCTTCGTCGTTCAGCCACACCAGCGTGCTTTCGAACTGGTCGGCGGCCTGCGGCGGATTGTCGGCAAGGCTGATGACGTCGCCGCGCGAACAATCGACCTCATCGGCAAGGCAGATGGTAACCGACTGGCCCGCAACCGCCTGCTCCAGATCGCCATCGAGCGTGACGACGCGCGTGACCTTGCTGGTCTTGCCCGAAGGCAGCACGCGGATATCGTCGCCCGGCTTTACGCTGCCCGTGGCGACAAGGCCGGAGAAGCCCCGGAAATCGAGGTTGGGGCGATTGACCCACTGCACCGGCATACGGAACGGCTTGTCAGCATCGACCGACGACAGCACTTCCACCGTTTCAAGGTGTTCGACCAGCGTCGGGCCGGAATACCACGGGGTGTTGGCCGAACGGGTGGTGATGTTGTCGCCCTTGAAGCCGGAAATCGGCATCGCGGTAAAGTTTTCGATCCCGATGCCGCGCGCGAACTCGGCATAGTCCTTGACGATGGCGTCGAAGACTTGCTGATCGTAGTCAACCAGATCCATCTTGTTCACCGCAAGCACGATGTTGCGGATGCCGATCAGGTGGCACAGGTAGGAGTGGCGGCGCGTCTGCACCAGCACGCCCTTGCGCGCATCGATCAGGATCACGGCAAGATCGGCGGTGGACGCGCCGGTGATCATGTTGCGGGTGTACTGTTCGTGGCCGGGGCAATCGGCCACGATGAACTTGCGCTTTTCAGTGTTGAAGAAGCGATAGGCCACGTCAATCGTGATGCCCTGTTCGCGCTCTGCCGCAAGGCCATCGACCAGCAGCGCGAAGTCGATCTCCTGCCCCTGCGTGCCCACCTTCTTGCTGTCGTTCTCCAGCGCGGCGAGCTGGTCTTCGAAGATCATCTTCGAATCATACAGCAGGCGTCCGATCAGCGTGGACTTGCCATCGTCCACCGACCCGCAAGTGATGAAGCGCAGCATGGTCTTGTGCTGGTGCTGATCGAGATAGGCGTCGATGTCCTCTGCAATCAGGGCATCGGTGACGTAGACGGGTTCGGCGTTTGCAACTTCAGACATGTTCTATCTCCCGTTCCCCCGTGTAGGCGGAGGTCGCAGGTCGGAAAGGGGCGCAGCTCAGGCGGGAAGCGTCAGAAGTAGCCCTGCTGCTTCTTCACTTCCATGCCGGCACCGCCCGCATCCTTGTCGATGGCGCGGCCCTGGCGTTCGCTAGTGGTGGTCAGCAGCGTTTCCTGAATGACCTGCGGCAGCGTCTTCGCCTCGCTCTCAACCGCGCCGGTCAGCGGGTAGCAGCCCAGCGTGCGGAAACGGATCGAGCGCATCACCGGTTCTTCACCGGGCAGGAGCGGGAAGCGTTCGTCATCGACCATCAGCAGCATGCCGTCACGCTCAACCGTGGGGCGCTTGTCCGCGAAATAGAGCGGCACGATGGGCACATTGTTGAGGTGGATGTACTGCCAGATGTCCAGTTCGGTCCAGTTCGAGATCGGAAACACGCGGATCGATTCGCCCTTGTTTTTTCGGGCGTTGTACAGGTTCCACAGTTCCGGGCGCTGGTTCTTGGGATCCCAACCGTGGCTGGCGGTGCGGAAGCTGAAGATGCGCTCCTTGGCGCGGCTCTTCTCCTCGTCACGACGCGCGCCGCCGAAAGCTGCGTCGAAGCCATACTTGTCGAGCGCCTGCTTCAACCCTTCGGTCTTCCACATGTCGGTGTGGAGCGCGCCGTGATCGAACGGGTTGATCCCGCGTTCCTGCGCTTCGGGGTTCTGGTAGACCAGCAGGTCCATGCCGCTTGTTTGCGCCATCTTGTCGCGCAGTTCGTACATCGCCTTGAACTTCCACGTGGTGTCCACGTGGAGCAGCGGGAACGGCGGCGGCGAGGGATAGAACGCCTTGCGCGCCAGATGCAGCATCACCGCGCTATCCTTGCCCACGGAATAGAGCATGACCGGGTTCGTCGCCTCGGCCACGACCTCCCGCATGATGTGGATCGCCTCGGATTCGAGACGTTCAAGATGGGTAAGCGTCTGGCGATCAAGCAATTGTGACATGGCCGGGAACTTCGCTGTTGCGGACGATGCCAGCGGGATGCCGCACCGCAACACAACGCGAAGTTCCCATATGGGAGCAACGCTCTATTCTTTTTCTTTCGGCCCTGAAAGTCGGCTTTATCGGGCCATCGCCGGGCAGGCAGCCTTATCGGTCGCCGCCCAGGTAATCGCGTTTTCCAGCAGATGCAGATGGTTTGCATCGCTATAGGTTTCAGGCCGGTGGCCGATGGCGGAATAGAACATGCGGCCCTTGCCGATGCAGTTGGTCCATGCCAGCGGATGATCCGCGCCCATGACCAGACCCGGCATCTGCGGATCGTTGGGTTCATAGGTGCTTTCATCCAGCATCAGCACCGGCGTAGCCCCTGCAAGGCGCGGGCTGGAGCGGAACGAGTACCATTCGTCGGTCATGCGCCATTCTGCGGGCAGCCCCTTGGCCAGAGGGTGCGCCGATTCCACCGCGATGCGCGCTTCCTGAAACTGCTTGCCGCGCGGGTGGCCGACAAAGCGGGCGCCGAGCAGGGTATCGGGATACCAATCCCAGAAATAGACCGGATCGCCCGCCGAACCGTGAATGCCGACATAGGCACCGCCTGCTTCGAGCCAGCCCTTGAATGCGGCGCGTTGCGAAACGGTCAGCACATCGCCCGAAATGTTGTTCCACAACACCGCATCGAACTCGCCCAGCGTCTTGGGATTGAACGCCCCGCCCTTGTCGGTGAAGGCCAGTGCCCAGCCCTTGCGCTTGGCCATATCGATCAGCGCGGCGTGCGCGGCATCGACCGAAGGTGTGTCCTTGAAACCGTTGATCTTTTCGAAGACCAGCACGTTCAGCTTGCCCTTAACGCGCGACAGGGCAGGCACTTCGTTGTCAAAACGGGCGCAGCGCTTTACGCGATCAGCATCGGTGACGGCCACCGTGCGCAATCCGGCATCGATTTCAGCGATTTTTGCTGCGTCCGTTCCGAGAAACATAGCCGCCGATTTCACATCGAGAATTGCGGCGAACGTCGGCGGTGTGGTGCCCGAAAACAGCGGCGGCATGGCACCGATCTTGCCGGGAATGACCTTTTCGACCACGGCTTTCGCCTGATGGCTCAGCAGCACGTCAACCAGCGGGGACGCCGCCGAAAACGGCGTATCCCGATTGCCGCAATCAGTTACCGGAGCAGCAGCAAACGCCGCCCCGGAACCGAGTAGAACGACCGGCGCAATCGCCGTCGCCAAAAGTTTGCGCAGCATCACAGCTTGCCTGCCTTCAACCATTCCGCCGCATGGTGCGCGGCGCGGGCCGACATCGCCATGTACGTGAGCGAGGGGTTCTGGCAGCCCGACGAGGCCATCACCGCGCCATCGGTGCAGAACAGGTTCGGCGCTTCGTGGGCCTGATTGTAGCCATTGAACACCGAAGTCATCGGATCGCGGCCCATGCGCGCGGTGCCCATTTCGTGAATGCCAAGTCCCGGAGGCCCCGGCTGCGTCGATTGTGAGACGACCGTGCCGCCTGCGGCCTCGATCATCGCCTTGCCGTCGGCAAGGATCTGCTTGGCCATCTTGCGTTCGTTCTCGCTGAAGCCGACGCTGATGTTGAGCAGCGGGATGCCCCACTTGTCCTTGCGCGTTTCATCCTGAACCACGCGGTTTTCGGGGTTCGGCAGCATTTCACCGAAGCCCGAAATGAACGCCACCCACGGACCGAATTCGCGCCCGCGCTGCTTGATGTCTTGACCGATGCCGGGAACGTCTGCGCTGGGCTTTCCACCCTGACGGATGACCGCGCCCTGATAGCCATAGCCGCGCACGTAATCGCCGCCGTCTTCGGTGACATTGCGATAGCGCGGAATGTAGATGCCGGTGGGACGCCGGCCGCGATAGTAGCTGTCCTTCGGGTATTCGGGCATTACGCCCACGGTGCTGAGCGCATACATGTGGTCCATGATATTGCGCCCGACCTGATCGGACTTGTTGCACAATCCGCGCGGGTTCGCTTCGCTGCGCGAATTGAGCAGGATCTGCGCGGTGCCGATGGTGGAGGCATTGAGGAAGAAGACCTTGGCTTCGTAGGTCTTGCCTTCCTTCGTCTTGGCATCGATCACCCGGACCGAGGTGATGCGCCCGGTCTTTGGATCCTGCACAAGACTGTGCACGATGGCATCGGTCACGATGGTCAGGTTGCCAGTACGCTCTGCCGCCGGAAGGGACGACGAAAGGCTGGTGTGGTTTGCGCCAAAGCTGCAACCGCGTTCACAGATCGAACGGTTCTGACAGCTCGTGCGCCCCAGTTCTTCGTGATGGGGCTGCGCGACGGAAAGGTTCGCGTTGCGCCCGATGATCACCTTGCGACCGGGGAAGTTCTGTTCGACCGAAGCCTTGAACAGCTTTTCGGCGTCGTTCATTTCCCACGGCGGCAGGAATTCCCCATCGGGAAGCTGCGGCAGATTTTCCTTGCTGCCCGAAACGCCAATGAACTTTTCGATGTGGCTGTACCACGGGGCCAGATCGTCATAGCGGATCGGCCAGTCAACGCCGTGACCGTCCTTGGCATTCGCTTCGAAATCCATTGGCGACAGGCGATAGGACTGGCGACCCCACATGATCGAACGTCCGCCAAGGTGATAGCCGCGAATCCACGTGAAGGGGCGTTCGTCCGGCGTGATATAGGGGTGATCGCTGTCCTTCACCCAGAACTGCTTGGTTGCGGCGTTCATCGCATAGCACTGCCTCTGCACGGGGTAGTCGCGCGCCAGTTCCTCTTCGGGAACGGCGTTGTTGTTGGGCAGCTCCCACGGGGATTGGGTGTCGTTGTAGTCGGTAACGTGTTCAACCTTGCGGCCACGTTCCAGCAGCAGCACTTTCAGGCCCCGCTCGGCAAGTTCCTTGGCGGAAATACCGCCGCTCATCCCCGAACCGATCACGATTGCATCAAACATGGGTCTTACTCGCTTCAGAAGGGGCCAACGCCGAGGAACGGGCGCGATTTCGGCGTGAGTTTGAGCGATGGCTCATACTTGCCGGGCACGTGTTCGTAGACCAGCTCGGTCGCGGTCGCTTCGGGGCTGTAGTAATAGAGATCGACGATCAGATCCTTGAGCCGCAGATATCCCGGATCGACCACCGCCACCGTCTTGGTGAAGGGGAACTTGCCCGAAGCGACGGTCTGCCCGGTCTTGGCCAGAGCGGCGGCATCGTGGGTGCGCAATACAGCTTCGCGATCCTTGACTGAAAGCGCGGCAAAGCCCTTTCCCTTGGCAGTGCGGGCTGCATCGTCAATGCGCTTCAGCCCGCCAAGAATTGCCTCGCGCGTGGCGGGCGCGGCCCATCCGCCCAGCATCACGTCAAGACGCTGCGGCACCTTTGCAGCCAGCGCGCCCGGCGTATCGGTCTTGGGCAGAATGGTATCGGCCACAGCCGAAAGCAGTGCCATCTGACCTGCCGGAAGATAGGGCTTTGCACCTTCGAGCGCCTGCGCAAAAACGTTGGCTGGCAGCGCGGAGGCACCCAGCAGCAGCGCGATGCGCGCAATGGCTCCGCGCCGGTTCACGTGCGCGTCCGTGGCTTCGATCATCGGATGTATATTCCTCTCGCTCCACCGGATGACATTCCCCCATGCGACTCTGCGCAGTTAAGAGATTCCCACCAGTGATTGCGGGAACCTAGCCAATTGGCAGCGCTGGTCAAGTTAACGGTCACAGAAATTGACAGCGTTGCCTGAATTTTCTGTCAGACGCTGCAAAAGCCGCATTCCTGAGGCCGTCTGTCAGGTCTGTGAGGTTGCGAGAGGAGGGCCATGCTGCAACTGTGCGGCAACAACAGGAACGACCTGAGGGGAGGAACATGGCCATCAAGACGCGCATCACCGAAATGCTCGGCATCGAACATCCTATCGTGCAGGGCGGGATGATGAACGTGGGCTATGCCGAACTTGCCAGTGCGGTATCAAACGCAGGCGGGCTTGGCATCATCACCGCGCTGACCCAGCCCACGCCTGATGCGCTGCGCGACGAGATCGAGCGCACGAAAGCCATGACGGCCAAGCCCTTTGGCGTGAACATGACGATATTCCCGACGGTCAATTCCCCCGATTACAGGGCCTATGCCCAGGCGATCATCGATGGCGGGGTGAAAATCGTTGAAACGGCGGGCACGCAGGCTGTGCGCGAAATCTGGGAAATGCTCAAACCGCACGGCGTGACGATCCTGCACAAATGCACCGCTGTGCGCCACGCGCTGTCTGCCGAACGCGCCGGGTGTGACGTCATTTCCATCGATGGCTTCGAATGTGCCGGGCACCCCGGGGAGGACGACATTCCCGGCCTGATCCTGATCCCGGCGGCGGCGGACAAGGTGAAAATCCCGCTGCTGGCCAGCGGCGGCTTTGGCGATGGGCGCGGACTAGTGGCGGCGCTATCGCTCGGCGCGGAAGGCATCAACATGGGCACCCGCTTTTGCGCCACGCAGGAAGCGCCGATCCACGATAATGTGAAACAGGCCTATATCGACAATGACGAACGCGGCAGCTTCCTGATCTTCCGCAATTTCAAGAACACCGCGCGCGTGGGCCGCAGCGACGTGTCCGAAGAAGTGGTGCGCCGCCTGTCAAAACCCGATGCGAAGTTCGAAGACGTTCAGGAACTCGTCAATGGCCGCGCGGGCAAGGCCCTGCTGGAAACGGGTGACCTGTCCAAAGGCGTGTTCTGGGCCGGTATGGTGCAGGGCCTGATCCACGATGTGCCCACCTGCCAGCAATTGATCGACCGCATCATGGGCGATGCGGAAAGCATCATTCGCGGACGACTGGGCGGGTTGCTGGTTTAAGGTGCGATGCCGGGGTGAAATTATCGCCCCGGCAAGGCTTTCACGCCTGATAGGGCAGAGAGCGAACACGCTTTCCGGTCAGGCTGCTGATCGCATTGGCCACCGCCGCCACCACCGGGGGCAGGGCGGGTTCGCCAAGGCCAGTGGGCGGATTGTCGGTGCGGACCATCGCGATTTCGATAGGCGGCACCACATCAATGCGCGGCAGCGGATAGGCATCGAAGTTCGCCACTTGCACCTGTCCGCCTTCGACCGGCACTTTCAGCCCGCCGATGACATGGCCGATGCCTTCGATCATCGAACCCCGGATTTGCTGTTCGGCGTTCATCGGGTTGATCACGGTGCTGCCGATATCGCCCGCGACCCACATCTTCGTGACCCGCAGCGCGCCATCGGCTTCGGCCACATCGGCCACCACGGCGAAGTATCCCAAGTGGCTGAAATAGAAGCCGAAGCCGCGCCCCTTTGCGGGCTTTTCCTGCCACGCGGCGTTTTTCATTACCTCGCGGATGACGCCTGCGGCGCGGCCGGTATCGAACGGCGGCGGCTGAAAGATATCCGGCACGCCGGGAATCTTTGGCGGAACCACGGCACGGGCCTCGCCCAGCACGTCCAGCATGAAGGCAGGCAGCGTCTTGCCCGCAGCGGCGGCCACTTCGTCAAGGAAGGCCTGCGTGGCATAGGCCAGCGCGTTCGATCCCGGCGCGCGCAGCCAGCCTAGCGGCACGTTGCTATCGAGCACGGTCATGCCAAGATCGGCGTTGGGCACCAGATTGGCCGGGACCAGATCATTGGGCAGTTCGCCCCCGCGCCCCGGCTGACCCTTTGCGCCGAAGGTGACGAGGTGGGTGCGGAACGCGGTCAGCTTGCCTTGCGCATCCAGCGCCGCATCGAACTTGTGGAAGCCTGCCGGGCGGAAGAAATCGAGCCGGAAATCCTCTTCACGCTCAAGGATCAGTTTGACCGGAACGCCCGGAACCTCGCGCGCGATCATGGCGACCAGCACCATGAAATCGCTTTGCAGACGCCGCCCGAAACCGCCGCCGATGCGGGTCAGGTTGACCGTGACGGCATCGGGCGCAACGCCAAGTGCCTTGGCCACCATGCCCTTGCCTTCGTCGGGCATCTGGCTGGGCGCCCAAAGCTCTGCCTTGCCGTCCTTGACCTGCGCGGTGCAGTTCTGCGGCTCCAGCGTGGCGTGGGCGAGGAAGGGGTAGGAATATTCCGCGCTAACGACTTTTGCCGCCTTGGCCAGCGCGGCGGCAGCATCGCCTTCCTTGCGCACGGACGCTGCGGGTGCGCCCGCAAACGCGGCCTTGGCGGCAGCGGCAAACGTGGCGTCGGAATGCTTTTCGCGCCCGCCGTTGTCCCATTGCGCATCCAGCAGCTTGCGCGCTTCGCTGGCGGTCCACCAGCTGTCGGCCATCACCGCCAGAGCATCGACCGGCGCGTCATCGTGCCCAAGCTGGCGCAGCGGCACGACCTTGCGCACGCCGGGCAGAGCCAGCGCCTTGGCCGCATCGTGGCTTTTCAGCGTGGCACCGCGCACCGGCGCGGTCAGCAGCGCGGCGTGAACCATGCCAGGCAGGACCGTATCGACACCAAACAGCGGCTTGCCCGCGACGATGGCTGGCGTGTCCGGCCCCGGCACCGGCTTGCCGATGATCGTAAAGCTGGCAGGGTCTTTCAGCTTGAGCGACGCCACATCGGGCACTGCTTCCTTTGCCGCAGCAGCCGCCAGCGCGGCATAGGGCGCGCGGCGTTTGCTGGCGGCGTGGATCACTTCGCCCGCGCTGGTGGTGATATCGGCAGCGGGCACGCCCCATTGCTTTGCCGCTGCCGCAACAATCATAGCGCGCGCAGTTGCGCCCGCCTGCCGCATCGGCATCCAGTTCATCGGGGTGGACATGGACCCGCCCGCAAACTGTTCGCCAAAGCGGGACTGGTCGGCCACCGCTTGTTCCACTTTCACAGAACCCCACGCGACGTCGAGTTCTTCGGCAATGAGCATCGGCAGCATGGCCTTTACGCCCTGGCCGATTTCCGGGTTCTTTGACGTGATCGTCACCGTATTGTCGGCGGCGATGGCCACATAGGCGTTGATCCGGGCCGATGCCGCGCCGCCGGGCTTTGCCCCTTGCGCGCCCGCAATCTGGATATCGAAGGCAAGCGTGCCACCCGCGGCGAGCATGGCCTTCAGCGCAAGACGACGATCAGCGAGCATTTGCGCCTCCTGCGGCCTGCTTTATCGCATCGCGGATGCGGTGGTAGGTGCCGCAGCGGCACAGGTTGCCTGCCATTGCCGCATCGATATCGGAATCGCTGGGCGCGGGATTGCTTTCCAGCAGCGCCACCGCGCTCATGATCTGGCCTGCCTGGCAGTATCCGCACTGCGGCACGTCGATATCCACCCACGCATCGCTCACGCGCTTGCCAACCGCGCTGGCTGCAACGCCTTCGATCGTGGTGATCGCGCCTTCGCCCACGGCGTTGATCGGGGTGATGCAGGACCGGATTGCCTGCCCATCAAGGTGCACCGTGCAGGCCCCGCACAGCCCCGCGCCACAGCCAAACTTCGGCCCCAGATAGCCCAGATCTTCGCGCAAGACCCACAACAGCGGTTTTTCGCCGGGAACGTCAACCTGCCTTGAGGTTCCGTTCACTTTCAGCATTGTCGGCATTGGATCACCCCGGACGGTCTTGTTCATTTGCATCTGCACTATGCGCATGACGCGCTGCTGACAAATGCCTTTTCGCTGTGGTTGAAGTGCCGGTTGCAGGATGCCAAAGAGGTTACAAAGGAGATTACCGAAATGGCAGGCATGGTTCCGTTCGACTGGGAAGACGCGCTGGGGTTGGATGGGCTGCTGACCGATGACGAACGCATGATCCGCGATGCCGCGCGCGCCTTTGCGCAGGACCGGCTTGCCCCGCGCGTGATCGATGCTTTCGCCAACGAACATACCGACCCCGAAATCTTCCGCGAAATGGGGGCGCAAGGGCTGCTGGGCGTGACGCTGCCCGAAGACTACGGCTGCACCGGCGCGGGCTATGTCTCCTACGGCCTCATCGCGCGCGAGGTTGAGCGGGTGGATTCGGGCTATCGTTCGATGATGAGCGTGCAGTCCAGCCTCGTGATGTTCCCGATCTTCGAATACGGGAGCGAGGAGCAGCGCCGCAAATACCTGCCAAAGCTGGCGACCGGCGAGTGGATCGGCTGCTTCGGCCTTACCGAACCGGACGCCGGATCAGACCCCGGCGGAATGCGCACTCACGCGCGCAAGGTCGATGGCGGCTATGTGATCAACGGCGCGAAAACGTGGATTTCCAACGCCCCGATTGCCGACGTGTTCGTCGTCTGGGCCAAGAGCGACGCGCACGGCGGCGGCATTCGCGGCTTCGTGCTGGAAAAGGGCATGAAGGGCCTGTCCGCGCCGAAGATCGAAAACAAGATTTCGCTGCGCGCCTCGATCACCGGCATGGTGGTGATGGACGATGTGTTCGTGCCCGAAGACGCGCTGCTGCCCAACGTGCAAGGGCTGAAAGCGCCGTTCGGTTGCCTTAATCGCGCGCGCTATGGCATTTCGTGGGGGGCGCTGGGCGCGGCGGAGTTCTGCTATCACGCGGCGCGGCAATATGGGCTGGACCGGCACCAGTTCGGCCGCCCGCTGGCCGGAACGCAGCTTTACCAGAAGAAGTTGGCCGACATGCTGACCGAAATCACGCTGGGTCTGCACGCATCGCTGCAAGTGGGCCGATTGATGGACGCCGGGAAATTCGCGCCCGAAATGATCTCCATCGTAAAGCGCAACAACGTGGGCAAGGCGCTGGATATCGCCCGGATGGCGCGCGACATGCACGGTGGCAATGGCATTTCGGGCGAATATCAGGTGATCCGCCACATGGTGAACCTTGAAACGGTGAACACCTATGAAGGCACGCACGATGTCCATGCGCTGATCCTGGGCCGCGCGATCACGGGCATTGCGGCGTTCTGACGGGGCGGGCTACTCCTTCACCGTCTCCATCGCCACGAAAGTCGACGTGCTGGCCACGTGGGGCAGGGCGGAGATTTTCTCCCCCAGCACCGTGCGGTAGCGGCGGATATCGGACGTTCGCACCTTCAGTAGATAGTCGAAGCTGCTGGCGATCATGTGGCACTCCTCGATTTCGGGGATCTGCCGCACGCCTGCGTTGAATTCGGCCAGCGCGCGGTCGCGCGTGTCGGACAGCTTCACTTCGGTGAAGGCCACGTGATCGATGCCCAGCTTGGCAAAATCGACCAGCGCGGCGAACCCGGTGATCACCCCTGCATCCAGCAGACGCTTCAGCCGCACCTGACACGGCGTTTTGGAAAGCCCGACCTTTTCGGCCAGCGCCGTCATTGCCATCCGGCCATCGATCTGCAACGCGGCGATGATCTTGCGGTCATAATCGTCAAGATGGACTGCATTACGGTGTTCTGTGGGCAATTCCGCCTCCAAATTGCCAGATCAAAAGTTCATTCGAACCATTCAGGCAGCGCGTTTGGTCAGATTGACCCGGCGATCCGTGCTATGTCAATGGCATGACCGCCGCACCCGCCCCCTTCGCCCACTTTGCGCCCCCCATCCGCCCCGCCACGCCGCTGCGGCAGGCCATCACCGCCGCGTGCCGCACGGATGAAGCGCAAGCGCTCGCGCCACTGATCGAACAAGCCAGCCTGCCCGCCGATGCGCGCAGCGCCATTCGAAGCACGGCAAGCCGCCTCGTCACCGCGCTCCGCGGCGAAAGCCGGGGCAGCGGCGTGGAAGGGCTGGTGCAGGAATACTCGCTGTCGAGCGAAGAGGGCGTCGCACTGATGTGCCTTGCCGAAGCCCTGCTGCGCATCCCCGATACCGCCACCCGCGATGCGCTGATCCGTGACAAGATTGCCGATGGCGATTGGACCGCACATCTGGGCGGCGGGCGCTCGTTGTTCGTCAACGCCGCTTCTTGGGGGCTGGCGATCACCGGAAAGCTGGTAGGCAGCGTGGATGATCGCGGCCTTGGCGCCGCGCTGACACGGCTGGTGGCGCGCGCGGGCGAACCGGTGATCCGGCGCGGGGTTGACCTTGCCATGCGCATGATGGGCGAACAGTTCGTCACCGGCGAGACGATTGCCGAAGCGCTGGAGCGCGCCAAGGAACTGGAATCCAAAGGCTTTCGCTACAGCTACGACATGCTGGGCGAAGCGGCCACCACCGCGCAGGATGCCGCGCGGTATTACAAGGATTACGAGAACGCGATCCACGCCATTGGTGCCGCCTCTGCCGGGCGCGGCATTAATGAAGGGCCGGGCATCTCGATCAAGCTGTCCGCGCTTCACCCGCGCTATTCCCGCGCGCAGGCCGAACGAGTCACGGCCGAACTGCTGCCCCGCGTGAAAGCGCTGGCCACGCTGTGCATGGGCTATGACATCGGGCTGAACATCGATGCGGAAGAGGCCGACCGCCTCGAACTCTCGCTCGACCTTCTCGAAAGTCTCGCGCTCGATCCCACGCTGGCCGGGTGGAACGGCCTCGGCTTCGTCATTCAGGCCTATGGCAAGCGGTGCCCGGCGGTGATCGACTGGATCATCGATCTTTCCCGCCGTGCAGGGCGGCGCATGATGGTGCGTCTGGTCAAGGGGGCCTATTGGGACGCCGAGATCAAGCGAGCGCAAGTGGACGGGCTGGCCGACTTTCCGGTCTATACGCGCAAAGTCCATACCGACGTTGCCTATATCGCCTGCGCCCGCAAATTGCTGGCCGCGCCCGATGCGGTGTTCCCGCAGTTCGCCACGCACAATGCGCAGACAGTGGCCACGATCTATCATCTGGCAGGGGCTGATTTCAGCACCGGCCAGTACGAATTTCAGTGCCTGCACGGCATGGGTGAACCGCTCTACCGGCAGGTCGTGGGTGCGGACAAGCTGAACCGCCCCTGCCGCATCTATGCGCCGGTGGGCACGCACGAAACGCTGCTCGCCTATCTCGTGCGCCGCCTGCTGGAAAACGGCGCGAACAGCAGCTTCGTCAACCGAATCGGCGATCCTGCCGTGCCGGTGGACGATCTGGTGGCTGATCCGGCAGAGGTGGTGAAAGCCATGCCGCAGCCCGGCGCGCGGCACGATGGCATTGCCCTGCCATCGGCGCTTTACCCGGACCGGCGCAATTCAACAGGCCTTGATCTTGCAAGCGAAGCCATGCTGGCCATGCTGACCGAAGCCTTGCAGGAAAGCGCGGCAATGACATGGCACGCCGGTCCGCCAGAAACACAAGGCACGGCGCGCCCCGTGCTGAACCCTGCCGACCACCGCGATGTGGTGGGCCATGTCGTAGAAGTCGATCCGGCCTTTGCGACTGCGGCAGTAGAGCGCGCGGGCGCTTCCCGCTGGCGTGACGAACCCGTGGCAAGCCGCGCCGCCATCCTCGAACGTGCCGCCAGCGCCATGCAGGCGCGGATGCCAATCCTGCTTGGCCTGATCATGCGCGAGGCGGGCAAATCCTTGCCCAATGCCATTGCCGAAGTGCGCGAAGCCATCGATTTCCTGCGCTATTACGCCACCCAGGCCCGGCAGACCTTTGGCGCGGCGCAAGTGCCGCTCGGCCCGGTCGTCTGCATCAGCCCGTGGAACTTCCCGCTGGCGATCTTCACCGGGCAAGTCGCCGCAGCGCTCGTCGCCGGCAATCCGGTGCTGGCCAAACCGGCAGAGGAAACCCCGCTGATCGCCGCCGAAGCCGTGCGCCTGCTGCACGAAGCGGGCGTGCCCGAAGATGCGTTGCAACTGTTGACCGGCGATGGCCGCATCGGCGCGGCGCTGGTGGATGCGCCGCAAACTGCTGCCGTGATGTTCACCGGCTCCACCGAAGTCGCACGGCTGATTCAGCGCCAGCTTGCCAAGCGCCTGTCACCAAGAGGCCGCCCCATCCCGCTGATCGCGGAAACCGGCGGACAGAACGCGATGATCGTCGATTCCTCGGCGCTGGCCGAACAGGTCGTGGCCGATGTGATCGCCTCGGCCTTCGACAGCGCGGGCCAGCGCTGTTCGGCCTTGCGCGTGCTGTGCCTGCAAGAGGAAGTGGCCGACCGTACGCTGGCCATGCTGAAAGGCGCGCTGCGCGAACTGTCCATCGGGCGCACCGATGCGCTGAACGTCGATATCGGGCCGGTCATCACGGCTGAGGCGCGCGACAACATCGAAAGCCACATCGCTGCCATGCGCGCCAAGGGCCTGCGCGTGGACCAGCAACCGCTGCCGGACGAGGCCGTCCACGGCACGTTCGTTGCGCCCACGATCATCGAAATCAATCGCATGGCCGATGTGGGCCGCGAAGTTTTCGGCCCGGTGCTCCACATTCGGCGCTTCCGCCGTGAACGGCTCGGCCAGTTGATCGATGATATCAACGCGACCGGCTATGGCCTTACCTTCGGCCTGCACACGCGGTTGGACGAGACGGTTTCGCACGTCACCTCGCGGATCAGGGTTGGGAACATCTATATCAACCGCAACGTGATTGGCGCGATCGTTGGCGTGCAGCCGTTCGGCGGTTGCGGCCTTTCGGGCACAGGGCCAAAAGCGGGTGGGCCGCTCTATCTGGGACGGCTGGTGGAACGGCCACCGGTCTTCGCCGCCCGCGCCGCGCATGTGCCAACGCCCATCCACGAATTTGCCGAATGGCTTGATACGCAAGGAGAGCGCGATACGGCGGCGAAGGCGCGCCGCTATGCCGATGCCTCACCGCTGGGAGTTGAACTGGAACTGCCGGGGCCAGTGGGCGAACGCAATCTCTATGCCCTGCACGCGCGCGGCACGATCCTGTTGCGCCCCTCTACGCAGGCGGGTCTGTTCGAACAGATGGCCGCCGTCCTCGCCACCGGCAATCGCGGCGTGGTGCAGGGGATGGCGTTGCCTGAAGGCTTGCCCGCACCTGTTGCCGCCGCGTTTGCGCCGCGCCCCGCCGAACCCGTCGCCGCCGTTTTGGTGGAAGGCGATGCAGCATTCATCGAAAGCACGCTGGCAGACGTTGCCGCGATGCCCGGCGCGGTGCTTTCCGTCCACGCCGCCAACCCTTCCACACCCTGCGCCTACGTCTGCGAATGGCTGGTTGAGGAAGTTTCGACTTCGATCAACACCACCGCAGCAGGTGGCAACGCCAGCCTGATGATGATAGGCTGAGCAGGACCGACCCCGGTCAAGGCCGGGGTCAACTCCTACGTTTAGACGTAATGCGCAGTCGTCTTTTCGCGCACTTCTTCCGGCGTAACTCCCGGCGCACATTCAACCAGACGGAACGGGGAATCGTGGTCCGGGCGCTGGAACACGGCAAGGTCGGTCACGATCATGTCCACTACGCCACGGCCCGTCAGCGGCAGGGTGCAGGCGGGGATGAACTTGGGGCTACCGTCCTTGGCGCAGTGTTCCATCACCACGATGATCTTCTTGACGCCAGCGACAAGGTCCATCGCCCCGCCCATGCCCTTGATCATCTTGCCGGGGATCATCCAGTTGGCGATGTCGCCGTTTTCGGCCACTTCCATCGCGCCCAGCACGGTCAGGTCGATCTTGCCGCCACGGATCATGGCGAATGACTGCGCGCTATCGAAATAGGCCGAATGCGCCAGTTCGCTGATCGTCTGCTTGCCCGCGTTGATCAGGTCGGCGTCTTCATCGCCTTCATAGGGGAACGGACCGATGCCCAGCATTCCGTTTTCGGATTGCAGCGTCACGGTCATCCCCGCAGGCACGTGGTTGGCCACCAGCGTCGGTATGCCGATGCCAAGGTTCACATAGAACCCGTCCTGCAGTTCCTTTGCGGCGCGGGCGGCCATTTCGTCGCGGCTCCAGCCCTTGGTCAGGCCATCATGCGTGGTCATCAGACGGTCTCCCTCTTGCGGGTGGTGCGGAATTCGATCTGCTTGTCATAGGGCGCGCCCACGACAATGCGCTGCACATAGACGCCGGGCAGGTGGATCGCATCGGGATTGAGCGCGCCGGGTTCGACGAGTTCCTCAACCTCTACCACGCAGACCTTGCCGCAAGTGGCGGCGGGCACGTTGAAATTGCGCGCTGTCTTGCGGAACACCACGTTGCCGGTGGTATCGGCCTTCCACGCCTTCACGATGGCCAGATCGGCAAAGATGCCCTGTTCAAGAACGAACTCTTGCCCGCCGAACTCCTTGATTTCCTTGCCTTCGGCTACCAGTGTGCCAACGCCGGTCTTGGTGTAGAAGCCCGGAATGCCTGCGCCGCCAGCGCGCATCCGTTCGGCCAGCGTGCCCTGCGGCGAAAACTCGACCTCAAGTTCCCCTGCAAGATACTGGCGTTCGAACTCCTTGTTTTCGCCAACATAGGACGAAATCATCTTGGCGATCTGGCGCGTGCGCAGCAGCTTGCCCAGGCCCTGATTGTCGATCCCGGCGTTATTGCTGGCCACGGTCAGCCCCTTGACGCCGCTTTCCACAATGGCATCGATCAGCCTTTCGGGAATGCCGCAAAGGCCAAAGCCGCCGCTGGCGATCAGCATTCCATCGTGCAGCAACCCGTCAAGCGCTGCGCGGGCATCGGGATAGATTTTGCCTGCCATGAATCCTCCATGTTTGGACGAAGATTAGGGCTTGATTGCCTTTCGATCCAATGATTAATTTTATCTCTGATTGATAAGAGTTGCTGATGCACAAGCTGGCGATCTACCATCTCGAAACGCTGCTGTGGATCGCCCGCCTCGGCACGTTTCGCGCTGCGGCCGAGCGGCTGCACACCACGCAGCCCGCCATTTCCGCCCGCGTGCGCGAAATCGAAGGCCAGCTTGGCGTCGCCATCTTCCGGCGCGAAGGGCGCGGCGTCGTCCTCACCGCGCGGGGGCGGCAGCTTGTGCAGGATTGCGAACCGCTGTTGGCGGGGCTGGAAAGCGCGCTGCTCGAAGCGGGAAACCACGCGGGCGCGGCGGGGATCGTGCGGATTGCAGCGGGAGAAATCGCGGCGGCCACCTGCCTCCCGCAATTTGCCAGCGCCATCGGCAAAGACCTGCCGGGCGTGACGCTGCACATCGATTTGGACCTTACCGCGCGAATGCTGCAAAACGTGCTGGCAGGCACGCGCGACATTGCATTTCTGGCAGGGCCGGTCGCCAGCCCCGGCCTGCGCACCGCACCCATTGGGGCGGTGGACCTCACGTGGCTGGCAAGTCCTTCAATTGCCAAGGAAAATCGCCTGCACAGTGACATCCCGATCTGGTCGGTGGGGGAACATTCCCCGATCCACCGCGTGACCTGCGAAAGCCTGAAAGCGGCAGGCCTGCCGGTGCGGGCGATCAACACCTGCAACAATGTCGAGGCGATGCTCGGCATCGTTGCAAGTGGCGCGGGGGCGGCGGTCTTTCCAAAAGTGATGGCGCGGCGGCTGATCGAAACCGGGCAACTGGCCGAATTTCACACCCGCCCGAAATCGCAACTTCGGTTCGAAGTGGCGATCCGGTCCAACGAGACGGACCCCGTTGTGCTGGAGCTTTTCCGGCGCGCCGCGCACCTGTCTGTCGCCGGTTAAGGCCAGCTTAGGTGCGCCTAGGTGCATCTAGGTGCACTTCAGGAATGCCCTTATCCCAGCGGCGGTCCTGGGGGCATCGGGAAGCGCGAACGCGGCCCTTCACCCCATTCGGGTGACAGCTTTTTCGGAGCGTGAGCCGCCGGATCATCAAGGTAGGTGGCGATATCGGCAGCGGCGCGGCTGCTCCAAGCGGCGGCCAGCTTGTCTGCACTGCGGCGCTTAGCCAGTGTGCCCGAAAGCGTGCGCAAGGTTTCCAGCACATAGCTGCGCACTTCCGGCGCAGCATCGGGATTGGCGCCCAGCATCATCAGCGCATCGAGCGTGATCGATTCCACCGCGCCCTGCAGCGCAAGTCCGCTCGCTGAACCTTCGCGCGGAGCGCCGAAGGTGCGCGCGACGACAGCGTCGATCATTTCAGGGAAAGTCAGCGTATCGCGCTGCCTTGCAGCAAGCGATATCATGCGGTTAGCGCGCGCCGCATCGGTCAGCGGTTCAAGCACGAGCGACGCGGCGATGCGCGCGGCCTGCACCTGATCGAAAGCGGCATCGCCCGAAAGATCCTCCTTGTTCGATCCGGGTGAGGCGACGAGTTGCGCCAGCAGGCTTTCCGGCATGGCGAGCGCCGATGACTGCACCGCGTCGAGCATCAGCCCGAGCACTTCGCGCTGCAAGGCGGCGGGGACGAACTCGGTCGGTGGCACGGTATCGCCCTTCACCACGAAGTTCTGATAGAGGCCGCCGATATATTTCGATCCGCTTTCAAGCGCATAGCGGTGGTGGAGATAGACCATCCACAACCGCGCATCGCGCAAGGCCCCCACCGGCTCCCCCGCCGTGAGCGCGTTCTGGCCATAAGTGTTCAGCAGGATGTCGCGCGCGGCATATGTCTCACGCAAGTATTCGGTCGGCGTGGCGCGATCATCGTACCACGTCCAGCGCGGATCGGTTTCGGGCACATAGTGCAAGCCTGCCGCGCGCATATCGGCCACGACCTTTTCCAGCCCCGCCTTTTCCGCTGCCGGTGAGAACGTGGAATAGGCATAGCGGACCATCATCGCGTCGTAGGCACCGATCTGCTTCTGGAAGGATTCAGACAGATCGATCTTGCCGCCCACCACTTTCACGCGCGGAGTGGGATATTCCATCACCGACTGCCGATCATCGAGGCTGGAGGCGAAGTTGTGCTGAAAGCCGATGGCGTGGCCCAGTTCGTGCGCGGTCAGCAGAGCCTGACGCAGTAGCACCATATCGCGCTGGCCCGCAGGCATCGTGGCAAAAGCGCCGGGTGTGACCAGCGCCGGATCGGCCACGGTCACGCCGCTGCCATCGGCGGGAAGGGCGGCGCTATAGGCGTCCCAATAGTTCGCGATGGTGCGAATGCGGTGCGTATCCATTCGCGTTTTCGATCCGATGATTTCGCCAGTGCGCGGATCGCGATAAGTGCCGCCGCTGGAAAAACCGCGCTCATCCCGGTTGATCCACAGGACATAGGCATAGCGGATGTCCATCGGGTCCATATCGGCAGGCGCATCTTCCGCGCGCACCGCGTTGATGAAACCGGCCTGTTCGAAGGCCTTGTTCCACCACAGCGTACCCTGCTTCATCGCGGTGCGGATGGGCGCGGGGATGGCGGGATCGAAATAGAAAGTGATCGGCTTTACCGGTTCGCTCATTGCGGCGGCGGGGTCTTTCTTTTCAAGCCGCCAGCGCGTGATCCACGCGGTTTCAGTGGGTTCGCTGACTTCCTTGGCATAATCGCGGAAGCGCATTTCGCTCACCCCGATACGCGGATCGCCAAGGCGCGGGACATAGCCGGTGGGCGCTTTCAGGAAGCTGTGATGGATGCGCAGGGTTACGCTGCGGGCATCGGGCGTGACATTGCGCACCAGCGCGCCGGGGGCATCGCCCGCGAATGTGGCGATGGTTTCCACTTCCGAATTTTCGGGAAAGGCCTTGGTCGCAGGCAGGTGGAAGGCACTGCGGGCGGGATCGAATTTGTAGGTGCCCTGATTGGCACGCTTGAGCATGGCTTCGATGCCCGCCGCATCGCGCATGAACAGCGCGGTGCCATCGACCAACACCTTACCGCCGCTGGCAGATTCTATGGGCAGGCTGGCAAGGACCGATGTGGGAAAGGAATCGACAACCCCGCCGGCGGTCTGCGCCGTGCCGGTGGTGGCACGGTATCCGGTGTTGACCTTTACAACCAGCACGCGCTGGCCGACGCGCTGAAAACGGATAACCGCGCTTTCCAGAATACCGCGATCAAGCGGCAGTTCGACCGAGCCGCCGCCGCTGGCCGCCGATACGTAATAGAGAATGTCGGTATCGAAAGCGGGCACTTCGATCAGCACGCGTCCCTTTGCGGCGTCCCATGTGAGCGGCACGAAGCCGTCCATGCGGGTGGGCGCGCTGGCCGTTGCGGACGCGGATTGGGCCATGACCGACGGTGCGCAGAGCGCGATCAGGGCGATGGACGTGGCGGACGCGAGCGCGCGATTGCGAAGGCGGGGAAGGGTCATGGTGCAGTTGCTCCGTTTGGAATCAGCGCGGACGGCGGGGCTTGCCGGTGCGGCCCCGTTCGAAAATGATTGGAATGGTCGAGCGTTGGGCCACTTCGCGCAGGATGAAGCTGCTGCGAATCTTGGCGACGTGGGGAAGGTTCGACAGTTCCTTGCGGTAGATCGTGTCGTATTCATCCAGCGAACTGACGTGGACGATCAGGATGAAATCCGTGTCACCCGAAATGAACCCGCAATAGGACATCGACGGGCATTTGATCACTTCCTGTTCAAATTCGTTGAGGATCTGTTCGGCCTGGCTGCGCAGTTCGATCATCACCACGACCACGCCTGAAAAGCCCAGCGCCTCCAGCGAAAGCTGCGCGCGATAGCCGGTGATGATCCCCGCTTCCTCCATGATTCGCCGCCTGCGGGCCACCGCCGTGCTCGACAGGCCAAGCTCTTCGCCCAGTGCCACATCGGTGCTGCGGCCATCGGCCGACAGGAATTCGAGGATTCGAAAATCCACCTCATCAAGGTCGATCGTTGGAGAATTCATCGAAAAATCCTGATTTCGGTTTCGGGATGAAAATTCAGGCAGCGGGAAACCGCTCATTCATTCAAATTTCCAATATCGCGATACAAGATATCTCCATACCTCAAGAATCCATGAGGCCAGCAGGGCACCCACCCTGTCAACGCCCAAATCCACCCTTTTGCAAAAAGGGTTTTGCTAATCCGGTATTTCTTGAATAGCCCTTGGCATCGGGGATGCACAAAGCCTTTTGCGATAAAAATCGCATGAATAAATAATGGCAAATGAAAGGAGCAGGTTTTTATTTAAAAATGGGGGCAGATATGCAGCATTCTTCAGGCAAACAGACGTTTCGCAACTTGGCCTTTTCAAGAATGCTGCTGTGCAGCGCATCACTGGCTTGCATTGCCCTGCCATCGATGGCCGCCGCGCAATCTACCGAGATGGCGCCGCAGCCGGTTGACGAGCCGCTGCTGGAAGACGCACCAGGCGACCAGATCACCGTTACCGGATCGCGCATCGTGCGCGATGGCTATGATGCGCCAACCCCGGTCAGCGTGGTCAGCACCAAGGAATTGAAATCCGAAGCACCGGCCAACATTTCCGATTTCGTCAACACGCTGCCCGCTGTGCGCGGATCGACCACCGCCGCCAGCACAAACGGTTCGCTTTCGAACGGGGCGGCAGGCGTGAACAGCGTGAACTTGCGCGCACTGGGGGCGGCGCGCACGCTGGTGCTATTCGATGGGCAACGCTCCGTCGCTTCGACCACGACCGGTTCGGTTGACGTGAATACGTTCCCGCAAGCGCTGATCCAGCGGGTGGAAGTGGTGACCGGCGGTGCATCGTCCGCCTATGGTTCGGACGCTGTGTCGGGCGTGGTGAACTTTATCCTCAACAAGGAATTCAAAGGCCTCGCTGCCGAATACGAATATGGCGTCACCACATATGGCGATGGCCCGAACCACAAGATTTCGGTTACCGCTGGCCAGGAATTTGCCGAAGGGCGCGGCCACATCATCGTATCGGGCGAACACTTCACACAAACGGGCATCCAGTCCATCGACCGCGACTGGAACGACAGCGGATTTTTCCTTGCCAACAACCCTGCCTACAACGCAGCAGGCTGCCGTGATACGCTGGCATCAACGCCCTGCGTCAATGAATTTCTAATAGCGTCAGGCATCGGCACCGGCCAGTTCACGCCGGGCGGCTTGATCAGCACCGGCCCTTTGCGCGGCACCTATTTCGGATCGATCAATCCGGCCACGGGCAAGGCGACCGTCAACCAGCTCGTGTTCGGCACCACCAGTGGACAGTGGATGGTCGGTGGCGATCTGGACATCACCACAGCAGGGCATCGCGGCAGTGCCACGTTGCTGCCTTCGGAAAAGCGCACGTCGGCCTTCGGGCGGCTCAGCTATGAATTCTCGCCCGCGTTCAATCTCTTCGGACAGTTCGCCTATAGCAAGTACAACGGGCAGAGCTTTTACCAGCAGACCCCGACCACCGGCGTGACGATCCAGCGCGACAACGCCTTTCTGCCGGATTCGGTGCGCGCAGCGATGGTGACGAACAATCTCACGTCGATCCAGATCGGCACCAGCAACATCTTCCTGCCGCCGCAGGGCAGCGACAACACGCGCGAAGTCTATCGCTATGTCGCGGGTGCCAATGGCGAATTCGGTGCGATGGGCGCCGAATGGAAGTGGGACGGCTATTACCAGCTTGGCAAGACCAAGACCAACGAACTGCTGACCAACGCATGGAACATCGCCCGCATGGCGGCGGCGACCGATGCCGTGGTGGCGCAGGCGGGGAACGTGGGCGGATATGCCGCAGGCACCATCGTGTGCCGCATCAACGTGGATACCAACACCGCCAACGATGACCGCGCCTGCGTTCCGCTCAACCGCATCGGCACCAATGGCGCTTCGCAAGCCGCCATCGATTATGTGCTGTACAATGGCCTGCAACCGCTGCGCAAACAGGAGCTGAAACAGGAAGTTGCCGCGCTGAGCTTTTCCACCAACAACCTGTTCGATCTGTGGGCAGGCCCGGTTTCGCTGGCGTTCGGCGGTGAATATCGCAAGGAATCGGTGACCGGATCGGTGGACGATCTGTTCCGCCCGCGTGTGGCCAATGGCGTGACGACGGGCACTTGGATCTATGGCAACTACCTGCCCACCGTCGGTTCCTATAACGTGAAGGAAGGGTTCATCGAAACCATTGTGCCGCTGATGGATGGCATGGACCTGAACGGCGCGGCGCGCGTGACCGATTATTCCACATCGGGCACCGTCGCCACGTGGAAGCTGGGCCTGACCTGGCAGATCAGCGATGATGTGAAGTTCCGCAGCACGGTTTCGCGCGATATCCGCGCGCCCAACCTTTCGGAACTGTTCGCGCCGGGAACGGGCCGCACCAACACGGTCAACGTGCCGCAGCCCAATGGCACCGTGGCGGCCAACCAGTTCAACGAATCCACCGTGGGCAATCCCGATCTGAAGCCCGAAGTCGCCAAGACTTACGGCGCGGGCTTTGTGCTGACGCCGCAGTTCATCCCCGGTTTTGCGATGTCGGTCGATTACTACAAGATCGACCTTTCGGGTTCGATCGACTCGCTGACCGCGCAGACGCTGACCGATCAGTGCTATCTCCAGCAGATCGCCAGTTCGTGTTCGTTCATCTCCACCACCGGCGGGCGCGGGGTGACCACGCCGGGGCTGGCGGTGACCAGCATCGAGATCAAGCCAACCAACTTCGTCAGCCTCGAAACCAGCGGGCTTGATCTGGAAGCCAGCTATCGCCGCCAGATCGGCGCGGGCAACTTTACCCTGCGCGCGCTTGCCAGCCATGCCATCGAACTGGTGACCAACAATGGGGTGACGCTGCAAACGGACGCGGCAGGGCAGAACACCGGCTCGCTTCCCAAGTGGACCTATCGCCTGACCGCAGCTTATGAATTCGATAGCGGGTTCAGCATTCAGGGCGTGGCGCGCGGCGTTTCGGGCGGGGTTTACAACAACAACTACATCGTCTGTTCGACCGACTGCCCGCTTTCCACTGCAGACCGGCGCACGGTGAACCTCAATTCCATCCCCGGCGCGTTCTACTTCGACATGAACGCCAGCTACACGTTCGAAGTGGCGGGCGTGAACACGCAGGCGTTCCTTTCGATCCGCAACCTCACCAACAAGGATCCGGTGCTGGTGGCCAACGGCCCGACCGGAAACAATACCCCCGCCTATCCGCAGACCAACCGTGCGCTTTACGATGTGCTGGGCCGGGTGTTCCGCATGGGCCTGCGCATCAAGATGTAAGGCAAACGACGTTGTAAGTTCCCCCTGGAAGCGAGATGTGATGATGAAGAAGGCGGCTCTTTCCACTCTGGCCCTGTTGCTGGCCAGCACCCCGTTGAGCGTCGAGGCAAAGGCCCCTGCCGCGCTGAAGACCGAAGCATCGGCCCTGATCGACGGCAATGCCAAGCTGGTGCAGGAAATGGTGGATTCGGTGTTCAGCTTTCAGGAGCCGGGCTTTCAGGAATTCCAGACCGCGGAATACCTGACCGGCATTCTGGCCAAGAACGGCTTTACCATCACCAAGGGCGTGGCGGGCATCCCATCGGCATGGACCGCGACGTGGAGCAACGGCGATGGGCCGGTGGTGGCGCTGGGGTCTGACGTGGACGGGCTGCTGGGCCTTTCGCAAGTGCCCGGCGTCCCGCAGATCAAGCCGCTGATCCCTGGCGCGCCAGGGCATGGCGAAGGGCACAATTCGGGGATGCCGCTGATCGTGGCCGCAGCCCTTGCCACCAAGGAAGTGATGACCAAGCACGGCATCAAGGGCAAGCTGATGCTGTGGCCGGGCGTGGCCGAAGAATTGCTGGCAACCAAGGCGTATTATGTGCGCGCAGGCCTGTTCAAGGACGTGGACGTTTCGATCTTCACCCACGTCGCGTCCAGCTTTGGCACCAGCTATGGCGATTCCGGCAACAACGGGATGGTTTCGGTCGAATACAACTTCAAGGGGATCACGTCCCACGCAGCGGGTGCGCCGTGGTCCGGGCGCAGCGCGCTGGACGGGGTGGAACTGATGAACGTGGCGTGGAACATGCGGCGCGAGCATCTGCCACTGACGCAGCGTTCGCACTATGTGATCACCAACGGTGGCGGCCAGCCCAATATCGTGCCGGGTGAAGCGACGGTGTGGTATTACTTCCGCGAACAGACCTTTGATTCCATCCGCAAGCTCTATGAAACCGGCAACGAGATTTCGGAAGCTGCAGCAAAGGCCACCGGCACCACCGTTTCGCGCCGCGTGCTGGGCTATGCCGCGCCAAACTATGGCAACAAGCCACTGGCCGAGGCGGCTTATGAAAACATCAAGCTGGTGGGGATGCCCAAGTGGTCTGCCGACGATCAGGCCTTTACCAAGGCGGTGCAGGAATCGCTGAAGTTCAAGATCGCCCCGCTGAAAACCGAAGTCGATCCGCTGTCATCGCCCGAGACGCGCGAGAAATCGATGGGCGGCGGGTCTGACGATATCGGTGATATCATGTGGACCGTGCCGACAATCACCATCCGGTTCCCGTCGAACATTCCCAGCATGATCGGCCACAACGTGACATCGGCCATCGCGATGGCGACTCCGGTTGCGCACAAGGGCGCGGTGGCAGGCGCAAAGGCTGTGGCGCTGACCGTGCTCGACGTGATGACCACGCCCAAGCTGGTGTCCGACGCCAAGACATACTTCAAGACGGTGCAGACCAAGGACCAGAGATACGATCCGGTGCTGACGCCGGAAGATCAGCCCGCGATCCATCTGAACAGGGATCTGATGGAACGCATCCGGCCTGAGTTGAAGAAATACAACTATGATCCGGCCAAGTACCCGACCTATCTGGACCAACTTGGGATCAAGTACCCGACGTTGAAGCCGACGTCGTGAGGGGGAACTACGTGTTCACGATAGCCTGAACCACCTGATCGTTGCCCCGGACTTGTTCCGGGGTGACGTTTCTGTGAGCAACGTCCAAAGCCCACCCCCAGCGCAAGAAATGTCAAATCTCGGAACAGCCCGGTCTAAAGCCTGCGCGCCGTTGCGCGGCTAGTCTTGGCCCAAGAGGCTTATAAAAGCCGGTTCTTGGGAGAGACATACAATGGCATCAAAGCCCTTCGCCTGTGCTTTTGCGCTGGCCCTTTCGTGCACCGTTTCACCGCTGGCATTGGCGCAGGACGCGCTGCCCGACGATGACGGCAATGCCGATATCGTGGTGACGGCGCAGCGGCGCGAACAATCGCTGCTGGACGTGCCATTGGCGGTAACCGCGCTGGGCGGAGACAGTCTGGCAGAGCGTGGGATCACCAATTCGGCGCAGCTGGGCGATGCGGTGCCGAACCTGCAGATCAACAGCCCTTATGGCAACACCCAGCCCAACTTCTCGTTGCGCGGGATCGGGGTGGCCAACGAATACAACAGCAATCAGGCATCGCCAGTGGGCGTCTATCTGGATGACGTTTACCTTGCGCCGCGCACCAGCCACGGCATGGGGCTGTTCGATCTTGACCGGATCGAAGTGCTGCGCGGGCCGCAGGGCACATTGTTTGGCCGCAATACCACGGGCGGCGCAGTGAACTTCATCACGAAGAAACCCGATCTTTCCGGCAGCAACGGCTATCTCCAGTTGGGCTATGCCAATTTCGATACTTTCACCGCGCAAGGTGCCGCCGAAACCACGCTGAGCGAGGACAAGCTGGGCCTGCGCGTGGCGGCGAACTATGCCAAGGGCGATGGCCAGATCCGCAATGTCTTTCCCGGCGGGCGCGATGCGGCATCGACCGATACGTTGCAGGGCCGCGTTGCGCTGCGCGCGAAGCCTGCCGAAACGCTGGACATAACGCTGCGCGCCTATGGCGGGCGGGACCGGGGTACGCAAGCGGCGGTGCATGGCCTTGGCGCATTCCGCACCGGGCTGGGCTTCTTCGAGATCAACGAAAACCGCGTTGGCGTGAACCGGACCGACGCCTGGGGCTTTTCCGCAAACGTGAGCCTAGAATTGAGCGATACCTTGAGCTTAACGTCCATCACCAGCTACGACGGGGGCAGCCAGAACCTGCAGCAGGCAGCAGACGGTGCGCCGCTGGATATCCTCGATATCAACTGGCGTTCGCAATACCGCCAGTTCAGTGAAGAACTGCGCGCCAATTATGACGGCAACGGCGTGAGCTTCGTCGGCGGGCTGTTCTATGGCTGGGACAGCAACATTACCGACAACACGTTCAACCTGCCGCTGCCGCCTGCGGGCGGGTTCTTCCAGCATTACCGGCAGGTGCGCAACAGCTATGCCGTGTTCGGGCAGGCGGATATCGATCTGGCCGACAAGTTGGTGCTGACGCTGGGCGCGCGCTATACGCATGATACGTCGCGCTATGGTGATGCCCATGCCAATCTGTTCATCGGTGCAGTGGGCGCAGCGCAGACGCCGATTGCCACGACGGTCCCTTGCGCGGGCGTGGCCGGAACCTGCGCCTATGATCCCACCGCGCGCTTTGCGCTGTCGGACAAGAACGATGCGCTGACCGGGCGCGTGGCGCTGAGCTATACCTTCGACAGCGGCACGCTGGTCTATGCCAGCTACAACCGTGGGTATCGCGCGGGCGCGGTCAACGGCGGTGGCTATACCTCGTCCGCCGGCATCGGCTACATCAAGCCTGAGCGGGTGAACGCTTATGAAGTGGGCATAAAGGGCAGGGCCGGGGGCCGGTTGCTGACGTATGCGGCATCGGCGTTCTATTACGATTACACCAACCAGCAATTGCAGGACACGCGAGCCGGGCCGGTGTCGTTCCTTGTCAACGCGCCGAAATCCGAAGTCTATGGGCTGGAACTGGAAACGACGCTGCGCTCGGTGGATGGGCTGCGTATCGACGCATCGCTGGGCCTGCTACATTCCAAGTACAAGCAGCTTACGCTGCAAGGCGCGAACCTTTCTGGCAACGATCTGCCCTTTGCCCCACGCATGACCGCGCAGTTCGGATTCGAATGGGACATGGCGGATGTGGGTGGCGGCACGCTGACTTTTGCGCCGAACATGGCCTATTCCAGCAGACAGTTCTTCTCCCCCTTCAACGAGGACAATGCGCCGGGCACCGGGCAGATCAACAGCGAATTGCAGCAGGGGGCCAATGCCCGCGTCAATGCGGCGCTAAGCTGGGCCAGCGATGCGATCACCGTGCGCGTTTTTGCCAACAACCTCTTCAATCGCAAACTCTATGGCTATGGCCTTGATCTGCGCGGGGCGGGGTTCCCTTACAACTTCCTCGTGCCCGCTGCACCGCGCACATATGGCGCCAGCATCCGTTACAGCTTCTGACATGGTGGCGGCATCGATGATCGATCTGAAGAACCCCGATCTTTATGTCGGCGCGATGCCCTATGCCGGGTTTGCGGCCATGCGCGCCGCAGGCCCGGTCCACTGGAACCCTGAGGTTGATGGCGCAGGGTTCTGGGCGGTGCTGGGCTATGACGAGATTATGGCCGTATCGCGCCAGCCCGATCTGTTTTCATCCGCTTATGAAAACGGCGGACACCGCATTTTCAACGAAAACGAGGTGGGGCTGACAGGCGCGGGGGAATCCGCCATTGGCATACCCTTCATCTCGCGCGATCCGCCCACACATACGCAATATCGCAAGTTCGTGATGCCCGCGCTTTCGCCCGCGCGGTTGCAGGGGATCGAGGAGCGGATTGCCGAGCGGGTGACGCGCCTATTCGCGCAGGTTCCGCTGGGTGAGGCGGTCGACATCCTGCCGCTGCTGACCGTGCCCCTGCCCCTGCTGACGCTGGCCGAATTGCTGGGCGTGCCTGCCGAGATGTGGCACGATCTGCACCGCTGGACCGACGCCTTCGTGGGCGAGGACGACCCCGACTTTCGCCAGTCACCCGAAGCGATGCAGGCGGTGCTGGGTGAGTTCATGGCCTTTGCCGCCGCCCTGTTCGAAGATCGCCGGGCCAATCCGGGGCCGGATATTGCATCCTTGCTGGCCAACGCGGAAATCCGGGGAGAGCCGGTGCCGCTGGGCGATTTCATCGGCAATCTGATCCTTGCGCTGGTGGGCGGGAACGAGACGACGCGCAATTCGATCAACCACTCCATCATCGCCTTCGCCGCAAACCCGGACCAATGGGACACCTTGCGCGCCGATCCGGCGCTGCTGCCTGGCGCGGTGAAGGAAATGGTGCGCCATGCCAGCCCGGTGATCCACATGCGCCGCACCGCGATGCGCGATACCGAGCTTGGCGGAAAAGCGATCCGCAAGGGTGACAAGGTGGTAGTGTTCTATCCCGCCGGAAACCGCGATCCTGCGGCGTTTGCCGATCCTGACCGGTTCGATATCACCCGGCCCGTGCGGCAGCATCTCGCCTTTGGTTCGGGCACGCACGTTTGCGTGGGGTCGCGCCTTGCTGAGATGCAATTGCGGCTGGCCTTTGCCGAAATGGCGCGTCATGTTCGGGCCTTCGAGATCGTGAGGGAGCCGCGCCGGGTGCGGTCGAACTTCATCAACGGTTTCAAGCGGCTGGAGGTAATACTGGTGCCGTGATGGGTGAGGCGAACTGGGACAACAAGGCAATCATCTGCGACGTTCTGGGCCGCTCCCCAGACGTTGAGATGGGGTCCATCGGTGATGGCTGGTCGCTATGCCGGTGGCGGCAATTCGTCGGCGCCTATACCCTGCCAGCCCTGCCGCAGCCGATCTTCACCGTGCACATCGCGGGCAAGCCGCAGGTAAAAACGTGGGACAACGGTAGCTGGACCGAAACAAGTTCCATCCCGGGCTGCGCCACCATCGTGCCTGCAGGAATGCCCACCGGCTGGCTGGTGGACGGCGAACTGGACGTGGTAACGCTGTCGATGTCGTCAGACGTGCTGGCAGGGCAGGCGCATACCGACCAGTTCAACCGGATGCGCTTTGCCTTTGCCGATCCACTGGGCGTGGCGCTGACCCGGCAGATACTGGCTGAACTCTATGCCCCGCAGGCCGAAGAGCGCACGGCCTATGTCTCGGCAATGGTCAACGCGCTGAAGGCGCACATCCTTTCCGGCCCGCCCGCACATGGCAATCCTCTCGATATTCCAGTGTCGGATTTCTCCGCCTATCGCCTGCACAAGATCATGAACGCTATTCTGGCCGATCCGGCGGGCGAACACAGCCTTGAAGCAATGGCGGGAGTAGCAGGGGTTACGCCTTCGCACTTCTGCCGCCTGTTCAAGAAGGCAATTGGCATCACGCCGCACCAATATGTCATGAAAGCCCGCCTCGACCGGGCGCAGCAGATGCTGGTACAAACCGACCTGAGCCTTGCCGCCCTTTCAGAAGCGGCGGGCTTTGCCAGCCAGAGCCATTTCAGCCGGGCGTTTCGCGGATGGTACGGCATGGCACCAAGCGATTTCCGCCATCAGGAGCGGCGCAATCAGGAACTGGGGCATCAGGGTTAGGGAGAGGATAATGACCGAGGCCGTTGCAGCCGTGGTGCGCGAACCCGGCGGGGCGTTTTCGCTTGAGACGATTGATGTGGACGCGCCCCGCGCGGGCGAAGTGCGCGTGCGCATTGCGGGCGTTGGCCTGTGTCACACCGACCTGATCTTTCGCGATCAGTTTGCGCCTTTTGCCCTGCCTGGCGTGCTGGGCCACGAAGGGGCTGGCGTGATCGAGGCGGTGGGCGAGGGCGTGGACGGCCTTGCCGTGGGTGACGAAGTGGTCGTAGGCTTTTCAAGCTGCGGGGCATGCCCGCGGTGCGATGAGCACCTGCCAAGCTATTGCCAGACCTTTGTGCCGCTGAACTACGCCGGGATGCGGCTTGAGGATGGATCGACCGCTTACGCCAAGGATGGCGAGCGGGTGACGTCGCACTTCTTTGGCCAGTCCTCGTTTTCCGCATTGACGATTACGCGCGCACGCAATGTTGTTAAGGTGGATACCTCGAAAGTGGCTCTGGAATTACTAGGGCCGTTGGGGTGCGGGTTCCAGACCGGGGCGGGCGGAGTGATCAATTCGCTGGCTTGCCCGGCGGGATCGAGCATCGCGGTGTTCGGCGGCGGGCCGGTGGGACTGGCCGCCGTGATGGGTGCGGTGATTCAGGGGTGTTCGACCATCGTGCTGGTTGAGCCCGTGGCCGCGCGGCGCGACATTGCGCTGGAACTGGGCGCAACGCATGTGATCGATCCGGGGGCGGTGGATAATCTGGCCGAAGCGCTGCGGGCGATCGTGCCTGCCGGGCTGGACTTCGCGTTCGACACTTCGGGCGTTGTGCCGGTGATCGAGGCCGGGCTTGCCGCGCTGGGCAGCCACGGCGCCATCGGTCTGGTCGGTGTTCCAGCCAAGCCGGAAGCGGCGATCAACGTCAACATCGCCGCGCTGATGACACCGGGCCACCGCATCATCGGCATTATCGAAGGCGACAGTGATCCGCAGGCCTTTGTCCCTGAACTGATCGCGCATCACGCAGCGGGCCGTTTCCCCTTCGACCGGCTGATCAAGACGTTTCCGCTGGCGCAAATCAACGAAGCGCTGGCCGCACAGGCCCGCGGCGAGTGCATCAAGGTGGTGCTTATTCCTTAGGCGGCGTGAGGAACTTGGCTTTCAATGCTTCGATCTCTGCCGGGGTGAGGCCAAGACCTTTCGTCGCATAAGCATCGAGCGAGCCGTAGACGCGCTCAACCGCGGCAAAGGCGGCGTTGATATAGGCGGGTTTGACGGTCAGTACCGGTTCGAGGAAAGCCGGGTTGATCGGGTGGCCCGATTTGGCGACCGCCGCCAGCGTTGCCGCGTTCTTGGCTTCGAGCCGGGCGTTGCTGAGCAGGTAGTCCTGCATCACGGTTTCACGCGGCACGCCAAGCAAGCCAAGGACGACCGCGCTGGCCCAACCGGTGCGGTCCTTTCCGGCGGTGCAGTGATAGATCACTGGCCCATCGGCGGCGATCATCGTGCGGATCAGTGTGGCATAGGCGCGGCGGGCGCTGGGCAGCGTCACGAATTCGCGGTTGGCGGCGATGAGCAGCGCCTCGCCCTGACCGCTGGCGATCTGCGCCATTGCCTGCCGCATGTCTCCGCCAAGGGATTCGGTGCTGTCTGCCGCCACATCGAGCACCAGATAGGCTGCCCCCGCAGGCACCCGATCAGGTTCGCGCGTGCGTTCGGTATCGGTGCGCAAGTCTGCTACGGCAGAGGGGCGCAGCGCCGCGATCCGGGCGAGATCGGCATCGCTGAGCAGGTTCATCTGGTCGGACCGGAAAGCGAGGCCGGGCTTTACCATGCGCCCATCAACCGTGCGGTATCCGCCGATATCGCGGAAGTTGGGCGCGGTGGGCAGGGCGAGCGCAGGCGCGCTGACGGCGGCAGACGGCTCTGCCACCATAGGCGCGCAGCATGCCAGCAGCGTTCCGAGCAGCAGGGCGCAGGCAAGGCGTTTCATGGTCATACCCTTTGCGATGAGATGTTCCCGCCATCCACCACCAGTTCGGCCCCGGTGATATAGCTGGCTTCTGCCGATAGCAGAAAGCGAATGGCGCGTGCGACTTCTTCCGGGCGGCCCAGACGTTCGAGCAGGATGCGCTTTTCGAACCAGCCATCGGGCAAATTGTCTATCGCCGGGCGCGTCATCGGGGTGACGATCTGGCCGGGCGATACCGAATTGATGCGAATCCCATCGCGCGCCAGACGATCTGCCAACGAGCGTACAAGCGACAGCAGCCCGCCCTTGCCAGCGGAATAGACCGGATTGATCGCGTTGCCCAAGGTGGCATTGATCGATGTGACCGCCACCACCGCCGAGCCTTGCTGCGCGGCCATATCGGCGCGCATTTCCTTCACCAGAAAGGCCAGCGCGCGCAGATGGATGGCGATGCCGCTGTCCCAGCTTTCGGGCGTCAGGCCATCAATCGAATCCGTATCTACTGTGCCCGCCGAATGAACGAGGCCGCCAGCGGGGCCAAGCGCGGTGCGCGTTGCCGCAAGCGCCGTGGGAATGGCCGAAAGATCGCGCAGGTCGATGGCGATGCCGCAAGCGCGCACGCCACGCTCAGCCTCAATTTGCTGCGCAGCATCGCGTGCAGCATTACCGTTGATATCCCACAACGCCACCGGTCGCTCCACGGCGGCGAGCGCCTGTGCGGTGGCAATGCCGATACCCGATGCCCCACCGGTTACGATCACCGGCGAGGACGGAGTGGAAAGCTGGGTCTGGAAAATGTCGGTCATGGATAGCCCTCAATATTCGAAGCGGAGTTCAAGGCCGTAGCTGCGCGGATCACCGAAGAAGGCCGCCGGAAGCCCGGCCGAGAAATGGGCGAGGTAATATTTGGTATCGGTAAGGTTACGCCCATAGGCCGCGAGTTGCCACTTGCCGAAGCCGAGCGGAATTTCGGAAAGCGCGATGCGCGCGCCCAGAATGCCATAATCGCCAATCACATAGCGCGCATCGGTGGTGGAGGAGAACTTGGCGCTTTGCATGTAGTAATCCACACTGGCGCTGGGCAGGCCAAGCGGCGTTTCCGGCAGCGTCCATTCCGCGCCAACGGTAAGCGTGTGGCGCGGCGCTTCGACGAAATTGAAACGCCCGGCAATGTTCGCGCCGGTGACCTGATCGGTGATCCGGCGATAGCCCGCATCAAGGAAAGCATAGCTGGCATTGAACGTCAGCGCGCGCGATGGCTTGGCCGTGATATCGAGTTCGAGGCCCTGAATGCGCGCCTCGCCCGCGTTGAAGATGTCGGTAACGGCGGGGTTGTTGGGATCGGACTGGATGTTGACCTGAATATCGCGATAATTGGCGCGGAACAGCGCGATATTGGCGCGCAGGCGATTGTCCAGCCAACTGGATTTGACCCCCACTTCAAACGAATCGAGCCGTTCGGGACCATAACCTTCGGCAAAGCGGGCGAGCGTACTGGCGCGCAAGTTGTAGCCGCCCGATTTATAACCGCGTGACCATTTGGCATAGAGGTTCACGTCACGGCTTGCCTCGTAGCCGAGGATCACGCTGGGGCTGTAATCGGTGAACGTGTTGTCGCCCCGACCCTGCGGACGGGTGGTGACGGTGCCGTTCAGCGCAATGCTGCTTTGATCCAGCGTGGCTTCGCGATTGTCTTGCGACCAGCGCAGGCCACCAGTGAGATAGAGGCCTTCCAGCATGGCGGGACGCCATGTGGCCTGCCCATAAAGTGCCCATGCGCGGTTGTGGACCGTGGCGGTGCGCAGCGATGTGGCGCGGCCCGCCGGCACCGAGCTATCGAAGCTGGAAGCCTTTTCATCGAAGAAATAGGCGCCCAACGTATATTCAAGCTGGCTGTCGAAGGCAGAGCCGACGAGTTGCAGTTCCTCGCTCCACTGCCGCTGCGTCTGCTGGAATTCGGTCAGGAAAACCGGGAAGGGACCGGCCACCCCGGTCAGGTAGTTCTGGTTGGTGTAGTTCGCCAGTTTGCGATAGCCGGTGATCGATTTGATGGTGAGCGCATCGGATACGGTCCAGCTTGCGGTAAGACCATGACCTTGCGCGGTCACATCATTGGCCTTGAGACCGCGCACGGCGGGCGATCCGGCAGTGGGGCGTTGTGCAACCAGCGGGTGGAATGGTGTCGAAACCATGAAGGCCGGCGTATCGGCAATGTCCGAGCGGTCATAAGCATAGCGCAGTTCGAACGCGGGCGACGGCTGCCACAGCACTGCGGCCCTGTAGGCATCGCGGCGCTGATCGCCAAAGCGCGCAACACCCGTGCCGAGGTTGCGGACGAAGCCATCCTTCTGGCTGTGCAGATAGGCGAGTTCCACCGCCAGCGTATCGCCCACCGGCACGTTCACGCTGGTGCGCGAACGGAACTGATCATAGTTGCCATAGGCCAGCGTCTGGCGGACATGAAATTCGCCCAGTTCAGGCTGGCGGGTGATATAGTTGATCGCGCCGCCGGTGGCGTTGCGGCCATAGAGCGAACCTTGCGGCCCGCGCAGAACCTCGATCCGTTCCACTTCTGCAATTTCGGCGGCAAGGCCCTGACCGCGCGCCACGTAGACCCCATCAAGATAGATCGCGACGCTGGGGTCCACCGTGATCTGATCGTCATTGTTGCCCACGCCGCGCAGGAATACGCGGGCCGTGGTGGCACTATTGGGATGCGGGGTGATCTGAAGCGACGGCACCTGGCTGCGCAAGTCGGTGAGATCGGCGATGCCTTTGCGGGCCAGATCATCAGAGGTCAACGCGACGATGGAAAGCGGGGTCTTCTGCAACGGTTCGGCACGCTTCTGCGCGGTGACGACGATTTCGGCAATGCCACCGTCCTGCACTTGTTGCGCATCATCCTGCGCGTGGGCGGTGGTAGCAAACGCCATAGCCAGCAGGCCCACGCTGCCAAGAATTGTCGATTGCTGCATGATTCTCTCCCTATCTGCGCCATTTTCTACGCTCTGTTAGATTTTCTACCTACGTGAAGGTAGAATTGCAAGAGGTCTTGTGCAAAGGTGGGCAGCGATGGCTTGGGGACGCGGTTGTGGCCCGCTATGAGTGGTCCATCATCGGTTCGTGATTTTTGGGGATGCCAGCTTGTCCAATGCCAATCCGCCACCCGTTTTGAAGCCCGTTGCACGGCAGACACGCGGTGATGCCACGCGACAGGCCATCCTCAATGCGGCAGAGCAGGTGTTCGCGGATGTAGGCTATGCAGCCGCCCGGCTTGAGGATGTGGCGCAAGTGGTGGGCATTCGCCGCCCTTCGATTGTCTACTACTTTCCCGGCAAGCAGCAGCTTTACGATGCGGTGGAAGCGGAAATCTTTGCCGCGATGCACGTTTTCGTGACCGAACGCATGGTGGGAACTGAAAAGCCGCACGACCGGTTGCTGGCGCTGTTCGACGCTTGGCTGGATTTTCTGGTGCAGCGCCCCACCGCGGCCCGGATCATCCAGCGCGTGGTGGCCGACCCTGCACCGCGCGGCGATAATCCCGTGCTGTTTTCCGACACCGCGCTACGCGATCTCGAAGCGATTCTGGCCGCAGGCGTTGCCGATGGAAGTTTCCGTGCAATTCCGGTCATGCACATCCTGAACAGCGTGGCGGCAGGGGCGCTGTTCTATGTCTGCAACGCAAGGCAGCTTGGCGAAGGGCGGCAATACGATCCCGCCGATGCCGATACGCTGGCGGCGTTCCGCGCGATCATCCACCTGCAGGCGCGCAGCGTTGTGAGGCCATAGCCCTATCGGGTTATGCAGCGCGCGCGTGCGCAAGATATCTTCGGCGGTGGAACGACAACACGCCCGTCAACAGGGCGGCAGCCGGAGAGCCTCATGAAATTGTCGATCATCTATGAAGCGCAGATGGTGGATACCAGTCGCGAGAACGAGCGCGCGGTATTCCTCCAGATCGTCGAGCAGGCGAAACATGCCGAAGCGCATGGGTTCGATTGCATCTGGTGCGTGGAACACACCGCGCTGACCCAATACGCGCACATGTCGGCGCCCGAAACGGTGCTGGCGTTCATTGCAGGGGCGACGAGCCGCATTCACATCGGCCACGGCGTGGTCTGCCTGCCGCCTGCGATGAACCATCCGGTAAAAGTGGCCGAACGCATCGCCACGCTGGACATTCTTTCGCAAGGGCGGCTGCACTTTGGCGTGGGCAAAGGCGGCACGCAGCAGGAAGCGGGGACGTTCGGCTATGATCTGAACGAATTGCAGCCGATGATCGATGAATCTATGTACCTGATACCCAAGATCATGGTGCAGGACGAAATCGAGCACGACGGCCAGTTCATCAAGATTCCCAAGCGCCCGATCCATCCCAAGCCGTATCAAGACCCGCACCCGCCGATGTACATGGCCTGCACGCGCGAAAACACGCTGCAGGCGGCAGGCGCACGCGGCATCGGCGCGCTGGTTCTGGGCTTTTCCGGCCCGGACGAGATCGCCAAGAAAAACGCGGTGTATCGCGAGGCTTTCCGCACCCGCAAGGCAGAGGATCAGGTGGGTTTCCGCCCGACCGAACATCTTGCCGCGCTCTGCGCCGCCACCGTGCTGGATGACCGCGACGAAGCGCGGCGCATTGGCCTTCGTGGCCAGCGCTTCTTTGCCGAAAGCATCGCCTACTGGTATCAGGGCGGGCCGAAGCCGACGGTGGATGACAATCTGACCGCCGAAGATCATGCCAAAGTGCTGGAAAGCGGCAAGCAGGCGACCATCGCCTATCTTTCCGAAGAGGCGATCCCGGTGGGGGACGAGCATCTTTCGAACTACACCGTGGCGCAGGACGCCTATGGCACGCCGGATGATTGCATCCGTTATGTCCAGCGATTGAAGGATGCGGGCGCGGACGAAATTCTCTTTATCTTCCAGATGGGCGGCATTCCGCACGATGTGATCATGGAGACGATCCGCAACATCGGTGAAAAGGTTATCCCGCACTTCCGCGCTATAGAGGCGGCAGAGGCGCAGGAGATGGAAGCGGCTGAATAGGGCGGAAGCAGCCAAGTCCGACGTTATGAAAGGGTGCCATTACGGCACCCTTTCTTTTTGGCGTCAGAACGAGAAGCCCACTTCCACCCCGTAAGTCCGCCCGCGTTCATAGCTGCCGGTGAACAGCAGCACCGGTGCGCCGAAGCTGATGTAGCGTTTGTCGAGCAGGTTGTCCCCGAAAGCGGCGATGGACAGGCGGGAGCCGCCCAGCGGCATGTCGGCAAGGCCCAGCCTGCCGTTGACCAGCCAATAGGCGGGCTGGCGGTTGCGATCTTCCAGCACGACTTGCCCCGCCAGATTGCGCAAGGGGGTTGAGGTGAGGAAGTAGGCACTGCGATAGCGCGCTTCGAGCAGCGCGGTAACGTGCCCGCCCTGACTGGTGAGGTCGGACGAACTATAGGTGGCCGCGGCACGCCCGGTCCAGTTCGAGAAGTAGGTCGGTCGGGCAAAGGCGGCAACGTCCTGCCCGTTGAGAACGAAGGTGTCGTAATCGAAATCGGTGTAGCCGATGCTGCCCGACAGGTTCAGCCCTGCCGCCGGCACCACATCCAGTTCCGCTTCGAAGCCTTTGATCTTGGCCTTGCCAGCATTGTCGAAGAACTGGCGGCCATTGATGAAGTTCTGCGTCTGCAGATCCTTGTAATCGTTGTAATAGGCCGCAACATTCAGCCGCACGCGATTATCAAGGAACTGGGTCTTGGCGCCCACTTCATAGCTGGTCAGGTTCTCTGGCCGATAGGGAATGCCGCTGAGAATGCCGCCGGAGACATAGCCGGTGGCGACTTTGGCGAAGATCGTGCTCTGTTCGTTCGGTCGCCATGTGGCGATGCCGGTATAGGTCAGCTTCTTGTAGGTCTGTTTATAGGTGCCAATGCCAAGCGAGCCACCCTGCGCACCGGAAATGGCCGAGATCTGCAATTCGCGATCATCAATCGTGCCGCGCAGGCCTCCAGTAATGTCGAAGCTTTCCGAAAGGTGGACCGTAAGCTGGGCATAGCCCGCCATCGAATCGTTCACCCCCACGGTGCGGGTGATCCCGCTGCCGAACACCGCATCGAGCGGGCTGGGCACGATGGTGGCCGAGGGCGTGGGCGAAAGGATGCCAAGCACTTCGGTGCCAGGCGAGTTTTCGTGGAAGTAGAACAGGCCTGCCGTCAACTGATAGGCATCGTTGCTGAGCTGGAATTGCAGTTCCTGGCTGAACTGCGTTTGCCGCGTGGCGCGAGCCGACAGCAGCGGGAAGAAATAGTCGTTGGCCCCCGGAATATTGGCCGGATTGAACAGCGCGGCCTGAATTTGCTGCGGCGTAAGCCCCGGCGTGATCAGCGCGCCCAACTGGCCAAAGGTAAAGCGCATTCCGCCCGCTGACCCCAGATCGAAGATCACCGGGTCTTGCCGGAACTTGCGATAGGCGGTGATCGACTTGACAGTGAAGGTGTCGCTTGCCTCCAGCGTCAGCGTCAGGCTGTGGCCCTGAGTGACGGTGTGTTCTTCGCTGGTGGCCGCTGCCACTGAAGAGAGCGGGCCGTTCAGCCCTTCGTTGGTGGTGCCGCCAAAGAACGGCTGCAAAGCCACGATGGGAGCAAGCAACTGGCCAGAGGCATCGGGGATCACGCCAAGGCTTTGCATCGCGCGGCCCGATGCGCGGGTGTCGGTGTAATCGAAGCGGTAATCGGCGGTCAGCGCGCCAAATTCACCGCGCACAGCAACCTGCCCGCCATCGACATTGCGATGGCCCAGCTTCTTCACAAAGCGCTGCGTGCCGAATTCGGGCGCGCGCAGGGCGATGTTCAGCCCCTTGCCTGCCATCGTATTGCTCACATCGCCATCGATCTGGTCATGAAGATAGGACAGGCGGACAGAGAACGGGCCGATCTGCGGCAGATCGAGCGAGACTTTGCCGCGCCACGCATCATAGTTGCCATAAGAGCCGGTCGCGCGCACGCCCCATTCACCCTTGGGCGCGGCGGTGACGATGCTGATCGCGCCAGATGTGGCATTGCGCCCGAACAGCGTGCCCTGCGGCCCGCGCAGCACTTCGACGCGTTGGATATCGCTGAAATCCAGCAACGAACCGACCGCGCGCCCGATATAGACGCCATCGATATAGATGCCGACCTTGGGATCGACCGAATTGCTCGACGTGCCCGAAGCCACACCGCGAATGATGATCGTGGGGTTCGATTGCTGGCCCTGCGCGTTGAACTGCAGGCTGGGAGCCAGCCCTGCCAGATTGCGAACGCTGGTGACGCGCAGGGCGGAAAGCTGTTCGGCCCCGATGGCGGTGACGGCAACCGGCACCTTTTGCAGGCTTTCTTCGCGGCGCTGCGCCGTGACGATGATTTCCTGAACCGATGTCTGGCCGCCAGCAGCAGCATCTTGCGCTTCGGGTTCCTGTTCCTCTGCCCGCGCGGCGCTCGTCAGCGCGAAGGCGCCTGCCGCCAGCATCGAACCGCGCAACAGCGTTGAGCGGATATACCGTGCTTTCATCATCATTCTCCCTCCATTGTGTTATTTTTTGGGCGGACCGGCGTTTTCCGCCGTGACACTGCGCGCGCGGCCGGACGCATTGCGCCAAGCCGCTCCGGCATTTCAGATCATGCTTTGATAAGTGGAGCCGCCATCATTCGGCCGCTTCCATCAAAGGTTCGCCGTAGTGCGGGTCATCCTCGTTGCAGAGGCGGTTGGTCAGATCCCAGCGATTGTCGATGACCGGCGTGATGCCCAGTTCGCGGCGGATATCCTCGATCTGCACATCGGCATATTCGCGCCAGTCGACCAGCATCAGCGGATATTTCCAATTGCGGCCCTGCTGCGCGCCGAGGTATTCGGCCTCAAGGTTCACAACCATCGCTTCGGGATAAAACAGGCCGTCCTTCATCACCGTCTTGGCCTTCAGGTAAAAGGCGATGCGGCTGAAGAAGTTGCTCAGTTCCGGGTGGAAATAGACCGACTTGGCGTGCATGTTGGCCGAAAGCAGCGCCACTTCGCCACCGTGGTTGGGACCAAAGCCGCTGACCATATGTTCGATATCGTGCGAAAGCGCGGTCTGGCGCAGGTAATAGGTGAAATCGTTCACTACCTGAATTTCCTGAAAGAACAGATCGAGCTGGTAACCCGAATTGGCCATGAAATCATGGATCGCCGCGCCCAGCGTACCCGGTGCGCAGTCCCTGGTTTCGGCCAGCGTAAAGTTTGAAAGGCTGCGGCGCTCCAACCAGCGCTTGAACAGCGGCAGGCGGGCCTTTTCCATCTCGAACAGTTCGATGATCCGCGGCATGTCTTCCAGATCGTGCAGGATCTGCGCCACTTCGGGGATATAGGCGGTGTTCGGCAGATCAGGCCCGTTGCGGCGCAGCATTTCCTGCGCGATCAACGTTCGCAACCCTGCGTGGTTGAGGTATTTTGATGAGCTGACGAGGACCGAGCTTTCCGTCTCGATCCTGCGGATTGCACCGTTGAAATAGGCGCGGTCGGCTTCACCGATTTTGGCTTCGCTCATAGTTCGGCATCCTTTTAAGGTCTGTCTTCTTCGCGGGAATGCACAAGCGGGGGCGCCCGGAGGGATGGGCGCCCCCTTCGAGGAAGCTGGTCAGCACTTCCTCAATGTTGTTCCGGCACGGATCATTCGGCGGCCTGTGCCAGCGCCCCCACATCATTGGCGGGCGAAAGGAACTGTCCCGGCATCGCCCCGGTGAACGCACCATTCTCAAACGTGGGCACGCCATTCACCAGCGTAATGCGGGTGGGCATGGCCTGACGGGTGAAGCGCCAGGTGGTGCCGCCCCGGCCATCGGGCACGTCGAAGGCTTTTTCCATTTCGCGGCGCTGGATTTCGTCCATGTTGAACACGGCGATATCGGCGCGCTTGCCCACGGCGATCACACCACGGTCATTCAAGTTGAAGTGCCCCGCCAATTTGCCGGTCATCACGTGGATGGCCTGTTCCAGCGTCAGCTTCTGCTCTTCACGCACATATTGCGTAAGAAGCAGCGCGTTTTCGCCGCCGCCGCACAGCATCTGCAAGTGCGCGCCCGCGTCCGAGATGTTGCCCACCGTGCGCGGGTCGTTCATCAGTTCCAGTGTCAGCGCCTCGTCCTTGGGGAAGGGGGCCATGTGGACGGTTGACCGGGTGCCGTTCTTGATGATCCAGTCTGCCATCGCATCGCTGCGGTGCAGGCCAAGGCTGTCGGCATATTCCTTCAGTGTGATGCCGACCGGCCCGGTGCCGTTTTCGCTGTCGAGCAGAAACAGTTCCTGCGGATTCTTCAGCGGCGAATGGTCCCACGCATTATTGTCCCAGCTTTCACGAGCGCGGGCGCGCCAATCGGCATCGGCCAGCAGCGCAGCCTTCTTGTGGTGATCATCTTCAAGCACGACTTCGTGCCAGACATAATCGTTGGACTGCGCAAAGATCAGCGATTTGACGAGGCTGAGCGTGGACGTGGGCGATACGTGGGCATAGCCCGGCCACACATCGACGCCCGCTTCGCGCATCTTGCGCACCGATTCCTGCATCGCGGGCAGGATTGGCTTCTGGAATTCCAGCGTGGGCACCGCCCCGGCGATCTGCACCTTGATCTTGCGCCCGGCCAGCAGTTTTGACAGGCGTTCAAGGTTCGCCGGGCCGGTCATCCGCATGAAGGTATCGACGATCACCTGATAGCAGGAGCCGGGATAGCGTTCCATCACCGCGAACAGCGCTTCGAATTCGGCGTCGTTGGCCTTGAGCGTCGGGACGGGGCGATCCTGCCCGTCGTGGTCGTGCATGTTGTCCGACATGCCCAGCGCACCTGCGGCCAGCGCATCGTCGAGCAGGTCGGCCATCTTGGCGATCTCTTCGGGCGTCGCTTCACGCTCCCACGCCTCCACGCCCATCGCGGCAAGGCGGATGGCGATGTGGCCGACATAGGCGGCGTAGTTCAGCGGCACCTTGACGTTGCGCTCCACCGATGCACGGTATTCGCTCCACGAATTCCAGTCCCACGGCAGGTTCTGCATGAACGGGCCTTCGGGGATATCTTCAAAGAACGAGAAGATGCCTATCATCTCGCGCTGGGCGGGCATGTATTTGTGCAAGGGCGCGGGCGAAAAACCGCAGTTGCCAAGGATCATCGTCGTCGCGCCATAACCGGGAAGCGGATCGAGATCGGGCTGCCACCACATCGTGCCATCATAATGGGTGTGGCTTTCGATAAAGCCGGGCGTGACATGGCAACCGCTGGCATCAAATACCCGCTCGCCATTGGGGGCAAGATTTTCGCCCACTTCGGCAATCAGGCCATCGCGCACACGCACATCCGCCTTGAACGCAGGCGCGCCGGTTCCGTCCACGACAGTACCGTTCCTGATAAGAATATCGGACATCTCTTTCTCCCAATCTTCCGCACCATCCAGTCATTCATGCTGCGATTTGTGCAGGCACCGGCGGGCGGGTTGGGTGCAGCATATGCCGGTGTTTGAGTCGGCCGAAGGAGAGGCTTGCCAAAGGGATCATTTCGTTATCTGATGCAGATCATGACGCGATACGAATCTAGCGCATCTGTGATGCTGTCCGTTTTACGCCGCCATTTGCGCAAAGATGGGTGGACAATTTTGCGCCTTTCGCGGGAATTGAGCGTGGGCGAGGCGACCGTGAAACGCTGGCTCGTGGGTAAGGGGCTGACCATCGATCGGCTGGAGGCGATGGCGCGGTTGTGCGGGCTGGTGCTGGGCGATCTTGCCCGCGAAGCCGAAGATGCGCCCGGCGAACTGGCGCACGAACTTACGCTTGCGCAGGAAAAGGCGCTGTCCAGCAACATCTTCCTGTCGTTCCTGTTCATGACCATCGTGAACGGGGTACAGCCCGCCGAAACCGCCGCCGATTTTGCGGTGCCGCTGCGCACGATGGAAGCTGCGCTTGCCCGGTTGGAACGACTGGCGCTGATCGACCGGTTGCGCAGCGGGCGGGTACGTGCGCTGGTGGACCGGACGATGGTGTTTCGGAAGCTGCCGCTGCGTTCGCTGTTCGAACAGCACATGAAGCGCGTGTTCTTCGAACTGGACTACAGCGCGCCGGAGACAATCTACACTTCCGAAGTGGTCAAGCTATCGCGCGCGGGCCAGGTGCAACTGGCCGAACTGATGGATCAGTTTCGTGGGCAGGTTCAGGCACTGGCAGACCGCGATGCACAAAGTGCCGCACCGGGCCGCGAATGGATCGGGCTGTTGACCGTCATGCGCCAACTCGATCTTTCTCCCATCCGTGAAGCGGATTGGGATCTTTCCTGAATTTATCTACGCAAATATTGTCGTATACATTTCTGGATCGATATTTGCGTAATTTTCTTGACTCAAAACCTGCACGTTCTGAAACTCGTCCCGTAATGTCTGCGCAGTGCAGCGAAAGGGAGAGATCATGAAAGCCAATTTCCCCGCAGGGGCAACGATCGTGTTCGGCGGCAGCGGTGGCATCGGGCGCGGCGTGGCGCTGGAATTCGCGCGTGAAGGCTCCGACGTGGCCGTGGTCTATAGGTCCAAGCCCGATGTGGCCGAAGCGGTTGCCGCGGAAATCCGCACGCTGGGCCGCAAGGCATCGATCCACAAGGCCGACGTGCGTGACCGCGCGCAAGTGGCGGATGCCTTCGCGCAAGCCGTGGCCGCGCATGGCCGCGTGCACACCGTGGTATGGGGTGCCGGGCCGGTCGTGCCGCAAGTGCCGATTGCGGATTGGACCGAACAGATGTTTCGCGATTCGATGGAGATCGAAGCGTTCGGCTTCAACAATGCCGTCCACACCGCGCTGCCGCACATGCGCACAAATGGCGGTGGCAGCTTCGTGCATCTTGGCTCCGCCGGGCATGACTGGTGGCCAAAGCTCGATGGTCTTTCGGTGGCACCCAAGGCCTGCAACGAAGCGCTGGTCAAAGGCATCGCCAAGGAAGAAGGCATCCACGAAATCCGCGCAAACTCCGTCCTTGTCGGCGTGATCGACGCCGGGCAGTTCAAGATCGGGCAGGAAGCCGGCACCTTCACACCGGAATGGGAAGCGGCGGTCAAAGCCATGTTGCCTCTGAAGCGTTGGGGCACCCCGCAGGACATCGGGCAAGCGGCAGTCTATTTCGCATCACACCGGGGCAACTACGTGACCGGGCAGACGATATCGGTCGGCGGCGGCTTCGGTGTCTGATCTTCCTTCTCTCGCACCGCGCGCCATCGGGCCGGACGAACTGTTGGCCCGCGAAAGCCTGCGCCATCTCGTCGCGGCCTATGGTCATGCGATTGACCGGCGTGACTGGCACCTGCTGCGCACACTTTATCATGATGACGGGATTGATGATCATACGCCCTATTACTTTGGGCCGGTAGATGGTTTCGTCGCGTGGCTGCCGAGCATGATGGCAAACTGGCGCGCCACGATGCACACCGCCATGTCCTGCCTTTTCGCCATCGATGGTGACAAGGCGCAAGGCGAGATTGTGGCGCGGGCTTGGCATCTCACGCTGGATGGTACGCGCCAGTTCGTGGCGTGGGGCCGCTATGCCGATCACTATGCGCAGGTTGATGGCATATGGCGCTTTGCACGGCGCTCGTTCATCCTCGATTTTGCCGAGGATATTCCTGTCTCCACGGGCGATGACTTCGGCAGCGATGGTGTTGGCACCGGATCTGCCGGAGCGGACGATCCGGTTTACACGCGGCTTTACCTGTTCGGTAGAAGATAAAGCTCAAGCGGCGGCAAGGCTCGCCTTGTCCCGCTCAAGCGACCGTACCGCCCGCCACGCCGCCCATACGCCGATATAGCCGGTGGGGATCGCCACACTCAATCCAAAGCGCAGGCCATACGGGCCAGCGCCGGCGATCCAGTCGCTCAACTGGCCTGCCAGCACGGGACCAAGCACGGTGGCGAACATGCTGGAAATCAGCAGGACCAGCGCGGTGCCGGTGGCGCGGTGGGCGTTGGACAGCATATATTGCAGGCCCGCCAGCACGCCAACAGACCAGCCTCCGCCCATCAACCCCGCAGGCACCGCCAGAATCCGCGCCAGTGCCAGGCTTTCGCTCCACGTCACCAGCAGGATCGCGGTCGTCGCGCCGCCCAGCGCCAGTGCGGTCAGCCGAAGCTGCACGGTTGCATCGCCCTTGCCCAAACGGTCCGCCAGAAAGCCGAAGCCGAGCACGCCCAGCAGACCGGGCATCCCGAACGACAGCGCAAAGGTGGCCCCCGCAGCCTGCGTGGAAAGGCCATAGGCGCGCTCGAACAAAGCCGGTCCCCACATGCCGAAGGTGACGCCCGAAAGCGATCCCAGCGCCATGACCGTGGCCAGCAGCCGAACCGAAGGCGTGCCGATCAGCAGCCGCATGGTCGGCCCCAGCGGCAGGACGGGGGCAGCGTGGGCCACCGGATCGCGCGCCGGTTCGCGCACGATCAGCCACGTTGCCAGCGCCACGATAATGCCGATCATGCCCAGCACATGAAACGCGGTCTGCCACGTGCTGGCAGCGGCAATGGCCGGGCCACCGGCAAGACCGCCCATCTGCCCGATGTATATCGCCGTACCCATCAGCGCAAAAGCGCGGCCACGCTCTGCCACCGGGAAGTATGCGGCGATGAGCGCGGCGGCCGGGGCCTGATAGGCCGCCTCACCAATGCCCACGCCCACCCGCGCCAGGGCGAGCATCGTTGGCGTCGTCGCCAAGCCTGAAAGCAGCGTGAAGAAGCTCCAGAAAGCGCAGCCCCCAGCGATGATCGCAATGCGTGAGCGGCGGTCTGCAAGTCGCGCGATGGGCAGCGTGAACAGGCTGTAGAGCAGCGCAAAGGCTGGCCCCATCAACAGCCCCATCATCGCATCGCTGATCGCAAAGTGGGCCTTGATCGGTTGAGCAAGGCCGGGGATGAGGAAGCGGTCGGCGTAGTTGAGGATGGCTACCAGCACCAGCAGGCTGAGCGCGACCCAGCGATTGGTCAGCGGGCGTCCACTTGCGGTCATGGTGGCGACGAAGGGGAGAGCGGGCGCACCATCAGCACAGGGCGCGGGCGCAGCGATAGCGCCGCCGTTTGGACGGTTCATCTGATCTCTCCCAAATTCGATATTTGCGTATTATATTTTGCTTTGTATTGTGCAAATGATGGGTTTGAAAGATGAATTTTCGCGCAATCAGAATTTTTGGCTATCCAGCCTTATCGAAACATTGAAACGAATCATCCCGGAGAGCAAAAATGGCCGCCACACTGGAAGACATCAGCGCCCGCCTTGCCAAGCTGGAAGACAAGGAAGCGATCCGCGCGCTCAAGGCACGCTATCTGCGAGCCTGCGATCTGAAGCAGCCCGATGTGGTGCGCGATTGCTTTGCACCGGGCGCGATCCGCATCGCCTACCAGAACTTCCCCGAATTTTCTGATCGGGACGCTTTCGTCGAAGTGTATCGCCAGATGGGTTGCCAGCCCGGCGTCTATGACATTCACCACGCCACCAACTGGGAAATCGACCTGACCGGCACGGACCGGGCAACGGGCAAATGGTCGCTCAATTTCCGCACGATCCTCACCGGGCCACGTCAGGTGGTGCGGCTGGCGGTCGAATATGATGATGTCTATGCCAAGCGCGATGGCCGCTGGTGGATCGTCGAAACGGTCAGCCGCGTCACCTCGATGCTGACCGAACAGGTGGCCGAGGACGGCAGCGTGACGGTTCTGGCACTGGCCGAACCGCCCGCTGCCTGACGCTAGACGGATACAGTCGCAACTGGTGCCCGCTGCATTCCCCGCACCACTTTGCCGGGGCGATGCGGCGTTGGACCGTCATTGCGCCGGATCACCTGCCCGCTAACCAACGTAGCGACATAACCGGTCGCGCTTTGATCCAGTCGCCGCCCGCCACCCGGAAGATCGTGCCGCACCACCGGCGCGTGCAAGGTCAGCGCAGCCATGTCGATCACGTTGACATCGGCCTTGTACCCCGCACGCAGCAACCCACGATCTTCCAGCCCGGCAACGCGCGCGGGCCGTGCCGCCAGCATATGCACGGTTTCTGCCAGACCGAGCCGTTCGCCCGCCCGGTCGCGCACCCAATAGGTCAGCATGAAAGTGGGATAGCTGGCATCGCAGATCGCCGCATAATGCGCGCCGCCATCGCCCAGCCCGATCACCGTATCCTTGCGCCGCACCATTTCCAGCAGCGCATCCAGCCTGCCTTCGTGAAAGTTGCCCAGCGTGTTGAGGATCATGCCAGAGCCATCGCGCTCCATAAGAACGTCATAAGCAACGTCTTCTGGCGCACGGCCCTGCGCGCGGGCAAGCGCGCCGATGCTCTGGTCAGCCGATGGTTCGTACTGCGGCGGATCGGCAAACGGGAACATCCAGTCCCAGTTGCGCGTCAGCATCGCCAGCGGATGGCCGGGCTGCGGCATTTCGCCAATCAGCTTTGCCCGCATGGCAGGATCGCGCAACCGTGGCAATTGCTGCTCAAGCGGCAGGTTCGCCAGCGGTTGATAGGATGGGCACAGACAGAACGGATGGGTCGACAGCGGCCAGCCCGAAACCATGCCAATCGGGCGCGGCAGCACTTGCGGCCAGATTTCAAGGCCACGTTCCCGCGCATCATCGACCATGCGCAAGGGCGCGTCCCATGTGTTGGGGCCGCTGTTGGCCAGGGCCAGCGTGAACGTTGCCGGGCGGCCAGATGCCTGCGCAACGGCAATCACGCGGGCCAGCTCATCCTCCCACGTTTCGAACGGGGCATCCAGCACGGCCTGAAAAATCCCCGTCTCCGCTTCGGCCAGCGCACCGGTGATGGCGATCAGTTCGCGCATGTCAGCGCCATAAGTCGGGATGAGTTCGCCCGCCTTGGTGCGGTGGATATTCAGCCGCGACGTGGCAAAGCCGATGGCGCCTGCATCCAGCGCCTCGCGCGCAAGGGCTCGCATCTGCGCCAGATCTTCGTCCGTTGCCGCTTCGCGCGCAATCGCCCGCTGACCCATCACCCAGACGCGCAAGGGGCTGTGCGGCAGCAGGCAGGCCACATCGATATCGCGCGGGCGCGCGGCCAGCGCATCCAGATATTGCGGGAACGTCTCCCAATCCCACGGCAGACCTTCGGCCATGACCACGCCGGGAATGTCCTCCACGCCTTCCATCAACCGGATCAGCGCATCGTGATCCGCCTTGCGGCAAGGCGCGAACCCCACGCCACAATTGCCCAGCACCGCTGTCGTCACCCCGTGCGATGAACTGGGTGAAAGCGTGTCAGACCACACCGCCTGCCCATCGTAATGGGTGTGGATATCGACAAAGCCCGGAGTCACGATGCACCCAGCCGCATCAATGATGTCCTTGGCCGTCCCGGAATAATGCGTGCCGACAAAGACAATGGCATCCCCGCGCAGGGCCACATCGCCCACGAACGGCTCGCCGCCCGATCCGTCGACGATCATGCCCCCTCTGATCAAAAGGTCTGCGCCAAGGCCCTGTCCGGTCATTGTTTCTCTCCACCGTTTGACCGAACGGTACTCCATCGTTCGGCTAAGGGCAAGCGCTATGCCGGATTATGTCACGATGAAAATTCGCATATTACATACAATTTGATTCATTAATCGCCATTTGCGTTATACCATCCAGCATAGACTACGAAACATTAGAGAGGATTCGCAGCAATGATCGATTATGGCCTTCACGGCAAAGTGGCGCTCGTCACTGGCGCAAGCGGTGGCATCGGGCGCGCCGCAGCGCTGGTTTTTGCGCGATCGGGGGCCAGTGTCCTTGTCAGCGATGTGAACGAGGCGGGCGGTGCCGAAACGGTGTCCATGATCGAAGCGGCAGGCGGAAAGGCCGCGTTTCAACGCTGCGATGTATCGAAGTCGGATGAGGTAAAGGCAATGGTCGCCGCTGCCATTTCTACCTTTGGCGGGCTGGATTGCGCGTTCAACAATGCCGGGATCAACCGTCTGGGCGATGACGAATATGACGATGCGATCTGGGAACGCAACATGGGCATCAACCTGTCGGGCGTGATGCGCTGTATGCGCGAAGAAGCCGAAGTGATGATGGCGCGCGGCGGGGGGGCCATCGTCAACACTGCCTCGATCAACGGCATCGTCGGCAATGGCGGCCAGCCTGCCTATGTCGCGGCAAAGCACGGCGTGGTCGGCCTTGCCCGGCACGGCGCGCTGCGGTGGGCGCAGGCGGGCATCCGCGTGAATGCGGTATGCCCAGGCGTGATCGAAACGCCGATGACCGCGCCGCTCGTCGCCAGCCCGGAAATGAAGAAGGTGATCGATGCGATGACCCCGATGGGCCGCATGGGCACCGCCGACGAAATCGCTGAAGCGGTGGTATGGCTCTGCTCGCCCGCAGCCAGCTTCGTCACCGGCCATGCTATGATCGTGGATGGCGGCGCGACTGCGGTTTGAGCTATCGCCGGGCAGCTTCCATGCGGGGCTGCCCGGCTTGAACTACGGTCAGGCCAGCGCCGCCTTCAACCTTGCACCTGCCCGCTCGATAAACGGCATGGCATCGGGCACCGCTTCGAACATCGAAAAGAAGCCGTGGATCATCCCCGGTGCTTCCTCGCTCTCTACTTCAACCCCCGCCGCTGTAAGAGCATCGGCATAGGCCAGTCCTTCATCGCGCAAGGGATCGTATTGCGCCACCAGCACCGTTGCGGGCGGCAGCCCGGCAAGGTCTTCATGGCGCAGCACCGCCGCATGGGGATGCGGCGCGTCCACATCGTCAACATAGTGCGCCCAGAACCACTGCATCATCGCGGTCGACAGGAAATAACCTCCGCCACCATTCGCGGCATAGGAATCCCGTTCGAAATCCGCATCGGCCACCGGATAGATCAGCAACTGGTGCGCCAGCTTCGGCCCGCCTTCATCGCGTGCGCGGATCGCCACCGCAGCGGCAAGGTTTCCGCCCGCGCTATCACCTGCCACCGCCAGTTTGGCCGGATCGATGCCCAGTTCGCCCGCATGGGCCACCGCCCACAGCAGCGCGTCATAGCAATCGTCCAGCGGGCCGGGGAACTTGGTTTCAGGCGCAAGCCGGTAATCGACCGAAAGCACCGCCGCCCCGCTCGCCCGCGCCAGCGCCCGCGCGGTGGCATCGTGCGATTCCAGATTGCCGATGACCCAGCCACCACCGTGATAGAACAGCACCAACGCCGGATTTTCACCCGCTCCTTCGGGCACATAGAACCGCGCGCCAACCGTGCGCGCCGGCAGATCCAGTGTCAGATCGCGCACCTCGGCCACCGCTGGCGGCGGTCCCATCTGCATCGGGCGGTTCGCCTCACGCAGCGCTTCCGGGGTAATCGTATCATAATCCACCGGGGGCATCTGCGCAAAAAAGCCCAGCAGCGCCTCGACCTGAGGGTTAAGCGTCATCTTGTCTCTCTCCCGGTTCAGCCAAATTGCGCGGCAATTTCTGCCACGGCAGCCGCCACATCGCCACGACGATAGCCGAGCAGCGCGGTTTCGCCAGCGTCGGGTTCATAACTGATCGTATTGCCGCGCCCCTGCGGGATCGCCACATCGGGCAGCAACGGCAATTCCGCGTCGCGCTCCTCCAGCACCAAGGCACTGCCAACGGCGTTGAAGAACAACTGAAAATATTCGCGGAACGTCAGGTTTTCGTCCCCCACCAGATAGGCCTTGCCCGGTTCCCCCCGCAGCAGCGCCCCCTCTATCGCTTCGGACAGCGAACGGAACGACATGAAGTTGGTGCCGCCCGTGGGCGCAAAGAACGGGATCGGGATATTACCCTTGGCCCACTGCACATAAGGATCGAAGATCGCGCTGGGCAGGCCGGGCACCGTGCCGACCATGAACGGCGCATTTACGCTCACCACATCAAAGCCGGGTCGCCCCTGCGCACGCGCACCTTCGCACGCGGCAAGGCGTGACTGGATATAGACATTGCCTGCGATTAGTTCCGGCGCAGCCTGCGGATAAAAGCTGCCAAGCTGCACCGCACGCGCCACGCCAGCTTCGCGCGCGGCGGCAAACAGCGCGGGCACAGCCACATGGTTGGCCTTGTGCAACCAGGCGCCAAAGTCCTCACCCACCGGCACGTGGCGCGGATCGTTACCCGCCGCGAACACCAGCCAGTCGAACCCGCGCAGCCGGTCCGAGGTTAAATCGCCCGCCACATAATCGCCCTGCATAAAGCCCAGCGTGTTCAGCGGCGTGCCTTCTGGCGCACCCGTCCCGCGCCCGGTGATCGTCACAACATGGCCCTGCGCGGCCAGATGCAGCGCCGCATGGCCGCCCAGCGCGCCAGTGCCGCCAATTACCAGAATTTTCATGCGATTATTCCCTTCAAGGGCCGCAGCTCTTCCCAATCGACGATCAGGGCGCGGCGTGTGAATTTCCAGTGCCCGCCCTCACGCCGCCATTGGTCCTGATAGCGGATGGCCCAGACCAGCAGCCTGTCGCCCTCTGGCGTTGTCATCCGGTGTTCGGCGGTGGAGCGGGTTTCACCCTCGGCACTGTCACCATCCACCCGCACATCCATGTCGTGAACAATGTGCCGCGTGGCGGTGAAGGCGTGGGCCAGATGATCGATAGAACCCAGATTGGCGTCGATCCCGCTGATCGCAAAGCCGGGGCCGATGATCTCAACATCATCGGCCAGCACGTCACGCCACAGCGCCTTGTCGCGCCGGTCCGCACCTAGGGCATAGCGTTCCGCCGTGCGGCGCAGCGTTGCAAGGTCGCTCATGCCACGGTGCCGGGAATGACCAGCCCGTTGCCGGATATCAGCGGCACGTTGGTCCATTCCCCCTGCGGCGTGCGATACCAGCCTGCCGCCGCCAGCGCCCCGCCATCGACATTGATCGACGTGCCGGTCACCCACGCAGCCAGCGGGCTGGCCAGATAGAGCGCCGCTCCCGCGCAATCGGATGGCTGGCCAAACCGGCCCAGCGGAATCCACCGTTCCTCATGCGCGCGGTTTTCGGGCGGGATCATGTAATCGAGCGCCACTTGCGGCGTGTCGGTCGTCTCTGGCGCGATGGTGTTCACACGGATGCCCTCAGGCCCCAGTTCCAGCGCAAGGCTCTTGGTAAAACCGGTCACAGCCCACTTTGCCGCAGCATAGACGCTGCAATAAGGGATGCCGCGATGCGCCTCTATCGATGTCACATTGATGATGCTGGCCCCCGCACCGCCCTTGCGCAGCAGCGGGATCATCGCCCGCGTGATGCGCAGCAACTGGCCCAGATTGGTATCGACGATCTCGTCCGCCTCATCATCCTCCAGCATGGCAAAGGGCCGCGCGTGGACGAAGTGGCCGACATTGTTGACCAGCACATCCAGCTTGCCCGTTTCGGCCGCAATCCGCTCTGCCAGCATCGCGCCAACCCCGCGCTGGCGCACATCGCAGCGGATCACCCGCGCACCGGGCATGGCCGCTTCGGCCTGATCGGCGCGCGCCGGATCGATTTCCGCAATCACCACCTGCGCCCCGGCGCTGGCAAAGGCTTCGGCAATGGCCCGCCCGATGCCAACCCCGCCGCCGGTAACCAGCACGGTCTTGCCGGTAAAATCCAGCGCTTGCGCAAAAGATGCAGGCTGCCCGTTCGCAGTCATGGGATGCGTTCCTCTCACCACTGATAATGCAGCGACAAATCTATATATTATTTACGCATAGTGGTGGCGATAAAACGGACTGTCAACAGGATGCGCAATAAAATTGCCGCAGTTCTGCTACACTCCGGGCTGCTCCGCCGGAATGTGGACCACCAGCCCGTCCAGTTCCTCGCCCAGTTGCACCTGGCACGAAAGGCGGGTTTCCGGGCGTATGTCCACGCCCTCTATCGCCTCAAGCATCGCGCGCTCATCCGGGTGCGCCGCCCCGGTGCGGTCGAGCCATTCGGGGTCGATATAGCAATGGCAGGTGGCGCACTGCATCATCCCGCCGCACAGCGCGTCGATCCCGTCCACCAGATTGCCCACGGCAAGCTGCATCAGCGTCATGCCCTCGAAATTCACGCAAGTGCGCGCCGTCCCGTCGGGCTGGACGAAGGTTACCTTGGCCATTCAGCGCACCTCACGCATGGGCCGGGCAACCCGCCGCCTTGGCCAGCGCGGCAACATCGGCGGCGGCCCCGCCATCCAGTTTGCGCCGCTTGTAACGCACGCGGCAGGGCTGGGCGGGCCAATAAGTCGATGCCCCGGCTACCGGTTTCACCTCATCGATCAGTTCCATGTCGAAGTTCTGCAACAGGATCGCCACCAGCGCCTTCATCTCCATCCGCGCAAAGTTCACACCCGCGCAGCGATGCACCCCGCCGCCAAAGCCGATCAGCGAATTACTGGTGGTCTGCGCATCGGGGTTGGCCGGATTGAAGCGTTCGGGATCATAGGCATCGGGATTGCGGAACGTCTCTTCCATGCGATGGCTGACAGAGGGCGCCAGCAGCACGAATTCGCCCTTGCGGATGGTATAACCCTCACGCTCGATATCGGCATTGGCCTTGCGCGAAAGCATATAGGCCACCGGATGCAGCCGCTCCGTCTCGCGCAGGGCAAGGTCCATCTTCTCCATCGCAATGGCGTGTTCCCACGTCAGGTTTTGGCCATTACTGCCGCCCAGCAAGCCGCTGATTTCATCGCGCAGCACTTGCGCATAGCCCGGATTTTGCAGCAGATCGGCCAAGGCCCAGCTCACCTGCCCCGCGGTCGTTTCATGCCCGGCCCACACCAGCAGCAGGATCAGGTGGCGGATGATCTCGTCCGGCACCGGCCTGCCATCGGGATACTTCGTGGCGATCATCGTCTGAAAAAAGTCCGGCGGATCGAGCGGCGCGGCCCGGCGCTTGTCGATCCACGATTGCAGGATGGCGTGCAGCTTTTTCTTCGCGCGCTGCGATTTCACCATCTTGGGCGTGGGCAGCCACAGCGGCAGCACGAATTCCATGCCGCCCGAAAAATCGCGGAACAGATCGAAGAATTCGTGCCCCAGCTTCTCGTGGAATTCGCGCCCCATGAAGCTGTGCGCGGCAATGTCCATCACCACCGGTCCCAGCGTGGGGATCAGGTCGAACTCGCCCTCATCGCCCAACCGCTCCACCAGATTGAGCGATTCCTCCACCATTACCGGCACATATTGCTTCATCGATGCCGCCTTGAACCGGGGCATGATGATCGCGCGCTGGCGCAGGTATTCGTCCATTTCCGCAAACGAATAGAAATCGGGCGAAAACATCTTGAGGAAGAACGGCATCGATTCCCGAATCGACAGCAGCTTGTCCGTCTCTTCAAAGAAGAAGCGGTTGTGCTCCGGCCCAAGCATCACGTTCATGCGCTGGCCCATGAAGTTCATCGCAAACATCCGCCCGCGCGATTTGTAGCCACGCTTGAGCACCGAAACCGGATCGCGGAAAAACTGCGCCAGATGTCCAAGGAACGGCGCGCCGCCATCAAGCAGTGGAAGACCGCCAGCGGCATTTGCAGCACTTGCCATGCCATTTCTCCCGTCAACCGCCGGTTGGCCCGGCTTGAACGCGGGAGATTATGCCCGAAGGATCAGGCGGTCACGCTTCGTCACATCAATGGTATCATCCGGCGATCCGCGATGGATCACCGGATGAACTGCACTCAATAAACCGCCGCCGGGTTCTTCGGACGCGGGCTGCCCAGCATTTCGCGGTGCGAAGGCCGCTCGTTGCCGCGATCAGTCACGCCCAGTTCCTTGGCAATTTCCGAAACGATCAGCGTTTGGCCCGAAAGGTCATCGCGGTTCGGGGCCTTGTCAATGGCGTCGATCACGTGGGCGGAAAACTCCGGGTTTTCGGCCATCGCCAGAAAGCCTTTATACTGTTCGGGATTGGTCTTAACCGCAATCTGCGAACGCTCGGTCACTTGCGGTCCCAGCCAGAGCGAGATAGCGGCAACGCCCGTGCCGCGGAAATCATGCTCCATATCGTGCGCCAGCTTGTCCAGCCCGGCCTTCTGCGCGCCATAGGCGGGGCCATGCATATAGCATGTCGCACCGAATGAAGACGTCATCGCGATGATGCCGGACCGCTGCGCCACCATGATCCGCGCAGCGTGCCAACTGGCGACATAGGCGCTGCGCAGACCCACATCGAGGATCTTCTGCGCGTCCAGCCCCTTCTCCCAGAAGGGCATCTTTTCAATGAGTTGGCTGTGCATATAGGCCGCATTGTTGACCAGCACATCCAGCCTGCCCTGTTCGGCCATGACCTGTTCGAACAGGCGCGCAACCGATGCATCATCGGCGTGATCGCACACCACGGGAATGCCCTTGCCACCATTTTCCGTCACGGCTTTCGCCGTTTCGGCCACCGTGCCCGGCAGCACCGTGCCGTCCCAGCCCTTGGCATCGCCCGGTGTCACCGTGCGGCCCGTGACATAAACGGTATAGCCCAGTTCGCCAAAGCCGCGCGCAATGCCTGCGCCAGCGCCACGGCTTGCCCCGGTAACGATGGCGACCTTTTTCTGCGTCATGGGGTGATCCTCTCTCTATGTGTTGCCTGCCTGCCTGAAGACTGGCGAAACGCCAGCGGCGTCTGGCCGGTGGTGCGCCGGAAGGCGCGCGTGAAGCTGTTCGGATGCGAAAAGCCGCAGGCCTGCGCCACCGCCTTGATCGGCTGCGCCCCGCGTTCCAGCAAGGCCTTGGCCTGTTCGATCCGCGTCGTTTCGATATAGTCGGCCACCGTCCTGCCGGTAAGGGCATGGAACTGCCGGTGCAGATGGCGTGGACTGATGCCGCACAGCGCGGCAAGTTCGGCCACGGCCGGCGGCGATCCGGGTTGGTCGAGCCTTTCGCGAATGCGGCGGAACTGCCACGGCGCAAGGCGGGCGGATATCGCGGGCGCAGCCTCGCGCCGGATCACGCGGGCCATCTCCACCGCCACCAGTTCCATCAATGCGGCAATCGCGGCTTCGGAACAGTCGGTCGTATTCTGCAATTCGCGCCTGATCAGCTCCAGCAGCGTCCGCAAGGTTTCGCTGCCCAGCGATAGCATGGACTGAAGAAACGCAAGGTCTGGTTCGGGGCGCAGGGCCATTAACCGCGCAGCGCGCTCCGGCCCGAACACACAGCGCACCACGCGAATATGTCCCGCTTCGGCCCGCCCGGAAACGAGCGCCCCCGGCCAGCGCGTGAACAGCGTTCCCATGAAACAGCGGCGTTGTTTATCTAGTTCGGGAAAACAGGCCGAAGCGTCTGCCGATGTTGGCGGCACCGACATTTCCACCATCAGTTCATCTTCGCGCCGGAGGAATTCGAACATCGCCGGCCAGCGCCATTCCACGATCTCCGCGCGGCCAAGCGGCGTTTCCACGCGGAAAAGAGGGGTGGGGGCATATTCGATCATCGCGGGCGCTCAGCCACAATCGAACTGGGATGTGGGAATGATATCGATTCGCGTAAAATCGATGAAGCCGTTGCAGCTTTCCATCATCGCTGCGGTGTTGGCCGCAAACTTGTCAGGCTGACCTACCGCATCGAAGAACACTTCCGGTTGGGTCAGCGCTTCCAGCGGGAAGCATTCCTCGACGAAAGCGTCATAGGCGGGGGCGTTTTCGGTCAAGGGACGAACGATCAGGTTCTGCACATATTCGAAGTTCGCTTGCGTCTCTATCGCCACGCGGGTGTGGTGCGAATGCCAGTGCGCAATGGCCTCAGCCCGCGTCATGTCGGCGCGGAATGAGATGAAGCTGGCCTGGCTCCAGCCCCAAGTGCGCTCTGGAATGTCGAAGTGTTTGGCTTCGCTGAACTCGCCTGCAGCTCGTTTCCCTGGGGAAACATTTCGTGAACATGAGTGCGCCGTGTTGGCGATGATCGTGGATTCGCACACCAGCCATGCGGCAAAAGATGCGCTGTGCGCGGCGAGCGCGGCGTCCACTTCACCGCGAAAGCGGGCGTTGGCCGATGGCATCCAGAACTGCGCTATGGCCGCCTGCTGCGGCGCTTGCCAGCGTTGCACCAGCCCATCGCCCGCTGCCACTGCCGCATCGCGCACGTTCAGCCGGATGTTATGCGCCCCTGCCGCCGCCAGCGCGGCGGGCAGGCTTTTCAGAAGGTGCGCGCCATATTCGGCGTGGTCTTGACCATCGGGTGCCCACAGCGCTGCGATGACTTTTTCCATGACCGTGGGCCCTCAATCGAAGTTGGCTTGCCCGCCATCCAGCGGGATCGTCGCTCCGGTCAGATAGGCCAGATCCTGCCCCGAAAGCGCCACCAGTGCGCGGCCAATATCGCCTTCCAACGATCCGACGCGGCCCAGCGGGATCGTGCGGAAAAACGCCTTGGCCTCTTCGGGATTGTTTTCGATCCACCACTTCAGGCCGGGCGATTCCGCATGAGGTGCGATGGTCAGCACCCGAATGCCTTCGCCCCCCCATTCCGCCGCAGCAGCGCGGGTAAGCGAGCGGATCGCCTGCTTTACCGCGCCATAGGCACCATAACCGGTCATGTCCCAACGGATGCCGGCGGAAGAGCAGAAGTTGAAGATCGTGCCGCCACCGCGCGCTGCCATGTGCGGGCGGGCCAGCTTCATCAGGCGCATCGTGGCCAGCGGGCCGGATTCAAAGCCTGCGGTAAAAGCCTCGTCCGTCACATCGTCAAGCGTGCCCAGCGGCACTTCTTGCGCATTGTTGACAAGGATATCCAGCCCGCCAAACTCTGCCACCGTGGCGTTGACCGCTGCGGCCAGATCGGCGGCGGATTTCACATCGCAGGCCAGCGCCAGCGCCTTGCCACCGCGTTCGCGCACCATCTGCGCGGTCGATTCAACCTTGGAAAGCGTGCGCCCGGTCACCGCTACCGCAACGCCCGCGCCTGCCATCGCCAGCGCAACGCCTTGGCCGATACCTTGCCCGGCACCGGTAATCAGCGCGACTTTGCCCGAAAGATCGGTCATCGTTATGTCCTTTATTTAGCGGATATAGCGCGCGCGGTAGGACGCGAACGCTTCGCGCACGTCAGCCTCGTTCAGGCCAAAGCGTTCGAGCGAATAATCGTGCATCGGGCGCTGTTCACGCTTGTTGCCCGCCATGAATTCGGCCAGCGCGGCCTCTATCGCATCGTCCAGCGGCACGCCGATATGGGCCAGAACGCGCTGCGCCTGCTTCAGTGGTTCTTTGGCCACTTCGCGGTAATCGATATCGATGAAGCGATCTTCGCCAATGCGGGCGCGGGCCGCTTCAAAGCGCTTCATCCAACTGGCAAGGCGCGGAAACCAGAAGCCGCCCACAGCCTCGTCCGAATGGACCGAGTTCAGCTTATAAAGCGCCGCTTCCATGCTGACATAGCTCGGCACAACCTCCAGCGGATCGCGGTGCGTCATCACCAGAACGGCCTGCGGGAAAGCATTGGCAATCACATCGGTATAGGGCAGGTTCTGCGGGCTTTTCAGCACCCACTTCTTACCGCGCCGGGTGGGGTCTTGCCATTGCAGGTACTTCAGGATCGTCTTGAGATCCTCGTACCCCTTCGACTGGTCATAATCATCGAGCCATTTGGCGAACGATGGGATGAAGGTCATCGCCTCGACCATCGTGGTGATGAACAATTGCCCCAGAATGATGATTTCCTCGTCCGGTGCTTCGGGATCGAGCGGGTGGATCGATGCGAGTTCGGGCGAAAGGTTCAGCCAGCCATCGATCATGCCCTGCGCATAGGCGCGGCGCGCGGCGGGGTTGCCGGGTTCGTCGCCGGGCAGCGGGGCATAGTTCTGCGCTTCGTACCAGCGGATCGCGGTCATCCCCGGTGCCGAGGCGAGCAGGCGGTGAAAGATCGTGCTGCCGGTACGCGGCAGACCAAGGATGATGGCGGCGACTTCGACCTGTTCGTCAAGAATTTCGGGGTGACGCTTGATATCGTCAACCATGCGCAACCGGCTGGCGAGGCCTTTGACCACCGATTCCGTCTGCCCGGCAAAGCCTGCTTCCGTCAGATTGCCTTCGGCATTGGCCGCCGCGATATAGCGGTCCATCGGTTCGAAAAACCACGTATCGCCAAAGTCCGAAAGGCCGGTGCGTTCACGCGCAGCGGCAAGCAGGACTTCACGATCGAACCGGGGGGCGCCGGGCATTGCAGTCTCCCAATATGCGTATGTTTATGACGTTATTGATACGCATATTGCGCGTTAAATCCACACAATATTGCACTAACGCAGATTATCGCGCTGCATCAGGCGAATTTTCGCCAATACGTGCGGCAATGGCATCGTGCAGGAACGCGATCAGGCGCAAAAGGCCGGGAGAGGGCGGAGCCTTGGCACGGCGAACCAGCCAGAGCGGGCTTTCGTGGCGCGAATCGGGCGGGGTGATGCGGTCTAGCGCCGGTTCGGCATCGGCGGCAAAGCACCACAGGCTGGCTTGGCCAATGCCGGCGACGACCGCGTTCTTCAGTTGGGTCCAGTCGTTGCAGGTCATCAACCCCTGCTTCTGCGCCGCTTCTCCTGCCGGATTGGCCAAAGCTCCTGCACCGCCGGGCAGGGCGGCATCGAATTCGTACCCCCAGCCAAGCGGGGGCAGTCCAGACGACCCGCGCCGGGCATAGACCGCCTGCGCCACCACGCCGACCTGCACGCCCGCAAGCCGCAGCGGCGGGGTGCGGACAAGCGCGATGCCAAGATCAGCGCGGCGCTGGCTGACCGCATCGAGAGGATCGAGTTCGCCCAGCAGTTCGATTGGCACATCAGGGTTGGCACGGCGGAACACGGCCAGTTCGGGGAGAAATTCGGCGGCCAGCCCGCCGCTGCCGACGATGCGGATCGGCGCTTCGGTGCCACGCTCTGCGCCGATATCCGCCAGCGCCGATGCCACTTCGCGTTCAATCGCTTCGGCCCCTGCAAGAAGACGCGCGCCGGCGCGGGTGGGGGCGGGGCCGTGGGGCGTCATATCGAACAACGACAGGCCCAGCGTACGTTCCAGCGCTTCGACCCGGCGACCGATGGTGGTGCGATTGACGCCCAGCGCGCGTCCGGCAGCAGTATAGGATCCGGTGCGCACGGCGGAGAGAAAGACTTCAAGGTCGCTCCATTCCATCAGGGCTTCCTTTGTAGGCCGTGCAAATTTGCACAAGCATAGTGCAACATTACAATCTTCGCAAATCCCGCCCGAACGGCGTAAATAGCCTAAGAATGCGCCGCTCGGCAAAGCAGGCGCAAAAGCAAACTGGCAAACAGGAGTGATGCAGATGGCAACGACCAAGGACTACGGTCTGGGAGAGTTCGATTTCCCGCGTGGCTGGTTCATGATCGGCGCCGCTGCCGATGCCAGCCGCACGCCCGCGCCAATCCGCTATTTCGGCAAGGATCTGGTGATCTATCGGGGGGAAAGCGGGACGCCCTATGTCGTCGATGCCTATTGCCCGCACATGGGCGCGCATCTGGCAAAGAACTCCACGTCGTATATCGTGCGCGATGGCGAACATGTGGAGGGGGAATCGATCCGCTGTCCGTTCCACGGCTGGCGCTTTGGCACCGATGGCGCGTGCAACCACATTCCCTATTCGGACTTCATCCCCAAGGCGGCCAAGCTGGGCACCTACCCTGTGATCGAGCGCGCCGGGATCATCTGGATGTGGCACGATCCCGAAGGTCTGGAACCGGACGTGGAACTGCCCAACTTCGGCGGCCACTATGGCGAACCGGGCTGGGTGGAATGGAAGATCGACTATATGGGCGATCTCAACAGCCACGGTATAGAGATCGTTGATAATATGGCGGATTTCGGCCACTTCGTGCCGATCCACGGGGCGACCGATTGGCAGTATTTCGCCAACGAGTTCATGGGGCCGCATCTCCACCAGTATTACAGCGCAGGCCACCGCACGCTCACCGCCAACCCGGAAGACGCGCTGGTGCTCGATACCTGGTACGAAGGGCCGGGCTTCCTGCAATCGGAAATGGCGGGCACGTTCGACAGCTTCATCATGATATCGAACACCCCCATCGAAGATGGTGTGACCCGTTCGTGGCACGCGCTGATGGTCAAAGTACACGACGGTAGCCGCGAGACCACCGACGCCGACCGCGAAATGGCGCTGGCCTATCAGGAAGGCAGCCGTCTGGCCTTTGCGCAGGACGTGGAAATCTGGGCCAACAAGCGCGCCTGCATCAACCCGCTCGCCATCCCCAAGGACGGCCCTTATGCCAAGGTCCGCCTGTGGTATCGCCAGTTCTTCAACCCGCGCGACAAGGCCCCCGAAATTCAGGGCCGCGTCAATGGCCTGCACGTTACACTCGATAAACGACCGGGGCAGAAGGTCGCCTGACGGCAGTAAATGGGGCAGGGCGGCGCGTTATGCCGCCCCGTGCATTCGTCAGGCGGGATTGCGCCCGAACGACACCACCGTGCGCAGCGATTCCCCGCGCTTCATCAATGCGAAGCCTTCATTCACGTCTGCCATCGGCAAGCGGTGCGTGACCAGATCATCCAGATTGAGCCGCCCCGCCGCGTAGTGATCGAGCAGGCCGGGCAACTGGCTACGGCCCTTTATGTTGCCCATGAACGAACCTTGCACGCGGCGGCCCAGTTGCAGTTCGAACGGCACCAGTTGCAGCCCCGCGCCATCGGGCGGCACGCCGAGCACCACGGTGCAGCCCCAGCCGATGCGGGTGGATTCAAAAGCCTGACGCATCAGGCTCGTGTGCCCGGCGCATTCGAACGCATAATCACAGCCACCGCCGGTCAATTCGCGGATGCGGGCAACGGCATCTTCGTGGCGCGCGTCGATGAAATCGGTCATGCCGAAATGCCGCCCCTGCGCATCGCGCGCCGGGTTGATATCGACCCCGATGATGCGTGATGCGCCCGCCAGCCGCGCACCCTGCACAACATTGAGGCCGATACCGCCAAGGCCAAACACCGCCACGGTCGATCCCGCCCCGACATGGGCGGTGTGCAGCACCGCGCCGACTCCGGTGGCGACGCAGCAGCCCGCCGTGCACGCCACGTCAAAGGCAATGTCGTTGCGGATCAGCGCGACATTGCGTTCGGGCATCACCACATATTGCGCCAGCGAACCGACGCCCGAATAGGCCGAAACCGGTTTGCCATTCAGCGAAAATGGGGTGGGTTGGGTGGCCATGTCGGCAAGGAACATCTCGCACAGGTTGGTCTGGTCCGACCGGCAATTGCGGCATGTACCGCATTCGCCAATGCCCAGCGGGATAACGTGATCGCCCACCGTCAGAGTGGTTACGCCGGGGCCGACTTCGCGCACCACGCCCGCGCCTTCGTGGCCGACGACGACCGGGAAAGGATAGGGCGCGGCCACGCCCTCCAACTGGCTGAGATCGGTATGGCACAGACCGCTGGCGAGAATTTCGATCAGCACTTCGCCCGTGGCGGGCGGGGCAAGATCGAGCCATTCCTCTACCAGAGGCGTGCCGGGAGCGTGGCAGACCATCGCGCGGGTCTTCATGTGAGTGTTCCTTTGCCAAGAATAAGATCGGCCGCCTTTTCAGCGATCATCGCCACTGGAATGGCAGTGTTGCCGCCGGGCAGGTGCGGCATGATCGAGGCATCGACCACGCGCAGCGCTGCGATGCCGTGAACGCGCAGACAATCGTCCACCACGGCCATCGGATCGTGGCCCATACGCGCGGTGCTGGTAGCGTGGTAATCCGCTTCAGCATGGGCGCGGATATAGGCGTCGATCGCCTCGTCGCTTTCGATGGCAGGGCCGGGAGCCAATTCCTCTCCGCGCACCTCATCGAAGGCTGCTTGCGCGAAGATGCGGCGCGCGATGCGAACGCCTTCGCGCATCACGCGGCGGTCGTTTCCGGTGGCGTTATAGGCCTGATCGATCAGCGGCGGCACATCAGGATCTGCGCTGGCGAGGCGGACGCTGCCGCGCGCTTCGGGCCGGGCGACATTGATGTGCGCATAGAAGCCATGCATCGGCACCATCTCGCGCCCGTTATGGCCGAACAGCGCAGAAACGAGCAGCATCTTGATATCGGGTTCATCCAGCGCAGGATCGGACCGCACGGCGCAGGCCACCGACATGCCGGGATCGGCCAGCGGACCTTTACGCGTCAAAAGGTATTGCGCCATCGCCAGCGCACCGCGCACCGGATTGAGATAGCGCAGCATCGACCACGGTTTGGTGGAACGATACTTTACATGCGCGGCAAGGTGATCCTGCAAACCCTGCCCAACACCGGGCAGATCGTGAACCGTGGCGATGCCGTGTTCGGCCAGATGGGCAGGATCGCCCACGCCCGAAAGCAGCAGCAGATGCGGGGTGTTTATCGCGCCCGCCGAAAGGATTACCTCGCGCCGGGCGGTGACGGTGAAGTCCGCGCCCTTGTGACGCAAGGCAACGCCGGTGGCGCGTTTGCCGGTGAAGACGATGCGCCGTGCCTGGGCTTGCGTCAGCACGCTCAGGTTGCGGCGTTTCAGCACGGGCCGCAAATAGGCCGCCGCCGCGCTTGATCGTTTGCCTTTGCCCATCGTCAGGTCCACCGCGCCGAAACCATCGCGCGTGGCGCCGTTGAGATCGTCGGTCAGGGGATATCCGGCCTGCGCACCGGCTTTCAGGAAAGCGCGGGCGAAAGGATGGTCCTGCGCGGCGCGGGTGACGGTGATCGGCCCGCCGCGCCCGTGCCATTCGTTCAAGGCGGGAAGGTAGTTTTCCAGCTTGCGGAAATAGGGCAGCACATCGGCAAACGACCAGCCGCGATTGCCCGCCTGCGCCCAGCGATCATAATCCGAATGGAATCCCCGGTCATAGACCATGCCATTGATCGCGGAGCCACCGCCCAGCACTTTGCCACGCGGCGAATAGAGCGGGCGCGCATCAAGATGCGCCTGCGGCACCGACATATAGCGCCAGGCATAGGCACCCGACATCATGATCGGCAGCAGTCCGCCCGGCGCGGCGATCAGCGGATTGCGCCCGGCCGGGCCAGCCTCGATCAGCAGCACATGCGTTGCCGGATCGGCGGAAAGCCGGTTGGCAAGGATGCAGCCCGCCACGCCGCCGCCGACGATCACGTAATCGAACTCGGTCCTTGTCATGCTCTCCCGCTCGTCACTTTGCGATCTTGTGCGGGCACGGTGGCGCGCAGGCGCAAGGCGCGCAACACACGCATGGCCCTGCGGCTGGATGACAGCGGGTTTGGTGGCGCAAATTGCGCGATACGGCGCGTTCGGCTGGCTCAGCGGGCTTGGGATTGGCGGTCATCACGGTTTAGCTGAAAGCGGAAGGATGCCGATATGCGAGTCTCAATATGCGAGTCATAGCCAACCGTGACCTGTGCCAGGGCCATGCCCGGTGCGAAGATCTGTGCCACGAAGTGTTCGCGACAGATGCCATCGAAGGCAAAGTGGTGATCGTGCAGGCGGATGTGCCGACAGCGCTGGAAGACAAGGCGCGCCTTGCGGTGCGCAACTGCCCCGAAGGTGCGCTGCGCGTAGGCCGGTCTGGCAAAGGGGACGACGCATGACGCTGCACTTTCAGCCGTCATCGCCCGATCATGTTCCCGCCGAACTGATGATCGATTTCGACATGTTCCACATCCCCGATGGGGTGAACGATCCGGTGGAGATTTGGCACGATCTGGTGCGCCGCGGCGTGCCGAAGATCTTCTATACCCCGCGCAATGGCGGGCACTGGGTGTTCCTGAACTACGACGATATCGTCGAAGGATATCGCAACCACGCGATATTTTCGACCTATCAGACTCCGGTGCCGCCGATAGAGCCGTTTCCGGTGGTGCAGCCGCAAGGCGTCGATCCGCCCGCGCACAACGTGTTCCGCCGCCTGCTAGCACCGATGTTCACCCCCATCGCGGTGCGCGGCATGGTTGGCGAGCTGGAGCGCCGCGCCGCCACGCTGATCGATGGCTTTGCAGCGCAAGGACAGTGCGATTTCATCACGGATTTTGCCGAACGCTATCCAACGGGCACGTTCCTGTATCTGTTCGGACTGCCCGAAGACCGGCTCGATGAATTTCTGGCGCTGGCCAACACGTTCTTCCGCAGCACCGATCCGGCAGCACGGGCGCAGAACATCACCGAAATCTATGCGCTGCTCGACACGCTGTTCCGCCAGAAAGAGCGCGAGCCGGGCAACGATATCGCCAGCGCCATCGTCAACGCGCGTGACGATGCGGGCAACCAGCATCCGTGGGAGGATATCCTCAACTGCGGGTTCCTGCTGTTTGTAGCGGGGCTGGATACGGTGACCAACACCTTGGCCTATGTCTGGCGCTATCTCGCCACCACGCCCGCCGCGCAGCAGCACTTCCGCGAAAGGCTGGACGATCCCGACGCTTTCCTGCGCGCGATAGAGGAACTGATGCGGATCAACGCGGTGTCGAACCTATTCCGCCGGGTGACGCACGATTGCGAATACAAGGGCGTGGCCATGCGCCGCAACGACCGGGTTGTGTTGCCCAATACCGTGGCAAACCGCGATCCGCGCGTGTTCCGCGATCCGCAGGTGATCGACCTTGATCGCGAAGTGAACGTGCACCTGACGTTCGGCGTCGGGCCGCACCGTTGCATCGGATCGTTGCTGGCCAAGCGCGAGGTGATGGTTTCGTTGCAGCAGTGGCTACGGCGTATCCCGGCGTTCGAACTGGCCGACGATCAGCCTGCGGGATCGGTGTTCGGCGGATCGGTAATGGGCTTTACCGCGCTACGACTGCGCTGGGACGTGTGACGATGCGTCTTGCGCTTGATCACATAACGGTTGTCGATACCGATCCGTTCGCACTCGCCCGTGCGGCGAGGGCGGCGGGGTTCGATGGCATGTGCCTGTTCCTGCATCCGATGGATGTGCTGCCCTTGATGCCCCGGTTTGAAATTCTGGCGGACCGTGCCGCGCGGCGCGATCTGAAGCGCGTGATGGACGATCTGGGCGTGGCGCTTGACGTGGCTTATCCGTTCACGCTGGCCGGACGCACCGATATTACCGCCTTCGCACCGGCGATGGAATGCGCCGCTGAACTGGAGGCCGGGCTGCTCAATGTGCTGCTCTATGATCGCGATCCAGCGCGGCGGGTGGATACCTTCGGGCGGTTTTGCGACATGGCGGCAGGATTTGGGCACAAGGTCGGGGTAGAATTCTATCCGCCCAGTCAGGTGCCTTCGCTTCAAACGGCGCTGAAACTGGTGCGCGTGATAGACCGACCGGGCATGGTGGGAATCAACGCCGACCTGCTCCACCTGATGCGGTCAGGCGGGACCATCGCGGAACTGGCGGCTGCGGCGGCAGAAGGAGCCATCCTCTATGGACAGGTGGCCGATGGCCCCGCGCTTGCGCCGGAAAACCTTGATCAAGAAGCATCGTCAGAACGGCTGCTGTGCGGCGATGGCGCATTCGACATCGCCGGGTTTGTGCGCGCGCTGCCGCCGGAATGCGGCCTCAGCATCGAAATCCCACGCAACCATGCGGTCGGCCCTGAAGATGCCCAGACGCGGGCGCTGCGCGCGGTCGAAGGGCTGCGCCGGGTGCTGCGGGACGGCTGAAGATCGGGCGGATCGACAGGCGTATCCGCTCCTCAGCCCGGCAGCAGCTTCTCGATAGCCTCGGCCATGTCTGCATCGCGCACGGACAGGCCATCGGCATCGTGCGTGGTGAGAAGAATGGTCACGCGATTGTAAACGTTGCTCCATTCCGGGTGGTGATCGGCCTTTTCGGCCAGCAGCGCCACGCGCGTCATAAAGCCAAAGGCTTCGACGAAATCGGCAAAGCGAAATTCGCGCACGATGGCATCGCGTTGAGGTTCGTGCGTCCATTGCGGAAACTGCGCCAGCAGCGCCGCGCGGTCTGCATCGGAAAGTTTGGTGATCATCGATATTATCGCCTTGCGGAAGGGCCGTGCGGAAGAGGGTTATGTAGCGTGCACCGGGCGGTAACGGATAGGAGATAGCGCGCCGACATTGCAACAATCGCTACGTGACTGGTTCCCATGCAACGTGGCACGCGCCCTTTCCGAGTAAGCTGTCGACTGTCAGCTTTCGACGACAGACAGGATGTGGCTGTCATAGCCGGGGAACACGTAATCGAATTCGAAATACATCCGATCACCCAACTGCCCTGAGGTGACGATATCGGTCGTCACGAAAACCTGCACACCATTGCGGCCATAAGCATAGCGTTTGCAGTCTCCAAAGATCGGAGACGCATCGAGTCGGGCATCGACGGCAGCTTCGCCAGCGCGGGCGCGGTTCATGGTGATGGCAAGGCGACCTTTGAGCTGCGGATCGCTTTCGTTCAGTTCGCGCAAGTGCAGCACCATGCGTTCAAGATCTTCGAGCGAATCCATAAGGAAGCCGAAGTGGAAGCTGCCTTCGGGATCGGATTCCAGCATGGCGTTATAGGCGGTGACGGCTTCATGCTGATCGGGCGTGCCGATCTTCAGCGCGGTGTGGATCGCATCGACCAGCGCGCGCTGCGGTTCGGGCAGCATCGACAGGTAGATGATGCCATCCCCGCGCGAAAGGTGATCGCTATCCACTACGAAGCGATAGAAATTGCTGCCGCTTGGCAGGTTGAGAACCTGCGTTTCAACCATGCCGAACACCTGAAGCAGGCGCGAGGCCACTGGCCCGTCTTCAACCTTGCCGTAATGCAGGGCAAGGTGGCCCATGCTGCGTTTGACGCTTTGCACAGCGGCGGGTTGTGATTCAAGCGTCGTAGCCATCCATCATCCTCTCATCAGGCGTCTGGCCGGAAATGCCGGACCTCGAAATATCGCTGCAGTAAGCCGTAAACTCAGCTTCCAGCGAGGCGCGCCAGATCGGCGGGCGATAGCTGGAGCGCGGCCGCTTTCACGCTATCGCGCACCTGATCGGGGCTGGAGCCGCCAAAGATCGGTACGGTCTGCTTGGGCTGGCACAGCAGATAGGCAAGCACGATCTCGTTGATCGACACGCCGCGTTCTTCGGCCAGCTCCTGCACGGCGGCGAAGCGCTTTTCGTTCGCCGGGTTGGCATAGCGCGAAGCGAGCGGTTCACCCACCGCGCCCTGCGCCAGCTTGGTGAAGTACCCGCCCGATTGCGCGGCGTAGGCCACGATGGGCAAACCTGCCGCGTGCAGCGCTTCGTATTCGCCTTCGTAATAGTGCTGGTATCCCTGCTGGGCAGCGGCAGCGGCATCGGGCACGGCGAGGCCCCAGAAGGTTTCCGAAGCGGCAAAGCCTGCCTTGCCCAGCGATGCGGCATAGGCGTTGGCCGCAACGATGCGGTCTGCCGCCCAGTTCGAGGCGGCGAAATGGCGGATGCGGCCCATTTCGCGATGAGCGATCAGTGCGTCAATGATCGGCTCCACCGGCGCTTCAGGGTTGTCCATGTGGACGAAATAGAGGTCGATGGCGTCGATGCCGAGATGATCGAGGCTCTGCGCGAGGTCCGCCGAGATATCGGCGGGCGTCACGCGGTTGCGATAATCGCCCACGCGCATGTCGAAGAAGCCGCCCTTCGTGGCAATCACGAAGTCTTCGCGCTTCTGGCCTTTCAGCCATGCACCGACAGCGCGTTCGCTGGCCCCTACCGGCGCTTCGGGCGACCAATCGCCATACGAGCGCGCGGTATCGATTAAATTCCCACCCAGTTCAGCGAACGTATCAAGGATCGCGTTCGACTTTTGCTGATCGAGCATCCAGCCCAGCATGTTCGTGCCATAACACAGACGGCTGACGGATAGGCCGGTATTGCCTAGAGTTATCTTCGAGAGCATCTGCGGATTCCTTTTTGTAAGTGCTGACTTATAATAAGCAGGTGCAGAAGCAAGCGCGTATTTCAGCGTCTCCGGCCGTTCAGCCCTGCGCCGCCTTGCGGCCTGCCTGTCGTCCGAAGAACGTGCAATCAGCTAGGCTGAGGCCGGATGAATAGCCGTGGCCCCACGCAGGCAGGCCCGATGTGCAGCGCCCTGCGGCAAAAAGACCCGCAATCGGCGCACCTGCGCGGTTCACCACCTCGCCATCGGCGCTGGTCTTAAGGCCCCCAAGGGTGAAGAAGCTGAAATAGCTGGTTTCGAAATTGAGTTCGAGCGCGATGAAAGGCGACTGGTCCAGCGCTTTCAGAATCGGCACCTGTTTATCAAACAGCGGATCGCGTCCTTCGCGCGCGTGTTCATTGTAAACTGCCATAGTGGCCGAAAGCGTGCCCTTGGGCATTTCGAGTTCGGCCTCGACTTCTTCCCAAGTTTCGCCAGTGGCGGCGATGGTGATCCCGGCAAGATCGAGCGGCTGCACGAAATGCGCCACGTCCAGCAGCAGGTAGACTTTGCCACCGGGCTGATCCACCGCGCAACGGGTGACGCGCCCGTGATAGCAATCCTCGTTGATGAACCGGTTGCCCTGCGCGTTTACGAATACACCATAGGCGTGGGCTTCGGGCATGGTCCAGGGACAGGTGGTGAAGAACTGGTCCATGTGGATGGCATCGCCGCCCACCGAAACGCCCAGTTCGATGCCGATGCCATCATCCTTGTCGCCAATCGGGCTGTTCACGCGGAAGCTGTCGGCGCAATACTTCGCGCGCATGGCATCGTTGAACACGAAGCCGCCCGTGCCAAGCACCACGCCTTTTGCCGCGCGCACGAAGCGGTCCTGATTGTCGATGCGCACCACAACACCAGCCACGCGATTGCCATCGACAATCAGCGCCACAGCGCGGGCATCGACATGGATCTGCGCACCAAGATCGCGCGCGCGCGCTTCCAGCAGATCGATCAGCGGGCGGCCGCCGCCCCAGCCCATGTGCTGGATCACATGCCCGCGTGGGGCAGGCGTGGCCTTGTGGCAAAAAGGCGCTGCGGCTTCGCTGCCCGACCAGATCAGGGTGGAATCGTCGGTTGGTTCGATATGTTTGCCGGGCAGGAAGTTGCCGCGATAAGGCACGCCCTGATCCTTGAGCCACTGATAGTGGTTCAGCGCTTCACGGCCATAGAGTTCGCACTTCGCATCGTCGGCGCACGGACCTCCGGCTAGCTTGAGGTAGGTGGTGAAGGCTTCGACGGTATCGTCAAAACCCGCCGCTTTCTGCGCGTCGGTGCCGCCGCCGATATAGATTTCGCCCCCCGAAAGCGCCGATGCACCGCCGCTGCCCGAAGACCGTTCAAACAGCATCACCCGCGCGCCGCCTGTGCAGGCTTCGATGGCGGCACAGGCGCCGGTCGCACCAAAGCCGATCACGGCCACGTCTGTTTCGAAATCCCACTGCGGCACGTCGGCCAGGGCAAGCGGCTGGTATTGTGAATATGCTGCCATTCAATCCACTCCGGGATGCCCTGTCATGCGCTGGCTTAGTGCAACGAGAAAAGGACAGGAACATTCTCTCCAAACGACTCATTAGCACAAAACTGCAAGGCATTCGTAATTTTCAATTGCATTAGATACGCAAATGGTCAATTGAAAAGCATGTTGGCTTTGGATGTTGACAAAATCCGAATCCAATGTGGTCGAAAGTTCAGCCTGCACTGCAGGCGTCAGGGGAGAGGCCCCGTGAAGGGCGCAAACACTATTGATCTGACCGGACAGGTCGGCATCGTAACGGGCGGAACGCGCGGGCTGGGGCGGCAGATTGCCGTGGCGCTGGCCGACGCGGGCGCGCGCGTTACCGTGTGCGGACGCACCGAGCCTGACGACCTTCCCGAAGGCGTGGATTTCCGCGCGGCCGACGTGCGCGACCCCGATCAGGCGGCAGCGCTGGTCGATGCGATTGCCGCGCAGCATGGTCGGCTCGATATTCTGGTGAACAATGCGGGCGGATCACCCCAAGCACCCGCCACAGCAAGCCCCCGCTTCTTTGACGCTATCGTCAGGCTGAACCTGCATTCGGCCATGTATATGTCGCAGGCAGCCTATGCACATATGGCACGGGCCGGATGCGGCAGCATCGTCAATATCGCCAGCGTATCGGGCATTCGCCCGTCTCCGATGACCGCCGCCTATGGCGCGGCCAAGGCGGGGTTGCTCAACCTGACGCAAAGCCTTGCGCAGGAATGGGGGCCGGACGGTGTGCGCGTGAACGCGATCATCGTGGGCCTGATGCAGACCGAAACGTCCGAGGAAACATATGGCGATGCCGAAGCGCAGGCGGCGGTGGGCCGATCCATGCCGCTTGGCCGCATGGGCACCGGACAGGACATCGCCGGAGCCGTCCTCTGGCTCAGCTCCAGCCTCGCCGCATGGGTCAGCGGGGCGCGCATCAACGTCGATGGCGGGGGCGAGCGCCCCTACTTCCTCGACCTCGTGAAAGGATCTTGACCGCTATGGGTATCAAAGCGCTCGGCTATGTCGTCGTAGAGACGGAAAAAGCGGCGGAATGGGACCGCTTCCTGACCGAATTCGTCGGCGCGATGCACGCAGGTGATGCGGCGGATGGAACCGCGCTCTATCGCGTGGACGACCGCGTGTTTCGTCTGGCCATCAAGCCCGGCACGCGCGAATGGTTCGTCGCGGCGGGCTATGAAGTGGAAAGCCGCGCCGCGCTTGATGCGCTGGCGGAAAAGGTTGCGGCAGCAGGCCGCTCGGTGGAGTGGGCCAGCGCCGACGATGCGCGGGCGCGGGGTGCCGATGCGCTGTTCCGCACCAGCGATCCGGCGGGCAACGGGCTTGAGCTTTATTGCGGCGATGCGCGCACGGCGGAACCGTTCGTGTCCCCCATTGGCGTGCCGTGCTTCATCACCAGCGACATGGGCATGGGCCACGCGGTGTTTTCCGCGCCGAACTTTGACGAAACCATCGCGTTCCATTGCGACGTGCTGGGCTTCCGCCAGACCGATATGCCGCGCTTCGAACTGTTCGGCCCGGACGGTCCATCGATGGGCTTTGCCTTCCTTCACGCCGACAATGGCCGCCATCACTCCATCGCCTTTGGCGAAGGGCCGGTGCCGCCTTCGGGCGCGGTGCACATCATGCTGGAATACCCCACGCTGATCGAGGTGGGCAAGGCGCACGACCGGATGAAGCGCTTCGGATATCCTGAAAGCGCCACGCTGGGCCGCCATGTCAACGATCAGACCACCGGCTTTTATGTCCAGACGCCATCAGGCTTCGATCTTGAAGTGGGCTGCGACAGCCTGGTGATCGACCCGGCCACCTGGGAAACCACCCGGCACGAGGCGATCAGCACCTGGGGCCACGAATGGGCCTGGCAGAAAGCCCTTAAAGAACAACAAGGAGAACAGGCGTGAGCGCTGGAAGCGTGAAGCCCGACAAGCGGATGAGCGCTGCGGATATGGTCGCGCAGCTTTCCGATGGCATGACCATCGGGATCGGCGGATGGGGTCCACGGCGCAAGCCCATGGCGCTGGTGCGCGAGATCCTGCGTTCGGACCTGAAAGACCTGACCGTGGTGGCCTATGGCGGCGCGGACGTGGGTATGCTGTGCGCGGCGGGCAAGGTGAAGAAAGTGGTCTTTGCCTTCGTCAGCCTTGACGCGATCCCGCTGGAGCCGTGGTTCCGCAAGGCCCGCGAAAGCGGCACGCTGGAAGTGCTGGAACTGGATGAAGGTATGTTCCAGTGGGGCCTTAAGGCCGCCGCGTTCGGCCTGCCGTTCCTGCCCACCCGCGTCGGCCTCGGCACCGACCTTGCCGAACTGGGCGGGCTGAAGACCGTGCAATCGCCCTATGCCGATGGCGAAACGCTGGTCGCCATGCCCGCCTTGAAACTCGACGCCGCGCTGATCCACGTCAACCGCAGCGACTGGCGCGGCAACGTGCAGGTGTTCGGCCCGGACGTCTATTACGACGAATGGTTCGCCAAGGCGGCGGCCAAGACTTTTGTTTCGTGCGAAGAACTGGTCGACCGCATGGAGGACCATTACGCCGACAGCGCGCAGGACAACCTGTTCGAACGCTGCTTCGTCAGTGGCGTGGTCGAAATGCCCGGCGGCGCCCATCCCAGCTCGATGCCCCCGCACTATGGCTGGGATATGAAGGCGTTCAAGGCCTATGCCGACAGCGCGAAAGACCCCGGCGACTGGGATGCGGTGAAGGACCACTTCGTCGGCGCGAGTGAAGCCGAATACCTTGCAAACTTTGGCGGAAAGGAGGCGGTGGCGGCTCTCCCGCTCCCGATTTTCTGATGAGCGATACCATCACCAAGCCATCACTGGCCGAACTCTGCATCGTCGCCTGTTCCGAAGCGTTTCGGGGCAATGGCGAGATCGTGGCGACCGGGGTCGGCCCCGTGCCGCGCCTTGCCGCCAGCCTCGCCAAGCTGACTCACAGCCCCGAACTGATGATGACCGATGGCGAATGCTATCTGGTCGAACAGCCGGTGCCCATCGGCCCGCGCAAGTATGAAGACCGCAAGCCTGCCGGTTACCTGCCGTTCTCGCGCTTTTTCGACAGTGCGGTGTGGACTGGCCGCCGTCATGCGATGGTGACGCCGACGCAGCTTGACCGTTTTGGCCAGATCAACCTGTCCTACATGGGCGGCACGTATCAGAAGCCGAAGACGCAGATGCTGGGCGTGCGCGGTTTTCCGGGCAACACCATCTATCACGCCAATTCGTTCTTCTTCCCCGCACACGGCCCCCGCGTGTTCGTGCCAGGTGAGGTCGATATGATCTCAGGCGTGGGATACAACCCGGCCAAGCGTGTTGCGGGCGGCAACTATTCGGGCCTCGACCTGCGGGTGATCGTTACCAACCTGTGCGTGATGGACTTCAATGGTCCCGACAACGCCATTCGCGTGATTTCGCTGCACCCCGGCGTAACCTTTGACGAAGTGCAGGCCGCAACCGGCTTTGAACTGCACAAGGCCGATACCATCGCCACGACCGCACTGCCGGATGCAGAAGCGCTGGAGATCATCGCGCAGCTCGATCCGCACAACATCCGTGCCAGCGTGATCAACGACAACCCGCCCGCCGTGCGGGAAGCCTGAGGGAGGCAGGACAATGAACGACCTCGTCGAGCCGAAAAGCGTTGAAATAACGTATGAAACGGATGAACCCGTCCGTTACGCGGTGGAAGGCGCGGTGGCATGGATCACCATGAACCGCCCGCAGTTCAACAATGCCCAGAACGGGCAGATGACCTATGCGCTCGACGATGCGTTCAATCGCGCGGTGCAGGATGATGCGGTGCGTGCCATCGTGCTAGCGGGCGAGGGCAAGCACTTCTCCGCTGGGCACGATATCGGCACGCCGGGGCGCGATCTGCACCACGAGTTCGACAAGCGCCTGATGTTTCCGCCGCACACCAACAAACCGGGTGCTGAACTGCTCTACACGCGCGAGCAGGAACAGTACCTCGGCATGTGCCGCCGCTGGCGCGACATTTCCAAGCCGACCATCGCGATGGTGCAGGGCGCCTGCGTTGCGGGCGGGCTGATGCTGGCATGGGTTTGCGATCTGATCGTGGCGAGCGAGGATGCGTTCTTTCAGGATCCGGTCAATCCACTGATGGGCATTCCGGGCGTGGAATACTTCGCCCACGCCTTCGAACTGCCGCCGCGCGTGGCCAAGGAATTTCTGCTGCTGGGCGAACGCATGGGGGCCGCGCGTGCCTATGACTTCGGCATGGTCAACAAGGTCGTCCCCCGCGCCGAACTGCGCGATGCGGCGGCCACGTGGGCCAACAAGCTGGCGGGGCAGAACCGTCTTGGCAACTGGCTGACCAAGCAGGCGATCAACCACGTCGAGGAACTGCGCGGCAAGCGCACGGCGATGGATGCGGCCTATCACATGCACCACTTTGCCCATGCACAGAACGATCTGGTCACCGGCAATTCGATTGCAGGCGTCAGCGGCAAGTCGGCGGCCTCTGCCAACAAGCAGGGAGCGGGACAGGGCTGATGGCAGATGCGCTTCACACCGTACTGACCGAGCGGCTTGGCTGCAAGGCACCGATCATCCAGACCGCGATGGGCTGGGTGGCGGAGCCGAGCCTTGTCATCGGCAGCAGCAATGCCGGGGCCTTTGGTTTCCTTGGCGCGGCGGTGATGACGCCCGATGAATGCCGGGAAAAGATCCTTGCCGTGCGGCGGGGCACCGACCGGCCCTTTGGCGTGAACTTCCATTCGTTCCAGCCCGGCGCGGACAAGATTGTCGATCTGATCCTTGCCAACCGCGACCAGGTGCGCGCGGTCAGCTTCGGGCGCGGGCCGAACGCCAAGATGATCGGCCGGTTCAAGGACGCGGGCATACTGTGCATCCCCACCGTGGGCGCGGTTAAGCACGCGCAGAAGATGGTGGAACTGGGCGTCGACATGGTCAGCGTTCAGGGTGGTGAAGGCGGCGGGCATACCGGCTCGGTGCCAACGACGGTGCTGTTGCCGCAAGTGCTGGACGCGGTGAACGTGCCGGTCGTCGCCAGCGGCGGCTTTGCCGATGGTCGGGGCCTTGTGGCAGCGCTCAGTTATGGCGCGGTCGGCGTGGCTATGGGCACGCGCTTTTTGCTGACGCGCGAAAGCCCGGTGCCTGATAGCGCCAAGGCCGAATACCTGAAGGCGACGACCGACAAGATCATCGTCACCACCAAGCTCGACGGCATTCCGCAGCGGATGATCCGCACCCGGCTGATGGACCGGATCGAACGGTCAGGTTCGCTGGGCATGTGGCTGCGCGCGTTCGAAGCGGGCGCGGCGATGAAGCGGCAGACCGGCGCTTCGTGGCTGCACTTCATCAAGGCCGCGCGCGGGATGACCGGCCACGGCGATGTGCCGCTGAAACAGGCGATGATGGCCGCGACCATGCCCATGCTGATCCAGAAGGCCGTGGTCGACGGCGATATCGAAAACGGCGTGATGGCCACCGGCGTCGTCGGCGGGCGCATCGCTGAAATTCCGACCTGTGCCGAACTGGTAGACCGCATCATAGCCGAGGCGCGCGCCCGGCTCGCCGCGCTCTGCGCCGGCTGATCGAGAAGGATACGAACCCCATGCCCATCACGCTCACCGTCAAGGACCGCATCGCAGAGATCGTGTTCGACGTGCCGCCTGTGAACGCGTTCGACAGCGAAACGTGGATGTCGCTGCCCGCGATCATCAAGGAAGCAGCCGCCAATCCCGAAGCCAACGTGATCCTGATCCGCGCGGCGGAGGAATCGCGGGGCTTTTGTGGCGGGGTCGACATCAAAGAGATGCAGGCCCACCCGGAGCGTATCACCGTGCTCAACCGCGGCAACTTCCTGACGTTCAAAGCGATCCACGAGGCCGAGATTCCGGTCGTGGTCGCGGTGCATAAGTTCGTGATCGGCGGCGGCATCGGCATCTGCGGCGGGTCGGATGTGATCATCGCGGCGGACGATGCGTTCTTTTCGCTGCCCGAAGTGGATCGCGGCGCGATGGGCGGGGCCAGCCACATGTCGCGCATGTTGCCGCTGCACAAGGTGCGCGCCGCGTTCTTCACCGGCGGCAATATCCCGGCGCAGGAAGCCTACCGGCTTGGCGCGGTTGAGAAGGTGGTGCCCCGTGCGGACCTTGTGACCGAAGCGCACGCCTTCTGTTCGGTCATCGCATCCAAGAGCCGCAAGGCGCTGGTCATCGCCAAGGAGGCGCTGAACGGCCTTGAGGCGCGCGACGTGGACCGGGGTTACCGCTGGGAACAGGGGTTCACGCTGGAAATGTACATGCACGAAGACAGCCAGAAATCGCGCGATGCCTTTGTGGAAACCGGCAAGGCGGCGAAGTTCTGATGGACCTTACCTATACCCCCGAACAGCAGGCCTTCCGCGCCGAAGTGCGCGCATGGCTTGAAGCGCATGTTCCCGCGCAACCGCTGGAACACTATGACGCCACGCGCGAAGGTTTTGAAGCGCATCGCCAGTGGGAAGCCACGCTGAAGTCTGGCGACTGGGGCATGGTGACATGGCCCAAGGAATATGGCGGGCGCGGGCTGGACCTGATCCAGTGGCTGATCTTCGAGGAGGAATACTACCGTTCGGGCGCGCCGGGCCGCGTAAACCAGAACGGCATTTTCCTGCTTGGCCCCACGCTGATGGAGTTTGGCACGCACGAGCAGAAGCAGCGCTTCCTGCCGCCGATGGCCAGCGGTGAGGAAATCTGGGCGCAGGCATGGTCCGAACCGCAGGCTGGCAGCGATCTTGCGGGCGTTCGTGCCACTGCGGTTAAGGATGGTGACGAGTATGTGCTGAATGGGCACAAGATCTGGTCGAGCCGCGCCGCCTTTGCCGATTGGGCATTCGGCCTGTTCCGCGAACCGGGGAGCGAACGCCACAAGGGCATGAGCCTGATCTTCTTCCGGCTCGATCAGCCCGGCGTCACGCGCAACCCAATCCGCAAGATCAACGGCCATGTCGGCTTTGCCGAAATCTTCCTCGATAATGTGCGCGTGCCTGCCTTCAATCGTCTGGGCGATGAAGGGCAGGGGTGGCACATCTGCATGGCCACCGCCGGGTTCGAACGCGGTCTGATGCTGCGGTCCCCTGCGCGCTTTCAGGAAGCCGCCGCCGCTCTGGCCGCGCTGTGGCAGGAGCGTAAAGGACAGTGCGATCCGGCCATCGAGGCTGACGTGATCCGCGCGCACATGAACGCCGATGCCTATGCCCTGTCGATCTACCAGACCGCATCGCGCCTGATGGCGGGGGCGAAGATCGGGCCGGAGGCTTCGACCAACAAGATCTTCTGGTCGGAAATGGACATCCACCTGCACGAGACTGCGCTGGCGATCCTTGGTGCGGAAGCCGAACTCATTCCACCCACGGGTGAGCATGAATGGCTCGACGATTACATCTTCTCGCTCGCCGGGCCGATCTATGCCGGGTCGAACGAAATCCAGCGCAACATCATTGCCGAGCGTATGCTTGGCCTGCCGCGCTGAGGGAGGACGGACATGGATTTCACGCTCTCCGATGAACAGCAGATGTTCGCCGAAACTGCCCGCACCCTGCTGGGCGATACTTGCACGCCCGACCACTGGCGCAAGATGATGGAACAGGGCGTGGCGTTTGACGCTGCGCGCTGGGGCCAGATTGTCGAGAATGGCTTTACCCTGCTGCTCCTGCCCGAAGCGGCGGGCGGCATGGGCCTGACCGAACTGGACTTTGCGCTGATTGCGCGCGAGGCGGGCTATGTCGCGCTGCCCGAACCGCTGGCGGAAAGCGCGGGCGTTGGCGCGCCGATGCTGGCCGCGCTGGCGCCCGATCATCCGGCACTCGCCAATCCTGGCGCGATCATCGCGGTGACTCCGGCAATCAACCCAGTTGTCGCCAATGCCGAAATTGCCGCCGCGATCCTGATCGAGAAGGACGGCCATGCCTTCGTCACCACGCCCGACAAGGTGCGGCTGACGCCTGCCGAAACCATCGATCCCTTCCGCCGCCTGTTCCGCATCGAATGGGACGAAAGCCAAGCGCAAGACCTTGGACCTGCCGACTGGACGCTGGCGTTGGATCGCGCCAGCCTGTTCGCGGCAGCGCAAGGGCTTGGCCTTGCCCAGCGCTCGGTCGATCTGGCCGTCGCCTATGCACAAGAACGCACCCAGTTCGGCAAGCCGATTGGGTCGTATCAGGCGGTCAAGCACCACCTTGCCAGCGCGCAGGTGGCCATCGAATTTGCCCGGCCCGTGGTGCTGACAGCAGCAGCAGAGATTGCCAATGGCGATGTGCAATCGCGCGCTCGCGTGTCCGAAGCCAAGATCGTGGCACTGGAAGCCGCCGAAAAGGCCGCGCGCGCATCCATCCAGGTGCACGGCGCGATGGGCTATTCGTGGGAAGTGGACGTCCACCTGTTCCTCAAGCGCGCTCTGGCGCTGAAGCAGGCGTGGGGCACCCCGGCCTTCCACCGCAATCGTATCGCCACCCGTGTCTTCACCCAGCCCGTCGGGGCTGACAAGACCTTTGCCCGCGAGATGACCCATGCCTGAAGCCTATATCGTCGATGCTGTCCGGTCGCCTGTCGGGCGCAAGAAGGGCAGCCTTGCGCATCTGCACCCCGCCGATCTGGCCGCGCATCCCATCCGCGCGCTGATGGCGCGGCACGATTTCGATTCCGCACTGGTGGAAGACGTGGTTTGGGGCTGCACCGAAACCATCGGCGGGCAGGCGGGCGACATTGGCCGCACCGCATGGCTGGCGGCGGGCCTTGCCGAGGACGTTCCGGGCGTCACCATCGACCGCCAGTGCGGATCGGCCCAGCAGGCGGTGCACTTTGCCGCACAGGGCGTGATGAGCGGGACGCAGGACATTGTGGTGGCAGGCGGCAGTCAGGCGATGAACCGCATCCCGATCATGGCCGCGATGACGGCGGGCGCAGCCTATGGCTTCGAAAGCCCGTTCACCGGCGCAAAGGGTTGGGACGCGCGCTATGGCGACGAGGAAGTCAACCAGATCCGCTCGGCGGAAATGATTGCCGAAAAGTGGCAGATCAGCCGCGAGGAAATGGACGCCTTCGCCTTTGAAAGCCACCGCCGCGCGCAACACGCCACCGAAGCGGGCTGGTTCAGGAATGAAATCGTACCGCTGGAAGGGCTGGACCGCGATGAGACGATCCGCCCCGGCACCACGCTTGAAGGCTTGGCCTCGCTCAACCCCGTGCGCGAAGGCGGACGGGTGACGGCGGGCAACGCCAGCCAGAACTCCGACTGCGCCGCCGCGCTACTGATCGTCAGCGAACGCGCGATGAAAGAGCACAACCTCAAGCCCCGCGCACGCATTCACCACATGTCGGTCCGCGCCGACAACCCGGTGTGGATGCTGACCGGGCCGATCCCGGCCACGCGCTATGCCATGCAGAAATCGGGCATGAAACTGTCCGACATCGACCTGTTCGAATGCAACGAGGCGTTCGCATCCGTGCCGATGGCGTGGATGAAGGAATTGGGCATCCCGCATGAAAAGGTGAACGTTTCAGGCGGCGCGATTGCGCTGGGCCACCCCATCGGATCGACCGGGGCCAAGCTGATGACCACGCTGCTCAACGCGCTGGAACGCACCGGGGGCCGCTATGGCCTGCAAACCATGTGCGAAGGCGGCGGGCAGGCCAACGTCACCATCATCGAACGGCTGTGACGCGATGAGCGCCGCCACCGCCATAACCAATCTGCTCTATCGATACGCCGAACTGATGGATGCGGGCGAGCTTGAGCAGGTGGCTGCGCTGTTTGCCCACGCGCAGGTCACGCTGGGCGGCGGGCGCGTGGTCGAAGAGGCAGCGCCGATGCTGGCGCAGTGGCAGGCGTTCGTGCGCATCTATCCGTGTGGTACGCCGCGCACGCGCCATGTGATCACCAACCCCATCGTGGAGGTTGATGAGGTGGCGGGCACCGCAAGCTGCCGGTCTGTCTATACCGTGTTCCAGCAGACGCCCGACCTGCCGCTGCAGGCCATTGCATCGGGCCGCTATCACGACAGCTTTGCGCGCGTTGACGGAGCATGGCGCTTTGCCACGCGCGATTATTCGATGCTCGATTACACCGGCGATCTTTCGCAGCACCTGCTGCTTGCCGTCGGCTGACAACATTTCATGGAGGCTCCCTTGGGCATTTGCGAAAATCGCACCGTCATCATCACCGGCGCCGCTGGCGGGCTTGGCCGCGCCTATGCGCTGGCATTCGGTGCGGAAGGCGCGAACGTGGTGGTCAACGATATCGGCACGTCGCTGGGCGGTGACGGGCGCGATACCAGCGCCGCCGACGCAGTGGTGGCAGAGATTGTCGCAGCAGGCGGAAAGGCCATCGCCAATTACGAGGATATCACCGACTGGGACGCCGCTGGGCGCATCGTAGAGGCCGCGCTGGAAGCGTTTGGCGACCTGCACGTTGTGGTCAACAATGCCGGGATCGTGCGTGATCGCATGTTCGTTTCGGCCACGGTCGAAGAGTGGGATGCCACGATGCACGTCCACTTGCGCGGGCACTTCTGCCTCGCGCGGCACGCGGTGAACTATTGGCGGGCCAAGCAGAAGGACGGGCGCGATCCCGATGCGCGGATCATCAACACCTCTTCAGGCGCAGGACTTCAAGGCTCCATCGCGCAGGCTGCCTATTCCACCGCCAAGGGCGGCATCGCATCGCTAACGCTGGTGCAGGCGGCAGAACTGGGCCGCTATGGCATTACCGCCAACGCGCTGGCCCCATCGGCCCGCACGCGGATGACCGAGGGTGCCTTTGCCGACAAGATGAAGGCGGTGGACGATGGTTTCGACGTGATGGACCCGGCCAATGTGGCCCCCGCCGTGGTGTGGCTGGGCAGCAGCGCCAGCGCCCACGTTTCGGGCTGCGTGTTCGAACTGGAAGGCGGCAAGATCATGCTGGAAGACGGCTGGCGCGAAGGGCCTTTCGTAGATCAGCAGGCCCGCTGGGAACCGGGCGACGTGGGCGCGGCGGTGGACCGCTTGCTGGCCGAACGGGTGCCGCCGCGCAAGGTCTGGGGCACCGCCTGACACATCGCCTGAGAACCGGAGAGAACCAATGGAATTTGCATTCACCGAAGAACAGGCAATGATCGCGGAAACCGCCCGCGCCTTTTTTGCCGAAAACGCCACGAGCGAACGCACGAGGCTGGCGATGGCCGCCGACGGGATTGACCGTGATCTGTGGCAAAGCTTCTGCACCGAACTGGGCCTTGCCGGGATCGGCGTGCCTGAAGAGATGGGCGGCGTGGGCCTTGGCATGGTGGAATTCGCACTGATTGCCGAAGCGGCCGGCACGCAATTGGCGGCGCTGCCGCTACTGGGCAATGCCCGCGCGGCCCACGCGCTGGTGGCGGGCGGAACCGATGCGCAGCGCGCCCGCTGGCTGCCTGCACTGGTGGCCGGGGAAAGCATCGCGACAAGCGCTTGGTCGAATGACGCAGCGGCAGGTGAAGGCACGCTGAGCGGCACCTTCCGCTTTGCCCCCCACGGCGGCAGCGCCGATCTGCTGGTGCTGACGGCGGGAGAGAAGTGCTGGCTGGTGCAGGCCGGTGCGCCGGGCGTGACCGTGACTGCGCATGTGACGATGGACCAGACCCGACCGCTGGCCACGATCACGCTGGACAACGCGCCCGCCGAACCGTTCGCGGATCACACCGCCGCGTTCCATGCGCTGCATGTCACGGGCTGGCTGTGCCTTGCCGCCGAGGCGCTTGGCGGGGCGCAGGCCGCGCTGGATCGCACGGTGGCCTATTCGAAGGAGCGCGTGCAGTTCGGGCGGCAGATCGGATCGTTTCAGGCCTACAAGCACCGTCTGGCCGACATGATGATCGAGATCGAACAGGCGCGTTCGGCGGTTTACTGGGCGGCTTGCGCAGTGGACGAAGGCTGCGACGAAGCACAATTGGCGCTGCATTCGGCCAAGGCGTTCTGCGCCGATACGTTCCACATGTGCGCGGGCAATATGATCCAGCTTCACGGCGGCATCGGCTTTACGTGGGAGCATGACGCGCACCTGTTCTTCAAGCGTGCGCGGTCAATCTCATCGATGCTGGGCGACAGCCAGTGGCATCGCGAACAGATTGCCGGGATGGTGCTGGGAGTGGCCGCATGAAACTCGGCTTTTCGGCTAAGGATGAGGCGTTCCGCGCCGAATGCGCCGGCTGGCTGCAGGCGCAGATGGCCGGTCCCTTTGCCGATATCCGGGGCATTCCCAACCTGTGCGATGCCATTCCCCGGCGCAAGGAGTGGGAACAGCAGCTTGCCGCCCACAAGTGGTCGTGCATCGGCTGGCCCGCGCAATGGGGCGGGCGCGATGCCACGCTGGCGCAGCAAGTGATCTTTGCCGAAGAATATGCCCGCGCCGGTGCACCCAACCGCATCAATCACATCGGCGTGGAACTGGCTGGGCCAACGATCCTTGCCTTCGGGACCGAGGAGCAGAAAGCCCGCTATCTGCCCGGCATTGCGGCAGGCACGCATATCTGGTGTCAGGGCTTTTCCGAACCCAATGCCGGATCAGACCTTGCCAATGTGAAGACCAAGGCCCGGATCGAGGGTGATGAATGGGTGGTCAACGGCCAGAAGGTCTGGACCAGCCTTGCCCATTATTCCGACATGATCTTCGTGATCGCGCGCAGCGAGGAAGGTTCAGCCGGGCCGAAAGGCCTGTCGTTCCTGCTGATGGACATGGACCAACCGGGCATCGAAGTGCGCCCCATCGGCCAGATGAACGGTGAGGCCGAATTCAACGAGACGTTCCTGACCGACGCGCGTTGCGCCGCTGACGCCATGCTGGGCGCGCGGGGCGATGGGTGGAAGGTTGCGATGGCGCTGCTGGCGTTCGAACGCGGCGTGTCTACGCTGGGCCAGCAGATGCAGTTCCGCAACGAACTGGATCAGGTGATCGCAGCGGCAAAGGTCAGCGGCAAGGCCGGTGATCCGGTGATCCGCCAGCGTATTGCGAACGCCGAAATCGGCCTGCGCCTGATGCGTTATGGCGCGCTGCGGATGCTGTCGAACACCGATCTTTCAGCCATCGATGGCGCAGCGCTGACCTACAAGATCCAGTGGGCCACATGGCGGCGCAATCTGGGCGAACTGGCGATGGACGTGCTGGGGCAAGAGGCGGAACTTGCCGCTGGCGACCAGTATGTCTGGGGCGCGCTGCCCAACGTCTATCTCTTCAGCCGGTCCGACACGATTTACGGCGGCACCAACCAGATCCAGCGCAACCTGATCGCGGAACGCGGTCTGGGTCTACCGCGCGAACCACGAGGGCAAGCATGACCGTTCCCGTACCCGCCTATCCCACGCCGCTGGGTATGCTCAAAGGCAAGACCGTTGTGGTCACCGCTGCCGCTGGCACCGGCATCGGCTTTGCCGTGGCCAAGCGCGCCGCCGAAGAAGGTGCGCGCGTGCTGATCAGCGATTTTCACGAACGCCGTCTGGGCGAAGCGGCAGACCGCATCGCCGCCGAAGTGGGCTGCGAACGTCCTACCACGTTCGTCTGCGATGTGACGAGCGAAGAGGCGGTGCAGGGATTGCGTGATGCCGCTCTCGCTGCGCTGGGCAAAGTCGATGTGCTGATCAACAATGCGGGGTTGGGCGGCGAGGTGGATGTGGTGGACATGACCGACGACCAGTGGAGCCGCGTGCTTGACGTGACGCTGACCAGCCTGTTCCGCATGACCCGCGCGTTCCTGCCCGCGATGTACGCGCAAAAGTCGGGCGTGATGGTGAACAACGCATCCGTGCTGGGCTGGCGCGCACAAAAGGGGCAGGCCCACTATGCCGCCGCCAAGGCGGGCGTCATGGCCTTCACCCGCTGCGCCGCGCTGGAAGCGGCGGACCACGGCGTGCGCATCAATGCGGTTGCGCCCAGTCTTGCCATGCACCCGTTCCTTGCCAAAGTGACGACCGAGGAACGCCTTGCCGAACTGGTCAAGACCGAAGCCTATGGTCGCCCCGCCGAAGTGTGGGAAGTGGCCAACGTCATGCTGTTTCTGGCCAGCGACCTGTCATCCTACATGACTGGCGAGATCGTGCCGGTATCGAGCCAGAGGGCCTGAGGCGATGATCGCAATCTTCGAAAAGCCCGCCGACCTGATCGGCAAGGAAGGCACCAGGCTGGAGCCGACCGAGTGGCTGGCCATCGAGCAGGACCGGGTTGACGGCTTTGCGCAAGTGACCGGCGATCATCAGTGGATTCACGTCGATGTGGAACGCGCGAAGGCCGGGCCATTCGGCGGCACCATCGCGCACGGCTATCTGACGATGAGCCTCGTCAACTATTTCCTGCCGCAACTGATCGAAGTGCGCGGGTTCGCCCATGCGGTGAACGTGGGGGCGGACAGGCTGCGCTTCCTGTCACCGGTCAAGGTCGGCAGCCGCATTCGCGGCGCGGGCGAGATCGTGTCTGTCGAAGAGGTGAAAGGCGCGATCCAGTCTGTCGTGCGCGTGACCATCGAGATCGAGGGACAAGAAAAACCCGCCTGCGTGCTCGATACCATCAGCCGCTATTTCCCGGAGTGAATGCCATGCCCGATCCCAAAGTGATGGAAGCCGCCGTTCACGAATATGTCGCCGCGTTCGGTGCAAGTGCGCCCGAACGGGTCGTCGCGCTCTTTGCCGAAAACGCCACCGTGGAAGACCCGGTGGGCAGCCCGCTGCATGTTGGCCACGATGCGATCCGCGCGTTCTATACCGCATCGATGCAGACCGGTGCAAAGCTGAAGCTGGACGGGCCGGTGCGCATCTGCGGCCCTTATGCCGCCTTCGCCTTCAACGTGCATCTGCACTGGGACGGCACCGACAAGCGCGTGGACGTGATCGACACGTTCCGGTTCGACGATGCGGGCAAAGTCATCGAAATGCGGGCCTATTTCGGCCCCGCTAACATGCATGGATTTGCCTGAAATTTCAGGCCACGAGAGGATTTGACATGCGCGAAGCAGCCATCGTTTCAACCGCCCGCACCGGCGTGGGCAAGGCCTATCGCGGGGCCTTCAACGATACCGAAGCCCCGGTGCTGTCCGCGCATGTGGTCAACGCCGCGCTGGACCGCGCAGGCATCGATCCGGCGCGCGTGGATGACGTCTATCTGGGCGTGGGCAACCACTGGAACACGCAAAGCTATAATCTTGGCCGGTTGACCGTGCATGGATCGAACCTGCCCGATAGTACGGCGGGCTTCACGCTGGACCGCAAGTGTTCGTCGGGCCTCAATGCCATCGCGCTCGCCGCGCGGGGCATCATGTGCAACGAAATCGATGTGGCCGTGGCAGGCGGCATGGAAAGCATTTCGCTGACCATCAACAAGCACGCGCCGCAGTTCCGCAACCGGTCGGAATTCATCAAGGCGGCAGACCCTTACGCCTATATGGCGATGATCGAGACGGCGGAAATCGTGGCCGAACGCTATGGCGTGAGCCGCGAGGCGCAGGACCGCTTTGCCGCGCTCTCACAAGAACGCGCCTCTGCCGCGCAGGCCGCAGGCAAGTTCGATGACGAAATCGTGCCGATCACGGTTACGAAGGCGTTGTTCGACAAGGAAGGCAACGAAACCGGCAAGGAGGAAGTCACCCTTGCCAAGGACGAAGGCGTGCGCGCTGGCACCACCTATGAAGCGCTGGCAGGCCTCAAGCCGGTGTTCAAGAACGGTCAGGTGATTGCCGAAGGCCGCCATGTGACCGCAGGCAACGCCAGCCAGCTTTCCGATGGCGCATCGGCGCAAGTGCTGATGGACCTTGATACCGCGCGCGCTGAAGGCCGTCCGGTGCTGGGCATCTATCGCGGGTTTCAGGTGGCAGGTTGCGGCGCGGACGAAATGGGCATTGGTCCGGTCTTCGCCATTCCCAAGCTGCTCGACCGGGCAGGGCTGAACGTTGACGATATCGGCCTGTTCGAAATCAACGAAGCCTTCGCCAGCCAGGCCGTCTATTGCCAGCAGAAACTGGAGATCGATCCCGACAAGCTGAACGTCAACGGCGGCGGCATCGCCATCGGCCATCCGTTTGGCATGACCGGTTCGCGCCTTGTCGGCCACGCGCTGATCGAAGGAAAGCGGCGCGGGGTGAAATACGTGGTCGTTTCGATGTGCGTGGCGGGCGGCATGGGCGCTGCCGGCCTGTTCGAAGTCGCCTGAGCGGATAGAGAGGCTCCAGCAGCATGACCGAGGCGATGGGCAACTGGCCTGCCACGATTCCCGGCGCAGCAAAGGCGGCAGCGGAGCAATGGCCCGACGTGCCGGGGCTGATCGTCGGGGATCAGACTTGGACCTTTGCAGAACTGTGGGCCGATGCCCGCAGTTCGGCTTCGGCCATGCTGGCGAGCGACGTGGGGCACGGGGACCGCATTGCGATCTGGGCGCCCAACACGCGCGAATGGATTCTGGCCGCACTGGGCGCGCAGACGGTGGGCGCGACCATCGTGCCCATGAACACTCGCTTCAAAGGACACGAGGCGGCAGATATCCTGCGCCGCGCGGCGGTGAAGCTGCTGTTCGCCCCGGCAGACTTCCTCAATCAGGACTATGCCACGCTGATCGCGGACGAAGACCTGCCCGATCTTGCCGAAACCATCCATCTGGACCGCGATTTCGATGCTTTCATGGCGCGCGGGAAGGGGCCAGATGATCCGGCAGTGGATGCGGCTTTCGCGCAGGTCAGCCCCGATGACATCTGCGATATCATCTTCACTTCCGGCACCACCGGGCGGCCAAAGGGCGCGCTGACCGCGCATTGTCAGGCCACGCAGATCTTTGGCGATTGGGCGGTGCGCGTCGATCTGCGGCCCGGTGACCGCTACCTGATCGTCAATCCGTTCTTCCACACCTTCGGCTACAAGGCGGGCTGGTCTGCCTGCCTTGTGCGCGGGGCAACCATCGTGCCGATGGCGACGTTCGATGTGGGCGCGATGGTGCGCCAGATCGAAGAGAATCGCATCACCTTCATCCCCGGCCCGCCGACGATTTATCAATCGCTGCTGCAGGAACTTGCGGGCGACAAACCGCGCGACTTTTCGTCCTTGCGCGTGGCGGTAACGGGCGCGGCTCCGGTGCCGCCGGTTCTGGTAGAGCGGATGCGCGCGGAACTGGGCATGTCGAACATCGTCAATGGATACGGCATGACCGAATGCGGCTGCATCGCGATGACGCGGCAGGGCGATGATGCCGAAACCATCGCCAATACCTGCGGTTACCCGCTGCCCGGCACGCAAGTGCGCTGCGTGGGTGAGGATGGTCAGGACATGCCCACCGGCGAAGCGGGCGAACTCTGGGTGCGTGGCCACGGTGTGATGCGCGGCTATCTGGATGATCCCGCCGCTACCGCCGAAGCGATAGACGCCGATGGTTGGTTGCATACCGGCGATATCGGCACAATCGATGCCAAGGGCTATCTGAAGATCACCGACCGCAAGAAGGACATGTTCATCTGCGGCGGATTCAACGTCTATCCTGCTGAAATCGAAGCGATCCTTGCCAAGCATCCAGCGATTGCGCAGGCCACCGTCATCGGCGTTCCCGATGAACGCATGGGCGAACTGGGCAAGGCCTTCGTCGTGCTGCGCGCAGGGGCAGAGGCTCCAGGCGAGGCAGACCTCATTGCGTGGTCGCGCGATAATATGGCGAATTACAAGGTGCCCCGCACCTTTGCGATCCTGCCCGAACTGCCAAAGAACGCGGCGGGCAAAGTGCTGAAAACGGACCTGCGCTAACATACACATACAGGAGAGAGCGATGCAGCGTTTCAATGGAAAAGTGGTGCTGGTCACCGGCGCGGCATCGGGCATTGGCCGTGCGGCGGCAATCCGCTTTGCACAGGAAGGCGCGCGCGTGTTCTGCGCAGACCTCAACCTTGCGGGAGCCGAAGCGGTAGCGGCGGAGATCGGCAATGGCGCATCTGCGGTGCAGGTGGACGTGGCCGACTATGCCAGCAATCAGGCGATGGTCGCCAAAGTGATGGCAGAGGCAGGCGCGCTTGACGCCGCGTTCCTCAACGCAGGGCTTTATGGCGCGGCGGACGGGCTGGACACTGTGGACGAGGCACTGTTCGACCGGCTGATCGCCGTCAATCTGAAGGGCGCATTCAACGGGATCAAGGCGGTGCAACCGGTCATCGCGCAAGGCGGGGCCGTAGTAATTACGGCATCGGCAGCGGGCGTGGTCGGCCATCCCGGCAATCCCGCCTACAGCGCGGCAAAGCATGGCGTGGTGGGGTTGGTGAAGTCCTGCGTCGATGCCTTTGCGGCGCGCGGCGCGCGGATCAACGCGCTGTGTCCGGGCGGCGTAGAAACACCCCTGATCGGCGCGCCCGATGTGGCAATGGTGGACCCGCAATGTCTACCGCGCGTGCCGTTGCGCGGTATGGGCAGCGCGCAGCACGTGGCCGAAGTGGCGCTGTGGCTGTGCAGCCCCGCCGCCGCTTTCATCACCGGCCAAGCGCAGGTTCTCGACGCTGCTCTGCTGTCCACTTTCGCGCCAGTCATGCTTCCGGTCGGTCCCTGACGGATGAGCAGCGTTCCCACGCAGGCGGCAATGAAAGCCACGCTTCAGGCCTATGTGGACCAGATCAACGCGGGCGATGCCGCCGGCGTTACGGCCCTGTTCGCGCCCGATGCGATCATCGAAGACCCCATCGGATCGGAACCGCGCACAGGCAAAGCCATCGCACAATGGTTTGCAGATACCGTCGCCTACCAGACCCGCATTACCCCCGTTGCCCCACATCGCGGATCGCACGGAAACGAGGCGCTGCTGGTGTTCGACGTGGAGTTCACTCCGCCCGGCGGCAAGCGGCTGCGCATCCGTTCTGCCGATGCCTGCCGTTTCGACGCGACAGGCCGGATCACCAGCCTGCGCGCGTTCTGGGGACCGGAGGATATCGGTCCGGCAGGCGACTAATCGTCGTCGGCGACCTCAGCCGGTCTGGTGATCTTGGCCATGCGGGCGTTGTATTTCACGGTCTTTACCGCAATCGACGTTTCCACATGATGCACGCCATCGACCGCAAGAATCTTGTCCGACGCCAGTTCCACCAGCGCATCCAGATCATCGATCAGGCACATTGCGGTAATGTTGAATTGGCCCATCGTGATCAGCACGGCGTTGACGGTGGGGATGTCCGCAATCACCTGCGCCACTTCGCGCACGCGGTTCACCTCGGCCTGCACGTTGATGAAGGCAAGGCGGGCGCGCTGTTCGATCTGGAAGCCGGTGATCGCGGTGAAGGCGATCAAGCCGTCCTGCTGCAAACGCTTGATGCGCCCGCGGACGGTGCCTTCGGTCACGCCGAGTTCGGCAGCAATGCGCCGGTTGGAAACGCGCGCATCGCGGCCAAGCATGTCGACCAGTTGCGTGTCGAGCGTGTCG
>NZ_JABAID010000030.1 GCF_012641335.1 Novosphingobium sp. ERN07
ATCTGCTCGTCCGTCAGCCAGTACAGGTCGCTCATGCTCAGTCTCCTCGCGGAGCCTGAATCACATCCCCCTCAGCCAATCAATGGGTCCTGAGCCTAGCAATCGCCCCCGGTGCTTGGTCTCATCGCATGCGCCGTCCTGGCGGGTAATCCGTTGCGATTCCGGTCATGTCCAACGGGATGGTGCGAGAAGGCTTGGCTGGCCGGGTGGCCACCGTCCCTGATATGCCACGGTTCGCATGCGAGGAACGGCAGGGCAGCAGATCAGGTCAAAAGGACTTGCCGCCCGGTTATATTTCGATATCAATATATCTCCGTGACCGGCGCGTGATGCGCGAGACGCCAGAAGCGATCTCAGATCAGGCCTGCGGAACGGATACTCGCCATGGCAAATGGCGGATGAATGGGTGAGGATTGGCATGGTGGATACCGCAGTGACCGGGCTTGCCACGCTAGGCAAGGCACAGACAACCGCACATTATCGCAAGCCGGCCAAGCACACCGCTGCCTGTGCCACAGGGGGCATCCGATGACAGCCATCACTCTCAATGTGAACGGCGCTTCCCACGCGATCGATGTCGAGGACCGCACGCTGCTGGTCCACGCCCTGCGCGACACTCTGCGGCTTACCGGTGCGCACATCGGCTGCGATACGAGCCAGTGCGGTGCATGCACGGTCCACATCGATGGGCGCGCCGTGAAGAGCTGCACCGTTCTGGCCGCGCAGGCGGTCGACAGTGAAATACGCACGATCGAAGGGCTGGCAAAGGGTGCCGACCTCCATCCGATGCAGGCGGCGTTCCGCGAACATCACGGGCTGCAATGCGGCTTCTGCACGCCGGGCATGATCATGATGGCGGTCGATATCGCCCGCCGCCATCCCCGGCCGGACGATGCCACCGTCCGTGCGGAGCTTGAAGGCAACCTGTGCCGCTGCACCGGGTATCACAACATCGTCAAGGCGGTGATTGCCGGTGCCGCCGCGATGGAGGGACTGGCATGAACGTCGCACCTTCTACCACCGCGAAGTTCGGGCAATCGGTAAAGCGTGTCGAGGATTCCCGGCTGATAACCGGCAACGGGCGCTACGTGGACGATCTTCTGCTGCCGGGGCAGACTTACGCGGCCTTCGTGCGGTCAGCCCACGCCCATGCCCGCATCGCGTCGATCGACACATCGTCTGCGGCGCAAATGCCGGGTGTCGTGCGCATATTGACCGGACAGGATCTGGTCGATGCCGGTCTCGCGCCCCTACCCTGCGGCTGGAATCTCGATTCCGTCGATGGCACTCCTGCGAGGGTGGCGGTTCATCGCGCGCTGGCCACTGATGCCGTCCGCTTTGTGGGTGAGCCGGTGGCGCTGGTCATCGCCGAAACGCGCAACCAGGCCCGTGACGCCGCCGATGCCGTCTTCGTCAACTATGAGGAGTTGCCGACGGTCGTAGACCTGCGCGCCGCCATCGCTCCTGACGCGCCGCAGCTTCATGCCGACATTCCGCAGAACCGGGCCTTCACCTGGGGCATCGGCGATGCCGCGCAGGTAGATGCCGCTTTCGCCCGCGCCTCGCACAAGGTCGGCATCGAACTGCGCAACAACCGGCTCGTCCCCAATGCGATGGAACCGCGCGCCATAAACGCCGAGTGGCGCACCTTCGACCGTTCGATGACGATCCATCTGACGCACCAGAATCCGATCGGGATGCGGGTGATGTTCATGATGCTGCTCGGCCTGGAAAGCGAGAACCATCTCCGCGTCGTCTCTCCGGATGTCGGCGGCGGTTTCGGATCGAAGGCCCCCGCCTATCCCGAAGAACTTGCCGTCGCCTTCGCTGCGCGCGCCGTTGGCAGGCCGGTGAAATGGACTGCGGAACGCACCGAATCCTTTCTCACCGATGCCCACGGGCGCGACCACATCACCACGGCCGAACTGGCGCTGGACGATCAGGGCCATTTCCTGGCGATCAGGGTTCACACGCTGGCGAATTTCGGAGCCTACGTCTCGACATCGAACGCGCTCGTCGTTTCCTACATGTATGCCACGATGCTGACCGGGCAGTACAACATCCCGGCGGCGCACGCGCTGGTCGAGGGTATCTACACCAATACCTGCCCGGTCGATGCCTACCGCGGTGCCGGACGGCCGGAGGCTGCCTATCTGATCGAACGGCTGGCGAATCTGGCTGCGCAGGAGATCGGCGTCGATCAGGCCGAGATCCGGCGGCGCAATTTCATTCGCACCTTCCCGCACCAGACGCCGCTGGTCTATTGCTATGACAGCGGCGATTACGAAGGCTGCCTTGATGCGGCGTTGCGGCTTGCCGACTATGCCGGTTTCGAAAGCCGCCGGGCAGAGGCGCGAGCGCGCGGGAAACTGCGCGGCATAGGCCTTTCGGCCTATGTCGAGGCCTGCGGCATCGGCCCGTCCCGATTGCTCGCCAGCCTGGGCGGCGCGGGCTCAATGTGGGAATCGTGCGAAATCCGGGTGCAACCGGCAGGTTCGGTGGAAGTGCTCACCGGCGCGCACAACCACGGACAGGGCCACCAGACGGTCTATGCCCAGCTCGTTTCCGAACGCTTCGGCATCCCGATGGATCGCATCACGGTGATCCAGGGCGATACCGATCGCATCCAGGCCGGCACCGGAACCTATGGGTCAAGAGCGTCTGTCGGCCTGTCGGCGGCGGCGCGATCGTGCGACAAGATCATCAGCAAGGGGCGCGAGATCGTCGCCTGCATGCTCGGGGTAGAGCCGGATCAGGTCGATTTCGAGGACGGCATCTATTCGAGCGCGGCCACCAACCAGACCGTCGCCTTTGCCGAGATGGCCCATGCCGCACATGCTGCAGCCAGCTTCCCGACCGACCGGATCGAACCCGGCCTTGTCGCCACCACCTTCTTCGATCCGCCCAACTTCACCTATCCGGCCGGGGTTCATGTCTGCGAGGTGGAGATCGACCCCGAAACCGGCGTGACCGAAGTGGTGGCGTTCAACGCGGCTGACGATTTCGGTACCGTCGCCAACCCGATGATCGTGGAGGGACAAGTCCACGGCGGGGTCACGCAGGGCATTGGCCAGGCACTGTGGGAAAATGCGGTCTATGATCCCGAAACCGCCCAGTTGCTGACCGCATCCTACATGGACTACGGCATGCCACGCGCCGACAGTCTGCCGGAGTTCGGACTCACCTTCTGGCCCTCGCCCACGCCGGTAAATCCGCTGGGCATGAAAGGGTGCGGCGAAGCGGGGGCAATCGGTTCTCCGCCCGCAGTCATCAATGCCGTGTGCGATGCGCTCGGCATCGCTCACATGGACATGCCCGCCTCGCCCGAAAAGATCTGGCGGATTTGCCGGCAACGGTCGGAGATGGCCTGATGTACGAACTTGCCTATGTCCGTCCGCAATCGCTGACCGATGCCCTGGCGATGCTGGCGCAGGATGATGGTGCCCAGGCGCTTTCGGGCGGGCAGACCCTGATGCCGGTGCTGCGTGCGCGTCTTGCGATGCCGACCCGGCTGGTCGATCTTGCGCGGCTGCACGAACTCGCCGGGATCACGCCTGCCGGCGATGGCATTGAGATCGGCGCGGCGACGACCCATCACGATGTGTCGACCAGCAGCGCGGTACGCTCTGTGCTGCCCGCGCTGGCCGGGCTGGCAGGCGGGATCGGCGATGCACAGATCCGCCATCGCGGGACCATCGGCGGCTCCATTGCCAACAACGATCCCGCAGCTTGCTATCCCAGTGCGCTGCTGGCGCTGGGGGCCAGCATCACTACCAGCCAGCGCACGCTTGCCGCGCAGGACTTCTTCACCGGCATGTTCAGCACCGCTCTCGAACCCGGAGAGATTGTCAGGAGCATCCGCCTCCCGGCGTGCGACAAGGCAAGATATATCAAGTTCCGCAATCCCGCGTCCCGCTTCGCGCTGGTTGGGGTGTTTGCCGCGCGCCTGCCCGGCGGCTATCGCATCGCCATCACCGGGGGGGGCAACGGCGTGTTTCGCTGGCAAGAGGCGGAACAGCACCTCGACAGCGGCGGCAGCGTCTCCGCCATCGCTGAAGAACGGCTGGATATCGGCAACTTCACCGGCGATCTTCACGGCTCGGCCGAATACCGGCGCCACATTGCCGCCGTCACCGTGCGCCAAGCCATCTCGGCCATAACCTGACTTTTCGGACTGACTGCATCATGGAAATCACCGGATCCTATCTCCTGCCTTGCTCACCGGATACCGCATGGAAGGCGCTGAACGACCCCGAGGTGCTGAAGGCGTGCCTCAAGGGTTGCGAATCGCTCGAAAAGACCGGGGAAACCGCGTTTTCCGGCAAGGTCGCTGCAAAGATCGGCCCTGTCAGCGCGCGTTTTTCGGGAACCATGCGCCAGACGGAAATAGATGCGCCGCATTCGTGCCGCATGCAGTTCGAAGGCCAGGGCGGCGTTGCCGGATTTGCCAAGGGCGGTGCGCTTGTCACGCTGGCCTCGCGCGATGGTGGCACGGAATTGACATACGTTGCCGACACGCAGATCGGCGGAAGGCTGGCGCAGATGGGCGCACGGCTGGTGGAAGGCACGGCAAAATCGATGGCCGATGATTTCTTTGGCAAGTTCGCCGCCGCTGTCTCTGCCATGGAACCGGCGGTCGGCGCACCTGCCGAACCGCCAGTATCGCCACCAGCGCCGACCGGTCAGCCTTCGTCGCAGCGATCGTTGCTTGTGCCGTCCCTGATCGCAGCAGTGATCGTGGCGCTGGCGATCATTCTGCTGCGCTAAAGCGGATTCCACCAATTCTGCCCCGCCCTGGCTGGCCCTCGCAGATCAGGCTGCCGCGCGGCTGTCAGGGCCGTGATCGGGATAGGGGCCGAGCAGGACAACCAGCATGGCCCCGGCGAGGAACAGCACGGCGGCAATCCCGAAGCTTGCCTCATAGCTGGCGGTCCGCTCGAAAATTCGGGAAAACATCGTCGGTGCCGTGGCACTGCCGATCGCCAGCGCGGCATAACTAAACGAATAGATCTGCGGATAACGGCGCAGCCCGAAGTAGCGCACGGTCAGGAAGGCCAGAATATCGAGCTCGGCCCCCGCTGCGATGCCCAGCATCATGCAGGCCCCTGCCAGAATGGCCGGATTGTCCGATCCATTGAGCACGAGGCAGGCGAACGCGGGCAAGATCAGGGCACCACAGGCCACCATCGGAGCCCAGAACCGGTCCATCAGAAAGCCTGACGCAATTCTGCCGGGAATCATCCCCACGGCAAAGAAGCTGGCGATGCTGGCTGCATCGGCAGCATCGAAGCCGCGATCGGACAGGGCGGGCACCAGGTTCGGGCTGACCCCGGAAATGGCAAGATAGCCGCACAGGATCGAAGCGGTCAGAAACCAGAACCTCCGGTCGGTCAGCGCCTCGCGCACGTCAAACCCGGATTGCTCCTTTGCGGGATGGTATGAATGTCCGGCCTGCCCGCGCGGCAGGAACAGCCAGACGACGGGCAAGGCCACGATCACCGGAATGGCCGCTACCAGGCGCAGCGCCCCGGCCCATCCCAGTTCCGGGACTGCGTTGGCGATAAGGATTGGCAGCAACAACGCGACAAGCGCCGTTCCAACCAGGGCAAGGCCCAGCGCCGCACCGCGCGCGCGATCGAACGTGGCTGCGATGACTCGCGACCACAACACCGGATTCGAACCGGCTCCGAGAATGGCCGCCAGCGCATATCCTGCCCAGAATTGCCCCAGGCTGTCCGCCATCGAGGCTATAGTCAGCCCGGTGGATACCCCTACCAGCGAAGGGATCGCAACCCTGCGAGGACCGAAGCGCCCGATGAGCCAGCCAACGACCGGCGATGTCAGCGCTCCGATCCCGGAACTGAACAGGATGGCCAGCTGAATGTCGGATCGGGTCCAGCCCATGGCGGTCTCGATCGGCTTCGTCAGTGGTCCGATCGAATAGAACGGCAGCGCCACCGCGCTGCTGCCCACTCCCACCGCACAGGCCACAAGGACAAGCCAGCCAGCGCGCAGTTCCGCGCCGACCGTGCCTTCACGCATCACGCCTCGCCGCTCCATTCGCGCAATGTCGGTGTAGCAAGGAACAGGCGCGGTCCCGAAGCGACAAAATGAGATGTGTCATGCACCACCTCGTCCCTCCCGCGATCGCTGTCGAAAAAGCCTTCGATCAGGGCCTTGCGATCGGGAAAGCGCAGTTCCGGCAGGCCGCGCGCCGGGGGACAATCGGGCGTGATCGCACGGGTGATCCAGTTCTGGATATAGCGCGAGGCACCGACGTGCACTTTCTCGGCCAGGGCGGCGTGGTGTGCCCAGCACCGCTTCGCGGCCGGATCGGGCAGATCGGCATGGAACATCAGGCGTCCCAGCAATGTGATCGCCTCGTCCTCCTCCCCCTGACGCGCGCGGCGGAACCGCTCGGTCGGCTCCACCTGCCAGGCATGCAGGCAGTCTGCGCCGGAAACCGCAGTGAAATCGGGAACGCCCGCGGCATCGTCCCAGATCGCCGCGGCATCGTAAAGAGCGCTGTTGCTCATCGGGTCGGGATCGGACGGTGGCCGGTAGGCGCTGCCCACGGGCGATTCGATCACGCGCAACAGCCGCGGCGGCTGCCCGCCGCCCGTGGTCGCCGCAGCCAGCCCGGCCCAATCGACCGGGGCGCCATCGGCAAAGCGGACAAGTGCAATGATCTTCATGTCAGGCCCCGCCAGAAATCGAGGGATTGGAACCGGTCAGACAAGCTCGTCCAGCATGTCCTTGCTGAACTTGCGCAACTCTTCGGCGCGTCCGGCGCGGACCAGGTCCACCCAGTCGGGATTGGCGATCAGGCCCCGGCCAATCGCCACCAGATCCCAGTCGCCGGCCTCCAGGCCCTGTTCCAGCAGGGCGATGTGATCCAGCGAGAGGTTGGCGCGGACTTTGCCGTCCGGTTCCTTGAAGTCCGTATCGAGAGTGACCGAACCGACCGCGATCGTCGGTTTGCCCGACAGCGCCCTGACCCAGCCGGAAAGGCTGCGTCGATCACCTTCGAATTCGGGTTCCCAGAAGCGGCGGGTTGAACAGTGATAGACATCGGTTCCTGCAAGCGCGAGCGGTTCGACCATCCGGGCGAGCATGGCGGGCGACGTGACCATGCGCGCACCGTAATCGAGCTGCTTCCATTGCGAAATCCGCAGGGAAATGATGAAGCCGGGTGGCGTGGCGGCGCGTATTGCGCGGATGAGTTCGATGGCAAATGTCAGCCGCGCCTCGGGCGAGCCGCCATATCGATCCGAACGCTTGTTCGTGCCTTCCCAGAAGAACTGGTCGACCAGATAGCCATGGGCGGCGTGAATTTCGACGCCATCGAAGCCCGCAGCATCAGCCGTCTGCGCCGCCGAAACGAAGGCGGCGATCGTCGCGTCGATATCCGCCATTGTCATTTCGCGGCCAAAGGGCATTTCCGGCGCCGCAAGGCCGGAGGGGCTAACCCGCTCGACCTGTTCGGGCAGGGATGCGGTCATGCCGATCAGGCTGGGGCAGAATGCCCCGACATGCCAGAGCTGCGCCAGGATGGCGGTGCCATGTTCATGTACAGCATCAACGATGGGGCGCCATGCCGGCACGACGCCTTCTCCATAAAAACGTGGCACGGTCGATCCGAAGCTGCCGGGAACATCGACCGCGACACCTTCGGTGATAATCAGGCCCACTCCACCGGCGGCGCGCCTCGCATAGTATGGCAGGGTGGCTGCGCAGGGCAGGCCCGCGACGGCCTTTTCCCGCGTCATCGGTGCCATGGCGATGCGATTGGACAGGCTGCGCCGGTTCAGATCGATGGGCGAAAGGAGTCTGCTCGCTTGCATGGCGCTACGAATTATATCGATATCGATTTACATACAATGCCCTTGCGCGATCATTTGCAATTCAGCCGAGGCTTGACGGTATCAAACGCCGCATTTCAGCGCCCCCGGATCGATGTTGCATTTCTATCGATATCGATATAAACAACCTGCCGGGAGCAGGGAGAGGCACAGACACGGTGCAGAAAACGAATCGGACGCTAATAGAGAACGGACAGGTCTTTGATGGAACGGGCAGTGCGGCAGGCATGGCACCGATCCTGTTCGACACGAAGATCATCGCGACAGGAGAGGAGGCTCTTCGCCTGTGCGAAGGGCAGCCCGTTGCACGCATCGATGCGCGCGGTGCGACCGTCATGCCGGGCCTGGTCGATGCGCATTGCCATATCAGCTTCGATGAGCCGTTCAGCAACGATGAACTGTTCTTCCATCGCCGCGAAGGTCTGGCCGCGATCATTGCCGCCTACAATGCGCGCAAGGTCCTGCGCGCGGGCGTCACGACCATGTTCGATGCGGACACGATTTTCGACGTTTCGCTCGATCTGCGCGATGCCATCGAGTGCGGCGTTACCGAAGGGCCGCGCATGCGCTGCGGCGGGAATGCCCTGTTCACCTCGGTTGGCGGCACCGCCGGGCTGCTCGTGCCCGATGAAGGCAGCATCGGCTACCTGAAGGTGACGCGGACGCGCGACGAGATTGTCACCGAAATCCGGCGGCAGGCCAAACGCGGGGCGGACTGGATCAAGATTCACGTCACCGGCTTGATCCCGCGGCAGCGGCAGGAGGGCGAGATCCAGGTCTGGACACTGGACGAACTGAAGCTGGCAGCCGACACCGCGCACGAAGTGGGCCTGCCCATTGTGGGCCATTGCCGCAACGCTGCCAGCACGCATGATGCCGCCATCGCCGGCTTCGACATGATCCTGCACGCAACCTACATGGACGATGCCGCGCTGCGGGCCGTATGCGATGCGCGCGTGCCGATCGTGCCCACGCTGACGTTTCAGGCCGTGCTGGCCGATCATGGCGCGCGGATCGGCGCCAGCCCCTACCTACAGGACCTGTTTGCGAGGGAGATCGAGGCAAGCAGCAGGCAGTTGCGCCATGCCTATGATGGCGGCGTGCCGATCGTCTGCGGCACCGAGAGCGGTTTCTCGATCACGCCCTATGGCGAATGGCACTGGCGCGAGTTGCAGATCCTCGTTGAAAACCTGGGCCTGACCCCGCTTCAGGCCCTGTCCTGCGCAACGCTCGAAGGCGCGCGCGCGCTCAAACTCGATGACTGCACCGGCAGCCTTGAGCCGGGCAAGGACGCCGACATCATCGTGGTCGAAGGCGACGTGGCATCCGATGTCACGCTGCTCGGGCGCGAAGGGGCCATTCGCCACGTCTTCCAGGGCGGCAGGTCGATCGATGTCGAAACCCCGCTTGCCCCCCGCCGCGATCCGCCATCGTGGCGGGTTTCCAACTATTCGACCCGACCTGCGACCCGGCTGGCCGCCGGCCTGTGGAGCCCCAAGCAATGACCGAACATGTTATCTCCACATTCGAGGCCTGCTCGCGCACCTTGCGCCAGAACGACCTGCGCCAGGCGCTTTATGACGAAGCCGCGCTGATGATGGACCGCAGTCTCGTCAATCTCCATGGCACCGAGCATCGCGTGCGGCGCAATGTGGAGGCGACGGTGTTCCGCAAGAACATCTTCGTTGAATACGAGCGCAACGTGCTGCCGATTACGCTCGAGGAGACCCTGTCTCCCTTCCTGGCGGCAGGGCGCGGTGATCTGGTCGATATCGGCTATCGAATCATGATGAACCTGACGGTCGATTTCACCGGGATCGACCGCACTGAACGCTCGCCCGAGGAAACCGCCGAACTCCTACGCTTGCTCAAGGAGTTCAGCCTTGCGCCGGCGCTGGGCCAGTCTCCGCCAGAGGATCGCCCGGCCAAGCGCGCGCGGATCGAGGCTGCAATGGCGCAGTTCAACCAGCGGTTCCTCTATCCCTCGCTGGAGCGCAGGCGTGCCCTCAAGGCAAGAGTGGATGCCAGGGAACTGCCTGCCGATGCGCTCCCGCGCGATGTTCTCATGGCGCTGGTCTCGGGGGAAAGCACGCTGGGCATGACCGAGCACGAGTTTCTGCAGGAAGGCATCTTCTTCACCATGGCCGGTGCCCACACGACGATTCATTCGCTGACCCATGCCATTCACGAAATTCTGCAATGGATCGCAGCCCATCCTGAAGATGTCGCGCGCCTGCGCGACGATCCCTTCTTCGTGCAGCAATGCGTGTTCGAAAGCCTGAGGCTGCATCCATCGAGCCCGGTCGCCAAGCGCCGCACCACCTGCCCGTTCACACTGGCCAGTGGCGAAGAGGCGCAGGCAGGAGACACTATCGTCGTCAATCTGCGCTCGGCCAACCGGGAAACTGAAATCTTTGGCGTGGATGCGGACCAATTCAATCCGCACCGCGTCATCAATGGCTCGGCCTTTGCGCACGGCATCTCGATGGGGGTCGGCGCGCATGCCTGCCTTGGCCGCAACCTCGCGATCGGGGTCGAACCGAGACCGGGCACCGACCCGGACGACCACCAGTTCGGTACGGTGCCGCTGATCGTGCGCGCCTTGCTGCAAAGCGGCGTAAGGGCCGATCCGGATTCGCCTGCGGAACTCGACGGTGGCATCACCCGCATTTCGTGGGCGACCTACCCTGTCCTTTTCGACAAGACGCGGGCGATAATCTGATGGACGGTCACCGCATAACCGCGTTCCGGGAATGTGAGGCCGCACTGCGGAATCGCGATCTCAAGCAGGCCCTCTATGACGCCGGAAAGGTCGTCATGGATGAAGTGCTGCTGACCTTGCATGGCGAGGAGCACAACGCCCGGCGAACTGTCGAAGTGCGCGTTTTCCGGCGCAACTTCTTCAACTACTACGAAAAGGAGGTTTTCCCGCGCACTCTGGCGGAAACGATCGCGCCTTTCGTAGAGGCTGGCGGCGGCGACCTGCTCAAGCTTGGCTACCGCTTGACGGTAAACCTCACGTCCGACTTCGCCGGGATCGATCGTCCGGCGCGAACGGCGGAGGAAAGCGAGCATCTGATCGCGATCACCAAGAAGCTCAGCGAAGGCGCGACCATGGTGCACAGCACCCGCGATCACGCCGAACTGAACGCCGAAGTGCTGGCCGTGCTAGCCGATTTCCGCGAGAGCTATTTTCTGCCTTCGCTCGGACGGCGGCGCGCACTGCTGGAGGAGCGCAGGGCCGACAGGATCACCGACGCCGATCTGCCGCGCGACGTGCTGATGACGCTGGTGGCCGGGAATGACGAACTGAACCTTGGCGAAGAGCAATTGCTGCGCGAGATCGCCTTCTACATGCAGGCGGGCGCCCATTCGACCGCCAACTCGGTGGTCCACGCCCTGTGGGAAATCCTTGAATGGGCGCGCGATGACGCGGCACGCTGGGCCAGGCTGGAAGATCCGATTTTCGTGCAGCGCTGCGTGCATGAATCGCTGCGGCTTCATCCCGCCAGCCCGGAAGCATGGCGCACGGCCACCTGCCCCATGCATGTTCCCGGAGCAGGCGAGGTAGCGCAGCGTGAACGGATCGAACTGGACCTGTTCCTTGCCAATCGCGACCGGTCGATCTTCGGCGAAACCGCCGATCTGTTCGACCCGGACCGCGAATTGCCTGCAACCGTGCTGCGCTCTGGCCTGGCCTTCGGCATAGGCCTGCATACCTGCCTTGGCCGCGAACTGGATGGGGGGGTGGTTGCCAAGCCTGGCTCCGATCCCGCGCAGGCGCAACTGGGCATCGTGGCGCTGATCGTGATCGAATTGCTGCGCCACGGCGCACGCACGATCGAAAGCGACCCGCCGGAGCGGGACACGGCCACGCTCAGACAGAACTGGGGCCGGTTTCCCGTTCGCTTTACCGTGAAAGGCACGAAATGAAGTTCGCACTGGTAACCGGCGGGGCGGCCGGAATCGGCGCAGCAATCGCCAATGCGCTGCTCGGCAAGGGGTACAGGGTTGCCGTGGCCGATGCCAATGCGCAGGCCGTGCACGATTTCGGTCCGTCTGCTGCTTCGCAGCATGTGACAGCCCATCATTGCGACGTGTCCGATGGCGATGCCGTCACATCACTGTTCGATGCGCTGGGAGCCGCGCCGGACCTCGTCGTCAACAATGCCGGCATCGTGCGCTTCGGCCCCTTGGCCGATATCGCGATCGCGGATTTCCGGCGCGTTGTCGAAGTCAACCTGATGGGCGTTTTTGCCGTGACCAGCGAAGCCGTGCGGCGCATGCTGCCGCGCGGTTCGGGCCATGTCGTATCGCTGACATCGATCAATGCCTATGGTCCCGGTCCCGGATCGGGTGCCTATCCGGCAACCAAGAGCGCGGTGCTGCAATTGATGCGACAGTTCGCGATGGAATATGGACCACAGGGCCTGCGGTTCAACAGCATCGCGCCGGGCTTCATCGACGGCGGCATGTCGACTCCGATCTATGCCGACCCGGCGGTGCGCGCAGTGCGCTCAGCCGGTGTGCCGCTGGGCCGTCTGGGGCTGCCGGAAGACATCGCCAATGCCGTCTGTTTTCTCGACAGTGCCGAAGGCGGCTATATCAACGGTCACGATCTGGTCGTGGATGGCGGCGTAACCCATGCCGTGCTGAAGAACCTGCCCCGCACCAATGGCTGACAGCGAAATTGTGGCAAACGGGGCCGAAGCAGGCGTCGGCCGGCTGCGGCTGGTCATCTACAGTGGCGGTTACAAGCATCCCTTCGTGGAATCGACAGCGGCCCTGCTGGCCATCGCGCGCCGGGTGGGGCTCGAAGTGGCAATCTGCGCCGATCTGTCAGAGGCCCTGGCAAAGTTGCGGCGGGGGCAGGATATTCTGGCCGTCAACGCGCTGCGCTGGTCGATGACCCAGGCTGATCGCTTCGCGGCAGACCGCCCCACGTGGGGCGGCGCGTTGAGCGACGACGAGTTCGCCGCAATCTCCGGCCATGTTGACGATGGCGGTGGGCTTCTGGCGATGCATACGGCCGTCATATGCTGGGACAACCAGCCCGGCTGGCGCACCTTGCTTGGCGGAGGCTGGACATGGGACCACTCGCACCACCCACCGCTGGGGAAATTTACGGTGAGAGTCGTCCTCGCCCTGGCCGCAGGACCTGACGCCGCTGGACCTGACGCCGCCGGGCCGGATATGGCGCAGTTCGATGTTATCGACGAGGCTTACCACAACCTCGATCCGGCCACAGACTGCGAGATCGTTGCGCTGGCCGAAGCCGGTCAGGAGCCTCAGCCCGTGATCTGGCGTCGGCGACAGGGAGCGGGCCGGATCGTGGTCGACGCGCTTGGGCATGATGCCCGTTCGCTGACCGCTCCGGGACATGTCACCATCCTCAAGGCGATGCTGGCCTGGCTGTCCGGGCAATGATCCCCGCCAGGCGGGCCGATCGCCGCAATTGCAGATCCAACGGGAGAGAAGCCATATGACACTCGCAGGAAAAAGCATTCTCGTCACCGGTGGAGGTTCGGGACTGGGGGCTGCCATGGCACGCCTGTTCACGCTTCGCGGTGCAAAGGTCACCGTGAGCGGTCGGCGGGCCAACAAGATCGCCGCGCTGTGTGACGAGATCGGCTGTGCGGGCGTGGTTGGCGATGTTGCCGATGCGGCAGACCGGGAGGCCATGATCGCAGGTGCGGTTGCACACGGCGGAGGGCTTGATGCGCTCGTGAACAATGCGGGCAACATGTATCGAACGGCGCTTGCGGAGATGGACGAGCAACGGCTGACAGCCGTGTTCCAGACAAACGTCATCGGCGCGATGATGCTCTCGTCGCTGGCGATGCCGCATCTGGAGGCTAGCAAGGGATCAATCCTCTTTTTCGGCTCCAGCCATACCCGCCGCGCCTTTCCGGGTGCATCGCCCTATGCCGCGACCAAAGCCGCCGTGCAGGGTCTGACCCAGGTTCTTGCCGCCGAAGTGGGCAGCAAGGGAGTGCGGGTGAACTGCATCGTGCCAGGCAGCGTGCTGACCGAGATCAACGTGCGGGCGGGTCTGCTGACCGAGGAGGAAGCGGCCAGCCGCTATCGCGAACTGCCGGCGCTTCAGGCGCTCGACCGGCTGGGCGAAGGTGTCGATGTTGCCGAGGCAGCCGAGTATCTGCTGTGCGCCGGGTGGGTTACCGGCGCGATCCTCGACGTTGATGGCGGCCTCGGGCTCGGCGTTTCGAAAGGCTGACCCGGACTTCCGGCAAGGCTCAGGCGCGCAGCAGGCGCCTCGCGTTGTCGGCCAGCAACTGCTCCATGCCATGCGTATCGGCGTGCTGCGGCGCGTCCCAGCCGGCGAAATTGGTGCCATAGACCAGCCGATCGCGGCCAACCCGCTGAATCAGGAGATCGAGCGAGAGGTCATCGTGCATGTGCACATCATACCAGATGCGCTGGAGGGCTGCTTCGAAGCGGCCTTCGTCACGCAGGCTTTCCGGCACCCACTGGCGCTTGTGCGCAGCATGGCGCAGGCGCCCCCACACCAGCGCCAGTGCCCCGCCGCCGTGGCTGATGCAGATATCGAGCACGGGATGGCGATCGAGCACGCCGCCGAACAGGAGCGTGGCAAGCGCGGTCGTTTCCTGCATCGCAAACCCGACGGTGATGTCCAGTTCGAACCTGCCGAATGCCGCAGGGCCGGCCGGGCCATCGATCCCGGCAGAGGCCGGGTGGATGAACAGCGGCACGTCGAGGGCGACGACCGCCTCGTAGAACCGGTCCATCACCGGATCGCACAGGCTCTGCGGCATGTCCGTGCCGATGTAGGCGGCGCGAAAGCCCAGTTCGCTTACCGCGCGGCGCAACTCGGCAATCGCCGCATCGACATCCTGCATCGGCAGGGCCGCCGACGCGCCGAGACGGTCGGGATAGCGGGCAACCTGCGCTGCGAGTGCATCATTGTGCCTGCGGCAGAAGGCAATCGCTTCCGCTGCCGGAATGTAGTGGAAGTAGGTCAGCGGATTGGGCGAGAGCAACTGCCAGTCGATCCCGATGCGATCCATCGCCGCGACCCGCACATCCGGGTCCATGAAGGCGCTGCCGCGATAGCGCACGCCGCGCAACCTGTAGTCACCGATGCGGAACACCGGCACGCCATCCTCTTCGGTCAGTTCGGGACCGAAGTGACCGGCGCTGCCAAAGGTCTCCTCGATCACCGCGTGGGCGTGGATGTCGATCACGCGGGCGCTTGCAAGGCTCATTTCAGGCATATCCCTTCGCGACGCCGCCATCGACCGCGATCGCGGTTCCGGTCATGTAGCTTGCAACTTCCGAGCCAAGGAAAACAGCGAGACTGGCGATCTCTTCGGCTTCGGCGAACCGGCCTAGCGGGATATCGGCAAGGATTGCGGCCTCTGCCGCGCTGGGGCCATCAGCGTCGCCCGGCCCCAGCAGCTTCTCGACCCGTCCGGTGCGTGTCCACCCAGGGCAAACCGTGTTGACCAGCACATTGTCCGCAGCGACCTGCTGCGACAATGTCTTCGCCCAGCCCAGCACCGCCATGCGCAGGCTGTTCGACAGCGTGAGATTGGGGACCGGCTGCTTGACCCCGAACGACGATATGTTGACGATCCGCCCCCAGCGCCGCGCCCGCATCGCAGGGAGTACCGCGCGGGTCATCCGCACGGCGGACATCAGCGTGAGGTTGGTGGCCGCCTCCCACCGCGCATCGTCCAGCGTATCGAACAGCCCCGGCGGCGGGCCACCGGCATTGTTCACCAGCACATCGACCGGCCCGAACTGCGCCGCGACCGTATCGGCAAGCCCGGTGATCTGCGCGGGATCGGCAAGGTCTGCGACAAGCGCCAGGCAGCCGGGCATCTGCGCTGCCGCCAGGGCAAGCTGATCCGGATCGCGCGCGCAAATGGCCACGCGCGCGCCTTCGTGATGAAATCCGCGCGCCGTGGCAAGGCCTATCCCCTGGCTTCCCGCGCAGACCAGAACGGTCCTGTCCTTCAGCCCCAGATCCATGCTTCAATGCCCTTTCGGAGTGCCGAGAGCCGCCATCTGCGCGCGATAGCTGGCCAGATCGAAGTAATCGCGCCATTCGCAGATCAGATTGTCGCGCACGCGGAACACACCCATAAGCGGCAGTTCAACCCGTGCGCCGCCGATGGTCATGCGGTCAATCCGCTCTGTCAGCACATGATCGCCGTTCGCTGCAGCATGGCGCACTTCCCAAGCGGAATCGGTCAAGGGCCCGACGCCGCGCAGATAGCGTTCGACTGCGGCCAGGCCGGACAGTGGCTCCATCGGAATGTTGTGATAGGTGATATCGGGCGCAAGGTGCGCAATCACCCGATCGAGATCCGGGCCGGTCCAGGCGCTGCAGAACGACAGGACGCATTCAAGCGGAGACATGTCCGTGTCGTCAGCCAAGTCGACTTCTCCCAATTCTCTTCTGGCCGCTTCCCTTGACACGGCGCACCGCAGTTGTGAAGTATCGAAATTAATATATTTCTGGACGCATTTCCTCCCTTGGCGCCGACGCCCTGCCATAGAGATCGTGCAATGCAGGTGATGACAGATCATGAAAGCCTGGCCTCCATTCTGCTGCAGGCGCAGCGGGAAGGCCGTGCCGTTCCGCAGGACGTGTTCGGCAAAGACCTGGACATTGCCGACGCGCTGGCCATCCAGCGAGAACTGCATGCACAGGCGATTACTGCGGGCCGGATGCCATGCGGCCACAAGATCGGCCTGACATCTCCCGGCGCCATGCGCCTGTTCGGCGCGCAGGAGCCAATGATCGGGACGATCTTTGCCGATACCGTACTTCCCCCCGGAGCTGCCGTGGCAACGGGCACGTTCATCGCCCCCCGGATCGAGGGTGAGATCTTGCTGGAAATCGGCCATGCACCGGAATGGAATGCCAGTGACGATATCCTTCTGGCCGCGCTAACCAGCATTCGTCCGGCCTTCGAAATCGCTGATTCCCGCATAGTGGGATGGCCAGGGAACGTGACGCACGCCACTGCCGACAACGCCTGCTGCGCGCGCGTCATGCCGGGGGCCGACCGGGTGCAGGCAACGCAAGTCGATCTGGTCGATGCGCGCAGCGAGTTGCTGGAAGATGGACAACTGGTTGCAGCCGGATCGCCGCGCGATTGCCTGGGTTCGATCCTGAATGCGTGGCGCTGGCTGCTGCGCCGATCCGGCGAACTGGGCATCGCGCTGCAGCCGGGCGATATCGTCCTGTGCGGCGCGATGGGGCCTGCCGTTCCCCTGAAGCCGGGGCGGCGATATGAACTGCTGGTGGAGGGCCTTGGCACCGTCAGCCTGCAGGCGGAATGATGATGCCGGGCGCCGGTGACTCGCTACCCGGCCAGGACCTTGATCCCGGCCTGCGATCTAAGCCCGCCCTTGCTCCCGGGAACGCCCTACCCTACGCTACCCTGCTTAGCCCGGCCCGGCACTGCCCGCGCCGGAAGGCGATGCGAAAGTTGAAGATTGTATGCCAAACCGCAAGAAGGACCCGGAGCCGAGACGCAATCGCGATCCCTTGCCGCCGCTGGCCGATCGCATTTCGTTTCTGGTCCATCGGATCGGTGCGCACATGGCCCGCATTTCCAATCCGTGGTTTCAGGAAGCCGGACTCGATCTGGTCACCTCGCGGATGATCGTACTGCTGGCCGAACGGGGGGAACTGACGGCCGGAGAGATCGTCAAAGTCATGGCTCTTCCTCAATCGACCATTTCCCACCAGTTGAAACGCCTCGAAGGCCTTGGTTATCTGAAGCGTGAAGTCGGCAGCGAGGATTCCCGGATCGTCATCGCCCGCTTGACGGCGGAAGGCGTGGAGGTGGCAGGACGTGCCAACGAACTCAGCCGTGACGTGGTGGACGAACTGGTTTCGGCAATCGGGCAAAAGGAGTTGGCGGCTGTCCGGGCGGCGCTCAAGCGGGCGGACGCAGCGCTTGAGGCGATGTATGATTCACGCCTTGCCGCATCCAGTTCAAGGCGCAGGAACAGGAAGGTCGGTATGCAGGCTCCCTCCCCTAGCCCGCCAGCAGAACCGCGGGCCGTTCAAGCAGAAGCTTGATTTTCTGGACGAAGCTGGCCGCGTCATGGCCGTCTACGACCCGGTGATCGCAACTGATCGAGAAATTCATCAGCTTGCGCTCGGCGATCTGTCGCTGACCGAGCGCATCGGTAACAAAGGCAGGCCGTTCGACAATGCGGTTCGGACAGATGATCGCCACTTCGGGCCGGTTGATCACCGGCGTTGCTGCGATCCCGCCCAGCGTTCCGAGCGAGGTCAGCGTCAGTGTCGAACCGCTGAGCTGGCCTGATGCAAGCGATCCTGACCGTGCGCCTTCGGCCAGCGTGACGATGGCGGCGGCCAGTTGCCAAAGATTGCGGTCCTGGGCATCGCGAAGCACCGGAACCATCAGCCCGCCGGATGTCTGCACAGCGATGCCCATATGGACCGCGCCGAAGCGGGTAACCACGCCTGCCTCATCATCGAAGCGGGCATTGATCATCGGAAAATCCGGGATGGCCCGGCATGCCGCGATGATCAGGAAAGGCAGCATCGTCAGCTTGGCACGCGCTCCCCGTTCGCCGTTGAGCGCAGCGCGCATGGCCTCAAGCTCGGTGACATCGATCTCTTCCACATAGGTGAAGTGCGGGATCGCGCGCTTGGATGCGGCCATGTTTTCCGCGATCCGCCGCCGCAGACCGACGACACGGACAGCGTCGTCGGCGCGCGCGACACCCGCCGGGCGATATCCTTCGCCGCCGCGATAGGCGAGGAAGGTGTCAAGATCGCCATGGCGGATCCGACCGTCGGCGGTTGGCAGCAGACAGGCAAGGTCGATGCCGAGATCCTGCGCGCGCTGGCGCACCGCCGGGCTGGCAAGCGTGCGCGGCCCCGTTGTCACTGGCGCCAAGGATGCCGGGGCCGAGGTTGCCGGTGTGGCTGCGATGGCGGGCGTGGCAGGCTGGACCGGCTCAGGCGCGGCCGGAGGTGGCGGGGGCGGCGCAACTGATGGCGGCGTTGAGGCAGGGGCTGCCGCGCCATGTTCCGGCGCGACATCCTCTTCGGTGACGATGACCGCCAGCACGCTGCCGATCGCGATGACATCGCCAACCTCTCCGCCCAGCGCCTTGACCCGTCCGCTGACCGGGCTTTCCATCTCGACAGTGGCCTTGTCGGTCATCACATCGGCAAGGCGTTGGTCGGCAACGATACTGTCGCCCACGGCAACGTGCCAGCCGACGATCTCCGCCTCGGCGATGCCTTCGCCGATATCGGGAAGGTGGAACGTGAAATCGGCCATGATTAGTCCCTTGCGAGCAGGCGCGTGATGGCGGTGCCAACCCGTTGCGGGCTGGGGAAATAGTCCCATTCGAAGGCGTGGGGGTAAGGCGTATCCCAGCCGCACACGCGCATCACCGGCCTTTCCAGCGAATAGAAGCAGCGCTCCTGGACGAGCGCGGCCAGTTCCGCGCCGAAGCCGGAGAAGCGGGATGCCTCGTGCACGATCAGGCACCGGCCCGTCCGCTCGACCGAGGCGGAGATGCTGTCGATATCGAGCGGAACGATCGAGCGCAGATCGATCACTTCACCATCGCAGCCGCTGGCTTTGACGGCTGCGAGCGCGACATGGACCATCGTGCCATAGGCGAGGATTGTGAGATCCCCACCCGGGCGCACGACATCGGCCTTGCCCAGAGGCACCGTGTAATAGCCGCTCGGAACTTCGGCACGGGTGTGTCCGGCCCAGGTCTTGAGCGGGCCATCGCCATGACCATCGAACGGCCCGTTGTAGAGCCGCTTGGGTTCGAGGAAGATCACCGGATCGTCGTCCTCGACAGCCGCGATCAGCAGGCCCTTGGCATCGTGCGGATTGGAAGGGATCACGGTCTTGAGGCCGGTGATGTGCGCAAAGATCGCCTCGGGGCTCTGGCTGTGGGTCTGCCCGCCGAAGATGCCGCCGCCATAAGGCGAGCGGACCGTGATCGCCGCCTCGAATTCCCCCCCCGATCGGTAGCGCAGCCGCGCCGCTTCGGAGACCAACTGGTCGTAGGCGGGCAGGATGTAGTCTGCGAACTGGATCTCGGGCACGGGGCGCAGGCCATAGGCCGCCATGCCGATGGCGGTGGCCACGATGCCGCCTTCGGCGATGGGCGTATCGAAGCAGCGGTGCCTGCCATGGCGCGCCTGAAGCCCGTCGGTAACGCGAAACACGCCGCCGAAGAAGCCGACATCCTCTCCGAATACCAGCACGCGCGGATCGCGGGCCATCATCACGTCCATGGCGTCGTTCAGCGCCTGGATCATCGACATGCTGGAGGTTGCCGCAGGCCGATCAGTCATGCTCTTCGAGCCCCAGTTCGCGCATCTGTTCGGTCAGGCGCCAGTCCGGCTCCTTGAACACGCCGAGGAACATTTCGCGCAGCGGGGGCTTGGACTTGCCCAGCGTGCCGACCTTTTCCGCCACGGCGACGGCCGCCGCCACGCGCGCGGCCAGTTCGGCCTTCAGAGTTTCCTCGCGCGCTTCGTCCCATTCTCCGATTGCGGTCAAATGGCCTGACAGCCGCTCCACCGGGTCGCCCAGGGGCCAGTGGGCGGCCTCGCTGGCAGGGCGATAGCGCGTTGGGTCATCGCTGGTCGAATGGCCCGCCGCCCGATAGGTGAAGAATTCGATCAGCGTGGCACCCAGCCCCGCCCGTGCGCGCCTGGCGGCCCAGTCGATCACGGACCAGACGGCCAGGAAATCGTTGCCGTCCACCCTCAGTCCCGGCAGGCCATAGCCGATGGCCTTGGCGGCAAAGCTCTGGGCGGTGCCGTTGGCGATGCCCGAGAACGAGGAAATCGCCCACTGGTTGTTGGTCACGCAGAGGATGGCAGGCGCGCGGTAGACGCTGGCGAATGTCAGTGCCTCGTGAAAATCGCCCTCGGCGGTGGTGCCTTCGCCGATATAGCCGAGCGCGATCTGGTCGCGCCCGCTGTAGGCGGCGGCCATGGCCCAGCCCACCGCATGGCCGAACCGGCTGCCGACATTGCCGGAGAGCGAATAGAAGCCATAGTCGCGCGCCGAATAGAGGATCGGCAACTGGCGACCCCGCAAGGGATCTTCTGCATTGGAGAAGATCTGATTGACCATTCGCTCCAGCGGATAGCCCCGCGCATGAAGCCAGCCTGCCACGCGATAGGTCGGGAAGGCCATGTCGTCGCGGCGCAAGGCCAGCGATGGGGCGACGGCGCAGGCCTCCTCGCCGGTGGACTTCATGTAGAAGCTGGTCTTGCCCTGACGGTGAAGCCGGAAAAGGCGATCGTCGAACGCGCGGGTAAGCAGCATGGCTTCCAGACCGGCGCGCAGAACGTCCGGATCAAGCCGGGGATTCCAGCCGCCCCTGGCATGGTCATCATCATCCAGCACCCGGATCAGATCGAACGCGAGGTGGCGCAGTTCATGCTCGTCCGCGTCATGGGGCGGGCAGTCCACGCTTCCTGCCGGCTGCACCACGATGTGGGAGAAATCGGGTTCGTCGCCCGGACGGGCACCGGGTTCCGGTACATGAAGGCCGATACCTGACATCCTGCTTCCTCAGCGCCATCACCAGCATCGGCAGAGCGGCTCTGCCTTCAGCGTGGTTCGGTAGTGGACCAAGGGTATGCTTCCGAAGCGGGAATGTCCTTCCAAAGCTCGTGCTACCAGGCTCCAATCTTGAATGATCATTCTATTGAAATAAATTCCATTAGAAGATTATTCTCAATTTCAGCCTTCAGGGGGACGAATCACATGGATCAGATTGACCGGAAGATCCTAGCCGAACTGCAGGCGGACCCCGAACTTGCCATTCACGCATTGGCCGAACGGGTCGGCCTCTCGCAGACACCGTGCTGGCGGCGGCTGCGCAAGCTGGAGGCGGAAGGCATAATTCTGGGGCGGGTACTGTTGCTCGATCCCGCCAGGCTCGGTTATCCGATCAGCGTCTATGTCGAGTTGAAGCTCAATCGCCACGATGACGAAACGCTCGGGCAGTTCGAGGACCTTGTCAGCCGCCACCCCCAGATCGTGGAATGTTTCGCGATGAGCGGGCAGAGCGATTTCATCATGCGCATTCTTGCGCGGTCGGTTTCAGACTACGAACAGTTTGCCCGCACGACCCTCCTGCGCTTTCCAGCCGTTTCCGCGATCAATTCCAGCTTTGCACTCAAGACGATCAAACTCGACCGGGGCGTTCCGATGGATTGACGCGTCCCATGCCTCCCGGCCCTACCTCACTCCAAAAAATCAATATCGATATATATAGATTGATTTCGATATAATCTGGAACTACACTCCAGCGGGATTGATCGTTCGCCAACGCAAGGCTGAACGGCAAACGGGAGAGGGCAAATGTTCGAACCAAATGCGAAAATGCGTCTGCGATCCGCGTTGATCGTGGCAATGCTGGGGACCTGCAGCGTGCCCGCCCTGGCGCAATCCCAGGCAGACCCACAGGCGCAAACGGACCAGGATGCGCTTTCATCGATCGTGGTCTATGCCCAGAAGAAGGCCCGTGGCGAGGAACTGCAGAAAGTTCCGCTTGCGGTAACTGCCGTGGATGGTGCTGCGATCGAGCGCAGCCACATGGTCGATATCCGCGATCTGGGCCGGCTCGTTCCCAATGCGCAGCTCGATGGCGTCGGCACCTTTCCCGGCTTCGCCAACTTCTTCATGCGCGGTGTCGGCGTCAGCACCTCCGTCCGCTCGCTCGATCCTGCCGTGAACATCGTGCAGGATGGCATGGTCATCGGTTACCAGGCCGGCGCAATTCTGGACGCGTTCGACATGGAGGGCGCGGAAGTTCTGCGCGGGCCACAGGGCGTGCTGTTCGGCAGAAACGCTTCGGGCGGTGTGGTATCGGTTCGCAGCCGTCGGCCGGACGGATCGGATGATGCCTCCGTCAAGGTGACTCTCGGCAACGCTTCGACGGTAGAAATTCGCGCGACTGGCCAGACGAGCCTCGTTCAGGACAAGCTGTTTGCCCGCGTTGCGGTCTTCACGCGCAATAACGACGGCTTCTTCATCAATCGCAATTCCGGCACTTTCGTGACTGTCCCCGCCAATGCCAATCCGACCGGCGCCGCTGCCGCCATGCATCGCGAAGGCCGTGTGCAGGGTGCCAACGATCAGGTCGTCAAGGGAACGCTCGTCTTCAAGCCTGCCCAAAGCACAACCCTGACGCTGCTCGGCCAGTATCTGCACATGAACGATGGCGGGGGTGCGACAAGATCCTATCTGCTGCCGAACACCGCGCTGCGCCAGCATCAGACAGTCTGGGGCTGGACACCTGACAATGGCAAGTGGTCGGTCAATCTCGGTGATCCGGGCTACACGAAGATCGACGGGTATCACCTGATTGCCGAGCTGTCGCAGGACATCGGCACCGGGACGCTGACGGCCATCGGGGCCTATCGCAAGATCGATTACGATGCGACGCTCAATGTCAGCGGCGATCCGTTCAATGTCGTGCTGTTCCCCGACAACGAGGAGAGCGCACGGCAGAAGAGCCTTGAGCTGCGCTACAACATCAGCCTGAACGACACGATCGATCTGCTGGTCGGCGGCTTTCTGTTCGATCTCGATACCAGCGTGTTCGAAAAGCGCATCACCCGCCTCGCGACGGGTTCCAACCGCTACACGATCAATCGCTGGCAGCAGTCTGCGCAGTCCTATGCGGCCTTCGGGAACATCGACTGGCGCCCTCTGGGCGGACTGACGCTTTCGGCTGGCGTACGCTACAGTTACGACCGCAAGAAAATGCACATCGTTCCGCTGAGCAACTGCCCCGGACAGTCGTTCGCGTCGTGCAGTTTCAATTACCTCGATGGCCAGCGCAGTTGGGATGACGTGTCCCCCCGCTTCATTGCAAATTATGAAGTGGCCTCTGATGTCATGGTCTATGCAAGCTATTCGAAGGGCTATCGCGCCGGCAACTTCAATGCCCGTGCGCCCTCTGCGGTGGGTGCGGTCACCCCGGTGGATCCCGAAACCGTGGGCTCATTCGAAACCGGCCTGAAATCGCAGTTCCTGAATCGGCGGGTGCGGCTGAACGTCGGCTATTTCCGCCAGAAGTATGACGATATCCAGCGGCTCACGCAGATTGCCCTGCCCGGAGATTCGCCGCTTCAGCAGCTCGTCAACGCGGCCAAGGCGACCATTCAGGGGGTCGAGGTGGAAGCTTCGGTCGTGCCGGTACGCGGCCTGCGCTTCGATGGAACGCTGGGCTACATCGACGCAAAGTACGATCGCTTCGACAATCTGACCGGCCTTGCGGCAGGACAGGCGGCAACGGACCTCAAGTTTGACCGGGTGCCGAAGTGGACCTACTCGATCGGCGGCAGTTACGATCGTGATCTTGGCGAAAATGCCAAGCTCAGGCTGCACGCGGGATATACCTGGCGCAGCCACGTATTCACCGACCTGCTCAACACCAAGTCGCTCGAACAGAAGGCCTATGGCCTGCTCGATGCCGGCGCGAGCATTGACCTCGGGCGCTGGTCTATCGGCGTGTTCGGTCGCAACATCGCAAATGTCGAATATGCCGAAATCAAGTCAGCCGGCGTCGGCTACAATGCTTTCGGCGGTTCTCCGCGGTACTACGGGATGGAACTTGGCTGGCATTTCTGAATGCCGGCTTGATCTGGATGCATTGCGGAGATTGTGTTGGAATCTGGTCCGAAACTGTCCGGCCGGGCAGCTTCGGACCGGACTTCCGGACTGCATATGGTCCTGCTGTGAAGCTGCACCGGCCCGTTGGGCAGTGAGGCCCATTGCGCAGCTTTTGCGCTGACTTTCCGGACCCGAATTTCACGCGGTAACCCAGAAATGCAGCGATTTCGATATACATGTGTATCGATATCGTTATATTTTGCTGGACGAGGATAAGGCGAATCAAAGTACGCCAACACAGATAGGTCAGTAACCATCTGACAATGGGGGAGATTTATGAGGAACCTGAAGGTTTGTCTCAATCTTGGCAGCGCGGCGCTGGGGTTGATGGCTGTTTGCGGCAGTCCAGCGGCACATGCCCAGGATACGACTGCGAATGACAGCGGTCTTACCACCCTGCAGGAAATCGTGGTCACCGCACAGCATCGTTCGGAGAATCTTCAGAACGTCCCCATTGCGGTCAGCGCGATCAATGCCGAACAGATCGAACAGCGTTTCAGCCGCGACATCGCCCAACTCGGCGGGCTTGCGCCGAACGTCGTGATCGACACGCTCTACGGCGCAAACACTCCGATCATCTCGGTGCGCGGGGTGCAGTTGAACGACGGCGAAAAGAGCTTCGATCCGGCGGTCGCGGTCTATCTCGACGGGGTCTATCTTGCCACAACCACAGGCGCCCTGCTGACGACCTTCGATGCCAGCGAAGTGGAAATCCTGCGCGGCCCACAGGGCACTCTGTTCGGTCGCAACACCATTGGCGGCCTTGTGCATGTGCGCCGGGCCGAACCCACCGGCGAATTTGGCGGGCGGATCAGCGCGACCTACGGAAGTTTCGAGCAGATGGACTTCAAGGGTGTGATGAACCTGCCGTCCATTGCCGACGGGGCGATCTCGGCCAAGGTTGGCCTCATCAGTCTGCACAATGGCGGCTATTTCCGCAACATCGTGCGCAACAAGCGCGAGGGCGACAAGGACTTCAACATGTTCAGCGCTTCGGTGAAGATCGAGCCAAGCTCGTCCGCCAAGCTCGTCGTCAATTACGACTATATCGATGACAACACCCCGACCACGCCGGTCACCTCGCTGACCGGGCCGGGCGAATTGTTCTGTATCATCACTACTGTCGGATCGTGCGGTGCACCGGCGAGCGATTCCGACTATCATCGGCGTCCCGTCACCAACTTTGTGCAGCCGCAGCGATTCAATGCGCACTCGCTGATCGCGAACGGCGAAGTGGAAGTGGCGCCCGATCACAACCTGCTGGCCGTGGTCGGCTATCGCACCTCCGACGAGAAGGCGATGAACAAGTTCGACGGGCTCGAACAGCCATACTTCTTCGTGTTCCGTCCGCAGACGCAAAAGCAGTTTTCAGGCGAACTGCGCTACCAGGGCACGATTTCAACCGCGAAGATCGTTGCCGGGGCATACTATTACAGCGCAAGCTATGAGATCCATCAGCGCAACTACTTCTTCCCCTCGCCCATCGCCACCAACTCCACCGAAGACCAGATCTTCGACCTCATGGAAGGTAACACCGTGGGTGGCGAGACTCCGGGCGGCGAAGCCAAGCAGCGGACCAGGAACTACGCCTTCTTCGGTCAGGTAGACTGGGAAGCGGTGCCGAACCTGACCCTTTCGGTCGGTGGCCGCTATACCCATGAAAAGAAGCGGATGTGCGCAGGCACAGCCACGGGAACGGTGGGCAACCGCACTTTCACCTCCGCCTTTGGCGACTGCCCGGACGCCATCGCGAACCTGGCGGTCTATACCCCCAACGCCGTTGATCCGGTTACCGGTGCCGTCACCCGCCAGACCGGCATTCTGACCACCTCGCGTTTCACCCCCCGCTTCGGTGTCAGCTATAAGTTCGACAACGGCATGGTCTATGCCAGCTATTCGAAGGGCTTCCGCTCGGGCGGGTTCAACGGTCGCGCATCGTCGGCATTCTCGCTGGGACCGTATCAGCCTGAAACCGTGAGGAGCATCGAAGCAGGCTTCAAGTCGCAATGGTTCGACAACCGCCTGCGGGCAAACGTCAATTTCTTCCGCATGGACTATTCGGGCAAGCAGGAGGATGTGGTCTTCCCAGATCCCGTGCTTGTTACCCTCACCGTCGTGCAGAACGCGGCAAAGGCCCGCATGCAGGGGGTTGAGGGCGAGTTCCAGTTCATTCCCGCCGAAGGCCTGACGCTTGGCATGAACGTGGGCTACCTCGACGCAAAGTATCTGGGCTGGCTCGACCTGGGCACGAACCTCGATCCTGCCACTGCCGCTGCCCGGCCGCTGGTGACCATCGACAAATCCGGCTTCTCGATGCGTCGCGCGCCCAAGTGGTCGCTTGATGCAAATGCAGTGTACCGGACCAGCCTTGGCGAAGGCAAAACCCTGATCCTGGATGGCTCGATTCGTTACAAGAGCCGGTATTTCATCGGTGCCAACACGGTTTCGGCGAATGTCGAAAATCCGCTGCTGGTAAAGCCCTTTGCAATGGTCGATGCCAGCATCACCTACGAGACGGGGCCATTCCGTTTCTCCTTGTTCGGCAAGAACCTGACCAATCGCAACTACTTCACGCACGTACTCGACGTTGGGACCGGATATGGGGCGACACCGACCAATCCGACCCCGGTTCCGATTCCGGGCCTGTGGACCTACGGCACCATCGCCGCGCCGCGCACCTTCGGTATCGAGGCGCAGGTCAAGTTCTGATGACTGGCCAGCCACGCCTGCCTTCAGCGTCGGACCATGCTGTGACCGGGCAGCCAGGCACATTGTGTCCGGCTGCCGGTTCAAGCAACGTCATCCGGGAGAACGTGCTTGGCGCACACGTTCGCCGGGCGTGGATGCTGGTCGTGGCTGGGGTGCTGGCGATCGGGACGAGTGCCTGGGCCGAGCGCACGTCCGAGAAGCAAGCTGCCCCAGAAGCGCTGAAAGACGTGTCGGAGTTCAACACCGCAAAGGGCCTCCTGGCCGACCGCGAAGCCCTGCCCGGCGCAAAGATCTTCGCGGAGAACTGCGCGGCTTGTCACAATGGCGGCGTACCAAAGGCGCCCCATGTGCAATGGCTTGAAATGCTGGCGCCGTCATCGATCGTGGCAGCGCTGACCAACGGCGTGATGGCGCAGCAGGGCGCGAACCTGACCGCCGACCAGAAGCTGCGCGTGGCCGAGTATCTCACGCGGCAAGATCTCTCGGCCGGCCTTCCGGTGATGAACTACGCCGCGCAATGTACCGGGCCTGCGGGCAGCTTCGATCGTCGGCTTCCCGTCGTAAAGGCGGGTTGGGGCTACGATACGAGGCGCTTTGTGCCCGAAGCGCTTGCCGGGCTCGATGCGGGCGATCTCGGCAAGCTGGAACTGCGCTGGGCTTACGCTTTCCCCGCCGCCACCAAGGCGCGTTCGCAGCCTTCGATCGGATATGGCGCGGCCTTCGTCGGCAGCGAAGACGGCAGGGTCTATGCCTTCGATCTTAAGACCGGCTGCGCGAAATGGACCTTCAAGGCGACTGCCGAGGTGCGAACGGGCATTGTCCTCGTCGATGGCCCCAAACCCATGGTCTATTTCGGTGATCTGTTCGGCAAACTCTATGGCGTTGACGCGCTGACGGGCAAGCTCGTTTGGGCGCGGCGCATGGACAATCACCCCAGCGCGACCCTGACCGGCACACCGGCCTATCGTGATGGCCGCCTCTATGTGCCGGTGTCTTCGCTGGAGGTCGTTCCGGCGGCAGGGGCGGACTATGTCTGCTGCACGTTCCGCGGGCATCTCGATGCCATCGATGCGAAAACAGGCGAGCCGGTTTGGCAGTTCTTTCCCATTCCGGAAGAACCGAAGGAACGCATTCTCAATGGCAAGCGGGGCTTCGCCCCTTCGGGAGCGCCGGTCTGGACAAGCCCGACGGTGGATGAGCGGCGCGGACTGATCTACATCGGGTCGGGCGAGAATTACAGTTCGCCCTCGGACGGCAACAGCGATGCGATCTTTGCGGTCGATCTGCGCACCGGCAGGCGGGTCTGGCAGAGGCAGACGATCTCCGGCGATGCCTGGAACGTCGCCTGCATGATGGCTGACAACCCCAATTGCCCGGCCGAGAAAGGGCCGGACTTCGATCACAGTTCGTCCATGCTCCTGATCGACGTTCCGGGCGGAAAGCAGATCATGGTCGTCGGCCACAAGAACGGCACCGTCTACGGACTTGATCCCGATGCGCAGGGAAAGCTGCTGTGGCAGACAAAGGTCGGGCGCGGCAGTATTCAGGGAGGCGTTCATTTCGGCATGTCGGCAGACGGGACGACGGTCTATGTGCCCATCAATGACATGAACGATACGCATAACGGCCAGTATCTCGATCCCGCAACGGCCCGGCCCGGTATGCATGCCATCGATGCCACCACTGGCAAACTTCTGTGGAGCAAGGTCCAGGGCAACGTCTGTGGCGATCGCCCGTTCTGCGATCCGGGCATTTCCGCGCCGGTCACCGCTGTCTCCGGCGCGGTCATCGCCGGTCATCTGGACGGCCACATCCGCATTTACGGGCGCGCTGGCGGAGCCTTGCTGTGGGATTTCGATACGACCCGCAATTTCAGGACCACGAACGGCGAACCCGGCCAGGGCGGCAGCATGTCCGGTGCGGGGGCCGCAGTCGGCAATGGTTATGTCGTGATCAATTCGGGCTATGGCTTGTACAGCCATTCGCCAGGCAACGTGCTGCTTGTGTTTTCCGCCAGAGCGGAGGCCGACGATACCGCCAACGGGCGACCCGGCCACTGATACCAGGCTGCACGGACTGGAAACAGGCGGCGCTCGCCCCGAACAACGCGGCAATCTCGCAGGAGCAAGCCTCAGAAATCACCGCACCGTAGTTCCGCCATCCACCGCCAGGGTCTCCCCGGTGACGAAGCTCGATTGATCAGACAGTAGCCAGGCGATCGCCTGTGCCTGCTCGTGCGGCGCAGAGACACGGCCCAGCGGGATCCGCGCGACCGTGCTCGCCTCGCCGCCCGGACGTGTCAGCATCTGCTGGTCGAACATCTCAGTGCGGGTAGTGCCGGGCAGCACGGCATTGACCCGGATCGCATCGGCCGCCCCGTCCAGCGCGGACGAGCGCGTCAGCCCGACCACCGCGTGCTTGCTGGCCGAATAGAGCGCCAGTCCCGGAAAGCCGCGCTGGCCGGCAATAGAGGCGACGTTGACGATCGAACCGCCGCGCCCGCGCATGGCCGCCATCTGATGCTTCAGGCAATGGAACACGCCGCGCACGTTGAGCGCAAAAAGCCGGTCGAACAGCGCGAGGTCGAGGCTGTCGAGCGGTGCCGCATCCTGCGTCATCGCAGCATTGTTAACCGCCCCATCGAGCACCACGCCCTCGCGCGCCAGCTCGGCAAAGAACGCGATCACTGCGGCATCGTCGGTAATGTCGAGCGGCTCGAAGCGCCCGCCCGCTTCAGCGGCGATCCGCTCCCCCTCCTCGAGGCGGCGGCCGGTGCCGATGACCGTTGCACCCTGTTCGCGACACAGCCGATAGACCGCCTCGCCTATCCCGCCGGTGGACCCCACGACCAGCACCGTCCTGCCTTCAAACATTATCATCCCTCCTAGCATGCCCCGGCAGCACGATCCCGCCCTGTTTCAGGTAGGCCCGCGTCAGACGGTCGCGGATCGGCGGCGCGGCGCAAGGGGCCGAAACAGCGGACACGACGACATGACCATTTGCTTTATATCGTTTTCGATATAAATTCTAACATCTATGACCGACCTCATCCAGCCCAAGCTGATCTATCTGATCCGTCGCCATCCTGCCTTCACCCGTGCAGACTGGACAGCGCGCTGGCGGCAGCACGCAGCGCTCGGCATGTCGCTGCCGCGCTGGAAGAATGTCGCGCGCTATGTCCATGGCGATGTGGTGGAACCGCGCGCCGGGCAACACGCCTATCTGGCCGATCACGACGGTGTCGGCCTGATCTGGCACCGATCGCTGACGCATCGCGCGGCGCATTTCGCCGACACGTCGTCGCAGGCCGTGATGGTGGCCGACGAGGCCGAGACTTTCGCCGACTGGATCGCTAACCACTGCCTGTCCGCGCGCGAGGAAGTGTTGATCGCGCCGAGCGACGCGGCGGTCGTGAAACTGATGTGCTTTCTATGGGACGATGCGGCGGTCGCACGACCAGACGGCACGTGCGGCCATGTCCGCAACGTCCCCTTGCCCGGCGACTGGGGCCTCGATTGCACAGGAATCGAGGAATTCTGGTTTGCCGATGAGGACGCGGCCAACGCCGCCGCGAAAGCGCTCGGCCTGACCGGTCGCTCGCTCGCCGTGCTCGTGCGCGACTCCGAACTCTACAGCATCGGGGAGCTTTTGTGACAGCGCAGGAGACTGATCCGGTCCCAAGGAACCGGCCGGATCAGCAAAGATGCGGTGCACCCCTGCGTAAAGCAACGCAATCTTGTACATGGGATCCGGTAGACATGATGTACAAAGTTGTCTGGAAATGGGGACATCCTGGGGGGCACACCACCTCTGGTCCGCCAAATAAATCAAATTTTATCAATTTCTTAGCGTAGAACTATGGTTTCCTCCGTCTCCGCCACACTTTGATATGTGTGCCATCCCTTCAGGGCTACAGCCATCTGAAGCTGTGAAAACTTCCCGCATCGAGCCTGCTTCTATTGCTGAAAGCAGCCGCAACCGGAACCGTTATCCGACCAAGCTTGTTGGAAGGATGTTGGAATGACCCAACGATAAAGCAGATAAACCATTGATTTTGCTGGAGGTGAAGGGAATCGCAAGAGTATTTCAAGCATTTGTAATGAAACAAAATGCTGCAGTGCAGCAAAAAATATGGCCCCACACAATGGCCCCACTCCCTTTGCGTAAATCGGGTTTGAAGCTTAAACGTGATCCGCTTGTGGGCCACTTGCTGGGCAATGCCACCATACCCCAGCAAGCGAAGATTCACAATTTCCAACCGCCCCCTGACTAAGGTTCTGCCCGCTTGCTCCGAATATGGACGCCGGCAGCCACCTCAATTACAGTCATTCCCGCACTCGGATAGTTGGATCGAAACATGTCGTCCATTCAAGTCGGCAGGACAGTCATAGATCGACGGAGTTTGGGACAAGTACGAACCCGCTGGCGCGGGAGTGGCGCTTGTTTTGAGGCTTGGCAAGTGATCGGCGGCCTGAGCCTAAGTTGAGGTCTGGGCCAAGTAG
>NZ_JABAID010000031.1 GCF_012641335.1 Novosphingobium sp. ERN07
CGACACGCTCGACACGCAACTGGTCGACATGCTTGGCCGCGATGCGCGCGTTTCCAACCGGCGCATTGCTGCCGAACTCGGCGTGACCGAAGGCACCGTGCGCGGGCGCATCAAGCGTTTGCAGCAGGATGGCTTAATCGCTTTCACCGCGATCACCGGCTTCCAGATCGAACAGCGCGCTCGCCTTGCCTTCATCAACGTGCAGGCCGAGGTGAACCGCGTGCGCGAAGTGGCGCAGGTGATTGCCGACATTCCCACCGTCAACGCCGTGCTGATCACGATGGGCCAGTTCAACATTACCGCAATGTGCCTGATTCACGATCTGGATGCTTTGGTCGAGGTCGCCTCAGACCGGATTCTGGCGCTTGAGGGCGTTCGGCATGTCGAAACATCAATTGCGGTCAGGACGGTTAAATATAATGACCGCATGGCCAAGATCACCCGACCGACCGTGATTTGCGACGACGACTGACCGCCGCGATCACGTTGCCGGTTGTTGGGTCAAAGGAAATAGTCGCCGTTTTCGCCGCCCATCAGCACGCTGGCATAATTGCGGGCAAAGCCGACCGGATTGTTGGCCACATGCGCGCGGGCCATCCGCACATCGTGCCACAGGTTCTGGAAATCGCTTCCGTCATAGACGGACCGCCCGCCGGCCACGTCCATCAGCAGGTCCATTGCCTCGATGCACCGGTCCGCGACAAGGCTTGCCTGATAACGGTAGAGTACGCGATCCGAAAGGCCGGGCTTCCATCCGGCCTTTTCCATCGCCTCAAAATTGCTGACCATCACCGTCAGGCTTTCTTCGGCAAGGTTCGATGCGCGGGCGATCCGTTCCAGCACATCGGGATCGGTCGCGCTTTTGCTCATGTCGGTGGACGATAGGCCAACCCGGTTGCGGAACAGCGATACGGCATGACGGACCGCACCGATGGCGCTGGTGTTGACCACGCGAATGAAGACCTGTGCCCAGGGCAGATCGTAGACCGGGCTGGACTGGTGGTGAACCGCGTTGAAGCCGTCCATCTGCTTGTGCGTGCGATGTTCGGGGACAAAAACCGGGGCATCGATCACGATATCATTCGATCCGGTGCCCTGAAGGCCCATCGTGTGCCACGTATCCTCGATCCGGTAATCGCCTGCGGGCACAAGGAACGTGCGATGCCCCTCACCCGCCACGATGCCGCCCAGCAAAACCCAGTTGCAATGCAGGCTACCGCTGGACCAGCCCCACCGGCCAGAAAGCAGGAAGCCGCCTTCAACCTGCTCCACTTTCGCGCCTGCCGGATTGTAGGAGCTGGAGATCATCGCATCGGGTCCGGCACCGAAGACTTCGGTTTGCGTTTCGGGTGCCATCAGCGCGATCTGGTAATTGTGGACCGCCACGATTCCCAGCGCCCATGCCGTGCTCATATCGCGTTCCGCGATGGCGATCTGGTCGATGAAGAAATCCTGCGGCGTGCCTTCGCGTCCGCCAAAGCTGGCTGGCGTAAAGTGTCGAAAGAACCCGTCGTCACGCAGCGCATCCACCACAGCGTCGGAAATGCGGCGCGCCTTGCGGCTTTCGGCGGCATGGGCTGAAACAAGGTCTAGCGTGCTGGCCGAGACCGTCATTGATGAAACTCCCGCAAAATTTAACGCGCAGTTTTTGAATACATGATCTACGCAAAATACAATAAAATTGTAGCTAGACCGGATGATCACATAATTGCACGAAGAATTTTCGCACATTGCACAAAAGTGCAGTTTGCAAGGCCATCGCGCTGGCGTGGTGCGATTCAAAATGTGGGCAGCCGTTCCAGCAACGCCCATTCCTTATGCCGAGCGATCGTCGGGCGCTTACCAGTTGAACTTCAGCGTAGCGCCGAATTCACGCGGGTTGGTCATGTTGACCTGCCGATAGCCGGAATTGAACGTACCAGCGATCAGCGAGTTGACCGTGCCATTGCCAAGGCCAATCACGGTAATCCGCCGCTGGTCGAGCAGGTTGCGGGCGAAGACGTCAAACTCCCATTTGCCATCGTTCGAACGCAGCCCGACGAACATGTTGAGCAGTTCGCGCGATTGATAGGTGTATTGCGCCCGCTCCGATGCAAAGCTGGGACGATAGGTGAACAGCGCCCGCACAAATGGCGTGACTGCACCCATTGGCACGCGCACTTCGGTGTTGGCTGTCAGGCTGAAGTCTGGCGTTTCGGCCAGACGGCCCGTGGCCGTGCAATAGCTGACATTGCCCGATCCCGTAACTTTGGGCGTTCCGGTCTGGTTCGGCACGCCTGTTCCGGCAAAATCGTTGCAGGGCACGCGCGCATTGTCGAAGCGGGCCTTGGTATAGGCTGCGGCAAGGCCCAGATTCCAGTTATCGGTAACGCGCCCGTCGAACGAGGCCTCAACGCCCTTTACCGTGGCATCGCCGTTATAATTGAAATCGAAGAAGCCGTTCGTCGGTTGGTTTGCGGGCGCATCATAGTAGATGCCGGTGAAGCGCGACAGGAAGTTGTCGATCTTCTGGTAATAGGCCGACAGGGAATAGTTCACCCGCCGATCAAGCATGGTGCCCTTGATGCCCGCTTCCACGGAATCGCTCTTTTCGTCCGCCGTGCGGATCAGATCTGCCGATATCCCTGCGGGGACCGCAACTCCGGTGCTTCCGGCGCGGAACGAGTGACCATACGCGGCAAAGACGTTCATGTCAGGCGTGATCGCGTAAGAGATGTTCACGCCACCAGTCACGGGCTTGTTGGTGTTGCCCTGCAGGTTTGCGGGAATGATCTCGGTCGGTCCCGAATTTGCCGCGCCGGTCAGGGTAAGCTGCGTCGTCTGGACCGATTTCATGATCGAATAGCGCACGCCCCCTTCGATGGACAGCGGCCCAGACCGATAGCGCAAGTTGGCGTTGAACGACCAGGTTTGGTTGTTCACCGGCACGTTCACGCGCGTGGCGATGCCCAGGGTGTTGGGTAGCGTAAACGGCGTAAAACCGGGGAACGGAACACCGATGGCTGCAAATGGCAGGTTGACCTGCGCATTGGGATTGACCGCATACCAGAACTGCGAGGCATCCTGATTGACCACCGTGGTGCCAACCTGCCGGGTGTAGAATGCACCCACGCCCCAGCCCAGCCCTTCGCGATTGTTCGATGCAATGCGCAGTTCGGCAGTGTCCACCTTGTAGGGCGTTTCGACGTTCGAATAATGCACGTAATTTGGCAAGGCGTTGGTCACATCCAGATCGCGCTGGATATTCAACCTGCTGAACTGGTGTGCTCCCACCAGCGAAACGGTGGCTGCGCCAAGATCGTATTCGAGATTCAGATTCACGAGGTGCGATTTGTTGCGGTTGCGGAACAGCCCGTCCTGCACCGAGGCATAGTCATCAGTGGTGAGCGCCGGGCCGGAAGGCGCGCTCGTATCGGGCACGAATACCCCGGCAAGGGGCGCTGGCAGATCGCCCAGGCCCGGCACGGGGATCGTGAAATAAAGGCGGTAAGGATTGTTGCCGGTGCCGATGACCTGCTGGAACTGGCGATTGTCCGCTTCAAGATATTGGTAGGTCAGATAACCGGTGAAGCTGTCAGTCGGCCTCCAGCCCAGCGTAACGCGCGCGCTCTGCGTCGCGCTCTTCGACCGTTCGTTGCGGTGACGATAATCTCGTTGCCGGTCACTTCAGCGGCGGCCTCCGGCTGTGCTTGTGCGGCGTCAGCGGCGAATGCTGCCACTGGCATCATTATCGCCATCAGGCTTCCGCCAATCAGCAGCGACACCTTCAATGCTTCGGATTTCATACGTCCTCCCCTTTTGATTCTGGCAGCCCTTGCTGCGGGCTTGCCGCGTTTGCGTGCTGCACTCAGCAGTTCAGTTGCCGGGCCATTCCCCGGCCAAATCGGATGCGGATCGCAGTGCGCGTTCGATGGGATGGGAAAGGAAGCGGGCAACAGTTTCCCGCGCTCGCAGTCGCTTACGCCGACCGCGCCGCCGCTTTCACATCATCCTCTCGATAGCTACTCACGGCGATTCACTTAGAAGTTAGTCTTAACTAACATTCTCTCCGCGGGGCGTCAAATCTTTTGCGATCATTTATGATCATTTGTGGTCTTTTTACACAAAATGTCCGAGCTTTGCGTAGCTGAGTGGCGATAATGCCACGCATAGCACGTGCGCGCAGCCACGCGCTTCAATCGCAATCTGGCCAAACCTGGGCGAAAAACGGGTTGGCCGCTTTGTTCGCGTCATAGCTCGCCTGATCGACCATGCACGTCGGGCACCAGTGGCCACCTTTAAGGTACAGGCGCGGGGTCATCGTGAAGTCATGGCCCAGTGCGCAGCGCAATTGCGCTGGCGCATCCGGTTCGCAGGAATCGCCAATGAACGCGCCGCCACGGAACCGGGCTGCTGCCGCAAGATCGCTGGCCGACCAATCACTTTCAGCCTTGGCCGTATCGTATCCGTGATCCAGCAGCGAGACTTCCCCCGAAGGCCGGCGAAATTCGAAGTCGGCCCAATCGCGCGGCAGCTTTTCCCAGGCCTCGCGCGATCCGAAGTAGGCGGCGATGTGTTCCTTGTCGTCATTCGCCAGCCAGTTGAGCGGTCCGCCCGCCCTTTGGCCAGTTTCTCCATGCGCGCGCGGCCCGCTCCGGGAAAGAGCCGCGCAATCAGCCGAACCAGCGCGGGCATCCCCGCCACCATGTCGCGCGCCCAGTCTTCCAGCGTTTCTGACCGGAACGGCACCAGCGCTTCCAGCCGATCTGAATCGGCATACCACTGCCCATAGAAATTGCGCGTGGCAAACCAGTGCGGGCGATAGCTGGCAAAGGCGTCCTTCTGCCCCAGCGCCCGCGCTGTGATCTGTGCGAATTCGTGGTTGACCACGCGCAGCGTTTCGCCGCCACCGATATTGTAGAACTGCCGCCAGAACGCCTGCGGCACCGCGTCTTCGCAGGTATTGGCGGCAAGGCGGGCAGAATCGCCCACGGTCACCCATTCGAAACGCCGTTGAACGGGTTGTGGAAGATGATCGGGTCGAACGTCTTCCGGATGTCGGGGTGCGCAATCCCGGTCTGGCGCAGGGAAACCCAGTTCTTCAACCCGCTTTGCGCAACGATGGCTTCGGCTTCGGTCTTGCTGACGGCGTATTGGTCGTAACGGCTTATCTTGATCGGATCGCCCGTGCGCCCCCAATGCACCGGCGCGTTGCGATGCCCGGTTTGCGCCACCGTGCCGATATAGACCAGCGCAGTCGTTTCAGCCTGCCCTGCTGCCTTGATCGCATCAACGATATTGCGCGCCCCGCCGACGTTGACCTTCATCGTCAGTTCCGGGTGATGATCTGCCAGCGGCGATACAAGGCCGCCGATGTGCAAGACCTGATCGACCCCTGCAACGCCGCGCCGCATATCATCGGCGTTGGTCAGGTCACCCCATACCCACTCGACCGCCGGATGGCCGTCGAGTCGCTTCACCACGGGATGATTGCGCTCTTCGGGGCGGACCAGCGCGCGCACCTTGAACCGATCGGCCCGGATGACCAGTTCGGCCAGCGTGGCGCGGCCCATGTTGCCGGTCGCCCCTGTTAGAAACACGGTCTTCTTTGTGGAAATCGCCACCTGGCTCAGCTCCCGAACGGATAATCGTTCCCTTATGTTCGATTATTACGCGGCGCGCGTCAACCATTGTAAGTGAACACTTCCAATTATGCCGTCGGTGACGTAAGTGAACACTCATAACGAACGAGGAGGTAGACTGATGGCTTCGATTCTGGCTGACGAGCGCACGGATTTTAACCCTCTGGCCGATGGCCCGGAGCTTGCTGCCGCGCTGGATGAAGCCAATGTGCCCACGCTGCTAGCTGCTTACGCCTATCTCTCGCACGATAGCGCCTTTCTCGAAAAGTTCGCCGCGCATATCCGCCCTGCCTTCTCCTATCCGCCGACCGATATTCCCGAAGCCTTGGCCGACGAACTGCGCCTGAAACTGCGCCGCCTGCTGACCACGGGCGAAGGCCTTGCGCGCACAGAAGCGTCGGATGCGCTGGTGCAGCGCATCATGTCGGTCACGGTGGGCGAACCGGTCGAGGACGAATTCATCGCGCTGGTTTATGACCAGTGCGGCTTCCGGCCGTGGATCGATCGCAGCAATCTGCCAGACCGCCGTGCGCCCAAGCCAGGGTTCAAGGTGCTGGTCATCGGTGCAGGCATGACCGGCATGGCCGCCGCCACCAAACTGCGCGAAGCCGGTTACGATTTCGTGGTTATCGAAAAGAACCCCGAAGTCGGCGGCACCTGGTACGAAAACCGCTATCCCGGCGTCGGCGTGGATACGCCCAGCCACTTCTACAGCTTCAGTTGGGAAATCTGGCCTGATTGGCAGCACTATCACCCACACGGCGCGGACATGCAGCGCTATATGACCGGCGTTGCCGACAAGTATGACATGCGCCGCGACATCCGCTTCAACACTGCCGTGGAAACGCTGGTGTGGGACGCCAAAACCTGCACCTGGACCGTCACCGTGCGCAATGCCGATGGCAGCACCGAAGCGCTTGTCGCCAATGCGGTGATCAATGGTCATGGCCCGGTCAACCGGTTGAAGATGCCCGACATTGCCGGGCTATCCGATTTTAACGGCCCGGTCGTCCATACTGCCGCCTATCCCGCTGATCTCGCTATAAAGGGCAAGCGCGTTGCCGTGATCGGCACCGGTGCCAGTTCGGCCCAGCTTTGCGGAGCCATCGCGCCCGATGTCGCGGAACTCACCGTCTATCAGCGCACAAAGCACTGGGTCATCTACAATCCCGAAATCGCCCACGAGGTGAGCGAGGGGATGAAGTGGGCACTTGCCCATGTTCCCAGCTTCAAGGAATGGTTCCGCTTCCGCGTCTATTGGGCTGCGGCAGACGGCCTGTTCTCCAACGTGCTGAAAGACCCCGCCTGGGCCGAAAACATGCAGGCCGTTTCCGAAGGCAACGAGATGACGCGCCAGTATGCGCTGTCCTATATGCAGCAGCGCTTTGCCGACCGGCCTGATCTGATCGAGAAGCTGACGCCTGATTTTCCGATTTTTTCCAAGCGCATCATTCTCGACAATGGCTGGTTCGATGCCCTCGCCCGGCCGAACGTTCATCTTGAGGATCAGGGCATCGCGCGCATCCTGCCCAACGGGATCGAAGCTGCCGATGGTTCGGTGTTTGAATGCGATGTGATCATCTGCGCCACCGGCTTCAACGTATCGAAGATGGTCGGCAATCTTGTGATCAAGGGCGAAGGCGGGCGTGATCTGGGCGAAGAATGGGGTGCAGAAGATCCGCGCAGCTATCTTGGCATGTGCGTGCCGGGCTATCCCAACTACTTCCACACCGTCGGCCCCAACAGCGCGCCGAACCACGCGGCGGGCCAGAACCTGATTTCCGAAGCGCAGGTCAACTGGATCATCGAAGCGCTGGACCGGATCAACGAATCCGACGCGCGCGCGTTCGAAGTGGAACAGAGCGCCTTCGATGCGTGGAACCGCAAGGTCGATGAACGGATGCCAGAGATGATCTGGACCCACCCGCGCGCCAATTCCTATTACAACAACTCCAAGGGCCGCGTTTTCCTGTCGTGGCCGTGGCGGCTCGTCGATTTCTTCAACGCAACCCGCGCGCCGGAACCCGGAAGCTATCGCCTGATCGAATGATGGCGGGATCATGCACGCCCCGGCCTTGTGCGGCACCTTGCACAGAGCCGGGGTTTGCGCCTAACTCCTGCCTTGATGAAACGCACTCGCCTTGCCGCGAAAGACCGCAAAGCCCTTATCCTGTCCAACGCTCGCGCAATTTTTGCGCAGTGTGGCTACGAAGCTGCACGCACGCAGGATATCGCCAAATGCTCTGGCGTGTCCGGAGCATTGATGTATCGCCACTTTCCGTCAAAAGTGGCGCTCTACCGTGCCGTGCTGCGCGAAGTGATCCGCGAACAGGATGCCAGCTACGAAGCACTGAACCTGCACGAATTGACCGGGCGCGCGCTCGTTCGCAACCTCCACACCTATTTCAGGATCGTGGTCGATCCGGCACCTTCGCAGTTCAAGGAAGGCTTTCGCCTGCTGCTGGCCAGCCTTGTGGGCGATACCAATTTTGCCAATCTGGTCTATCGCCGCGCGCACCGGCTGATGAACCATCGCATCACGCAGGCCTTGCATAACGCGCGTGAGGCGGGCGAAATCACCGGGCGCGAAATCTCGGTCAGGAACACCTCGTTGTTCACCGAACACGTCGGCACCGTGCTCAATGTGCTCACCACCGATGCCGACCGGTCGCCCTATGATGGCAATGTTGATGATCTGGCGCGCGACGCCGTGTGGTTCTGCTGCCGCGCGGTTGGCTTCACCGATGCGGCAATTGCAAGCCATCTTGGAGGTTGAAGCCGTGCGGTTGGCCGCGTCCTCTGCGTCGCCAGCAGGGCAGGTGGCTACGCACTATGGCTATGTTGGGTGAGGTATTTCACCAATATCGAAAGTATTTTGGCTTTTTGATTGACGATTTGCGTATCCGATGCCATCGTAAATTACGAATGCAGCGCACGCCGACCTGAATGTGAGTCGGCACGTCGCACGGTAATTTGGGAGAGATCGGAAACATGGTCAGCGCAGTCGCGATGTCGCGGGCAGACTCAATTCCGCTGGGGGATGAACTGGTTGCGCGTGCCCGCGCGATGATCCCCACCTTGCGCGAACGATCGCAGGCCTGTGTTACGGGGCGCGATGTTCCGGCGCAGTCCATTGCCGAAATGCAGGAAGCAGGCTTCTTCCGCATCCTTCAGCCCAAGCGCTGGGGTGGCTACGAAATGCACCCCAACGTGTTCTACGATGTGCAGAAGGCGCTGGCCGAAGGCTGCATGTCCACGGGCTGGATGTATGGCGTCGTCGGGTGCCATCCTTATGAAATCGCGCTGTTCCATGAAGAGGCGCAGGCCGAAGTCTGGGGTGAGGATACTTCGACGCTGGTGTCATCATCCTATCAGCCGGTGGGTAAGGTAACCCCGGTCGATGGTGGGTTCCGCCTGTCGGGCCGCTGGGGTTTTTCCACCGGATCGGTCCACTGCCAATGGGTCGTCCTAGGCGCGCTGGTGCCGCCTGCCGAACACGGAGGCGCGCCCGATATGCGCGCCTTCCTGTTGCCGCGCGCCGATTACACGATCGATACCGATAGCTGGCACGTCTTCGGGCTTCAGGGCACTGGCAGCCATGACGTGATCGTCGATGACGTGTTCGTGCCCGAACATCGCACGCACCGTTCTGTCGATGGCTTCCTTTGCACCAACCCCGGGCAGGCCACCAACCCCGGCCCGCTCTATACCTTGCCGTGGGCGCAGGTCTTCATGCGGTCTGTCTCCACCGCAGCGTTTGGTGGCGCGCGCGCCGCGATCAGTGCCGCGCGCGAGATTGCCGAAACCCGCGTTTCCACCAACACCGGCAAGGCATCGAAGAACGATCCCTTCCTGCTGGCCGCCGTCGCGCGCGCTCATGCCGAAGTGACCGAGATGGAAATGACCCTGCGTATGACCTTCGAAGATCTGATGGGCCATGCCGACCGGGGCGAAGCGATCCCGATGGAGAAGCGCACGCTCTACGCCTATAACTCCGCATCCATCGTGCGCCGCATGGCTGATCTGGTGGACGATATGGTGAAGCTGCTGGGCGGACGGGCGATCTATAACCACAGCCCGATCATCCAGCCCTGGCTCGATCTTCACGCAGGGCGCGCGCACGTTGCCAATGATCCGGCCAATCGCACGCTCGATGTTGTCGGCGCGATGAGCGGACAGGCCCCCACTTTCAACTTCCTCTGACGCGGAGCGCAAACGATGGCTGATCTTGCCCGCACCACGCATCGCGTCAGCGGCGGTTACGATATCCTGATTGCCGAGGCGGGAGACGCAGCCGCACCCGCCGTCGTGTTCATCCACGGCAGTGGTCCCGGCGCATCGGGCGCATCCAACTTCCGGTCGAACATCGATGCGTTCGTGGACGCGGGCTACCGTGTGATCCTGCCAGACTTGATCGGCTATGGCGCATCGTCAAAGCCCGAAGGCCTTGATTACACGCTGCAACTGTTCACCGATACGCTTTACGAAGCGCTGATCGCCCACGGCATTTCCAGCGCCAGCCTCGTCGGCAATTCGCTGGGCGGCGGCATTGCCCTGCAGATGACGCTGGATCGCCCGGCGTTCACCCGCAACCTCGTGATGATGGCACCGGGCTGCGTGGCAGAGCGGGAAAGCTATTTCGTGATGCCCGGCATCGCCAAGATGGTGTCCAACTTCGGCGGGCCGGACTTTAACCTTGCCGAACAGAAGCGCCTCGTCTCCAATCTCGTCCACCCCGATTTCGCGCGGAACATTCCCGATGCGCTGGTGGCCGAACGCTTTGAAGTGGCCCGCACCCAGCCCAAGGACGTGATCGTGCGGATGCGCACGCCCGACCTTTCGCCCCGCCTGCCCGAAATCACGCAACCGATCTTCGTGCTCTGGGGCCTGAACGACGAGTTCTGCCCCGAAGCGCATTCCCGCCTGTTCCTCGAACACTGCCCCGATGTGCGTGCCATAACGTTCGCCCGCACCGGCCACTGGGTGCAGGTCGAACGCGCGGCTGAATTCAACGCCTATGCCATCGAGTTCCTCAATGCCCGTCGATAGGATTCAGCACTATGGTGCCGCGCTTTACGAAGCGCTGCGCGCCCGCAAGACCATCGCTCCGCTGATTGCGCAGGACGCATCGCTGACGCTGGACGATGCCTATGCGATCAACCTCGATTTCCTGTCGCGCCGCGTGGCCGATGGCGAGAAGGTCGTGGGCAAGAAGATCGGCGTAACCAGCAAGGCCGTGCAGGACATGCTGGGCGTCCACCAGCCAGACTTCGGCTTCCTGACCGACTGGATGCACGTCGAAGGCGATATCGATCTCGATGCCAAGGCGCTGATTGCGCCGCGCGCCGAAGCGGAAATCGCCTTCATCCTGAAGCACAGCCTCAACGGTCCCGGCGTGACCGCCGCCGACGTTCTGGCCGCCACGGAATCCATCGCACCTTGCTTCGAAATCGTCGATAGCCGCATTGATGACTGGAAGATCCAGATCGTCGATACCGTGTCGGACAACGCATCGTGCGGCGTCTATGTGATCGGCAGCGAGCGCCTCGATCCCGCTGGCCTAGACCTGCCCAACCTGCACGTCGCCGTAACCAAGAACGGTGCCCCCCTGTCCGAAGGCTATGGCCATGCCGTGCAGGGCGATCCGGCGCAGGCCGTGGCGTGGCTGGCTAACACGCTGGGCGCTTATGGCGTCACGCTTGATGCAGGCGATGTGATCCTGTCCGGTTCGCTCGTCCCGCTCGCGCCTGCGGTCAAGGGTGACCGCTTCGAAATGGCTCTCAGCAACGATGCAGGCCCGCTGGGCACCTGCGTTGCGAACTTCGTTTAAGGACCACGGCAATGGCACGCATAAAGGCTGCGATCATCGGTTCGGGCAATATCGGCACCGATCTGATGATGAAGATGATCAAATATCCGCAGAACATGGAATTGGCCATCGTCGTCGGAATCGATGAAAAGTCCGAAGGCCTTGCGATGGCGCGCGCCCACGGCATCGCCACCACGCACGAAGGGTTGCAAGGCCTGCGCGCCCACCCGCTCTACAAGGATATCGGCATCGCCTTCGATGCGACCAGCGCCTATGCCCACAAGGTGCATGACGAAGCGCTGCGCGCCGATGGCATTCAGGTGGTGGACCTGACGCCCGCCGCCATTGGCCCGTTCATCGTGCCCCCGGTGAACATGGAAGCCAACCTTGGCGCGTCCAACGTAAACATGGTCACTTGCGGCGGTCAGGCGACGATCCCGATGGTCGCCGCCGTCAGCCGTGTCGGCAAAGTCCACTATGCCGAAATCGTGGCGTCGGTTTCCTCGCGCTCGGCAGGCCCCGGCACCCGCGCCAACATCGACGAATTCACCCGCACCACCGCCCGCGCGATTGAGCAGGTCGGCGGCGCGACCAAGGGCAAGGCGATCATCATCCTCAACCCCGCCGAACCGCCAATGATCATGCGCGATACGGTGTTCACCCTGTCCGAAGGCGCCGATGAAGACGCCATTCGCCAGTCCGTTGCCGATATGGTGGCGCAAGTGCAGAAATACGTGCCCGGCTATCGGTTGAAGCAGGAAGTTCAGTTCGAACGCTTTGGCGATAACAACAAGCTGAAGATCCCCGGCATGGGCGAATTTACCGGCGTAAAATCGATGATCATGCTCGAAGTCGAAGGCGCAGGCGATTACCTGCCCAGCTATTCCGGCAATCTCGACATCATGACTGCCGCCGCCAAAGCCACTGGCGAACTCCTCGCCGCGCGCCGCATGGCGAAGGAGAACGCATGATGACCGCCAAGTTCAACGTCGAAGCGGGCGACAAGCTCTATATCCAGGACGTCACCCTGCGCGATGGGATGCACGCCGTGCGCCATATGTATGGCATCGATCACGTGCGCGCCATCGCCGCCGCGCTGGATAAGGCCGGGGTCGATGCCATCGAGGTTGCCCACGGCGATGGCCTGTCGGGCGCCAGCTTCAACTACGGTTTCGGCGCGCACACCGATTGGGAATGGCTCGAAGCCGTGGCCGATGTGCTGGAACGCAGCGTGCTGACCACGCTGATCCTGCCCGGCGTCGGCACGGTAGAGGAACTGCGCCGCGCCTATGATATCGGCGTCCGCTCGGTCCGCGTCGCCACGCACTGCACCGAGGCTGATGTTTCGAAGCAGCACATCGGCATAGCCCGCGATCTCGGCATGGACGTGTCCGGCTTCCTGATGATGAGCCACATGATCGAACCCGAAGCGCTGGCCGCGCAGGCGCTGCTGATGGAAAGCTACGGCGCGCAGTGCGTCTACGTTACTGACAGCGGCGGCGCGCTCGATATGGATGGTGTCCGCACCCGGCTCGAAGCCTATGACCGCGTGCTCAGCCCCGAAACCCAGCGCGGTATCCACGCCCATCACAACCTCGCGTTGGGCGTCGCCAACTCCATCGTTGCCGCACAGCACGGCGCGGTGCGCATCGACGCCAGCCTTACCGGCATGGGCGCGGGTGCGGGCAATGCTCCGCTCGAAGTGTTCATCGCCGCTGCTGATCGCAAAGGCTGGAACCACGGATGCGATGTGATGATGCTGATGGACGCCGCCGAAGATCTGGTGCGCCCGTTGCAGGATCGCCCCGTGCGGGTTGACCGTGAAACGCTCGCGCTCGGCTATGCCGGGGTCTACTCCAGCTTCCTGCGCCATGCGGAAAAGGCGGCGGAAACCTATGGCCTCGATACCCGCACGATCCTTGTCGAATTGGGCCGCCGCAAGATGGTTGGCGGGCAGGAAGACATGATCGTCGATGTCGCACTCGACATGCTGAAAGAACGCGAAGGCTGATCCTCAGCCACCACGGCATAAGGGACAAAAAGTCCCGCCAAACCGGGAGAGAAAGCAGATGATCCTAAAGGATAAGGTCGTCATCGTCACAGGCGCAGGCCCCGGCATGGGCCAGGCCGCTTGTCGCGGTGCTGCACGCGAAGGCGCAAAGGTCGTCGTCACCGCGCGGTCGAAGCAGGTGATCGAAGAGGTCGCGCACGAAATCGTCGCCGCCGGCGGTGAAGCCATCGCCGTCCCGATGGATGTGACCAGCATGGACCAGTGCAAGACCGCCGCGCAGGCCGCCGTGGACAATTGGGGCCGCATCGATGGCCTTGTAAACTCAGCCTATTACCACCCCGATTGGGGTCCGCTGATCGAACACGATGTGGATCAGGTCTTGCAGGCGTTCGACGTTGGCGCGGCAGGGGCGTTGCGCATGGCAATGGCGGTCTACCCCACGATGAAGGCGCAAGGGGCAGGCTCCATCGTCAACATTTCCACGCTTTGCACGCGCAAGCCGATGCCCGGCGAAGGCGGCTATGGCATGGCCAAGGGCGCGCTCAACCACATGACCCGCCACCTTGCGGTGGAGTTTGCGGGCACCGGCATCCGCGTCAACACCGCGCTGATGGGCTGGATGATGGGCGCGCCGCTCGAAAGCTTTATCCAAAGCCTTGGCGAAGGGGCAGAAGCTTTCCGCACCCAGCGTGCCAGCGAAATCCCCGTGGGCCACATCCCGCCCGATGCCGATTGCGCCAAGGCGGTCTATTTCCTGCTGTCGGACTACGCTTCGGAAGTCACCGGCGCGATGCTGGATGTCAACGGCGGCGATTGGGTCGCAGCATAACGGGAGCCTGCCATGCTGCTCGACTGGATGAAGACGCACCCCTCGCTTGCCGATGATCCGGAAACGGGGCTTGATCCCGATGCCATCACCGTCAGCGAAACGGTCGATATCGCCGCCCCTGCGCGCGTGGTGTGGCAGGTGCTCACCGATATGCCGCGTTACAATGAATGGAACCCGTTCTGTGTAAAGGCCGATTCCACGCTGGAAATGGGCGCGGCGGTACACATGAAACTGATGAACTACGCCGTCCCCGGCAGCATCGTGCCCAATTGCGAATTCATCTGCGCTTTTGATCCTGACCGCATGATATCGTGGGAACTGCCGCATAGTGAAGCATGGCCCTATCCCGCTCGGCGCGATCAGGTGATCGAAGCCACCGGCCCTGAATCCTGCCGCTATTTCAGCACCGATGCCTTCCTTGGCGCCAACGGCATCCATGTCTTCCGCTTTGCCGGGCCGTGGGTAAAGCGTGCGTTCGATGATTCCGCCCGCGCGCTGAAGGCGCGTGCCGAGGAACTCTATGCCCAAGAACAGAAAGCCTGATCCCCCATGCCGTTCACCCTGCAACAGCTTTCCGATATCGAGGAAATCAAGGTGCTGAAACACCGCTATTTCCGAGGGATAGACACCGCCAATCAGGCGCTGCTGGCCGATGTGTTCAGCGAAAACGTCGCCTGCACATATAATGGCGGAACCTATAGGGTTTCGCTCAAGGGCCGTGCCGCCATGCTCGAATTTCTCGCCAATTCGTTCCATTCGGGCGCGGCTGCGATGCACATCGGCATCATGCCAGAAGTCACCATCACCGGCGACAATACCGCCACCGGCATCTGGTATCTGCAAGACGTGTTCATCGATGTGGAGAAGGACGATCACACCTTCGGCACCGCAATCTATACCGATACCTACCGCCGTGAAGGCGGGGTGTGGAAGATCGAAAGCACCTATTACGACCGCGTGATCGAAGTGCTGAACAAGTTCAGCCAGACCGGTGGCCGCCTCACCGTGCAACGCCTTGCCACCACAGGCCGCAAGCCCGAAGAGCGCACCGATATCAGCCACCTGATAAGCTGGGATTCGTAAAAACCGCCGCTCAGGCCGGAGTCTCGTCCAGCTCCGCAATCTCGAAGACGAAGCTTTTCCACCCGCGCTGGCGGGCGGCTTCGTCTGCCGGGGCCCGCTTGCGCTTGGCTTCGGCCAATGACCGGGCGTGCCCCCAGAACACTTCGGTCTTGCCGTTTTCCAGTTCGGCCACGATCCGCCAGTAATGGGTAAAAGCATCGGCGGTCGGCCCGATGGTTTTCACATAACCATCGGGCATCGTTGCAGTCAGGTATCGCTTCTTTCGGGCCATGACTGCCCGTCATTGCGCATGGATGGGCATGGCGCAAGGCCGGGGCCTGCAAATCAGGGCAATCGCAATTGCCCTCCGTCCACCATCAGCGTTTGCCCGGTGATATAGCTTGCCGCATCGCTGGCGAGGAACACCGCCGCCGCGCCGATATCGGTTTCACAATCGCCAATCCGCCGCAGCGGAACCTTGGCGATTTGCCCCGCATAAGCATCGGGGAAGTGCTGCCGCCACATCTCCACCCCCGGCGAATTGGCAAAGGGGCAGATGATGTTCACGCGGATGCCCGATGGCCCCCATTCCACCGCCGCGGTCTTTGACAATGACCGGATCGCTTCTTTCGCCGCGCCATAGGATGCCTGCGTCATCATCCCTTCGATCCCTGCCCCGCTGCCAAAATTGATCACCGATCCCCGGCTTTGCAGCAGATGCGGATGGGCCGCCTGCATCAGCAGGAACGTGGCCCATAATCCGGTGCCAAACGCCAGATCCATCGCTTCGGTCGTGGTGTCCATCAGCAGCAATTGCTGCGATGCCTGCGCGGCGTTGACCAGCGTATCGAGCCTGCCGAACCTGCGCACCGCCTCGTCCACGATGCCCGGCAGGGCGGCGCGATCCATCAGGTCAACCGCCATGAACGCCACGTCACCGAATGCGCCAAGTTCCTTGGCTGTCGCTTTGCCCAAGTCGGCCTCGCGGTCCACGATCAGGACTTTGGCCCCGGCTTTGACAAAGGCCGTCGCAACCCCCTTGGCCACGCCCCGCGCGCCGCCGGTGACGATGGCAACTTTTCCTGCGAGTTGCATGTGAGACTCTCCCGTCTTGTAGAATGCGGCATTCTATGGGGATAAAAATCCTCGTATGGAAGGGTAAAATAACAATATAATGATGATATGCGTAATTTATAACGCCACTTTATCTGTGAACGTGGGTAGTTCAGGTTGAAGCGGCATTGCTCCAGATGATCGCCGCATCGCCGCTATGCGTTTGCCAAAGTGCATCGCGGCGGACGATGCGCCAACCTTCTTTGCGCAAGGCCCAGCGGTCGACATATTCGCCATTGCTGTCGAACACCGCGCCGCCATGATCGCCAGCGCGCTGGTGGCGGGCCTGCACATAAGCGCGGCTGACCGCGCTCGTGCCATCGGGAGCGACGTCGATCGCTATGCTGCCGATCAGGTGTTGGGTCGGTCCGCACACGTCCAGAAAGCGGCGCATGTTGGCTTCCAGCGCGGGCATTCCGGCCTGTTCGCCCATCCCGTAATCGAAGGTCACGTCTTCGGCAAAGACATCGCCCAACCGCTCCCACAACTTCCCGTCCAGCACGCGCGCAAAGCGGGCAAGGCCTTCGCGCACCGCGCGTTCGGCCAGCAACATGCTGATGGCGTCTATCGCCTTGGTCATCGCGCTATTCTCCCTGCAAACCTGCGAAAATCCGCGTAATCCTGAACTGCACCTAGATGCACCTAGGCGCACTTAAGCCGCACCAGAACGGCGGAAACCCTACCATAAGCGTCGCTGGCAGCAGGTTCAGCGCAACGCGCTTTGCACCTCATCCGCCCGGCATTGGCGCGAAAGTGCATCTCACTGCATTTTGCGTAATAATTTATAATTCAAATTACGGTTTATGCAAACATATTGCCATTTATGCTGGATAATCATATAGCCGTGGCAATTCAGAAATACGCGAAAGCGTTCCATCCCCCAAGAGAGGACATCATGAGGAACCTGTTTGCCGCTACGGCCTTGAGCACGCTTGCCGCCGTCGCTTCACCCGCCCTCGCGCAGGACGCCGCGCAGGATGTGGGCAACGATTCGGGCATCGGTGAAATTGTCGTAACTGCGCAGAAGCGTTCGGAAAATATCCAGAACGTGCCTATCGCGATTTCCGCGTTGGGCAGTCAGTACCTTGAATCGCGCGGGATCACGTCGATCGACAATCTGGGCACGCTGGCGCCGAACGTGAAGTTCGAACGCGCGCCTTCCAGCAAAACGATCTCGCAAATCGCCATTCGCGGGTCGGTGACGATCAATCCGGCGATTACGTGGGAGCCGGCGGTCGGGCTTTATCTGAACGGGGTTTACATCGCGAAGGCGCAAGGGTCGATCTTCGACGTTGCCGATCTTGAGCGTGTGGAAATCCTGCGCGGGCCGCAGGGCACGCTGTATGGGCGCAATGCGCTGGCAGGCGCGGTCAACCTGATCCCCAAGGCGCCGAGCGGTGAGGCCGATGGCCGGGCCGAAGTCAGCTATGGCAATTACAACGAGTTGCGCCTGAAGGGCGTGGTCGATCTGCCGCGCATGGGCATTTTTTCGGCCAAGGTTTCAGGCCAGTATGTGCGCCGCGATGGGCTGGTGGATATCGTGCCGAACCCGGTGGCCGGTGTGGTAACCGCGCTGCCCAACGCGGTGGATGAAACCGATACCGTGCGCAGCGGCAGCGTGATGGTGCAGGTTCGCGCTGAACTTTCCGATGCGATTACCGCCGATTATACTTATGATTACAGCAAGCAGGACCAGCGTCCCCCGTTCGCGCAATTGCTGCGGGTAAACCGTAATGGCGATCCGCGCGATATCTTCGATCCCAATTCGCCTAGCTACCCCTTTGCGGGCGCGGTGTTCCCGCTGGATCGCTATACCAACCCGGATCGCGCCACGACCGCCTCGATCAACGAGGCCGTTTACGAAAAGTCGCGCAGCTATGGCCATGCGCTGACGCTGGCGGCAGACCTTGGCGATGCGACGCTGAAATCGATCACCGCCTATCGCGATCTGGCATGGTCTGACGGGCTGGACCTTGATGGATCACCCATGCGGGTGGCCTTCACCCAGCGGATTACCGATTACTGGGCGTTCAGCCAGGAACTGCAATTGACCGGGCAGGCGCTGTCGGACACGCTGAAATACGTGCTGGGCGGGTTTTACTTCAGGGAACGGGCGGAAACGAGCAATCCGCAGACCTACTTTGGCGGCGGCACCGATCTGGTATCGGACTATGGTTCGCGGACCGAGGCTTTCGCGCTTTATGCGCAGGCGGATTATAACGTGACCGATGCGTTCAAGCTGACGCTGGGCGCGCGTTACACGCATGAGAAGAAGGATATCCGCCGCTTCTTCAAGGTGAACTTCGACGCGCAGAACGGTGTGTTCACGCCCACGGTTATCGCCAACCTGCCCTATGGCACGTTCCCCGATGCCAAATACAACGACTTTTCGCCTGCGATTACCGCAAGTTACGAGGTCAATTCCGACGTGAACGTCTATGCCCGCTTTGCCCGTGGGTTCAAATCGGGCGGGTTCAACGGCGAAACCAACGTTTTCTTTGATCCCAACGCACCCACCGGTTGCCCATCGGGCGCGACCGAGCTGTGCCAGCCCTATCGCCCCGAAAAGGTCGATAGCTACGAATTGGGGCTGAAGACCAAGATGCTGGGCGGAAAGGTGATTTTCAACGTCGCCGCTTTCCGTGACGAGCACAAGGACATGCAGCTTTCGATCTTTACCGCAACGTCCGGCGCGGCATCGATCGTGCGCAATGCCGCCGGAGCACGCATTCAGGGGCTGGAGTTCGAAACGGTGATCCGCCCGGTTGATGGCGTGACGCTGAACGGTTCGCTGGCGATCCTCGATTCCAAGTACAAGCGGTTTATCGAATTCGATGCGACGGCCAACAACGGCGCCGGTGCTAACGTGGATGTTTCGAACAACCGCGCGTTCCCCCATGCGCCCAAGGTTACCGCTTCGGGCGGGTTCGACGTGCGCGTGGCCAGCGGCGACTGGGGCCGGTTCAACCTCTATGGCGATGTGAGCCATGTATCGAGCTACTACACGTTTCCTTATGCGCTGACCGTGTCGACCGCATCGGACCAGAGCGCGGAAACCACAAAGTCGAAGGGCCGCACGGTGGTGAACCTGCGCGCTGCGGTGGCCGAAGTGCCGCTGGCCGGTGGCACGGCAGAAATCGCGCTGTGGGTGCGCAACCTGACCAAGGAGCGCGACCCTTCGAACTTCATCGACTTCGGTCCGGGGTTCGGTGGGCTGACGCTGGGCTATTTCCCCGATCCGCGCATGTATGGGCTGACCGTGGGGATGCGGTTCTGAGAAACAGGTGGTGACGCCTTTTGCAAACGCAGGGGTTGCAGGCCCACCCCCAACCCCTCCCGCCTGCGGGAGGGGAGCGAGATCTACTGAGCGATAGCGAAGTTAGTCGCAGCGGGGTGCCAACGCCGTCGAGCGACAATCAAGTGACCGGGAGAGAAAGCCATGCTGTTCGAAGGGAAAAGAGGCCTGATCACAGGCGCGGCATCGGGCATTGGCCGCGCCACCGCGATCAAGTTTGCCGCAGAGGGCGCGCAGCTTACCATTGGCGACCGCAATCTGGCAGGGCTTGAAGAAACCGCCGCGCTGATGGCGATCAAGCCGGTGGTGCAGGCCTATGACGCGACCGATTATGCCTCGTGCCGGGCGCTGGTGGATGTGGCGGCGCGCGATGGGCTGGATGTCCTGTGCAATATTGCGGGCTTGCTGAAATGGGGACCGTCCGAGACGTTTTCTGCCGAAGACTTCGACCTGCTGATGAACGTCAACGCATCGAGCGTGTTCGTGATCTGTCAGGCGGCGATCCCGCACCTGTTGAAGACCAAGGGCGTGATCGTGAACACCGCATCGACGGCGGCTTTGCAGGGGCAGCCCTATAACATCGGCTATTCGGCATCGAAGCACGCGGTAGCGGCGATCACCAAGGGGCTGGCCATTGAATATGCGGCGGCGGGCCTGCGTGTGAACGCGATCTGCCCCGGCCATGTGGTAACGCCGATGACCCAGAATACCGCCCCGCCCGAAGGCGTGGACTGGGCACTGATGATGCGCAACGCGCCCAAGCTGCTCGACGGATCGTGCGAGCCTGAGGACATTGCCGAGATGTTTGCGTTCCTTGCCAGCGACAAAGCGCGCAAGGCGACCGGGGCGCTGTTTACCGTGGACGGGGGCCAGTTGGCGGGGTGAAAGCCCGAACCATTTGCAAAAAGGACAGTGCGATGACCGAAGCGGGCAGCGAAGTGGGCCATCTGGACCATGTGTGGCGCAATTTCTGCGCGCAACTGGCAGAGGCGGGTGAAGTGCTGGCGCGGCCATCCAGCCCGACCCATGCGCTCGATCAGGCGGAGGGGCTGCGCTATCTCAGCCGTCTGGCGCGCACGGCATTAAACATGCTAGTGGACAGTGCGGACCCCGATTTTCCGCGCCTGTTCATGCTGTGCGATGACAAGATCAAGATCGGGGCTGACAACCCGGACAACATCTATCAGCAGTGCGTGGTGCGTGGCGATCAGGAATATCGCATCACCGGGAAACGCAATTCGGTCCCCTATTTCTCGATCGGCAGCAAGGCCAACCGCTATGCCATCGACGGCACGATGGCATCGACCGGCGAGATCGAATTTGCCGACATGGAATTTGGGCCGGACGGCACCTTTGAAATTCACGTGAGCAAAGAGCGCAAATCCGGCAACTGGCTGCCGCTGGCTGAGGATTCGACGCTGCTGATCGTGCGGCAGACGTTTGACGACAAGGCCACCCAGGTGGCTGCCGACATTAGTGTGGAGCGCGTGGGCGCCGGGCCTGTGGTGCCTGCGCTGTTGACGCCGGACGTCATCGAGCGGCAATTGATGGCAGTGGCGGCGTGGACGCGCGGCACGGCCAATACCTTTGCCAACTGGTCAGAATGGTTCAAGGCCCATCCCAACCAGTTCTATGATGCGCCGCAGGAGATATTCTGGAAAGCGGGCGGCGATCCGAATATCTGGTACGGCCACTTCTATTACGATCTGCAACCGGGTGAAGCGCTGGTGATCGAAACGCCGATCCCGCAATGCCGCATGTGGAACCTGCAGATCGACAACTGGTGGATGGAATCGCTCGACCATGTGCACCAGAAGGTGTGGGTCAACAATTCGATGGCCCGATATGAGGAGGACGGCAGCGTGATGGTGGTCTGCGCCGATGCCGATCCGGGGTTTGGGCACTGGGTGGATCTTGCCGGGCACCGGTCGGGCACGGGGCTGTGGCGCTGGTTCAATGCTGATGAACCGATTGCGCCGAAGATGCGGGTGGTGAAGGTTTGACAATTACGTAGTTTGCGGCGGAGAAATGGACCCCGGCCTTCGCCGGGGTTTCGGCATATCAGCGCGATAAGTGGCCGAAGCTATTCCTCCGGCCCGAAATCCGGCACCCACGGCACGCCGTTGATGTGCCCGCCCCCATCCACGAACAGTGTGTTGCCGGTCAGATAGCGCGCATCCTCGCTCGCCAGAAACAGCGCTACGCCGCCAATATCGCTTTCAGGATCGCCCATGCGGCCCATCGGGTTGGCGGCGGCAGTGGCGGCGGCAACATCGGGGGTCATTTCAGCAAAGCGGCGATAGGCGGCTGAAATGGCGGCAGGGCAGATCACGTTCACGCAGATGCCGTATGGCGCCCATTCGCGCGCGGCGGTGCGGGAATAGGCGCGCACGGCTTCCTTGGCGGCATTGTAATCGGCGCTGCCCATGTGCGCGTTGACGCCGTTGAGCGAGGCCATGTTGATCACGCGACCCCATCTACGTGCCTTCATGTGCGGCAGGGCGCGTTCCATCGCCCATTTGGTGGCATAGAGGCACATCTTCAGGGCATCTTCGAAACGTTCGTCGGTCTTGCGCTCTATCCGCACCGGGCCTTCGCCACGGTAGGCATTGTTGACGAGGATATCGACCGAACCGAACCGTTCGACGCACAGATCGACCGCGCCGAACACATCATCGCGTGAGGTTACATCGCAGCGCGCAAAGGCGGCGTTTGCGCCCAGTGCTTGCAGTTCTTCGGCAACTGCGGGGCCGCGTTCGGCATCGTAATCGGCCACGATCACGCTTGCGCCTTCGGCGGCAAAACGCCGGGCAATGCCCTGCCCGATACCATCTGCGCCGCCGGTGATGACCGCCGCACGCCCTTCAAGCCTCTTGCTCACGCCTTAGTTCTCCCCACGAAATTGAAAGAGGCCGGGTTTTGACGCCCGGCCTCTCTCGCTGTCAGATCGCTTCGGTCCCGATCAGTTGCCGAAGCTGTACCGCAAGCGAAGACCGAACATGCGCGGTTCGCCGTAGATCACGCTCTGCGCACCGATGGTCTGGAAGATACCGGTGTTCGAGATGATGTAGTTCTTCTTGGTGATGTTGGTTGCAAACAAGCTGAGATCGACGGGCGAACCCATCACGCCCTTCCAGTCAATCGTGGCGTTGAGCAGCCCGTAGCTGGGCAACAGCACGCCCGGCTCGTTGATCGTGCCATCCGGGAACGTTTCGGTGGAGAATGGCGCGGTCGGCTGCTTGTCGGTCCAGTTGTAGCTGAGGAACAGGCTGAGCTTCCCGACATCTTCCGACATCGGCAGGCTGAACCGGCCATAGACCGAAACGATATTGGGCGAGAGGTATTGCAGCGGGCGGCAGGACATATCCGCCCCGGCGAACACCTTGGGCGAGGTGATCGACTGCGCGGTGCAATCCCACACGCCGGAGCTGGAATTGAACTTAAACGATTTGTACTTGGCGTTGAGGTGGCTGTAGTTTCCGCCCAGTTCGATGTTGTCGGTCGGCTGGATCATGGCTTCAACTTCGACGCCCTTGATCGTGGCGCTGGCGTTGTTGAGCGTTACAGCACCGTTGCCGCCGGTGGCGGTGTTGAAATCGCCCGCTGCGCGCTGGATGTTCTTGTAATCCAGCCAGAAGCCGTTGACGTTGAAGCGACCACGCATTCCGCCCGCGTTGAAGTCGGTCTTGAAGCCGGCTTCATAGTCGGTCACCGTTTCCGGTCCGAAGGTGCGGGTGGTTTCGAACACGGCATAGCTGTTGAAACCGCCAGCCTTGTAGCCGCGCGTGACCTTGCCATAGACCATGATGTTGTCGTTCGGGCGATAGTCCAGACCGATGGTCCAGTTGGGCGACGAGCTTTTGAGCTGCGCGCCGAACAGGCAGGTGGTGCGTGGATCGGCAATCGACTGCTGCGGGGTGGGGTTGGACTTCCACGAACAGGCGCTGACGAACTGCGTGCCGTTGGCTAGTTGCGAATAGTTCCACGATGCGGTGGTGCCGTCCACGGTATCCCAGGTGTAGCGATAGCCAGCGGTCAGCCGAAGCCGATCAAGCGAGGGCGAGAATGCGCCGAAATCAAGCGATCCTTGGGCGTAGATCGCCTTGGATTCGTTGGTGATGGCGATTTCGCTCTGGCCGATGGGGCAGCCTGCGATGGTCTGAAGTCCGCATACGTTGGTGGAATAGGACACCATCGTGCCGCGCGGGCTTTGCTTGAAGTAGAAACCGCCCACGGTGTAGGTCAGCTTGTCGTCCAGCGCGGTGCCCTGAAGCTGGAGTTCCTCGGTCACCTGCTTGTACCAATCGCGCGGGGCGGTGCGGCTGAGCAGGGTGTTGCCGGTATCGTAGATCGGCGCGATGGTGCCGTCCTGATCGTTGGCGTAGTACGATTTCAGTTCGGAATAGCTGAAGATGTTGCGCAGCTTCAGCGTGCTGGAAAGCTCAATATCGGTCGTGTTGTTGATGCTCCACGATTCCAGCTTGGCAAAGCTGTCCATGCCATGCGCCGTCTGGCGGATGCCGCGCGCGTTCTGCTGGTTCAGCAGGTTGGTGTAGTAGCTGCAATTGGCAGGGCCGGTGCCCGCCCCGCAGAAGTTGAACGTCGGCGCGATGGCACCCAGCGGGAACGATACGCCGCCGCCAACCGGGATGGGCCGCCGGGCGATGCCGGTGAAGTAGTTCGTGTTGAAATTGCGGGCGATCGATCCGGTGCCGTTGCTGTGCGATTTGCCGTAATAGGCCAGCGTATAGTTGGTGACGCCTTCGACCGGTTCGATCCACAGGCCAGCACGCACCATGCGCCAGTGCTGATCGTCGCGATCCTTGTTCCAGTTCGTATCGTAGGTGAAGCCATCGCGATCACGCGAAGCACCGACGAGGCGGAGGCGCACCTTGTCTGAGATCGGCACGTTGAGAACGGCTTCGACCTCGACCATGCTGTAGTTGCCGAAACCTGCCTGCACATAGCCTTCAAGCGCGTCGGTCGGCTTGGCAGGCGTGAGCAGGATGGCACCGCCGGTGGTGTTGCGACCGAACAGCGTGCCCTGTGCGCCAGCCAGCACCTGCACGTTCTGCAGATCGACGAACGTGCCGGGACCGCCCTGCCCCGAAAGCGTGATGGCCGAAACCAGCGGCACTTCGTTCATGTAGACGACGACTGCGGGTGAACCCTGGAACGACGCGCTCTGCCCACGAATCGAAGGCGACATCACATCGCGCGAGGCCTGACCGTTCGGGCCGACGACGAGCGACGGGACCGAAGCCTGCAGATCCTGAAGCTGGGTCAGGCCGCGTTCGCGGATGCTGTCAGCGCTGATCGCGGTGATCGAGATTGGCACGTCCTGCGCGCGTTCTTCGCGGCGGTTGGCGGTGACGATGATTTCGGCGCTGCTGGGCTGTGCGGTTTCGCTGGCCTGATCGTCCGCAGCATTCTCTGCAGCAAAAGCGGCTTGCGGCACGGCGACGACGCCAAGAGCCACGCTGGCCAGCAGCGCAGCGCTGCAGCGGCGGGCCAAGCCTGATTTAAGTTGGATCCCTTTAGACATTATTTTCTCCCTCCAATTCCAAGCCTGCGACACGACCTGACCAGGTTCGTGGACAATGCGATGAGAGGGTGGCCTCGGCTGCTCCGGCTCCAGACGCATCTGGACCGCCCGCACGTGGCAGGCATCACCCTCATCCCGAATTCAATTTCTTGTCGAGAGGAGAGTAACAACTACGCAAAATAAGTGCAATATGGTTTTTTCATTCGCTCTTTGCGTAATTAATATGGGCGTTTCGTGACTATCTGTGTGCCGCCCTGGGGAAGGGACGGCTTGCCATCGTGCGGCCAAGCCCGGTGTGCAGGCGAATCCGCACAAGGTTGATTCGCTTGCGGAAAAGGTGCAGTGGATGACGGGCGCTATGAAAGGCTGACAGCGATATCGCGGCAGCGTGCCAGAACCTGAATCAGCCGCCGAGGCCGTGTAAGAAAAGGCGGGTGGTGCGGTGCGCGTGGCTTGTCAGCACTTCGGCTGCGGGGCCGCGCCCTGCGGCAATGGCGCGGTTGCCCTGCATTGCCAGAACGATGCCTTGCCGTGCCAGCCATTGCGCATCGGCGGGGCCGATGGCGTGGGCGATCCATTGGGCCAAGGGCGCGATCCACGGCACGCGCACGGTATCGTGGACGGCGCGTGCCAGTGCGGGATCGCGTCGCGCGGCGGCGATGGTGGCGCGGTGCAAGGCGATTGATGCAGGTGCGGTGAGATGCGCAGTGGCCGACGCAAAGAAGGCAGCCACGGCAGCAGCTACGGCATCTGGGCCAGCTTTGAGCGGCAAGGCTGGCGGCTGGGCGCTATGTGCGATTTGTGCGGCCAGATCGCGCATTACCGCATCGAACAGGCCCGCCTTGTGCGCGAAGTGGCGATAGAGCGTGCCGCGCCCCACTTTGGCTTCGGCCCCGATTGCGCCAAGACTCGCCGCTTCATAACCATCGCGCAGGAAGTGGGCGGCGGCGACATCAAGCAGGCGGCGCAAATGCGGCGGATAGACGGGCGGCAAAGGCAGCGGGGTTAAGTCTCCGTCCTTAGCGAGCGCTGTGCTGCGCGGCATGGCGAGCACGCCCTGTTCAAACAGCGCGGCGACCCTTGCCGCCAAGGCCGCGCGCCTTTCGACCGGCGGCGGATCGAAGCCCATCAGCAGGGCCGAACCTTCTACCGCCAGCGACCCGAAATCGAGCGCATCGTCGATCGGCACGGGTCGCGATATCCCGCGTGTGCGGACGATGGCCTCTATCGTCTCGCGCACCGGCTCGATCTGCGCGGCTTGCGCCTTTTGCAGTTCGGCGGCGAAATCGGGCATACGCCCGCCCAGCCCTGCGGCCAGCCACAGCGGGCTGAGCAATCCGCCATGCACCGCCGCATCGAGAATAGCTTGCGCAAGGCCGCCCAGTTCCTCGCGATCTGGCAGATGAGCGTGATGCAGCGCTAGCGCCCGTGCTTCGAACCTACTCGCCATTGCTTTCAGCGAGGCCCGGAAAAGTGCCTGTTTATCGGGGAAATAGCGGTAGATCGTTTCCTTGCTGACACCAGCCTGACGCGCAATCGCATCGATGCTGACCCCATCGAACCCTTCGGCCACGAATGCCGCCCGCGCGATATCGAGCAAGTGCGCCACGCGCGTCGGCACGGCGGGGGATGCCACATGGGGATCTGTCACAATGGGCCATCCATCCTTCTCCCTATAGCACCCTGCGCCTGCGATGCATCATCGGCATGAAGCGTCATCCACACGCTTGCCATTTACCGAACGGTTCGATACCGTTCGGTAAATGGCAAGCGAATTGGAGCCTCTGCCCGCTCTGCAAATGGGAGAAAATTGATGGCTGACATGCCCTATCTCGCACGTGGCGTGATGCCGGTGGAAACGCCGTCGAGCGTGCTGGTTTCATCGTCGAAATACCTGAACAATCCGCGCCTGCGCGAATGGCTGGCGATGATCCTGCTGCGGCGCAACGGGCCGGACCTGCCGCCGCCTGCTGAGATGTATGAATTCCTGCCGATCCTTGACGAACTGCGCGATCATGCCGCGATAGAGGACATGTTCACCGCCGAAAGACGGGTGAATCCCGAACTGGATGCATGGCTTTCCGAAGGGTTCTATTCGACATACCGGATTGAAGATTTTGCCCAATATGCGCCGGGATCGCTGGGCGGCATTTTCTATCAATGGATCACGGAAGGGAATTATGAAATCCAGATCACGCCGTGGCGCGAACCGAAAAGCCAACTGGAATTCTACAACCTCCGTTCCGGCCAGACGCACGACTTCGAACATATCCTGTGCGGCGGCGGGTTCAACTACATGGGGGAACTGGTGCCATATTGGTATCGGCTGACGAATGTGTTCAAGTTCATCCGCAACCCCGAACTGGCGGCAGAACTCAGCCTGATCCAGATATTCGGATCGCTGCGCTATACCGTGCGCACGCTGCTGCATTACCCGCAAGTGTGGGACACCTGTACCGATGCAATCCAGCGCGGAATGACCGTTGGCAAGGCCAGCGATGCCTTGTTCATGAAGAAACTGGAACCCGTTTTCCACCTGCCGCTGGATGAAGCGCGCGCGGCGTTGGGCGTGCGCGGTGCGGTGGATGTCGATACCGATCTGGAAGGGGCCTTCTGGGCTGAGCGCCTTCCCGCCTCTGCTTTGGAACAGCGGATCGCGGCGGAATGATCTGACCTCAAGTAAGTGGCAGGCCGGATAAGGCGAGCCGCGATGACGCTGCTTTTGTGCGGTTGACACCCAATCGCGCAAAAGTAAGTGAGTGTTCATGGCAAGAACGCGCATCCCCGGCACCGAGCGCCGCAGCCAGATCGTGGCTGCGGCGCGGCGGGTCTTTTCGCAGCATGGCTATGACGGGGCCAAGACGCTGCAAATCGCGCGTGAGGCGAAAGTTTCCGAAGCGCTGGTCTATCGCCACTTTCCCAGCAAGCTGGCGCTCTATCGTGCGGTCTTGCGGCAGGTGTTCGTCGAACAGGATGAACGCTGGCGCGAACAGGGCATTCAGGCCGAAGGTTCGCTGGGCTTGGCCGAGGCGATCCATGCCTTCATCGCGGCCAGCGTGGCCGATGCCAGCGATCCGGCGCGCTTCGATGCGCATCGCATGACGCTGGCCAGCCTTGCCGGTGACGGATCCTACGCCAGCCTGATCTACCGCCGGTCGCAGCGGCGCAACGCCGCCTCTATGGAAGCCGCCTATGCCTCCGCGCGTGAAGACGGTGGGCTTTCGGGTGAACCGCTGGACGTTCCGGCAGCGGCGATGTTCATCGAACATGTCGGCACGATGATTGCGGCCATCGGCGGACTGCCACCGGCCGCGCGGCCCTATGGCGTACATGGTGATGATCTTGTCCGGCAGGCGACATGGTTCTGCCTGCGGGGCATCGGCATGACGGAAGAGGTGATTGCGAAATACTTCGCCAGTCGCGAGTGATGCCGCGACTGGCTTGGTAGGTCGGCAAATCAGGCCGCGACTGGTGTCCTGATCGCATATTCGGACAGCACCGGCTTCGCCATCGCATCGGCAAAGGCATCGTAGGACCACGGCCAGCTTGCCGGAACGCCGGTGGCATCGAGATACCAGCTCGTGCAGCCCGAACCGAAGATCGTGGTCTTGGCCGCAGCAATCCGCCGTTCTTCATAGGCGTTGTGCGCGTCCACCGTGGGCATTACCGAAGCTGCTTCGCCTTTGCGCAGCAGGTCGATCAACTGGTCGATATAGTCCCACTGGCGCTCGGCAATGTCGATCAGCGAGAAATTGCCCACCGGCCCGGTTGGCCCGTTCAGCATGAACAGGTTGGGGAAGTGCGGCAGCGTTACCGCATAGTGCGCGGTTGGCCGGGTGGCCCAGAACGCGTCCAGCGTCATGCCATTTTCGCCGGTCACGCCAGCGGGACGGATGAACTTGTCGGCCTGAAAGCCAGTGGCAAGGATCAGCGTGTCGAGTTCGTGGAACGTGCCGTCTGCCATGCGCACGCCCTTGGGTTCGATCCGGGCGATCTTGCCGGTTTCCACGAATACGGCGGGGTGCTGCACTTCTTCGTAATAGCACCACGAATAGATCAGGCGCTTGCACGCGGCGCGATAGTTCGGACGCAGTTTTTCCTTCAGTTCGGGATCGCGGATCGATGATTCGAAGTGCTGGCGGCAGACATCCTCGATCATCGTCATCTGCGGACCGTCGATATCGGTGATGGCATCGGTGAAGCGTTTGATATTGCCGATGTATTCATCGGCAAAGCGGATCGCGTCGATCAGCGCGGGATCGCGGCGGAAGGCTTCGCGCTCTTCTTCGGTGTATTGGAACTGCGGCACCGGCATGACCCATTGCGGCGAACGCTGGAAATGGACCAGCTTATCGACCTTCTTGTTGATCGCGGTGACGATCTGGATGCCGGTCGATCCCGAACCGATCAGCCCCACTTTCGCGCCATCAATCGGGGCGGTATCGTCCCAGCGCGCGGTGTGGAAGGCGGGGCCTTCGAAGCTGTCCAGTCCTTCGATCTCTGGCAGGCGCGGATGGTGCAGCACGCCCGATGCGGCGATGACCACATCGAAAACATCGCGCGATCCATCGGCCAGTGTGACCGTCCACTGATTTGTACCGGCATCCCAATCGAGCGCGCTTACTTCGCTGTTGAAGCGGATATCCGCCGCAAGGCCATATTTGGCCACCACCTGTTCGAAATAGCCCTGCACTTCGCTGCCGGTGGCATAATAGGCCTGCCATTCGGGATAGGGTTCGAAGCTGTAGGTATAGGCATGGGCGGGCACATCGCACGACAGGCCGGGATAGCGGTTTTCGCGCCAGGTGCCGCCGATCTTTGCCGCCTTTTCATAAACGACGAAATCTTCAGCCCGCTGCTTCAGCTTGATCGCGGCAAGGATGCCTGCCATCCCGGCCCCGATCACGGCGTGGCGCAGGGGGCGATTGGTGGTTGCAGTCATGGTTGGTCCTCTACCGTTGGTCTTTATCGTGCGACTGCAATCCCACCCTTGAACGTGCCCCACATCACCCGAAAGGATTATGGCGTCACGTCAGCAGCGCGCCGCCGTTGACATGAAAAACCTGCCCGTTGATCCAGCGACCATCTTCCGAAAGCAGCAGCGCCACCATTGCGGCAATATCTTCGGCCTTGCCCAGCCGGGTGCTGCGGGTGCCGGCGATGCAGCGTTCGATCCATTCGGGCGGAACCGCGCCGCCTGCGATCATTTCGGGCGTCATGACAAAGCCGGGGGCCACGCAGTTTGCCGTCACGCCCTGCTTGCCCCATTTACTGGCGACATGGCGCATCAGCGCGTTGAGGCCACCTTTCGATGCGGCATAGGATGGGCGCTCCGGCTCACCCGAAATGCAGGCACCGGAACTGGTATAGACAATCGCGCCGTGATCGCTTTCGATCAGATGCGGCAAGGCCGCGCGGGTGCAAAGCAGGTGCCCGCGAAGGTTGACCGCGATGGTGCGGTCGAACGTGGCCATATTCAGCGAGAGCGCATCGGAATCGAGGAAGATCGTGCGCAGGTCTGCCGCGTTGATGTGCGCGCCGTCCAGCCCGCCCAGTTTGGCTACCGCTTCGGCAAAGCAGGCATTGACCGCGGCTTCGTCGGTAATGTCCACTGCGATGGCATGGGCTTCGTGCCCGGCATCTACCATGCGTGCGGCCACGGCTTTCGCCGCAGCAAGGTTCACGTCTGCCACGCAAACCCGCGCGCCTTCTGTGCAAAGGCGTTCCACCGTTGCGGCACCAATTCCCGTGCCTGCGCCGACCACGATGATGGCGCGGTTGAGTAGTCGCTCCGGCATATGCCCTCTCACAAGAAAATTCCGCGATTATCATGCAATTTGGGAATATGTATCACATATTCGAACAATAAATTCTATAAACTTACGCATTCCCAAGAATACTGTTCAATGATTTCCGGTTTGGCGGATCGATGCCCGGCAAAAACATCCGCAAAATCGGCCTTTCGGTTGCGGAAAACGGCGCAGAACGCGGTTGACTGCCCGGCTTTGGCTGCGCAAACCCGCAATGCATCGGCAGTTCATGCCCCTGATGCTGCCCATGTGATGCTGCGAGGTGGAATGAGTCAGGTTTTCAGCTTCGACGCGACGGACATAGCGATCATCCGCGGATTGCGGGCGAATGGTCGCGCGAACAACCAGCAGATTGCCGAGACGCTTGGTTTGACGGCGACGACGGTATCGACGCGCATTCGGCGGATGGAGGATGC
>NZ_JABAID010000032.1 GCF_012641335.1 Novosphingobium sp. ERN07
CCCGTGCGCACTGCCGCGCCGATCGCGCCGGAAGCCTTCAACATGTGTCAGCTTCCGAAGGAGAGAAGCTGGGCCGGCCTTTGCCTTCGCTCCTGACCTATGGCGGGGCGTATAACCTATATGGTTCTTTTTGTCAATATCCCTGTGTTTGGAACGCAAAACCCCCGCTCCTTTCGGAACGGGGGCCTTGTTGCGTGCGGTTACCGGTTGCCCGGTAGCCTTATCAGAACGCGACGGTTGCCGAGACGACCACGCGCGAGCCTGCGATGTTCGAACCGTCCTTGGTCGAGGAGAAGTTCGGCGTCAGGTAGTTATAGTCAGCAGGGCTGAGGTCGGTATCGACATAGGCTACGCCGAGCGTGACATTGCCCAGCGCGTAGTCAGCACCGATCAGCCAATCGAGGTATTCGCCGGTGGGCGAAACCGACGTACCTTGAGGGCCAAGGCCATCGTTGCCGCCGTTGGTGTAGCCGAGGTGACCCTTGAGCGTCAGGCCGGTGTCGGGGATGGAGGTCGAAGCGTCTGCCCAGACATAGACGTTGTCAGCCTTGGCGCCGGGATTGTCATAGACGCCGGTGCCAGCGGTGGTGCCGTTGTTGTACCACTTGCCAAGCGCTTCCTGCTTGGGCGCATAGGCAACGCCGACGAGGAGGTTGGCAGGACCGGCAGCGCCCGAAATCTTCACATAGGGTTCTGCGAAGTCGGTGTTGTCGAGACCGCCCGGATACATGTACCAGGTCAGGCCAACGTCGATGCCGACGCCGCCGACTTCGGTCTTGTAACCGCCGATGATGTCGAGTTCCATGTTGGAACCGGCAAAGGTGCCCCAACCAGCAAGGTTCGAACCCCAGGTGCCGACATAGAAGCCGCTTTCATGCGCAACGGTGACGCCAGCCTGCACGGCCATTTCCTTGTCGGTCATCGAGACGCCACGGAAACGGTAGTCAGAGACGAGAGCAGCGCTGCCCGAAACGGTGATGGGGCTGGATTCTTCTTCCTGCGCGAAAGCCGGAGTCGCAAACATAGCGAGGGCGACAGGTGCCACGGCTGCGGCCAGACGGATCTTCATACGGAACGCTCCCTGAATAGGATTATCACGTTCCACCTGCGTCTGCCGCGCGATCACCTCTCGTTGGGGCGTCCGTCGGAGCAGAGGCCCATACCTATCATCGCGATTTGCTGCACTGCAAGATAAATTTTGCAGGCGCGATTGCGCGAAACGCGACTGCGGCCAATTGGCAACAGTCGCGGTTCGCATCGTCAAAAGGTTGACGGCCGGAAGGGGGTGCTTCCGGCCGTCAGGGGGGATGCCCACTTCGCCGGGATCAGGCGGCGTGGGCTAGGGATTTGAGAATCGGCGCAGGTCCGCTCACCTTCACGTCCGTGCCACGCAGGCGGCGGCGCGAAAGCCATTCGGTGAGCATTTCGGCGGTGGTGTGATCGATCGCGTGAACGCGGTCGAGAATCACGTGGACCGGCTTGCTGTGCGGAACCTGTTCCAGCACGTTGGTCAACTTGGTCAGGCCAAGGAACGTTGCGGCACCTTCGAGTTCGAGATGCACCGCTTCGCCCACCGACTTTTCACCCACGCGGAACTTGAGGTTCTTTACATGGGGCAGCAGTTCCAGCGCGGAGAGCGCAAGGCCCGCCAGAACGCCGGTCAGCAGGTCGGTCGTCACCACCAGAACGAAGGTGGCCGTCCAGATCAGCGCGGGCATATAGCCATGCACCTTGAAGAGGTGTTGCACATGCTTCAGGCTGACCAGCTTCCATCCGGTGACCACCAGCACGCCGCCAAGCGCAGCCATTGGCACTTCGCGCAGGATGAACGGCAGCAACGCCACGAAGCCGAGGATCCACACGCCGTGCATGACAGCCGACATGCGCGTCATCGCACCGGCCTGCACGTTGGCCGAGCTGCGCACGATCACGCCGGTCATCGGCAGGGCATTGACCATGCCGCACAACAGGTTGCCCACGCCCTGGGCGCGCAGTTCCTTGTTGTAATCGGTGCGGACGCCATCGTGCATCCGGTCAACCGCGGCTGCCGAAAGCAGCGTTTCCGCGCTGGCGATGAAAGCGATGGCGATGGCCGAAACGATCATCGACCCTTGCGTGAGCGTGGAAAACACGCCCGCTTCGGGCAGAGCGAAGGCCGCAGCGATGGAATCGGGCACGGTGATACGGGCTACGTCCAGCCCAAAGCCCCACGCGACGCCAGTTGCCGCCAGCACGCCTAGCAGCGCACCGGGGAGCAGGCCGAGGCTCTTGGGCTTCTTCTTGTCCCACAGCATCATGGTGCCGATGGTGAGAAGACCCAGCATCAGCGCCAGTTCGGTCTTGCCGATATCAAACGGCGTGAGGCCGAGCATCCGCGCGGGCATCATCGCCAGATTGTCGATTCCGTTGGACATCGGTTTGGCGTCGAACAGGATGTGGAACTGGCCGATCACGATGAGCGCGCCGATCCCGGCCAGCATCCCGTGGACCACTGCCGGAGAAATGGCACGGAACACGCCGCCCAGCTTGGCAACGCCCGCGACGAACTGAAGCGCGCCGGCCAGCACCAGCACAGGGCCAAGCGCGGACAGGCCATTGTCGCGGACAAATTCGAACACGATCACGGCGAGGCCAGCAGCGGGACCGCTGACCTGCAGCGGAGAGCCTGCGAGCAGGCCGACGACGATACCGCCGATGATCCCGGTCACCAGACCCTTTTCAGGCGGAACGCCCGAAGCGATGGCAATGCCCATGCACAGCGGCATGGCCACGAGGAATACCACGATAGACGCGGTGAAATCGCGCACGAAGTAGCGGGAAAGCCCGCCGCCTTCGGCTTCAGCAGTTACAGCTGTCATTCTGCGGCCTCGGCGGTCCATGAGTCGATAACGGCGCGTGCACGCGCGGGGACGGCCACTGGAAGCGGCTTGTCTTCGCGCAGGGGCACGAATTCGCCGGTTTCGCCATCGAGGCCCAGCACCATGCCGGCGCTGATATCAACGAACCAGCCGTGTAGCGCCATTTCACCGCGCGCGATGGCGGTGGCGACCGAAGGATGCGTGCGCAGGTGATCGATCTGGACGATTACGTTCTGGAGGCTGACGGCGCGTACACGCTCATCGGTGCCGAGGTGCGGCGAACAGCTCGACACGACGCTTTCGGCTGCCGCGCCGTGGCGCAGCCATGCGACCACGTTGGGCATACCTTCGGGCAGTTCGGGTGCAGAGAGCGCCTTCATCGCGCCGCAATCGGAATGGCCGCAAACGATGATATCGCGCACGCCCAGCGCCATGACCGCATATTCGACCGTGGAGGTGACGCCACCGTTCATCGTAGCGAAGGGGGGGACCATGTTGCCGGCGTTGCGGCAGACGAAGAGTTCGCCCGGCTGCGCCTGCATGATCTGTTCGGGTACGATGCGCGAATCGGCGCAGGAGATCATCAGCGCCTTGGGCGACTGCCCTTCGCTCACGAGCTTGCCGAACAGTTCGCGACTGTCGGGGAATACGGTCTTTTCAAAGCTGAAGACGCGGCCGATGAGTTCGTTCACTGTTCCATACCTTTGTCAGCAGCCGACAGCCGGAATCGGTTGTCGGGTCGCTTGTCAAAGTATGTGCCCCGTCTTTCCCTTTGCGAACGCGACTGTAACGAATTGTTTCAGCGCGCAGGAGCGCTTGCGACCGGGAATCGCATGGTTATGACCAAGCCCCCCTCTGGCTTGTTTCGCAATTGCAGCACGCCACCATCAAGTTTCACGGCGCTGCGCACGATGGCAAGCCCCAGCCCCATGCCCGGCGTATCGCGTGATCGCGCGGTGTCGAGCCGGACGAAAGGCTGCATCACTTCATCCATCCGATCTTCAGGGATTCCGGGGCCTTCATCCTCGATCAGCACTTCGGCATGATCGCCATCACGCCGCACGGTGACATTGACCGAACCGGCATAGTGGATCGCGTTCTCGATCAGATTGGCCAGTGCGCGGCGCACCGACACGGGCCGCGCCATGATTTCGATGCTTTCAAGGCCGTGGAATGTTGCATCGCACCCATCATCGGCTGCGGTATCGACCAGCGTCTGCGCCATGACCGCCAGATCGATGCGTTCGGCAGGAATTTTGGTGCCGCCACTGTCGACGAAGGCTTGCAGCGACTCAAGCATGTGGCGCATCTCGCCCAGATCCTGCGCCATGTCAGCGCGGGTTTCCTCGTCGATCCGCGCATCTTCGAGCCGCAACTGCATACGCGACAGCGGCGTGCGCAGATCGTGGCCGATGGCCAGCATCGACTGGGTGCGATTGGTCATCGATTCGTGGATGCGATGCTGCATTTCGTTGAAGGCGTGGATCAGTTCGCGCACTTCGCTGGTGCCCTGCTCTTCCAGCAATTCGGGCGGCCCTGCCCCCACCTTGCGGCTGGCGCGGACCAATGTGCGCAAAGGCGCCAACGTGGCACGGAAAAGAACCCACGCCAGTGTGACGAGAACCAGCGTCGGCAGCATCAGCGTGAGGATGCGACCGGCGTTCAGCGTCCAGGCATCGCTGCTGCGCGTGCGGAAGAACAGCACGCTGCGGTCGGACAGCAGCATCGAGCCGTAGATTGCGTCGGCCCCGCTCACGGGCTGGAGGTAGAGTTGCAGGTCGGAATCGCCCAGACCTTCGCTCATGTCGAGCACCTGCTGGCGCATCGTGGCCAGTGGCACCGAGCCGGTGCGGCGCGCGCCGCTTTCGCGCCAGATGACAACGAAATGCTTCGTGCTGAGCGATCGGGCTGTGGCGGGCCGTTTGGCAGGGGGCGCCTGTTCGAGCGCGCGGCTGGCAATCGCGAGGTGTTCAGCCACGCGCGCCGCGTCATCCTCGCGCACGGCGAACTGGCTGGCGCGTTCGAACAGAAGAGTATTGGCGGCGAAATCCACGCCCGCCACCAGCAGCAGGATTGCGAGCAACCGCTCTGGCAGGCCGAACTTGCGCAGCATCAGGGGCGCTGGACTTCCGCCTTGAACATATAGCCTACGCCGCGCACCGTGACGATCGGGGCACTGCCGCCCGCGCCCGCCAGCTTGCGGCGAAGGCGGCTGACCAGCACATCGACGCTGCGGTCCGAACTGTCACCCAGCCGGGTGCGCGAAAGTTCGATCAGGCGTTCGCGGCCCAGCACGCGCTGCGGCTGACCGATGAAGGTGGTGAGCAGATCGAACTCCGCGCCGGTCAGATCGACCATCGCGCCGCTGGGTGAATGAAGTTCGCGCCGGGCCATCGAAACAGTCCAGCCGTCAAAGCGGATTTCGCCGCTGCGCGACCCGGTTTCGCCGGCGGTATCGGTTCCGGTGGTGCCACCACGACGCAGGACCGCGCCGATGCGAGCGACCAGTTCGCGCGTGCTGAATGGTTTGGCGAGGTAATCGTCTGCACCGAGTTCAAGGCCGAGCACGCGGTCTTCTTCGCTGCCGCGCGCGGAGACGAAAATGATCGGCACATCGCTTTGCTTGCGCAAGCGGCGGAACAGTTCGATGCCGCTGGTGCCGGGCAGCATGATATCGAGGACGACCAGATCAGCCGGTTCGCTTTCCAGCGCCACCCACATTTCCGCGCCGGTGGCGGCGGTGCGCACGTTATAGCCATTTTCCCGAAGGGCGCGAGCGGTGAGCGTCCGCAGCGGGCCATCGTCTTCTACCAGAACTATCGAAGCAGCTTGCATAGGTTCCCGGCGCGTTTGCAGCAGCACACCGGCACGATAGCAGCGCCAAGCGTGGTGCCAAGGTTCAACAGCCGGAGGATCGCAGATCGCCGGGATAAGGCCGACATGCGGTTGCCTGCCATGCCCCTTGCCCCGATGAAACACGCTCCCCCGAAGCGATGCGCCTTAGCTGCGCTGCACTTTTTGCGCGTGGCGGGCGGGTTTGCAACAAAACATTGCCCGAGAGCACTTTCCGACCACTCTGGGTCACCGTGACGGAGCCGAATTTGGTTCAGCGCGAGGCGCGAGGAAGGAGCAATGCTGAGGCATTGTGACTGACGAGCAACGCTGCGATGGACCAAATTCGGCCCGCCGCTTTGCGGTTGCGGGAGGAAGCTCGCTGGACAGCGTTGCGTCGCTTGCAGGGGCAACCAGCCTCTGCTGCACGCCGCGCCTTGCCAGCGAGCTTCCTCCCGCAATCACGATGATCCAGAGTGGTCGGAAAGCGCTCTTAATGCGGAATGTGCGGGATTCGCAGGGTAAGCTGCCCTGAATTACGGAGCTTCCTGCGGAATCGCGGGGTGCTTTAGCGGTTGCGCGAGGGCGCGCGGTGGGCTTTCATCTCAGACTAATGTCCAAAAGCCCGGCTGTGCTTCTGACGGTATGGCTGGGCCAAAGGGCAAGGAATCGATTGCCAGACATCAGAGGAGAGCCTGACATGGCCGAAGCCGTCTATCCCGTCCCCGCGCAATGGGCGCAAAACGCACTTGTGGACGAGGCGCGCTACTTCGAGATGTATAACCGTTCGGTGGAAGACCCGGAAGGTTTCTGGGGCGAACATGGCCAGCGGCTCGACTGGATCAAGCCCTATACCAAGGTCAAGAACACCTCTTTCAACGAAGCCGATTTCGGCATCCGCTGGTTCGAGGATGGCACGCTGAACCTTTCGGCCAATTGCCTTGACCGCCATCTGGCGGAGCGGGGCGATTCCGTGGCGATCCTGTGGGAGCCAGATGGGCTGGGTGAGGCGCACCGCGAAATCACCTATCGCGAGCTGCACGAGCAGGTCTGCCGCTTTGCCAACCTGCTGAAAGCCAAGGGCGTGAAGCGCGGCGAGCGGGTGACGATCTATCTGCCGATGGTGCCCGAAGCCGCCGTGGCTATGCTGGCCTGCGCGCGCATCGGCGCGATCCATTCCATCGTCTTTGCAGGCTTCAGCCCCGATGCGCTAGCGGGCCGCATCACCGATTGTGACAGCCGCATCGTGCTGACATCGGACGAAGGCCTGCGCGGGGGCAAGAAGGTTCCCCTGAAGGCCAACGTAGACGAAGCGCTGAAGCAGTGCCCGGCGGTGGACACGGTGATCATGCTGCGCCGCACGGGTGCGGACGTGAACGTGGTAGAAGGCCGCGATGTGGACTGGGCCAGCGCGGTGGCGCAGCAGAGCGCCGATTGCCCGCCCGAGGAAATGGGCGCGGAAGACCCGCTGTTCATCCTCTATACCTCAGGCTCCACCGGCAAGCCGAAGGGCGTGCTGCACACCACCGGCGGTTATTCGGTCTGGGCATCGATGACGCACCAGTACGTGTTCGATTACCGTCCCGGCCAGATCTACTGGTGCGCGGCGGACATCGGCTGGGTGACCGGCCATTCCTATGTCGTCTACGGCCCGCTGATGAACGGCGCGACCACGGTGATGTTCGAAGGCGTGCCCAATTCGCCCGATCCCAGCCGGTTCTGGCAGGTGGTCGACAAATTCAAGGTCGAGATCTTCTATGGCGCCCCCACCGCGCTGCGCGCGCTGATGCGCGAGGGCGACGATTGGGTGAAGCAGACCAGCCGCGCATCGCTGCGCCTGCTGGGATCAGTGGGCGAACCGATCAATCCCGAAGCGTGGGAATGGTATCACAAGGTGGTGGGCGATGCCCGCTGCCCGATTGTGGACACATGGTGGCAGACCGAAACCGGCGGCGCGATGATCACCCCCCTGCCCGGCGCAACCCCGCTCAAGCCCGGCTCGGCCAGCCGTCCGTTCTTTGGCGTGAAGCCCGCGCTTGTGGACAATGACGGCGTGTTCCTTGAAGGCGCGACCGACGGCTGCCTTGTCATCACCGATTCATGGCCCGGCCAGATGCGCACCGTGTGGGGCGATCACGAACGCTTCTTCCAGACATATTTCAGCACGTTCAAGGGGCAATACTTCACCGGCGACGGGTGCCGCCGTGACGAGGACGGGTATTACTGGATCACCGGGCGCATCGATGACGTGATCAACGTTTCCGGGCATCGCATGGGCACGGCTGAAATCGAATCTGCGCTGGTGGCCCACGCCAAGGTCGCCGAAGCCGCCGTGGTGGGGATGCCGCACGATATCAAGGGGCAAGGCATCTATGCCTTCGTCACCTGCAATGCCGAAGTCGAGCCAGACGAAGCGCTGCGCAAGGAACTGATCGCGTGGGTGCGCCACGAAATCGGCCCCATCGCCACGCCCGACGTGATCCAGTTCGCTCCCGGCCTGCCCAAGACCCGTTCGGGCAAGATCATGCGCCGCATCCTGCGCAAGATCGGTGAGAACGACATGTCGAATCTGGGCGACACATCCACGCTGGCAGACCCCGGCGTGGTGGACAATCTGGTGGCGAACAGGCCGGGGTTAATCAGCGCTTGAAAAATGACGTAGGGTTAAACGACGGCGACTTCGCACCGCTCAAGCGAATTGGTTTTACGTCGCGAGGTCAATCGCCTGAAAGCCAGCCGCCGAGAGCGCCCAGAATGCCTCCATCGCCGTCAACCCCTCCGGTGGCAGACATCGCCGTACTTCCCAAGCCGCCGCCAGGATGTTCGGCCAGCGCCCCGCCGCCAAAAGCAGCGGCAGCACCGGCCAGTCCGACCGCCCCTGCCACGCCAACAGCGCCCGCCGCGGCTACACCAGCCATGCTCGTTTCGCCGCCATACCCCACACCCTGTGCAACACCCATGATATTGAGCGCCAAACGCGCAAAGGGCACAGATTGTATCCACACGGTTCCCGGTCCGGTGAGCGCTGCGTAGAACAACCCTTCACCCCCCACCAGTCGGTTGCGGACGCCACCTCCGGCCATAACGACGCGGAAATCCACGCCTTCAGTATAGGCTGCGACGCAGCCGGTATCGACGTGAATGCGCTCTCCGGCTGCAAGTTGCCGTTCGATCACCGCGCCGCCCATGTGAACGAAGGCCCAGCCATCGCCTTCAAGCTTCTGCATTATGAAGCCTTCACCACCGAACATTCCGGTTATCCCGCCACGGATCATTCCCGAAAGCCCTCCACCCCGCATGCCCGGAATGAGGGTGACGCCCACCGACACCCCGCGCGCGGCCGCCAGAAAACTTTCCCGCTGGCAGATCACCTTTCCGCCATAATCCGAAAGGCGCAGCGGCAAGATATTGCCCGGCATCGGCGAGGAGAAAGCGATCTTTGCGCGCTTGGAAATGCCCACGCCATCGTTTGTGAACATCGCGAGAAACAGGCTCTCGCCGGAAAGCATGCGCTTGCCTGCGTTAAGCAACTTGCTTCCGAACCCCTGCCCTGGCCGATTGTCGGGATCAAGCACAGTGGACGGTTCGATATCGAAGTCCTTCCAGACCATCGCACCCGGTTCGGCAATCACGCTTTCACCCGGATCAAGTTCGATCTCGACGAATTGGAGGTCGTTGCCGAGAATCTGGAAATCAATATCGTCTGCAACGCCAGCGGCGCGCTCATGCCCATAGCGGGGCTGCGCCATGCCGAAGCTTCCCGTACCGGGCAGCACAGCGGGTGCTGGCTGGCCTGCAACCGGCACGGTGCGCCTGCCAAACCCTGTCGATCGTTCATTCATCACGTCAGACCCTAGATCCTGCAAGTCGCATCCAATGGAGCAACATCATGACTGCAACTCCTTTCGAATGAGTTGATCTCGACAAGTTCGGGAGGAACTGCGCGATTGCGGTGATCTGTTACCAGATCTCAATTCTTCCGGCCCAGTGGACAATCTGACAAAGAGCCCCCCACAATTGGCCAGCGGCTAAAATTTGGGTAAGGCGCGCGCGCGTTCAGAAACTCATGCGCGCCTGCACTCGAATGACGGTCCTGTATCCCATGCCCCAAGATTTGAACGAGCATTTTGCCTTTTGCGTTCAGGTTCTGGGCGGGACGACCGCAGCATCGCGGCGGCTGGGCATCGATGAACGCGCCATCCGGCGCTTCATCAATGCAGAGCGCCCCGTCAGCGCGGGTCTGCTGGAAGACACCGCAACTGCCCTGCGCAAGCTCATCGCTGATGCGACGGAGGCAGAACAAGGAATCAGCGCGGCGCTGAACAGCGACGCAAGCTGATTCTCTTAGAGCAATGTTGGGATAACATCCGGCGCGGCGCGATTTTTTGTCGCATCCTCTCCCAAGGCCGCGCCGGACGACTTGTGAGAATTTGGTCTAACGATTCGCAACATGTCTGTCACATGAAGAATCAGATACACAGCAATTTGCGCCGAAGTGATGCGTTCACACCACACCACCCCTGTCAGTAATACTATAATTAATCAGGCGCGTACCACACAGCGGAAGCCGATGTGCGTGGTTGCGGTATCGACCATCTCGGGGTGACGCGCCGCCGGGCGGTAGCGCTGGCAGTAGTTGGCAGCGCACAAGTGCGAACCGCCCTTGATGACCTTGCGCCCGATCCGCACGCCGGGCTGCGACGGATCGAAGCTGTCCTTCAGCTTGGCCCCGCGCGGGTTGCTGATCGCGCAGCATGAATCCTTCTTTTTCGGGGCTATCGGCTTTTCGCTCCACCAGTCGCTGGTCCACTCCCAGGTGTTGCCGATGAGGTCGTAAAGGCCATAGCCGTTGGGATCGAAGCTGCGCACAGGGGAGGTGCGCTCCCACCCGTCGAGCATCTGGTTGGCGAAGGGGAACAGGCCCTGCCAGTAATTGGCCATCATGCGGCCTTCGGGGGCAAGCTCATCACCCCACGCGAACTCTACGCCTTCAAGCCCGCCGCGTGCGGCATATTCGAACTCGGCCTCGGTCGGCAAGTCCTTGCCCGCCCATCTGGCATAAGCTTCCGCATCGGCATAGGCGACATGGACGACGGGGTGATCTTCGAGGCCTGCAAGATCGCTGTCCGGCCCCAAGGGATGGTTCCAGCAGGCGCCGAACGTGAAGTGCCACCAATTGCCGGCGTTGCCCATGTCCACCGGCCCTGCGGTCTTGTGGAAGACCAGTGATCCGGCGCGGTCCATGCCGGGCAACATGCCGGGATAGTTCTTTGGATCGGGTGCGATTTCGGCCACGGTGACATATCCGGTGGCAGCGACGAACGCGGCGAACTGCGCGTTGGTGACGGGCGTTTCATCGATCCAGAAGCTGTCCACCTTCACCTGGCGCAGGGGCGCTTCTTCAGGGTAGAATACTTCCGACCCCATCGTGAAGGTGCCGCCTTCGATGAGGCGCATTCCCGCGTGCAGATCGGTCATCATCATACCTTATGTCCAAAAAAACGGGGAGACGGGCAAGCCGTCCCCCCGCAGGAGTGCCTTATCGCCCAAATGGCTGGACGACGAGGGTGGATTTCAAAAGCCCGACAATCAGTTCCTCGCGCCCTTTGGCAGGCTCTTCAGCCCATGTTCGACGCTGTTGGTGCCCTGGCCAACGATGGGCGACGGTGCGAACTTTTCACCGCGATCATGCGCGGCCTGCTTCGCAACGCTATCGGGGACGATGGGATCAAGCCGGTCTTCGCGGTTGGGTTCGACCAGCCATTCGTCGGGAAACGGGGCCGCGCCGGTGCCATTGCGGTTGCGCCGCACCGCGCCGATGGACTGGCGCTGGGTATAGGGGATGACGTGCTTGCCTTCGCGGTTGGCGAGTTGTTCGTAGAGCGCCTTGCGCAGTTCGATCTTCGCTTCGAGGTACTTGGGATCTTCCGCAAGGTTGTGCATCTCCTCCGGGTCGGCAGCCACATCGTAAAGCTCGTCGATGTCGTAGACGCCGTAATACTGGATGTACTTCAGGTTGCCGCGCTGGATCGCGAAAGTGCCCGGCGTCTGCGGGAAGGTCCACTCCCAGTAGTATTCATAGGTGAAGTCGGGGGCCTTCCAGTCCTTGGCAGCCTGCTTGCCGGTGATCAGCGGCCAGGCGCTCTTGCCTTCGAACTGGGCGGGGCGCGGCGCGCCTGCCAGATCGAGGAACGTCGGCGCGAAATCGAGATTGCGGATCGCGCCGGTGTTGACCACGCCTGCAGGCACGGTGCCCGGTTCATACATCACCAGCGGCACCTTGACCGAGGCTTCATAGGCGTTGCGCTTGTCGATCAGCCCGTGTTCACCCACCTGAAAACCGTTGTCCGAGGTGAAGATGACCAGCGTGTCCTTTTCCAGCCCGGTCTTCTTAAGATACTGCATGATCCGGCCCACGCTGTCGTCCACCGCAGACAGCGTGGCGTAGTAGTGCTTCAGGTATTCCGTCATCGGCATGTCGGAATTGTAGAAGAAATCGATACCGTGCCAGGTGTTGCGCTGATCATAGACCCAGCGCGGCTTGCCCTTGTAGTTTTCGGGCGTGTTGGCGGCGCTGGCGGGCAGCTTGAACTGGAAGTTGTCGTACTGGTGCGCGTGGCGCGGCGCGGGCAGCGGATCGGAATGGACCGCCTTGTGGCTGAGGTAGAGGAAGAACGGCTTCTTGGCATCGCGCTCCTTGCTTAACCAGTTGAGCGCGTAATCGGTCAGTTCATCGGTGATGTAGCCCTTCTGCGGCACGTCCTTGCCATCGACGTTCAGCGTGTGGACCACGCCCTTGGCATAGGCTTCGTCCGAAATGCCGGTGTTGGGATAATAGTTGCCTTGCCCCTTGAAGCTGATCCACTTGTCAAAGCCGGGGCGCGGGCTGGCGGTGTCGTTGCCCATGTGCCACTTGCCGAGGAACGCGGTCTGATAGCCCTGCCCCTGCAGATACTTGGGGAAGAACGTCAGGCCCTCTTCCGACGAATGGTTGTTGTCCACCACGCCATGATTGCGCGCGGTCATCCCGGTGAGGATCGTGGCGCGGCTGGGGCTGCACAGCGAAGAGGTGGCGCGGGTATTCGGGAAATAGCTGCCGCCGGCGGCCAGCTTGTCGATATTCGGGGTCTTGATGCCCGGTTGCAGGAAGCCCAGCCCGTCAAAGCGCAGATCGTCCACCAGAATGAAGATCACGTTGCGCTGGCGCTCTGGCTTTGCTGGTGCCTGAGAGGCTGGTGCGGGCGTGGCGGCTTCCTGCGCCTGCGCGGCAAGCGGCGAAATGATCGCGGCGAATGTTGCCACGGTGCCGAGGGCGAGCCTGCGGATGGAGCGGTTTCCGGTCATCATCTTATCCTCGAATTCGTGTCTTGATGGCCCTGAGCTGCCGCGCGCGCTTTCGGACTGCGCTGTCAAATCAGGGCGTGAACAGTCAGTCCTTGGGCGCAGGCCCGTTCGTGCTGCCCCGGCTCAGCAGCGCTTCCAGATCGTAGATCGGCTTGGACGGGTCATAGGTGCCTTCCAGCATCTGAACGGCAAACCGCGCTGCGTTGGGCAGGTATTCGTCCTTGTCCGCCGTCAGCGCACGAAGCTGGTCAAGCGCGGGGGCGGCCGCCGGTCCCATGCGGGTCAGCACGTTCAGCGCCTGCAACCGCACCTTGCTGTGGTAACGGGCGACGAGCATCTGTGCCAGCAGCGGGCAGGCCGTGGCCGCATCGCCGCTGCGGGCCAGTGCTTCACACGCGGCCACGCGCACTTGCGGGACGGGATCGGTTTTCGCGATCTGCGCCAGAAGCGGCAGATCGTTTCCGAAAGCGCCCTGAACGGCAAAGCCTGTCGCGCCCCAGAAGCGGACAACCTCGTTGCGGTCGGCCAGCGCAGCGCGCAACACGCCAGCCTTGCGCCGATCCCCGCGCGCGGCCACCTGCCCAAGCAGCATCAGCCGCTTGAGCGGATAGGCACCGGCCACGCGGCTTGGCACATAACCTTCGAGTGACGAGCCTTCGGGGATGAACCCGTTGTCGTTGATCGCCAGCATGTGTGCATCGAGCGCGCGGCGCATTTCGGCCATGCGGCTTGCCTGAGCCGGGTTTGCAGCAAGGTTCACCGTTTCGTCCGGGTCACCTTGCGTATCGTAAAGCTCTTCGAACGGACGCTCTTCAAACAGGCGCTGTTGCAGCGGCGATAGCTTGCCCTCCATGCGCAGCCGGTCGATCTCCTGATACCCCTTCGCCAGCCACGCGAAGGCCTGATTCTGCATCAAGGGCAAATGCGGCATGTAGTTGCGGACATAGCGCCAGCGCCCATCGGTTACCGTGCGCACGAAGTCGTAGCGTTCGTCCATGCGGTTGCGCATTCCGAACGCATATTTGCCCGGTGCCTTGGCGGCTTTACCCAGAAGCGCCCTGCCCTGCATCGCCTTGGGAATGGGCACACCGCCGAGCGAGAGGACGGTTGGGGCCAGATCGATGAAACTGACTGGTGCTTCGACCACGCTGCCCGGCCCGTTTGGCGCAAGGTGCGCCCATTTGGGCGGCACCCGCACGGTCAACGCGCAACGCAGCCCGGAATCATAGCAATAGCGCTTTGACCGGGGCAGCACGCCGCCATTGTCGGAATAGTAGAAGACGATGGTATCGTCAGAAAGCCCTGCGGCATCGAGTTCGGCCAGCAACTTGCCGACCTGCCCGTCCATGATTTCCATGCGGTTGTAGTACCCGGCGATGTCCGCGCGGATCACCGGCGTATCGGGCATATAGGCTGGCACGCGCACTGCATCGGGCTGAACCTTGCCCGGTGTGGGCTTGAAGTTCTGCGATTCATGCGTGGTCATCAGGTTGAACACCGCCATGAAGGGCTTGCCTTCCGGCCGGTTCTTCCAGTGTGCGCGGGTGCTGCTGTCATCCCAGATCGCTTTGGGATCGATATCGCAGTTGTAATCGGTCTTGACGTTGTTGGTGACGTAATAGCCCGCCTTGCGCAGCAGATCGGGATAGCTGGGCAGGATGCCAGCCGCCTTCGCATCGGCGCGCATGTGCTGCGCGGGCGCGCAGGATTCGGGCAGGACGCCGGTCAGGATGCCGAAGCGTGAAGGCGCGCAGACCGGGGCGTTGGAATAGGCGTGGCGATAAAGAATGCCCGCCTTGGCCAGCGCATCGATGTTCGGCGTGTTGGCCAGAGCATCGCCATAAGCGCCGATGAACGGGTTGTTGTCTTCGCTGACGATCCACACGATGTTGGGGCGCGCGCCGGGCGCGGGTTGTGCCATCGAGCGCATGGGAGCGGAGGCAGCCATCGCTCCGGCCCCGGCAAGACCGGTCTTCAGGAATTGGCGGCGTGTGTTTGTCATGCTTTTTTCGCCTTTCACTCTCCCGCTCCCTTTTTATCCTTCGGCGTCTGCCTGCAATTCAGGCACCGCTTGGGCAAAGGCATCAAGCTTCATGCACGCTGCTTCGACCGCCATGATGCGCCCGAAATCGTAGTTCGCGCCAAAGCGCCGCGCATTGCCCAGTTGCGGCACCAGCAGAACGTCGGCCAGCGTCACCTGATTGCCGAAGCAATAGGGGCCATCGTTGCCATCAATTAGTGCAGCGAAAGCCGTGAGGCCGCTTTCGATCACCTCGGCGGCCCAGCCATTTGCCGCCGCTTCATCCAGCCCGCGCTTGCGCAGCATTTTCAGAACTTTCAGGTTCTGCACCGGGTGGATATCGCACCCGATGACCTGCGCCGCTGCCCGCACCTTTGCGCGAGCGAGCGGATTGCCGGGCAGCAGCGCCGGTTCGGGATGAACTTCATCGAGATATTCGCAGATCGCCATGCTCTGCGTCAGTACTTCGCCTCCCACGACCAGCGCAGGAACGAAACCTTGCGGGTTCAGCGCAAGGTATTCCGGCGCGTTCTGTTCGCCCAGCCGCAGGTGGTGCGGCACGCCGGTCCACGCCAGCCCTTTCAGGCCCAGCGCGATACGCACGCGCCACGATGCGGTGGAGCGCCAGAAGCCGTGGAGGACGAGGGCGTCAGTCATGGGAGATGTCGCCGATGGTGACGGTGGTGTCGGTCAGCCCCTCGATAGAGACGACCAGCACATCGCCGGGCTTCACCGCGCCAACGCCTGCAGGCGTGCCGGTGTAGATCAGATCGCCCGGCTCCAGCCTGTAGCCCTTGGAAACATAGGCGATCACTTCGGGGACCGAATGGATCAGATCGGCAAGATCGGCTTCCTGCTTCACTTCGCCATTCACGGTCAGACGGATCGAACCGGTCGCCATGTCGCCGGTTTCCGCAATCGGGTGAACGAGGCCGAGCGGCGAGGATTCTTCGAAATTCTTGCCGGTATCCCACGGACGGCCCTTGGCGCGGGCTTCAAGCTGAAGATCGCGGCGCGTCATGTCGAGGCCGGTGGCGAAGCCCATCACGTGATCCAGCGCGCTGTCTGTTGCGATGTTGCGGCCACCCTTGCCGATTACGATGACCAGTTCGGCTTCGTAATGGTAGTTCGCGGTCTGCGGCGGATAGGCAATGGTGGAGCCGGACGGCATTACCGTTTCGGCCCACTTGGTGAAGTAGAACGGCGCTTCGCGGTCCACTTCCACGCCCATTTCCTTGGCGTGATCGGCATAGTTGCGGCCAATGCAGAACACGCGGCGGACGGGAAATTCGCGGCCATCGCTGAGCTTGGCGATGGTGGCGGGCTGGGGATCGAACATCAGGGTCAAAGCAGTTGCTCCCGGTAGAGATCGAGCTTCTGTTGTGAAGCCTTGTCGGAATAGGCGAAGAGGACGAGATCGCTTCGCGCCTGAAACTGGTGCGTGGTCCACGAAGGGACGACGACGATATCGCGCGGAGCGAGCGGCAGTTCTTGCTCACCCAGCAGCAGCGTGCCTTCACCCTCTACGACGACGGACACCGTGCCGTCGGTCGACCGACGTGGACGGGTTTCGAAACCGGCGGGCAGCTTGCGAACATGGGCCGAAATGGTCGAAAGCACCGCGCCGCCATCTGCCGGGTTGAGAAATTCGAGCGCGTGGCCAAGGTGCGCATCGATATCCGCACTACCCGCCAGCGCATCAAGCGCGGGCCGCCAATCGGCATAGCGATAGTGGAACAGCGGGCGATTGGCCGGGCGTCGGTCTGCCGCGCTGCCGCTCAACGGACGCATGTTGTGGCCATAGCGCGTGAGCGTATCGCCCGGAGACGCGGTTTCGGGGTGCGCCGCCACATCGAGCCGTTCGGCAAAGCTCGCGTCGAACAGGCGCACGGTGGGGATATCCAGACCATCGAGCCAGATCATCGGCTGATCGGTCTGGTTGCCGTGATCGTGCCACTGGCCCGAAGGCGTGAGCACCAGATCGAACGGTTCCATCATCGCCTTTTCACCGTCGAGAGCGGTGAACGCCCCACTGCCTTCCATGACAAAGCGCAGCGCGTTCTGCGTGTGGCGGTGGCAAGGCGCGACTTCGCCCGGCAGGATCAGTTGCAGGCCTGCATAGAGGCTGGGCGTGATCGCGGACTGGCCCGGAATGCCGGGGTTTTCCATGATCAGCACGCGGCGTTCGGCCTGTTCCGCACTGATGATATCGCCCGCGCGCAGCAGGAAATCGCGCACTTCGCCAAAGGTCCAGCGCCACGGCACGGCGGGGGAAACGGGTTCGGGCGTTACCAGTGCGTGCAGGCTTTCCCACAAGGGGGTAAGGCTGGTGGGGGCCATATCGGCATAAAGCGCTTCAAGCCGGGCGCGTTGATCGTTGGGCCGCGAAGTCATCGCTTCTCCTTCAGTAGCGAAGTTGGTCCTGCCCACAGAAGGGGTCAACCGGGCTTTTCCCGGTGAACGGCACGTTCCCGGCAATGCGGCGCGCGACCTCTTCCTGCACCGGCGCGATGGCACTGTAGGCATTGATGCAGGTGGCCATCTGCGGCGCATCGTAAAGGTAATAGGGCTGGCCGAACGAGAGGAGCGCGGTGGGAATTTCGCGTGGGTACTGGTTCATCGCCTTGCGCATTCCGCCGTGCAGCTTCACGAAATCGAGGTAGATCCGCGATGCGCTGGGCGTGGCTTCCTGCCCCACCAGATAGAGCACCAGATCGGTGTCTTCGCGCGTGGGGGGCAGATCGGTGTCATAAGGCCGCATGTCGAACCCGCGTTCGCGCATGGCGGCAAGTAACGGTTCGTAGCTGCGCGCCAGTGCGCCGTCCCAGAAACTGTACCCTTCTTCCGCGAAATAGACGACGCGGCGATGCGTTGCTGGATTGAGCGGCAGCAGCCCTTGCGCGTCCTTGACCATCGTGACCGACTGGCCGCAGGCCGCCTGCGCCACTTCAAGATGAGCAGGCGTGCGCAGTCGTTCGCGCATGTCTTCCAGCGGCAGCATCCGTGTTTCGGGCGAGCGTTCGTGCAAGCCCAGCTTCGCCTTGAGCGACAGGATGCGAGTAACGGCTTCATAAAGCCGCGCTTCGGAAAGCCTGCCGTTGCGCAGGCCATCCAGCATGAAGCCATAATCGCGAGCTGGTGCGCGGCTGAACAGGAACATGTCGCACCCATTCTCGATCACGGCAGGCACTGTTTCCGAACGCTCCATCCAGCCGGTCAAACCGCCCATGCCCGTGGCATCCGAAATGACGAGGCCCTTGAAGCCCAGTTCATCGCGCAGGAGATCCTGATTGAGCAGGCGCGATACGGTGGCGGGCTGGAATTCTTCACGCCCGGCATCGGGCATCCGCGCGCGGATATAGGCGGGCAGCGCGATATGGGCGGACATCACCGTCATCACGCCCGACGCGATCATCCGGCCATAGATGCGACCGAAAAGGTCATGCCATTCGTCCACCGACAGCGGATTGACGCTGGTGACAAGGTGCTGGTCGCGGTCGTCAAAACCATCGCCGGGCCAGTGTTTTACGCAGGCGGCAATGCCTTCTTCCTGCAAGGCGCGGATATAGGCGAGCGCCTGCGCGGTGACTGTATCGGGATCGGACCCGAACGAGCGCGTGCCGACGATAGCGCTGCGGAAAGCGTGGTTGATATCGACGACCGGGCCGAACGACCAGTCATAGCCCAGCACGCGGCTTTCGCGGGCGACAAGGCGGGCCACTGCATCGGTCGTGGCAAGATCATTGCACGCGGCAAGACCCATGAGATTGGGAACTGCGGTGGCGAATGGGTAGCTGATCGTGCCGCCCTCGATATCGCCAGTGAAGATCGGCGGCACGGCGGACTGTTCGACCGCCGTCATCGTGGAACTGCGGAACGCGGCCAGATCGGTGGTGGGAAAGCGGTTGATGCCGCCGGGCTTCAGCGCCAGCAGCGGTGCCAGTTCTTCGGCACTGTCGAGCGAGGTGGAGAAAACGAAAAGCTGGCCGACCAGTTCTTCGACCGACATGGCATCGCGGGTGCGTTCAACCCAGGCCTGGGCCTCGGCGCCAAGAGCGAGCGGATCGGGCAAGGTGGTCTCGCTGTTGGTCATCGTCTCACGCTTTTGGAGGTCAGAAGAACACTCGACAATATCTCACCGCTGCCGCGCGCCCGGAACCATGACGTGGGAGACTCGCCACGGTCCGGGGCTGGCAGGGCGCCTATGGGATACGCCCCACCGCGCGAAAGTCGGGAGACGATCCGCGCCGAAGAGCGGACCGGGGTGGCGGGCCAGACGTTATCCGGCCCAGCCATCGTCAGAAGCGGACGCCGAAAGTCGCACCGAAGTAGCGGCTGGAGTCCTTGTTGTAGGTGGCCACCAGGTCGAACGGCGTGGTGCGCGTTGCCAGCAGCGAGTTGTGACCGATGGCCGTCAGATAGTTGGTGTCGAACAGGTTCTTCACGAACATCGTCAGGCTGTAGCGGTTGTCGGCCGTAGAGACGCCGATGGTGGCATCGACCAGCGTGAAGGCAGGTTGTTCGGTCAGCGGATCCTGTTCGGCCGTGAAGTTCTGGTCACTGGTGAAGTTCACCGCAACCTGTGCGAAAGCGTTGAAGCTTTCGCCTTCATAGTCGTAACGCGGAACCACGTTGATGCGCCAATCGGGGCTGGCCTGCAGGCGTCCGTTGCGCAGGTTCTGCTGCGGTGTAGCGGCTGCCGAGGTGCGGTAGCAGATGTTGATCGGCGTGCCGCTGAGCACGGGCGCGGCGGCCTGCTGCTGCAACGGGCAGTTCATGCCATCGATGTTGATGCGCGACTGGGCATAAGTTGCCGCCATGTTGACCGAGAAACCATCGGTCGGACGCAGCGTGGCTTCGATTTCGAAACCGCGCGAACGCGACGAACCGGCATTGGTGGTGACGAACTGCACGACGCCGGTGACCGGATCGGAACGGTTGGCCTGAACCTGCAGGTTCGAATAGTCCGACTGGAACAGCGCGGCGGCAAAGCTCAGCGAACGGTCTGCAGTGCTGCCCTTGAAGCCGATTTCATAGGCGTTCACCCATTCCGGCTGGATCGCGACCTGGTTGGCAAGGTCGGCTGCGATTTCCATTTCATAGCCAAGGCCCTTGTAGCCACGCGTGTAGGTTGCATAGACCTGCGCGTTGCGGCTGAATTCGTACTGCAGGCCGGCCTTGCCGGTAACCGCCGTATCGCTGGCCGAGAACGTGCCGCTGACCGGCGGGTTGCCGGGGAACACGGTGTCGCCCGCCACGATCGGCGCGGTGCGGGTGCCGGAATTGGTGCCCTTTTCATACTGCACGCGCACGCCACCGATGGCGCGCAGGCCGCCGGTCAGGAGATAATCAGCCTGTGCGAAAGCGGCGATGCTGTCCTGCTTCAGGCGGATGCGGCTCTGCGCGGACTGCCACACCACGTTTGCGGTGGCGCAGGGCTGGCCAATGACGCCAGCGGTGCAGCGTGCGCGGCGACGGTCGAACGGACGCAGCACGTCGCTATTCATGTAGAACACGCCAACCACATAGTTCAGATCGTTCTTGCCGTTGCTGGCAAGGCGCAATTCCTGGCTGAACGCATCGATATCAAGGATGCCGTGGTTCTGGTTCCAGAAGGTGTAAGGCGCAGCCGCAGCCGTGCCGAGAAAGATCGGCGTGGGCGAATTGATGCGGTCGATCGGCTGGTTCACTTCGAGGAAGTACTTCTGGTAGGCCGAGATTGAAGTGACGGTCACGCCGCCGAGATCCCAATCCGCCTGCAGCGAGTACGTCTGCGCCTTGTTGTTGGCGTAGGTGTTCTGGTCTTCGCTGATCTCGCGGTTTTCGCGCGTGGCGACGATGCCGGGGTACAGCGACTGGAGCAGCGGCGTCTGGATATCGATCGGCGTCGACGCGCAGCAATCGGCGTTCATCTTGCGATATTCGCCGGTGAACAGCAGCGTCAGGTTCTCGGTCGCATCCCATTCAAGCTTGCCGCGAACGCCCCAGCTCTTGGAGCCGTTGACCCATTCGTTGGTGGCGACGTTGCGGGTGATGCCGCGCACGTCATTGTAGAAGCCCGAAACGCGGGCGCGCAGCGTATCGCTGATAGGCAGCGACATGGTGCCGCGTGCGCGGTATTCGTCATGTTCGGCCACGGTCACATCGCCCTTGAACTCGAAATCGTTCGAGGGGCGCGCCGTGGTGACGCTGATCACGCCAGCCGATGCGTTCTTGCCGAACAGCGTGCCCTGCGGGCCGCGCAGCACTTCGACGCGCTCAATATCGGCAAGGTCGGAAAAGCCCTGCGCCGAACGGACGGCAACCACGCCATCGACGACCACCGAAACCGAAGGCTCAACACCCTGACCGAACAGCGCGGTGCCGATGCCGCGAACGCGGAAGCTGGTGTTGGTGGGGTTCGCGCCCTGCTGATAGGACAGCGACGGAATAGCCTGAACCAGCGAGTTGGTGTCGTTGATCTGACGCTTGGAAAGCGCATCTGCCGTCACAGCGGTAACGGCGAGCGGCACGTCCTGCAGACGCTCGGCACGCTTCTGCGCGGTAACGACGATTTCGCCGGGCGCGGTTTCGACAACAGCTTCTTCAGCCTGCGCAACATCCTGCGCGAAAGCGGCAGCCGGGAACGCGGCAGCGGCGCCAAGCGCGATCGCTGACGCAAACGAGGTGCGGATAAACATACAGGTACTCCCCCGTGAACACGGCGGGGGCACCTCACGCGCCCTTCGCCAAAACATGCGCCCAGCCGAAATGGCCGAGCCGACTCGAAAATTCGTTTAACGCTAAACATCACTTACCGCCTCAGCGTCAAGCAATCAGGTTTAGCGCTATTCCAAAATCGTCGATCACTGTGGCGATTCTGCCACAAGTGATTGCGAACGCTTGACACCCGTTCGGCACAAGCGCATTTTTAGCGTTAAACATGCCGCGTGACGGCTTGAGGATTTGGCGGGGGGAATTGGCCGATATGCGCGACCATCAGCTTGCAGACATGGACACGCCCGATGCAGGCAAGTGGCCTTCGCCTTCAAAGGCGTGGTTTGCCGCAGGGATGCTCGCGCTGGCCAATACGCTCGCCTTTGTTGACCGGCAGGCACTGGCGCTACTGGTCCAGCCGATCAAGGAAGACCTTGCCGTCAGCGATACGGCGATGAGCCTGCTTTACGGCCTCAGCTTCACGATGTTCTACGTGGTCGTCGGTATCCCGGTGGCACGCCTCGCAGACCGGGCAAACCGACGCAATATCGTGGCAGGCGCGATCTTCATCTGGAGCGTGGCCACTGCGCTTTGCGGCCTTGCGCGCGGCTTCGGCTCGCTCTTTGCTGCGCGCATCGGCGTGGGTGCGGGCGAAGGCGGGCTTGGCCCGGCGGCCTATTCGATGCTTTCGGACTATTTCCCGAAGGAGCGGCTGGCATCAGCGCTGGGCGTCTATCAGATGGGGATATATGTGGGCGGCGCATCGGCCTTGGTGCTGGGCGGCCTGCTTTCAACCGTGGTTCCGCCGTCAAGCGACGTGGCGCTGCCCCTGATCGGTTCGGTGCGCGGGTGGCAACTCGTATTCCTGATGCTGGGCCTGCCCGGCGTGCTGCTGTCGCTGGCGATGCTGCTGGTGCCCGAACCGGTGCGCATGGGCACGGGCCGCAGCGACCCTAGCCCGTCGATGCGCGAACTGCTGCGCCACCTGAAGCGCCACTGGCAGGCGTACTTCGGGATCGGCGTCGGCTTTTCGCTGATGATCCTTGTCGGCAACGCAACCGGCGCATGGATTCCAGCCTTCCTTCAGCGCAAGTACGGACTGACGACGGCGGAAATCGGCAGCACCTATGGCGCGATCACTGCCGTTTGCGGCGTTGGCGGCACGCTGATCGGCGGATTTCTGGCCTCAGCCCTGCGTAGGCGCGGGTACGAGCGGGCGAATCTCCATGTCGCGCTGGTGGGTTTCACGCTGTTGATCCCGGTAACCTCCACCTTCCCACAAATGGCCGACTACCGCGCAGCGCTGGCGCTGATCGGAACGATGACGTTCCTTGCTGGGTTCAACTTCGGCGGCGGCCTTGCCGCACTGCAGGAACTTACGCCCAACCGGATGCGCGCATCGGTTTCAGCCGGATACATGTTGCTGGTGAACCTGATCGGCGCTGCCGGGGGACCGCTGGCCATCGCGCTCGTCACCGATTACGTGTTCCTTGATGCGGCACGCCTGCCCGATGCCATCTCAATCGTCTGCGCGATTGCATCGCCCCTGTCAGTCGTGGCGATGCTGATCGGGATGCGTGGCTACAACAGCGCGATCACGGCGGGACTGCCATCGACCTGAACCATATTCCGTTTCGGCCCCGCCGCTGTAATCGTGCGGCGGGTTTACCAGATGCTGTCGGAGACAGGTGACTTGGCCAAAAGTCCGCGAAGAAAGAGTCAGGCGATCACAATCGAAACCGTAGCGCGCGTTGCGGGCGTTTCGGCCATGACCGTATCGAACGTGCTCAACAATTCCAAGCCGGTGCGCGAAGCCACGCGCGAAGCGGTGATGCGGGCCGTGCGCGATCTGAACTATACGCCCAACCTTGCCGCCAAGGCGCTGGCCGGAGCCGACACCACGCGGATCGGCCTGCTGCTGAGCCGCGACGACTTTTCGTTCATCAGTTCGGTTCTGGGCGGCGCGGTTGAGGCAACGAGCGCGCTGGGTGCGCAACTGATGACGCGGCGTTTGGGGCACCAATCGCACGACGAGGTTCTGGCCGCCGCGCAGGACGTGGTGGTTGCAGGCGCAAACGCCCTCGTCCTGCCCGGCCTTTACGCGGGTATCCTGCAAGAGGAACTTCGCAACGGCCTGATCGACGTTCCAGTCGTCGCCGCCTCGGTCGGTGACGAGATCGAAGGAATCTGGTCGATCAGGATCGACGATGAAGCCGCCGCATACGACATGACGACAAGCCTCATTGCGCTCGGTCACAGGCGGGTTGGCTTCCTGCGCGCAGAGGAAAAGCACCTCGTGCACAAGACACGCTTTGCCGGATATGCGCGTGCGCTGGCCGAGGCGGGATTGGCGCTCGACCCTTCGCTCGTCGTCACCAGCCCGCTGTCGTTCGATTCGGGCATCGCGGCGGCTGATGCCTTTCTTGACCGGACGGATCGTCCGACCGCGATCTTCGCCAGCAACGACGATACAGCATCGGCCATCGTGGCGATGGCGCACAAGCGCGGGTTGCGTGTACCCGATGATCTATCGGTGGCAGGATTCGACGATAGCCCGCTGGCCCTGCGCATGTGGCCAAGGCTCAGTTCGGTTCGCCAGCCAGTAACAGAAATCGCCCGCAAGGCGACTGAACTGGCCATCAGTCTGGCGCGCCTTTCAGGCGAAACGCCCGCCCACCGCACCGACATCATCGACCATACAATCGTGATGCGCGAATCCACCGCGCCACTGGCAGAAGGACTTGTCTGCGCATGACGTTCCGCAATCTGGCCAACCCGATCCTTGGCACGCTTGCCGCAACATCGGCGCTAGCATCGCCTGCATGGGCCGCAACGGCCAACGACAGGCCCAATATCGTGGTTATCGTGCTGGATGACGTTGGCTTTTCCGACATCGGATCGTTCGGATCGGAAATCCGCACGCCTGCGATTGACGGGCTGGCGGCGCAGGGGCTGCGCTACAACCGCTTCGACACCAAAGCCGTCTGCACGCCCACGCGCGCCGCGCTGCTGACCGGGCGCAACCCGCAAACCGTGCGTATGGCCGATCTTCCGGCGGCAAAGCTGAACCCCGCTGACATGACGCGCGACCGCGGCGAACTGGCGCACAATGCCCAGACCATCGCGCAAGTGCTGCGCGGCGCAGGTTATCAGACCATCGGCCTTGGCAAATGGCATCTTGCGCCAGAGCAGGAAGACGGCACGCCGGGCAAAAACGCATCATGGCCGCTGCAGCGGGGGTTCGACAGCTTCTATGGCTTCTTCCTTGGCTGGACTGATCAGTACCATCCCAAGCTGATCGAGGGGAATGGCCGCCTGCCTTCGCCCAACCAGCCGGGCTATCACTTCTCGGTCGACATCACCAACCGCGCCATCGCCGCGCTGCCCGCCCCCACGCCGGGAGAGAAAGCCGCGCCGAAGTTCGTCTATCTTGCCTTTGGCGCGGGCCATTCCCCGATTCAGGTGCCGCGCGAATGGATCGATTCCTATGCGGGCGTCTATGAAAAGGGCTGGGACGCGATGCGCGAAGACCGCCTTGCCCGGCAGAAGGCGCTGGGAATCGTGCCCGCCAACACCGTGCTGCCCGAACGCAATCCCGGCGACCGCGCCTGGGCAGACCTGACGCCTACCGAAAAGACTGTGTTCGCACGCTTCATGGCGACATATGCGGGTTTCGTTTCGCACGCCGATGCGCAGATCGGCCGCCTTGTCGATCACCTCAAGCAGACCGGCCAGTTCGACAACACCGTGATCGTGGTGATGAGCGATAACGGTGCGGCCTCTGAAGCCGGGCAGAAGGGCAATTTCGAACGCCTCTATGCGCCGAACAAGCTGACACCCGAACAGATGCTCGCACGGATTGACGAACTGGGCACCGACAAGACGCAATCAGAATACCAGCGCCCTTGGGCCATGCTGGGGTCCACGCCATTCCGGCGCTACAAGGTCTGGCCGCAGCTTGGCGGTGTGCGCACGCCCCTGATCGTTTCATGGCCGAAAGCCATCAAGGATCGCGGGGCGATCCGTTCGCAACTGGTCGATGTGACCGATCTTGCGCCGACTTTTGCCGATGTTGCGGGCACCCGCTTCCCAACCAAGGTCGGCAATGTACCCGAACTGCCGGTGGCCGGAAAATCGATCCGCCCGACGCTGGCCTCGGCCAAAGCACCGGGACGCAAGGTCCAGTATTTCGAACTGCGCGGCAATCGCGCCATCACCAGCGGCAAATGGCGCGCGGTGGCCGTGCACAAGCAGATGACCGACTTTGAAACCGACGTGTGGCAGCTTTACGATACGCAGGCGGATTTTTCGGAAAGTACCGATCTGGCCGCGAAATACCCTGCGAAAGTGGCTGAACTGAAGGCACTGTGGTGGAAGGAAGCGCGCAAATATTCAACGCCAGCATTGGCCGAAGCCCCGGAAATGTTCCGCCTTCGTGAACGCTTTGACGATAGCCCGGAACGCCAACCGCTGCCGAAGCACCTGCAACCGGCAGACCCGAACGCGGCTCCGGCGGAGTAATCCCTACAGCGCCGATACGCTGAACAGAACCTCGGCCACCATTTCCTCGCCCGGCTGCAAGATGCGCATCGCGTGCTGCGCCGTCGGGCAATTGAGCGGATCGGTCGAATGGCTGACCGGCTCGACACAGAAGAAATCGGCATCGGCGGGGGTGTAGACCACGGTGCAACCCAGATTGGCCGAGGGCCGCATCGTTATCCTGATGCCACGTTCGGGCTGAACGATCTCAAGGTCGCCCTCCCGCCCTTCGTAGACGGTATCCACCGCACGGCTCGCAATCGGCTTGCCCTCCCACCAATCCTGCGCGGCTGGTTCATCCTGTCGGCCTGTAGGCAGCCCGCTGGCGTCCACTTGCCACTGCGTGCGATGCAGCCCGTGATAGACCGTGCCCGCTTCGCGCGGGAAATAGGGGTGGAAGCCAAGCCCTGCGGGCATCGGCGTCTCATCCGCGTTCAGCACCGCCAGACGCATGGCGAGGCCAGCGGACGAAACCGCAAAAGTCTGCCGCGCCCGATAGTGCCACGGCCAATCACCGCGCTGGTAGACATGCTCGATAATGATCTGATCGGTGGCGCTGGGAACCGCCTGCCATTCGCTCAACCATCCGAAGCCATGCAATGGATTGGCCGAATCGACCGAAGGCATATTGGGCGCTATGGCCACCTCGCGCCCAGCAAAGCTGAAACGTCCGTTGGCGATGCGGTTGGAGAACGGCACCAGCGGAAAGCTGGCCAGATCAAGCTCGGATGGCCCGCATACGCCACGCAGCACGGGCAGGCCGTTCCATTCCAGCCGCCCGATACCACCACCGCGATGGGGCAGGACTTCGAGCAGAAAACCTTCGCCCTCAAGGATCATCGAAGTCTTTGCGTCCGCCGACAAATCCATTCTCCCGCCAGATTACCCGGCAGGGATAGGCAAGCGTCAGGACCACGTAAAGCGCGCGTGAGAACGCGCATACCAATGCCTACCTGTCGGGTATCCGCATCGTCGGCTAGTTGTATTCCTCGTTCAGGCGGCAGATGTTGGGCGCAGGCTGGGCAATCGGCACGCCGACATGACGCAGCCATTCGCTCTGCCACAGCGCTTTCATATGATCGACGATCTCTGGGTGCTTCGCGGCCAGATCGGTGCTTTCGGAAAAATCAGCCTCGGTATCGAACAGTTGCCATGCGTCCTGCGCATAATCGTTGACGCAGTTGTGGATGGCCACCGCACGCCACCGCCCATCGGTGATCGCCCGGTGCCCGCGCAGTTCAAAATACTGTCGCGTCCGCCCCTTGGCCCCGGCATCCCGCAACATCGGCAGGAACGACCGCCCGGCCACCGGCATCTGCACAACCCCGCCAGCAGTGGCGGGAAATTCAAGCCCCGCAGCGGCGAGCAGGGTCGGCCCCACATCGACCACACCGACCAGTTCACGCCGGATACCCCCGCCCTGCTTCACCACGGACGGCCACGATACGATCATCGGCGTGCGCACGCCCCCAAGATAGGGGAAGAGCTTGTAGCGGCGGAACGGCGCGCAACTGGCGATGGCCCACGGGCGCGGATATTCGGCCTGTGTTGCCGCCGTTCCCAGTTCACCCAGCCTTCGGCGCTGCTCGGCCACGGGAATGGTGTTTGGGCGATAAAGCTCTTCAAAGAATCCCGCCTGTCCCGCTTCTGACGCTGCGCCATTGTCTGACAGCAGCACGACCATCGTGTTTTCGGAAAGCCCCTGCTCTTCCAGCGTATCCAGCAGGCGACCGATCTGTGCATCGGCATGTTCTATGAAACCGGCATAGACTTCCATATAGCGCGCGAAGACCGCGCGTTCATCGTCGCTCAGATCGTCCCACGCGCGGTCATCGCTTTCACGCGGGGGCAGCATGGTATCCGCCGGGATCAGCCCATTCACGCGGCACCTGGATCGGCGAATGAGCCACGCCCAGCGCGAGTTGCAGGAAGAACGGCTTGGCCGCAGCGCGATTGGCGATCAGATGGATGGACTTGTCGATCATATCCGCCGTCAGATGATAGCCTTCGGGCAATGGCGGATTGATATAGTCGTCGTTTTCGACCAGCGCTGGCCGGTACTGATCGGTCCAGCCCCGCGCAAAGCCATAGAAGTAGTCGAACCCGCGCGCCTTTGGCCAATTTGCGCGCGAGGTGCCGGGCGCAAGTTGATCAAGCGGGATCAGATGCCATTTGCCCACGGCCCATGTGGCGTAGCCATCATCACCCAGCACTTGCGCCGTGGTGCGAATGTTGGCGGGCAAATGATAGGCATTCGGCCCGAAGTGGCGGCGGTTGTCCCCCCACGCAGTGTCCGGCACATCGGGAAAATTCACCGTGTGCCCGTTCCGCCCGGTCAGCAGCGCCGCGCGCGTGGCCGAACACACCGCCTTGGAATCAAAGCGCGTGAACCGCAGTCCCCGCGCGGCCAGCCTGTCGATATTAGGCGTGGCGATCTCGCCACCGTAACAGCCGAGGTCCGAGAACCCCATGTCATCCAGCACGATGGTGATCAGGTTCGGCCGCCGCGCCCCCGCAGATCGCGCGGCGGCTTCGGCCACACCCGAAAGCGTCGATGCGGCCAGCAACCCGGCGGTGAAAGTACGGCGTGTAATGCTGGTCATGGCGGGCCCGGATGCAAGGGAAGAAGTGCGGGCAGTTGGAGGGAGATCGCAACTGCCCGCTTCAGGATGGGAAGCAGCCCGGTCGGGCTGCCTCCATCCCGAACGCGCACGTCAGAAGCGGAAACGTGCGCCGACAAGGATCTGGCGGCCAACGTCGAAGTAGTCCGCCGGAAGATCGCCCAACGTCGTGCGGGTCTTGTCCACGTTGTCCAGCACGTTGGTCGCTTCGGCAATCAGCGAAACCTGCTCTGCCACGTTCACGGTCAGGTTTATATCAAGGTTGCCGCGCGCCTGCGTGGTGATACCCAGCCCGTTGTAGCCACCCGGAAGGCCGAGCGAGACGAACTTGTCGCGCCACGTATAGGACGCGCGCAAGGCAAACAGATCGTCTTCATAAAAGCCGCTGATGTTGTAGTTGTTCTTCGATGCCGCCGTGAGCACCTGCGGATCGGAGTTCGAGATGTAGGTGTAGTTCGCCTGCACGCCGGTATTGGCCAACGGGCCCGGTAGAAAAGTGAAAATCTGCTGGAAGCCCAGTTCGAACCCCTTCAGCGTCACGCCCTTTTCATTGGTTGGACGCGTGCGCTGGAACACCTGGTCGCGGGTCACACTGGTGTTTGTAGAAGCAGTGAAGAAAGTCGGCTGAAGGACAACCGAATCCGTCGTCGGGCGCACCAGCGTGGCCAGCTTCTTGGCGAAAAGCGCCACCGTCAGCGTGGTATCGCGGTTGGGATACCATTCAACCGTCGCGTCATAGTTGGCGGAAACAAAAGGTTCGAGCGCCGGGTTACCCGATGTCATAGTATAGTTTCCGCCACCACCGGTAATCGTGGTCGATGGCGAAATCTGGGTGAGCGAAGGACGGCTCATCGTGCGCGAAAATGCCGCACGGAAGACCCAGTTGTCGTTCGGCGCGAACTTGAAGTTCGCTGATGGCAGCCAGTTGGTATAGCTGTTGCGCGCAGCAATCGCCCCCGCAGGCGGCACGGTAACGGTGCCGCCCGTTTCCACCTGAATGATCAGGCCATTCAGATTAGGCGCAAAGCCGTTCGCGATCTCGCGCGTGTAGACCACGCGCAGGCCCACATTGCCGCTGAACCGGTCATCGTCCGTGGCGAAATCGGCTTGAATGTAACCGGCCATGATGCGTTCGCGCACGTCAACGATGCTGCTTGCGTTGGCCTGTACCGCGCCGGCCACCGCCGCCAGCTTGTCACGCGGGACGGCGGCAAGCAGCGCCGCAGTATCGGTGGCCAGCCATGTCGTCGGGAACGGCTGGCTGCCGTTGTATGTCCCAAGGAATTGCCCCTTCGATGCGGTGACGACCTGATAGAACGAGCCGAGGCCAAAGCCGCCGGTCTTGGTCGGCAGTCCTGCCAGCCCGGCCAACGCCGCAGCGGGCACGACCAGCGTGGTGGCATCGGCATAAGTCTTGCGCCACGATGCGACACCCCCCACCGACACGCGCTTGAGGAATGAGCCTTCGAATTCCCGGCGCAGATCAGCCTTCAGTTCCTGCACCTGATCGCGGGTCTTGCGACCGAAAGCACCGTTGAGGCTGGCTACCGTGCCCTGCGTCGGATCGAGATAGCGTGCCTGCGAGGCCGAAGTCAGCGCGATTCCGCAAATGTCCTGCCCTGGCTGGCAGTTCTCCGTCACGTCGAACCGCTGGATCTGGGCAAGGTTCAGGTTGTCGCCGGTCTGCTTCGATTTCGAATAGGCATAGCTGGACACCCGCAAAAACTCCTCGCGTTGAGGTCTTTGCTGTGATTCATTCGGGGCATTGGACGGAGAGGTTTGATGCACCCACGCAGCCTGTTTTC
>NZ_JABAID010000033.1 GCF_012641335.1 Novosphingobium sp. ERN07
CGTCTGCGTCTTGCGGACGCCCTGCCCAAGCGCAATATCGCCCGTAGCCGTTGCGGTGTAATTGGTGCCCGCATCGACATTGCCGACTGCAATCGTGCCGCCCGCAACCGTAGCGTCCAGCGTGGTGCTGGTGCCAGAGGTCGCCGAGGCGACATTGATCGCACCCGCCTTCACGCTGATAGCGCCTACCGTGGCCGTGATCGCCGCACCCGTCGTGCCGCCAATCGCCGTCAGCGATGCCGCATGGCCTGCGCCAACACTTTTGACGGTAACATTGCCGCCCGCCGTCAGCGTATTTGTGCGCACCGCACCCGCACTGGTAACCGTGATGTCCCCTGTCGAATCGACGGCCTTGACCGCAACCGACCCGGCAGTGATGTCAGTATTGATGGCGGTATCGACCAGATCGGCAGTGAATGCCCCACCGACCGTGCTGCTGAAGTTCGCCGCGTAGGCCTCATCAATCGTCGTATCGTTGACGGACGTCAGCGAGATATCAGACGTCTGCATGGTGCCACCACGCAAGATCGTATTCCCAAGACTAATCGCATCACCGGCGTTCAGCGTGATTGCTTCAGTTCCGATGCCGTCGGCGTTGGATGTCAATTGAACCAGCGACGTGCCATCGTTGATCGATCCGCCAGACGTCAGCTCGATTTTCCCGCCCGCTGATTGCACCTTGCCGCTACCGCGTCCGACTGTGATGGTGCTGCCGGCTGTTGCGACATAGTCGGTTCCTGCTGTGACGTTGCCAGTGTGAATCGTTCCGCCGCCCACTGCTGCATCAAGCGATACGCTTGTTGCGGAATCGACATTCTGCAGCACCATCGAACTGGCCTTGATGCTGACCCCACCAGTGGTTGACCTGACGAGCGCGCCTTGACCGGACGCCTCCTGCATATTCACCGGCCCGGCATAGCCGGCGCCAACACCCTTGATGGTGACGGTACCCCCCCTCAACTCGAATCCTGTGATGGACCCGGGGCTGGTTATGGTCAGGTTGCCTCCTGCCGTAAGCGTGTCCGTCGCGACAGAACCGGCATTGATCGTGTAGTTGACAGTCGCACCAGAACTTTCACCCAAGGAGATTGTCGGATCTACCGCGTACGCCCCGCCAACGTTCGCCTCGATGTTTTGTCCGAATACCCGCGCAACCGTCGTATCGTTGGCCGACGTGATGAATACGTTTGACCCGCGCATTGTTGTATGCGCCAGCGAGATCGTGTCACCGGCGGACACTGTCAGAGCTTCCCCGCCAGTACCATCCCGATTGGCCGTAAGCGTAATACCGTCGATATTGGTCGAGAATGGTATGTTGGCCGTCGTTTCAAGGATCGAACCAGTCGAGCTGACAATGTCGATCTTTCCGTTAGCGGTCTGGGTAAAGCCGGATGCACGGCCCAGCGTGATATCGCCATTCGCCAGCGCAGCGTAATCGGTGCCCGCGTCTACCGTCCCGACGGCAATCGTGCCGCCCGCCACCTGAGCGTCAAGCGTCGTGCTGGTGCCAGACGTGGCCGAAGCGACGTTGATCGTGCCCGCCTTCACGCTGATTGCGCCGGTCGTGGCCGTGATCGTCGCACTGGTTGTGCCCCCAATCGCCGTCAGCGAGGCCGCATGGCCAGCGCCTACGCCCTTGACCGTAACGTTGCCGCCCGCCGTCAGGTTGTTCGCCTGAACGGTACCACCCGCCGTGCTGCTGAAGTTCGCCGCGAAGGCTTCGTCAATCGCCGTACCGTTGACCGAGGTCAGCGAAATATCCGACGTCTGCGTCGCGCCGCCGCGCAGCACTGCATTGCCGAGCGCAATCGCGTTGCCTGCGTTCAGCGTCAGCGTTTCGACCCCAGCGTCATCATCATTCGACGTCAGCGAAACACCTGTCGTGCCTTCGCTGATCGATCCGTTGGCGCTCTCGACCAGAACCGCGCCGCCTGCCGTCTGCGTCTTTGCACCCACACGGCCCAGCGTGATATCGCCTGTTGCGGTTGCGGTATAATCCGTGCCTGCATCGACCTTGCCGATGCTGATCGTGCCGCCTGCGACCAGCGCGTTCAGCGTGGTGCTGGTGCCCGAAATCGCGGTGCCAAGGTCGATCGCGCCGGCGCTGATGTTCACTGCACCTGCGGTCCCTTCCGCGGTCGTCGCGGTGAAAGCACCAGCATGGGTGCCGGTCAGGCCGGAAACCGTCAGGTTGGTGCCCGCCTCGATCTTGCCATCCGCACTGATGGCACCATCCGACCGCAACGAAATCGACGTTGCTGCCGTTGCCTTGTCCAGCGTCATCGCGCCTGCAAATGCGCTGATAGAGCCAGTGTTGGCAGTAAGGATCGGCTTGAGCGTTGATGAGCCGATGCGGCTTGCCGGGCTGCCAAGGCTGGAAATCACGATGTTGCGCGATGCCGTGATCGCCGCAGCATCTACCGCACCGGCCGTGGTCAGGCGGATATCCTGATCGGCCCCCTGCGTCCGCGCCGTGGCAAGAGCAATGTTGCCCGCATCGATCAGGATGGCATTGCCTGCACCCGCTGCCGAATTGTCAGCCGTGATCGTGCCGGTCGAGGTAAAGGTTCCGGCAAGCGCCGTGCCCGTGAACCGGGTTGCGTTCGCGGTGCCAATGTCGACGTTACCGGTCGTAGACCGCACCGTTACCGCAGCAGACGGCACCGTGCCGCCATCAAGGCGGGCATTGCCCAGCGCCACCGCATCGTTCGCCGTGACAGACAGCGCATCCGTGCCCACGTCGTCGGCGTTGGACCGCAAAGTCAGCCCGGTCGATCCCGCAGCGCGGTTCACCGCACCGAACGTCGAATTGATCGTGATCCGCCCATCGGCCACGATGCTGCTCGCGCCCGTGGTGCCAAGCGTGATATCGCCTGCAGCACCATCCAGATCGGTTTCTACGGCAAGATTGGTTCCCACCAGCGCAGAACCCAACGCGATGCTGGTCTTGCCCTGAATCGTGCCAGTCGTACCCGTCCGAAGCGCGCCAATATCGATGGCGTCGGCCATAACCGTCACCGAGCCGACATTCGCCTGCGCCGTGCCCGCACTGAACGAAGCGGCATAGTCTGTGGCGATACCCTTCACCAGCAAGGTATCACCCGCTTCGACCTTGCCCGTCACGGCGATGTCACCATCGGATCGCAGCGTGACATTGGTCCCGGCCGTTGCCGCGCCGATATCCATCGTATTGGCAAAGGCGTTGATGTTACCCGTCGTTGCGGTGATCGAAGTATTCACCGTCAGGCTGGAAACCGGCGCAAGAGTGCTGCCGACTACCACCGTGCGTTCGGCGGACAGCACGTCGGCCAGAACCGGGCCATCGGTGGTCAGCCGCAGATCCTGGTCAGTGCCCAATGCGCGCGCAGTCGTCAGCGTAATGCCGCCCGCCGCGGTGATCTGCACGGCATTGCCCGCCACAGCGGTAGCGTTGCCGCCGGTGATCGTACCGTTTGCCGTGAATGTCGTAGCTGCCGTGCTGACGAACTTCGATGCGCTTGCCGCATCAATCTCTACAGCCCCCGTATCCGACCGGACAGTAACCGCAGCCGTGCGGGTTGCCCCGCCGGCCAGCGTGGCACTGCCGAGATCGATATCCGTCACCGCATCGATGGTCAGCGCACCGCTACCCGCATCAGTGCGGTTGGAACGGATCGTCAGATCGGTTGCTGTCGAATTGATCCCCGCCCCGGTCGATTCAAGATCAATCGCGCCCCCTGCCAGAATCGTCTCGGTCCCGACGATGCCGAGCGTAAGATCCCCGGTCGAAGCCGCGTCAATCGCGCCGTCAGTCTGCACCGTACCCAGACTGACGGTATCGGCAGCACCGGTGCCGGATCGCACCAGCACATCGCCTGTTGCGCTAATCCGTGCCGCAGTGGCACTGGCGTTGGACCGCACGGTCACGCCCCCGTTCAGGCCGGTTGTCGAAATCAAACCCTGGCTGTCAATGTCTGCAGCGGCAACCGTATCGCCCACATTGATCGCGTCGGAAGATGTCGTCAGCGTAACGCCGCCGTTGTCCGCCGTCGCGGTCAACCGGCCACCCGTATCGACCTGTAGCAGCGTCTTGATCGCATTGGTCGCATTCGAAGCAGCGACCACGATATTGCGGCCATCGACTTCGCCAGTGCCCAGCACCTGCACGCCACCCATTTCGGTGCCGGCAAGAATGTTGAAACTGATCGGGCTGCCAGTCGTCGGCGTAAAGCTCACGTCGCTGGCGGCAACGATCAGGACTTCGCCGTTGGCGTTGACGTCCTTGCCGATGTTGATCTGTTCGCCCAGCAGAACCAGCGATCCCTGCGTGGCTATCGTGCCCGCGCCGGGCACCAGCTTGATCTCCATAGCGGTCAACGGGTTGCCATCGACATCGTTCTTCACGCCCAGCGCTTCGGTCGCGCCCAACGTCTTGCGCTGCAACCGCACCGATGTGCCGCTGAACGCATCAGTGCCGGTTTCAGGCGCGATGAAGTCGAGCGACGAGACGACGAGGCTGCCCCCGCTGAAAGCTCCGGTCGGGCCGAACGTGATGCCCGAAGGATTGATCAGCCAGACCGAAATGTTGTTGTTGCCGCCATTCGACGAATTGATTGCGCCGTTGATATAGGACGGAAAGAACGTCTGTGTTCCAGAAACGTCCACACCAATCACGCGGTTCACCACGGTGACAGGCGTCGTATCTGTGACCGATGCTGCTGTCGAAACGAAGTTCACCGTATTCCCGGCGTCGACCGAGAACGTGTTCCAGTTGATCACGCGGTTGGCGGCGAGCGCATCAACCGTCAGCGTATTTCCGGCCGTGCTTACAGCGGCGCCGCCCGCATTGGCAAGTTCCGGCAGCGATTGCCCGAAAGCCGTATGCGCCAGAAAAATAGACGAAACGCAAGTCGCGATGCCGGTGCCGAGACGGAGGGCACGACGCTTGCCGTTGATGGCGTTGTTCATCGATTGTACTCCCCGGACTGTCACAGGCTGAACGGAACGAACTGGAACGTCATCGAAACAAGCACCCGGTCTTTGGGCCGCTTGGCGAAAGCCCCGGTCAGCAATGGCTTATCCAGCGCATGAGTGTAGGTCACATCAAGCCGGATCGCCTGTGAGAGCGAAAGCCGACCGCCGCCGCCCACCGATGCAATGAAGCGCTCCTTCTCGGTCGCGTTCGGGCCGATGTTCCACAGCTTCACGCCTTCGTAGAAGCCATAGACCTGCCCCTTGACCTTCTGGTCGAGCGTGAAATTCAGACGCGGTTCAATGACGAAGCCGATGGCGCGGTCACCGGTGTTGGCACCCGGATCATACCCGCGACCAATGGTGAAGTTGCCTATCGCATAAGTATCGTAGTTCAGCAGCGCGCGGTTTGCCCACTGGCCGTTGACCTTGCCCGCCAGTTCGAACACCGGCCCGGCTTTGTAGAACGCTTCCACACTACCGCGCACGACCGTTGCCAACGAACTGCCATCGCTGCGCGACGTGCCGTAAAGGTCCACGATATCGCCTTGGCGCGATGCGCCGAACACATCGATGCCCCGCCGCAGTTCGAGCGAACCCGAAAGCCCCGCGCGTTGTTCACCCGTCACATCCAGCTTTGCGGTGGAGCCTTCAAGCCGCAGATAGAGCGCGGAAATCCGGTCGCGCGTCAGCGGGCTGGAACCGCCGCCAGCCTGATAGAAGCGCGAACGCTGCTGCGAATATTCGAACCCGCCGCTCAACTTCACCCGGTCCGTTACCGTGCGCAGAAGGGGGTGCGAGAAGCCCAGCCCGGCCACAAGCGAAACCGTACGCTGATCAAGCGAGAGAAGATCGGGCCGCGCTTCGGCAACAGTGCCGCGCAGTTCCATCGTGGTGCCCGCGTTGTTCAGGATCATCGCATGGCGCAGCGCGGCAATGCGCTGCTCCTTGAAATCGAACGTGCTCTGCCCAGTCAGCGTCGTGATATCGCCCTGCCCCGTCAGGCCATAGAACTCGGCATGGAGCAGCGCCGTCTCGCGGCCAAGGAAGTCGGCATTGTAGTTCTGGAGGTTGGCCAGCAGCGAGAACGAGCGGAACGAAACCGAAAGTTCACCGATAAGATCGCCGGGACGACCGCTTGCGGGGCTAAGCGCCAGTTCCACCGAAAGGCCGGGAATGTCGTTCGCCAGCAGCAGGATGCGTTCGGCCTCAGCCTCGTTCAGCGGATCGAGTTCCTTCAGCCGCTCAATCCGGCGCTGCAGCATGGCTTCATAAGGACCGACGTCGCCGCGCACGCGCATTTCCACGATACGCCCGGACACGACTTCAAGCTTCAGGACGCCCGAATCGATGCGCTGCTGCGGCACCTGCACGCTGGCGACATAGCGCGCAGCACGCAAACGGGCCTGCACTTCATCGCGCAGATCGCAGACCTGGCGGATCGGCTGCTCACCCGCTGCGGGGGTGATACCACCCAGCAACTGCATGATTTCACCCGGAAGCGCCGCTCCGCCGGGAGCCGTAATCTCTACGCTCGCAATTGTGGTGCGGATATCGCTGGTGGCAAGCGGGCATGGCCCGGCCTCGATTCCATCAGATCGTACGCGCGCGGTGGCTTGGGGGGCATCCGGTTTGGCGACCGAGAGATCAAGCTGATCCCTTGTCTGGACCGCTTGCTGGGCCTGCGCGGCACTTGCCGAGATACCGATGGCAGCGACGCCAGCAATCGTGGCGAACAATGGCTTCTTCAATTCCGTGCCCCCTGGAAAGCATATGCGGGCAGGCGCGATGATGCCCCCCGTTGCAAACTTTCTTCAGCAACCCGAAATCGTTTCTGTTCTGCTCGTTACCTGCCCCAGCACCGGAATGGAGTCAACGCACGTTAACCGTTCCGAAACAGAGCTTGAAAGCGCGCCTGATAGCGTTGCCTTCACCCAACGCCTAGCACCCGAAAATGACGGAAAATGTGCGCCAGAACACCAGAGGCGTAATACGCCCACATGCAAATCATGGTTAACACAACGATGGCCGGGCTTTCGCCCAGCCATCAAATTTGCTCCGGTGTGGACCGTTCTTATAGCAGAAAGCTGCGAAAGAATCAGGCGGGCAGCAATCTACGTTCCACCGCGATCCGTTGGATCGCCTTTTGCAGCTTTTCGAACGCACGCACCTCGATCTGGCGCACACGCTCACGGCTGACATTGTAGACCTGGCTCAGTTCTTCCAGCGTCTTGGGATCGTCGATCAGGCGGCGATCGGTCAGGATATGGCGCTCACGCTCGTTGAGGCTGTCCATCGCCTCGACCAACAGTTCGTGCCGATAGCTGGCTTCTTCAGCGTCGGCCACCGTCTCGTCCTGCAACGGACGATCGTCGGTCAGCCAATCCTGCCACGAACCTTCGCCGTCTTCGCGCATAGAGACGTTGAGCGAAGCATCGCCCCCCATCATCATGCGCCGATTCATGTTGACCACTTCCTGTTCGGGCACGCCCAGATCGGTGGCGATCTTGCGCACATCGTCAGGGTGGAGATCCGAATCCTCGAAAGCTTCAAGGTTCTTCTTCATGCGGCGCAGGTTGAAGAACAGCTTTTTCTGCGCTGCCGTCGTGCCCATCTTCACAAGGCTCCACGACCGCAGGATGAACTCCTGCATCGAAGCCTTGATCCACCACATGGCATAAGTGGCTAAACGGAAGCCCCGATCCGGCTCAAATTTCTTCACGCCCTGCATCAGGCCGATGTTGCCTTCGGAGATAAGCTCGCTAACGGGCAAGCCATAACCACGATAGCCCATAGCGATCTTCGCCACGAGCCGCAGGTGGCTGGTCACCAGTTGCGCGGCAGCTTCGGGATCCTGATGTTCCTGAAAGCGCTTGGCGAGCATGTATTCCTGCTCAGCCGTCAGCACGGGGAACTTGCGGATTTCCGATAGATAGCGGTTGAGGCTGGCCTCGCCACCCAGTGCGGGGACGGTCACAGCAGTTCTTTCCTCACTCACCTGAACTTGTCCTTTCGTCGCGTCGGTTCCCAGATGACGGCCCCCTGATGGGCGACCGGCGGCGGGACCACACAGTGCGGAGCCTTCGAAATGACCGACTCCGTAGGGTTGCCTTTACACCATCGCCATGATCTTTGCATCCTGCCCTTCAGCGCACAATTCGACGATGAGTTCCCGCATATCGACGGGCGTCGAGCTGGTGAAGTGAAGGCGTTCTCCGCTGACGGGATGGATGAAGCCCAGTTCCGCCGCGTGCAGCGCCTGGCGATGAAATCCGAGCCGCTGGACCAGCGGCCGAAGCTTTGAAGGTGTGCGTCCATAGACAGGATCGCCCAATAGCGGATGCCCGATTGACGCAAGGTGAACACGCACCTGGTGGGTTCTCCCCGTCTCCAGCCGACACTCCACTAGTGCCGCCCCATCAAGCGCCGCCAGCGTCTTGTAATGCGTGACCGCGTGCTTGCCCCGGCCTTCTTCCACAAGCGCCATTTTCTTGCGATCATGGCTCGACCGCGCAATCGCCCCGCGCACCGTGCCTGCCACGGGCACCGGCGACCCGGCAGTCACGCACTTATAGGCGCGCACGATCGAATGGTCGGCAAACTGATTGGCCAGCCCCTCATGCGCCACGTCGGTCTTGGCGACGACCAACAGCCCTGACGTATCCTTGTCGATCCGATGCACGATCCCCGGCCGCGCCACGCCGCCAATGCCCGAAAGCTGCCCCCGGCAATGGTGCAGTAGCGCATTGACCAACGTGCCATCCGCATTTCCTGCCGCCGGATGCACCACCAGCCCCGCCGGCTTGTCCACCACGATCAGCGCATCGTCTTCGTAGACAACAAGCAGCGGAATATCCTGCGCAACCGCCTCGGCAGGTGCGGCTTCGGGAACGCGAATTTCGAATACGGCGCCCTCAGTCACTTTAACCGAGGCCTGCGACACTACTTTGCCGGAAAGGCTGACCCGCCCTTCCCCCAGCAAGGCTTTCACCCGCTCGCGCGATAGGTCTGTGGCATCGGCCAGCGCCTTGTCCAACCGCTGCCCACCCTCAGGCAGAATCCCGGAAATGATCGTGTCGGCGGCCCCCATCAGTTGGGATATGGGAAGTCGACAAGAGGCGTGCAAGGCAGAGTAGATTCGGTCGCTGCAAAGGTTTTGGAGAAATTTTGACGAATATCCCCGCAACGCTCACTTGATCTTCGCGCGCATCCGCTTGGCCCGCTGGGCCGGGTCGGGGTGGGTTTTGAGCAGTCCGATCCCCCCACCGCCACCAAGGGCCGCCAGTTTGTCCATCGCCGTGGCGCATGCTGGCTGCGGGTAGCTTTTGGCGGCCATGAAGGTCAGTGCATAATCGTCGGCGGCTGTTTCGGCCGCTTGGGAATGCTGGGCGTTCAGCACATTCCCGATCAATCCGCCAAGTTCTGAACTGGCCAGTTTGCGCACGCCGCCGCTGGCCGTGCCCGCCACGCTCAGCGCCGCATCCTTCTGCAACGCCAGCTTCATCCGCTTCTTGCCGTGTTCCAGCTTCACATGCCCGATTTCGTGGCCAATCACGCAGCGCACTTCATCGTCGGTGAACTTGTCCATCAGGCCCGAATAAACCCGCACCGTGCCATCACCCATCGCAAAAGCATTCACGTCGCTGGCAAGGTAGGCCTTGATATCAAGCTTCAGCCCGTCATAGCTGGCCAGCCCCGTGGTGAGCTTGGCCAGACGAACGGCATAAGGGTTCTTGGCCGGCGGAATCGTGTTCTGTCGATCCAGTTCATCGGACATCTGCGAGAAATAGGACACGATCTGCTCGTCCGAAACCGTTGCAGCCTGTGCAACCTTCTTGGCTGAGCCGAGCAGATCGCCAAAGCTCTGGGCATAGGCCGGAGCCGTCAGCACAAGCGTTGCCACGCCAGCCACGCTGACAGCGGCAAACATCGGTGAAAGGCCGGCCAAAAGTCCAAATTTCCTGCGCATGATTATCCCCTTTGCGCTCTCGATGCCCGCGCCGCGATCTTCAGGCAAGCAACGACCTGACCATTTTGGAACACAACGCAGACCGCAAACCCGGTGCTTGGCGAAGGCATCAGGCACACCTTGCCAGCCCCGCGCCAAGCCGCCACATCGCAAGACATGGCCCTGATCATCAGCCAATCCGCCCACGCCGCCATGCTCGACGCTGCCCACCGCGCCGCGCCGCGTGAAGCCTGCGGCCTTCTCCTTGGCACGGCTACCCGTATCGAAACCGCCGTCCCCACCGCCAACGCCGCCGCCGATCCCTTCCGCCATTTCGAGATCGATCCCGCAGCCCTCATCGCCGCACACCGCGCCGCAAGGGATGGCTCCACCCCACAGGTCATCGGCTATTTCCACTCGCACCCCAACGGTATTGCCCGCCCTTCCGCCACCGACACAGCCAGCGCAGCGCGGGACGGGCGGATATGGGTGATCGTGGCCGATAACGCGATTACGTGTTGGCGCGATGGGGCAGATGGGTTCGAACCGCTTTCCTACTGCGTCGAGCAAGGCTAAGGCAGGGATCGTATGACGAGAACCAAGCCGCTCTTCCCCTGCACCAAGGCCGCTCTGGCGGTCACTGAGCATGGGCACAAACGGGCCTCGGCAAAGTTTCTCTGAACAGTGTAAACTGTGTAAACCCTTTCAGGAAAAAGGCGCGAAACCTGAACATGTCCGCATCTGCCCTCGATCTTGCCAGCCTGCTTTGCTCGCGCCTCTGCCACGATTTGCTCAGCCCGGTGGGCGCGCTTTCGAACGGTCTTGAACTTCTCGCTGACGAGAAAGACCCCGAAATGCGCAAGCGCTGCATGGAACTGCTTGAACAGAGCGCCAAGGCCTCTGCCGACAAGCTCAAGTTCTTCCGCCTCGCCTTCGGTGCGGCAGGCGGCTTTGGCGAAACCGTTCCCGTAGCCGAAGCGCGGCAACTGGTCGATGCGCTGGTCGGAAACAACGGGCGCGTTGCCGTGAACTGGATGTTCGGGGTGGACAGCCTTGCCAAGCCTGCGGTCAAGACACTGCTCAACCTCGCGCTGATCGGCCTCGATGCGCTGGTGCGTGGCGGCACACTGGATATCGGAGCCGAAGTGCGCGACGGCGTGGCCGAGATCGTGGTGCGCGCCGCCGGACAGCGCGTAGCTTTCGATCCAGCGATCGGGCAGGCACTCGAAGGCACGCTGCCCGCTGGCGAACTGTCCAGCCGCACGGCGCCTGCTGCGATGGTCCACCAGCTTGCCGGTTCGGTAAATGGCGCGGTGCAGGTACACGTCACGGCGGAAAGCCTCGTCCTCGGCGCGGTGCTGCCGGTCGCCTGATTCATGCGCCGCTGGCTCGTCCACCGCGATATTCCCTCCCCCAACTGGAACGAGCGCAAGTGTCCGGTGTCGATGGTGGTGCTGCACTACACCGGCATGGAGACGGGGCAGGCCGCGCTGAAAAGGCTGTGCGATCCGGCGGCGGAAGTTTCGGCACACTATCTGATCGACGAAGACGGAACCGTCACCGGCCTTGTCGATGAAGACAAGCGGGCTTGGCACGCGGGACGATCAAGCTGGCGCGGGATCACGGATGTTAACTCGGCCAGCGTCGGCATAGAACTGGTCAACCCCGGCCACGAATTCGGCTACCGCCCCTTCCCCGATGCGCAGATCGAAGCGCTGCTGCCGCTGCTGGCCGATATCGTGAAGCGCCACAACGTGCCTCGCGCCAATGTCGTCGGCCATTCTGACGTTGCCCCTGCGCGCAAGGACGACCCGGGCGAACTGTTCCCGTGGGAACTGCTGGCCCGCCACCGCCTGTGCCTGCCCACGCCCAAGCTGTCGATGCGCCTGCTCTATGACAACGAGGGCGCGTTCTTCCTCGCACTTGAACGCTTCGGCTATGACATCTCAGACCAGAAAGCCGCCGTCCGCGCGTTCCAGCGGCGCTGGCGGCCCCAGCGGATCGATGGCGAGGTCGACGGACAGATCGGGGCATTGCTGTTCGAACTCCTGTTGGAACGCGATCTGGGTCATGCTAGGTGACCGCTCGCCAGGGGGCCGGGCAGCCGCGTTGTCATATGACACCGAGGAAAGTCCGGGCTCCACGAAACAAGGGTGGCGGGTAACGCCCGCCGGGCTGGAAGCGTAAACTGAAGGTCAAGGGAAAGTGCCACAGAGAGCAGACCGCCTGATGGTCGCAAGACCGGACGGTAAGGGTGAAAGGGTGCGGTAAAAGCGCACCGCGCGACCGGCAACGGAAGCGGCACGGCAAACCCCACCCGGAGCAAGATCGAATAGGGACTGCGCGCCCAGCAATGGGCAGGCCTGTTTCGGGCCAGCAGTCCGGGTTGATTGCTTGAGCGTTCCGGCAACGGTCCGCCTAGAGGAATGGCTGCCAGCGGCGATACGGTCCTGTATGGGATACCGTCGGCGCTACAGAACCCGGCTTACAGGCCCCCTGGCGCAACATGTGTTTCCACGCCGCCGCCAAGGCGTTAGGAAGGGCACATGTCCGGCGGCCATCATCACCATCATCATCACGACCATTCACATGGCCATAATCATGGGCACGGGCACTCCCACGCCCCCGCCAGCTTTGGCCGCGCCTTTGCCATCGGGATTGGCCTCAACCTGGCCTTCGTGATCGTCGAGGCGGCCTATGGCGTGATTTCCGGTTCGATGGCGCTGGTAGCCGATGCGGGTCACAACCTGTCCGACGTGCTCGGCCTTGTCATCGCGTGGATCGCCAGCGTGCTCACCGCACGGCCGCCCTCGGCGCGGTTCACTTATGGCTTCAAATCCAGCTCGATCCTTGCCGCGCTGGGCAATGCCGCATTTCTGCTGGTGGCGCTGGGCGCAATTCTGGTGGAAACCATCCGCCGCCTGTTCGAACCCGAACCGGTGGTCGGCGGCACGGTGATGATCGTTGCCGCCATTGGCATCGTGATCAACACGATTACCGCGCTGATGTTCATGCGCGGACGGGACCACGACATCAACATTCGCGGCGCCTATCTGCACATGGCGGCAGATGCGGCGGTATCGGCTGGCGTGGTCGTAGCCGGACTGTTGATCACGCTGACCGGGCAGACCTGGATTGATCCGGTAACCAGCTTGCTGATTGTAGGGATCATCGCTTGGGGCACTTGGGGCCTTCTCAAAGACTCGCTGCGTATGAGCCTGCTTGGGGTGCCGGTGAGCATCGACGAGCGCAAGGTGCGGACCTTCCTCGAAAGCCTGAATGGGGTAGAGGCCGTCCACGATCTGCACATTTGGCCGATGAGCACCACCGAAACCGCCCTCACGGCGCACCTCGTCATGCCCGGCGGCCACCCCGGCGACAGCTTCCTGCACCAGCTTGCGCACGAGCTGGAACACGATTTCGCCATCGGCCACGCGACAGTGCAGGTCGAAACCATCGACGGTCACGAATGCGTGCTGCTGCACGATCACTCTGTTTGACCTGACCTTGCGGGCATAGCCCATTGGGACATGTGGCTTTGCGAGACGTTCGCGCCCATTTTGCATCTCGGAGACGTTCCGACCGGGCCTGAATTACCCCTCCGTTCCGGTTCCTCCCCTGACTATCCGGCTATCTCGTTCCCTTCGGCCGGAGTCGCATTCTTGAGGGCGCGTTGCCAAACCGGCAGCGCGCCCCTTTTTGTTTCTGCTTTGTAAACAATACCATACACCAAAGGTCATGTCGTTTAAGCCCACTTCGACACCACCTTGCTTAGCGGACGGGCAGACCGGCAGCCCAGTTTCATGCGCCGGAAGACTCATGTTCACAGCAAGGAGTTACCAATGACCCGCAAGTTCCTCTTCGCCGCTCTGGCCGCCACCGCCGTCACCACAATTCCGGTGGTCGCAAGCCCGGCCTATGCTGAAACAGTGCCAACAGCGACGGTCGTCGACGCTGCCGTGGCTTCACCTGATCACACCACGCTGGTCGCCGCGGTGAAGGCCGCAGGGCTGGTCGATACGCTGAATGGCACTGGCCCGTTCACCGTCTTCGCCCCCACCAACGCCGCCTTTGCAAAGCTGTCTGCCGGAACCGTTGACACCCTGCTGAAGCCGGAAAACAAGGCCATGCTGACCAAGGTGCTGACCTACCATGTCGTGGCAGGCAAAGTCCCGGCGGCCGACCTTGTGGCCAAGATCAAGGCCGATGGCGGTAGCACGACACTGACGACCGTTTCAGGCGGCAAGCTGACCGCGTCGCTGATGGGCAGCACTGTCATGCTCAAGGACGAAAAGGGCGGTACCGCACATGTTACCACGGCTGACCTGATGGCCAAAAACGGGGTGATCCATGTGACCGATGCGGTGTCGATGCCGAACTAAGACTTGGAAGCCCTCCGCACCCCCTCCCGTTAGCGAGAGGGGGATTTGCGTGGTGCTAGCTTGCATGGACGGTCAATCAGGTGACGCGCATGTCGATCCACGATTTTTGTAGATCGCGGCCCGCGCGCCATCTGACGAGTAAAGCGTGAATTGCGCGATAGGTGCCGTGCCCGCACCTTCACGACTTAAAAATAAGAAGAGGCCATGACCGCTCTTAAGAGTTAATTTTGCGGTCGAACCTTCAGGCTCAATCCGAAGCGCTTGGTCGAGAGAATACGCCCAGCCCTTGTGGTATTCCAGCGCATAGCTAACTGACAGTTCCGGTGATTGCAGGATTCTCATTTTTCCTGCGCCGACTTCAATGTCCGGCAAATCTTTTGACCGAAAACAACCTTGAACGTCGAGCGGTATTGGCGGCAGCGATCCTTTGATCGGCGCAAACCAAACGAGCAACCCCAACAAAATCAAACCACCCGCCAGCATGATGCCAGCGGGTGGTCCAAAATTCTTATCTAGTTCGTTCAGCCCGCTCAGGCCGCTTCTTCCTTGCCCTTATGGACGCGGACGGGATCCTTGCGGCCCTCGACGACTTCCTTGTCGACAACGACTTCGGCGATGTCGGTTTCGGTCGGCACATCGAACATGGTATCGAGCAGCAGGCCTTCGACGATTGAACGCAGGCCGCGTGCGCCGGTCTTGCGTTCGATCGCACGCTTGGCGATCGCCTCAAGCGCGTCGTCGGTGAAAGTCAGCGTCACGTCTTCCAGTTCGAACAGCTTGGCATACTGCTTGATCAGCGCGTTCTTCGGTTCCCGCAGAATCTGGACCAGAGCATCGATGTCCAGATCGTTCAGCGTGGCGATCACGGGCAGACGGCCAACGAATTCGGGGATCAGGCCGAACTTGAGGAGATCCTCAGGCTCTGCCTTCTGCAACAGTTCGCCAATCTTGCGCTTTTCAGGATCGGCAACATGCGCGCCAAAGCCGATGGAGCGCTTTTGCAGGCGATCCGAAATGATCTTGTCGAGACCCGCAAACGCGCCGCCGCAGATGAACAGGATGTTCGTGGTATCGACCTGCAGGAATTCCTGCTGCGGATGCTTGCGGCCACCCTGCGGCGGGACAGAGGCGGTGGTGCCTTCCATCAACTTAAGCAGGGCCTGCTGCACGCCTTCGCCCGAAACGTCGCGCGTGATCGAGGGGTTTTCGGCCTTGCGGCTGATCTTGTCGATCTCGTCGATGTAGACGATGCCGTGCTGCGCCTTCTCGACGTTGTAGTCGCTGGCCTGCAACAGCTTGAGGATGATGTTTTCCACGTCCTCACCCACGTAACCCGCTTCGGTCAGCGTGGTGGCATCGGCCATCGTGAACGGCACGTCGAACGTCTTGGCCAGCGTTTGCGCCAGCAGGGTCTTGCCGCAGCCCGTGGGGCCGACAAGCAGGATGTTCGATTTCGAAAGCTCGACCTCGCCACCCTTGCCGCTGTGCTTCAGCCGCTTGTAATGGTTGTGAACGGCAACCGACAGCACGCGCTTGGCGCGGTCCTGGCCGATCACATAGTCGTTCAGAGTCTCGAAGATGTCGCGCGGGGTGGGTACGCCGCCATCCTTCTTTCCGGCGATACCGGCCTTCGTCTCTTCGCGGATGATGTCGTTGCACAGTTCAACGCATTCATCGCAGATGAACACGGTAGGCCCGGCAATGAGCTTGCGCACTTCGTGCTGCGATTTGCCGCAGAAGCTGCAGTAGAGCGTGCTCTTGGTATCCGATCCAGAAAGCTTGGTCATTCTTACATCCCAGGCGCCCCTCCACGAGGGGCGGGTCCGGCTATCCTACTACCGCAAGGGCATTAATCAACCGGACTCGATAACGTGTATCATGTCCCTAGCGGCCAAAGCCTTTCGCGAGGCTTAAGAATCTGGCCGCTGGAACACTTCGATCAGGCAGGTGCCCCGCCCGAACCTTCTTCACCACCCACCGTATCGGTGGAAGGACGCGATTCGAAAACCTTGTCGACAAGGCCGAACTTCATCGCTTCTTCGGCTTCAAGGAAGGTGTCGCGGTCCATCGCCTTCTCGATTTCGTCGAGCGTGCGGCCGGTGAACTTGACGTAAAGGTCGTTCATGCGCTTGCGGATGCGCAGGATTTCGCGCGCCTGAATTTCGATGTCCGAAGCCATGCCGCGCGCGCCGCCCGAAGGCTGGTGCACCATGATGCGGGCATTCGGCAGCGCGATGCGCATTCCCGGCTCACCCGCGGCGAGCAGGAACGAACCCATCGATGCAGCCTGACCGATGCACACGGTGGACACGCGCGGGCGGATGTACTGCATGGTGTCGTAGATCGCGAGACCCGCTGTCACCACGCCGCCGGGCGAGTTGATGTACATCGAGATGTCCTTCGACGGATTTTCCGATTCGAGGAACAGCAACTGCGCGATGATCACCGAGGCCATGTGGTCCTCGACCTCGCCGGTCACGAAAATGATGCGTTCGCGCAGCAGGCGCGAATAAATGTCGAAGCTGCGTTCACCGCGGCTCGATTGTTCGACCACGACCGGAATCAGCGCGCCGGTGACGGGATCGGTGGTGAACTTTCCTTGCGCACTCGATGCGCCGAACAGGTCGAGCATGGAAATCCTCATATGGTTAGGCCTCGCTATGTCGCGTGCCACGGCGCGATGTTCAAGGGCGTTAACCGCGAATCCGGGGATTTGCGTGGCACTGCCCGTAAACGATGCTGCCAAAGTGACAAGCGCATCCGGCGCCAAGCGTCGGAAAGCCGCCTATGAGGCGCGATTCAGGGTTCCTGCTTCGCCCAGCGCTTCCAGCGCTTCGAATTGCGATTGCAGCGCGCGCTGGCGAGCAGCGGCTTGTGCGAGTTGCAGGCGTTCAGCCGGCGGTTGCCGACGACGGGCGCGCCAGCGGGCAAGGAGATTGCCGGTTTGGCGCAGCCAGTTGCCGATCGCTTCGATCAGCCCGCCGCTGCGCGCGATTGCGGGTGCTTGTGCGCGCGGCAGTGGCGCTTCTGGGGCGTTAGGTGCTGTTCGGAGGGGTTTAGGTGCACTTCGGAAATTCGCTTCCGGGGCAGGCTGGATCGCCAATGCGCGGTCGAGCAGGTCGGGCGTGGTCATCAGCGTGGGGACTTTCTGAGGCGCGACGGACGTGACGGGCGTGGCGGTAATCTTGCAGGCTTTGACCCGCGCGCTGCCCTTTGTGGTGCCCTTCATGGTGCCCTTGCGGTTCTTTGCGGCCTTTCGGGGCTTCTTTGGTGCGATTGAGCGCTTGGCCACAGGAGCTTCGGGCCCGGGCATCGTAGAGATCACCGCGCCGCGCGGCGCAGGCAGGATCAGATGGGCCGGGAAAGCGGGCGGATTGGGGATGCGCAGCAGGAAGGCCGGCTCCTTGCGCCGGACGACCTGCGACTTGGACTTCGCCACTTTCGCGCGACTGCGCGAACTGGGCGGGCGGGGACGTGAGGCTACGCGATTGCGAACGGTGTGCATGGCAGTCACCCTCAACACAGGTTCCTTGCCGCAGGATGATCCCACATCGCGAATCACACGCGAATCGGGAGAATGATCGAAAGCCGATGGACCGGCGCATTCTCCAACAAACTACGCATTCAAACGGCGCGCGACTGCGTAGTTTTGGCCCCGAAACGCCAACGGCCCGACGTGTTGGAACACGCCGGGCCGTCAGATATCCAGCCCCGTCGGGCCGGATCAATCCGATATGGAGATCAGTCTTCGGCCTTCTTCTTGGCCGCAGGCTTCTTCTTGGGCGCAGGCGCAGCGTCTTCAGCGGCGGGCGCTTCTTCGGCAGCAGCCTTCTTCTTGGGAGCAGCCTTCTTCTTCGGTGCTTCCTCAGCGGCTTCAGCAGCAGGAGCGGCGTCCTCGGCGGAAGCTTCTTCCTTCGCCGCAGCAGCCTTCTTCTTGGCAGGAGCCTTCTTCGCAACCTTGGCCGGAGCGGCAGCAGTGCCTTCCTCTGCTTCGATCGCGGCCTGCAGCTCTTCCTTGGTCACTTCACGCTCGGTGACTTCGGCCTTGTCGAACAGGAAGTCGACGACCTTGTCTTCATAGAGCGGGGCACGAAGCTGAGCAGCGGCGAGCGGTTCGGAACGCACGTAATCGACGAAGCGCTGGCGGTCCTGTTCACGGTACTGCTGCGCCGCCTGGCGGATCAGCATTTCCATTTCCTGGGCCGAAACCTGCACGCCGTTGGCCTGGCCGATTTCCGACAGGAGCAGGCCGAGACGCACGCGACGCTCAGCAATCTTGCGGTAATCGTCCTTTTCGGCCTCGATTTCCTTCAGCGCGTCTTCCGGGTTTTCCTCGTTCTGGGCTTCCTGCTGAAGCTGGGTCCAGATCTGTTCGAACTCGGCATCGACCATCGAAGGCGGCACGGCAAAGTCGTGGCCGGCAGCAAGCTGATCGAGCAGCGCGCGCTTCATCTGGGTGCGGGTAAGCCCTGCCGTTTCCTGCTCAAGCTGGCCACGAAGCAGGGTCTGCAATTGCTCAAGGCTTTCAAGGCCGAGCATCTTCGCGAATTCGTCGTTCGCTTCGAATTCACCGGGGTTCTTCACCGCCTTGACCTTGATGTCGAAGGTGGCTTCCTTGCCCTTGAGGTTTTCGGCCGGGTAGTCTTCCGGGAAAGTCACGGTGATCGTGGTTTCGTCACCGGCCTTCACGCCGACAAGCTGTTCTTCGAAGCCGGGGATGAAGCGGCCCGCGCCGAGTTCCAGCGGGGTATCTTCAGCCGCGCCGCCTTCGAAAGCAACGCCATCGACCTTGCCGAGGAAATCGATCACGATCTGGTCGCCGTCCTTGGCCTTCGCGCCCTTCTTGGCGTCGGTGAAGGACTTCTGGCCAGCGCCAATGCGGGCAACGGCTTCGGCCACTTCGGCGTCGGTCACCGGAACGGTCAGCTTTTCCAGCTTCAGGCCATCGAGCGTGGGCGCTTCGATCTGGGGCAGAACTTCCAGCTCGACGGTCAGCTCGGCGTCCTTGCCTTCGTCATAGCCTTCGCCAAGCGAGACGGCGGGCTGCATCGCGGGGCGCAGCTTGTTGTCGGCCACCAGCTTGTCCATCGCTTCGCGAATGGTGGTCTGCAGCGCTTCCTGATGAAGCTGTGGGCCGTGCATCTTGCGCACGAGGTTGGCGGGCACCTTGCCGGGGCGGAAGCCGGGCATACGCACTTGCGGCGCGATCTTCTTGACCTCACCTTCGACCCGCGCAGCGATGTCCGCCGCAGGGATGGTGACGGTGTAGGCGCGCTTCAGGCCCTCGTTGGTGGTTTCGACGATCTGCATCCTGATCCAACTTTCATTCATGTCGCGCGCCCTGTGGCGCGGAAAAAGCTGACTCGGACGCCGGCGCGCGGACTGGTGCGGGCGAAGGGACTCGAACCCCCACATCTTGCGATGGCAGGACCTAAACCTGCTGCGTCTACCAGTTCCGCCACGCCCGCATCCGGCGAAAAGCGAGCGGTGCCCCTATCGCAGTGGCCGGAAAAGGGCAAGCGCCTTGGATTCGGGGTGTGAACGACGCGACGGAACCGGGTATAGTGGCGGCGAGTTGGGGAAGAAACACCGCATTTGAGGAGCCGCACATGGCAACAACCCCCGATTCTCCGCAACCTGACCGAATCGAACCGCAATCCCCGCCGGAAACCCCGCCCGTGACCGAGCCGGACGGCGTGCCCCCGGTGATCCAGCCCGATGAAACGCCAGTGGTGGAACCAGACACGGTGCAACCGGGCGCGCCGCAGGAAGTGCCCGCCGCCCCCGATTGATTCGCAAATCCTCCCTGATTTTCCGAAGGACAATCGGGGAGGGGGACCGCCCGCGCAGCGGGGGGTGGAGGGGTAGCGAGAAGAACCCCTCCGTCATTCGCTGGCGCGAATGCCACCTCCCCGTTTGTGCATTCGCAAAAACAGGGAGGATTTTGCTGGCCTCTCTTTCATCCCGGAATAATCTGCGCTCCTTATCCAAGGGAGTGCGCCATGCCTGATGCGTTCGATGCCGTATTTGCCGATCTGCGCACAGTAATGCTCGATCAAGCGAGCAGCATGGTGGTGACGCTCGACGCCCCCGGCCATCTTGTGCTGAAAACACCGTGGAACGAGCCGGGCAAGAAGGAGCCTGCGTGGTTCGGCATGGTGCAGGTCAAGAAGGCCTACGTCTCGTACCACCTCATGCCGCTCTACGCCCTGCCCGCCCTGCTGGACGGCACATCGCCCGAATTGCGCAAGCGGATGCAGGGCAAGAGCTGTTTCAATTTCAAGAAGGCGGAGCTGGAGTTGCTGAACGAACTCACCACCCTCACCCGCCGCTGCGCCGACGCTTATGCTGGGCCGTTGGAGGCGACGGGATGTTGAGGGCGGACCGTATTGAGAAGGTAGGTAAAAGCCAACGCCACCGAACATAAGTGCATTGATTGAAGTTTAGCGACGTTTCACGGCATACTCGTCAGACAGATATCACACTTGGTCAGAACCCAGAGAAGTCATTCTTGAATGACTCTAACGTTCGGACATCGAAGGTTGACCGTTCCACCTTTTTGGCGTTGAACCATACGCAATCTACTTGTCCAGCCGAGACGCCTTCGACCGTCATCACCTCCCCACCAGATTTTAGCTGCACGGTATCGCCAACACTGAATTCCATGTGCATTGCCCTTTAACTATTCAGTTTTTTGAATTGTTGCTTTTGTCACTATCATGCCAGCGAACGTGACAAGCCTCGCAGAGGCCGACGAGTTCGAACAAAAATTCATTCATGAAGTGGCGGTAGGTCAGGTGATGAACTTCTGTTGCTGGGCTATCGCCGCAACCTTCACAAATACGATTGCAGCGCCTCATCACCTTTTCACGAAGACTTTTCCATTCGTGTGAAGCGAGATAGGCTCGATAAGCCGTCGTGAATCTGCCTCTTTCGGCAAACTGTTCACGGGCAAGTCCCAAAAGCACTGCATGCTTCTCCCGCTCTCGCCTTGAGCGATAGTTTTCAATTAATTCGTCTGGGAGCCAAGATAAGCTGTCAACCCATTCGCGATCCTTTTGACTCATCGCAGTGCCTGACCGCTCTCCGCAATTCGTGCAACATTTATAGACCTGCGGTCTGCCATCGGCGATTCTGACCTTCAAAGCCTCAAAATGCTCATGTTTGCACTGGGTTGCATGAAATTCGTTCATTGCATCCAGCCAAGCCTGCCCACGCTCGATCGGGAGATACTCATCTGTTTCTGGGTCGAGTATCCAATCGGGCTTGTTTATATCCCCTGCGATAAACTCGATTGCCATTGCTCACCTCGCTCGTCCAAGAAGCAAGATAACTCGTGTTCCTAGGTGGCGTGGACAAATTGGCGTGAAGCGGGTTCGCGTATCACCGTGATCAACGGTTAAGCGTTTGGTACGCTTCGAACACGTCGACGGGATTAAA
>NZ_JABAID010000034.1 GCF_012641335.1 Novosphingobium sp. ERN07
GGATGAGATCGACCTGGAAACCGCTCTATGGACCATCCCGGCCGAGAAGATGAAGATGCGCAAACCGCACCACGTGCCGCTCTCGCGGCAGTCGATCGCAATCCTACAGGAAATCCGAGCGATCACTGGATCGTCGGGATATGTCTTCCCTTCGATGCGATCCCGAACACGGCCGATGTCTGAGAACACCCTCAATGCAGCACTGCGCCGCTTGGGTTATGCCAGCAACGAAATGACCGCGCATGGCTTCCGGGCGATGGCAAGCACGCTTCTCAACGAGTCGGGCAAGTGGTCACCGGACGCCATCGAGCGAGCGCTGGCCCATGGTGACAGCGACAAGGTGCGTGCGGCCTACCATCGCGGCACCCATTGGAAGGAGCGAGTCCTGATGGCGCAATGGTGGTCCGACCTCTTGGATGGCCTGCGGAACGGAGCCACCATTTTGCCTTTTCCAGGGGCGATGGCTGGCTGACCGCTTTGGGGGCAATCAGATCGCCGTTTGGCCCTGTTGCGTCTCCAGCTTGATTGACTGGAAGTGGGCCGAAATCTGACGCTCAGCGAGCGGTCCGTTGGACCGGAATCATGTCAGCTACTGGGCCGTTAGCGGACTGGCTGCTCGCAGTGTCGGACGCGGCCCAAGCGGACCTTGGCACCGCCCATAAGGACTTGCACGTCTAGCGGTGACCTAGCCTCAGCGGTGCAGGCTGACTTGCACCCGCTGATCGACCAGTCCATATATGCTGTCTAGAGCACCCGGAGTTTTGACTATGTGACACGCCACAGAATGCTTCTTTCCCATTCCCCGCATTCTCTGGTGTTTCATGTCAAATCTCCTCACGCTGGACGCTGTCGGTGCCAGCACGCCTGAAGGCAAAGCGCTTTTTTCCAGCCTATCCCTGAACGTGGCCTCCGGCGACAAAGTTGGGCTTGTTGGCCGGAATGGTAGCGGCAAGTCGACGTTGCTAGCCATCATCGCTGGTGAGCGCGGCGCTGATAGCGGCCACCTCAATGCAACGTCACGAATGGGCGTTCTACAACAATCCTGGCCTGAGCAACGCACGGTCGTTGAGGCCTTGGGCGTATCCGCCATCCAGGCTGCGGTAGACCGGATCGAGCGGGGTGAGGGTGTCGATGAGGACTTTGCGCTGGCAGATTGGACGATCGGAGCCCGCGTTGATCAAGCGCTCGACGACGTTGGTCTCTCTCAGTTGGGGCTCGATCGAACGATAGCGACCCTATCGGGTGGCGAACGGACACGGGTGGGGCTGGCCCGACTCCTGCTCGAGCAGCCCGAGTTGATCCTACTCGACGAACCAACCAACAACCTTGATGCGGCCGGACGTGGGCTGGTCGCAGACCTCTTATCCCGCTGGCGCGGGGCTGCGATCGTTGCGAGCCACGATCGAAAGCTCCTAGAAGCAGTCGATCGGATTGTGGAACTGGCGCCCACTGGCATCCGACAGGTCATCGGCAATTGGTCAGATTACGTCGTCGTTCGAGACGCCGAGCGGGCGAGGGCAGCAAGCGAGGTCCTTGCAGCTTCGAACGAACTTAAATCCGCAAAACGAGCCGAGCAGGGACGCCGTGAGGCCAAGGCACGGCGGGACCGAGCGGGTCGCAACTATGCACTGAGCGGAAGTGCACCCAAGATCTTGCTTGGCCGACAGGCGGAGCGTGCGGAGATCAGCTCAGCGCGCGATGAAAAACTCGCAGAGCGCCAAACGCAAGCTGCGGCGGAGCGGCTGGATGCTGCTCGCACTCAACTCGAAATAGTGACACCCCTCGTGATTGATCTGCCCAAGAGCGGATTGCCTACCAATCGCGACCTTCTCAGGATCGACGATGCGTCAGTCGAGATTGACGGGCGGATCCTTGGCCCTTGGAGCTTGTCCATCCGGGGACCGGAACGAGTAGCTGTTAGCGGCAGAAATGGGGCCGGAAAGTCCACTCTGCTCCGCCTGGCCCTCGGAACCGTAGGCGCCTCATCCGGCACCGTTGCGCGTTTCGATGGGCGCCTCGCCTTGCTCGATCAACATGTCGGCATTCTGGATCCGGAGGAAACGATCCTGAGAAATTTCGTCAGACTTAATGGATCCGCCAAAGCACACGACGCACACGCTAAGCTTGCCCGCTTCGCCTTCCGTAATCGCGATGCCCACCGGGTGGTTCGCACGCTCTCGGGCGGAGAACTGTTGAGAGCGGGCCTCGCGTGTGTCCTGGGCGGTGATATACCTGCCCAATTGCTGTTGCTGGATGAGCCGACCAACCACTTGGATGTCGAGACCATCGAGGTTCTTGAAGTGGCTTTAGCGTCCTACGACGGTGCGCTCTTGGTCGTAAGTCACGACCGTAGCTTCCTCGATGCCATTGGCATCCAACGCGAGCTATTGTTGGACCCTCGCGAGATTGCCTAGTCGGCCCGACAAAGCCTTCATTTCGGACACGGCTAGAGCCCGCCGGCAGAAATTGGGCCGAAACCCGACATCCAGATTTCGTCTTGCCGGCCTTGGAATGGGGCTGCAAATGGGCCGTTTGCGGACTGGCAGGTGTCGACATGCGAGGGGCCATAGCTGACATATCTTGAACCCAAGACAAGCGGGGCTCGGTTCGCTCGATCAACCGGCGCCCCGCGCTAGATAAACCTGACGAATATGTGTCGCCACTCGCACTATTATATGAACGCCGTCTAGCGCCGGTTATCGACTTTGGCCCTGACAGGCCGCCACTGATCCTACGATAAGCAGAATTTGGTCGGCGCAACCGATCACCCTTCGCCTGCTCATCCCTAGGCCGCGTGGACAAATTCAGCCGTGCCGGATCCTCCTTCGTCCCGCTAAGCGGGCATCCGCTTCGCGCTGGCGATAACACTCGGCACATATGATCGTGATGCCGTCAGACACCACCAGAGTATCTTCGATCCACTCGCCGCCGTTGCTTTGCAGATAGGCGTCGCAAGCCTCACACCATGCGTCCCTGAGGTCATCTTCATCCTCAGGCGGAAAGGAAACAAATCCGGCTGTGTCCGGTGATGTTCGCCCTACGACATGGGCGCAGACGAACGTGATGGGCTGACGCCCATGCACCTCGCAGTCGCAATGTTCGTCGTCGTTGTTCGCTGTCGTGATCATATCGCGGTGGATCGTAACTGCATCTGATCTCAACAGCCAGGCGAGCTACGGTTGACGCCGAACAGAACGGTTGGCTCAAAGCTGCTTTTTGGAGGCAGATTTGAGCCGAGGCGATCTGAATGAAGCAGAATGGCGCGTTCTAACGAGCTTGCTGCCCATCGAGCCTGAAAACCGTGTTCGAGGACGTCGGCCCGAGTACAACCGCTCGATCATCAATGGCATACTCTGGCGGCTCCGTTGCGGCGCCCCGTGGCGCGACGTGCCGCCCAAGTATGGCAGTTGGAACACCATTTATCGCCGGTTCCGGCGATGGAGTGAAGCCAGCGTCTGGGAGACCGTCGCGGTGACGCTGGCCGAGATCATGGCGGACAGTGGCCACTATAGCATCGACAGCACCACAGTCCGCGCCCACGTCTCGGCAGCTGGCGGAAAAGGGGGACTCATCGACGCGCTCTTGGCCGCTCGCGGGGCGGGTTCACCAGTAAGCTTCACTGCCTGGCTGATGCCCTCGGACGACCGCTCGCCTTCCATCTGACGGTCGGCGAGGCGGCAGACTGCAAGGCCTATGACGCCCTGATCGGCCTACCTGAGCGCACGCCGGACGCTCTACTTGCCGACAAAGGCTACGATGCCGACACCACCGCGCCGACCTTTCCGAGCGGAAAATCGAAGCCGTCATTCCTGGTCGATCAAACAGCCGCGTGAAGATCGAGCATAACCGGGTGCTCTACAAGCAGCGCAACCGGATCGAGCGCATGTTTGGCCACCTCAAGGTCAACCGCGCCATCGCCACCCGATACGACCAACTGGCCAATAGCTTCCTCGGCATGGTTCATATCGCTACCGCCAGATACTGGCTCAAATTTGTCCACGCGGCCTAGTGCTGGTATGAAGCGTCTTTCGCCGAAAAGCGCCGCGATCGGGCGTCGACGCTAGTCCGATCGCTTTCAAGCAGAGAGCACGGCGCTTTGCGACTGGCCGGTGGCGCAGTGCAGCGCGCAAGCGGTAAGTTGTTGGTCACCATTCGTGCAGCGTGGGCGCAAGGTCCGGTTCCCAGCTAGACATATCCTACCCGCGCTAGCCTGACCGTGCTGGTAGACGGTCACCAGAGTATGAGCTATGATGATATGATGTATCATATAGAACTGTACGGTGATCGATGAGTACGTCAGCGAGAACGCGGTGTATCGCGACTGAGGTCGGAGACTGGTCCGATGTCCTGTCGTTGATCGTCGAGCCGGACGTTCATCTCGCAATATGGGAGCGCAAGCTTCCAGCGTCGTTAAGTGCGCTCGCCAATCAAAGTCAGTCGGGCATCGACGATATTGATGAACAGCTCGACGTGGCCGGCCTTGATTTGGCACTCACATTAATTCTGGAAGATGCGGGCTATCGAGATGCCGGAGATGCAGCCCGTGAAATCGCGGCGCTCGGCACGCGCTTTGCGTCGGTCACGGCTTGTGAGCGCGTGAGAGTGAGGCTGGAGGTTATCGAAACCGACGCCTGCCGCCGCTTCCATTCTGATTATGTAACAGCTCGCCTTCTTCTAACTCTTGCCGGAGCCGGGACCCAGTGGCGGCGTGCGGAGGACGACAGTGCGATCAACTCGCTGCAGCCTGGCGAGGTGGCCGTGTTCAAGGGGCGCGTTTGGACCGACGAACCCGCAATCCTGCATCGGTCTCCCCCAATTGCCGGAACGGGCGCCGATCGGCTCCTGCTGGCGATTGATCCCTTGTAGGAACAGCGACATGCCGCCTGAAGTCAGACATTGGCGAATGCGCAGCGAGGACGGCGCCAATCGGACCGAAACGCTGGAACTGCGCGATGGCCTGACAATGGTGCTCAGCGACATCGCGCCAGGCGAGGAATGCTCTTACCACTTCGTCGAACCGGAAGACGTCTTCGGCATCGGCTTCCACCTGAAGGGTGGGACCCGGTTCGACATGGACGGCACTCGCTTCGCCACGCAGCCGCTTGAGGTCCACGCGGGCGCCGCACCGCGATCGTCGGGCTCCGTTTTCGTCCTGCCCTCGCACGGGTTCAAGACAGTATCGCTGCGCTTCTCGCTTGATGCCGCGCAAGACCTGATCGAGCGTCACAGCCTTGGGATGACGCCGCTGGCCCAAATGATCGCTCGAGCTGGTGACACAGTGTCGGCGCGCCGCCTGTCATCACTCGATCCTGCAGGCGTCGCGATGGTAGAGACGATGTTTGCCAACCCCTATGCAGGCGCGGGCCGGTCGCTCTACCTCGAATCCTGCGCGATCGGGTTGCTAGCTGGTCAGATCGACGCCCTAGCCGGTGCTGGCAAGCCGTTTCCGACGCCGGCCTGGGAGCGCGGCATGGTCGAGGTGCGCGCCTATCTGGACGCGCACCTCGACGATCCGCCGAGCATTGTTGAACTCGCCCGCATGTTCGGCATCAACGACTTCAAACTGAAGCGGGCGTTCAAGTCGTCGTTCGGCACGACGATCTTCGGCTATGTGCGTCAGCGCCGTCTGGAGCGCGCGGTCGGTGATCTTAATTCGGGCCTCACCGTTGCAGCCGCGGCCGAGCAGGCTGGTTACGAATGCCCGCGATGCTTCGCCGACGCCTTCCGCCGGCATTTCGGGATGTTGCCGAGCGAGATGACCCGAAGCTCGGCCGTAGAAACTCCCGCACGGCACGGTTGATACTCCCGCGCACCTCACACGCTCCGACCGAGGGATGAGTATCGACCGAGGTACTTTCCCGGAGGTTCCATGCGTCGATCAATCCTATTCGCATCATCAATTCTTATGTCGAGCTGGGGCGGCGCCGTTCATGCGCAGACTGCCGAACTCAAGGAGAACACGATCGCAGGAGAAATTGTCGTCACCGCCCGCCTCCGCGAGGAGCCGGCGCGCGAGGTTCCCTTCGCCGTCACCGTACTGGAGGCGGAGACGCTCGCGGCCCGCCGCATCGACGACACGCAGAGCCTGTTCCGCCAGATACCCGGCCTGTCGCTGACGAGTTTCGACGACGGGCGGTTCGCCTATTTCCAGCTTCGCGGCATCGGACCGCTTAGCCAGGCTGTCAGCCCCGACGACGGATCGGTGGTCACTTATGTCGATGGCGTCCCGCAACCGGTCTATGCGTCAGAGTTCGCCTATCTCGACCTCGAACGGCTGGAAGTGCTGCGCGGGCCGCAAGGCACCCTGTTCGGCCGTAACAGCCAGGGCGGCGCCATCAACATCACCACGCGGCAACCCGGCAACGTCGTGGCAGGCGGGGTGCGGATCGAGGGCGGCGAGGACAGCTACGGGCTGGCGCAAGCCGCGCTCTCCGGCCCGATCATCCCTGGCCAGCTCGCCGCCGGGTTCGCGGCGCGCGTCTCGACCATCGACGGCTTCGTTCCCAACATCGCACCAAGGGGCGGAAAGCTGGGGGACCGCGATAGCTATGCCGGTCGCGGCACGTTGGTCTTGACGCCCGGGGATTCCGGTCTGCGTTTCACGCTGACGGGCGCCGTCGACCGCCAGCTCAGCGATCCTTTCTACTATGCACGCGGCGGTCAAGCGCGCGACGAAGTGCAGCTCGATCCGGAGAATCGGGTCCGTCGCACCGCTTGGGGCGTGAGCTTGAAAAGCGAGGTGCCGTTGGGGAGCGCTGCGCTGACCGCGATCACAGCGTTCAACGGCTTCAACAATCACCAGATCACCGACGACACCGATGGTTTGATCTATGGCCCGCTATTTGGCGGCCTGCCGCCAGCTGCATTCCTTCCGCCAACCGACGGGTCCGATTGGCGGGAAGATGAGGACCGCTTCTATCAGGAACTGCGTGTCGCAAGCCTCCCTGGCGCCACCTTCGCCTGGACGATCGGAGCCAACTATTTCCGATCGACCTTCGACGTCGAGCTGCGGAACCTGTCCAGCTTCTCGCCCTTCCTCAACGGCCGTCGCCAGGATCGCCAGCGGATCGACAGCTATGCCGGCTACGGCGAAATCACCGCGCCGGTCGGCAGCCGGCTGAAGCTGACGCTTGGCGCCCGTTATACCCGCGATGACAAGACGCTCGACGGCACCTTCACCGGCAACGGCTTCCCCGGCACGACTGCTGCTGCCACCGAACGTACGTCGCGTAGCTTCGATCTCTGGACCGGCCGCGCTGCGGCGACGTTCGCGCTGACGGGCGACGTGAACCTCTACGCGACGGTCGCGCGCGGGGCGAAAAGCGGCGGCTTCCCACGCTTCCGGCTTACCGCCGCAGCCGGTATCCCGACGCTCGCCTACAGGGCGTCGACCTCGTGGACCTACGAGGCCGGCATCAAGGGGCGGGCGCTGGACGGCCGCGCGCACTTCGATCTCGCCGGCTTTTGGAATGATGTGACCGACGAGCAGCTCTTCACGCTCGACTTCGTCAGCTTCTCGTTCGTTCCCACCAACCTCGACACCCGCAGTTACGGGATCGAGGCGCAGGGCGACGTCGTGCTGGCGGGTGGATTCAGTGTCGCGGGCGGCTTGTCCTGGACCCACGCCCGCATCCGCGAGGCGGACACCCTCTCGGGCGCGCAACGCGGCAACCGCATCCCTAACGTCGCGGGATTTTCGGCGACCGCGGCGCTGGACTGGCGCGGCAGCGAAAATGGCATCGCCGGTGCGCAGCCGATCGTGAACGTGAGCTACCAATTCCAGGGCCGCCGCGCTGCCGACGTCGCCAACAGCTTCAATCTGCCAGCCTATCACAACGTCGATGCCCGCCTGGGTCTGCGGTTCGGCCGCATCGAAGCCTATGGGTTCGTCCGCAACCTGTTCAACGCGCGTCAGGTGCTGAACGGCGTCCTGTACGGACCCGGTGTCGAGGGCGAAACGGTCGCGCGCGGCCGTATCGCCGGCCTTGGCCTGTCGGCGCGACTCTGATGGAAGGCTATGCCATCACCGCGCAGTATTACGACCCGCTCGCCGCCGCGACCCATGCCGACGTCGATCGACAGATAGCCGCGGCGCTAGAGGGGCTGGATACGGCCCTTGGACCGATCGTCGACATCGGCGCCGGCACCGGGCTCACGACCGCGCTCATAGCCCGAACGCTTGCCGCCGCTGAGATCCTTGCGATCGAGCCCGATCCGGCGATGCGGTCAGCGTTGATGACGCGCATATGGAGTGATCCAGATTTACGCGAGCGCGTGACGATCCTACCTTTCGGTGCTCTTTCTGCCCCATTGCCGGAGCAAATCGCCGGCGCAGTGCTGAGCGCGGCGCTCGTTCACTTCGCGCCCGCGGATCGGGAAATGTTGTGGGCGTTGTTCGCAGAACGCCTGGCCCAGACCGGCCGGATCGTCGTCGAGGTGCAGTGCCCAACCGCCGACGACATGCCAGACACCCAGATGGCCAGCGTGCAGGTCGGTCGCATCAACTACCAGGCAAGTGCGTCAGCTCAACGCATCGGACCTGATCGGCAACGCTGGCACATGTCCTACCGCGCTGGCATCGGAGAGCGCGAGTTGCGATGCGACCAGACAACCTACGAATGTTGGGTGGTCTCTGCCGATACGATCGTCGCAGAAGCAGCTCGGGCCGGGCTGACGGGCCGGATCACCAATGATCTCGTCGTGCTCACGCGCGCATGAATGGGCGCGATAGAGCCAGAAAGTGTCGCCCCAGGCATCCTTGGCGTGCCTTGCCCGCATCATTGGCAACAAACGGTTGACCTTTGTAATGATATACTGTCACGTATGCGGGCGGTTCGGGGGAGTAAGCAAGTGCGAGCTATGGTTCTTGGCGCGGCGATGATCGCCGCGCCCGCTGCGGCGCAAGAGGTCGCGGAAACGAATAGTGCAGAAATCGTCGTGATCGGCACGCGCGAGCAGGGGTATCGCGCAACCGTCGCACCACAGGTCAACAAGTCCGACACGCCGATCAAGGAAACCCCGTATTCGGTGCAGGTCGTCACGCGCGAATTGATCGCTGATCGCGGCATCACGACAATTGGCGAGGCACTGCGTTACGTTCCCGGCTTCAGCCCGCAAGTCGGCTTCGTTGGCTCGAACGACCGCTTCTACATCCGCGGCTTCATCACGCCCTATAACCTTAAGAACGGCCTGCGCCGCTCCGCCTATGCGCCGGACGAGCAGCTCCAGAACATCGAGCAGGTTGAAATCCTTAAAGGTCCTGCCTCGGCGCTCTATGGGCGCTTCGAGCCCGGGGGCGTCGTCAATTTCGTCACCAAGAAGCCGCAGAACCGCGCATTCGCCGAGTTCGGTGGGCTCTATGGCTCATTCGACCAGGTCCGCCTGACCTTCGACGGCAACGTGCCGCTTGGCGACGACGCCGGTTTCCGGCTCAACGCATCGTATGACGACAAGGGCAGCTGGCGCGACTACGGCTTCTCGCGCGATCTCTTTGTGGCACCGGTCGCACAGTGGCGACCGGGCAATGCGACCACGATCACGCTTGAGGGCGAGTACGCCCGCAAGCGCGGCTATGCCGACCGCGGGTTCGCCAACAACCCGATCTTCCTGCAAGCGCCGCGCGACCGTCAATTCGGCGAGGCGGACGCGCGCTACGAGAACAAGGGCGGCGTTGTCAGCCTGTTTGTCGACCATCGGTTCTCTGACGTGTTCTCGGGCCGGATCGCCGCGGGCTACTCCGACTTCACCAAGGACACCTTCTACTATCCCTACGGGTTTCCGCCCGTTGGCGGGACGACTACCGCGACGCCGCGGGTCAACCGCCGCGTCAGCGACGCCTATGATCGACAGCGCGACCTGACCGCGCAGGCCGAGCTTTATGCTCGCTTCGCCACCGGGAGTATCCAGCACAAGGCGTTGATCGGGGCGGAGCTGAGTTACGATCGCTGGCGCTTCGACGTTTTAACGACACCGTTCGGGGTTAACCTGCCTATCGACTTCTTCAACCCGAGCTATGGCCAACGCGCCGTGCCAACTTCACTGGCGTCGGATGGTGCCTGGAACACCGATTCCTCTGCCATCTACGCGCAGGACGAACTGCTGCTGGGCGGCGGCGTGCGGCTGCTGGGCGGCCTGCGCTACGACTGGACGGAAGGGCGCACCTTCGAGCGCACGATCGGCACCGACACGTCGACCAAGCGGAACAAGCTGTCACCCCGCGCCGGCGTAACATGGACGCCGGTGCAGCCAGTCTCGCTCTACGCGAGCTGGTCGCGCTCGTTTCGCGGACAGGTGGACGTCGGCCGCCTTCGCGACGGACGCCTCCCCGAGCCGCTGATCGGTGAGGCATTCGAGGTTGGCGCGAAGGCGGACCTGCTTGGCGGACGGCTGCGCCCGACGATCGCGCTGTTCGACATCACCCGCCGCAATGTCGCGGTCAGCGATCCGACGGACCCCAATTTCGAGTTCGTGATCCAGGTCGGCAAGAGCCGATCGCGCGGGTTGGAAGTTGAAGTTCCCGCGGTGCTTAGTCCGCGCTGGCGGCTGATCGCCAACTACACCTACCTCGACGCCGAAGTGCGCGAGGACAGCTTCCTCGCGTCAGGCCTCCGCTTGGTCAACGCACCGCGTCATTCGGCGAGCTTGTGGACCACCTATGACCTTGCCGGCGCATTGCAGGGCGCAAGCGTCGGCATCGGCGCGCAGCATATCGGCCGCCGCGCCGGCAACACCGACAATACGATCTTTCTCCCCGCCTACACGCGGGTCGACGCGAACGTAGGCTACAATTTCGAGCTTGGCTGCAATCCGCTTCGAGCGCAGCTCAACGTCCTCAACGTCTTCGACACGTTCTACTATGACAGCGGCGGCGCTTTCATCCCGATCTATCCCGGTGCGCCGCGCACGGTGACGGTCAGCCTTGGCTACCGCTTTGGAGCTGGTCGATGAACGCGCGTGCTCTCGGCATGGGCGCCATGCTCGTCATAGCGGTCCCGGCGGCAGCGCAGGCTGACACGAACGAGGCCGAAATCGTTGTCACCGCCACGCGAAGCGAGCGCCGCCTTGAGGACGTTCCGGCAGCGATCACCGTTCAGGACATCGCCGCGCTGCGCGCTGGCGGCTTTACATACGGAACCGACGAGTTCCGGGGCGTGCCCGGCGTCTCTTTTCGCCGTGGCGAAGGCGACGGTGACTTCTTCCCCTTCGTGTCGATCCGCGGTTCGACCGGCACCGACGGCTTTCTTGCCCTGGTCGACGGCGTGCCGTTCGTCGGCGTGTTCGAGGAGCCGCTGTTGGCGGAAGTTCCTTACGACGCGCTGAAGCGGGTGGAGATCGTCAAGGGGCCATTGTCTGCGCTCTATGGCCGCGGCGCGATCTACGGGGGCGTCAACTACATCACACGCGATCCCGACAGGGATGCGATCACCGGCACGTTGGCCAGTGGCAGCGACGACTATTATCGCGGTTCAGCGACTATCACGCGCAGCTTCTCAGGCGGCGGGGTCCTCGTCGGCGGTGCCTATGAGAACTTTCGTGGGTGGCGCGAGCAGAGTCGCCGCGAGGTGGGAAGTGCCTTCGCCAAGCTGAATCTCGACGTCGGTGAGGCGACCCGGCTCAGCCTGTTCGGCAATTATCTTAACCGCCGCATCGAGGTTCCGAATGGTCTGCCGGTCGACGGGCAAGGCAACGTGCTCGCCGAGCGCCAGCCCTTTCTCGGACTGGGTGAGCCCTATGAGAGCATCGAGGGCGGGATCGCCGCGCTGATTGTCAAGCACGACCTGTCCGATGCGGTGACGGTGAAGCTCACCGGCCAGCATCGCCGCTTCGATCGCGACAATTTCCTGAACTTCTACGACGCTTTCGGGCTCGACCAGTCGCGTGGCGTGTTCGGGGTGAACGGCTACCGCGGCGATACCGGCCAACGGGTATGGTATGGCGAGGCCAGCATGTCGGCGCGCTTCGGGGCGCATAGCCTGATCGCGGGTGTCACCTACGAGGACACCCGCAACCGAAGCTTGGCTCGCTGGTCCGGCCAGAATGGCTTCACCCCCGAGTGCGGCTTCACCTTCTACCTCGCCGAGATCGACATACGCACCGGCGCGGTGGCCAACCGCAACAATCCCTGCTTCGTCATCGACGAGCCGTTGACGAGCGCAAGCTTCCACGATCGCTTTTTCGGGGCGTTTATCCAAGACGAAATCGCGCTGGCCGATCGGCTGACTCTGACGGTCGGCGGGCGCTATGACAGTTTCCGCCGACGCTCCGACTTTGACGCTCTGCCGGCGTCCGGCCCCGGCGGGACCGCGCGACTAAGGGCGGATGCCTTCTCGCCCAAGGCGTCCGTGTCGTGGCGCACTGGATTCGGACAGGTCTATGCGTCCTATGGGCGAGGCTTCAACTCCAACTTCGGCGCGACGTTCGAAAACGACCCGGCACAGTATTTCCGCCCCGAGCTGAAGCCCACCACCATCGATGCGGCCGAGCTTGGTGTTAAAGGACGCGCGCTTGGCGGCACCCTTCGCTTCGAGGGCGCGATCTATCGCACCTGGCAGAAGAACCGCCGGACCATCATCCCCAACCCGGACGCCGCGACCAGCTTCTCGGTGCCGCCCAACCTCGTCACATTCGGCCAGCGCTACGACGTGCAGGGTGCGGAAGTCGCGCTCGACATCGTCCCGCGGGACGGCACCCGATTTCGTCTGCAATACAGCCACGTCGATCCCAAATGGGACGAGCTGGTGCTGTCAACCTTCTCAGGCCCGCTCGACCTCTCTGGGACCACGCCTGTCGGCGTGGCCCGGAACATTGTCTTTGCATCGGCCGAGCAGCGGATCGCATCCTGGCTGACGGCCCGCGGAGCAGTCGAGTTTTACGACGACTATGCCGTCACCACGAACAACAGCCTGTTCGCCGGCGCCTATGAGGTGGTCTCTTTGGGGACGACAATCGCACCGCCAAGCTGGCGGGGCATCGCCCTCGATCTCTCGGCGACCAACCTCTTGGACAGAGAATATTACTTCTATTTCGGCGGCACGAGCGCGCCGACCTACGCGACGCCCGGCCCGCCACGCCAGCTTCGCGCGACCTTACGGGCGAGCTTCTGACATGCATACTATTCAGACCCAGGCCTTTTGGGACGCGAGCAGCGGCGACTATGTCGCCGGAGCCGAGCCGTTCACTGCGCTCTTCTGCAAGGAGGCAGCGATGATCGCCGCGATCGAGCCCGGAGATCTGCTCCTCGACGTTGCGACCGGTCCCGGTGCTCTCGCACTGGCTGCGGCGCAGGCTGGCGCGATCGTGACCGCGATCGATTTTTCGCAGGCGATGATCGATCGCTTGGTCGCACGCACCGGGTCGCTTCCAATTACGGCGAGGCAGATGGACGGACAGGCTCTCGATCTGCCCGATGCCACCTTCGATATCGCATGCTCGGTATTCGGCGTGCCGCTATTTTCGAACTTCCGCTCGGGCCTGAGTGAGATGGCGCGGGTATTGCGACGGGGCGGGCGCAGCGTCATCGCGGTGGCCGACAACCCTTGGGGCTTTGGCCCTAACCGGCTGCTGGCTGCGGCCCGCGAGGAGTTGCGACCGGACGACGCTGCGCCGCCAATGACCGAGGGCGGCGCGATTCTTGCCGACGCGGCGAGGCTAGCCTCTGAACTGGAAGCGGCCGGCTTCGAACAGATCGAAGTCCATCGGCGCACGCACGACTTCGTCGCCGACCCGGGTCTGCTTGCGGTCGACAGTCCGATGATTGGCGCCAATCCGATGCTCGCCGGCCTTGACGACGAGGAGCGTGCCAAGGTTGTGAAGCTGGCGGCGACCCGTGCCTCCGAACTCGCGACCGACGGCGTGATGCGGTTGGCCTCGACAGCCCTCATCGCCCTCGGGAGGCGGACGTGAGGTGTGCGGTCATCTTTCTCGCGGTCGCGCTTACGGCGTGTGGGAGCGAGCGCCAGCCAGCGGTTCCGCAGGAAGCCGTGCGGGGAACACCGGTGCCGATGCCATTCGCCAAGACTTTCCGAGTGGTCGAGCGGGAGGGCTATCGCATCGTTGACATGAAGGCATCGGTGGTGAGTTGGGGCGGCGCCGCGGTCGGCGAAGAGCAATTCCAACGCCTAGTGCTCGTCCCGCGTAACGTCACACCGCCCGCGCTGACGGGCGATCTTGCGGAAGCGACCCTGATACGGACGCCAGTCATGCGGATCGCCAGCAACACCGGGTTCCACGAGGCGATCACCCGCGTGCTCGGGATCAACGACCGCTTGGTGGCAGTCGGCGGGGTCAAGTCCTACGATGACACGCTCCGCAACCGCGTTCGACGCGGCGAGGTGCGCCAGATCGGCTACGGCTGGCATTCGCCGCCCGAGCTGGACGCCCTGATCGCCTCGAAGCCCGACGTGCTGCTGATGAGCATGGGCGACATGGCGAATGTGGGCGCTAAGCCACGCATCGAAGCGCTCGGCATCCCGGTTGTGCCGATCTTCCTCGACAACGAGCCCGACTATATGGGCCGCGTCGATTATGTACGGCTGATCGGGATGCTCGCCGGCCGCGAGCGCGAGGCCGACGCTTTCGCAGCCACTGTCACGCGCAATGTCGACACATTGAAGAAGGCCGCGGCAGCGCAGCCGACCCGCTCCGTCATTTCGGCCTGGTATCAGTCGGGAGACCGCTGGAATCCGACGATCCGCAACGCCGATGCCAAGCTGTTACGCGACGCCAACGGCCGCAATCCGCTGGAGGGGCCGGACGACCCCCGGAAGGATAGCTTCAACAGAGTGACCACCGAAGAGCTGATCGCACGCGGCGCGGATGCAGATTGCTGGATTTTGCGAGACAGTCACTCGAACGCATTTACCGATGTGGCGACACTCCGCCGCTTCAAGGCATATCGAGAGGGGTGCCTGTTCGCCTCCGACGGCATGACTAAGCCGGCGGCCGACGCCTACGACCTCTATGAGACGGCGGTGATCCGCCCTGACCTTGTGCTCGGGGACATCGTGCGCATGCTCCACCCGCCGCTTCGCACCGAACCGTTCCGCTACATCCGCCCCGACACGAAGGTGCCACGATGACGCCCGCGGCGCGTAGCCTCGCCGGAAGCTTGGTCCTCGCCGTCGCAGTAATTGCGGCAGGAATGTTTGCGCTCTCTTGGGGTATGATTGATGTCAGTCCCGGCGAAGTAGTCGCCGCGCTCACCGGCGGCGGCGATCCGGGGAATGCGCAGATCGTTACGGGATTGAGGCTTCCTCGCGTTGCCTCGGCCATCATCGCCGGTGGGGCGCTCGGCATTGGCGGCGTGCTGATGCAGGCGCTGTTCCGCAACCCGATGGCGGATGCCTGGTCGCTGGGTTTGACTGCAGGCGGGCAGCTCGGCGTGGCGCTGCTCGTCACCGCTGCCGCCTTCTCCGGCCCCGAGGCAATCTCGTTCCTGCGCAGTTTCGAGGGGCCATCGATCACGCTCGGCGCAATGCTCGGCATCGGCGCCTTCGCGCTGGCGATGGCGAGTTTGGCGCGGCGGGTCGGAACCGTCACGCTGCTGGTTGTCGGATTGATGCTCGGCTTCACCGTGCAGGGGATCGTCAGCGTCGTCATCCACTTCGCCAACCGCGTCGGCGGGCGCGTGTTCTCAGGCTGGAACGACGGTAATTTCGCGAGCGTCATGCCCGGCGACCTGCCGCTGCTTGTCGCCCCGGTTGTCATCGGGATCGTGCTGGCGCTGGTCAACGCCAAGCCGCTGACGGCGCTCCTGCTCGGCGAAACCTACGCCAAGAGCCTCGGAACGGACGTCACGCGGTTACGCTGCCTGACGCTCGCGGCGGTGGTGCTGCTGGTCGCGCCCGTGACGGCGTATTGCGGACCCGTCACGTTCGTCGGGCTGATCGTGCCGCATTTTGCGCGCGCCATCGCTGGTACCGCCCGCATCCTGCCGCTGCTGCCGCTGGCAGGTCTCGCGGGCGCGTTGCTCGCGCTCGCGGCAGATCTTGTCGTTCACGCGCCTTGGGAACAGCATTTTCTCCACCTAAACGCCGTGTTGGCGCTGGTCGGCGCTCCGGTAGTGATCGGCCTGCTGATCTTCTCGCCGTCGATGCGGGGACAACGCTGATGCTCCGCCTCGAAAAGCTCTCGGTCGGCTATGGAGCGCCGCGTGGCACCGTCCTCGCCGATCTCGACGTTTCGGTAAGCCCCGGCAGCTTCGTCTGCGTCTTGGGCCGCAACGGGGCAGGCAAATCGACCTTGATGCGGACCATCGCCGGGCTTCAAGGCGCGATCGCCGGCACCGCGCTCCTCGACGACGAAGACGTGGCGGCGATGCGGCCCCAAACTCGCGCCCGGCGCGTGTCTGTGGTGCTTACCGAGCGCAGTTCCAGTCCCGGCCTCACGGTCGACGACGTGGTTTCGCTTGGCCGCCAGCCCTTCACAGGCTGGCAAGGCCGGCTCACCGCCGATGATCGCGCGCGGGTGACGGACGCGATGGCGGCAGCCGGCGCGGCTCAATTCTCACGCCGTCTGTTCGACGACCTGTCGGACGGTGAGCGTCAGCGCGTAATGATCGCCCGCGCTCTCGCGCAGGCGCCGCGACTGATGGTGCTGGACGAAATCACCGCCTTCTTGGACTTGCCGGGTCGCGTCGAGACGATGGCGCTGTTGCGCGAACGCGCGCGGGCCACCGGCACGATCGTCCTGCTCTCCAGCCACGACCTCGATCTATCGCTTCAGCTCGCCGATGTGGTCTGGTTGTTGGATGGGCGTGGCGGCTTGTCGGTCGGCACGGCATCCGAGCTGATCGCGGCCGGCGACGTGAGCAACGCCTTCGATACGTCGGCCGTCCGCTTCTCCGCCGCGCACGGACGATTCGAGCTGGTCGCATGAGGGCGCTCGCACTGGCGCTCGCGGCAATTGCCGCGCCGGCCCGCGCCCAAGACGTCCCGGTGGACGACCCAGCGGAACACCAACCCTTGCCTGATCGGGGTCAGGTCGTCCCCCCGGAGCCGACCCAACCGCCGCCATCACCCTCCGCGCAAGTCGCCCCCAGCCTTGGCCGGGCGGCCGAAAACGCGGTGCGGCAGGCTGAGGATGCGTTCGGTTTCACGGTCGGACGCGAGAGCCTAGGGCTCTACTCGTCGATCAACGTGCGCGGCTTTTCGCCATTCGCGGCCGGCAACGTTCGGATTGAGGGTCTTTATTTCGACCCGTTCCTGACTCTCATCTTCCGGCTGCGGACGTCCAGCTCGATCCGTGTCGGCCTGTCGGCGCAAGGCTATCCCTTTCCTTCTCCGACCGGCATCGTCGACTATGCGTTCCGAAAGCCCGGCGACAGGGCATCTCTATCGGTGCTGGCGAGCGGCGATAGCTACGGCAATGCCGGGCTGGAGTTCGACGCCGCATTGCCATTGTCGTCGACGTTGAGCTTGGGTTTCGGCGCTAACGGATCTCGCAACGACTTCTACAACGGAACCACGAGCTGGACCCATCAAGAGGCAGTGTCGCTGCGCTGGCGGCCGAGCGAGGACGTGGAGATCATCCCATTCTGGTCGCGCAGCGAAGTGATCGACGATGAAGCCGGCCCTACCTATATACCCGCCGGACCCCATCTCCCTCCGCGCGCCCAGCGGCGCCGCTACGACGGGCCGGGCTGGAACGACTATAACAGTGTCGGCGGCTTGCACGGAGTGCTGGCGACGTTCTCGCCTGCGAAGGACTGGACGATTCGCAGTGGACTGTTCCGGTCACTCTATGACGATCGCACCGGCTTCGCACAGCTCCTGACCGACTTGACGTCCGACGGTCGGGCCAATCGGCTTATTATCGCCGACCCACGTAGTCGGTTCGTGTCCGTCTCGGGCGAATTGCGCGTTAGTCGCGCATTGGCCGAAGGGCCGCGGCTCCACGTCGTTCACCTGTCCTATCGTGGCCGCGACCGACGCCAACGCTATGCGGGATCGGATTTCATCGACTACGGCCCAACCCGCATCGGCGCGCGATTTCGACCGTCCGAACCTGACTTTGCGTTCACCGAACAGACCCGCGACCGTGTGCGGCAGGGCACCATCGGCATCGCCTATGACGGCCGTTGGCGCGATGTGGGCGAGCTAAGCTTCGGCCTCTCGCGCACCCACTATGAAAAACGCTTCGAGCTTCCCGGTGCACCAGCCTTGGAGACTCGCTCTCGCCTGTGGCTCTATAACGCGACGGCCGCCGGCTATCTGACGTCTCGCCTCGCGCTCTATGCGGGCTATGCGCGCGGTCTCGAAGAAAGCGGGATCGCACCAGACAACGCGATCAATCGCAATCAGCCGCTCCCCGCCATACTGACCAGCCAGATCGACGCAGGCGTTCGTTACCGCCTCACCGACACGATCAAGTTGATCGCCGGCGTCTTCGATCTGCGGAAGCCCTACTACAATCTTGATGCCGCGAACCGCTTCGACCTTCTCGGCGACGTGGTCAGCCGCGGAGCCGAGTTTTCGGTGTCGGGCGCGATCACACCTCGGCTGAACGTCGTGGCAGGTGGGGTGCTGCTTCGCCCGAGAGTTACTGGCGAAGGCGTGCGGCTCGGCCGTGTCGGCAAGCGACCGGTGGGGCTCGCGGCTCGCTCGTTTGACGTGAACGCTGACTGGCGACCACCCTTCTTCGAAGGCCTCTCGTTCGACATCGGGGTTTCGCACATCGCTGATGTTCCGGCGACCCGCGACAATCTCGTTTCGATACCGGCGCGCACATTGGTCAACCTCGGCGCGCGCTACCAATTCAAACTGTCGAATAGGAACGCCACGCTGCGCGCGCAGGTGAGTAACGTCGGCAATGTCTATGGCTTCAACCTGCAAGGGGCTGGCGCTTACGATCTGATCCCAGGCCGAGTCGCGTCGATATACCTGACAGTCGATCTCTAGGCTGGCTCGCAACGAGCCTTAAGCTCACACATCGACTTATGCACTGGGCAACGGGACTCTTGGGTAAGGGCTAGATGCGTTGCGATGCGGAAGAAGACGGCTAACGGCGGTATTTGGCGCGCCGGGAAAGATTCGAACTATTCGCTGGTCGTGAGGCTACCTGAATGAGTTTCGTCGGCTTTTGGGTGGCGCCAATCTACGGCTGAGCGTCCGACTTTGGGGCGCAAAGCGGACGCTATCGAACATCGTCGACGTGATAGAACATCGGATTATGCATCCAGTCGTTGACCGCTGACTCGCGCCATCCGGCGCATCGCGTGGCGATGCGCACTTGCCGGGGAAAGGTGCCGTCCTGGATCTTGCGGTAGAGCGTCGCGCGAGAAAGCCCGGTGCGGTCGAGCACGATGTTGAGGCGGAGAACACGGTCTGGCGTCCGGTCGGTCATGATGGAGTGTCCTGAGCTGTGGTCGGTTGTCATGCCCTCCAGATGCAAGATTTGAGATTGCCTGCGCGGACGTCAAGACGCTGAGATTCCCCGGCTTATGCGTACTATGCACCAGACTGTGCGCAGGCGTCCGTACATGTCCGTCGATGCGACAGAATATATTTTGCCGAGCTTCTGGTTCGTGTCTCAGGCCGTGCTGCGCGAGACATTCCTGCCGATTCTAGCGCCAGATCGGCGTCTGCGCCGTCCCTTTGTCTGCAGAATTGCGACAGTCATCTGAGTCCGTGCCGTCTGAGTTTGAGTGGTCCGCCGCTGGCGGAATGCCTTGCATCCCTTTGGCGGTCGCCATGCCTTTGGGCACGGCGGTGTCTGGCCTTCGGCACCTGCGTGGCGGGGGGCGTCACGGCCCTGTAGCCCCGC
>NZ_JABAID010000035.1 GCF_012641335.1 Novosphingobium sp. ERN07
CAGCAATGCCCACCAGCCCGCTCAAATGCCCGCACTCGACCCGTCAAACACAAAACCGGTCAGCGTGCCGCCAAAGTCGCGGTTATTGCGGGTGTCCAGGTGGCTGAAGGTGAGCCGCGAGGCAAACGACGAAACGCGCAATTGGCGGTGTGCGTTATTGCTCCTGGAAATCAGAATTCTCATACGTAGACAGTGTCGCACAGGGGAGTATCAGCGAAAACTAAGGTCTATTCGTGACACATATTCAGAGATTTTCCTACTCATCTCATCAAACTGCCCTCCACGCATCGCTCGACATTAAAGCTTGTCGCTTTGGAGGATCAAGATATCGACAATTTTTCGTTTTCCGGCGACCAAATCTAACTGAACGATCACGTCTATCAAACCGGATGCATACTGCATAATCTCTGCCATAGACATTCCAATGCCTGCCTGCATAACCATGAGTGCCAATTGATCCAACGCACCACGAGGAGTGTTGGCATGAATTGTCGAAAAACTGCCTCGGTGCCCGGTGTTGATTGCCCGCAAAAAACTCACGGCCTCGATCCCCCGCATTTCGCCAAGTACAATGCGATCAGGGCGCATCCGAAGCGATGCTTGTAGCAGGTCGTTGGCGTCAATTTTAGCTTCGCCAAGGATACCTTTCACGGCAACCAGTCCGACCACGTTCTCTTGCATCACCCTCAATTCTGGAGTGTCCTCAACAAGGATCAGTCTCTCGTTGCTGGGCACATGTTCAAGAAGAGCGTTCAGGAAAGATGTCTTTCCGGAAGACGTTCTTCCGCTAACCAGAATTGTAGCACGATTTGAGACAGCGCTGATCAAAAAAGCCAAAGGATCTTTGCGCGCCATCTCCGCATCCAACCGAGGTCGAGTAGCGGGAAGAAGTGGTCCCGTAGCAAATTCTGACAAATTTATACGACGGTCATGATGCCGTCGAATTGCAAGCGCCCAATGCCCGCGAGTAGCGGAGGGTCCAATAATCTGCACTCTTGAACCATCCGGCAGCGTAGCGCCCAGAATTGGCTCCTCGCCGTTTATACCCTGACGGCTGGCTCTTGCGACCTGATATGCAAGTTGCTCAACAAATGCATCGCTTACAAATGCCGCTTTTTCGCTACACAAGCCATTCCGACCTGCATGTTCAATCCAGATCTCTCCGGGCCGGTTGATGATGATTTCGGTCACATCCCCTCGCGCCATCCAAGGGGCGAAATGGGACAATTGTGCGTTGAGAAATATTCCCGTCAATTTTGCTGCTCGCCTAGACCGGAAAAATCTAGATCCCTCGCAACGAAAATGCCGATTGGCATACCTGCCGAGACACGCACAGTTGGCGGAATACCGACCTCACGCTGAAGTGAACTTGTTGCCACTTGAGAGGGGCCGGCGATGACCACCGCTCCCCCCCCACCCAATGCCTGTCCACCAGCGTTGATCAATGACAATAGGAGCGCCATGCCAAATCGCTTGCCAAAATGCCCATTGACTTTGCCAGTCAACCCATTCTCGCCAACAGTGTCTGTTGCGGGCGAAGCCAACGCGATGGAAACGCCGTCTGGGCGCATCAACCTTGTCCACAGCACATACGCTCGCGTTTGGCCGACAGCTAGACCACTTTTATATTCTCCAATCACATGCGATCCGCGAGGTATCAGCACGGTGGTGCCATCAAAGCTTCGCACATCGCGGCTAATGACTGCTCGCACGAAACCTGGCAGATCTGAATTAATCGCTGTTTCCAAAACTGCAGAAATCAACACACCTTCTGCAACCGTTGCGTGAGGTGCAATCATACTTTCAGCACTGACACGCGGCCTTTCCCCGACGGGCATAACATTTCCAGCCAACTGATCATCATTGGCGTCGGTACTGGAGCGCGAAACCCTTGCTCCAGCTTCTGAAAATCCTGCTTTTGTCGTGTCCGAAAATCCCGAAATCCGTCCAGAACCCGCATCTTGTGCACCACTGTCAAAAACTACCGCTGGTGAAGGGCCCGTGGCAGCACCTTGTACGCTACCGGTCGGCGGCGAATCCATCGTGATATTTGTCGCATCCGAAGATTCGGCGTCGCTGAGACGGATTTCTGGTGTAGACACAGGGACATTGGCAACCTGAGAGCCAAACACGGGTTCAGGCAATTCTCCGACCGGCTTAACTGGATTGAACACGTCACTTGACGGTGCTTCCCCCACCTCGTCGTCAGATCGAGCGAGTGAGAGATTAAAGAAAGTGGTCGCTCCAAGAAGCAATGCAATGCTCCCACCCAACATCAGACCCGCACGATCAGAACGAGAACCATGTCTCGCGACCGCCGGATACCCATTAAAAGACGCTAGCGCCAGCTCATCGGCGCCCACCTCCGTCCGTGGATCCAGTTCGTCCCCGCCACTTCTAAATCGTTTCATTTTCCGCTTCCGTAATTATCACTCTTCTCAATCGGCTTCATGGGTCCTGATCTTGTCAGGACCGCCTTTATCTTGCCGATCCGAAGAACATAACTGCTTTGAACTCCATCAACACGGATGACGTCGCTGGACATCGTCCAATTTACAGGGCCTTCCTGCCCATCTATCGTGGGAGAGAAAATCGCGGGCACATCCAACCCCGGCTTCCACTTCAAGAAAGTGAATGATCCATCGTCATATATTTCCTCAGGGAAGAGGGTAGCATCCCCTGCCATTTGCCATGAGTATGGGTAGACGTCAGGTCGACTAACTGCCTGCGGGACATGCGAAACTTCCTGCTGCAGTTCATTTGAGAATGGCAAGACAAGCTCTTCAGGGTATCGGAAGCGCAAGGCGTATATTCCAGAACCGACATTCCCCATACTGCTCAGATCAAATAAATATCGACGGGCGTTAGTCACGACCGTCATATTTGTCTTTGACTTCATAACCAGTGGTTTGATAAATATTAAATTGGCCCCCTTACTTGGAGTAACTTGCCAATCCTCTGCCTCACCAATCGCAATATTTTCAATTCTCTCACCTTTATCGAATTCTATCATCGTCTGTCTATTAAGTTCACACGAGACATGTACGACAGCATCGCTATCAAATTTGACTTCAATAATGCGCGGATTTGCAATCACCGCAGAATGGGGCGAATACGCGGCTACAAGAACGCCGAATGCAAGATAGTTCAAGATCTTCATTTGCCGCCTCTTCATGATCGGGCAGAGCGGGATAAGGGGCGAATTCTTGGATCACGGCGCTTATCGCCGTCCAACATTGGAATGATACCCTGATCACTAAGCACTAAATGGCTCTGTGCATGCTGAACGCCAACAGCGACATCGCCCGCTTGAGCGCGGTCAGAATCAGAGCTCCCACTCTCTACAAACGCCAAGTGCCGCAAACGACTGTCCAGAGCGGGACCCGGCAAGCCGCCATCACGATTGGGCGGGGCAAAATTCGGCGGTTCTGATGGACGAAAATCGATTTTTGGCCATCCGCGTCCCCCATCCGAATTAATGTGAAAGCCCGCAGCCACAATCATCGCCGCGCGAAATGAAAGAAACATCAACGAAAGATAGACAAATGCCGACAGAAAAAACGCATCCGCCAAGCCCAAAGGCACCGTCCCACCCGCTGCAGAGATTTTAGCAACAGCCGGTTCGAGCATGTTCAAACATGCCGTTCCTAATAGAACCGCAAACAGCGGTACGACTGAGAACGCGAACACAGCCTTCAACCACCCTTCAAGAAATCCATGCGTCCCTTTAAATATCCCGAATGATATGAATACAGGCCCTATTGAAATTAGTATAACAGAGCAGATTCGCGCAACTATCAACACCCCGACTGTCCCCAAGCTGAACATCATGTTGGACAACCAAAGAATATCCGCTGAGCGCGCTGGCACTCCTGCAAGTTGCGGCGTAAGTGATCCTGGCACTGGTATAACACTGTTTGATGCTTGCGTGGCTTGTGCCGATTGGGCGGTAATTGCTAAAACGTAATCCAGCTTAACCGCGAAGGAATATGTTGCGCTTCCACTAGCTCCAAGAATAATCCCAGCAATCGCATCAGGCCCTCGAACAAGAAGATTCCAAAATACTTCCTGATATGCCAACCACGACGTCGTAAATGTAATCAGTACTCCGATTTTGAGCATCTTCGGCGTCAACGTGGCAAGCGATAAATTTCCTCGCCCAAGGACAAGATTCACCGCGTATATGGCAATATATATACCTATCATTATGGACAATGCTTCGCCAAACGATCCATTTTGTCCGAATATCAGATCGAATGAGTGTGCGACATATCGCTCAGAAGTGCAGTCGATGTGCAGCAGCGCGTTCGATAACGATGTAAAAGGATCTTCCTGTAGTCGGTCGCATCGGCTCATGAGATTGACTCGCAAGCGAGGTTCCAATTTCCACCTGTCAACTGATCGAGCCATCCACGAGGATCAGGCCCGTGAATTTCGATCAACTCGTCCATTTCTCGAACACTCTTCTCACGGCCAGAAATGATCTTCAAAAGTTCGTGTTCTCCGGACAGGTTAAGTTTCACCACAACTGAGTGATTTGCGTGACGGATAAGAAACGATCTTCCTCCCGCAGGCAGAGCCCTAATAATCTCAAGTTCGTGGCCAGAGAGACCAAAGCCGCTGCAGTAATCATCTTTGCGTCCTTTGGCATTGGGCATGAAGATTTGAGTTGCTGTTTGTTCAACAATCGCGGTGGATATGCTGCTCTCCAGCGCATCGCGGGCACTTTGGGTACCGAACCCTACGACGGCATTTCGTTTGCGTAAGGTTTTCAACCAATCCCGTAAACGTCCGGCAAAAAAGGTGTCATCAAGAACCTTCCAACCTTCGTCTATGATGATCAGGGTCGGTTCACCATCGAGACGTTGTTCAATGCGGTGAAACAGGTACATCATCGTTGGAGTACGTAACGCCGGCATGTCCAGCACATCGGTCATGTCGAAACCTAGAATAGACTGATCAAGGTCCATTGCATCGCTATCGTTGTCGAAAAGCCAGGCGTGCGCGCCATTGTGAATCCATGGGTTAAGTCGAGATGCGAGATCGCCTTCGTGTGGTCGACTCTTCCCAGAGAGCAACTCATGGATGTTCCGAAGTTTCCGAAGCTCCCTTCGATGCTGATATGCCATGTCAATTGCTGCTTGAACCTGCCCCTCCTCCTCAGGCGTGCATGGTTTGATCAAAGCAGACAACCATGTAACCAGAAAGGCTCTGTTCTCAGGCGAATCATGCAGTTGGAAAGGATTGAATCCTGTTCGTTGGCCGGGCCGCACGCGCGCATAATGCCCCCCAAGTGCACGGACAAAAATTTCTGAGCCTCGATCCTTGTCAAAAATGACCGTGCGCGGCGTAAATCGCTGGGCTTGTGCAGCCAGAAAATTCAGTGCCACTGTCTTGCCGGACCCCGATGGGCCAATCACGGTAAAATGGCCTAGATCGTTGGCGTGGAAGTTAAAAAAATAGGGCGTTCGGCCGCTGGTCTCGAACAGGCAGACTGCTGACCCCCAGTGGTTTGCGCTACTTGTCCCAAGTGGAAATCCATGTAGTGATATCAAACCTGCAGCGTTCCCTGTAGAAACAAGCGCCTTGCGCACGGCGTAAGCTTCGTTACCCGGAAACTGCGCCCAGAAAGCAGGCTCCAGATTCACTTCTTCTCTCACGATGACCGCACCAGTTTCCCCAAGCGAAGCCGCGGCCTTAGCAATTGCAATGTCAAGTTCTGCTAGCGTCCCTGCCCGAACGAGGACACTGAAGTGATGGTCACCGAACCCAGCCTGTCCGCTGACTAGAGCATCTTTGGCAAGAAGCATGTCGCGACGCTCAGATGCAGTGTCATCATCGACCGCCCTTAACCGTCGAATTGCCAGATCAATTCTCTCTCGAGCAATCTGGCGCTCGGCAGGAGCAAACGACTGGGTCACTACGCATTCTGCGTCTAATTGGCTAAGTACGTCGAACAGTCCTGCTCGCGTTGCTGCAGGATACTCTTTGATGCCCAGAATTCCGGAAAAATTTCGCCAGCCGTTACCTTTGTGCTCTATGGCGTCCAGGCCAAAGCTCACTCTGACATAAGGAATGTGGCACCCGATGTCCGTCTTAGGTCCAGGAGAAATAACTGGCTTCATTTCACCATTGTATAGTAGCGAAATAAATTCCAGTAGTTCATTTGCAGTGCCGTTGGCGGTATCATAGTTTGTCAGACTTCTGGCGCCGTACGGCGCCAATCCTGCAACCAATGCTTGTGTCACATTGTCAATTTCACGTACGGAATCGGAATTTACTTTAACATGTTCGTCTTTTATCCAGTGCAAAACTTTTTGTGGCAGGCCGGTCTTCCCACGAGGCGGTCGACGAATAACACAGAGATACTGATCATTTACGAAGAGCCTACGGGAATCCAGTTTGCTCTTCCACTTATCATCCACGGCCCGCGCCAACGGGTTAGAAAACTCACCTTCAACGCGTGCCGTTACCTGACGACGTATTAGATGATGGTATATTATGAAATTGGAATCCAACACTGTGCGAAGAAGTACGTCCCGAATCACCAACATGTGATCCAGCTCGTCTGAGTCGACCGTTTCAAATGGAAGCCCGGTAAGAGCGATGGCCTGCATGAGTGCGCCGTTGCGGAGACGAATAGTCTTTCCCTGAAATATTTCAGCATAAGGAAGCCGCTTTCCAGCGTGCATTTCCCGATGGCTCCAGTCAGCTGGCGTCTTTCTCAAACTCATCTTCTGTTCCCGAATACTATCATGGTGAGTAGCTGTTGCAGCCCCAGCGCCGCCAATTTGGTATGCGCGGACACATACTTACCTTGGTCAACCAGAGATCAAATACGCGTGGTTCGCGAAGGCAGAACATATATCCAACGACATGAATCAAGGCTGCTGATAGCAATATCCAGTATGACCTTGTCATGAGGAACATCTCGGTATTTACCGCCATGTTGATAATAAAGAAGCTATACGTAACACCTCCAAATGTCTGAGGACGAGTCAATGGTGTAAATATCCGAGTTGACGTCATAAATCAGTTGACGGCACTAGTAGTTGAGCGAATTCCCGAAACGATGCTGGCAGATCCAAATAAAATAAAGCATCCAATTATTACTGTTGCCCCGAAACGCCAGTTCATGCGTCCGGTCAACATCATAAATCCTACCATTGCGACCGCGATCACAGCCATTGTCGTTGCTACGTTGCCCATCAAGGTGCCTTGTAGCCAGAATAGCGCGTGGACGATCGGACCAGAACCGGCTGGATCGCTGGAGCTTGCTGCGGCTGATGCCTTTGAGGCGAACGCTGATGAACCGATCAGAGCGCATGTCAGTCGGCGGGTCCATAGCGACGCGACTTGCATCGACGTCGTAGAATACGAAAAGCTCATGGTGCGACTTTCATATTTTTGATTTGAGGTCTCTCACTTGTACGAACGTGCTGCAGACGAGAGAGAATCGCTGCAACATATTCCCGCGTCTCTTTAATTCTGGGTACTCCACCTGCTTGCTGAACGCGCCGTGCACCGGCGTTGTACGCGGCAAGTGCATGCACCAGGTTCCCATCGAACTGGTTCAGCATCTTGCGAAGATACTGTGCTCCACCAATCAGATTGGCTGCAGGTTCGTACGGATTTACACCAAGTTCACGCGCGGTCCGTGGCATAAGTTGCGTAAGACCAACGGCACCTTTCGGTGAAACCGCTGATGCATTCCACCTGCTTTCCTGCCACACAAGTGCTTCTAACAAAGCTGTAGGCAAGCCCGCATTGTCAGCAGCTCGTTCCAGGTGTCTTCGGAACTGGCTCGCACGCGTTAGGGATGATGCTGCTCGAGAGCTGACAGCTCGAAACGTTCCTCGCTGAGGCACAATGGCCGAAACATCTTCAATATTTCGCCATGCCACCGCACCGCCGCCAGTGCGCACTTGTACAACATTACCGTCATTGATCTCGTAGACTTGCGCATGAGCAAGCTGCGGAAGCGCGCATGCAGCAAAGCATGCAAACGAGGCCACGGAGCGAGGGATGACGATCATGCCATAAATCCAAGGTCTGTGCCGAATTTGGAGCCTACAAAGTTGGGAAGATGGGGCAGTATAAGCGGCAGATCTCCGGCGGGAACACCGAACCACTTGGCCAAGGTAGCTGCATACTGATTGACCGACATTGTAGGAATTAGGCGCCCTAAGCCAATGTCGTCCGGACCTCCGTTTGCCAGGACGGGATTTGTACCGTAGTATCTACCGCCCTTCACCGCCCCACCGAGCACGAAATGCATGCTTCCCCAGCCGTGATCACTGCCATCGTTGTTCGATGTGAGAGTTCGACCGAAATCCGAGCCGGTAAATGTCGTAACTTGTTCACTGACTCCAAGCTCGACCGTAGCGTCGTAAAAAGCTCGTAGAGCATCTGCAAGGTTCTCGAGAAGAACAGGATGCACTGTTTTAAGAGAACTGTGCGTGTCGAAACGCCCCGTCGAGACAAAGAATATTTGGCGCTTCATCCCAAGTTCTTTTCCGACTGATACAAGTCGGGCGACCATTTTTAATTGAGCAGAAAGCGTGCTTTGTGGATCTACAGAGGATGGAAACACAGTACCGATCGTCGGCCCGCCAGATATAGCAGAATTGATCTGGGAGTATAATTTAAGGGATCTAGAACCAATTTTTCCATATTCTTCCTGAAACAAATGGTTGCCTAACAGTGAACCTCCAATCATTTCTTTGAGAACATCGGACGCTAACGCTGAACCGCCAAGTGCGGACCCCGCATTTAACGCGATTGGCCCAGAAGGCGTAATAGCATACTGGATCGCAGAATTTCCTGAAAGAAAAACAGCATTACCAGAAACGCTGACACACGTCAGCATTGAATTGCCATTTCCAGACTGAACTAAATCGGCTACTCTTCCACCCCATCCTGATTTGGCACCTTCGGCCCCAGACGCTTGCCAAAATGATTGCTGATCATTATGACTCATAAGCTTGGGCGGCAATACAGTGGATCGTGATAAGTACTGTGCTTTTGTTGTCGGCTCAATTAGAGTTCCGAGGTTAAGCATAACAGCCATTTTTCCGCTTTGAAAAATCGGATGTAGCTTACTTAGCGCCGGAGCGAGGGCATATTGCGCGCCTGAAGGCAATGGCGTCACAGGATCCAGCCTTGTTGCATCAAGACTTTCATGATTGTAAGCTAGGCTCGGACGAAGTTGACTATATGATGAGAATCGATCTTGATCATATGGTACCAGCGTATTTGCATAGTCGTTACCTCCGTACATAAATACGCACACGAGTGCCTTATAATCGCTTGCGGTCGCTGCCGCTGCCTCTCCTATTGCAGCTAGGTTCAGCACGAACGGGGACGTTGCGCCCGCTATTGAAAGAAGCGACCCATCTTTGATAAAAGATCGGCGGGAATATTTTGTCATCATCTTTCCCAATGCGCTACCTTACAATCAGATATTCAGGACTTGCTAGTATAAGAACCGTTGCCGCCTGCACCCGCCTAGTCAGTCCTGCGTCGGTTGTTCCATTTATGGATTCTACCGCATCGCGAATACGACGAAGGCTCGCTTCATTGATTTGGTTTGCGGCTAGTACGAGGTTCAGCTTGCTCACGAGTTTTGAGCTGTCAGATGCTATTTGACGGAACTCGGAGTAGTCAGGCTGAGCATCTCCCGCGCCTGACTCCACAACTGACTGCATGAAATTGACATAACCGATAACCGAAGGCTCGTTTGCAATTTGGAATTCCGGCGCAACGAGACCCGCATTGCTGATAGCTGTGCCTGCCGGACTGTAGCCTGGCCGGAACCAGTTAAACACGGACGGCGCGCGTGCAGGGCTTTGCCCAAGTTGCGTGGCACCAGAGGCAAGGCTACCAAACGGCCAAAGTTGGCTTGGGGATCGAACCTTGAATGCGCGCGCCCATTGCAAGAACCGCAACACGGGTTCGCGCAGTTTTCCGAAACTGGTTGATGCCACAACCGTGTCATCTCGAGCTTCAGCATCGAGCAAAATGGCCCGGATGACTGCTTTTAGATCACCTCGGACGCCATTGCCGTTATCAACGAATGTCATTGCAACGCGCCGTATGTAGGCCGGCGAAGGGTTGGACGACACAAGGCTTTGAATTAGACGCTTGCATATGAACGGCGGCATGTTTGGATGATTAAAAAGTCCATCGAGCGTAATTTTGCGCGCCACCTGAGCGTCTGAGTCGGAGGGAACATTGACCCTCCCCCCTAAGAAAGACGTCTGCTGTGTCTCATGCAAACTGGGCCTGATGGCCATTGGCAAGCGAACGCGGGCCGGAGTATCAACCTCACTGCTGCCATATGTATATCCAGTCCAAACACGCGCCCCGAGACTGACGTCTTCCTGGGTGTATGTTGGAATAGGCTCGCCGCCAGACCTGGATTCAGTTCCGTCCATTTCCAGATGATAAAGTCCTATTGTGAACAACTGCATTAGCTCTCGTGCGAAATTTTCATCTGGCATTTCATTTTTAGTGTTATTTTGCTTGGTGCTCCCTAGATACGTCAAATACATTCCCATAGCTAAACTGGTAGAAGCTGCCTCCATAACGTCTCTATAGTTTCCAAATGCATTGTCCCATATGTTATCAAGATATGATGCTATATTAAACTGCTTCCAGCTCGACGTAATTCCATCGATGCTGACAACCCATATATTTAAAAGCGCTAATCCAACTCTTTGACGCAGCACATCTCCACTACCGATAAGTTGCGACCATATCATCGGGTCAAACCCATTAGTGGTCGATTTGTTGGATGACGCATCGTATCCATTGGTAACAAGGAAGTCCCAGAATTTCTGAGGACGGGGCATGGCAAGTTGCGTGTCGAGCCAAGCTTCGACCGACGTGCCCGCCAACGCCTCGATGTCACCGCTCGCACAACCCACGCTCGCTTGCGCCAAAAACCTTGCTGCTTTGATTTGATTCGGATCAACGCTAGGCCAGGCAGTCGGTGCGGACTGCGCAGTTGGTGTTACCGAAGGGCTTGCAGCAGGTTGCGCGTCCCCCCCCTCGCCGCCGCATGCCGCCAGAGCAAACGCTGAAGCTAACGGACCACCTGCCATTATGGCTGACCGTTGTTTGGCAGCAGAAGGTTGCAGGGTCGCAACCTGACTTAGACGGTCCGAGGTTCGTTCGGCTGCAGGTGATGGCCCGAGGTTCGCAACCATATGTGTGTTCCTCCAAATGGCCCGATCAAACTAGGCTCGTCGTAGGAATCCAGCACTCAATTCCCGGTTCAAATTGAAGCGAATGGCGCGCAAAATTGCCCACACTGAAGATATAATTACTTAGGGAAATCCACATGGTGCTGCGTTGGCAAGGGAGTAATTTTGTGATTTCCTTGAGCGAAACGGCTTGTTTCACGCGACTCAGCTTGATGGAGGACGGAAACGGATTGGCGGATTGATGTTGAGCGTTGGCTGGGACTGATTCTGTAGGGCCATGGTATCAGACGCGGCGCTGGGTCCGCGCGGCCGAGATCGCGGGCACTGACGTGACCTCCAGCTTTCCTCCGGCTGGGATTAGAGCCGAGCCGCTTCGTTGCGCATCAGCGCGGTTGAAGAAATGGGCTGCGTAGCGGAGCCCGTAGGATCTAGCGAAGCAGGCCATTGCTTATCCAGTTGGGCGTCGAACTCCGCTGGGGTTGCATAGCCAAGAGACGAGTGCGGTCGCGCCCGGTTTTATAACAAGGGGCGACCGCACAGTGCCATCTCCAATGCCTTCCCGATCGGTGCGGTAAGCCAATCAGTCCTTCGGATCCGGCCCAGACGGAAAATTCTAGGTCCGGGCCGTCCAAGGTGGGGGAGCCGTGCGAGGAGAACACGATCCTGCCAATCTGAAACGGATTCAGTTCGCTCCAGTTTCGATCTTCGTGTTATGGAATGTCTATATCTACTTCAAGGATGATTCTTAGGTGGAACGCTTAGACATCGGAACGATTGAAGAAGCAAGCAAAATGCTTTCCGGATTCCTATTCACTTACGACAATTTAGAGCGAAACAAACAAAATAAAAACTCGATTGATTTAGGAGCGTTATCAAAAATAATTTGCGATAATTATTGGACTAGAAGCAAACTTGCTATCGGTTTTAATGCAAACGAGGTATGTTGGAGGATACTATTTGAAATTTTTAGTGCGCAGTCGTCAGGAAGGCCAATTAGCGTCACTGACATTTCAATTTCCTCTGACACCCCATGTGCGACAACCATTCGATGGCTGGCAATTATGTATGACAATGGTGTCGTAAACCGGATGCCCGATCGAAATGATCGACGCCGAATTTGGATAGAATTAACTGAAATTGGTATGTCTTATGTGACTACGGTGCTTCAAGATTTATCGAAAAGGATTTCTTCGACTTTTAATCGCTAGGCTCACGCCGCATTGATGGGCTAAGGACGATGTGATTCAGGCTCCGTGAGGAGACTGAGCATGAGCGATCTGTAGTGGCTGACGGACGATCAGATGGCGCGTCAATGGTCGTCGTCCGCCACCGCCAACTGCGCGAGACGGTATGCACATACGCAGGCGCTCTGCCGCCATGTATCGTAGCAATGGAGGCTTGCTACAGTGCGCATCACAGGCGAAACGGGGAAAGAGTCCTTGGCCCACCTCCTTCACCCACCTTGCCAAGCAGTGCGCCAATCCATCCTTGACAATCTATCTCGCTCACGACTGAGTGCTTGGCTCGGAAGTTCACCAAGCATAGCAATATCTTGCTGTTATGCGCGTAATTCTGCGGATCAAGGCTATTGTGGCCCTTGCTGTGGACGAGGCGATGGCTATTTCCCAATCCTTGGCGAGACGGCGGCAGCCAGCGAGCCATGCAAAGGTCCGTTCGACCAACCACGGACGCTGGAGGACTTGGAAGCCGTTGGCTCTGTCAGAGCGTTTGATGAGCTCGATCGTCCAGGTTCCCGCGTCGGCAACGGCCTCGCGCAGTTTGTCGCCGGTGTAGCAGCCATCGGCGAAGACATGACGCAGCCAGAGGAAGCGCAAAGCGGTCAGCCATCCGCTCGGCAGTCGAACACGTCTTTGCAGGACAGAAGCATCGCATGCGCCTCGTGGTACGCACCATCGGCATCGCCCACGCCGCATCAAGATCGGCATGGCCAACCTCGCCTATAACTTCCAGCGCCTCGGATGGCTCGAGGGGCGAAGTGTGCCCGTTTGATCCGGAAATCGCTCAAAAGGCAGACCAAGCGCAACGAAATCTGCCAATCAAACCTGCGCAATGGCAGCATCAGGGCTTCCGGCAGCCGCTGGCCTGCGCGTCACCCCAACATCACGCGGTTCTTCGACGTGTCCAACTGCCATTCCCGGTCAGTCATTTCGCTGGAATAGCGCAACCCCTTCCGGCTATGCTCTATCCGGACAATTCCAGTTCATGCGATCGTTCACTCCATCTCTCGCAGGACGGTGTGAATCACAACACGCTGGTGTTGCTCAATAACTTTCTGGACAGGCTCGAAGGCATTGCCGTGACTGCGGCTGCAGCCTCATCAGCCATTCCAACTCTCTTCTCTCAAAGAAGTGGGAAGCAGCACCGACTTTAAAAATCAATCTTAGAATCAACCATCAATTATTTATCAAATTTGATCACAACTACTGTGTTATCAACATAAATATTCATAAACACCACTTCACATACCATATTTCTATTGATCATTGTCTTTTTTATCCGCGGATATCTTTCTGACAGTCTCTAGAGCATCATTTAAATGTATTCCTAATAGCTTTAATTGAAGCTCGTCCGCTACCTTAAGGCAGGCATCAATATAAACCTCAAGATATCGAATCTTATTGATACATATAGATTTATTATTCTCTGGCATATTTTCCTCAATTTTTTAAATTATGGCGTCAGGCGAAATTTTTGGTGAACAAGATAGACGGCCCTTGCCCATATATGCTATAATGCATAGGTAGTATTCCTTAACAGATGGCATCGCCTTATTCAATTCGCGGTTGAATATATCGAAAAACCTTGGCGCTTCGGTCACGAGACAGGAGCAGCAGCGTATTCGCGTTGATTCTCGGGAAAAGCCAAAAACGTTAAGCAGGCCACGCTATCGTTTGCAGCAATTGGTAGGCGGTGCGAATTTGTTCGCTTGCCGTGACACTTTTGATTGCGGCGCGCTGTCGTGTGAAAAATCGATTTGGCAGTCTGCGTGGCCCTAGCGCCGGCCTTCCTTCACCAACGAGTAGAGCCTGTGGGCCGATCGCTGCCGATGCTTGGGAGTAGGTTTGGGGGCTGAATCACTGACCGGCTGACGCCGGTAGGATCAAGCGGAGGTGCTGAAGCAATCCTTGTGGGTATGTCGGTCGAGGTAACGCATAATGATGTCATCTGTGATGTTGCCGGATGTGGTCGAGAAGTAGCCGCGTTGCCAGAAGCGTTGGCCCCAGTAGCGTTTGCGGATGTGCTCGAACTCCCGCTGGATCTTGCGGGATGAGCGCCACTTGGCCCGGCGCACGAAGTCGCTGACCGAGACGTGCGGCGGAATTTCGACGAACATGTGCACGTGGTCCTTCGACAGCGCGCCATTGATGATCGTCACGCCCATCTCGGCGCAGACCTGACGGTTGATCTCGCGCACCCGAAGCCGCACAGCGCCGATCAGCACCTTGTACCGATACTTCGGCGCTCAAACGAGATAGTAGCGATGATGGAATGTGGTGTGACAACCAGACCGATACGCCATAGCCTTTAACCTCGGGAAAAGCGGAAGCTTCACGCCTTCGGCGGCTTCCACTTTTCCCGAGGTTAAAGGCTAGCACGCGAGTCTGTGGCTGAAGCCAGTATCCGACTGAATTCGGAGGGGTTCCTCCCAGATAGAGGACTCTAAAATTACCCCCGCTAATCTACCATCGTCATGCCAATTGATCGCGTGTTAGCCCAAACAGTTCGCGGTCGTCACGGTGACCTCCCCTACCCTCTTCCTCCCTGCACCCACGTACCGGGCCCTAATAGTCGCTCCGCCTTGCAGCAGAGGTGCAAAAGCGCGGCGAGTGCAAATCGCCTTTGTCGCCGCCGTCTTGGTATAGTCTGAGAATGCGCCCGTACCCTGAGGTACTGCGGCGGTCATCAGCAATTCGTTGCCAGAGGCAGTGAACTCGGAAATCACCGTACCGTCGTCGAGTTCGTGAGGCCGCTCCATATAAAGGGCAGTTTTGGATATCAGAGCACTTAGATCAGGCTGCCTGGCGCCTGCGTTGGCTGTGCAGGGCGGTGACAAACCAGACCAATGGAGCGCCGGCGATTTGCTGAGCGCGGCGGTGTAAAAGCCAGCCATTGGATAAGGTTGCTCCTTTTGGAGCGGCCCGGGATGTTTGCCGTGGAGGCCTACGCAGCGGTTCGCCGTTTTGTGTTTGTGGAAGGGAACAGTCAGCGTGAGGCGGCGAAGGTCTTTGGCCTGAGCCGTGATACGATTGCCAAGATGTGCCGGTTCTCGTTGCCGCCGGGCTACACGCGCACGAAGCCGGTGGCCAAGCCGAAGTTGGGACCGTTGCTGCCGGTGATCGACCGGATCCTGGCGGAGGACCGGATAGCGCCGGTAAAGCAGCGGCACACGGCCAAGCGGATATTCGAGCGCCTGCGCGACGAGCATGGCTATGGCGGCGGCTACACGGTGGTGAAGGATTATGTCCGGCAATGCCGGGCGCGCGGCCGCGAGACGTTCGTACCGCTGGTGCATCCACCGGGTCATGCGCAGGTGGATTTTGGCGAGGCGGTGGGCGTGATCGGCGGCGTTCGGCAGAAGGTCCATTTTTTCTGCATGGACCTGCCACAATCAGATGCCTGCTTCGTGAAGGCCTATCCGGCGGAGACGACCGAGGCCTTCCTCGACGGGCACGTTTCGGCATGTGCCTTCTTCGGCGCCGTGCCGTGTTCGATTCTGTACGACAACACCAAGATCGCGGTCGCGAAGATCTGCGGCGATGGCAAGCGCGAGCGCACCCAGGCCTTCACCGGACTGGTCAGTTACTACCTGTTCACCGATCGCTTCGGCCGCCCCGGCAAGGGCAATGACAAGGGAAAGATCGAAGGACTGGTAAAGCATGCCCGGACGCACTTCATGGTATCGATCCCGCATGCAGCGAGCTACGACGACTTCAACGCGGAACTGGAACGCCGCTGCCGCGCCCGACAGGAAGAGCGCGCTGGACGGCACAGTCAGACGATCGGCGAGCGGCTCGTGGGCGACCTGGCGACGATGCGTCCCGTGCCATCAGGGACGTTCGAGCCGTGCGAGACCAGGGCCGCCCGCGTATCGTCGACAGCATTGGTGCGCTACCGGACGAACGACTACTCGGTTCCGACCCGCTACGGCTTCCAGGACGTGGTGGTGAAGGGCTTCGTCGATCAGGTCGTCATCCTGTGCGGCAGCGAGGAGATCGCCCGCCACCCGCGCTGTTATGGCGAGGCCATGTTCGTGGCGGACCCACTCCATTATCTGGCGCTGATCGAGACCAAGCCGGGAGCCCTCGACCAGGCCGCCGCGCTGCAGGGCTGGGACTTGCCCGAGGTCTTCCAGCATCTGCGTCACCTCCTGGCGGCGCGGATGGGCAACAAGGGCAAACGCGAGTTCATCCAGGTACTGCGTCTTCTGGAAGCAATCCCGATGGAGGTGGTCACCTTCGCGGTGAACGAGGCGAGCCACATCGGTGCCATCGGCTTCGATGCGATCAAGCAGATCGCGTTGGCGCGCATTGAGCGCCGGCCCGCCCGGCTCGATCTGGCCGCCTATCCGCATCTGCCCAAGATGGAGGTGAAGACGACGCGCGCCGCCGACTATGCCACGCTCCTGCCGGAACTGGCGGCATGAGCAGGGCCTCGGACGACAAGATGCCGGCCGGTACGACGGCGGGCACGCCGCAGGTCCTGCTGGCGCATCACCTCAAGCAGCTCAAGCTGCCCACGGTCCTGCGTGAGTATGAGAAGCTAGCCCGGGAATGTGCACGCAATGGCATCGACCACACCCGCTACCTGCTGCGTCTCATCGAGCTGGAACTGATCGACCGGGAGCGCCGCACGGTGAAGCGCCGGATCCGGGCCGCCCGGTTCCCGGCGGTGAAGAGCCTCGATACCTTCGACTTCACGGCCATCCCCAGCCTCAACAAGATGCTCGTGCTGGAACTGGCGCGCTGCGAATACATCCTGCGGCGGGAAAACATCATCGCGCTGGGCAACAGCGGGACGGGCAAGACCCACGTCGCGCTCGCGCTTGGCCTGGCGGCCTGCCAGAAGGGCTTCACCGTCGCGTTCACCACCGCCGCGGCGCTGGTGAACCAGTTGATGGAAGCCCGCGACGAAAAGCGGTTGCTCAAGATGCAGCGCGACCTTGCCGCCGTGAAGCTGCTGGTCGTTGACGAACTGAGCTACGTTCCGCTCTCGCCCACAGGCGCGGAACTGTTGTTCGAAACCTTCTCGCAGCGTTACGAGCGGGGATCGACGATCGTCACCTCCAACCTGCCGTTCGAGGACTGGACGCAAGTTCTGGGGTCCGAGCGGCTCACCGGAGCGCTGCTTGACCGGCTTACTCACCACGTCAGCATCCTCACCATGAACGGCGACAGCTACCGCCTCAAGCAGTCCGCCCACCGCCGCCGCGCTGCCGGGGCGGAGCAAAACCAGGCCGCCCCCGCCGACTGACACGACGCAAAACGGCAAATATGCAAAGGGCCCCGATAAGGGCCCTTTGTATACAGTCCGCGCTCATCCTCAATGGCCTTCTTTTACTCCGCCGTGCTGGCCTGGAATCCGACCGCCATTGACAGTCGCCGGATTTTTTGCCGTTGAATTCGCCTACTATTGGTTCCACCGTTTCAGCCACACCGTTCGCTGGATGTGGGCAACGCACGCGGTGCACCATTCCTCGCGCGAGTATGTGTTGCCCAGCGCAGTTCGCCTTGGCTGGACGGAGTTCTTCTCGCTGGGTTGGACCTTCTTTGCCGCATTGGTGCTGATCGGATTTCCGCCGACGGTGGTAGCTGTGCTGCTAGGCGCGAACCTCATCTATCAGTTTCCGCTGCACACCGAAGCCGTGCGCCGCCTGCCAAACTGGGTCGAAGCGGTTTTCAACACGCCATCACATCACCGCGCACATCATGCTAGCGAGACCGAGTTTCTTGACTGCAACTTTGGAGGCGTCCTGATCGTCTGGGACCGCGTGTTTGGCACCTTTCGTGCAGAACCCCATGATCGAGCGCTGCGATATGGACTGGTGCACGATCTTGATTCCCGAAATCCCGTGCGCATCGCGCTGCACGAATGGCGTCGCCTTTTTGGTGACATCGCGCGGGCGCGGGGTAAGCGCTGTGCGGCCCCCACCTTGCGCGGGTGATGCCCAGCGTTGAGCTTGCCGGGCCTGATTTGGGCCGAGGCGCTACTCCTATGATAATCCCGT
>NZ_JABAID010000036.1 GCF_012641335.1 Novosphingobium sp. ERN07
CCGCTTTTCCCGAGGTTACAGGCTACCACGCGAGTCTGTGGCTGAAGCCAGTATCCGACTGAAGTCGGAGGGGTTCCTCCTTGCTAGAGGACTCTAAATCCACCGACCACCTTGCCGCGCAACCAATATTCGGGCTGGTTGTACCCGCCGGTCTTTGCAGCAACATAGGTCTAGGTCAGCTTGCCATCGACCAGCGTCTTGCCGAAGCCGCGTGGCATCCGGATTAGTGAGCTGTCGTCCATGGGACCGATTTCGATTAGCAGCACCCGATGCCGGCCCGATCGGCTGAGACGGTCTGCCAGCACGCAGCCTGAAGAGCCCGCACCGATGATTAAGAAGTCGCAAGTCATAGCGTGCCTAGATTTCTGTCATCTCGAACGCGGCCTTGCCGAGCCCGCAATCGGGGCATTTCCAGTCGTCGGGAATGTCCTCCCAGGCGGTGCCGGGCGGGATACCACCCATGGGATCGCCGAGCGTCTCGTCATAGACCCAGCCGCAATTCATGCACATCCAGCGCTTCATGCCGCCTGCTCCTTGATGCCGACGGCGCGCATGATCGCTTGTTTGATCGGCAGGATCGGGTCCTGTTCAGGGTTCCGCGCGTTGTACATGCGGTTGTGAAAGATGGCGACTGCCGTCCGGATCGGCCCAGCCGATCGAGCCACCTGCCCCCGGATGCCAGATCGCACGCGGCGAGCTGACGCGGTGGCCGCCCAGCCAATAGCCCCCGCAGGTGATCGGGATCGGAATGCCGAACATCACCGGATCGGGTTCGTCGCCATTGTCGCGGATGTTCGAAAAGCCTGCAACACGCTCGGGCGACATCAGCCGGACACCATCAAGCGATCCACCCTCTGCCAGCATCGCCCCAAAAGCGTGCTTCGTCGCGGGCGTTGAAGATGCCGCCGACCCCTGGAATGCAGGCGCGGCGGACATCGGCCCACTCGAACACAGAAGGCACCAGTGCGACAGCCGGTGGCATCGACTGGCTGTAAAGCGTCGCGAGCGGCGGTGGCGGATCATCGGCATTGCGATCTGTCAGCCCCGCAACGTGCGCTTCGGCTAAATCGTCAATCCCCAGCAAAAGATCGGTCAGGCCAAGCGGCGCGGAAAGCTCGTCTGCAACGAACTGGCGGACATCGCGGCGCTCAGGAGCAGTCCGGCGGACAATTTCTCCCACCATCCAGCCGAAGGTCATCGACTGATAATGCGTCTTCTCGCCGGGCGGGGCCAAAGGCGGCAGCGCGGCAGCGCGGCAATTGCGCTAGCCATCGCTGCCCAGTCGCACATCATTTCAGCCGTGACGTCCACCGGCATCTGGGGCACGCCAGCCCGATGGGTCAGCACATGCCTGACCGTTGCCCCTTGCTTGCCGTTCGCGGCAAAGTCCGGCCAGTAGATCGCGACCGGCTCATCATAGTCCACCAGTCCGCGCTCATCCTGGATGTGCAGCGCGGTGGCAGTGACCGCCTTTGTGACGCTGAACACATTGAACAGCGTTTCCGGTTCGACCGGGCGACCAGTGGCAGGATCAGCTGCCCCATGCACAGGTGCACGACCTTGCGACAACGATGATAGGCAACGACCTGGAGACCGGTCTCCTGGCTGGACTGGATCGCCGCCGCCATGGCAGCTTCGATACCGTCCGTCGTTGCCATCACTGGCAGTTCCTGCCGCATATGCCCTCTCACGATGCTTGCGCTGACACAATGACACTTTCTGATATTATGCCAAAGCCATTCTGGCAGTCGCTGATGGTCAGTTGTCTGATGCCTTGCGCAGGGTTTCAGCATGGTCGCCGTCAAACACCACGGTCAGCGGCATGCCCATCTGGACACTGGCAGCGAAATCAACGGTCGGAATGCGTGTACCGGGGTGCAGAATGCGGATGAAGGTGGAGTCATCCACAGTGAATCGGCGCTCCCCATGCTCGGTGGCCAGCGCGATGCTGTCGGCTGTCCATCCGGTCACGGTGCCCAGCAGAACCCTGGGATCGTGTGCCGACTGGATGCGCGTATCAATCGACACGCGGACGCGGTTCGACAGATTCGGGCGGCTGGCATGCGGCGCTGCCGGATGGATCACCAGCACGTCGCCCGCGCGATAGTCAGTTGTGGCCCAGGAGTCCGGGTCGATGACCCCATCGGGAATGGGGCAGCGGGGTGCCTTGGCAAGATTGTGGAAGTAGCCACGGTGATTCTGGCCCACCGCAACCATCAGCCCGCCCATGCTGCGATCAATATCGACAATAGGCATCCAGACCGGCTTGTAGTTCATCACGCCCGGCGTGAAGAACCCGTCCTGATGCACCCCTGTCACGGGACCACCGGGGGGATAGATGCGATACTGCACGATCGGCACCATCGCCGCGGGCTCACCCAGGATGTTCTCCATCAGCTGCATATTGGCCGGATGATCGACCAGCTGACGCGCTATGCCGGCAAATTCGGGGCTTTCCTCCATTCCGGGCGGGAAGGCTTTGCCGGCCCATACCGGTTCGTCCGCGCCTGGCACTATCACGCCATAGCGCTCGATCACGGCAAACATCGCGGCGCGCGCCTTCGCCAGCGCCTCGGGATCGAGCACATCGCGAAACAGCAGATAGCCCTGGCTGTCATGAAAGCGCATCAGCGCGTCGCGGTTGCCCAGCAAGTGATTGGCAGATTCCAGTTCGCGACTAACCTTGACCGTCTCTATATCAAGGTCGGGTGCGTCGGGCATTTCAAGCGACAGCACGGCCATCCGGGCGTCTCCTGGCTGTTGTTCCGTTTGACATTCTGACAGAATCTGTCAGGAAAATTGCATGAAGAAGGAGGCGACCGATCGGGAGGCGCGGGTGGCGGCGCTGCTGCATGCGGCGGAAGGCGTATTCATGCGCCACGGATTTGCTCGCACCACGATGGGCATGATCGGTGAGGCCGCATGCATGTCCCGCCCGGCGGTCTATCTCCTGTTTCCCGGCAAGGAAGAGATATTCTCGGCGCTGGTTATTGCCCTAAACCGCCGTCAACTCGCCTGTTTCGCCGAGCGGGCATCGGCGCAGGACGGCCTCCATGCGAGGCTCCTTTCGATATGCATCGGCTGGAACGAGAGTGTGTTCGATGTTCATGCCCTGCACCCCGAGGCGCGTGACATGGACAATCTGGGCTTTGCGGCCGTCCGGCAGATCTACGATGAGTTGGCCGAGTTTCTCGCTGGCTATTTCCGGCGCGATGGCGGGCTGACCGACGATACGGCGGATATTGCGGGTCGTACCCTGGCCCTGGCCGCGCGCGGATGCCGGGTCGCCGCCCAAAGCCGGGAAGACATGATGGCCATGATTTGCCAGCTGGTGGCTGCCATGGCCAAGGGGCATGATCAGGCGTCCCATTCGAGGTGAAGTTCCAGCACCCCATTGACCGGACCGGAAGCCATGACCACCGGCTTGTCAGCCTGCAATTTGAAATGCGGAATACGTGAAAGCCATTCGTCGAAAGACACCATGATCTCGCGCCGCGCCAATACCGCGCCGGGGCATGTATGTGGTCCCGATCCAAAGGCCGAATGCCGGATGGTTGAGGGCTTCCGGCTGAAATCGACATCGAACGGGCGATCATTGATGCGATCATCCAGCCCGTAAAGGCATTTGGGCAACTGAATCATGTCGCCCTTGCGGAACTCGATGCCCTTGTATTCATAATCCATCGTCAGCACACGCGCAGTGTTGGGCAAGCCGAAGCGGCGAATAAGCTCCTCGCACGCCACTTGGTTAAGCTTCGGATTGGCCGCAAGCTGGGCCAGATGCTCCGGTCGGGTCGCGAGGAAGTGCGCGATGAAGCCGAGCTGCGATGCCACGGTGTCGAGCCCTCCGAACAACAACAGCACCGACATGCCAAAGACCTCTTCCCGGGTGATCGGTCGTCCATCTATCTCACCCTGGGCGATAACGCTGATGATATCGTGCCCCGGCCGCGCCATGCGCTCGTCGATATAGGGGGCAAGATACTGGTGCATCTTCATATGGGTGGCCATCCGCTCCTCAATATCGCTGGAGCGGACCGCGACCTCGGCCCATGGCAGCAGGAAACTGCGGTCTTCAACCGGCAGATCCACCATGCCCAGAAAGACATTGATCGGTAGAACCTTGGCAAAGTCCTCGATAAACTCGCACTTGCGGCGCGGCGCGATGTCCTCAACGAGTTTGCGGGCCGTGTCGCGCGCGATATCTTCCAGCACCTTGAGCGCCTTGGGCATGAAGGTCGGCATGAGCAGTTTGCGATAGGGCGTGTGACGGGGCGGATCTAGGCCCAGCGGCAGCGCGGTCGCATCGACAGTGTTGCGCGGAAGATTGAAGTTCTGATGGCTGAAATGCTCGTGATCGACCTGGATTACATCAAAATCCTCGGCGCGGGTGGCGATCCAGTGTCCGCCATTATGCGGCGTCCAGACAATGTCTGGCCCCTGATGCAGCGTCGACCAGGCAGTCTGGATATCATCGGCCTTGCCTGCGAGGTCGAAAAAATCGAAATCGACGATGAGGTGCTCCGGAACATTGCCTGGAATCGAATCAACCTTCAGGCCCAATCCATTCTCCTTTGCCTTGCCACCGCTTTTTACGGTCTCGAGATGCCAGACAGCATAAGCAACACGCGCAAAAAGGCAAGATAAACCTATATATCATTTAGCGCGAAATTCATGCAATAACGGCATTGCGGGATACCCGCTTGCCAAGCCCGCCCCTGCGGCTTCTAATCGTGTATATAGCTTGTGCGTCTAGGGGGTGGGTGAACAATGTCTGCACGGGCGCAGACCGACGATGTGAAAAAGGATTGGGAAAAGGCCACGCAATAGACGCTGACCGATGACGATATCGAACGTGCCAAGCTGTTGCTGGGCATCGACCTCGCGGTGCGGCACCAGGAAGATATTGGAACCGCGCAGGTCGATAACATCGGCAATTTCGCCGCTGGCGTGGGCAACGACAATCCGCTCTATTGCCATCCCGCCTATACGGCGGGCACGCGTTGGGGCTAGGTCATCGCACCGTCCATGATGGCTGGGATCATCAACACGCCGCTCAAGGGCGATCCAATTCCAGACGAGATCAAGACGCGGACCAAAAGCCTGTTCAGCGGGATTGACGTCTTCGTGTCTGGTGGCGAATGGGAATTCTACAACCCGACCTTCCCCGGCGATACGATTTACAGTTTCAAGGGCCAGGAGAACGTGTCGGTCAATCCGTCCGAATTTGCCGGGCAAAACGTCATTCAAATCAGCCGCGAGGTGAAATTCAACCAGCGTCAGCAGGTGGTGGGCGTTTACAAGACGCTGCGAATCCTTACCGAGCGCAAGATTGCCGCGAAAAAGGGCAAATACAGCGCCATCGAACCGCAGACCTATACCGACGAGAACATTGCAAAGATCGACGAGGTCTATGCCAACGAGGTGGTACGCGGTGCCGAAAAGCGCTTTTTCGAGGCTCTAGGCATCGGCGAGTCGCTGGGCACCATGGCCAAGGGGCCGCTGACCGTCACCGATGTCGTCTGCTTCCACGCCGGTGGCTATGGCTTCATCCCTTATGCACCCACGGTGGGACGTATGGCCTACAAGAATCGCAAGCGCATCGCGGCGTTCTAAGTGAAGAACGAATAGGGCATCCCCGATGTTGCGCAGCGACTTCACTGGGACCCGGCCTGGGCGCAGCAGAGTAGCAACCCGATGGCCTATGATTATGGCATGATGCGGGAAAACTACATCTTCCACCATCTCTCCGACTGGTGCGGTGACGATGGCTGAGTGATGCAGCAATATGACGAGATCTGGAAGTTCAACTATATTTGCGACACCCAGATGATCACCGGCGAGGTGACCGGCAAGCGCGAGGAAAACGGCCTCAAGATTGTCGATGTTGCTTTCCGCATGACCAACCAGCGTGGCGAAGAAACGGTCAAGGGTCGCGGTTCGATCCTGCTGCCCTCGCGCGAGAGCGGAATTCCCTCGCTGCCTAGGCTCCCAGCAGAGCTCCAGGCCAAGGTCAATCACATGTGGGCGCGGCACAACGAATTGACGGCAAGGCGCTGAGACCATGGCGCTTCCCGATAGCTTCCAGCAGCGCATGTCGCTGCCGGCCGTCTGTGCCCTGATGTCCTTGGTGTCCGGCTCAGAGCTCGTCGCGGAGGCGTGCTGCGAAGGCGTCATCGGTGCCTTGCCCCGTGCGAATGTGCGGGACATCGAAGGGTTCGAGCATTGGCTCCAGCAGTTTCGCGAAAGGCTCAATCGGCAGGCGGACAGCCATCGCCATGCGTGCGTCGCACCGCTGGCGGTCAATCTGGCGACCCGGATCCCGGATGACGAACTGCGCGCCAATCTGGAGCTGTGCGGAAAATACGGCGTTGAAATCACCATCAGCGCTACTGGCGATCCGACCGATCTCGCCCGGCAGGTCCACGATTGGGGCGGCCTGATCTGGCATGACGTTGTTTCGATGCGCTTTGCCAAAAAGGCCATTGCAGCGGGGGTCGATTGTTTGACCTGCGTGGGTGCAGGCGGCGGCGGTCATTCGGGCAATATCGGCCATCTGGTCCTTGTCCCGCGTATCCGCGAGATATTCGACGGCACGCTATTGATGGACGGTTCCATCTCGACCGGGGCCGCGATCCGGGCCGCAGAGGTGCTGGGCGCCGACCTTGCCTATATGGGCACCCGGTTCATCGCCACCTGTGAAGCCGCAGTCGATCTGGCCTATCACCAGATGCTGGTCGAGTGCACCTCCAGCGATCTGATGTTCACGGGCAAGGTTGCGCGTGTGCCCGCGAACTGGCTGATCAGATCAACGGAACGGGTCGGGCTGGATCCGGGCAACCTGCCCTTGCCGCTGGGCAAGGGCATGCGGCACGACCACCAGCCCGCTGGCGTCAAGCCGTGGAAGAATCTGTGGTCGGCTGGCCACGGCATCGATCTGATCGACGACACCCCCTTGGTGGCAGAACTCGTCGATCCCTTGCGCGAAGAATATTCCAGGGCCTTTGACCTGCCAGCTTTCTGAATATCAGTTGGTTAACCCGAGATCGGGCGGTGACCGCAAGGCACCGCCCAATTTTATACTGACGTCTCAGCTTCGGGCGGGCTGCCGAGCGAGAAGACCAGAAGGATCGCACCGACGACGGCAGCGGCAAGGACCATCAGCACGTCATCATAGGTTCCTGTCGCGTCATAGACTTTGCCCACGAGCCAGGATGACATGCCCACCGCAAGGCCATAGGCACTGATCAGGATGCCGAAAACCACGCCATAACCGGCAAGCCCGAAATAGCGGCTCGACAGATAGGCCACCACATCGACCTCGCTCCCCATGCCAATACCGATCAGCAGCGCGAGAAGGCTGGCCGTCGTCGTGTCGAGTGGCAGAAGTACCAGCAACAGGCATGCGATGCCCGGCAGCGAGAAAGCGACGGTCGCCACCAGTCGCGTCGGCAGCACGTCGAACAGCAGCCCTGTGACGATCCGGCCCGCAATCATGGCAGGGCCGATGAAAAGCGCGACACGCGCAGCCTCATCGCGCATCAGCCCTGCATCGGCGAGCATCGGCTGGAAATGGACAATGAAGGTCCCGACGCATGAGGCAATAGCAAGAAGCCCCAAGGCGAGCCGCCACAACTGACCAAACCCGATTACATCGCGCCAGCCTGCGCGCTTCGAGGCCGGTTCTGCCGAAGCTCGACCTTCAGAGCCTGTGACAGGCAAGAACAGCCAGGCCGGGAGAAACATCAGGGCAAAGGCCGCAAGCGCGAGCAACGGATAAATTCCGCCAAGTCCGGCGAACCGCTCAAGCGCAATCACGATCGAAGGAACCAGCGAGACGAACAGGCCCGCCCCCGCCAATGACACCGCCAGCGCCAGACCCCGCCGCGCAGTGAAAGATTGAACGACGGCCATGGTGAACACGACCGAACTAGCACCCGCACCGAGGACGGCAAAGGCGCCATAGGCTGCATACCAAGTCCATAGCTGCGGACCGGCTAGGCCCAGCAGCGAAAAGCCGATGCAGAACAAGGCAATGCCAGGTAGCGCGACACGACGTGGGCCATAACGGTCCGCCATCGTGCCGATCCATATATTGGTGAACGGATGCAGCGCTGCTGTGATGGTCAGAGCAAAGGCGATGTCTCCGCGCGACCAGCCGTAGGCATCGCCAAGGGGCTTCACCATCGCGCCGACCACGTGAAAATGGACCCCCGCAACTGCAATGCCGATCGTTGCAGCGAACAGAATGCCAGCCTGTTGCCAGCGGGTCAGGTCATCTCCGTTCATCGGGTTGCCGACCGGCCGACAACGGCCTCATGCGCGGCCAGCGGGCCGATCTGGGTCACTCCGCCATCGACCGGCAGCGCGGCACCGGTGATAAATCGGGATTCAGGACCGGCGAGGAACAAGGTCGCTTGCGCCACGTCCCAAGCATCGCCCTCGATTGCCAATGGTGCAATCAATCGCCGGGTTCTGCACGCATCCGGTGAGGCAAATTTCGCTACAAGCGGCGTCATGATATGGCCAGGAACCACTGCGTTACAGCGCAAGCCGTCAGCTCCGTACATCACAGCCACTTCACGCGTCAGCTGGATCATTGCCGCTTTGCCCACGCCATAGCTGCCACTGCCATGGGCGCGCTGCCCCGCCACCGAGGCAATGTTGACGATCGCCCTGCCCTTGGCTGCCAGCAGATGCGGTACAGCGGCACGGGTCATGTTGACCGCGCTCTCCAAGTTGATCGCCATGCCACGTGTCCAATCGGCGGGCGAGGTTTCGTGCAGCCGCCCGGAGGCGGCACCCATGCCGACATTGTTGACCAGGATGTCCAGCCTGCCCAGCCAATCCGCCGCCTGACCGACCAGCGCCAGGCATTGTCCGGCATCGGTGACATCGCCGACAAAGACCCTGGCCTCGCCACCGCTCGCGGCGATTTCCGCTAGCGTTTCCTCAGCGCGGTCAGCGTCGAGGTCGAACAGCGCCACCCTTGCACCTTCGGCAGCGAGCAGAAGCGCAATGGCCTTGCCGGTGCCGATGCCCTCGCCAAGCGATCCTGCGCCGGTCACGATGGCACCCCAGCCGTCGACCCGGCGATGGAATTGCGTTGGTCTGGGCATCAGCGGCTCCTCGGCATGAAATTCAGGCAATGGCTGGGGGCGAGGACATCAGCTCGCGCAACCAAGGCTTTACGATCTTGCCAATTGCATTGCGGGGGAAGGCTTTGGCGAAATGCCATTCGTCCGGGACTTTGTACCGAGCCAGTTGCTGCGTGCAGCGAGCCTTGAGATCGGGCTGCACCAATTCACGATCGCCGTGCTGATCTGCAAGCTGAATCCCCGCGAGTGTGCGCATGCCGAGCCGGTCATCAGGCCTGCCAATAACTGCGCAATCTGCAAGCGCGTCGCAGGCGTTGAGCATCTTCTTGATCTCGGCCGAGCAAACGTTGGACCCGCCGCGCAGAATCAACTCGGAACTGCGGTCGGCAACGGTCAGCCAACCATCAGCATCCACACTGCCAACATCGCCAGTATGAACGACATCACACACCAGCAAAGCGGCGGTCTTTGCGGGTTCATGCCAATAACCGAGCGGCGGAGCATAAACATGCGCCCAGCGCCCCGACCTTACCGCCGCGAAACATATCTCTCCAACCTCGCCCGGCGGCAACTCCCTGCCCTCGGCATCACGGATCGCGAGGTCAAGATGCGGAAGCGCAAAGCCCGATGCGCCCTCTGGCGTCATCATGTCCCGCGGCGATGCGACGACCGTCGGCGCTTCGGTCAGGCCGTAGCTTGGCTGAACATGCTGGCCAAAGCGCGCATGAAAGTTTGACTGCAGAGTCTGGGAAATCGGAGCGCCGCCCGCTCCGACCACTAAGCCGAGCGGCAAATCGAGATCATGCTGGAGCAGATCATAAATCATGGTCGGCACGAAAGCACATTGCCCAATCCGCTCGTGCACGAGCCATTCGACCATTGGACCGATCTTCGTCGTCACCCCGAGAATGAATGCCTTGGCATTCCAATAGGCGATCACAGGACCCAGGATCATGACGTTGGTAATGGTGATTGGCAGCACCGTCACACGTCTGGCATCGGGGCTCATCAGACCATGTGCCGATGCGGCAGCGGCCACTGTCACAATGTTGTGCTGGCTGTAGACGCAGCCTTTGGGCAGCCCGGTCGTCCCGCTGATATACATGATGGCCGCAGGTGCGAACAGATCAATCGCGAGTTCGGGCAATGTGTCGGCCCCAGCCGCGATCGCTGCGACCCACGAGGAATCACAATCGACGGCAACGATATTCTCAAGATCCGGCAGATCGGCGCGAATCGCCCCGATCTCCGCTGCGGTGTCAGCATCCGCCAAAAGCAAACGCGCGCCTGAATGGCCCAGAATATGGCGTTTGTCCGATACAGGCAGGATGCGATAGATGCCGACCCACACGGCCCCGATGCGCATGACAGCAAAAAATCCGACCACCGCTTCCCATCTGTTGGGCATGGCGCAGGCGACCCGATCGCCCGGCGCTACCCCCTCGCTCAGCAGGAAATGGGCGGCTCGATTGACGGCGCTGTCGAGTTCACGGAAGGTGAAGCGTCGACTCGGATCGGCGAGAGCCTCATCATCCGGTGCGCGGCCAGCAGCAAGGCTGACAAGATTGGCAAGGTGCGGTGGTCCCACGGGTGGGGCAGTACGAACAGGTGGCGGCTTGAGGCCACAGGCCTCGTAATCAAAGACTTTCAACGCCCCAATCCTATTTATTAGTTATATGTTTCGTGAGTGTGGCGCTACATTGCGGGCAAGTCAATCTGGGAGGGGAGAGAAAATGGCATCGTAACCAATCATCGTGCAGCGGCAGGGCCGGTTGGCGATCATTACGCTGAACGCACCCGAGCGATTGAATGCGATCGATGCCCAGATGGGGGCGCTGCTCGACATGGCTTTCGCCGAGACAGGCGCCGATCCCCAGATCCGCGCGATCATGATCACGGGTGCGGGAAGAAGCTTTTGTGCCGGGGCCAGCATGGACCGACTGGACGAAGTGCGCAGCGACCGCGCCCGTCTTGGAGGATCCGATCCTGCCGTGTTCGACGCATTTGACAGCGCCCCTGAGAAATACCGCACGCGCTACACCATTCCGATGGCGATTCCCAAGCTAGTCATCGCCGCTGTAAATGCCGCATGCGCAGGTGCCGGCCTTGTGCTGGCGCTCGCAGGTGACATCCGCATCGCCAGCCCGCAGGCGAAATTCATTGCCAGTTTCGCCCGCATGGGCTTGATCGCGGAAGGGCCGATGACCTACCTGCTCTCACGCATCGTCGGACTTGGCCGTGCAAGTGACATGCTTCTATGTGGCTGACCCGTCGATGCTAACGAAGCCTTGTGATGGGGCCTGACCTCTCGCTTGCTTACTTCAGACGATTTTCTCGAAGAGGCCAATGCAGCCGCCGCGATCCTTGCCGAGACCGTCTCGCCGCGGTCAACCCGTTACATCAAGGCCCACTTGCTGGATGCACTGTGCGATGTGCTGACGCGAAGCATCGATCATGCAACCCAAGGCATCCACAAGGCGCTAATGTGGCCGGACCTTGTCGAAGGGATCAGCGCCTTTCGCGAAAAGCGCCTGCCCGCGTTTCCCGATGCCGGATTCTAGACCCTGTTCTCTGTCGATGGAATTAAGCGCCCGGTCGAGATTGCTGTTCTGCCATGAATCCCAAGGCGGGAAGCAAACCATTTCATTTCAGATCATTCTGGCGCGCGATCCTGCGAACCTTGAACGTCTGACTGCCGGTCGCCATCAAGCGGCCGTCCTGAGCAAAGAGATGCACATGGCCGTAGGCTATATCGTCGGCCAAACCGTCTATTGAATATTCGCCAAGCACCCATTCGGTCTCAAGGCATTGCAGCAGGCGCACCTGATTGTCGAGGTTGTTGCCTCCTGCCCTGACGCCCAGCGCGTTTCCGATCGTGGAAGGCACGAAGTCCGCCATCACGGCCAAGGCTTGGTGATCGGCAATGCCATCGCGCGGTCGCAACCATGCCAGCACCTGACCATCTGCCGATGCCAGTTCTCGCGAGAATATGCCGAATCTTCCTTTGGCGACGCAGATATCCAGATTGCCATGAATATCCTCCTCCGCATGGTGATGCGCGATTACGCGCGCGCAATGTTCCGGCGGCGAAGCGCATGGCATCTTGCGCCATTGCAGGCGCGAAGCGGATGGCGGATTGCTCTGCCCTGCCGAACCGCTACCGGCAAGGACCATCTGCTCCCCGTGCCAACCCTCAATCCGATAATGGCTGATCCGGCGGCCAGCGCCCACCACCGATGCGGTGAACACGACGTTTGTGCCTACCGGGACCGGAGCGAGGAACTGCACTTCGGCGCGCAAGGCGACCATGCCGCTAGCCGCTTCCAGCACGCCGATGATCGCGGCCAGACCACTGCCACCGAACAAGTACCGATGCCCGGCAACGCCCGTGCTGCACGAATCCGCAATGTGCAGCAGCCATCGCCCATCGGACACGGTTTCTAGCGGGCAAAGCAGACGACTAGACATCGAGCATCTACTAACTTAGTTATATGATTAATGGCAAGCATTTGGCGTGCAGAACGAGGAAACACACGATGACCGATTTGCTCAAGGGCCTGGCCGCGTGGCCGACTGGTGATTTTTCGGTCTTTGGCGAGGTCGAGATCGGCGACCTGCCCCGGATCCAGCGGTTTGTCGCTGCAAATATGGGGCGCAACTGGGTGGCCATTCCGCATGTCACCCATCATGACGATGCCGATATCACAGCACTGGAAGCCGCCCGCAAGGCCCACAATTCTGCCAGCGGCGTAAAGCTCACGATCGTGCCGCTGCTGGTCAAGGCGCTGGCAGACGCGTTGCAGCAATATCCGCAGTTCAACGTCTCGCTAGACCCGAATCAAAGCAAGCTGATCGTCAAGAAATATTGCCATATCGGTGTAGCGGTCGATACGCCGCGCGGCCTGCTCGTTCCGGTACTGCGCGACTGCGATCGGAAATCCGCCATCGAACTTGCCGACGAACTTGGCGTGCTAGCGGCCAAGGCGCGGGACAAGGGGCTGTCGATGGAGGAAATGTCGGGCGGGTGTATGACCCTCTCGTCGCTGGGTCATATCGGGGGAACCGGCTTCACCCCCATCGTCAACGCCCCGGAGGTCGCCGTGATGGGCGTGTCGAAAGCGCGGCCGGTCCCAGTCCTTGGCGCAGATGGGGGCTTAGAATGGTGCACAATGCTGCCATTGTCGCTGAGCTATGATCACCGAGTTATCAACGGTGCCGAGGCGGCGCGCTTTACCGCCTATGTCGCCGAAAGGCTTGGGCAACCACAATATTTGCTGCGCTGATCGGCTTGCCGCAAGGCCGGCTTTGTCAGGCGGCCTCGGACAGTTTGCACAACTCAGGCTAACTGACCTTCATGGATGGCGTGCGCGGCATCTCGGCCAGCTGCATCAACCGGACCGGCACCTGGTAGGGAGCGAGGCACTGGCGCAGGTGAACGCGCAGGTCTTCTGCCGCTAGCAGGTGTTCGGTCTTGACCAGATGAGCCGCGACCGGCTCCTCCCCGAGGCGTGGGTCATCCTGCGCGATAACGCAGGCCTTGCGCACCGCCGGATGCGGTTCCGTCGCGCGGACCACGTCGTTGGGAATGATCTTGAATCCGCCCCTGATGATCGCGTTGTCGGCGCGCCCCAAAATCCAGAGGAAGTTCTCTGCGTCCATCCTCGCTATGTCATTGCTACGCATCCAGTTGGTGCCATCGCCCAGGTGGCTGCCGCGCAGTTCCAGCAGGCCGCTTTGGCCGAAGGGGGCTGGCTCCCCGGTCTCGGCATCTAACACGCCTCCCTCGACGCCCGGATTCATCCGACCGACGCTGCCGCGACGCAACGCGCCGAAATCCTTGAAATCTTGCAGCGTCCAGCCGGCAACGCCACCGGCAAATTCTGTGGCACCGTAATTCTGCAGCACCGGAATTCCGTAACGCTCGTTCAACGCCTCGGCAAGATCCGGGTCGAGAGGCTCAGCGCCGGTACGAAAGACCACCAGGCTTGCCAGCTTCTCCTCCGGCACATCGACATCCAGGATCATCCGCAGACCGGAAGGCGGTGCACTGACCGTCTTGGGTCGATGGCGTTCAATCGCATCGACAAACGGCTCCACCTGAAACCGGTCGAGCATGCAGGCTCGGCGCCCGGCCGACAGACACGTGAACAGTCCGAACAGGCCACCGATTTGCGAGAAAGGCGTATTGAGGATCGCCACTGATTTGCGAAGCGGCGGAATGCCCCCAGCGGTCCGGCTCTCGAACACAGCCGCATCAAGGATCATGCGAGCAAAGTTTCTCGATTCCAAAGGGATGCGCTTGGGCGTTCCGGTTGTGCCGCTGGTCAGCATCTCGATGCCGACGCCTTGCGCATCTACCCTGAACTCGTTGTCGCCCAGAGGCTGGAGCACGCGCACGGACTGGACCCTGTCAGCAGGCAGCTCTATGTAAAGCGCCTGGCTTTCCAGCGCTGCAGCCCGCACTTCGGACCGAGCCCAGTCCTCGGCGAGCGCCAGGATAACCGGTGCCTTGAGGGCCCGAATGTCGTTCGCAAGATTTTCGTCCGGCAGCATCGGGTTGAGCGTGACGATGCACCGTTCGGTAATGATGACGTCAACAATCGCTGCCGCAACCATCGGGGTGTGCGTAAAACACCGGCGATCCGCGTGCCAAGTCAAATCCCGTGCTTCTGGAAAACGGCCTCCAACTGATCGGCAACGCCGGTCAGATCGGATCAGGTAAACCATTGGTTGCGATATTCGATTGCGGGTGCCGCGCCATCCTGCCGCATTACACCTTTGATGATTGTCCCGAGCTTGGACATGCCCAATCTCTTTCCTGAAAGCCTGTTCGCAACGTGAATGTTGCGGATACCGCCGATGGACTTTCGGCAGCGGCCTTGTGTGTCTGGCCATAACGCGCCAGCCGTAAAATACATTTATCTAATTTAAATATATGTGTGTAAGTACCTTTTGCTGAACCGTCTGGCTTGCGTCAGTTTCCTGCCGGATCATGTCGGCGGATTTCTCCGCAATCATGCTGGTGGGGGCATTGGTATTGGCCGATACCGGCTCCGGCATCACCGATGAATCGACCACGCGCAGCGCCTCGACTTCGCGAACCTGCAGCTGCGGGTCGACCACGGCGAGAGAGTCATCCAGGCTCCCCATGCAGCAGGTGCCAACCATGTGATAACCTATGCCCGCACCCTAGCGGATATAGTCGCGCCATTCCTGATCGCTTGTGGGCATCTGTGCGGGGCAAACCGGCCCAGTAATGATCTGCGCCAGTGCAGGCGGTTGGAACGCAGATTCGACCAGCTTGCAGGCGGCAACCAAATCGACCAACGAGGTCGAAAGCCGTGCTTCGGGCCGCGTCTGCATCATCGCGGCAGTCGGCGAGACCTATGAGGTCGGTACGCTGCTGGCCAAAATCGAATAGGCCTGATTCGCGAACCCTACGAAGGTCACAGCCTCGTCTACCGATTTGCGGGACGAGGCGACGGCATTGGTCGGAAAGTCGGGATCGGGATAGCCGATGGCGATGCAGATCATGATCACCTGATCGTCTGCAATGCCGGCATGTTCGCGGACCACAGGCGACTGCACGATCCCCTTGCTGTTGATGACGCAGCCAAGGCCCCGTGACCATGCGGCGTTGACGATCGCATTGGTCACGCCGCCGCAATCGAACGGAGGGACATCGCTGTCCATCAGCACCCGGTCATAGGTGACGATGATGCACGCCGGCGCATCGAACTGACGAAAGCCTCTCAGGACCCAGTCGGTCCGCGCGGCCTTGTCCTCCCTGGCAATGCCCATCGCGCCGAACAACTGCTTGGCAATGCCGACCTGGCGTTCGCGATGGACGCCTTCGTACATCTCGCTCCCGCGAAATTCGCGCGATGACGGTACGCCTGCCAGATTTCGCTCGGTATTGCCCTGCCGAATTCGGTCCAGCGGCTCCCCGGTCACAACGTAGAAATTCCACGGTTGCGAATTGAGGGACGAAGGCGCCCGCATGGCCAGCTGAATGATCTCGCGGAGCACCGATTTTTCGACCAACTTGGGCAGATAGCCCCGAATGCTGCGTCGACCCGCGACAATTTCGGCATATGCAGCAGCAGCTCCAGTCACCACGTCCCTTCCTTTCCTGTCATTTTGCAAGAATTACCAAGAGGACAACATTAATCATATATCGATGTAATATGATTGTCTTGCCTTTAGGCGCCACTTAGGCACCGTTTGCCGTGGATAGACCGATGCCGCCAACATAATTCAGCAATGAGAGTGACCATAACCGCGACAGAATTCCAAGCAGTCGCATTGCGCTGGTGGAGCCCAAGGACATGACGCGCGAACAGCGCGCCGCTTATGAATCCTCGCCCAGCGCCAAGTTGAACCTGTCACGTCTGCTGGCACAGGCCGAGACTCTGCAGCCTGGCATGACCAGGCTGATCCGCGCGATGATGACCGACACCAGCTTGCCTCCGCTCGAACGAGAAATCATCATCCTGGCCGTGCTCCACCTTGATCGGGGTGCCTATGAGTGGGCCCAGCATCTGCAGGTCGCGGCCGCAATGGACATAGACGATGCGACGGTGGCCGCGATTGCCGATGACCGTTTTGCCGATCCGGCTTTTACCGATCGCGAGCGCGCGCTGCTCGCGTTTACCCGCCAGACGGTCAGGACCGTCCGTGTCGATCCGCCAGTCTTCGATGCCGTCGCAGCCTTTTACGACGACCGGCAGATCGTCGAGGCTATCCACGTCATCGGCATCTACATGCTGATCGTGCGGGTGTCAGAAGTGGCCGAACTGGAGATTGACGCCGTGCATGGGGCGGAGGTCTGGAAGCATGCCGCCGCCAACAGCTGATGGTCAGGCGGAATCAAAGCAGACGTGTAGATGGTCAGAAACGCGCAGCAGATTGCCCCTGATCTGAGGGATGGGCTTTGTCGGATCGAGCCGGAGGTTGGGCAGTCGGTCAAGCACCGCATTGAGTGCGCGTGCCATTTCCACCGGGGCAAGGTGCTGGCCGACGCACACATGCTGGCCGCTGGCAAACGGCATGGTGCGCGCAGTTTTGTCGCGGAATATATCGAAGCGATCCGGATCATCATATTTGCATGAGTCTCGGTTGACTGACCCCAGCACGACATTGACCATCGATCCCGCAGGGACGACTTTTCCGCCAATCTCGACATCGTTCACAGCGAAACGAAAGGTTGATGCAACAGGGACGTCCCAGCGCAGCGCTTCCTCGATCGCCTGCGGGCGAGTTCGCGATTGGCGCGCACGGCCTCCATTTGGTCGGGGTGGTTCAACAGACAGGTCAGCAACACGCCGGTACCCCGATAGGTCGTGTCTCCGCCGGCATTCATCAGCTGGCGCAAAAAGTCGGTCAGGACTTCATCGGGCAGATGTTCGTCATCGACCTCCACATGCGCCAGATGGACACCCGCAAAAACTCCTCGCGTTGAGGTCTTTGCTGTGATTCATTCGGGGCATTGGACGGAGAGGTTTGATGCACCCACGCAGCCTGTTTTC
>NZ_JABAID010000037.1 GCF_012641335.1 Novosphingobium sp. ERN07
AAGCCTTCTTCGCTTACAGCACCAACTATCTCATTGATTTGGCCAACGCCGTGATTGTCGATGTTGAAGCTACCACGGCCATTCGCCCTGCCGAGGTGACGGCGCAGCGAACGATGATCGACCGAACACAGGAACGTTTTGGCATCTGGCCCCAGCGTCTGGCCGCCGATACTGGCTATGGCGATGCCGCCAATATAGCCTGGCTTGTCCATGAGCGCGGCATCGAACCGCACATCCCTATTTTCGATCACGCGAGGCGCCGGACCGGAAGTTTCCAACGCGACGAATTCCGTTACGATCAACAACATGATCTCTATGTATGTCCCGGCAGCAAAGAGCTGCTCCCGCGCCGCAGGAACTTTGCGGCGCTGCGGGGCGATGTCGATCAAGACGGATTTATCCGCTACCGCGCCAGCAAACATGACTGCGACGCCTGCGCTCTCAAGCCGCAATGCTGCCCCGGACAGCCCAACCGCATAGTGTCCCGGTCAATCCACGAGGGTGCACGGGATCTGGCAAGAGATCTGGCCAAAACCGACGCCTATGTTACATCCCGCCGCGAGCGGAAAAAAGTTGAGATGCTGTTTGCCCACCTCAAGCGCATTCTCAAGCTCGACCGCTTGCGCCTACGAGGGCCGAACGGGGCAAAGGACGAGTTCCTCCTTGCCGCCACCGCTCAAAACCTCCGCAAGCTGGCAAAGCTGATCCCGATGCCCGTCGCCCCGGCGCTCGAATAACCGGGGCAGGCCTTCCAGATCGTTGCCAAGCTGACACTACCCTCGATCCCAGCGGTGGGTTTTTCAACACTATCGGCCAACACCCGCCGATCTAAAATCCGCGCCCACGTCGAGCATGTTTTCGCTGGCCATAAGCATCGCATGGGGCTCGTCGTACGCACTATCGGCATCGCCAGGGCCACCATCAAGATCGGCATGGCCAACTTTGTCTACAACTTCCAGCACCTTGTCTGGCTCGAGGGGCGAACTGCGCCCCTATGACCCCGGTCTCAACCGAAAACGCCGACCAAATGGCCGTCACTTCGCCGCCAGCAAACCGCCCTACCGCCACCCCACCGAAATCAGACGGTTCTTCGAGCTGAGTTAATCACTGCTGTGCGCCGTCGATGTACGCCAGAATGTCGATCTAGAATGAAGGAGACTCGCTTATGAACCATTATACAGGACTGGATGTCTCGCTGGAGAAGACGGCGATATGCATCCTCAATGAAGATGGCATTGTCATCCGAGAACTGGTGGTTGCCAGCGATCCAGCGGCGATTGCGCAAGCACTTTATGAGGTCGCACCGTCCTTCCAGCGCGTGGGCCTCGAAGCCGGCGCCCTTGCGCCCTGGCGGCCTGGCTCCATGCAGGTCTTGCCGGTCTAGGCCTGCCGGCGATCTGCATTGAGGTGCGCCAGATGCGCGTGTTCGCCAAGGCATCGCCAGTCAAGACCGACAAGCGGGATGCGCACCTGATCGCTCAGGCAATGAGGACCGCTTTGTTCAAGGCTACCCACGTGAAGACCGACGCAAGCCAGCGATTGCAGCTTCTTCTGCGACATCGACAGTCGATGATGCGGCGAAACAGGGATTTGCTCAATACCATCCGCGGCACGCTCAAGGCATTCGGCTACCGTATTGGCGCCGGGAAATCGTCGCTGTTCGCACGTCGCGTGCGCGAAGAGCTCGATGATGCCGAACTCCTCGGGATGACCGAGCCTTTGCTCAAGGCATATGAACAAGGGCTGGTCATCCTGGCCGATCTCTACGCACAGTTGCTCTGCGCCGCACGCGCAGATGATATCTGCCGCCTCCTGATGAGTGTGCCAGGTGTCGGCGCCATGACAGCGCTCGCATTTCGGACCGGAGTCGACATTGCCTCGAGGTTCGAAAAATCCCAGCCCTTCGGCGCCATCTTCGGTCTCACACCACGAACATATGCGTCCGGTGAGGTCGAGCAGAGAGGACGGATTAAAAAATGTGGCGACGGCATGGTTCGCTGGCTGCTCTATGAAGCCGCCAACTCGGTCCTTACCCGCTGCAAAAGCCAGAATTGGCTCAGAGACTGGGCCCTCAATGTCGCGCGGCGGCGCGGGATGCGCTAGGCACGCGTCGCTCTCGCTCGTAGGCTCGCCGTTGTCATGCATCGCATGTGGATCAATCACACGCCGTTCTCTGCCCTGAGGCCAGCATGACCTGATCGGATACAACCTGCCGTGGAATACGGGATCGTGTGGAGGTGGATGACCGCGTTGGACGATTTGTGATCATCGATCACGGTTTCGAGCTTGCGGCACCTGACCTACCCTTCGCCTCTCTCAGCCAGCGGCCAACTAGGACCGCGCACAGAAGCATGAGGCCCGTTTACCCGTCACCGCACTTGATCGATTACAGAAGGCCGAGTTCTTCCTTGAGTTGCTGATGGGCCTGTTCGCAGATCCAGCGCGCCTTGATCGCGCCAGCGAGAGCCTTCATCGGGGTGTCTGCGGGCAGATTGGAGAGGTAACATTTCCGCTCGCCATTTGAGCGATTTCCGCCCGCACAACAGTTGTGGTTCGGGCATGTGGATGTATCTGAACCATCACGAAACCTCATCAACCAGAGCAGCAAAGCGCCATGCGTGATCCGCAATAACATAGCTTACCATGTCCCAATGATGTGTCGCAACCAGACAGCTAAAGTAGGCATGGCGGTGAACGCCCGCGCCAAGTCCGGCGTCGAGGCACGTAGCTTGGCAAAGTCGCGGGCACGATTTGCTGAGATGAGGCGGGCTCGCTCGGCCTGCGCGGTTTGTGCGACGGCGGTCGCTTATTTGGTTGCGATGCTGAGCGCTGGCTGGCCTTCGGTCTGCCAACCGAGTCGCGCAACCAGCGTCTCGGCGACAGCGCGAAAGTCCGACAGACCGTCTTGCCTAGTCACGTCTCGCTCGGCACTAGGCACTTCCTCGTACACCAGCGTCATGACCCATCCCTCTGTCTCGATCCGCCACGGACGAGAGCATCGTCGCTAGCGAAACTGAGGCGGACGTTGTCCGGTGTGGTTGGAATAAGCGACGATATCTCGGGAATGGCGTAGAATGTTGCGTCTAGTGGCCAAGTGCCGAAGCGTTGTGTGGGCACTTCTTCGGGCGGGTATGAACCATTTGTGCCAGCTTGGCATAGCTGTGTTTCAATGTGAACGGATTGTATAGAGGGTGGGTGCCTTCCAAACAGGGTCTTGGAGGCTGGCCATGTTCAGACGCGTACTTGTAGCAAACCGTGGGGAGATAGCCCGCCGTATTTTTCGCACCCTTCGGGCGCTTGGAATCGAGTCAGTCGCAATCCATTCATCGATCGAGGAGTTGGCAGCTCACGTTGCCGAAGCAGGAATGGCAATTGAGATTGCCGCTTCACATCCTTCTCGGGCGTATCTGCATTTACATGAAGTGATTGCCGCAGCAAAGGCAAGCGGAGCAGATGCCATTCATCCTGGCTATGGTTTCCTGTCGGAGAACGCGGACTTCGCTCAAGCTGTGACCGATGCAGGAATGGTCTGGATCGGCCCATCTGCGGCATCCATCCGCTTGCTGGGAGATAAGGCCGCCGCGCGCCGCGAGATGGCCCGACTTGGCTTTCCCGTCGCAAGGGGAGGGGAAGTGTCCACCGCTGCCGAAGCGGTCGCGCTGGGCCGAATCATTGGCATGCCACTTATGCTGAAGGCGGTCGCTGGTGGCGGTGGCATTGGCATGCAGGTCGTCACCGACATTTCACAGCTTGCTGCCGCGGCGGAGAAAGTAAGTGCTCATGCCGAAAGGTTTTTTGGCAGTTCCGCGTTGCTTGTCGAACGGTATCTCGGTCAGGCGCGGCACATTGAACTGCAGGTGGCGGGCTTCGCCGACGGCATTGTCCATGTGCTCGGTGACCGGGACTGCTCAGTACAACGACGGTTCCAGAAAGTTGTGGAGGAAGCACCCGCAGCGAACCTGTCAGATGCACTGCGGCAACGGATGCACCGGGCGGCCGAGAGTGCTCTTAGCTCGCTGGGATATCGAAATCTTGGCACTGTCGAATGTCTGGTCGATGGTGAGGATTTTGTTTTCCTCGAGGTCAATACCCGATTGCAGGTCGAGCATCCCATAACGGAAATGGTCACCGGCATAGATCTGGTCGAAACGCAGCTGCGCATTGCGGCGGGCGAGGATCCCGGTTTCAACCCGGCATCACTGGGGCAATCCGGTCATGCCATCGAACTGCGCATTTATGCCGAAGATCCGGTTCGGTTCCTCCCGGGTGGTGGCGAAATAACGACTTGGAAAGAACCTGTCGGCGACGGCATTCGGGTGGATGCCGGATACCGGCGTGGTGACGTCGTCACCACGCATTTCGATCCACTGATGGCCAAGCTCTGTGTCTGGGGGGCAGATCGCCCACAAGCGCTGTCCAGGGCTCGTGCTGCTGTGGCCGACTTTGAAATTTCCGGCCCGCGCCACAACCTGCCGTTTCTTGCACGGGTACTCAATGAGCCTTCGTTTGGCGATGGAGCATACGACACCGGCCTGGTCGGGAATATTCAGCGCCAAACTGCAACTGTCGGCGCATGAGCACACCCACAGCATTGCTCGTGGGCGGGGCGGGTGGAACCGGAGTTCTGATCGCACGCGGGCTGGAGCGCGCGGGCTACCGGGTCACCATTCTCCATCGGGGCGTCCACGAGCCATCGGAGATCGCGTGCTATGAGCACATCCATGCAGATCCGCACTTTGCAGAGCCAATGCGTCTGGCGCTTGCGAACCGCACCTTCGATCTTGTGGTCTTGATGTATGGGCGTGTCAGGGAATTGGCTGAAGTTTTCGCCGGGCGCTGCGGCCGGCTGCTGGCGGTTGGTGGGATACCGATTTATGCCGGTTTCCTCGAACCGCAATCAGTTTCGCCGGCCGGTATGCCACTAATGGCCTCGGAGAGTGCCCCTTTAGCGCCGATCGAAAGAATGAGAAACCCGGGCGCTGCGCGATTTGCAGACAAGCTGATCGAAGCCGAGCAGGCTGTGCTCGCCCAGCATTATGTTGGAAGCTACAGCGCGACTTTGCTGCGTTATCCTGCGGTCTACGGTCCACTCGCCTTGTCCGGTGCCGAGGCACCCGTGATCCGCCGCATCCGTCGGGGGCGGACGCAAATTCTTGTGCCGTTCGAGGGGTTGTTCACGATTACGCGATGTTCCACCTTCAACTGCGCGCATGCATTGCTCACTGCAGTAGATTGCGAAGCCGCTGCAGGTCGTGTTTTCAACTGTGCGGACGACGACCAGTACACAATTGGGCAGTGGGTTGAAATGATCTTGGACGAGCTGCAGAGCGATGCGGAGATTGTCGGCCTTCCTACTACCCTGACATGGGCGGCGGCCCATCTGGTGCCGCTCGGCGGCACTACGTCGCCGATAGCGATGGTTGACGCGCGCGAATCCCATCGACTGCTCGGATACAAGGACAGTGTGCCCGCTCGCGAAGCGCTGGCTCGTTCTGTTAGATGGCATCTTGAGAACGCTTCGTCTGAGCCGGACTGGGGGGATCAAATGGATTTCCACCTGGAGGATCAGGTTATTGACCGGTTGAAGGCCTTTGAAGCATCGCTGGAGGATATCAAGCGGTTTGCTCCGGCGGTCCATCCATATCCGCACCCGGTGAAACCGGGGTTGGGCGTCGATCACCGTGGCAGGTGATAAAACTACATGGCGATTTTATCGCACACTACTATCAAATTCCCAGGCGCGGGTTGAAAATTGTTCTTGCAGAAAAGACACGAATGACTTGACCTTTGCGCTGTCACGCATCTTGCGAGAGTAGAGCGCGTAAACGGACTGCTTTTCTTCAAGCACGCCGGGCAGCAGTTCGATCAGTCGTCCAGCAGCAAGGTCTGCTACCACGTGGTAATCCGCCAGCCGGACGATCCCGGCGCCGACCCGAGCTAGCGCTTGCAGCATGGAGCCATTGTTCGAGGCAATCGATGCGCCCTGACCAAGGCTCGTTGATATCTCCAACCCGCCCCGCGCCAGCCAAGAACGCCGACCTTCAAGCGAATAGCCAAGACATTCATGCTGTTCGAGATCCTCGACAGTCTGTGGGACGCCCCGTTCCGCCAAATAGATCGGTGATGCGCAAATCACCCACCGACTGGTCGCAATCTTTCGTGCTAGCAAGTCCGAATCCGGGGGTTGCCCGATCATGATCTGGAGATCGATCCGGTGTTCGGACATGTCGAGCGGCTCGTTGCCTAGTAAATACTCGATCCGCACCGCAGGGAAACGCTTGATGAAGTCGCCATGGACCCGCGCTAGCTGGTAAAGAGCAAAGGTGGGTGGTGCCTGAATTCGCAGATCACCTCGCACTTCGCCGCTCGTGCCGGTAACGCGCTCTTCGGCGTCGTCGAGTGCTTGGAGGATCGATTTGGCGCTTTCATACAGCGCTTCGCCATCGGTGGTCGGGCACATTGTACGCGAAGTGCGATTGAATAGCCGAGCGCCAAGTCGCATCTCGAGGCGCTTGATGGTCTTGCTCACGGCCGAAGGCGTCATCTGCAGGCTGCGGGCGGCGCGCGAATAGTCCCCGCGGTCGATAACCTCGACGAGTGTCGCGAGTTCGGAAAGTCGATCCATACCATCCCTGCCATGCGGCTTCTGTGCCTCAGGGGCATGGATAAGCGTCTCGAAAAGCGATTGCAAGCGACCTCTGGCGCGCCGATTGTGAGGCGGCAAACAGGTGAGGGTGTGGGCGTGGCAGTCGAAGTGAGGTCGGAAATCACCGGGAACGTTTGGAAGGTGATAGTCGCGAATGGCGTTGCGGTCGCGGTCGGCGATGTGATCGCCATTCTCGAATCGATGAAAATGGAAATTCCGGTCGAAGCAACGGTCTCGGGGATTTGTGAACTGAGAGTCGCAGAGGGCGATGCGATCCAAGAGGGCGATCTTGTCGCTGTGATTGCCTGACATGGTAGACGGATCCGATACTCCGCCGATGTCGCCCGCCGTGGCAGAGCTCTTGGCGCGGCGCGAAACTGCGCGCCGCGACATGGGTGGTGCCGCCAAGGTGGCTGCGATCCACAAGAGCGGCGGCCTCACCGCCCGCGACTGGATTGACCGGCTGGTCGATCTTGGGAGTTTTCGCGAAATCGGTACGTTCGTGCAGCCAATCCGGCATGAGCAGCGCAATGGAGCCTACAGCGACGGCAAGATCGGAGGTCACGCCGCTGTCGATGGTCGCCCGGTATCCGTCGGAGCCGACGACCTCACTGTGAAGGCAGGCACGGACGCGCATTCGAACAAGCGCCGATCCGACAAGATCTTCCGCCAGGCGATGGAGCGCGGCAATCCGATTGTCTACTTCGGGCAGGCCGCCGGGAGCCGGATTCCCGACATTCTCGGGTCGGAAACGATGTCCCGAGGGAGCGGCTTGGGCGCTTGGCTGCATCGGCGTAGGCAGATTCCGGCAGTGATGGCGATAGTCGGGCGGTCCTACGGCGAGTCCTCTTTCAATTCCGCGCTGAGCGATTTCGTAGTACAGTTGCGGGGAGCGACCTTGGCGGTAACATCGACGCGGGTGATCGAAATGGCCACTGCCGAGCGGATTACCGAGGAAGAGCTCGGCGGCGTGGATATTCACAACGATCGCACCGGCCAGATCGACCTTGCTGTGGATACGCCTGATCAAATGATTGAGGCTGTCCAGTCTTTCCTCTCCTATCTGCCAACCAATTCACGCGAATTACCTCCTCGCCGGGAGGCTCAAATGCCGGTGCCGGTCCCGGACCTGCGGACTCTGGTGCCAGCGGAGCGGCGGCGGGGATACGACATGCGCAAGGTGCTGCGCGCCATTGTCGATGACGGGGATTATCTCGAGCTGAAGCCACGCTTCGGCCGCTCGGCGCTGACGGTCCTCGCCCGCATCAATGGTCGCCCGGTGGGCATCGTCGCAAGCCAGCCGATGTTTCAGGGCGGAGCGATGACGCCCGAGGCTTGCGACAAGATCACGCGCTTCGTCTGCACGGCCGACAGCTTCAACGTGCCCTTGGTGTTCTTGGCCGACACGCCGGGCTTTCTGGTAGGCACACAGGTCGAACAGAACAAGTTGCTGCACAAGGCGGTTCTGCTCAATCAGGCGCTATTCAACGTAAAGGTGCCGCGCCTGACCTTCGTTCTGCGCAAGGCGTATGGTCTTGCATACTTCGCCATGTCCGGAGGCTCCGAGAATTCGGCCCTGCTCTGTGGCTGGCCCACCGCCGAGATCAGCTTCATGGACCCCGAAGTCGCGGCAAACGTCGTCTACGGTCCCGAACTCGCCGCGCTTGAGGACGAGGCCAGAACGACGCGTGCTGCCGAGCTCGCGGCGGAACTCAAGCGCGGGACGAGCGCTTATGAGGCTGCGGCAGTAATGGGACTCGACGAGATCATCGACCCTGCCGAAACCCCGGTGGTCATCGCCGAATGGCTTGAGCGCCTCATGGCAAATTATGATCCGATCAACCGTCCAAGGGTGCTGTCCACCTGGCCGACCTGCTTCTGAAGGCACGGACGCGATGCTCACCTCTCAGGAACAGCTCCACATTATCGCCCAGTACGAGAAGCTGGCGCGACAACAACCGTTCAAGACAGCAGTCATAGACGACAGCGGGGAACTCACATACCCGCAACTTGTCGAAGCGATACACGCAGTCGCGGCAGCATTGGCCGAGCAGGGGGTGGTGCCGGGCGATCGAGTATCGACGGCCATGGCGCCTTCTGCTGCCCACCTTGTCCTGATCCTCGGGGTGATGGCAGCCGGGGCCGTTCCGGCGCCATTGAACATCCGGCTTACTGCGGCCGAATTCGCTCCGTTCCTCGCGCCGATCAAACCCGTTCTGATCGTCGCCGACGCGACCTACCGGCCGGTTGTGGCCAATCTCGGATTCCCGATCGCCGTCCTTGGCGATGCCGAGTCCCCCGGGTCGATGCGCGATCGCATGTATCCCCTTTGGTCAGAACAGGCCCCGCCGACCGAGCGGCGGGAATCCGATTTTGCATTGATCATTCCCACCGGTGGGACGACCGGCATTCCGAAAGGCGCAGTTTCTAGTCACCGCGGGCTTTATCTCTGGATGGCTTCATGTACCCTCAATGGCAGCAGGGTGCGGGATGACGTGGAGTTGTTCTTCTCGCCATTCTTTCACATCTCGATCGCGACGGGTTGGATGGCGACGTTATTCGCGGGCGCCACGGTCAGGATTCTTCGCGCTTATTCGGTCGAGCAATCACTTGAGGCGATCGACCGTGGTGCTACGTTCCTGATGGGCGCGCCGACAATGTTCGAGGGTCTTTCCCGGCATTCCGACTTCGCCAGGATCAACCGCAGCAGTGTGCGTTCGATCGGAATTGGCGCCATGGCGGCGACGCGGGACTTTCTTGACGGACTGGTTCACGACTATCCCCAGGCGAGGGTGCGCCACGGGTACGGCGCAACGGAATTTGGGCCTGTGACCAGCATCCTCCACCAAGACTTCCAAGCTGGGCGGCTCGCGGGCGTCGGTTTTGCCCTTCCGGGATGCCGCATCCGTATCGAAGACGACGACGGCAACGAACTGCCAGTCGGAGCAATCGGCGAGATTGTCGTTTCCTGTCCGTGGCAGGTCCTCGGCTACTGGGGACGCGAGGACGAGACCGCCGCGACCTTCACCCCAACGGGAGTCCGGCTGGGTGACCTCGGTCACGCGGATTCAGACGGCTGGTTGCACGTCGCCGGACGCAAGAAGGAAATGATCATCAGCGGGGGCGAGAACGTATTCCCCAACGAGGTCGAAGCAGCACTCAGCCGGCATCCGGATGTGCAGATGATAACGGTCTATGGCGCCCGCGATTCCTACTGGGGAGAACGAGTCGAAGCAGCGGTGGTGCCGCGCGAGGGATGTAATTTCGATCCAGACTCGCTGATCTCTTTCGGTCGCAAAGTGCTTGGAGGATACAAGTTGCCGAAGCGAGTCAGGATAATGTCGGAGATTCCGCTGACCAGCAATGCCAAGCCCGACCGCCGCCGACTGCAGGCCGAGGCTGAGGGGGCAGAGGCGGCGTGAACCCGCTGACGGATGCCGAGTTCGCCGACCTCCAGTCAATCGTTGGGGCGCGCCGTCGGGTGTGGCCAGCGGTGCTTCGCGCCGAGCCGCACGCGGTAGCCCGCTTTGCGCTTGGCGTGGGGGACGATAACCCGCTGTGGTGCGATCCGTGGGAAATTTCGGCGGTACCGCCCCCATTTCTTTACGCTGGTGTCAATTTCGGCAGCTACCCTCAAACTGGCCTGCCAAGTGGCACGAGACGACCTACCATCACACTCTGGATGCGCGACAAGTGGGACTGGCATCGACCTGTCCTGCCAGGGGAATGGTTTTCTGCCAGCTCCGAAATTGCCTTGGTTGAAGAGCGCATCCGAGAAGGGCGACGGCAGGGCGCGATCGTTACCGAAGTCATCAGTTTCGTCGATAGTGTCGGCGAACCGCTTGCACTGTTGGAGCGTTCGACGATCACAATGCCGCGGTTAGCGGATGGCGTTGCAGCTTCGCCGGTCCCGCAACCTCCTGGGAAGCAGGATCTTGCTAGGCTCGCCAGGTCCTATGCGAACGAAGCTTCTTTCCGCCGGGGCGGCGAACCTCGCTGGTGGGACGACCTCGCGATGGATGATGAGCTCGCGCCCATTGCAAAGGGGCCGCTGACCGTGACCAGTCTAGTCGGATTTGCGATGGGGTGGGGGGCACCTCTCTGTCCAACCAATCGTGCGCTGGCGAACTGGGTCCAGGCCAACCCCGACGCCACAGTGCGCAACCTGAGGACGGGCTGGCCAGAGGGCCCCGAAGGCATCCACTGGGATCCCGACGTATATGGGGCCTTCGGCTACGATTTAGGGTTCGACTTTGGCCCGCAACGCATCTCTTGGGCGGCGCATCTGATTACCGACTGGTGTGGTGACAATGGCCGGCTGACCGCGCTCGATTCCCGCTTGCTCAAACCGAATTTTCTAGGCGACATCACTTGGTTTGGCGGCAACATCGTTGCGTTGCACCCTGTCTCGGATAGAGAGGGGGAGGCGATTGTCGCGATTGAGGGAGTCAACCACCGCGGCGAGACAACCACTGCGGCAACGGCGCGGGTGCGCCTTCCGCGTCGCCCGATTTCCGCACACTCAGCATTGTAGGATTGGCTCCATGACCCCCGTCGAGGCAAACGCGCCTTCGACAGAAGACCTCAAGTTGGAGCTGATCTATGCCATCACGGTGATGACGATCAACCGCCTAGCTCTGCAATTACAGATCCTGACCCTAGTCGCAGCATGTGATGTTGTAAATTTGACCTCATCACGGCGGAGGGAGTTTTGGGTCGGGTTCTCCACGGCAGCGCCAAGACCACGCACGTCCTTCGAGGCGAGCTTCAGCGATCGCAAGCTTCGGTCGCACACCTCGCGAAGCGATACGGGATCAACGAGAAGACCGTCTTGACTTGGCGCAAGCGGCAGTCGGTCGAAGACTTGCCGATGGGACCAAAGGAGCGCCGCAGCACTGTCCTCTCGCTCATGGAAGAAGCCGCCATCGTGGCGCTGCGCGAACAGGCGCGGCTTCCGTTGGACGATGTCTATATCGCGTTGAAGGATGTCATCCCACATCTGATGCATTCGTCGCTGCATCGCTGCCTGCAGCGGCATGTTCGCGACTGGTTGATAGCTTACAACTTGGCTAAGCAGCTTAAGGCTCTCTGGTTCAAAACCCAATATGAGGCCATCGAGGAACTCTGGAAATCAAAGCCAGACATCTTTATCGTCAAGCCACACCATCACATGCTGGGACTAAACAACAAAAGCGCGTCGATGAGTCCCCCTCTATGGATGGCCCGCGCCTAATCCCTCCCGTTGTCGTCTCGAGACAGCGGGAGGGATTTAGGAAGGCACGACGGTCATGGGCGTGTCCGTTCTTTAAAGGATCTGGGCAAGAACAGCAGCGTGGTTGGTCTAGATTCAAGCGGAAAGGCCGTTGTCCGCCGAAGCCGTGCCCAAGGCGATGCAGATCACGCAGACATGGCCACGAATTCTCCAAGCGCGGTTGCCCTTTCCAAGGAGACGCTGTGGACATCGCTCGACAAAGGCTACAGCTTGAGCCTGGAGTACAGCTGTAGGCCGCTGCGACTGCAATGGTCGAATCTCGATTTCACCGAATGACCCACTGCATTTGGCGAGAACCGGGCGCCGGACTGGACCCTGAGGAGGTCCCGCCTTCTTGGACAGTTTGGCGGCTGAGTTAAGCTAATACCGGTTGTCGTTCATGCCTCCCATGATCTGATTGCCCGATCCGCTGATAGGCCTCGACCGGGGTTCTCCCGGCCAAGCCCGAGTGCGGACGCTGGGTTTTGCAACAGGTAATCCACTGGCCAAGGCCAGCCAGCAGCTCCGAGCCGGTCTCGAAGGCGTGGAAATAGACGCACTCGTACTTCAGAGATCGCCAGAGGCGTTCGATCAAGACATTGTCCATCCACCGGCCACGGCCATCCATGCTGATGCGGACCTCGGCGTCGCGCAGCACGCTGGTGAAGGCGTAGCTGGTGAACTGGCTGCCCTTGTCCCTGTTGAAGATTTCCGGCTTGCCGAACCGGGTCAGCGCCTCCTCCAGCGCCGCAACACAGAACCCGGCATCCATCGTGTTCGACAGCCGCCAGGCCAGCACCTTGCGGGTCGCCCAGTCCATGATCGCCACCAGCTAGAGGAAGCCCCGGCGCATGGGGATGTATGTCACGTCGGCGCACCAGACGTGGTTGGGCCGCTCGATCGCCAGCTTGCGCAGCAGATAGGGATAGACCCGGTGCTGCGGGTGCAGATCGCTCGTGCGTGGCGTTGGTAGATCGGCGTCAGGCCCATCTTCGCCATCAGGCGTCGCGCCCGACGGCGACCGACCTCTTGTCCCGCACGCCGCAGGTGCCGCGCCATCTGGCGGCTGCCATACCATGGGCACTCAATGAAAGGCTCGTCGATTACCGTCATCAGCGCCAGCGTCTCGTCCGTTTCCGGCACCGGCGTGTAGTAATAGGACGAGCGGCTGATCCGCAGCAGGCGGCATTGCGCCGAGATCGACAGGCAGTGGTGAGCCGCTTCGACCATCGCCCGCCTCCGATCCACGCTCATCGACCGAAGGCTTTCGCTAAAAAATCCCGCTCCACGACCAGTTGCTCGATCTTGGCGTGCAGCTTTTCGACCTCGCTCTCGCTGACGGCCTTGGTCACATCGCCAGTCCCGGAGAACGTGCCTGCCATCCCGTCGATGGCCTGTCGCTTCCAGGACGCGATCATCGTGTGGTGCACGCCATGCTTGGCGGCCAGCTTCGGCAGCGTCAGATCGCCCCGGATCGCCTCCAGTGCCACCTTGGCCTTAAAATCGGCGCTGTAGCGCTTCCTCGTCGTCTTCATTCCCGTACCAATCCATCAGATCGGGAGTAGCTTAGCGCCCTGTCCAGAAAACTGGCACCACCTCACCCGGACCTTAATGCTCAGCGGTGGTCCGGCCGATCTGTGCCTAGCTGGCTAAGGTGAGCCGAACCGATGGCCAATTGCCATCGCTACAGGAATCGACGAACCCGGGAGAATAGTTACTGCACGAAGCAAAAAATATGGGAGGATCTATGGAGAAGGGGCATCTCAACCGCAGCGCTGCTGCTTTGGCACTTTTCATCGGCATGTGTGCCAGTACAGATGTGGCGCTTGCTCAGGACACCACAAGCGAATCTGATACCGGGTACGGTGACATTGTCGTTACAGCGCAGCGTAAATCCGAACGTCTCTTGCAAGCACCGCTTTCTGTCGCCGTGGCTGATGCGGCGCGTATCAGGGATTCTGGTGCCGTATCCACACGCAACCTTGGCGAAATCGCCTCGGGTTTGACGAGTACGACCAACGGCCTTGCTTTCCAGCCCGCCATCCGCGCGATTACCACCACTGGAACCAGCGCGGGTGATGAGTCCAACGTCGCTCTGTACGTCGATGGCGTCTACATGGCGGCGCAAACGAACAATTTCTTCAATCTAAAGAACGTCGAGCGGATCGAAGTTCTCAAGGGGCCGCAAGGCACTTTGTTCGGTCGAAATGCGACGGGCGGCGCGATCCGGATCATCACGAAGGATCCATCGCTAACTGAGCCCCAGTTCAGCCTCGATGCGAACTATGGTACGAAATTGCACAGCGTCGATATCAATGGCTACGCCACTGCACCTATCGGGGACAAGGTCGCCGTCGGTGTGACCGGAAGCTACTATGATGATGACGGCTACGTTCGCAGCATCATTCCGGGCTGGAACCGGGGCAAGTTCGCCACCACCCAGAGCTATCAGGTCCGAGGGAAGCTGCTCCTCCAGGCTAGCGAACGCGTCAAGGTTGTTATCGAAGGCAACATCGGACGAAACGAAAGCGATACCCAGTTTGTGCTGGTGCCGAAGGATCGACTCTCCACCCAGAAGAACAACCCAGTGGCGCTACTTCCTGCAAAACCCTACGAAGCGTCCCTCAATCTCTTCCCGATACTGATCAGCAAGGGACACGGCGCCTCTATCACCGGCATTTACGAAGGTGACTCTGTCACCGTTACGTCCATCAGCGCATACAACCGGGTGCGGTCGGACGGCGTGCTTGATGGCGACAGGACCAATCTTGCCGGCAGTGTCGCCGCTGTGGCGAGCTACTTCAAATGGTATACTCAGGAACTCACCGTCGCGACTACCTCAGATGGACCGCTGAACGTTATCGGGGGAGTCTATTACTTCAAAGCAAATAGTAGCCTACCCTACTCGGACGCCTATCTCGGGCCGACGCTTGACGCGACAGGTTTTGTTACCGCTTATGGGACACTCGTCAGTTCGACAGCTGGCTTTGTCAACACCGATTCACTTTCAGGGTTCGGCGAGGTAACATTAAAACCGAGCGAAAAGCTTTCGTTTATTGGTGGCGTGCGCGGTACGACTGAGAAGAAGGAACTGCGAACCGAGCTTATCGTTCCCGTAGGCCCATCGCTGAAGGATTCGCACCGATGGTCGAATTTCAATTACCGGATCACGGCGCAATACAAGTTCAGTGATAGCACCAACGTCTACCTGACACGATCAACCGGGTTCAAAGCCGGCCAATACAACGCTACTTCACGCGCCTTCGTCCAGCGCGTCGATCCGGAAAAGATCGGCGCTTGGGAACTGGGTCTGAAGTCGCAGATGACCCCGGACATTAGCATGACGCTGGCCGGGTACCATTATAAGTATTCGAACATCCAAGTGCAGAGTAATAACTTCATAAACGGTGCCAACAACATCATCCTGGCCAATGCGGCCAACGCTACCGTGACAGGCGTCGACGGCGATATATCTGCTCGTATTGCGCCCGGCCTCACCGTTCAGATTGGCGCATCTTGGCTGCCGAAGGCTGACTACGATGTCTACCGAGACGCCCTTGATTCCGTGCCCAAAGGATATCCGGGGTCACTCGACCCCAGTCTCTGCCCTTCTTCGCCATTGTGCGGGGCCGGCAACGACCAGATCATCCGTGACCTGAGGGACAGCCGAATGATTCGAGCGCCAAAATTCAGCGGCAACATCGGGGTCGCCTATTCGACCAATCTCGCCGGTGGCGAACTGAAAGCAAACGCCAATTTGTTCTTCACGTCCAAATTCTTCTGGGTTGCCGGCGCGCACATCTCCGAAGATGGCTACTCCTTGGTGAATGGCAAACTCGCTTGGACTGAACCCAGCGGACACTATACACTCTCGTTGTGGGGTCGAAACCTGACCAACAAGGTGTACGATATTTACGTGAGCCCCAACGCCGCTGGTGTTGCCCGTGCGTTTGCGCAACCCCGAGAGATCGGGGTTGGGGTCGGCGTCAATTTCTGAACAAGGCCTCGGCACCCCCGGCGCATCGCCAGCGCTGGGGGTTGCAGCCCGGGAGGGATCGGGTTTCCGCCGCGCACTCACCCTTCCAATCCTGACTCTAATGTATGCACTCGCCTATCTCGACCGCCAGGTACTGACGCTACTCGTTGACCCGATCCGGGCGGACTTCGGTATCAGCGACTTCGAGGTCAGCCTAGTGCAAGGCGGCGCTTTCGTCCTCTTCTTCGTGATTTGCGCCATTCCGATCGGTTGGGCGGTCGACCGCTTTTCGCGGTGCAAGATCATCTTCGCCGGTGTTTTCATCTGGTCCTTGGCCAGCGCATTTGGTGGCTTGGCGAGTAGCTATTGGCAATTGCTTATTTCCCGCTTTGGTGTGGGCGCGGGCGAGGCTGCACTGGCTCCCGCGGCATACTCGCTTATGGGCGATCTCGTTCCACGCCACCGGCTGGGCTTTGCAATGGCGGTGTTCTCGATCGGAGCCGTGATAGGGGGCGCAATTTCGCTGGCACTTGGGGGCTATGCGATCCACCTCGCGATCGCTACCGGTGACGTGGTTCTGCCGGTAATCGGCGTGGTCCGGCCTTGGCAACTGGTTCTTCTTGTGGTCGGTCTGGTCGGTTTGCCGCTGTCAATGCTTGCATTGCTGCTACCCGAACCTGTTCGCGTCATCGAGGAAGGTCAGACATTACCGAATTGGGTGACCGTCAGGCGTCAGATTTGGCAGTTCCGCAGGTTCTACGGATGCCATATTCTCGGCTTCAGTATGTTAAATCTCATCGGAGCGAGCTTCGTCGCCTGGGCACCTACCGTTCTCATCCGAACCTGGCAGATGCCAGTTGCAGAGGTAGGTGCTACGCTTGCCGCAATCACGGTGACCACTGGCCTCGCTGGGATGTTGTTCAGCGGTTATTTCGCCGACCGGATGTTTCGCAATGGCCGGACTGATGCCCACTTTCGTTACTACGTCGCGACCGTTCCATTGCTCGTCTTTGCCGGAGCAGCCGTGGGCTTCGCGCCCAGCCTGTGGATCACCCTGACAGGGATGGTGGTCTGTCAGTTCGTGATTGCATTTATCGCGGTCGCTGCTGCTGGTCTGCAGATCGCCACGCCGCCGCTGCTGAGGGGGCGGATTTCATCGATATTTCTATTTATATACAACGCTGTAGGCTATGCGGTCGGCCCAAGTCTCGTTGCTATGGTGGCCACCAGTGCTGGTGGCGACATCACTCAAGGCCTGGGACTCGTAATGATGACTATCGCACCCATCGTGGCATTGGTCTTCGCATTCGGCTTGTCGGCCATGCGCGAGGCTGTCGCCGCGCAAACGGATTTTGCTCATGAGACCTGTGCGCGGGTAGGCGTAGGGCACTGATTTTGAGCGTTATGGAGAGTGGTTGGGCCAATGCGCAGTGTATTGGCCGCCATCTTGCTCG
>NZ_JABAID010000038.1 GCF_012641335.1 Novosphingobium sp. ERN07
ATGACCGACACGCTCACCAAGCTCGCCAACGGTCATCCCGCCAACAGCGTCGGCGAACTCATGCCTTGGATCGCCGTGGCCTGAGAACATCGGTTACGGCGCGGGGGGTGGGGGATAAATTCAGAATTGCCTTGGGCCGGCCCTGACCAATCCATACACCTTCCACATGCCCCCGACTGTTGAGATGGTCGGCTATATCTGATCAGATGATCAACCGACGAGAAAATACCTTGAGATCAAAGCGCTCTTGGAATGGCCGATTCGAATGCAACTCGGTGCTGTAACGCCAACCGAAGTGGCAATACTCGGTCATGTTGCACCCGCTGTGTGTGACCAGTGCTACTCAACAGCCCAATAGCTCCCGTTGAAATTGCCTCGCGTATCTGTAGGGGGGCATGAATAACCCGATCATTGTCGTTGACCCGTGCTCCTTTGATCTCGACGATATGCGCGCCGCACAGCGGTGAAATTGGATTACCTTGCGGCAGGAACATCCCGAAGGTCATGAAAGCCCGTTCGCGGGCGTCGAGGCTCATGCTCCTGTAACGGCCACCTTCTGTGCGATGTCGAAGATAGACTTTCGCAGCCAGCAAGCAAATACCTCATTCTTGTAACGGCGATGCCAGTATTGGAAGACCCTGATCATCGGCTGTTCGAAGGCCAGCTCGATTAGCTTCAGCGGATAGATTCCCGCGAGATGAACGGCGAGCGAGCGCGGGTAAACAGAGATGAGAGACGGGTCACGAAGGAGGATTTCCGGCGTCGCCATAGAATTTGGCGTCGTGACCCGCGCCTTGCGCTGATAGCCTTGCCGCTCGAGAAAATCGTCGACCAGATTCTTCGGCTGCGTCTGCACTTGATGGGTGACGTGGTCTGCGTTGAGATACTCTTCCAGAGTCAATGCAGAGGACTTCGGATAGTCCCTTGAGCATATGGCGACGAGATCATCGTCATAAAGCTTCTGGCACATGAGATTGGACGAGGACGACGCGATGAATCCAACATACACGTCCAGCTTGCCGTCGAGCAGCAGTTGCTCGGCCTCGCTGGAACGGTTGGCCAGGGTATACACCTTGCATTCCGGCGCCTCCCTGCGGATGTGGTCCAGCAACGGTGGCAATAGCAGCGTCTCACCCACATCGCCCAGCGAGAGCGTGACGGTCCGGTTCGCGCCGCGTCCCGCCATGGCGCCGTGGGTCGAGAGAATCTCTTGAACTGACGAGAGGATACGCTCGACAGGCTCGATCAATTCGGCTGCCTTCGGGGTCGGCACCATGTGGTTCCGGGTCTTTACGAAGAGCTCGTCGCCGAGCAGTCGGCGCAAGCGCGTCAACGCGTGACTGGCCGCGCTTTGGGACATGCCCAGCTCTTCCGCCGCTGCGCTGACATTGTTGTGCTTCAGGATCGCATGCAGGACGACCAGGAGATTGAGATCGAAATTGCGCAGGTTGATTTGCGACACGTCTCCTGCTCCTTCCGATCGCGCAAGCGATTGTGACTTTCCGTACGTCTCGATGGGTACAGGATGGAGTGATGGCAGGTCAACGGACCCGTCGGCACCTGCGGCGAGGGGAAAGGCGAAGTCGCTCGCCAGACCGGAAAAGGGGCTGGCTCCGCGTGGAACCAGCCCCCCCTCGCACTCGCTTGCTATGCAAGCCCGTCAGAATTGCCGTGAAAGCGTGAACGACCATTCGCGCGGCGCGCCCGGCGTGCCCAGCCGGCCAGCGGAGGCCAGCGGCGAGATCGCCGAGTAATATTCCTTGTCTGCCAAGTTCGTCACGCCCACGCTCGCTGTCCAATCCCCATCTGGAGACGTCCAGCCAACGCGAGCGTTGAGCAGGTCGAGCGGGGCAAGCGCCGCCTCCGGCGTGTTCGGCAGATCTGTGAAAACCTTCGAGCGATGGCGGTAGTCAAGCCGGAGGCTGGCTTTGCCCAGCTGCCCGATGTAGGTAGAATATTCACCGCTGAGGGTCGAGGTCCAGCGCGGAACGAGCGCTGGCACGCAGGACAGGCACGGCCCGCCCCGGACAATCTCGGCACCACCGAGCGCCAGATATTTGTAGTCCGTCAGACCGAGCGAGCCACTGAACTCCAGCCCGCGCGCGGGACGGAGCGTCGCCTCGACCTCGAAACCCCTGATCCGCGACCGGCCCACATTGGTGCGGACGATCGCGATGACGCCGTTCAGGTCGAACGACGAGGCATTCATCTGCAAGCCCTTATAGTTGCCGGTGAAGGCCGCTACGTTGAGGCGCAGCAGCCTGTCGAACAACTCGCTCTTGAAGCCTGCTTCATATTCGACAAGCGTCTCGGGATAGACCGGCGTGATCTGCGCCGCCGTTGATGGGCGGGGGTTGAAGCCGCCCGCCCTGAAGCCGGTCGAGGCCGAAACGTAGGCCATGATGTTGTCGGTGATCTTGTAGTCGGCACCGAGTTTCCAGTCCCACCGGTTGTATGACACCGCGCCCGGGGCATTATTGATGAACGCTACGCGGTTCGGATAGGTCGCCCGGTAGAAGGAATAGGTCTTGCTCTCGTCTGAATAGCGCAGGCCGCCGGTCAACGACAACTGGCTGGTGACATTGGCGGTGACGTTCAGGAAGCCAGCCCAGCTCCTGCTCGACGCGCGATCGTCACCCAGAGCCAATTGCGGAATGGTCGGCGTGTCAGTCTCGCTGATCGTTCGGCCAGAATTTCTGAAATAATATCCGCCCAGCGTCCACTCGAGCAGCTTGTCGAGCGAGTCACCAGACAGGCGCAGTTCCTGGCTGAACTGATTATGATACAGCCAGTTGCGCGAACCTCCGACGTCCAGCGGCGAGGAGTCGCCGTCACGCCCGAAGATGCCGTGATATTTGCGGTAAGCCGTGATCGACTTGAGCGACATCGCGTCGTTGACAGCGAAATCTAGAACGCCGCTAACGCCCCAGCCCACCACGTCACTCTGGTTGGGCTGATCGAGGCCGAAGGCGGCAGCGCTGAAGCCGGCATAGCTGGTGTAAAGCGAGTTCGTCAGGAAACGGCCGTCAAAGGGAATGCCGTAGCGCGGGATCGCAATGTTGGTGTTGAAAGCCGCCAGCGCCGTATTAATCGAGAGGAGCTTCGCGGGGGCCTGCTCTCCCTTGTCGCTCGACATGTCAGCAGTGATGGTTGCCGTCAGCCGGTCGCTCAGGACGGCCTTCAGCGTAGCGCGACCAGAGACGACGGTGGTTGCCCCCATCGTGCCGACCTGGCATGAGCTGTCCGTCGTGCGCGCCCGCAGAACGTAGGACAGGTTCCCGGTCATCGGCCCGACAAGCGTTGGGTTGGCGCAGGCAAAATCCAGCACCTTCATGAACCCGTCGCGATGGCGGACGCCGGCGGCAATCCGCAGCATCATGCGATCGGGCACGAGGCCGATATCGAGCATGCCGCGACCTTCGTAGCGACCGAAGCTACCCACCGTCATGCTCAGCGAGCCGGAATTGTCGCCGCGAGGTTGATTGGAAATGACGCGGATCGCGCCACCGACGCTGTTTTTTCCGAATAGCGTGCCTTGGGGGCCGCGCAGGACCTCCACCCGGTTCACATCGAGCAGGTCGAAGATCGAGCCGAACACCGTGGCGTGGTAGACATCGTCGATGTACATGCCGACGGCGGGTTCGACGGAGAAGTTATAGTCTCCCTCACCAATGCCGCGGATCGATACGCCGGCGGACTTGCCAAGCGCGGTGCCGCCGGCGGCGAGATAGAGGTTGGGGGCGAGGCCGCTGACATCAGTCACGTCAAGCGCGCCTCTCGCGCTCAGGGCTTCGCCGGTGACTGCGGTGATCGCGAGCGGTGTGTCCTGAAGCCTCTCGGCTTTGAACCGTGCAGTGACAATGATGGTTTCGTCGTCTGGCGCCTCTTCCGCCGCCTGGGCGGAGCTCGATGCTGACAGTGCAACGGCAAATGCAATGCCAGACACAACACTGGCCAGTGCCAATTTTCTCAAACTTGCCTCCCCTAGGTGACCTATAAATTTGGCCACGCGTCGGTCATCGTCCCGGTGGCATGAACCAATCATCTAGCGGCTGGGTCGGCCGAGCAAACGCAAGGTCTCAATAACGGCTATGACTGGCGCGCATAATGATCGCCACTCATAAAGGCCTCCATGTATCGGAATCATAGCGGTTATGCCCGCTGCGAGATTGATTGCCCGCAGATGCCAGCGGATAGCGATCATCGACAAAGGTCGATGCAGGCCTGTCGCGATGGAGGGTGATCACCATGGAATTCAACGAACGATACGGCAACGACAGGGCGGAGATCGAGAACCTGATGTCTCGCTACATCTTCGCGCTCGATTGGCTGGACGTGGAAACCTATCTCGACACCTTCTCCGAGGATGGCGTGCTCTGCGGCGTGTTCGGTCGCTACGAGGGCCGGGAAGCCATCCGGGCATGGACCCCGGAGTGGTTCGAATATTATCCAAAAAAATTCGGCGGCACGACGGGCAAGCCGCTGTCGCGCCACTTCATCACCTCGCTCGTGCTGAAAGTTGAGGGCGATGTCGCGACAGGGCGAGCCTACTGGTTCAACAACGACATCCAGGTTCCGCCATATTTCGGCGCCTTCGGTCATTATGAGGACGAGTTCCGCCGGGTCGACGGGCGCTGGTTGATCTCGCACCGCGAGGTTTTTGGCGAGCGACTGGGCGCAACGCCGACACGGCCGCAGAACCCGGCCTGGTAACGTCAGACCTCACGCCTCCGTGCCCTCGAACAGGGCTTTCCGGGGGCGTGGTTGCCCTTGCGCGCGTGCGCACGCTCAGTCGGATCACTTCTTCTTGAGCTTGAACACGAAGATGGAATTGCCGGTTCCGGACGGCAGCGGCACTTCCGGAAATGCCGAGGAGATGGTTGCCGCCGCAGCGCTGTAACCGGTCGGCACGACGAGGAACTGCTCGCCGTCCAGTTCATAAGTCATTGGAGAACCGCCGACCGGCGCATTGAGCCGGGCTTGCCAGACGATCTTGCCGCTCTTCTGATCCCAAGCCTTGACGTATCGACCCGCATCGCCCCCGAACACAAGGCCGCCGTCCGTGGCAAGCAGCGAGGATGTGAGCGAGGTCCGTTGGCGCGCTTCCCATCCTCCGGAAGGCGGACGCTCCGCGCCGATGGGGATCGCTTGTACCAGACCGGCGTCCTCGGAACCCGGCGGGAGCTTGCGCGGCCCCATCTTTACCGAACCGACCATGCTGCCTGCCGCAAATTCCGCCTGGATTGGCGTGACGCTGCTGCAGCTTTCGGTGAGGGGCACAAAGAGACTCTTGCTGAGCGGACTGTAGCTCGCGGCCTGCCAGAGCTTGCCGCCCGAAACGGACGCGCAGGCAAGCATTTCCTCGCCCAGCCGCTTGGGGATCAGGTCGGTGTTCACATGGACCTTGCCGTCCGGATCAATGCCAGTGACGACATTCTGAAAGACCGTTTCCTGCGACCACAGATAGCGCCCGGTGTCCCGGTCCAGCGCGAAAAAGATGCCGTTCTTGCCGGCGACGGTAATCAGCAGGTGGCGAACCTCACCCCCACTGCGGTCGTCCACCAGAATGCGCTCGAAAGGACTGTCGAGATCCCAGTTGTCGCGCGGCAAGTGTTGGTAATACCAGCGAATTTTGCCGGTCGAGGCATCGATGGCTAGCGTCGAGTTGGTGTAGAGTACATCGCCCGCGCCTGAGCCGCGCACCAGCTCTGCATAAGGCCCCGGCCCTCCGGTTCCCCAGAACACCAGGTTGGTGCGCGGATCATAGGATCCGGTGGTCCATGGTGTACCGCCCCAGCGGTTTTGCGGCGGGACCGGACCCCAGCTCGCCGACTGGGCCGGGTTTTCGGGATCGTCCAGAGTGTTGACGCGCCACACTTCCTTCAGGGTCGTGAAGTCGTGCGCTGTGATGAAGCATCCCCCTGCCGTTTCGGCAATGGAGCAGCCCGAGATCGCCGAGATGATCTTGCCGTTCACGATCTGTGGACCCACGGTGTAGCCGTAGCCCAGCTCGGGGTCGAACACCTGCGCCTCTCGCAAAACGGCCCCGGTGCGCGCATCGAGCACGACAATGCGCGCATCCGCCGTCGTAAGAACGACAGTATCCATGTACAGGGCGATCGAGTTTTTCTGGCGACGCCCCTGATAACGACGATAGGCCTGCTCGACTGGAACCTTGGGGAGCGTCGGTCGATATTCCCAGACCAGATCGCCGGTGCGGGCATCGAGCGCCTGCACGACACTGCTGTTCGTCTGAAGGAACAACAATCCATCGTGCATCAGCGGAGCGGTTTCCTGGATGCCGTCGTCTGCCATCGGCCAGGCCCACGCAAGTTCGAGCCGGCCAACAGTGGACCGGTTGATCCGGGTGAGCGGGCTAGAGCCCTGATTGTCCTGCGTCCTGCGCCATGCAATCCATTCACCCGGTGGTGGCGAGCGCAGCATGTCGTCCGTGACGGGCGTGTAGGCCCGGGGCCCGGCTGGAGCAGGCGGCGGCGTAGAAGGCTGCGCCCACGCGATCAGCGGCACCAAGGCCAACCCCGCGGCGCAGGCCACCAGTGCAGTCCTTGCCGCGAGGCTCGGCATGGGCGAGGGGCAACCGGGCCGACTGCGAGGGGAGAAACTCATCATTTCGGGTCCGTCACGCTCGGCAGAGCGCGCCCCCAGGTGTAGGCTTGCGGCACGCTGTGCTTTGCGACCGCAGCCGGGGCGCCGGCATTTGACTTGGCGGCGGCGGGACAGCCTGCTGCCAGCGCGGTCAGGTTAATGTCCTTGTCGGCCAGAGCGTCGGGATCGAGCGCACGGCCACCCGTACAGGCTCCGTTCCTCGAAAGGATGTAGGCGACGATCGCTGCATAATCCTTCTTCTTGAGAGTGCCGGGCGACTGGGGCGGCATCGATACGGCAATGAACGCATAGAGGCCGCCGACGGTGTGATAGCCGTTCAAAATGTCCGGTGTGGCGAGCGCGGGAGCATTTCCGCCCTCAAGATCTGCGCCATGACAAGCGGCGCAGGCCTGCCGATAGGCGAGCCCCCCCGCAGCCACCTGATCCGCAGATGGTGGCGCGTCGAGACCGCTGGAGGTCTTGAGCGTAGCCCCGATCGCGGCGATCTGCAAGGTGCCGGCCATCAGCAGGAGGCCGAGCGCGCGCCGGATCGGCACCCGCCTCATTGGGCCGACCATGCGCTGGCCGCCTGAGCGTCCTTGCGCAGATGCTTGCCCGCCAGGAAGATGGCCGGACCGGCGAGAACGCCGATGAGGGCTGTCACCGACATGGAGTAGCGGATCGCCTCCTCGTGCCAGATCGATGCGAGGGCGTCGTTAAGCGCACCCACGCCGGCAGGGCCGACGATCTGGCCGACTATGGCAATGATGAGGACATAGGTCGCCATGCCGAAGGTGCGAATGCGCGCCGGCATGACTCGCACGAGGATCAGAGACATCAGTGGGACCATCATCCCCTCGGCCAACGCACTGATGGCCACACCGACCGACGCGAGCGCCGCCGTCGGGGCAAACAGGAACAGGAACTGGGACACACCCACAGTGACGAAGCAGCACGCGGGCAGCCAGACGCCCCACCGCTCGTCCCGCCTCTGCAGCCAGCCCAGCATTACGCCGCTAGCAATCGCGCCGACGAGGTTTGTGATGCCGCGAATTGGGCCGATCAAGGCCGCGCTCTGCGCCACGTCTAGCCCATGCACGCGCAACATGAAGGTCGTGCCCCACACCAGATGTGCGTGGAAGGAGACCGTATTCAGCGCTGCCGCAATTGTCGCGAGGACAAATGTGCGGCGGCCAAAGAGGAAACTGAAGGACGCGCGCAACGGCGGTTTGTCCTCAGGCGCTACAGCCTGTTCCCCGTCGAAGCGGCCACGGGCCGGCTCGCGCACTGTCAGTAGGATCAGCAGACCGAGCACCATCCCGGCTGCACCAGCCGCAAAATAGGCCTGTCGCCAGCCATAGACATGGCCGATCCAGCCGGCGATCGGTGTCAGGACGAGGCTGGAAATCGCAGTCCCTGTGACTAGGATGGAGAAGGCGAGGGGGCGCCGTGCTTGATCGAAAAGATCGGACAACATGGAGGTTGACGGTGGCGTTCCGGCCGACTCTCCCGCACCCATGAGGAAGCGGGTTGCCATCATATGCCAGACATTGCCGACGAAGCCGGTGGCAAAGGTCATGGCGCTCCAGAATGTGAAGCCCACGCCGATGATCACCTTCCGGCTATACCGGTCTGCCAATCGACCGACCGGGATGCCGAGGATCGCATAGACCAGCACGAAGACAACACCAGTAATCAGGCCAAGCTCGGTGTCCGTCAGGCCCAGATCCTTCTGGATCAGCGGAAACAGGAGTGAGATAAGCAAGCGGTCGAAGAAGTTGAACGCGTAGGCCAGCGTCAGCAGGGCCATTGCGTAACAGGATCGCGCGCTCCAGCCGCCATCGGGATGTCGCAGCGCAGGCCGCGCGCCTGTTGCTTCTGGTTCATGTGCAATCATTCCTAGCAGCCCCTCTCACTGGGCGTTTGCCGCCCTATCGTCCCGGTCTCCACCGATGCTTGCCCTGTCAGGCAGGCCGGGCACCGCTCAGGCCGGGAATTTCTCAAAGTCCTACTCCTTATCCGCCCCGGAGACTCAACGCCTGTCGTCGATTGCAGTTATCGATCCGCTTCATAGGCTCGGGCGGACCAGGCCGCCGCGTCCTGACCGTTGGAAATTTGAACCAGCGCATCGGCATAGCGCCGCGTGTCGTCAGGCGTGCCGACGGAGACGCGCGAATAGCGGGACCATTTTTCTCCAAAAGCCCCACGAACGAGAATACCGCGATTGGCCATGGCGTCGCGTAATGCGTCTGCGTCCAGCACGTCGACGAAGACGAAGTTGGCCTGGCTCGGCAGGGCGGCGTAACCAGCTGCCGCGACCGCATGCAGAATCATGTTACGCCCTTCCCGGATCGCTCGCAGCGACGCTTCCAGGAACGGCTGGTCGTTGAACGAGGCGATCGCTCCGGCCAGGCCGGCCACGTTCCCGCCGAAGCTGGTGACGTAGCCCCGGATCCGAGCGATATGCTCCTCGCTTGCCAACGCATAGCCCATCCGCGTTCCTGCCATCCCGTAGATCTTCGAGAAGGTTCGTGTGACGATCACGTTGCGTCCGGCCCGCACAAGATCGACGAGGGAGTTCTCGTCCGGCAGATCAGTCATCTCATTATAAGCTTCGTCGACCAGCAGCGTGGCACCGCACGCTTCCACTTTTTCCGAAAAGGCACGCAGCGCCTGATTGTCGAGCAATCGCCCCGTGGGATTGTTGGGGTTCACGATGTGGACCAGCGCCACGCTGTCATCGAGCAGATCGGCCATGCCATCGAGGTTGATGCCGACCCCGGCATCCATGGGCACCCGAATGCAGCGCACGCCCTTGCGCGCCGCATAATTGATCGGCGCATCCCAGAACAGTTCGGGACAGATGACGCTGCCCTTCTGCCCCCAGGCGAGAGCCGTTGCGCACAGCAGTTCCGTCGTTCCTGAGCCCAGGATGATCTGGCCGAATGAAAGACCAAACCGCTCCGCAATCATGTCGGTCAAGCGCATCACCGCCCGATCAGGATAATAGCAGGACAGGCCGACTGTCTCTTTCATAGCCCGCACTGCGGAAGGCGCAGGGCCGAACGGATTTTCGTTGCCGGTCAGACGGGCTTGTCCAGGCAACGGCCCAAACAGCTCGGGAATGGTCGTGGTAGCCTGGGCTTGCCACACACCGGTGAGCGCTCCCCCTTGCACCAGCGCCGCGACGTTCGTGGCGCCTGGTCGGCCTTGGACATTGCTCAACGCTTTCACTCCCTCCGTTGCATCACCCGGGCATTTCATGCCTCGCGCTTATTCCGTCCGCCCCCCCCGGATCTGTCGGGCAGCCAGGCACCGGCGTATTGGAATCCCGGGCCACAGGAGTCAATGAAACCGGTCATGCGCCAAAGTCATAGCTCCTATCGAAACGGATCATTGGGCATGACCCAGCCAAGGCCGCCATAAGCCTCCAAGAATAAAGCCGACAGTTCGCCATGGCGGTCGCGCGATCATTGCGCGGCTGACGCCGGAGCGCACCGGGATTTAGCGGCTGAGAAATATGCGAGAGGTACTGTGACGTTTACGCACGAGTTCGACCGGATCACCATCGAATCCCTGCAATTGACCGGCGCGACCAAATGGGCTGCACGGGACGGCAGCATTGGTGCATTCGTGGCTGAGATGGACTTCGGCGCGGCCCCGGCGATCAAGCGGGCGCTTAAAGCTGCGATCGATCAGGAGAGCTTCGGCTATCTGCCGGCAAACCTGATGGACGAACTAAGCGACGCCACGACGCAGATGCTGGCCCGCCAATACAACTGGAATGTGTTGCCCGAGGATGTGCATCCGGTCCAGGATGTCCTGAAAGTGCTCGAGATCGCAATCGAACACCACAGCCGCCCCGGTTCGAAGATCATCGTCCCCACACCCTCCTACCGACCGTTCCTGCTCTTCCCGCCCATGATGGGCCGGGAGGTGATCGAGGTGCCGATGCTGAATGAGTCTGGGACCTATCGTCTCGACCTCGATGGCATCGGCCGGGCCTTCGAGGCCGGCGGCAATCTGCTTATCCTATGTAATCCGCATAATCCGACCGGAAGGGTTTTCCGACGCGACGAGATGGAGGCCGTCTGCGCGCTCGTTGACAGTCACGGCGGCCGCGTCTTCGCCGACGAAATTTGGGCGCCGCTCGCATTTCCGCCCCATCAACACGTGCCTTACGCATCGGTCAGTGCAACGTCCGCCGGCCATTCGATCACGGCAATTTCCGCGTCCAAGGCGTGGAACCTTCCCGGCCTCAAGTGCGCACAGGTCATCACATCGAATGACGGCGACCGGGAGCAGTGGCGAGACCTCTCATTCATGGCGGCCCATGGCACCTGCAACCTTGGCGCGGTGGCAAACATCGCGGCCTATCGTGATGGCTGGGACTGGCGCACTGATGTTCTTGCCTATCTGCAGCGCAACGCCGCCGCGCTCGGGGCGTTGATTGCCGAACGGTTGCCCGAGGTGCGCTATGGCGAACCTGACGGAACCTATGTCGGCTGGCTCGACTTTCGCGGTGCAGCCGTGGACGGCCAACCCGCAGCCTTCTTCGAGCAAGAAGCCAGGGTCCGCCTCACGGACGGGCGGCATTGCGGCGCCGATTTCGCTGGATTCGCGCGCTTCATCTTCGCCACACCCTATCCCATCATGGAGCTCGCGCTCGAAAGGATGGCCGCGGCATTGGGCAAGCAGCGCTAGGTTGCGCAGGCGTGACGTTGGCGGCCGGGCATACAGGCTGATCATTGTTCGCCAGGGCAGGCGAAGGCAGGCGGGAAAGCGATTGGACAGGTAAAGGAGAGCATGATGGACTTTGGCTGCTTCAACGTCGCCGACCTGCGCGAAAAGGCGCGCAAGCGCCTGCCTCTGGGCGTCTGGGAATATGTCGAGCGCGGGACAGAGGACGAACACGGCATGGGCCGCAACCGCGCTGCGCTGGATGCGATCACCATGCTCCCGCGCGTGCTGCGCGCAGTGGAAGAGGTCGATACGTCCACTACACTCCTGGGCGAACCTGTTGCTCTGCCCCTGGCGATCGCGCCGACAGGTGGCGCAAGCATGTTGTGGTACCAGGGTGATCTCGCGCTGGCGAAGGCCGCAGCGAAGGCGCGGATTCCATTCACGGTCTCCAGCGCCAGCACCATGAACCTCGAAGAAATCGCCACCGCCGGCGGGCGGATGTGGTTTCAGCTCTACCTGTGGGAGAATCGAGCGCTCTCCATGGCGGTGGTCGACCGGGCCTGGGCTACAGGGTGCGACACGCTGTTCGTGACCGTTGACATGCCCGTACAGCCCAACCGCGAATATATGCGCCAGAACGGCTTCGGCACGCCGTTCAGGCTCAATGCCACAAATCTCTTTGACGTGCTGAGCCACCCGCGCTGGCTCGTTGGCACAATGGGCCGCTACCAGCTTCATGGCGGCATGCCCTCGCAGGCGAACCTGCCCAAGCAAATGCGCACCAAGGTGACCGAGGGCGCGCCTCCCGGCGGCCGGTTCAAGCAGGACGACCTCGATTGGGAAGGCCTCAAGGCGATCCGCGACCGCTGGCCAGGCAAGCTGGTGCTAAAGGGCCTGCTACACCCTGAAGACGCGCGCCTCGCCATGGAAGCCGGAGCCGATGGCGTCGTGGTGTCGAACCACGGGGCGCGCGTCTTTGACTGCTCGCCCGCGACCATCCACGCCTTGCCGCAGATCGTCGACGCCGTGGGCGGGCGCATGCAGGTGCTGTTTGACAGCGGTGTGCGCCGCGGCAGCGATATCATCAAGGCGCTGGCCCTAGGCGCGGACGGGGTGCTTGTCGGCCGGGCGCCGCTTTATGGTCTCGCCGTAGGCGGCGAAGGCGGCGCGTGCCGCGCGCTGGAATTGCTGCGCACAGAACTGGTGCGCTCGATGGGCATGCTGGGCCTGCGCACCGTCGCCGAGGCAAGGGGACGGCAATGACCGCACCCTTCGACGCCACGCGGGCGTTTCCGTATTATCCCGAACTGGCGCTTTATGAGTAACCCCTAGTTTTCTAGGTGGCGTGGACAAATTGGCGTGAAGCGGGTTCGCGTATCACCGTGATCAACGGTTAAGCGTTTGGTACGCTTCGAACACGTCGACGGGATTAAA
>NZ_JABAID010000039.1 GCF_012641335.1 Novosphingobium sp. ERN07
CCGGTGTACCTTCCTCACCCTGCTTGATGACGAACGCCTTCTGCGCGTCCGTGAACTTCGATGCCTTCATGCCACGCCTCCTTGCCCAGCCAAGGAAATCTGAGGCCGAAAACTCTAGCTCAAAACGATCCAGTTTTCAGGTGGCAGAGCAGGATCTTGCGCAGATAATGGCTGCCGCGCTTGGTAATTCCGAGCAGTCGCGGCTTGCCCCCCGTCGTCGCCTGTCGCGGCACCAGGCCTAGCCATGCGGCAAGATCACGGCCACGCCCGAAAGTGCGGGCATCGCCGACTGCGGCCACAACCGCGGTTGCATTGAGCGCTCCGATACCGGGTATGGTCAGCAGGCGCCGCGTGCGCTCGTCCGCCCGCGCTGCTTCGGTGAACTCGGCATCGAGATCGGCGATCCGCCCGTCGAGTGCGGTCCAGCGCTGCCGCATATCGCTGATGAGCCGATGGATGCGGCAGCCAAGCAATGGCTCGTCTGCGTCTAGCAGCTCGGCAAGCCGGACGGCGAGCTTTGCACGGCCTTGCGGTACGATGTGGCCGCGTTCCAGAAGCAGACTCCGAATCTGGTTCATCAGCGAGGTGCGGTCACCGACGAGCTGGTCACGAATGCGATGCAGCGTCTGCATGTCGAGCTGTTCTTCGGACTTCAACTCGACAAATCGCATCGTCGGCCGGGTTGCGGCTTCCGCGATCGCCTCGGCATCGCGGTCTTCATTCTTCTGGGCCTTGACGTAGGGGCGGACATACTCAGGTGACATCAAGCGGATGGTATGCCCCTGCCGCTCCAACGCACGGCCCATGTGATGCGCACCGCAGCAGGCCTCCATTGCCTCTATACAGGGCGGCAGAGCGCCTGCATACGCGATGACCGTCTCGCGCCGCATTCGCCGGCGGACGACGACCTTCCCGGTTGCATCCAGACCAACCACGCTGCAGCTGTTCTTGCCCAGATCTATTCCAAGAACCGATACGTTCATGACCGTCGCTCCTTCCTCAAAGCCTGCCGCTGTCAGATGATAGCGGTTCGATTTAGGGGCGGGCCATCCATAAAGGGGATCTCGGGCCTCTGATCGGACGGACCAAAAGCGGCATGAACACGAAATTGCACGCCATCACCGATGCCAACGGCCGCCCTTTGAGCTTCTTCATCACGGCCGGCCAGGTCAGCGAGTCATCGTGTAATTGCGGCTGCTTCCCTCGGACCTCGGTTGAGGCGCACACTTCTGGTTGTCGAATCCTGAAGGAAGGAAGCAGCCATGAAGCACTATGCCGGATTGGACCTGCCGATGGAATCCACGCAGGTCTGCATCGTTGACGAAAGTGGTCGGAAGCTCGTGTCGGAAAAGGTCGAGAGCACTCCGGAGGCTTTGGCCGCGATGCTCGAACGATACCGTCCGATCGAGCGGGCAGTGATCGAAACGGGACGCATGTCGCCGGCGATCTGCCTCGGCCTGCGTGAACTGGGAATCCCAGTGGTGTGCATCGATGCCCGCCAGGCGCACCAGAGCCTCAAGGCCATGAAGGCGAACAAGACCGATCCGCACGATGCTGCCGGCCTCGCACAGTTGGCACGCACCGGCTTCTACAAGGAGGTGCACGTCAAATCTCCGGCAGCGCATGGGGCGCCCAGCGTGATCACCGCGCGAAGCCATCTGGTGGAAGCGCGTGTCCGGCTCGACAACACGATCCTGACCAGGAGCAAAGAGACGTTCGCGCTGAAGACGTGGGCCATGAAAGTTGCGAAGCGTCGCGGCCTGAAGAAGGCTCGCGTTGCCCTTGCCCGCCGCCTTGCTGTCATCATGCATGCCATGCTGCGCGACGGAACTTTGTTCCAGGCGTGAGGTAGAGTAGAATCTGTTTGCCTGCGGTGAAGCGTCGAAGCTGATCCGAGGGCGGTGTCCCACGAGGGAACGCAAGGACGAACGATCTGCGAAGGTAGTCAGATGGGCTGCAAAGCCCGCATCGAGTCAATGCAACGTCCGCCTCTGTGAGACCCGATACAGCACGACTAGCCTCCGGCTCGGCCAGAGCGGACAGATCCATGAAACCCTCAAGGGGTCGGCACCGCCTAGCAACTGCAATAACAGATCCTGAGCCTAGCGTGAAACTGGTACCGGCACACTCGAGGGATCACCCCACATTGTCTCGGCCAGCGTAGTCGCCTGCGCGCGTGCCCCGCCCAGTTCGCCTTGGAGGATCCGCAGGCGGAAGGTCCAAAAATGCAGGGCATGCTCCAGAGTCATGCCAAGCGCACCGTTGAACTGGTGCGTATCGTAGTTGACTGCTTTGATCGCGCGCTGGGCATAAAGAGTCGCGATCTCTGCATCGGCGGGAACATCGCTCCAAGCGGCTCTCATCGCAAGCCAGTAGCACCCGCGCGCCTTTTGCAGATCGGCCGCAAGGCGATGCTGCACTGCTTGGAACGATCCGACAGGTCGCCCGAACACCCTGCGATCCTTGACATACTGCGTAGTAAAATCGATCGCGGACTGCATGGCTCCGGCAGTCTCTAGCGCAATTGCCAGCCGGCAAAGGTGCCGCAATCGCGGAACTGCCGACGGGCCAAGTCGACGTGAACCCGACAAATCGACCTTTTCCAGGACTCGGCCCATCGGATAGGCGAACATGGTGTGAACAGGCGCGATCGGGAGGCCATCGGTCGATACGATTGCGACATCGTCGCCCATGTCCACGATCAGCGTCCTTGCCCGATCGAGGAAACGCACTGCGCGTGGCAAGTCCTCCATTCTTGCCACGGCCACTGGCCGAGGAAGCGCTTCGCCGGTCAAAAGCGCGCCGATCAATGCCGACCCCGCAGCCTCGATGACGAGAGGAGCGCGCGCCGTCTCATATACGAGCATGGCCGCCTCGAGCAGGCCACAACCGTCGATCAGCGCAATCGAGAAGAACTCACCTTCGGCCAATTCGTGATCCAGACGATCGGCGTACATGAACTCCACCGGCTTCACGGTCGGGCCGGAACGCGGAATGTCCATGTGCGGTGTTACAATCTGCACGATCGCATCGTGAAGGACGCGTTGTTCGTCGTTGAATGCCAAGTCCATCCCTTCAAGCTCCGTGCGGAAGGCCAAGATAGCGTCCCGATATCATGTTGAGCTGCACTTCAGCAGCGCCCGCCGCGATTCCCGCAGTGATAGCAGCTGTGAAATGCGCCCGTAGCATCCCGTCGCCGTCGTGAGTCAACAGGTCGGGCAGATATGTCGAACTGAGATTGGCGACGGCGTGATCGGCCTGAATCATTGAATAGCGCGCGACGTAGGTATCGGCGCTCGGGGGCAGATTCTTCGCGCGGCCATCGATAACAACATAAGTCAGCAATCGCGCAGCTTCGACTTCGGCGAGAGCCTTGCTGCATTCCCCCCGGATCGCCGGGTCGTCGAACAGTCCGCGTGCCTTGAGATGCGTCACGATATGGTCCAGCGTACGCCGGGAGAATTCGTAGCGCGCCGCGCCGATACGTTCGTAATGAAGGATCGTGGTGACGATGTCCCAACCCTGACCCTCCTCTCCCAACCGGGCATCTGCGGGCACACGGACATCGGTAAAAAACACCTCGTTGAAATCATGCGGACTGTGAATGGCCGGGATCGGGCGCACCGTGATTCCTGCTGCGTCGACCGGCAGGATAAAGCAGCTCACCCCGCCTTTTCCGGTCGCGCCAACACGGGCCAGCAGGAACATGGTGTCTGCGCGGGCGGCATAGGAAGTCCATACTTTTGATCCATTGATAACATAACCATCGCCATCGGGCTCTGCCCGCGTCTTCATATTCGCAAGGTCGGTGCCTGCTTCAGGCTCGGAAAATCCTTGGCACCACAAGACTTCACCATCGGCAATCGGCCGGAGAAACCGATGCTTCTGTGCCTCGGTCCCGAACTTCATGATCGCCGGCCCAGCCCAGTTCGCCCCGAGGTAAAGCGAAGAACGCGGCTCACCCCTGCTCCACATTTCCTCACTGACGATGATCTGCTTCCAGGCGCCCGCATCCTGACCCCCATAGGCTTGCGGCCAATGGCGCACGATCAGGTCCTTCTGTGCAAGCTTGCGGTTGAAGCTGCCCGCATTGTTCATCAATTCGGGCCCGCTAGGCCCGTCATAAGCGAAGGAATCCCACCAGTTATTGGGCAACTCTTGCGTCAGGAATGATACCAGTTCTGCGCGGTAGGCATCGTCGCTTGTCGTCCAGCCAAAATCCATACCTGCACTCCCATTCGCCAATTCAGTATACTGTTTTCAATGTCCTGACCAGTGCTGATTCACAGCTAAGGTTAGACTTCACAAAAGAGTCTACTGGTTATATGCTGCGAGGTGGGACAATCAGCTGATAAATTCTGTGAAACAATGGAAGTGAGAGAATGTGCGGCTGTGCCACATTCCGGGACTTGCCTTTGTTGACGCCCACAAGCGCCAACGTCCATTCTGCGCTGAAAGGTGATCGGGATCGTCCTCTCCGCCACCGTCACCTCGGGGTTCAACGCCTTAGTCAGCTCTCTAATAATGCGGTGTCACCGCCTCGATCTCGTGCAAACCGCAGCGGTTGTTTGCCATTGTGGGTCGGACTATTCGGGCCACTCTGTTTGCCCCTTGCGTCGGAGGTGATGGATTGCAAGCGGCCCTAATCACAATTCTATTGCTCAGTGTTCCTGCAGCAGCGTGCCACTTGGCGGTTTGAGCGGCCCCGAAGCGTGACGTGGAGACAGAGGGCTTGCTCAACCGATCGAAGCGGGTTTAATATGGTGCACTAGTTAGCCGGAGACCGACGTGCGCCTTTCTTTCACTGCAGATCAACAGGAAATTGCTGCGGAGTTCGTTCGCGTTCTCTCCGCCGAAGCATCTTCAGAACGTGCACGCAAAGCGGTTGCCTCGTCCAAGGGCTGGGATAGTGCGCTGTGGCAAGAGCTCGCCGGCTTGGGCTGGTTCGGTCTGGGGATTGACGAACGTTTCGGCGGTCTGGGCCGCGACTATCTCACACTGTGCCTTGTCGCTGAGGCATTCGGTGCGAACTTGGCCGCTATTCCGTTTGCCAGCTCTGCCCTCGGTTTTGCCGACGCGATCGCCACGATCGAAGACGAGGTGATTGCCCGCTCGATCCTGCCCAGTGTCGCTGCGGGTAAAGTGATCGGTGCAATCGTTCCTGCCGAGAACTGGGACCGGCTGGACATCCAAGGTGGCCGAGCAAGGGGCGTCGCCAGCGCCGTTCCGGATGGTGCCGCCCTCACCCACTTGATTACGCTTGGCTCACACGCCGGAACGCAACAGGTCGTCCTGATTGAGATCGAGCAGTGTGTTCGAAGAAAGGTGGATTCGTTGGACCGCGTTAATCTTGCCTGCGCGATCGAACTCGACGACGCACCTGTGCGAATTCTCGCGGAGCGTTCCGACGCGCAGGCCATCTGGTCACGGATGATCGATCGACATGCCATTTACCTGGCATTCATGCAGGTTGGCGGCGCGTCGGCAGCGCTGCGTGCCGCATGTGACTACGTCGGACAACGCTACGCGTTCGGTCGTGCACTAGGATCGTTCCAGGGAATAAAGCACGGGCTTGCCGACGTTTACGCCGCAGTCGAAGTCGCTCGATCCAATGCATGGTACGCTGCTGCCTGCCTTGATATCGGCAACTACAAGCTGACCTTGGCCGCTGCCGCCGCGCGGGTTTCTGCAACCGAGGCTTTCCGCCGCGCCGCCCGCGCAAACATCCATTATCAAGGAGGCCTTGGCGTGACCCAGGAAGCCGACGCGCACCTCTATTATCGCCGAGCGCAGGCCTTGGGCATGACGATCGGCAATCCGGCGGTGTGGCGCGAGAGGTTCCTCCAGGCTTCGCTCGCGTTACGCAACGCTGCAACTCCGCTTGATCGTGCGGCCTGAGGACAGCCGATGAACCTTGAAGACACCCCTGAAGAAGCCGCATTCCGCAGCGGAGCGCGCGCATGGATCGCTGCAAACCGCTTCGACGACGCTACAATGGAATCCTTGAAGGGCCTGGCGGGTAACGGTACACCACTCCCTGGCAACGATCTGTGGCGGCTCGCCTGCGAATGGAACGCGCGCAAGCATGACGCTGGTTACGCGGTGCTCACGTGGCCAAGCGAATTTGGCGGACGCGATGCACCCAACCTCGGTGCCATCTTCGCCGAGGAGGAGGGCCCTCTCGCGCGGCTGCAATCCTTCCTCGTCATCACCCAGTTCATGTGCGGCGCCAGTCTGCTGGCTTTCGCCAGCCCGGAGCAAAAGCGGCAGTTGCTCCCGCGCATTGCGCGTGCCGATGATATCTGGTGCCAGATGTTTTCCGAACCCGGCGCCGGGTCGGACCTTGCCGCAGTGCGCACGTGGGCAGAGCGTACCGAAGGCGGCTGGGTCATCAATGGCCAGAAGGTTTGGACCAGCGGCGCACATCAGGCACAATGGGCCACCATTCTCGTGCGAACCGATCTGTCGGTGCCAAAGCATAAAGGCCTGACAATGTTCTTCTTCAGGATGGACACGCCTGGCGTGCGTGTTCGCCCGATCGCGCTAATGTCGGGAGAAGCCGAATTCAACGAAGTATTCCTCGACGACGTATTCGTGCCCGACGAGCAGCGCCTTGGCGAGGTGGGCGGGGGATGGAATGTCGCTGTCGCCACGCTCAACAGCGAGAGAATGGCGATCGGCGCGATCCTCGACGTGGATTCAGCCGCGCTGCTGGAACTTGTGTCCAGCACAGGAGCCATCAGTCGGGACGACGTGCGTCAGCAGATGGCAGACTGGATGATTAGGGAACAGGGCCTGCGTGCCTGTGTCGCGCGCCAGTTGACCGCAATCGCAGAGGGCCGCTCCCCCGGACCTGAAACCGCAACGATAAAGCTCGTCGGGGGCGTGATGATCGAGGAGATGGCATCCTACGCGCTCGATCTGCAGGCCTGCCGTGGGCTGGCTCTCCCAGAGCACCACACGTCAGACCACCTGTTCCGCGATATGTTTTATTTCGGCCCGGCGCAGCGCGCAGCGGGTGGTTCGGACGAGGTCCTCAAGAACGTCATCGCCGAACGCGTGCTCGGCCTTCCGCTCGAAGACCGGCCCGACAGCCGACTGCCGTTCAACCAAGTGCCGACTGCGCCGCGCGGATAGACTGGAAAGAAGCTAGCCATGGCCACTTCGTGACACGAATTTTTGCGCAACGCGCCGCAGGTCGGCAGGCGATGGCTTTCTGAAACGTCGCTTGGGGAACATACCTCAGAAATACTCGCTCGGCTCGGCGTAGGCGCAGGCCGATTGGCAGCAAGGCGCGAACGTCGCGTGAATGGCGAGAATCTAGGAGACGCATGATGGAACTACCCGAAGGACTGGACTACACGCTCGACGATGACGGGATCGCCCTAATCACGCTCAACCGCCCTTACGAGGGCAATGCCCTGACGAACGACATGCACAAGGGCCTGCGCACCCTCTGGCGGCGCGTCGATGATGATCCGGCGGTCAAAGTCGTCATCGTCACGGGGGCGGGAGAAAAGCACTTTTGCACGGGCGGTTCCGTGGCGGGCCTCAGCACCGATGGTGAAACCTCGCTGAAGCAGGGGACGCTTGAGGAGACGACGCACTGGTCGCCTTATCAGAACAAGGTCTGGAAGCCGATCATCTGTTGCGTCAACGGCTTGGTTAATGGCGCGGGCTTCCATTTCGTGGTGGACAGCGACATCGTCATTGCCTCGAGCAACGCGCAATTCATGGATACGCATACCAGCGTGGGTCAGGTCGGGGCGCTGGAAAACATGGGCATCGCGATGCGCTCCACGATGGGGACCGCGCTGTTGCTTACCTTTGCGGGCAAGGGCTACCGCATGGAAGCCGAACGTGCCTACCAAGTGGGTCTCGTAGACATTCTCGAGCCAGATCCTACCACCGCACTGGCGCGCGCGCATGCGCTTGCCCGGACCATCGCGGCAAACTCTCCGGTCGCCATACGGCTGTCCAAACAGGCGATCTGGGGCTTGGCCGAGCAGGGCTATGGTCGCGCGCTCGAAAATGGTTGGCAGTTGCTGCGGCTCCATTGGGGCCACCCCGATTTCGACGAAGGCCCGCGCTCCTTCCGGGAGCGGCGCAAACCTGCGTGGAATCCCGACCCGAACGCCCGACGCTGACTACCGACGAGGATGACGAAAAATGGGAATGTTGGAAGGTAAAGTTGCGATCATCACCGGTGCAGGCGGCGGCTTGGGCCGGGAGTACGCCCTGCTGTTTTCGCGCGAAGGTGCCAAGGTCGTCGTCAACGACTTCGGCGGATCGCCTGACGGGCGCAGCGAAGGATCGCCTGCCGCCGTTGCGGTCGCCAAGGAAATCCGCAGCGCCGGAGGGGAAGCGATCTTCAACGGCGCCGATGTCGGCGATGCTGGGCAAGCCCAAGGCCTGCTTCGGTCCGCGCTCGATGCATTCGGACATGTCGATATCCTCGTTAACAACGCCGGAATCCTGCGCGACAAGAGCTTCGTTAAAACCGAAGAGGCTGATTGGGACGCAGTGGTTCGCGTGCACCTCAAGGGCACCTACAACGTCACCCGCCCGGTCTTCGCGTGGATGAAGGACAATGGTGGCGGGGTCATCGTCAACACGACGTCGGCCTCTGGCCTACTCGGCAACTTCGGCCAGAGCAGCTATGCGGCAGCGAAGGCAGGGATCTGGGGCCTCAGCCACGTCCTTGCCATCGAGGGCGCAAAATTCGGTATCCGCGTGTGGACGCTTGCACCGACTGCCACCACGCGCCTGACGCAGGACCTGCTGCCCCCAGAACTGGCCGCGAAATGGCAGCCACACCGGCTCGCCCCAGCGGTGCTGTACATGGTCAGCGATGCATCGAAGCCCTTGACCGGCAAGACGCTATCGCTATCCGGATCGAAGATTCAGGAGCTCAAGCTGGTCGCCGGACCCGGCTATTGGCCCGGCGATGAAACGCCCACGGTTCAACAAATTGTCGACAACTTCGACAAAATATTCCTGCCGGAAACTGGGCCGATCGACTTCGTCTAGCGCGGCACGTCCTTACGCTCTGGCCTCGTGTCGGCCAGCAAGATGGGCGCAGATCATCTCCACACCCTTTTCGGCACTCTTGATTGTCGGCGCTTTGATGTCGTCCGATATGATGTTCGAATCGATGAGGCGTCGATGATCCTGAGCCCGTCGACTCCCCTCACGCACAGGCTGGCATTTATGACGGCCTCTGGACCGTCACCTAGTGCGCACATGCAGGTGAGTTGATAGAGCCGTGCGAGCCGGCGCGCGGATACTGCGCTTCCCATTCTGCGTCCAACGATGGCAAAGGCGAAGACGCGTTCTCCCCTACAATGTGCCGCTTAAGCGTCAGGGTTTCGTACAAGCCGGCGATGAATCGCACTGTTCTGATAAGCGTCTAAATATTGCGCCGGTCGCAACGCGACTCTGACCCTGCAGTGCGGCTGGGCGACATCTCCTAGAATTGTGATGCGAGGCCGGGGATGCAACCATCCCGATAAACTGATCGCCAGGAGCATGAGACTCATGAGACCTGTGCGCGGGTAGGCGTAGGGCACTGATTTTGAGCGTTATGGAGAGTGGTTGGGCCAATGCGCAGTGTATTGGCCGCCATCTTGCTCG
>NZ_JABAID010000004.1:0-110395 GCF_012641335.1 Novosphingobium sp. ERN07
AGAGCATCATGCCCGACGCGCTTGTGCAGGCGTCCGGGCCATCGTATTTAACCGCTGGACTCTCGTTATGATCGAGGGACTGCCGGGGGGCAGGTCACCGAGCGTAGCGCAGGGCGTGAAGATCATAGCGCAGCATGGGCCAGTGTTCGATGCGCACTGGCTCACTGACGAGGCGATAAATTTGAAGCAGTTTCAGTCTGCAGTAACGAAGCGCACCCGCGCAGTCACTGGAGATCGTGAAGCCAAGTTATTGCTGTGGGCTGCCAGCGACAGCGACCCCGGTGGAGCTTATGCAGTGTCCCCAATTACCCACCAGTCAATGCGTTGGTTTTTCGGGATGCCGACATGACACTCTTGTGGCGCGCCTTGGCCCCTTAATCCACCAGCTTTGCATGGCCATGCAAATGCGAGAGGTCCAATCCGTAGTCTATGGCATCGACACACGGTTTGAGAACATCCGCTTCCAAGCCAAGCCCATATCGCCGACTTGTCCTCTTGCCCCTCGCCCAGCCGCAAAGCTCCTCCTTCTTATCTTCGGGCACGTCTGCCCGGTCCAGCCCGCGCTTGAAGGTATGCCGGAAGGAATGAAACGTCAGCTTGGGACGGCGCTCGCCTAGCTCGAAATGGCGAAGATCGCTTTCATACCACTTGGAGAACCGCGAGCTTCGATCTTTGTAACTTGAGTGCGCAGGAACCTCTGGAAATAGCTCTATTTCACCTCGGCTTCGCCTGCGGGCAACCCAATCAACAAGACCGATAGCTTGAAGGACAGGGTGCAGTGGTATCTCGCGCACAGCATTTTTTGTCTTGAGCTTCATGTCAGGCGTCAGGACGATGAAATGGTTTCCCTTCGGCGAAACGCGGAAATGCTCCGTGGTGAGTTGCAGTATCTCCCCGCATCGAAGGCCCGAAAACAATCCGATCAACGGTGCCCAATAGCGAGCACGGCGGATGATGTTCGGTCCTGCCCTTGAGAAGCCAACGCGGTCGTTGAGGCAGCCGGTATAAATCGGTCGCTGAAAAATTCGGCGCAATTCGTCATCTTCAAACGGGAGCTTGGCCATCGATCCATCGGGCTTGACGGCCAACGGCTTCAGACCTGCCGCATAATCCTTGGCGACATAGTCACGCTTATGCGCCCATGAGACGAACCGGGACAGTTGCGACAGATATTTGTCGAGGGTCGCCCAAGCAAGTGTCGGATCATCCTCGCCTCGCGTTGACACGATTGACGCTACGTCCTTCCCCTTTCGTATCTGATCCTCGAAATTTGGCGGAAGCAGAGAGAACGCTTCTCGAAACCTGTCACACTCATCTGCAGTCAGCTTCCAGACCGGGTAGTCAGCACCGAAGAATGAGACAATGTGACGCAATTCAGACCGATAGCGGTCCTTCGTTTTGTCTGTAGTGGACTTGCTGAACAGGGTTGCTTGGTAGCGGTCTACTGCATCGCTCAAGGGCGTCACTATGACACCAACCGGCGAAGCCATCGGCACGCCATTCACATATGCCGTAGGTATGGCGACACCAGCGGTCAGCGCGCTGGCAAACAGTCGGTCTGTGATCCGATCTGCATAGTCCCCTCGCATTCTTGCGAGTTCGATCCTCGTGGCCTGCGCCATCGCCCGGCGCAGGTAGTTGTGCAACAAGTTGCATGCTTCGCTTCCCGGCTCGGCGCGAAGCTTCGCTTTCCGAAGCACCCCATATTTGGCCCCAGCAACGTCGTCGATGCCGTCGTCGGGCAAGGGGCCAGTCAACCGCGCCAGCATACCCTCAAGCTCAACGCGCCAAGCGTTGATCCGATCTTTGTCGATGTCAGCGTCAATCTGTCGCTCACAATCTAATTCCCGAACGGCATCAGCCAAAAATGCACGCGCCAGCGGCCCTGCCTGTTCGCTCTCCAGCACTGGCCAACTCTCATCGACGATGCGGCCACTCGGCGCACTACGGGAATAGATCGAGGTCGTGGGTCTAGCCGAGAACCGGCGCATCGCTTCCAAACGGGCACCTTCGACCCGTGTCAGCGCAGTTGGATATGATGCTGTCTCAAGGCTGATCCAAATATCAGCGGGTGAGCCTTGGGCCTTCAAATGCTTTGGACAACGCTGCCGGAAATACCAAACTGCGCTACCTTTGCGCTTTACCAATCCAGTCGGCTTTCCCACGTCGTTCATGCCCCGTGTGTAACACCTGTGGGTAGCAAGAGCGTTAAGAAAGCCCGATTTTCCGGGAGTTTTGCAGAAAACTGCGGTTCTTGACCGGGGTGGTGGAGCCGAGGGGGATCGAACCCCTGACCTCGTCATTGCGAACGACGCGCTCTCCCATCTGAGCTACGGCCCCGTTCCCGGTATCCCCAATCGCTGCACGACCAGGAGCGCCGCCATTAGCGCAGCGCCCCCGGCCTGCAAAGACCCCAATTGCAGATTTTTCAGCGGTTCGGGCGGTTCAGTGCCCTGCCCCGCCAGCCACACTTGTGGTCGCTGGCAGCGTAACAGCCGGCTGCGCTGTCGATACGGGCGTACCGTACTGCGCCTGCCAAATGGCCAGATCGTTGCGATAGACTTCATACCGGCGATAGAAATCATCGAACACGACCTCGATACTCGGCAGGCTACGCACTGCGAACGCTTCCAGTTCGGCAGACTTTACCGCCGCGCCATCGCGCGCCACCGCGCCCACTGCATCGCAGAAATCGGTCAACGTCGGCGGAAGGGCGAAGTGGTTGTAGACAGACGTCATATAAGCCTCACGCGGGGCAATGAATTTCGCACCGTGCTTGGCCTTGAATTCCGCATCCACCTTCTTGTTGATCGTGGCCAGCGTTTTGGCGTGGTTCTTCAGGAAGTCCTTGTACTGCGGCAGGATGGCCGCATGTTGCGGCTTGAAGCAGTTCAGCGCCGCCACGTTATAGGCCGAACGCAGGTTCCACAGCATTTGCGCCGAACTGATATTGCGGTTCAGCGAATAGCGCAGCCCATTAGCGTCGGCGGGTGGAATTGCCAGATTGTCCGATGCGTTGTTCGGCGGGCGCGGCTTGGGTGGGATCACCACGACCTTGGGCGGCGGCGGCGGCGGGGGTGGCGGCGGCGGAGGCTTTGGCGCGCATGACGCAAGGCCGATGGCCAGTGCTGTGGTAAGAACGGCTGGCGCAACAGTGCGCCGGAACTCAAACATCGGCATTCCCCCGAGAACTCGGTTTTCAAACGATCCCGATATCACGCGGCCCAATTCAATATCGGAGCCTGAACTTCGGAACCTTGCTACAAGATGAAGCAATCCTAGCGCGAGTATAGTGCCATGAGAATCCCCCGCGCAAAGAAAACCCGGCGAGCCGTTGCGGCCCGCCGGGCAATCTAATTCATTCCGGTTCTATCGGCAGATCAGCGGCGGTCGCCCATGAACTGCAGCAGGAACGTGAACATGTTGATGAAATCGAGATAGAGGCTGAGCGCACCCATCACGATGGCCTTGCCCGCAAAGTCGGTGCCTGCGACATAGGCATACTCTTCCTTCAGGCGCTGTGTATCATAGGCGGTAAGGCCCGCGAAGATCAGCACGCCAAGGAAGCTGACGGCCCATGCAAGGCCCGGCGACTTGAGAAAGATGTTGATCACCGACGCAATCAGCAGGCCAAACATGCCCATGATCAGGAAGCTGCCGAAGCCCGACAGGTCCTTCTTCGTGGTATATCCGAACAGGCTGAGGCCGGCGAAAGCACCTGCGGTTGCAAAGAACGTCACCGCAATCGACGGGCCAGTGTATACGAAGAAGATCGCCGACAGCGACATGCCCATGACCACGCTGAACGCCCAGAACAACGACTTCATCGCCGTGGTTGACAGGCGATTGATGCCAAAGCTCATCACCATGACGAACGCCAGCGGGGCCAGCGCCACGACCCAGCGCAGCGGCGTGCCGAACACGGCAGCGGCAAGGCCGGACGTTGCAAAGACCAGGGCGACGATGCCCGAAAGCAGCACGCCAGAGGCCATGTAATTGTAGATCGACAGCATGTGACGACGCAGACCCGCATCGAACACTTCGCTGCGGCCCTGGATGCCGGAAAGGCTCGGAGACGCGCCGAAGCCCGTTCCGGTGGGCCGAGGGTCGTTCCAATTTGCCATTTTCAAAGCTCCGTTCTGTGGCCCCAATGGCCACGTAAACGGAATATCGGCGCAACCGGTTCCGCTTTCAAGCGAAACCGGTGCAAGAGCAGGGCAATCAATTGTAACGAATTGTTGCGGATCAGGTCTTGGCGCGGGCCTGCGCCGTCATTTCGGCGCTGCGATCACGCGCGCCACGCAAGGTATCGGTCATCAGTGATACCAGCCGCGCGTCCTTGTCGAGCACATCGATGCCCACTTGCGTCACCCCACCGGGGCTGGCGACACGGCGTGCGAGTTCGCCGGGATTGTGTTCGGATGCGGCTGCCAGCATGGCCGAACCTTCCACCATCGAAAGGGCCAGACGGTCCGCCTGATCGCGTGGCAGACCAAGCGCCGCAGCACCCTCGGCCAGTGCATCGATCACGCGATAGACGAAAGCGGGGCCAGATCCGGCAAGCGCAGTGACGAGATCCATCTGATCCTCGCCGGAAAGCCATTCGGCCTGGCCCAGCGGTGCCATCAACGCATCGGTTTCGGCACGGGCGGCAGAATCGGCATCACCCACCAGCGCGATGGGCGATTTGCCGAGCGCTGCGGCAAGGTTGGGCATCACCCGCACAATGGCCCGCGCTTGCGGGAACGCGCTGCGCAGGGTCGCAAGATCAACACCTGCTAGAATCGAGAGCAGCAACGTTTGCCGCCCAACCGAAGGCCGCACAGCCGCCGTGGCATCGGGCAATTGCTGCGGCTTGAAACCCAACAGCACGACATCGAACTCCCCCTCACCCTCTGGCGCGGTCTGCAACAGCCGCACACCCTGCGGCGCTGCTTCGAGATAGGGATCGACGACCGTGAAACCTTCAGGCGCGAAACCCCCGGCCAACCAGCCCTTAAGCATGGCACCGCCCATGTTGCCACAGCCGAATTGCAGGATGGTCTTGGTCATCAGCTTTGATCCTTGAGTCGCCTATGCGCGCTCAATGGCGCTGCCCCAGCGTTATCGCAAGCGTCCCCGCGAAGGCGGGGACCTCGTGAAATTTTACGCCAGTGTTCCGTAACAACGCTGACGCCCCGCCTGCGCGGGGGAGCGTTGCGCTTTGGTAGGGACGAGGCGCTCAAGCTTCGCCCGCAGCGTCCACCAATGCGCTGGCGAGCGCCTCGGCGGGGCTTTTGTCGCCCCACAGGATGAACTGGAACGCAGGGTAAAAGCGGTCGCACTCGTCAACCGCCGCCTCGATTGCAGCCTGCGCCTGACCGATGCTCAGCAGACCTTCATCACCCAGCATGAGGCCGTGGCGGTAGAGCAGGACCGCGCCGTTCGACCATATATCGAAGTGGCCGATCCACACCTGCTCGTTGATCAGGGCCATCAGTTCGAAGACCGCAGGCTTCTTGTCGTCAGGTATGCGAATGTCGGGCAGGCACAATATCTGCAGCACGTGATCTTCCACACGCCAGATCGCGCGCAGTTGATAATTTGCCCACGAACCCTGAATTTCGCCGGTAACCTCATCGTCCGAGACGAATTCGCACGGCCAGCCGCGTGCCTCGAACAGCGAGGCGATCATGTCGACGGGCGCTGCCTCCTCGCGCTCGTTGTCGTCATGGCCGGTCCGCATGGTACGTCCCCTGAACACTTGATCGGGCCTCCTCGGCTGGTCGGCCCCGGCAAGGCATGATGCCTTCCCTGCTGCTCACACCGTCAATGGAGGCAAGCACCCCTCAGCGACAATCTTGGGTTAACAGGCGGTTGGGCAAAACTCGACAACCTTGTGGGAAAGCTGTGGACAAGGGGTGAACAGCGATCTCTGACCGACGGTCACTTCAATGCCAGCGTATCCACTGCCTGCCCTGCCGGGCTGGTCCACTGATAACTGGAAACGCCACTTTTCTTGAGCTTGGTGACGAACTCCTGCGCCGAAGCCTCGCTTTCGAACGGCCCTGTCAGAAGGCGGAAATTGCTGCGCCACGGCGAAAGATAGGGTTTCTTGCTGCGCAGCAGTTCGGGCGCTTCCTTCACCAGACGACGCCATTCGCTGTCCATCACAGCCTTATTCGCGCCGGTCAGCACTTGCACCCAGATGCGGCTGGGGTGGCTGGGCTGCGCCTTTTTGGCCTTTGCGTCCTTTGCATCCTTGGCCGCTTTGGCGTCTTTGGCCTTGGCATCCTTGGTGCTTTTCGCATCCTTTTCGGAAGGCTTGTCCACCTCCTTCGCAGGCGTGCGCGATACATCGGTCGGACCATCGGGCCGTTCGCCACGCGGATCAGGCTTGGCCACCGGCTTTGGCGGCAGCCGCGTGATATCGACCGCAGCGACGGTGGTTGACCGTTCTTCGGCAGGCGGTTCGAAAGCCTTGAACATCAACGCGAAATCAGCCGGACGTGCTGGTTCAACAGCGCTGGTTGGTAACGAAGTGCCGGTGACGGCGGCGGGGGTCTGCGCCAGTTGAACGGTCGATGCGGCAGGTTGTGCCGGAGGCGTTGCAACTGGCGCCGACGGCGGCGTAACCGCCGGTGTCGCCGTGCCCTGCGTCACTGCAGCGGTTGTAGCTGCAGGTGACAGTGCAACGGGCGGCGGCGCATTAACCGCTCCAGCAGTAGACCCGCCGACCCGCGCCAGATCGAAACCTGCGCTTGCAGACGGCTGCGCGCGTGGCGGCGTCTGAACTGGCACTACGGCACTGGTCTGCGCCTGCGTTGCGGGCAAAGGTGCGTTGCTGATGGGCACGCTGCTTGATGGCGGTGTGGGGGCCGGGGCCGGAGTCAGCGCGGCCGTTCGCACAGGAACCGCTGTCGACTGCACAGGTGTAGCAACCGTGCTGGCCGGAACATCACGCCGAATCGGTGGGACCGGCGGTCGTACCGTGCCGGGTGGCACATCGAGTGCGGAAAGAACCGCCGGACGTTGGGGCGTGGCCGACGCTGGCGGTGTACTGCGGACAACTTGCGTGGCGGCGGGCTGCGATGCCGCTGATTGCGCTGTTGACGGAGCCGATAGCGGCGCCGGCGTGCGTGGCGTAGCCTGAGCGAGCGCAACCTTGCCATCATCGCGGCCTGGACGGCGGCGCTTTTCGCGGCTGGGCTTTTCCGAAGCCGATGCGACCGATGGTCCAAGCGGCGCACCCGCCGGGATCAGGCCCGCTTCGGCTCCGCGCGGCGCACGCGGATTGAGCGCGGCATATTGCACAACGCGCGGATCATCACGCCCCATGTCCGCCGCGCGCGGAAACCGGCCAAAATTGGCAGCCGCGGCCTGCTGCGCTGGAGTCAATCGGGGCATGAAGCGCAAGTACGGCGCGATGCCCGAAGCCAGTTCCTGCGGCATTGAGGCGTAAGCGATGGCCACTGCCTCATCCGCACCATTTGTCACCGCCATCGCGAATGTGCGCGTGCGCCATGCGGCACGGTCCTGCTTTTCAATCAGCGGGGCAAGCAGCGCCTCTGCCCCGCGACGGTCGCCGGAAATGGCAAGGCTCATCGCATAACGGCGCGTGGTTTCGGCATTGGCACCACGGCTCAGCGCCACCTGATACCAGCGCTGCGCGCGTCCATTATCACCCACCAGATCATAGGCAAGCGCACGTTCGGCGGCCATAGCGAACGTGTCGCCGCCGGCACGTTCGGCATCGTCAAACGCCCGAATAGCCTCGACCGGATTTTCATCAGCCAGATGCGCCTTACCGATCAAAGCCTTGGTGCGGGCATTGCCGGGCTGCACTTCGTCCGCACGGGTAAGAAACCCGATTGCCGCATCGCTGTCGCCCAGTTTCAACGCCGCTTCGGCAGCGTCGGAAAGCGCGGGAACATTGCGAGGATCTGTAGCAAGACGGGCCAACGCGGCATTAAGTTCGCGGCTGGGACTGGGTGCGGTGGATTGCACCACTGGCCGCGAAACAACCGCCGGACCATCGGGATCGTCATCAACCTGTGCAAGCGCGTGGGAATACGTCGCAGCGAGGAGCAGCGAAACAGCGAGGCGCGTGCCCTGCGCGAAGGGGAAGCAATTCGTCATCCAGCCGCGCTCAATACATCATTGTAGATGAAGCGGCGGCAACAGGTGCCGCCGCTCATCGCATTTACTGATTGTTCTGACGCCCAAGGAAGCGCGGGATATTGAGCGATCCGCCCTCTTCGCCGTCCTCGTCTTCGCCCGCACGGCTCCCGCGCGAGAGATTGGCCATACGTTCAAACAGGGTGCTGCCGCCAGCAGACTTGGCCGGAGCAGGCTCTTCCGCACGGCCAAAGCGTGGCATCGCGGGCTGTTCCGGTGCAGGTGCGGGAGCGGCCTCAGCCGCGCCGAGAAGCAGTTCGTCGGAAGGCGGCGCTGCAGGCGCTTCTTGCGCAGCCGAGAGATCGAGCGTGAGATCGAGAGGCTCTGGCTCTGCAACCGGCGCGGGTTCGGGCGCTGCTGCAACGGGCGCAGGTTCAGCCTGCACCGGTGGTGGTGTGTAGACCGGCGCGGCAGGTGCCGCGGTCGGCACAGCTGGCCCACGCGCCGCAGCGCCGGGAAGCGAAACCGGACGCGAGGCAACCTCGGCCTGCTCGCTGCTCTGTTCGATACCGGTTGCGACCACCGAAACCCTTATCTTGCCACCAAGATCAGGATTGAACGCCGAACCCCAGATGATGTTCGCGTTGGGATCGACCAGTTCGCGAATGTGGTTGGCGGCTTCGTCAACCTCAAGCAGTTTCATGTCATCGCCACCGATGATGGAGATGATCACGCCCTTGGCACCTGCCATCGACACGCCATCCAGCAGCGGATTGGCAATGGCGCGTTCAGCCGCTTCGAGCGCGCGGTTCGGGCCTTCGCCCTCACCCGTGCCCATCATGGCCTTGCCCATTTCGCCCATGACCGAACGCACGTCGGCAAAGTCGAGGTTGATCAGACCCGGCATGACCATAAGGTCGGTGATCGAGCGGACGCCCTGCTGCAACACTTCGTCAGCAAGCTGGAACGCTTCCTTGAAGGTCGTTTCGGCCTTTGCCACCAGAAACAGGTTCTGGTTCGGAATGACGATCAGCGTATCGACGTGTTTTTGCAGTTCTTCGATGCCGCTTTCAGCCGCGCGCATCCGCCGCGTGCCTTCGAACAGGAAAGGCTTGGTCACCACGCCGACAGTCAGCACGCCCTTCCGGCGCGCTGCTTCAGCGATGACCGGAGCAGCACCAGTGCCTGTGCCACCGCCCATGCCCGCGGCGATGAACACCATGTGCACGCCATCGAGCGCACGCTCAATTTCCTCAAGCGTTTCTTCGGCTGCCGCGCGACCCACTTCGGGACGTGCACCAGCGCCGAGGCCCTGTGTGATGTCTGGCCCAAGCTGGATGCGGGTTTCGGCAATGGCATTGTTCAACGCCTGCGCATCGGTGTTGACGACGATGAAATCGACGCCCTCAATCTCTGCGTTAATCATGTTTGCGATGGCATTGCCGCCTGCGCCGCCAACCCCGATCACCGTGATGCGGGGCCGCAGCTCGTCGATGGCCGGCGGTCCGATGTTGATGCTCATAGTCGGTCTCCCAAGCGGGTCGCTGCTATTGCCGCAGGCTTTCCGGTGCCCTTGGCGCGATTGAACAATTTCACATTAACCTGTTGCACAGGCAGGCTTGTCGAATCAAAGGCCCCACAGGCTTTTCCACAGGTTGCAGCACTATGACGGCCCATGTTTCCGGCCATATGGGGCCGGAACGGTGGAAAACCCGGTTCAGAAGTAATCCTTTACCGCACGCGCCAACCGATTGAGCAGTCCCATGCCTTTGTATTGACCGCTGGGCGTAAAGGCTGGGCCAATGCTGCGAATGTCCACGGGGTCTGCTGCTGCAAACAGCACAAGGCCCACCAGCGTCGTTGAACTCGGCGTCGCATGGCCCGGCGGCAGGCCCACCATCGTCGGCGGCGAACCGATGCGCACGGGGCGTCCAAGCGCGGCTTGCGCATAGTCGGCAAGGCCCGGAAGCTGAGCACCGCCACCCGTCAGCACCACCTGCTGACCAGTCTGCCCGACGAAGCCCATCGACTTCAGCGATTTGGAAACTTCCTCTGTAAAGAAGCCCAGTTGCTGCGTGATCACCGAGATCAGTTCGGCCCGCGGGATACGGTTCTTGTCATCGGCATGGCGAGCAACGGGGCCGCCTTCGGGATCGCCGGGCGCATTAACAGGGATCATCTCGCGATGGTCTGCCGGGCTGGCAATGGCCGAGCCAGACATGCATTTCAGCCGTTCGGCCTGATAGCGCCGGATACCGAAAGCCGAAGCAATCGCGTCGGTAATGTCGCCCGAACCGTACTGGATGACCTGCATCCCCAGCAACATGCCCGCCGCATAGACCGAAACGGTGGTCACTTCCGCACCGAATTCCACCAGCGCAACGCCCAATTCACGCTCTTCGGGCGTCAGACAGGCATGGCCAGCAGCAATGGGAGAACCGACCACTGTTTCCACATCAAGATGCGCGTTCTGCACGGCTTCGCGCAAGTTGCGCACAGGGGCACCATCGGCCAGCATGACGTGGATATCCACTGCCAGCCGCTCTGCATGAAGGCCCTTGGGATTGGGCACGCCATGCGCGCCATCCAGCGTATAGTGCGCAGGCTGGGCGTGCAGCACGGTGCGGCCGTCAGGCTCGATCACTTCGCGGCCGGCGACCAGCAGATGCTCGATATCGTCCTGTTCGATACGGCGCCCGCCAATATCGACCTCGACTTTGGCGGTGGTGCTGGCAAGGCCCGCCCCCGAACAGCCAATCCACACCTTCTGGATGCCGATATTGGCCATTTTCTCGGCCCGTTCGATGGCATCACGCACCGAATGCGTGGCGGCCTGCATATCGGTTACATAGCCGCGTTTGATCCCCTGCGCGGCGCGATGGCCGGAACCAAGCACAACCATCTCGCCCGTTTCCGAAAGCCCCGCGATCATCGCGGAGACACGGAACGAGCCGATGTTTACGGCGGCAAAAACCTTGGTGATGCGCGGAGTGGCCATTGTGCGCGATTAGCCCTCGTCAGCGCGGGCAGCAGCAGCGATGCGCTTGGCTTCCGCCTTGGCAGCCGCCGCCGCACGCTTGGCTTCGGCCTGTTCCTCGGCATGGCCGGGGACGCGCATGTAAATGCGATCGCCCGCGCGCATATCGAACGCGGCGACCTTTCCGCCAAGCAGGCGGTTGACGCCATCCATCCGCGCGAAGCTGAGCAGCGCGCCTGCCGACTTCTCATCGCCTTCGGGCAGTGCCAGCACCTGACCCGTCTTGAACGTCAGGTTCCAACGGCGATTGCCGACCCATTCGGCCTCCGCCACTTGCGGTTTCAGCGCAGGCGCAGCGTCGAGCAGGTGCGAAAGATCCTGCACCCGCTTACCCACGCCCAATCCGGTCAGAACCAACATGCCCTTGGCGCGATCAGGCTTCACCGTTTCCAGTTCGGCGCCGGTATCATCGATCAGCATCAACCGGTCGGGCTTGCGCAGCACTGCATGCGGGCTGCGTTCAACGATATCGATCACCAGCGTATCGGGCAGCTTGCGCGATACGCGCGCATCCTTGACCCACGAAATGCCGTTCAGTTCCTCACGCAACGCGGAAAGATCGAGCGTGGTCATCGCGCGATCATTCTGGCCAAGAATCTTTTCGTAAATCTTCTGCTCGTTCATGCGGTTAACACCGCGCACTTCAAGATGGCTGACCTTGAACCCGGCATCCGATGCGATCAGCGCGGCCTGTTCGGAAGCGAGTGCAGGAATCCCCGCCATCATCGCAACGGTCCACACGATGGCAGCCGCAACGGCCAGGATCAGCGCCATGACGATCCGGTGCAGCGTTTCCTCGCTGAACGGCATCCACGCCATCACGCTGTCGAACAGCGAACCTGTCTGCTTGCGCGCAGTCTGGACCTTGCGCTGGGTCGTGCGCGCAGCCGCCGCGCGCCGCACGCCCTTTCCGCCACGCTTGATCGTCTGCGCCATCGTGTCAGGCCTTTCCTGCGTCCCGGAGCGCCTCGGCGATGATCGCCTCGACCAGATCGGGATAATCCATACCCAGTGCGCGCGCCTGTTCTGGCACGAGGCTGAGCGGCGTCATGCCCGGCTGCGTGTTCACTTCCAGCAAGAACAGACCTTCGACGCCCTGTTCATCGTCCCAGCGGAAGTCGGACCGGCTCGTTCCCTTGCACCCCAGCAACTGGTGGGCACGCAAGGCAATCTGTTTGCATGCTTCCGTAATCTCGTCCGGGATTTCAGCAGGGCAAATATGGTCGGTCATGCCATCGGTGTATTTGGCATCGAAATCATAGAAGCCGGACTTGGGCCGCAGTTCAGTGACGAGCAGCGCGCGATCCCCGATCACCGCCGTGGTCAGTTCGCGCCCGCGAATGAACGGTTCGGCCAGCAGTTCGTCGAACTCCTGCCACGGCCCCTTGCTATCGGCGCTGATCGGGTTGCCATAATTGCCATCGGCCATCACGATAGCCACGCCGACTGAAGAACCTTCGTTCACCGGCTTTAACACATAAGGACGCGGCAGCGGGTCTGCCTTATACAGTTCATCGGTGCGCACGATCCGTCCGCCAGGCATCGGGATGCCGTGGGGGACAAGCGCCTGCTTGGTCAGTTCCTTGTCGATCGCGATGACCGACGTGGCGAGGCCCGAATGGGTATAGGTCAGGCCCATGATATCCATCAAACCCTGAATCGAACCGTCCTCCCCCGGCGTGCCGTGGAGCGCATTGAACACCACATCGGGATTCGCGTCCGACAAACGCAGGGCAACGTCGCGATCCATGTCGATCCGCGTCACCTGATGCCCTTGGGATTCCAGCGCCTTGGCCACGCCCTCGCCCGACATCAGGCTGACGGGGCGTTCGCTCGACCAGCCGCCCATCAGCACGGCAACATGAAGTTTGGGCAAAGTCACTTGCGACCGATCCTTTTGATTTCCCATTCGAGGTCCACGCCTGCGCTGTCCTTCACACGGCGACGGACTTCCTCGCCCAGTCCCTCGATTTCGGCACTGGTGGCAGTGCCGGTGTTGATGAGGAAGTTGGTGTGTTTTTCGCTGACTTGCGCCCCACCCATCGTCAGCCCACGGCAACCAGCCTTGTCGACCAGTTCCCACGCCTTGCCGCCATCGGGGTTCTTGAAGGTGGAGCCGCCAGTCTTTGACCGCAACGGTTGTGACGCTTCGCGCGCGGCGCTGATGCGATCCATCTCCGCCTGAATCGCGTCTGGCTCCCCCGGTTCACCCCGGAACCGCGCGGCGACGACCACGCAACCATCGGTCAGGTCCGAATGGCGGTAGGTATAGCCAAGCTCACTTAACGGCAGCGTCGCGATCTCGCCCGACCGGATCACCACGTCACAATCGATCAGCACGTCCTTCACCTCGCGGCCATAGGCACCGCCATTCATCCGCACGAAACCGCCGACCGTGCCGGGGATCGAGCGGAGGAATTCAAGCCCTGCGATGCCGTTGTCGCGCGCGGTGGAGGAGACGAGGATGCCGCTGGCACCGCCGCCGCAGTTCAGCGTCACCGCGTCCTGCTTATCGACCTTTGCAAAAGCCTTGCCAAGGCGGATCACTACGCCCGGAACACCGCCATCGCGCACGATCAGGTTGGAACCAAGGCCCAGCGCCATTACTGGAACATCCGGTGCAAGGCCTGCCAAAAAGTCCTGCAGGTCCGCCACATCCTTTGGCTCGAACAGCCAGTCAGCCGAGCCGCCAGCCTTGAACCAGACCAGCGGGGCGAGCGGGGCATTCGCGGTCAGCTTGCCACGGACTGATGGCACGGCAGTGGCTGTCACCCCTGCCCCCTTGCACGCGCAATAGCGTCGGCAAGCCCAGCAGCCCACTTGGTGATATCACCCGCGCCAAGACACACGACCATATCACCTGCCTGTGCGGTGGCGGCCAGTTCCTTTGCCAGAGCGTCAGCGCCCGCAGTCAGATGTGCGCTGCGGTGGCCGCGCGCCTTGATGCCTTCAACCATCGCGGCGCTATCAACGCCGTCGATCGGCTGCTCGCCCGCAGGATAGACGGGCGCGGCATAGACCACATCGGCATCGTTGAACGCGCCCTGAAACTCTTCCATGTGATCCCGCAACCGGGTGAAGCGGTGCGGCTGAACCACGGCGATAACGCGCCCCTGCACGCCTTCGCGCGCAGCCGCCAGAACGGCGCGGATTTCAACCGGGTGGTGGCCGTAATCGTCGATGACAGTAACGCCATTCACTTCACCCACCTTGGTAAAGCGACGCTTCACCCCGCCGAACTTGCCAAACCCGCCCCGGATCAGCTCATCCGAAACGCCCATCTCCACGGCGACCGCGACGGCAGCCAATGCGTTTTGCACGTTATGACGCCCCGGCATCGGCAATTCGATGCCTTCGATCCGGCGGAAAGAGCCGTCACGTTGGCGCAGCACGGCGGTAAAGCGATTGCCGCCCGGAATTGGCGTAACCGCTTCGCCGCGCACGTCAGCCTGCGCCGAAAAACCATAAGTCACCACGCGACGGTCCCGCACCTTCGGGATGATCGCCTGCACTTCAGGGTGATCAATGCACAGCATCGCCGCGCCATAGAACGGCACGTTCTCGATAAATTCGACGAAGGCCGATTTCACACGGTCAAAGCTGCCGTAGTGATCGAGATGCTCGGGATCGATGTTCGTGACGACAGCCAGCGTGCCATCGAGACGCAGGAACGAACCGTCGCTCTCGTCGGCTTCCACAACCATCCAGTTGCTATCGCCCAGACGCGCATTCGAACCGTAGGAGTTGATAATGCCGCCGTTGATGACAGTCGGGTCCACTCCGCCCGCATCCAGCAGGCAGGCGATCATCGATGTCGTGGTGGTCTTGCCATGCGTGCCAGCCACCGCCACGGTATTCTTCAACCGCATCAGTTCGGCCAGCATTTCCGCCCGGCGCACCACCGGAATGCGGTTTTCGAGTGCGGCGACCACTTCGGGATTGTCGCGCTTCACGGCGGTAGAGGTGACCACCACCGCCACGCCATCGACGTTCTGCGCCGCCTGCCCGATCATCACCTTGATGCCGCGCTGGCGCAGACCATCAACGACGTAGCTTTCCGCCATGTCCGATCCCTGCACCGAATAGCCCATGTTGTGCATGACTTCGGCAATTCCCGACATGCCGATGCCGCCGATGCCGACGAAGTGAATCGTGCCAATCTCGGTCCCGACGCCCTTCATGCCAGTTGCTCCTGCCCTACCGCAGCAGTGCTGCGCGTATCGACGCGGATCACGTCCATGATCGGTTCGCCGCCGAAGCTTTCGACCAGATCGGCAAGATCACTGACGGCATTGGGCAGGCCGCAGTTCCAGGCGGCGTGGGCGGCATTGGCAAGGGTTTGCGGGTGTTGGGCCATGACCTGAATCTGCTTGGCAAGTTCCTTGGGTGTGAAGCCCGATTGACGGATCGCACGAGCGCCGCCCGCCGCCACCATCTCGCGCGTATTGGCGGCTTGATGATCATCCGTTGCGATGGGCAGCGGGATCAGGATAGCGGGGCGACCCACCGCCGTCAGTTCCGCGATGGTCGAAGCTCCGGCACGCCCGATGAACAGGTGCGCACCTGCAAGGCGGGCCTGCATATCCTCAAAATAAGTGCCGAGTTCAGCGGGAATTTCATGCGCAGCATAGCGCGCGCGCACCGCTTCCAGGTCTTCGGGTCGGCATTGCTGTGTCACCTGCAAACGATGGCGCAGCGCGGGCGGCAGCATGGCGAGACCATCGGGCACGACTTCGGACAGGATCGACGCACCCTGACTGCCGCCAGTCACCAGCACCCGGAACAGGCTGTCGTCGGTAAATTCGGGAAATGCTTCGCCCCGCAGTGCCAGCACTTCGGGGCGCACCGGATTGCCGACGCGGTGAACTTTGCCCCAAAGTTTTGGATCGAGCTTGTCGATCTCCGCATAGGCCGTGGCGATGGCATCGACACGGCCCGCCAGATAGCGGTTGACCCGGCCCAGCACCGCGTTCTGTTCATGAATCACGGTCGGCACCTTGGCCGCGCGCGCAGCAAGCAGCGCAGGCAGCGCCGGATAGCCGCCAAAGCCGATCACGCAGGAAGGCTGGAAGCTTTCAAACAGGCGCAACGCCATCGCGCGACCCTGCCAGATGGCGCGCACGCCTTTGAACATCGCGACAGGATTCTTGGCCATCCGCCCAGCAGGCAGCACGTGTGCGGGCAGGAAATCAGGCTTGCCGGGAATCTTCGCGCCACGCTCGTCCGTCACAAGCGCAACGTGGTGTCCGCGCTTTACCAGTTCGTCCGCAAGCGCAAATGCAGGGATGAGATGTCCGCCTGTGCCACCCGCAGCCAGTACATAATGCCTTGAAACTACGCTCATTTCCGCACCAGATCGGTCACGTCAAACTTCTCGCGCGTAAGATAGGGATTGCGCCGCGTAATGGCGAGCAGCAGCCCGACGCCAAGGAGAAGTGCAATGGTCGACGATCCACCATAGCTGATCAACGGCAATGTCATGCCTTTCGAGGGGAACAGTTGCAGGTTTACGAGGATGTTGATGAACGCCTGCCCCACCAACTGCGCGGTCAGCCCGGCAGCGGCAAGGATGGTGAACAGATCGTCCTCGTCAAGCAGGCGCATCAGCACGCGCAGCGCGATAGCACAATAGATCAGCACGATGATCGCACAGGCAATCAGCCCAAATTCCTCACCGATCACCGAAAAGATATAATCGGTGTGCGCTTCGGGCAGCGCATTCTTGCGGCTGCCCAGCCATAAACCGGTGCCGCTCCATCCGCCGTTGGTAAGCGTCCGCATAGCCAGATCGACCTGATCGAACTCGCTGCCGCCCGACAGGAAGCTATCGATGCGATGCGTTGCGTTGGGATAGAACAGGTAAGCTGCGACAATTCCCACGAGGCCAGCGCCCATCGACCAAAGCACCCTATTGAGGGAAAGGCCCGAAAGCAGCACCAGCACGAACCAGACCCCGCCGAACAGGACGGTCGATCCGAAATCGGGCTGCGCCATCAGCAGCGCAGCAACCAATGCCATCATCGCCACCGTTATTGGGATGACCGGCAGGTTGGGGTCACGCAGACGCCATGAAAGCACCCACGCCATTGCGATGGCGAAGCCGGGTTTGAGAAATTCCGAAGGCTGAAGGCTGAAACCCAGCCACAACCAGCGCCGCGCGCCCTTCACCTCACTGCCCACCAGCGGCACCAGCATCAGGCCGATGACCATCGCTGCCGCCAGCAAGATCGCACCCCGCCGCGCCGCCTCTTTGGGCAAGACCGAGGCGAAGAACATGGCGACCATACCCACTGCAACCCAGCGCAAGTGAATCCAGAAGAAATACAGATCGCCGAGCGACTTCTTGGCCGTAGACAGGCGATGCGCACTGGCGGGCGAAGAAGCGGCTACAGCGATACAGCCGATCACTACGAGTGACAGGATCAGCGTCAGCAGAACGCGATCAATCTCACGCCACCAGATCAGCAGTTCGCTGCGACGGCTACGGCGAAAACGCGCGCCATGCCCGACCACGCGCACACCGCCATCGGGTGTGGTCGTGGTGACAAGGCGGGTTGGTGTGGGCGCAGTGCTCATCTGCCGGCATCCGGGGGGCAAGGCGAATCGCGATCCTCGATCAGCGCTTCGACGATCTGGCGGAAGCTGTCGCCCCGCGCTTCGAAATCGCGGAATTGGTCGAAACTGGCGCAAGCAGGTGACAGCATCACCACATCGCCGGGTTGCGCGGCTTCCATCGCCTGCCGCACCGCATCGCACATCATCTCGCTGCGGGTCACAGGCATGACCGGTTCGAGAATATCGGCAAACATCGGCCCGGCCTCACCAATGGTATAAGCAGCGACCACATTGCCGAAATAGGGGGTGCATTCGTCAAGATTGTCGCTCTTGGGCAGGCCGCCCAAAATCCAGTGAATGCGCGGATAGGCCCCCAGCGCGGGCGCGGTAGAGGCGGCATTGGTCGCCTTGCTGTCATTCACGAACAGCACGCCATTCGCTTCGGCCACGCGCTCCATGCGGTGTGGCAGGCCGACGAAGCTGGTCAGCGCAGGGCGCCACACACCCTCTTCAATGCCAAGCTGCCGGGCGATCTCAACTGCAATTGCGGCATTCTGCAAGTTGTGCGGCCCTTGCAGCGATGGCCAATCCCCTTGCCCTTCCAGCGCTTCGGGCTGCACCACGTGAACGAAGTTCGCGTCATGCTGTGCCGAGGCTTCGCGCGCGATGGCCAGCGTATGTTCGTCACCACAGCCAAACACTGCGTGGTGGCGAGGCGACTGCATCTGGAACAGGCGGGCCTTAGCCGCAGCATAACCTGCAAAGCCATCATACCGGTCAAGATGATCCGGGCTGAGATTGATCAGTGCTGCCACATCGCAATCAAGGCTCTGCGTCAGATCGATCTGATAGCTCGACAGTTCGAGCACATAGACACCGCCTGCAGGCAGCGGCTCCTGCCCCAAAATGGGCAAGCCGATATTGCCGCCCAGCCGCGCCTCCAGCCCTGCCGCCTTGCAGATATGATGCACCAGCATGGTCGTCGTCGATTTGCCGTTGGTCCCGGTAATGCCCACTACGCGATGCGGCGGCAGGTCTGCGCGGGCCTGCGCGAAAAGTTCGATATCCCCGATCACCGGCACGCCGAACGATGCCGCATGAGCCGCAATCGGATGGCGGTTAAGCGGCACGCCGGGGCTGACAACCACCCCTGCAAACCCCGTCAGGTCGATACCCAGCGGGTCGGCAATCTGGCAGCGCCCTTCATAGGCGGCGCGCGGCTCTTCGCGGCTGTCCCATACGGTAACCTCTGCCCCGCCCGCCAGCAGCGCCTCGACGCTCGCCTGCCCCGAACGGGCAAGGCCCAGCACCGCAAAGCGCTTGCCGGAAAAGGCGGAGGAGACGATCATCGCACCTTCAGCGTGGCAAGGCCGATCAGCGCCAGCACGATCGACACGATCCAGAAGCGGATCACAACGGTCGATTCCTTCCAGCCAAGCTGTTCGAAGTGGTGGTGGATCGGCGCCATGCGGAATACGCGCTTGCCGGTACGCTTGTAGACCGAAACCTGCACGATCACCGAAACGGCTTCCATCACGAACAGCCCGCCAACGATGGCCAGCACGATCTCATGATGCGCTGCAACCGCGATCACACCCAGCGCTCCGCCCAGCGCAAGGCTGCCAGTATCGCCCATAAACACGGCGGCAGGCGGTGCGTTGAACCACAGGAAGGCAAGCCCCGCGCCCATCATGGCCGCGCAGAAAATGGCAAGTTCGCCTGCACCTTTCACGTGTGGAATGCCAAGGTATGAGGAATAGTCCACGCGGCCTGCAAGATAGGCGATAATGGCGAATGTGCCCGCCGCGATGATCACTGGCATGATCGCCAGCCCGTCAAGCCCGTCGGTCAGGTTCACCGCATTGCCCGCCCCCACGATCACAAAGATCGCAAAGAGATAATAAAACGGCCCAAGCGGCACATAGAGGTTGCTGAACAGCGGCACGTAAAGGTTCGTCTCACCCACAGCGAGCCATGCAGCCACTGCCGCAACAACGAACTCCCCCGCCAGACGCACCTTGGCCGGAACGCCTTTATGGGCGTACTTGGTCACCTTGTCGTAATCGTCAAGAAAGCCGATCAGGCCGAAGCCGAGCGTGACGACGATACAGGCCCACAGATGCCGACTGGTCACGTCCATCCACAGCAGCAACGACAGCGTAAGCGCCGTCACGATCATCAACCCGCCCATCGTGGGCGTGCCACGCTTGGCCAGGTGCGATTGCGGACCGTCTTCACGGATGGGCTGTCCCTTGCCCTGACGCACGCGAAGCATGTTGATGAAGCGGGGGCCGATGATCAGGCCGATCACCAGTGCGGTCAGCAGCGTCGCCCCGGCGCGGAACGTCTGGTAGCGGATGAGGTTGCTGAAACCTTCGAAGTTCAGCCATTCGGCCAGTTGGTAGAGCATTCACTGTTCCCTGGCGGCAAGCGAACGCACGATCGCGCCCAGACCCACCGAATTCGACCCCTTGACGAGCAGGGCATCACCCCCACGCACGCCATCGGCCGCAAGACATTCCGCCGCGTCGGCCGCTGTCTGCACATGCGCCACATCGATTCTACCGGCAAGCGAGGCAGAGCCGCTTTTCCCCAAGGCATCGGCAAGTGCCGCCATTTCGGCTCCTACCAGAATCAGCCGATCAACCTTGCCCTCGGCCACAGGCCCGGCAAGCTCGGCATGGTAGCGAGCCTCTTCAGCTCCAAGCTCACGCATCGCACCAAGGATGGCGACGCGGCGCGTGGCTGGCGTCTGCCCAAGCTGGCGCAAGGTAACCGCCATCGACGCTGGGTTGGCGTTATAGCTTTCGTCGATCAACAGGGCTTTGCCCGAGCCATCGCCGCCGCTGGCCGGAATGGCATGGCGCGCGCCGCGCCCTGCCAGCCCCTCCATCTCGGCAAGGGCAAGCCCTGCCGCCCCCAGATCGCCGCCAATCGCCTCGACCGCAGCCATGATCGCCAGTGAATTGGCCACCCAGTGTTCACCCGGCTGCCCAATTGTGTAGCAAACCTTGCGCCCACCCAAATCAGCGGTCACCAGCGTGCCGCCGCCCGATGCAGCCACGGCATCGAGCAACCGCACGTCTGCGTCGGCATGGCGCCCAAAGGCGACCACGCGCGCTGCATGCTGCGCCGCTTTAGCCTTCAGTCGGCCAAAATGCGGGCTGTCCGCCGGGATGATCGCCACGCCGCCCGGTTCAAGCCCTTCGAAGATTTCGCCCTTGGCATCGGCAATGGCTTCTTCGCCGGAGAAGTGGCCGATGTGCGCGGGTGCGATTGTCGTAACGATGGCCACGTGCGGGCGGACCATGCGGGTGAGTGCCGCCAGTTCGCCTTCATGGTTCATCCCCATCTCGAACACGCCGAAACGGGTGGAGGCAGGCATCCGCGCAAGGCTGAGCGGAACGCCGACGTGGTTGTTGTAGCTTTTGACCGAGCGATGTGCCCGCCCCCTGCTGGCACGGTCGAGCGCGGCATAGAGCGCTTCTTTGACCCCGGTTTTCCCCGCCGAACCGGTAACGCCGATTATCCCTGCGTCGACACGGGCACGCGCGTGGCGTCCCAGTGCCTCCAGCGCAGCCATCGTATCGGGCACGATAACATGCGCGCCAAAGGGCGCGTGTTCCACTACCGCACCTGCGGCACCTCGTCCGTATGCGCCTTCAAGAAAACGGTGGCCGTCGGAACTTTCGCCCTTCAGCGCAAAGAACAGATCGCCTTCGACGACTTCCCGGCTATCGATTTCCACGCCCGATACTGCAAACGGCGCACTGGCGCGGCCGCCTATGGCCTGTGCGATTTCGCTGCTCGTCCACAGCGCAAGACCCGCCGCATCGGACGGGTCTTCAGGCCATTCTATCAGCGCGGGATGAGCGGTCATGTCGTACACTCCCTGGCGACTTCAACATCGTCGAACGGCAACACGCGCACCGCATCGCCCCGGCCCACGATCTGGCCCTGTTCGTGGCCTTTGCCTGCAACCAGCACGATATCGTCGCGCCCAGCATCAGCAATGGCGGCAGCGATGGCGCTGCGGCGATCACCGATCTCGCGCGCCTTGTCATCGCACCCGCCCAGCACGGCAGCGCGAATATCGGCGGGATCTTCCCCGCGCGGATTGTCATCGGTGACAATGACCACATCGGACCCGACACAGGCAGCGTGTCCCATTTCCGGCCGCTTTCCGCCATCACGATCCCCGCCTGCGCCGAACACCGTGATCAGACGCCCTTTCACGTGCGGGCGCAGCGCCGCAATCGCCGCCTCAATCGCGTCGGGCGTATGTGCATAATCAACATAGACCGGCGCGCCCGCACGATTGATCGCCGCACGCTCAAGCCGCCCACGCACTGGCTGCAAGCGCCCAAGGGCATCGAACACTTTTTCAGGCTCACTGCCCGAAGCGATAGCCAGTCCGGCCGACACCAGTGCGTTGGCGGCCTGATAAGCCCCGATCAGCGGCAGCACGATCTTGCGCGGCTTGCCTTGCCATTCGATGTCCAGCGTCTGCCCAAGCTGCGTCGGCGCGCGCCCGGTCAGACGGATCGATGAACCGCCTGCCCCGACCGTAAACAGATCCAGCCCGCGTGCCCGCGCATGGGCCGCAGCGCGTTCAGACCATTCGTCGTCCATCCAGACGACTGCCGTGCCGCCATCGACCACAACATGATCGAACAGCCGCATCTTGGCCGCGAAGTAATCCTCCATCGTCGCATGATAATCGAGGTGATCGCGGCTGAGGTTGGTAAACGCCCCTGCCACCACGCGCAGGCCTTCGTTGCGATACTGTGAAAGACCGTGGCTTGACGCTTCATAGGCAACATGCGTCACGCCTTCGCGCGCGAGGCCGGTCATATTGGAAAGGAAGGTCACGATATCGGGCGTTGTCAGTCCGGTCGAAACACTTTCGTCCGCTGTTGTAACGCCCAGCGTACCGATAGAGGCAGCAGATCGTCCGGCCATGCGCCAAATCTGGCGCGTCATCTCTACTGTTGAGGTCTTGCCGTTGGTGCCTGTCACCGCCACCACGGTTTCGGGCACAGGCTGGAAAAACTGCGCAGCCAGCGCGGCAAAGGCCTGACGCGGCTCTGCCGCTGCAACATGGACCGCCCCTTCAACACGCGCTTCAGGACGGGCGACCACGGCGACAGCGCCAGCCTTTACGGCATCGGCAATAAAATCCTCGCCATTGAAACGCACACCGGGAAACGCACCGAACACCGTGCCAGGAGCGACTTTGCGGTGATCGATGGCAAAGCCGGTCACGTTAACGTCACCGCCCTCAGCCAAGTGCCCCACCTTTTCAAGAATGGTGGCCAGCTTCATTCACCGTCTCCGTTTCCGACCAGCGGCGAAAGGTCGGAAATATCGATATCGCGCGTATCGTCGGGCACCACGCCAAGGAATGGACCGATGCGCGGCACCACGCGCCCTACGATCGGCGCGGCATTCCATGCCGCCGTGCGCTGATACGATGTCGCCGCCGTGCCTTTAGGCTCGTCAAGCATGGCAATCACTACATAGCGCGGCTTGTCCATCGGAAAGGCGGCAGCGAAGGTGGCCACCAACGAAGTGCGGTTGTAACCGCCCTTGCCACCCGGCTTTTCGGCCGAACCGGTCTTGCCCCCAACGCGAAAGCCGGGCGCGTTCGCCGTCTTGCCGGTGCCATCCACCACGATCATCCGCAACAACTGCCGCATCCGCGCGCTGGTCGATGCCTTGAACACGCGGCGGCCTTCGGGCGCTTTGGCCGGATCGACCTTGAACAACGTCGCCGGACGCCACACTCCGCCATTGACCATCGCTGCATAAGCTGCGGCAAGATGCAGCGGGGTAACGGCGATACCGTGACCATAACTGACCGTCATCGTCGTAATGCGCGCCCATTCACCCGTCTTTTCATGGCCGCGCGGCCAGAGCGGGAAGCCACGCGCGGGCAGTTCGATATAAGGGCGCTCGTTCATGCCAAGCGCCGCCATCGTCTTTTTCAGGCCCGGCCCGCCCAGCTTGTCAGCCACTTGGGCGGTGACGATGTTGGATGAATGGATCAGCGCTTCAGGCACGTTGAGCGACGCGCCGAAAGGATGGCTGTCACGAATGCGGAAGCCACCGATTTCCAACGGGCGATTGGCGGGATACCGCACCGAAAGATCGGTGATGACGCCCGCATCGATTGCCGCAGCAACCGACAGCGGCTTGAACGTGGACCCCAGTTCGTAAACCTGATTGGTGACCTTGTTGAACACCAGATCGTTGTAAGCCATGTCCGAACGGTTCGGATTGAATGAAGGCAGCGAGGCCAGCGCCACGATCTCACCCGTATCGACATCAAGAACGATGCCCGCCGCACCCTTGGCTTCGGTTTCAAGCATACCCCGGCCAAGTTCGTCTTCAAGCGCCCCCTGTGCGCGCATGTCGATCGAGAGGGCGACCGGTTGGCCGCGCTGTGCCGGATCAAGCAGTTGCTTTTCCAGCACCTGCTCCATGCCGACATGGCCTTTGCCTTCGCCATCAACATAGCCAAGCACATGTGCGCCAAGCGATCCTTGCGGGTAATAACGCTGGTTTTCGCGCGGGAATTCAAGCGCTGGTTCGCCCAACGCGAAAATGCGGTTCGCCTCTTCTGGCATGACCCGGCGGATCAGATAGCTGGGCTTATCGGATTTAAGACGGCGCAGCAGATCGTTGTAATCGGCATCGGGAAAAATCTGCATCAGGGCCGATGCAACCTCCTCAGGCGATTTGACGAGGGGCTGACCGCTAGCCCCGAAAGCCTTGGGATTGTACCACAAAGCATAGGCCGGAAACGCGCGCGCCAGCGGCACACCATTGCGATCAGTGATCTCGCCACGCGGCGGCAGCAACGCTTCGGCCAACGAACGGCGTTCAGGCGCATCCTCGAAGAAGCCAAGCTGCAGGATGCGCACGAAAGCAGCAACGCCTGCCAGCAGGAACAAGGATGCAACCAGCAGCACGCGCATTTTCGCCTCGACCAGCGAACGCTGGCGAACGTTGGCGAGTTTGACGCGGCCCGATGCGATTGCGGCTGAAGCAGTGAGTGCGTTCACGTGGCAGCCTTAGCCTCCTTGCCCTTGATGGCGCGAGAGGCCGTGACCGGCTTGGCGACCTTCGCCTTGGACTTATCCGCAACCGCGACGGCCTTGCCGCCCTTTTCGGCTTTCTTGGTCGTCGGCTTGGCCACGGCCGGCTTCTTCGCAGGGGGGTGATTCGGCTCTTCCTTCTCGGAAGCCGTCTCTTTGCGCACCGGCTTGCGCGGGCGCGAATCCACCACTTTGCCAAGGCGCTCGTTCAACGTCTCGACAGCCTCATCGTGATCGACCTTGGTCACTTTTGCTTCCGCCGGAACTGCGGGCTTATCGCCAAGCTGTTTACCCGACAGCGGCGAAACCATTGCGGGGAAGCCCGCCGAAGCGATGACGCTATCATCCACGCTGGCTACACGGATCGGCGCGGGGGCATCCGGCATGGCGGGAACGCTCAACGCTGCAAGTTGCCGTTCGCCTTCCAGATATTGCCCGGCAACGGGCGCGGCATAGCCGAACTCGACATCGTTCCAGACTTTGAGCTGCTGCTGGTTCGAACGGGTCTCGAACTCGGTTTCGAGATAGAGCTTTTCCTGCTTGAGCGCGACGATCCGCGCTTCGGCATGGTGGATCTGGCTGCGCAGCGCGTTGACTCGGAAGGCCAGAACCAGCACCACCGCAAAGCACAGCCCCAGCAGCACCAGCCAGCCGACCGAACGGAGGCGATTGGCAGGCGCGATCATGCCGCTGTCCTCCCGCCAAAGACCCGCGCAGGCGCGGCAGTACGCTTTGCCCAGCGCAATGTGGCAGAGCGCGCGCGGGGATTGTGCGCTTCCTCTTCAACCGTAGGACGAATTGCCCCGGACGGCTTTTCGAACACCGCAACCGGCTTTGCCGAAAGCTGCGGCAAGTGACGCGACCCGGCAGGAAGCGCCCCTGCTGCTTCGCGCAGGAACTGCTTGACGATGCGGTCCTCAAGACTGTGGAAGCTCACCACAACGATGCGGCCACCCGGCACCAGCACCTTTTCCGCTGCGGCCAGACCTTCCATCAGCTCGTCCAGTTCGCCGTTCACATGGATGCGCACGGCCTGAAAGCTACGGGTTGCAGGGTCTTTCGGCGCTTTCGGCCCCTTCATATCAGGGCGATAGCCAAGCGCCTTGCGCACGACATTGGCGAACTGGGCGGTGGTTGTCAGCGGGCGGGCAGCGACGATGGCGCGGGCGATCCGACGCGATTGGCGTTCTTCGCCAAAGCGATAGAGCACATCCGCTATGTCTTCCTCACTGGATTCATTCAGGAAATCCGCCGCTGTTGGACCGTCCTGTGACATTCGCATGTCTAACGGGCCATCCGACGAAAACGCAAACCCGCGCGCGGCCTGATCCAGTTGCATGGAACTTACGCCGATATCGAAAACCACACCCTGAACGCCCGCAATTCCGGCATCGGCAAGTCCTTCTGCCAGTTCGGAAAAGCGGCGAGGGTGGAGAACCAGACGAGGATCTTTTCCACAGGTTTCTCCCCAGAGCTGTCCAGCGGCAATCGCATCAGGATCACGGTCGAAAGCGTGGACGGTCGCGCCCGATTCCAGCAGGCGGCGCGTATAGCCGCCAGCACCGAACGTGGCATCGACGATCAGGTCTCCGGGTTTCGGATCAAGCGCGACAACAACTTCATCGAGCAGAACCGGAATGTGGGGGGATTTGGCCAAGCCAGAGTGGGGAACAGAGGCGGCTGCGGTCACTTGCGCTTCCCCTTTGCAGCTTCGGCCATCTTGGCACGGCAACCGGCCTGCGCGCCTTCCCAGCCCGCGCCCTGCTCAAACAGGATACGCGGATTCCAGATGGTGATCTGACGCCCACCGCCATGAAAGTAGAGGCCATCCTCCACTTCGCCCAGTTCGGACAGGTAATCAGGCAGGACGAACCGCCCGCTTTCGTCGAAGCTGGCGCGATAGAAGCCATAGACCTGCGCCTCAGCCATATCGCGATCAAAATCGAGGCCAAGGCGCAGCTTCTTCTCTTCCTCGCGATCAATCTCGGCGGCGAAGTCGGCAAGGCGGGACAGGCCGAATCCGGTCAGACAAGGCAGACGGGGGTGCTTGTCGAGACAGAGGATGCGCTGATTCGAAGACGCAGCGTGAATGTCGGCGCGGAAGTCGGCAGGCAGGACGAAACGGCCCTTTTCGCCGCGTGGCGAAAAGCCCTGTCCTACCAGATTTACCGGCCCTCCTGCCACGCTGGACACCCCGCTCGCGGACGCAAAACTCCTCTTCTCGGCCCCGCGCTTTCACGCAAAGCCGACTCATCCCCCGTGGATGCGACTGGAGTTCGTCCCGATGAGCCATATTACTAACGCGGGAGTGTGCGGGCGAAAAGGGGAAAATGCGGGATTTTGCGGACTAGTTATGATTCCGTAGCATTTTTTCTATTCCTTATCGGATCAGTAACCATAGTCTGCCGCAAATAGTGGCACGCAAAAGCCTTGGAATCGCGATGTCTTGGATTGGAAGCATGTGTATGGCTGCCATTCTGCCCGCAGTTTCCCGCAAGCGCGCCAGATCAATCGGCCGCAGCTTCGTCAAACAGGCGACGAAGCGCTGAAATCCGGGCGCCACCGTTGGCTGCGCGCTCCAGCAGCGCGGCGTCGGCAACCAGGACAGCCCGCCCTTTCCCCACCTGACACCGCGCGATCAGGCCATTCTGGCCGATCAGACAGGCTGCATCGTGCCCGCCAGCAACAAGGCCGAATTCGCCCGAAAGGTTGACCGGGACATGCTCGCCCGCACTTTCCCGCTCACCAGAAGGCTGCGCATCATCAAAGCGCAGTTGCAGCCCCCATCGCGCGAGTATCGGTGAGATCAGCACCACATCCTGCGGTCTGCGACGGTCACCCAGCGGAAACGCGCTTTCTTCGGTAAGCATCGGATCAGCAAAGAGCAGCAGCCTGCCGCCACCGCGCAACCATGCGTCCAGCGCAACGTTTTCGTCCGGTGCCAACGGGCGCGGCTGGGCCACCATCAGCACATCAATGTGAGCAAGGTCGAGAAGCGTATCAAGCGGGACCACCGTGCCGCGATCTTCCAGCACGGCCCGCGCCCAATGCGGCTGGTCTTTGGCATCAAGAAGTTCATCAAGAGCCGCCGCTTCATTCCACAGGATCGGCAGACTGGTAAATAACCCGATACGCCGATCAGGCTGCGCGAAGGGTGAACTCGCCCGCCACGATACAATCGCAACCAGCACAGCAACGACGGCCAGAACACACCACAACGCCTTCCGGCGAGCCAAGCGCATCAAGGCTGCGGCGCGCGAACCGTGGGCGCAGGCGTGGGTGGCGGCGCGGGGGATATCGCCACAGTTGGCTTTTCGCCGGTCGTCACGGGAAGTTGCGGGGCAACACCCATATCAGCAAGCGGGTCTTTTGCCGAAGTCTCGCTCGCCTCGATCACCGGCGCGCCGGTATTCACCGCGCTGGCATCGATGAACTTGGCACGGTCCATGATGACGTTGGCAAGGCTGACCAGCAACAGCATCCCGGCCAGACCGAACATGCCCACCTGCAATCGATGCACCGCCTGCGCCCGCAGTTCACGCCGCCCGGGCGGAACATAGGCCAGCATACTGACTGTCGCAGCATGTTCGGCAGCCACCTGCTCCGCCACGATATTGGCGGGAGCCTTGCTTGCCGATCGGGAGCCAAAAAGCGCCATAACGAGCCTTTTAGCGCATTACTCCAGCCAAGGGAACACCGGCAGTCCCTTCACCCTCAACCATTCGGCATTGTAGAGCGAAGACAGGTAACGAAAGCCGGTATCGCACAGGATGGTGACCACGCGGCTGCCTGGCCCAAGGCGCTTTGCCAGCGCCACAGCCCCTGCCACGTTGATGCCGCTCGACAGGCCAAGGCACAGCCCTTCATCAGCGAGCAGACGCTCAACCCAGTACAGGCCTTCCTCGTCAGAGATGCGGAACTGCGTGTCGATCGGCGCGCCATCGAGGTTGGCAGTAATCCGCCCTTGCCCGATGCCTTCGGCCACCGAAGAGCCTTCGGCCTTCAGTTCGCCATTGGCGTAGTAGTTGTAGAGCGCGGCCCCGTGCGGATCGGTCAGCGCGATGGTGATGTTCTCATCAAAAGCCTTGAGGCCAAGGCCCACGCCCGCGATGGTGCCACCGGTGCCGGCAGCGCAGGTAAACCCGTCGATGCGGTGCTCCATCTGCTCCCAGATTTCGGGCGCGGTGCTTTCGATATGGGCGCGACGGTTGGCGATATTGTCGAACTGATTGGCCCAGACCGCGCCTTCGGTCTCCTCGGCAATACGGCGCGAGGTGTGGACGAAGTGGCCTGGGTTCGAAAACGGCGCAGCAGGCACCAGCACGAGTTCTGCCCTCAGCGCGCGCAGGGTGTCCATCTTTTCGCGCGATTGCGTTTCGGGCATCACGATGACCGACTTGTATCCGCGCGCATTGGCCATCAGCGCAAGGCCGATGCCGGTGTTGCCCGCCGTGCCTTCAACAATGGTGCCACCGGGCTGCAATACCCCGCGTTCCTCGGCATCGCGCACGATCCACAGCGCGGCCCGGTCTTTCACCGAAGCGCCGGGATTGGCAAATTCGCACTTGCCATAGATTTCGGCGCCTGCAGCCTCGCTCGGCCCTTTCAACAGGACGAGCGGCGTGTTGCCGATGAGGGAAATAGTATCGGGTGCAATCGCTGGAGCCATCATGGAGCCGGAGGTAGGGGCAGTTTCAGCAATTGCCAACGAATTTGCGCTTGCCCGGCAAAAAGCCCGATTACTCGCGCCCAGCCCGGATGGCGGCACCACCTGCGAAGGGTGCCACCGCCAGCGCCACAAGGCTGCACGCTGCCAGCAAGGCCAGCCCACCTTCCCCGCCAGGCTGCAACGATCCCGCACCGAATATCAGCAGCGGCACCGCCAGCGGGATAGCCAGTAATCCGCCAAGTGCCGCGCCTGCGCGCATTCCCGCTGTCAGGGCCGCAATAGTAACGCCTATCGCCGCCAGCCCTGGCGTGCCGAGCAACAGCCCTACCTCAACCGTCCACAACTGCTGCGCATTAAGCGAGAGCAGTCCTGCCGAAATCGGCGCAGCCAGCATCAACGGCACACCAAAGCTCAACCAATGGGCAACGATGCGCACCATCAGCAGCGCCTCTTCCGAAATTCCGCGCAAGGCCCACTGGTCGAACAGCCCCGCTTCCACATCGGGTTCGACCAGCCGGTCCAACGGCAGGATCGCGGCAAGCAACGCCGCCACCCAGATCACGCCTGCCCCGGTTCGCGCCAACAAGCGCGCATCAGGCCCCACGGCAAACGGAAACAGCATTGCCACGGCAAGGAAGAACAGCAGCGGCAACACCGCCCCACCCCGCCCTTGCGCGCCCCGCGTGAGCAGTGCGAGATCGCGGGTAAAAATCGGCCAAAGACGCCGCATCATACCTGAAAATCCAGCAGTTCGATCACGCTCACACCATCGAGCGACAAAGGCTGGTGCGAAGCGATGACCACCGCGCCGCCATCGCGGCAGTGCGCGTGAATAGCCGCCTGCGCCTTGCAGGACCAATAGGCGTCAAGCCCGTTCAGTGGCTCATCCAGCAGCCAGATCGGCGCGGCACTGGCCGCCACGCGCGCCAGAGCTGCGCGTTTGCGCTGGCCGGTCGAAAGGTAACGCACCGGCACGTCGAGCAGATCGGCAAGTCCGAAATCAGCCGTTTCGCGTTCTACCCGGTCGATCCGGTGCCAGAATGCAAGCGCCTTTCCGAGTGGTTCATGACCGTCAAGCGCCAGTCGCTCATCGGCCAGCGCCACTGCGCCAGTGCGCTCCACTGTTCCGGCATAGGGGCGCAGCAGGCCCGCCAGAATGCGGATGAGGCTGGATTTGCCGATCCCGTTCGGCCCCGCCAGATGCACGATGCCGCCACGTCCCAGCCCCAGCGACAGACCCCGGAACAAAATCCGGTCCCCGCGCCTGCAGGCAACATCCGTGGCGACGAGACCGCACTCTTGCATGGGGCAACCCGATAGGGGAAAGCGCAGGGCCTGCCAAGGATGCCAAGGGACAAGGAATGGCGATAACCGCCTGAGAGCCTGATCCAGAAATCCTCCGGCGGAGCGTTGGCGAGCGATGGAGGAACTTCTATAGCCGCTATTTGCCCATTGGCTTTGCCGACCCCCGCATCTGCTTGCGCAACGCACCCGGCATCCATCGCGCAGCAAAAGCCAGCTTGCGCGCGGTCTTGCCCACTACCGTGTGCAACCGATCCCCATGCACTGCCGCCCATGCGGCCTCGGCCACATCGCTTACCGGCGTGAGTTCCAGCCCCGCGCCAAGCACGCGGGTGCGGATATCTTCGTTGCTGGCCCTGTTTGGCGCATGATCTAGCAGCGGGGTTTCGATGAAGCTGGGCATCAGATCGCGCACCGCGATTCCGTCCTCGGCCCATTCGCCATCAAGCGATTCTGTAATGGCGCGCACGCCGAACTTGGTGGCAGAATAGACCGATGCTCCGGGCGATCCGTATATCCCTGCCGCGCTGGCGGTGTTGAGCAGGCACGATCCCGGCGCGCTGCCCTTCAGCCACGGATGCGCCGCCTGCGCACCAAAGATCACGCCCTTCAGGTTTATGTCGAGCGTGCGTTCGATTTCCTCAGGTGTCAGATCGACAATCGCGCCGCCAATCGGAATGCCCGCGTTGTTGAACACAACGTCGATCCGCCCGCCAGAAGCCTTGGCGCAATCGGCCAGGGCCTGATCCCATGCTGCGCGTTCGCGCACATCGAGCCTGTGGCAGGAACTTTGCCCGATGGGCAACAACGCGGCGGTTTCCGCCATGCCCGCTTCGTTCACATCGGCCAGCCCCACGAACCAGCCGCCCTGTGCAAAGCGCTGTGCCACCGCGCGCCCGATTCCCGATGCGCCGCCGGTGATGAAGATCGTTTTCCCAGCCACTGGCACCTCCTGCTCACATCATTGTCAGCAGAAGAGATTGCAGATTCCGTGCGAAGTGCATAGCGACTTGTGCCCTGCGCGCTGCCGTGCAACGCCCGGAATTGCCCGACATGCGAAACTCTGCGATCCACGGCGCCGTCTATGACGGACAACACACAGCATCGCGATTTTTTCCACAGTTTGCGACGAACCGAGGTGAACGGAGATTGCGACAGGATGAACGGAGTCGGACGGGACTCCCCGAATCCGCCGAAATCTCTAGTCATGCTGCACATGCTAAAGAACGTGGTCGCCGCTCTCATCGCACTGGTTTCCTTCGCCGCGCTGCCCTCTGCAGCTCATGCCCGGCTGCAGTGCGTAACTTATGCCCGTCAGGTTTCCGACGTGCGGATCAGCGGCAATGCGCGTGACTGGTGGGGCAATGCCGAAGGACGTTACCAGCGCGGTGAAGAGCCGAAGCCGGGTGCGGTTCTGGCATTTAGCGGCACGCGCGCAATGCCTTATGGCCACGTGGCCGTCGTCCGCAAGATCGTCGATGATCGTCACATCCTGATCGATCACGCCAACTGGTCGCGCCCCGGCATGGTGGAACGCGGCGTTGTGGCCGTAGACGTTTCGGCTGCCGGTGATTGGAGCGAAGTCCGCGTCTGGTACGCCCCTACCAAGTCGGTCGGCCTGCGCGCCAGCCCGGCAAAAGGCTTCATCTATCCCAACACGATGACCGCAAAGGTCGAAGCCCTTACACCCGCCAAGGGGTAAAAAGGGCCTGCGGTCAGCCGTTCGCTACGCGGCTTATGCCGCTGGCTTGCGCATTCACGTCGGGTTTCAGCAGGCTCCGCGCTTCCGATGCGGGCATGGCCTGCCAGAACAGATGGCCCTGAATCATCTGGCATCCTGCAGCTTGAACCAGCGCCCGCTGCATCGGCGTTTCAACGCCTTCAGCCACGACCTTCATTCGCAGCGTATGCCCCAGCGAAACGATTGCGCGCAGAATCGAGTGCGCATCGAGATCCGCTTCGATGTTCTGCACGAACGACCGGTCAATCTTGATCCGATCAAACTGGAACGAGCGCAGATAGCTCAGTGAGGAATAGCCGATACCGAAATCGTCCAGCGCGATGCGGAAGCCACGGTATTTCAGGCCTTTGAGCACTTCGACAACATGCTCGCTGCGATCCAGCATGACGCCTTCAGTCACTTCAAGAACGTAGTGTCGCGGATCGGCCCCGGTTTCACGCAGCAGATCGTCGATCATCTGCAGGAAATTGCTGGCCATGATCTGCAGCGGCGAAAGGTTGACCGAGACGTCGCAGCCCTGCCAATCTTGGCATTCGGTAAAGACGCGGCGCAGCACCCATTCGCCGAGCGGAATCATAAGGCCTGCCTGCTCTGCCACGGGCACAAACAGACCCGGACGGATGGGTCCGCGTTCTGGATGGGGCCAGCGCAACAACGCTTCGAAGCCTTCGATCGCACCGTCCGCCGCATTGACGATGGGCTGATAGGCAAGCGTCAGTTCGTCACGGGCGATGGCGCGGCGCAGTTCCATCTCCATTTCGCGGCGCAGTTTGACCGATGCGTCCATATCGCGCGTGAAGCGGCGATAGCGCGCACGGCCGCGCTGCTTGGCGCGATAGAGCGCGATGTCTGCACGGCGCAGCAGTTCTCCAGGATCTTCGCTCTGTTCAGGCCCCCAACTGATCCCGCACGAAAGGCTGACTTCAAGGCTGTGGCCGGAGATGACAAACGGTTCGCGAGCGATGGCCATGATCTGACGGCCGAGCATGTCGGCCGAGGCGCGTCCGCCAGTGCTGCGGCGCATCAGCACAAATTCATCGCCCCCGAAACGCGAAAGGAAATCGCCCGCCGGTAGCGACCGACGCAAGCGAAGCGCGACCTGCCGCACCAGTTCGTCGCCCACATGATGGCCAAGCGTGTCATTGACCACCTTGAACCGATCAATATCGACATAAGCGACAAAGACGTCGCCAAGCTCGCGACGGGCAACGCATGTTGCCAGTTCCTGCCGCAACCGCTGCATGAAGTGCGCCCGGTTGGGCAGGCCCGACATGGCATCATGCATCGCGTTGTGCTGTGCCTGCGCTTCGCTCGCCATCAGTTCGCTAGTGGTCCGGCGCATTCGGCGCACGATGATCGCCCCGCCCGCAACCACGCCGACGAAGAACAGGATATAGATCGCCAGCAAAGGCGCTGTCTGGCGCAGGATGGCTGGCCCCGGTGGCTTGGAACGCCATGACAGCCAGCCCACCGTGCCGCCGCGCATGTCGGTGAGCGCAAGATCGTTGCGCGCGGATGCAGTATCAGGAACGTGGCCGAAGCGCACATCATCAAGCAGTAGCGACGATTGCAAGTCAGCCAGAATATGCTGGTCGAGAAAGCGAACTACGACGAGGTAATCGGGTGCGCCCTTCAAAAGCGATGGCGTAACGTCGGGCAGGACGGGCGCGACAGCGATAATGGTAGGCTGCCCACCAAAGCTTATGAGCGCAGAAGCGCCCTGCGATATCGGCAAACCCTTTGAATCATAGGGCCACATCACCTCGCCATGCTTGCGCCATTCCTTGACTTTGCCACCCGGCGAGGTCGTGCGCATTGATGTGGTGATGAGATCGCGGACAGTGCGCTCGATCTGATCATAGCGACAATCGCCAGTAAGCTTTGGCCCTTGCCAGCACCGCACAAGGTTGCCCGCATAGCGCACATGGTAGATGCGATCGATGCGATGGCTGCCCCAGAAATAGCCTGCAATGAAGTTGCGCGCCCAACTTTCAGCGCCGGGCGCATTGAGCCGGACGACGGCATCGTCCCACACGAGCTGCAATTTGGCCGCTTCGAGGATCTGCCTTTCGCTGCGTTCCACGAACCGATGCGCCAATCGACGCTCCTCGGCGCGGGCGAACCGATCAGCGATATCGGTCGAGTTGCGGAAAGCAGCGACCAGTGCAGCGGTAAGGGCCAACAGGGCAAGAAAAGTCGCCACGACAATCCAGCCGACATTGGCTGCGCCGGTATCGTGCCGTTTCCCGGCGCTGGCAACGGGTCCCTTCCCCATAATTCTTGGGTTACCAAGCGGTTGCAAAGAAATGGTTATCAAAGACTACGCGCCGCAATCTCTTTCATCGAAAGGCTTGCTTCATCTCTGACTCCAGCGTCGGAACCGTCCTCAGCTTCGCGGATTGATCGCACGACGGGATGCTGGAATTTGCGGAGATCCGAAATGCTGTTGACCATCGCGCTCATTCTCTTCGTCCTCTGGGCGCTTGGCGTCTTTGCCTTCAAGGTAACCGCGGGCGTGATCCATCTGGTGCTGATCGCTGCGCTAGTTGTGGGACTGGTTCAGCTGTTCCGGGGTCGCAGGGTCTGACGGAATATGGCCTGAGGGAATCTGGCAAGCCATGTGGGTTGCAGTCTGCAACGCACGTGCCTAGCTTTCTGTTTAGATAGCGTCGCTGGCGACCTTGGGAGATCAGACATGCGTGAACGATTGCAGCACTATATCGATGGCAAATGGGTCGATAGCGAAGGTGGCAAGCGCCACGAGGTGATCAACCCGGCCACAGAAGAAGCCGTTTGCGCGATAGCGCTAGGTACGCAGGCCGATGTTGATAAAGCGGTTGCCGCCGCCCAGCGCGCTTTCAAGACATTCAGCAAAACATCGCGCGAAGAGCGTCTGGCCTTGCTGGACCGGATCGTGGCCGAATACAAAAAGCGCGCACCTGATCTTGCCGTGGCAATGGCCGAAGAAATGGGCGCGCCGGTGAGCTTTGCCGGAACCGCACAGGTTGGCGCCGGCATCGGCGGCTTCCTTGGCACGATGGCCGCGCTCAAGAACTTTGACTTTACGGAAAACAACGGTTCCTACACCGTGGCTTACGAGCCGATTGGCGTGGTTGGCATGATCACGCCGTGGAACTGGCCGTTGAACCAGATCGCGCTGAAAGTTGCCCCAGCACTGGCCGGAGGCAATACGATGATCCTCAAACCATCAGAGGAATGCCCGACAAACGCCGCGATCTTTGCCGAAATCCTTGATGCGGCGGGCGTCCCGCCGGGCGTTTTCAACCTTGTCCAGGGCGATGGGCCGGGCGTTGGCACCGCGATCAGTTCGCACCCCGACGTCGATATGGTCAGCTTCACCGGATCAACCCGCGCAGGCATCCTTGTGGCCAAAGCTGCGGCGGACACCGTCAAGCGCGTGCATCAGGAACTGGGCGGAAAATCACCCAACGTGGTGCTGCCGGATGCCGACTTCGCCAAATATCTGCCGTCCACCGCGTCAGGCCCGCTGGTCAACACTGGCCAGTCGTGCATCTCACCCACGCGCATTCTGGTGCCCAAGGAGCGGGAGGCCGAAGCCGCCGCTTTCGTATCTGCCATGTATTCGGCAACACCGGTGGGCGATCCCTTGCAGGAAGGCCAGCATCTTGGCCCCGTGGTGAACAAGGCCCAGTTTGAGAAAATTCGCGGCCTGATTCAGTCCGCTATCGATGAAGGCGCAAAGCTCGAAACCGGTGGGCCGGACCTGCCATCCAACGTCAACCGCGGCTACTACATCAAGCCCACCGTGTTTTCAGGCGTAACGCCGGACATGCGCATCGCGCAGGAGGAAATTTTCGGGCCGGTCGCCACGATCATGGCCTATGACAGCCTCGATCAGGCCATCGAGATCGCCAACGACACCGCCTATGGCCTTTCCGCCTGCATCACCGGCGATCCGGCAAAGGCTGCAGAAGTGGCTCCGGCACTACGCGCGGGCATGGTGGCAATCAACAACTGGGGACCGACGCCGGGCGCACCGTTCGGCGGATACAAGCAATCGGGCAATGGCCGTGAAGGCGGGCTATATGGCCTGAAGGACTTCATGGAGATGAAGGCTATCAGCGGCCTACCTGCCTAAAACCGCCGCGTGGAAACAAGGATAGGGCCGCTCCCATGCCGGAGCGGCCCTTTTCGTTGCGCGCCCGCGCGGTCGCCAGCGCGCGCGGGTAGACTTCGCCCAGCAGACGCTCAAACGTCTGCCTCCATTCAAAACGTCCTGCCACATGATCGCGCGCCGCCTCAGCCATCGTTGCACGCGGTCCTTGCCATATCTGCGCAACCGCTGTCGCCATTGCCACGGTATCGTCAACCTCGACCAGCACCCCGGTGCCCGGTACGACCCGCTCGCGCATGGCACCCAATGCGACACCGACCACCGGCAACCCGCTCGCCTGCGCCTCGACGATCGATATGCCGAACGTCTCATCAGCCATTGCCGAGACATAGATGTCGGCCGATGCCAGCGCGCGCGCCAGTTCCTGCCGGTCGGCCATAAAGCCCGGAAAGGCGACCTGCAGCCCCTTCGCTTCTGCCATAAGGGCATCGCGCAGCTTGCCGTCCCCGATCATCACCAGCGCCGCATCAAGATCACGCGGAAGCTGGCGGAACATGGTGAGCACGCGGTCGGCACGCTTTTCGTTGTCGATACGTCCTGCGTAGACCAGCAATGGACCCCGCGCTGTCAGTCCCAGTTCCTGGCGGAACGCCGCATCCCGCCGTTCGGGATGGAACAGCGCGGTATCGACGCCCAGCGCCAGCACATCGACATGATCCACGCGATATCCGCGCAAGACATCGGCCATCATCGCGCTGAGCGTATAGACCCGATCAAATTCGCGATACGTCACTTCGGCATAGCCCGTCGCCAGTCTCCGCAGCCCGCGCCCGACGAACTCCCCGAAAAGTTCAGAGCCAACGCGGTGGACATGCGCATTGGGAAAATCGGTATGATACCCGGCCACCAGCGCCGTGTGCGGAAAGGCGCGGCGATGGTTGATTGCGGTCCAGGGCAGAACCCACGGGCACTGAGATTCGATCAGATCGGGCAGGAAGCGCTTCAATACATCGCGCACGATCCGGGTGCGCATGATGAACCGATAGTTTGGGCTGCCGCGAACCTGTTCGGCCCCCACCTCAACCCAGATATGCCGCCCGTCCTCTACGATACGATCCTCTGGCCCCGGCACGATCTGAAGCAGGCGGTGCGGCGTTTCATGGATCACATATCGGCGTTTTTCGCGCAGATATCTGCCAATCCCACCGCCGCCGTGCGGGGCGTAGCTTTGGGTGAGATCACAGATCAGCATGGGCGCAGCGGGCTTTGTCATACCCGCCGACAGGCCATGCCATCGTGTCAGTTTCAGGACGAGGTTAAGCCTGCGTGACAGCCGCCGCTCAATAATCCTTGCTGACGCGCAGGTTGAGGCTTTCGTCCCCGATGGTCGATACCGTTCCCAACAGAGCCAGCCAGCGCGTGATCCTGAATTCCACCGATGTGGCGTTATAGCCAGCGCCATCGGTAATCAGTTCGACGAACACCCGCCGTCCAAGGTATTTGCCCACGGCGATGCTGGTGCCCGATCCCACGGTTGGGTCTGCGCCGACGATCCGCAGCCGGTCCAGCCCGATGGCCGCCCTCAGCTTGTTGATCGGATCAAGCCCGCCGCCACCGCGCAGGCTGGCCAGCGCCGAGGCAAGCTGCACCGCTTCCGGCGCGGAAATCTGCGTGATCGAACTGCCAAACAGGATGCGGCTGAGCAGTTCTTCTTCAGGCAAGGCCGGGGTGGAAGAGAACGCAATGACCGGCTTGTTCCCGGTGCCGGTGATCGATATCTTGGCATTGATATTGTTGGCATCGCCTTCCGCCACGATATCAAGCTGCGGATCGACTGGCACTTCACCGGCAAAGCGGATGCGCCCACGCGTGAGCTCGAAGCGCTTGCCCGCAAATTCATAACCGCCGCGCACCAGGTCTGCCGTCCCGAATATCTGCGGCGCAGCGGTAGTGCCGCGCAGGCGGATGTCGGCACCCCATTCGCTGTCCAGCCCCAGCCCGCGCACATCGATGCGGTTCATGCCCGCCGCATCGATCATGAAACGCCACGGCGCTGCTGCAGCACGAGGTGGCGCGGCATCGGCAGGGGCATTGATCTCGCGCGTGGCAATCGTTGGCAGTTCAGTAACCGCCGCGGCCTGCCCCAGCGCCCAACGCGCCCGTTCGATCCGCACGCGCCCGGCTATGGTCCCGCCCACTCCATTGCTGACGATACGCAGTGGCCCGGTGATGGTAGCACCCATATCGTCACGGCTGATCATCTGCGCGTTCTGCGCCGATAGTTTCAGATCGATGGTCGGGCCATGCTCGGAAAGCTCGGCCAGCCCGATGGTGCCGCTGCCGGAAACGCGGCCGCCATTGGGCGTAACGCCGCTGAACCGCGCAAGCTGGAGCGAGGAATCGTTGAAAGTCCCGGCCATCGCCACATCGCGAATATCCGTGCCGGTCAGCGTGCTTTGCACCCTGAGGCCGGTGGACGAAACAGCACCGCGCAACACCGGTGCCGCTATGGTGCCGGTGATATCGGCCTTTACGCCGACCGGGCCGGTAAGATCGAATATCTCAACACCGGAAAGACGCCACAGCGCCTCTGCCGCACCGGAATAACGCAACTGCCCGGCGAGTTGCCCTGCTTCCAGACGCTCCATGAATGTACCGCCGCGCGGCAACCCACCGATGCGCGCCTGCAAGCGTCCGCGCACCGTGCCACCTTCACGAAAAACCGTGCGCATCTGCATGGCATCGGGATCAAGCCGCGCCAGCAACGCCACGTCCACAGGCCGCGATGTGAGCACTAGGCCAGAGCGCGAAAGCCCGCGCACCATCAGCGCCGCGTTGCCCGAAGGCGCGCCCTGCCCATCGTTGCTGTATTCGACGATGCCCGAAGCCGTGCCGCCAAGGCCAAGATCGGCCACCACGATATCGATCACCGATAGAGGCATCCGCGCCAGTTGCAGCCGCAACTGCGTTGGCCCGCCCATCATCCGCCCTTCGGCAATCACGATGCCCCGGCCGAACGTGATCTGCGTGGGCGCAAGCCGCCAGCCGCGATTTTCGCCTTCGCCTTCGCGCGTCATTACCGCACGGCGAGGCATCGAAACTTGCCGCCCAGCATATTCGCCAGAGACATAGGCGATGACCTGATCGGGTGAGAATGCCGCCGTGCCTTGCAGGTCAAAGCGCGTGCCTCTGCGCCCGGCGACCGACGCGGTAACCGAACCACTGCCGTCCTCCACATATGCCGCCGCCGCCAGCCGACCGATGAAGACTTTGCCCATGCCGATACCTTCGGCCAGCAGATTGCCTTCGACGGTCGAATGGCCATCCTTGATCAGCCCGCTGGCATCGATCCGCGCATTGCCGATGGACAAAGGCTGTGCGCCACCGAACTTAGCATTACGTGCGGTCACATCAGCATCAAAGCCCTGCCCGCCATCGCGTGGGGCAAGCTGGACCGTGCCATTCAACCCGCCCCCCGCCAGCGCGATCTGGCCCGAAACGCCATCGTCACCCAGCGTAACGCCGCCGGTCACATCGGTCTGCCAAACGCGGAAACGTTCGATATCCACGCGCGTCGGCTGTTTTGGCGGCATGAACAGGCCGAAGGTGCCGTTGAACGGGCCAAGTGCGGACTGGCCTTCAGTCTCAATGCGGAAACCATCGGCAATGGGGGCAAGCGCAACGCGCACGTCCTTCAACCCTGCAGCGGGGAGCGGACTGGCCAGCACCAGAACGGCATTCGGCCCCTCGGCCGTCATCGCCGCTTCAACCGTGAAGGCACCATATTCGGTATGTCTGCCGCTACCCTTCAACGAAGCAGCACCACCCGGTTGAACGCGACCATCCAGCGCCATCTGCAGCTTGGCCGAATTGATCGTGGCCTTGCGGAAAGTCACCGGCACACGCTCACCCAGTGCAAGCCCCCCGGCAAAGCGCACACCGCCGCCGGTCAGCGTTTGCAGCGTGGCATTGTCGATCCGCGACATCCGCCCCGCAAGGTTCGCCTGCAAGGTCCACGGCACGCCATTGCCGATCTTGAACAGGATCTTGGCCGTGCCATCCACCGCGCCGAGGTTTTCGACCGCGAAGCCGCGCGCCACCACCGGACCTGCCAGCGCATAACCGCCCCGCGCCATATCGCCCCGCAGCGAAAGCCGTGCGCCAAGACCCTTCATCGTCAGTGAGAGATCGTCCGACGTAAGGCGGCTGCCCTCGAACACCAGATCGCCGCCGATGCGCGCGCCGGGAAAGCGCGGGTCGATCATCGCATTACCTGTCACTACGCGCCGCGCTGTTACCGCCAGCGGCAGGATAAAGCACTTGCCATCCCAAGTGGCGGTTCCGGCACTTTGCAACCCTTGCGCGTCCAGCGTGCCGAGCTTCATCCGCGCCACGGCCACTTTGTGTTCAATCGTCAGATCATCGAACGCACCATCCAGCGTGGCGTCAATGTTGACGTCTGCCAGTTCAGGCGTCGCCAGCAAGCGCTGCGGCTGTGGCAGCGTCGCCATGATGCGCAGGGCATCGGCCCGGTTGTTCGCAAGGTCCAGTCCACCTGTGGCAGAGGCTTTGAACGCCGCGCCTGCGGTGCGGAAGGTTCCGTTGAAGGCATTGCCGGCAAAAGCGCCGTCAAAAAGTAGTGAGAGTGTTTCACCCACCGCCTGCCCCGGCGTGCCGGTCAGCAGCGCACCCGGCCATGCCTGCCCGGCAAGGCGATAGGTGCCTGATCGGTTGCCAAGCTGAAACGCCGCCAGCCTGCGCCCGTCTTGGGTGGCATAGGCAATACCGTCCCACTGCTGCCACCCGCCGCTGCCGAACACACGCGCCTTGATATCGGACTTTACGCCCGCCATCGCAGCAATCACGCCATCCTTGGGCGCATCGTAGACCAGCCGCAGATCGAACTTGTTGCGGTCAGGCTCACTGTCGAGCCGGAACACAATCTTGTCCTTGCCGCCGAACACGCCGTTCACATCGACAATGGCGTGGCCCCCACGAATATCGGCCTTGGCCAGAACGTCCACCCTGCGCTTCTGACCTGCCATCGCTTCGGATACGGTCAGGTTGTCGATAACCAGTTTGTCCACGCGGATGTCGAAATCCGGCAGGATCGGAGCGTTGGGATCTTCGCTGGGGCGCAGGCGCGGCGCACGGCGCAGCACGCCGCGATGTAGCGACAGCAGCCGCACGTCCAGCCCGGTCTTGAGCCAAGAAAGCGGTCGCCAATCCAGTTCCGCTTCGGGCACCGTCATGAAGATGCCCTCAGGATCGCTCACCCTGATATCGCGCAATTTGGCCGCGCCATAGATCGATCCATCGATGCGCCCGATCTCGATGCGCAGGCCGGAACCCGGCGTTATGGCGGCGATACGATCTGCAACCAGACGGTGGCCAAGCGAGGAATCCAGAACCACTAGCGCCGCCAGCACCAGCGCCACGCCCGCCACAGCGAGAATAACGATGCGCTTTGCCAGCCCGCGCACGATCACCGCCCCGCGCGAGCGGGCCGGTGCGGTTTCCGCAGCGGGCGGCAGTTCGTCGGCCATCAGAACGCTTGCCCCAGCGCCACGTAGACACCGATACGGCTGTCCCCCGGCGAGGGGTTGAGCGGCGTGCCCAGATCGATGCGGATCGGGCCGAAGTTCGTTTCATAGCGCAGGCCAATGCCCGCACCCACCTTGATATCGCGCAGGCGGGGCGTGCTTGTCGTATCGACCGCGCCCGCATCAACGAAGGGCACAAGGCTGACCGCGCCACCCAAAAGCCCGGTCTTGACGCGGGCTTCCAGCGAAAACTCGCTCAATGCACGACCTCCGCTGGGTTCCCCCGCCGTGTCGCGCGGGCCGATCAACTGGTAGCCATAGCCGCGCACCGACCCGCCGCCACCGGCATAGAACCGCCGTGACGGCGCGATATTGGTAATGTCGGTGCCAAGGATAGTGCCAAGCCGTACGCGCGATGCCACGACCAGCTTTTCGCCCACTGGCTGGTAGTAGCTGGCGTCAAACTGCATCTTGCCATAGCTCGACTTGGTGCCATCCTGTACGGAGATTTCCGGCGATGCTCGCAGCCCAACCCGGAAGCCGCGCTTTGGATCGAGCAGATCGTCGCTGCCGTCATATGCAACACGCATCGGCAAGGCGCCGATAAAATAGGTTTTGCGTGGTTGATTAGCGAGGATCGCCGCCGCATCGCGTTCTCCGGTGGCGAGAATCTCGATACCCGCTGCGAACACCCAAGGCTTCTGGAACAACAACGTCTGCTGCCGCTCCAGCCCGGCGGTAAAGGAAACCGTTCGCGCCTGAAACGCGCTGCTGACCTGCTTGCGCGCATAAAGATCGGCGTTGAGCACCAAATCGCGGGTGAGGAAATTGTTGCGGCGGAAGGTGATCCCCGCAAGCTGCTCCTGAGTGCCCGCCACGCCGCGCACGCGCACCATGCCTTCGGGCGGGAAGAAGTTGCGGTGTTCCCAGCTTGCTTCCAGACGGAAACCTTCGCCGCTGGAATAGCCGACCAGCCCTGCGATCGTCCGCAACGGCCCCGGCGTAAGCGCCACGTCCACATCGACTGTGCCCGGCGCGCCGTTCGCAGGCTTGGCCACCTCGCGCGCCTCGACCGTGACGGATGATACCAGACCCGTCGCAAGGATCGCCTGCCGCAAGTCGTCCACGTCTGAACGCTGATAAAGGTCGCCCGGATCGAAGCGTGCTATGCGCTGCAAATGCTTGCCGCTGAGGAAATCGTCGCGCGAGGAATTGACCTTGCCGAAAGCATAGACGCCTCCGGGCGTGACAGGCACAGTCAGATCGCCTTCGCGGCGTTCGTGATCGATCACCAGGTCGGGTTCACCCACCTTGGCAAAGGCATAGCCGGTTTCACCCAGCGCAGACTGCAGGTTCACGCGCTCTGCCACGATCCGGTCGGAATTGATCGCATCGCCGCTGTTCAGCTTGAACGCCCCGCGTAGGGCCGCAAAATCCTTGCCCGTCGCTTGAAGATCGCCAAAGGCCAGCGCGCCGAACTTGTACTGTGGCCCTGGTTGTACATCGAACCGGACGACGACCTTGCTTATGTCAATCGGCCCACGTTCCTCACCTTCGGCGCGCTGGCCAAGCCCGCCGAGCGACTGGAACACGCTGGCATCGTAATAGCCATAGACGCGCATGATCTCGGCAAGAAGATCGCGGTCAGTGCGCGCGCGGCGCACGATCTGCGCGAGATTGTCCTCATCGTCCCTGTAGGTCTTGAGGCTGGAAAGCCCGGCGAAACGCTCAACGATGGCGTCCTGATCGGCAATTGCCCCTTCCCCGCGGGGGAAGGCCACTTCCACCTGATCGCCCACCCGTTCCAGATCGGCATCGGCCAGACGCGGATTGGCCTCCGCTGCTTCCTGACCGGGTAGTGCCTCAACCGCAGCATCGGTGGTCTGTTCGGCCACATCGATATCGGGATCAGGAGAAAGCGGTTCTATTTCAGGTATTTCGCTGCCATCGGGCCAAGGGATGGTTATCCCCGGCAGTTCGGGCATTTCCACATCGGTGGCTATTTCACCGATTTCGGCCTCGGTCGGTGCACCGGTGCGGGCAGCGTCGGTATCCAGCGCCCAGGCATCAGAGTTTTGCAGCGCCGAATCAGGAATCAGCGCTTCAAGCTCCTGATCCGCATTCATCGATTGGGCAAATGCCTGCGTAGGCAGTGCCAGCGCCAGAACGGCAGCAATGATCCGGGTAAGCGACGATTCAGGTGTGAGCGTAGCGCCCTTGCGCGCCATGCACGCCGTCCTTGAGGCTTCCTGCAACACTGCTTTCCACGCCGCCACGTTCGTCCAGCGATGCAACGGCGCGTTCAATCGCAACGGCCTGTTCAGCAGGTTCGAACCGTTCCCAGCCATCACGGCCCAGTTTCTCCATAGGCCGGAAGCGGACCTTGTACTGCATCCGTTCGGACCCTTCGACCCAGTAGCCAAGGTAGACATAGGGCAGCCCGACGCGCGCGGCGCGCTGGATATGGTCGAGGATGATAAAAGTTCCAAGCCCGGCCCGCGTCTCGTGTTGTGGATCGTAGAAGCTGTAGATCATCGAGAGGCCGTCGCCCTGCTCGTCGGTCAGACAGGCTCCTACCAGTCTTCCCGGCGAGCCGTCTACGGTCGGCTCCCTGTATTCAATCACATAACTCTTGACGGGCGTGTGCTCCACCATGTCCGCGAAATCCATCTCGTCCATAGCGGCCATCCCCCCGCCGGGATGGCGCACGGCGAGGTAACGCTGCAACAGTTCGAATTGTTCCGGCGTTGACCACGGCTTGCAAACATTCACCACCAGATCGCGATTGCGCTTCCAGATGCGCTTCTGCGTGGACGAAGGTTTAAACGCTTCGGAGACGACTCGCACCGAAACGCAGGCGGTGCAATCGATGCAACTGGGGCGATAGGCCACCGTCTGGCTGCGGCGAAAGCCGATACGGCTCAGCGCGTCGTTCAGTTCGTCAGCGTTCTGGCCCTTCAGTTCGGTGAACACCTTCCTTTCGTTCCGCCCCGGCAGATAGGGGCACGGCGAAGGGCTGGTCACGAAGAAGCGGGGAAAGCGGACGGGCGCGGTCACGGCGTTGCGATTGCTCCTCAGGCTGGACTGTCCTGCCTGTCAGTAAGGAACATGCCCCAGCGAAAGCATTCGTAAAAGCCCCTTAACCATGTCTTCATCAGGGAATTTGCCGAAAAACCCTGCCGAAACGGCGGAAATACGCCAATCAATGCCGCCAGTCCGGTTACAGGACACCACGCTTTCAAGAAGTTAACGCAGCGGCAAACCGGATCAACCGAGTTCCACCTGCTCCACATCGTATCCCTTGCCGCGAAGGCCCGCCACCAGCAGATCGATCTGCTCACGATCACGCGCTTCACATTCGATCTCAGCCGTCAGGCCCTTGGCCGGCAGCGAGGTAAAGATGCGCTGGTGCCACACTTCAAGGATGTTGACCTGATAACGGTTGAACTCTTCCACCACCTTGAACAACGCGCCGGGGCGATCCTGCAACGTGATGCGCAAGCGGCCCAGCCGCCCGGACCGCGCCAGATCGCGCAGCAGCACGTTGGCGAGCAGGCGCGTATCGATATTGCCCCCCGTCAGCACCAGACCAATTTTGCGCCCGGCAAAGCGCTTCTTGTGCGTCATCAGCGCGGCCAGCCCTGCCGCGCCCGCGCCTTCAACCACGGTCTTTTCGATTTGCAACAGCAGCGCCACCGCGCTTTCCAGCGCCGGTTCGCCCACCAGCACCACATCATCCACGATCTGGCCTAGCACTGCCGAAGTGAACGTGCCCGGCTCCTTCACCGCGATGCCTTCTGCCAGCGTGTCGCCACCGCAAGGCACTTCCAGATGCTTGAGCTTGGCATACATCGAAGGGAACAGTGATGCCTGAACGCCGACCAGCCCGATAGACGGCTTCAGCGCGCGCGCTGCCGTGCCCATGCCGGTCAGCAACCCACCGCCCCCGATAGGAATCACCAGCGCCTCAAGCTCCGGCACGTCTTCCAGCATTTCCAGCGCGACAGTGCCCTGCCCGGCGGCAACCTGAGGATCGTCGAACGGATGCACGAACGTCAGCCCCAGTTGCCGCTCCATCGAACGGGCATGGGCATAAGCCTCGTCAAACGTCTCGCCTTCCAGCACGACATTGCCGCCAACGGCTTCGGTCTGCATGATCTTCACCGTCGGCGTCGTCTTGGGCATGACGATGGTGACCGGCACCCCCAGCCGCGTGCCGTGATAGCTGAGGCCCTGTGCATGATTGCCTGCCGAAGCTGCAATCACGCCCCGCGCACGCTGTTCCTCGTCAAGCTGCAGCAGCGCATTCAGCGCGCCGCGCTCCTTGTAAGCCGCAGTGAACTGCAGATTTTCGAACTTGAGCCAGATTTCGGCTCCGGTAATCGCACTCAATGTCTTGCTATAGAGCGTCGGCGTGCGCACGACCTGCCCGGCAATCCGTTTCGCCGCCGCACGAACATCGGCGAGAGTCAGCAGGGCGTCCTGCGTTTCGGTCTTGAGCGCTGTGTTTTCCATCGCCAGCGCCCTAACGGAAAGCGGCCTTCAAGAAAACCTCCGACTGCCGGTCAGTTGGCGCTGCCACGCTCCAACAGGCGACGGAACACCGCCACCGGCACTAGCGCGGCCATGATCGCCACCGTATCGGCTATCCAATCGCGCCAGTCCGAATCGCGATAGAGCGACGGGATCGCTTGAATCACTTCGATCCCCGCCCCCACCAGCGAAAGCCACAGTACCGCGCGCAGCAGCGGCAATCGCGGCCAACCAACCCCTGCCAGCGTCGTCAGCGTGAAGAAGGCCAGCATGTGCTGCACCTTGTCGCCCAGATCAGGCCCCGGCAGTTGCGGCGGCTTGGGCAGCACCGCCATGATCAATGCAAAGATCAGCGCAGGCCAGAACAAAAGCCGCGCGGTGCGGGAAAGCAGATGGAGCAATCTTTGCATGGCAGGCGCTTATGGTGCGCCGCAGCACCGCACGCAAGGTGCCACAGGGCTGGCACAACGCCCGAAACTGGATATGAAGCACAGCATGACCGATGAAACCGCAAGCACCTCGCCCAGCAACGTCTCTTTTCTTGGCCTTGGCACGATGGGTGGCGCGATGGCCCGCCACCTTGGCAAAGCCGGGCACAACCTGACCATCTATAACCGCACACCTGCGCGCGCCGAAGCATGGCAGGCGGCCCACCCCGGCCTCGCCGCCCGCATTGCCAGCAGCCCGGCAGAAGCTGCCGATGGCGCAGACGTGGTAATCACCTGCGTCGGCAATGACGATGATCTGGCCGATGTCGTGCTCAGCCCGAACGGCGCGTTTTCCACGCTAAAACGCGGCGCGCTCTATATCGATCACACGACCGTTTCGGCGCGTATCGCCCGCCAGATCGCGGTCGAAGGACGCGACAAGGAACTGCTTTGCGTAGATGCGCCGGTCACCGGCGGCCAGTCAGGCGCGGAAGCCGGAACGCTGGCCATCATGTGCGGGGGCAGTGCCAAGGCGGTGGACGCCGCTCGGCCCATCCTTGCTGCCTATGCCAAGCGCGTTGTCCATGTCGGAAAATCCGGCGCGGGACAGACGGCAAAGATGGCCAATCAGATGTGCATCGCAGGCGCGCTTGCTGGCCTGTCTGAAGCGATCCGTTTCGCGCAAATCGCCCACCTCGATCTGGATAAGGTATTCGAGGCGATTTCAGGCGGCGCCGCGCAATCCTGGCAGATGGACAACCGTTTTCACACGATGGCCAAAGCCGAATTTGACTTCGGCTTTGCCGTCGACTGGATGCGGAAGGATCTGGGCCTTGCAATAGACGAAGCCCGCAACCTTGGCGCAAGCGTGCCGGTCACCGCGCTGGTCGATCAGTTCTATGTCGATGTGCAGGCGATGGGCTATGGCCGCGAGGACACGAGCGCGCTGATCCGCCGACTGCCGCACCGGAAGAGCAAGGCGTGACGATGATGGGAGTTTATCCCGCACGGCAAAGCACCTGCGTTTCCGTCATCCTGAACTTGTTTCAGGATCCATCTCGCCAATCAGCCCAAGGGTCTCGATGGAGAAATGGACCCCGGATCAAGTCCGGGGTGACGAAATTTGCAATGCCGAATGCAAACGGGATAACCACCAAGGCGCTTGGCATCAGCTTGGCAGCACTGCTGCTCACAACTTCCACCGCAGCCCTTGCCGATACGCTGGTCGACAACGTTTCGGGCCGCACGATTGGCACGAACGGTCAGGTCGAACAGTTCACCGGCCTGCTGTTCGACGATGCGGGCATGATCAAACGGCTAATCCGCGCGGGCGACAAGAAGCCCAAACCACGAAAGGAATATCAGTATCATATCGACGGCAAGGGCCGCGTGATGCTGCCCGGCATGATCGATGCGCACGCACACGTCATGGGCATGGGCTTTGCCGCGCTCAGCCTCGATCTGTCCGAAACCACCTCGTTCGCGCAGGCGCTGAACCTGATCGGCAAATTTGCCGCCGAACACCCGGATCGTCCGTGGATCATCGGGCGGGGATGGAATCAGGAAAAATGGAAACTCGGCCGCTTTCCCACCGCCGCTGAACTCGATGCCGTAACCGGTGGCCGTCCTGTCTGGCTCGAACGGGTCGATGGCCATGCTGGATGGGCCAACAGCGCCGCCCTCAAGGCCGCAGGCGTTACTGCCACAACAAAAGCCCCGAACGGCGGCAACATCGAGCGTGCCCCTGATGGCACTCCGCTCGGCGTGCTGGTCGATTCCGCGATGGAACTCGTCGCCGCAAAAGTGCCGCCACCACGCGCCGAAGACCGCGACGTTGCCTTCGCCACCGCGCAGCAGATGCTGTTCAAACGCGGCGTCACTGCTGTGACTGATATGGGCACATCCATCGAGGATTGGCAGACCTATCGCCGCGCGGGCGATGCCAACCGGCTCTATGTGCGCGTGATGGCCTATGCAGCGGGCACCGAACAAATGACGCTGATCGGCGGCCCCGGCCCCTCGCCCTGGCTCTACCAGGACCGGCTGCGGCTGAACGGGGTGAAGCTCTATCTCGATGGTGCGCTGGGATCACGCGGGGCATGGCTCAAGGCACCTTATGCCGATGCCCCCGGCACAAAGGGCTTGCCGCAACTAAACCAGACCCAGCTTGGCAACCTGATGAGCCGCGCCGCAATGGACGGTTTCCAGATCGCCGTTCACGCCATCGGTGATGAAGCCAACGCCACAGTGATCGGTGCGATCAACGACCTGTCAGACACCTACAAGGGTGACCGGCGCTGGCGCATTGAACATGCCCAGATCGTCGATCCAAAGGATTTTGCAAAGTTCGCGAAGAGCGGGGCCGTCGCCTCGATGCAGCCGGTCCACCAGACTTCGGATCGCTTGATGGCTGAAGCAAGGCTTGGGCCGGATCGCCTTGCCGGGGCCTATGCGTGGAAATCACTCAAGACCGCAGGCGTGCGCCTCGCCTTCGGCTCGGACGCGCCGGTTGAACTGGCTGATCCTTGGGCCGGCCTTGCCGCCGCGATCAGCCGCGAAGGACCAGACGGCCAGCCTGCTGGCGGTTGGCAACCGCAGGAACGGCTCGCCCCGGCAGAAGCACTTTCGGCCTATACCGCCGACGCCGCATGGGCCGGGTTCGCGGAAAGCAAATTCGGTCGCCTCGCCCCCGGATTGCGCGCCGATTTCGTGCTGGTCGATGTCGATCCGCTCACCGCCAGCGCGGCACAGGTCCGCGCCGCGAAAGTCAGCGAAACGTGGATCGGTGGCGGCCGTGTCTGGTCGGCGGAAGAAGGAACCGCCGCCACCAAACCCGTGACGAATTAAGGCAGGAGCGGCGGAGTTTGCCCGGCAGCCAGTTCCGCCGCCTTTTCCGCTTCTTCCTCGGCACGCCGCTTGGCGTCGGCCTTTTCGGTGAAGCGCATCAGGATCAGCGTGCCTTCGAACAGGAACAGCAGCGGTATTGCCAGCATAAGCTGCGAAACCACGTCTGGCGGCGTCGCCACGGTCGCCACTGCAAAAATAATGACGATCACATACCGCCGCGCCGTGACCAGTTGCGCACGGCTGACGATGCCTGCGCGGTTCAGCAACATCAGAAGTACCGGCAGCAGAAAGCTGATGCCGAACGCAAGAATGAACTGCATGACAAGGCTGAGGTAATCACCCGTGCCCGGCAGCGCTTCCAGTTGCAGCCCACCCTTGTTGCCTTCAAAGCCGAGAAACCACTTGAACGCGGTTGGCATGACGATGAAGTAGGCAAGGCTTGCCCCCATCGTGAACAGGATCGGCGTGGCGAACAGGAACGGCAGAAACGCCCGCTTTTCCTTCGCGTACAGACCCGGCGCGACGAAAGCCCAAAGCTGGTTCGCGATCACAGGAAAGCTGACGAGAAATGCCGCAAACATCGACACTTTCAGCTCCACAAAGAACGCTTCGTAAAGCTTGGTGTAGATCAGCTTGCCCTGTCCCGGCGGAAAGGCATGGACCAGCGGCTGCGCAAGGATCGCAAAGATATCGTCGGCAAAATAGAAGCTGACCGCGAAGGCCACTGCCAGCGCATAGACGCAGCGCAGCAAGCGCGTGCGCAGTTCCAGCAGGTGATCGAGCAGCGGGGCCTGCGTCTCGTCAATATCCCGGATCATGGCTTCGAAGCCTCCGGCTTTGTCGCCTGTTCAGGCGGCATCGGGCCGATCATCACCGGATCGGACGCCGCATTTGGGACATCCGAAGGTAGCGGCGTGGGGAACGGATCGTTCTGATCGACCGCCGCATCGGGCGTTTGCCCTTCAGCAGCGGCAGCTTCTTGCGCTGCCGTTTCGCGCATGATCCGCTCGTTCTGCTCTTTCCACTTCTTCTCCATCTCCTCCATTTCCGCTTCGCGGATCATCGTTTCGATGCCTGAACGGAAGTGGTTGGAAACGCGGCGCATTTTCGCCACCCAACGGCCTGCAGTGCGCAGGGCGAGCGGCAAGTCCTTCGGGCCGATCACCACGATCGCCACGATGACCAGCACCAGAAGTTCGGACGCGCCGATATCGAACACGGCTATAGCGCCTTTATATCAGCAGCTTACTGGGCCTGATCGGTCGACGTCGGAGCAGGCGCGGGCGCTGCGGGTGGCGGCGTCTGCTGCTGGATCTGTGCAGGCGGCGGGGTAACGGGCTTGTTGTCCTCGTCGGTCATACCCTGCTTGAAGCTTTTGATACCCTTGCCGAAATCGCCCATCATCTCGGAAATGCGGCCACGGCCAAACAGGACCAGCACGACCAGCGCCAGCACGATCAGGTGCGGAAGGGAAAGACCACCCATGTCACTAACTCCTTTGCGCCCCTAGATAGGGACGGCGCGCCCCACTTGCCAGCTATTCCGCACTTTCTTCGTCACGCGGAACAGCGTCTCCCGTGTCCCCATCATCACCCCCCGTCAAGACGGCAAACGCCTCGTCCACGGGATCAAGCAGCCCGGCTGCCCGCAGTTCGTCGATTCCCGGCAGATCGCGGCGTGATTGTAGCCCGAAATGCGTGAGAAATTCGGGAGTTGTCGCATAAATCGTCGGCCGCCCCGGAACTTCGCGCCGCCCGGCAATACGTATCCAGCCCGCCTCCAGCAGCACGTCCAGAGTGCCCTTCGCGGTCTGCACACCGCGAATCGCCTCAATCTCTGCGCGGCTGACAGGCTCGTGATAGGCGACGATGGCGAGCGCTTCGGTGGCCGCGCGCGAGAGGCGTCTTGGCTCTTCCTTTTCGCGGCGGAGCAGATGGGCCAGATCAGGGGCGGTCTGGAAGTGCCAGCGCCCCCCTCGCTCCACCAGATGTACGCCTCGGTGCGCGTAGGTGCATTTCAGTGCACTTAAGGATGAACGCACATCCGCGCCTTCAAGATGCGCAGAAATCTCTTGTTCCGTAAGGGGTTGCTGGGCCGCAAACAGCGTGGCCTCAACTGCGCGTTCAAGGTCGTCAGGCCGCGTCATGTGCGCGCAGCCCGCAACATCAACGGCCCGAATGCCTGATCCTGCGCGATATCCGCCCTGCCCTGCTTCGCCAGTTCTAGCGCCGCGAGAAAGCTCGACGCGAGCGCAGATTTGCGCAGTTGGGGATCACCATCCAGCGGCAGGAACGCCCGCAGATCGGTCCATTCAACAGCGACACCCAACATCTTCGCAACACGCGCCAGCGCCGCATCCAATGTCATCACCGCACGTTCGCGCACCATGTGGACCACCGGCTGATTCCGCTGCTTGATCGCACCATAGGCCTGGATCAGAGAGAAAATATCGCACTTCCACAAGGCCTTGCGATCAACGCGCAACCCCTCTGGCGCGCCTCGCATGAACACTTCACGCCCAACCCGATCCCGCGCCATCAGCCGCGCCCCGGCCTCGCGCATCGCGCCCAACCTTTGCAGCCGCAATTGCAGTTTTAGTGCCAGTTCTTCAGGGCTTGGCTGCACTTCAGGATCGCGTGGGAGCAACAACAGCGATTTGAGATAGGCAAGCCACGCCGCCATCACGAGGTAATCGGCGGCCAGTTCCAGCTTCAGCGCCTTGGCACGCTCAATATAGTCGAGATACTGGCCAACCAGTTCAAGTATCGAGATTTTCCGAAGGTCTACCTTCTGCCGCCGGGCCAGTTCCAGCAGCAGGTCGAGCGGGCCTTCCCAGCCGTCAAGTTCCAGATAGAGCGCCGCATCACCGCTTTGCGCAGATGCCACGCCGCCCCACTCGGCATCATCACCGAACAGCATGGGTTCGGTGAGATCGTCCATCAGGCAAGTTTCAGCAAGCTGTCACGCGTGGCGAGGAGCGTGCGCTGTTCGGCAAGATCGGCGGGGCCATCGAAAGCGGCAGTAGGGGCAAGGGCACGGTCAAGCCGCTGCGCGGTCTTTGCGCTCATGGGGCCAAGCGCCTTGGCGATGCCCACCATGTCGTCCATTTTCGCCCAGCAATTCAGCGCGATATCACAACCCGCCGCCTGCGCGCGCGCCGCGCGATCAGGCACCGCACCGCCCAGCGCCTGCATATCGAGATCGTCAGTCAGCAGCAGGCCATCGAAACCAATGGCCTTGCGAATGATCTCTTCGATCACGAAAGGAGAAAGCGTGGCAGGATTTTCCGCATCCCACGCAGTAAAGCGCAAATGCCCGGTCATGCCGATGGTGGCGTCCTTCAGTGTGCGGAACGGCGCAAGATCCTGCTCCAGTTCCTCTGCCGAGGCGGTGACCAGCGGAGTTTCCTTGTGGCTATCGACCAGCGAGCGGCCATGCCCCGGCATGTGCTTGACAACGCCGGCAATTCCGGCGCGCGCAAGGCCGTCGATCGTGGCCCGGCCCAGCGCGGCCACGCGCATCGGTTCGGTGCCCAAAGCGCGGTCCCCGATCACGTCATGCGCGCCGGGTTGGCGCACATCGAGAAGTGGCAGGCAATCAACGCTGATACCGGCTTCGGCAAGATCCAGCCCAAGCGCATGGGCATTGGCGCGCGCGGCCTCTATCGCGCTGGCGGGCGCGATCTCGTAAAGCCGGTCGAACGCTTCACCCGCTGGGTAGGGCAACCAGACCGGCGGCTTCATCCGCGCGACACGGCCGCCTTCCTGATCGATACAGATGAAAGTGCGATCCCGCCCATGAAGGCTGCGCAGATCATCGGTCAGCGCACGAACCTGTTCACGGGTTTCGACATTGCGACCGAACAGGATGTATCCAGCAGGATTGCAATCGCGGAAAAACGCGCGTTCGTCGTCGGTCAGGACCGGGCCGGACAGGCCGAAGATGGCGGGCAGCATGGGCCTTGGTTCGCGCAGCCGTGCGGGTTTTGCAAGGGCGGTTGCGGCGAAGTTGGGGGAAAAGGGGGCCTAGAACCTGCCTCTCCCTCAGCCTGCGGCTGGCACCTCCCCATTTGTGCTTCGCAAAAACGGGGAGGATTGTGACTGCATGCACCTCCCCATTTTTCCGCAGGACAAATGGGGAGGTGCGAGCGCCGTCAGACGCGGTCGGACGGGCTAATTAGCGTTTTACCTGACACTTCAGGCCGCCGGCCTGCAGCTTGCGGCACAAGGCATCGGCGGCGGCGGCATCACCCGCAACCGCCTGAAGGCGATAGACGGTGCCGATATCGGCCTTGCCTTCGATCACGCGGTGCGACAGGCCCTTGAGCGCTTCGTGATTGCCAACAAGCTTCTGCCAGCCGGCTTCGGCTGTGGCTTTTGACGAGAACGCGCCAACCTGAACACCGACGCCGCCCGTGGCGGGTGCAGCAGCAGGCGCTGCTGAAGCAGCGGCGCTTGGTTTGGCCGATGGCGATGCAGTGGGCGTGGGCGAGGCGGAATTGGCGAGGTTGGCCGAAGGCTTCTGCCCCTCGCTCACCTTGAAGCTGGAATCGCCGGTGCCAGCGAAAGTCTTGCCACCCGGATCGCTCGGCGCGACCTTGTAGGGTTCCTTGCTAGCTTCGATCAGGCTTCCATCGGCATTGTTTGCCACCGAATTGCGATTGCTGGCATACCAGATCCCGCCAATCAGCGCGGCGAGCGCGAGCAGACCTGCCAGCGCAAAGCCGATCAGACGGCCATTGCCGCTGTCTTCTTCTTCGCCATCAACATCGTCAGCGCTTTCCAGCCACGGCAGACGATCTTCATCGCCAAGGGCCAGACGTTGATCACCGACCTGTTCGCTGACAACGTCTTCGGCCAACTGATCAACGTCGTTATTTGAAACGCCGACAGCGGCCCCGCCGCTGCCAAGCGCCCGACGTGCCGCTGCTTCGGGATCGCCCATGACGTCACGCGCATCGTCCGCCAGTTCATCCAACTCCTCGGAGACATTGAACGGCTTCAGCCCTTCGGGCTGCAGCACTGTCTTCTTGTCCCAGTCGTTCTGGTCGTTATCGCCCTGCATGTCTTGTCCTTGCCCCAATATACGGTGACGTCAGAGTTCTTCCGCAGCCTCAACGCCAAGCAGCGCAAGACCATTGCGGATTACCTGCCCGATTTGTGCGGCAAGGAAAAGGCGAGCTGCGGTCAAACCGGAGTCATGTGCCACAATGAACCGTTTCTCAGGCCGATCATTCCCCAGATTGTAATAGGAGTGGAAGGCCGAAGCGAGATCATGGAGGAAGAAGGCGATGCGGTGCGGTTCGCGCGCCACGGCGGCAGCTTCGACGGTGCGCGGGAACTGCGCCGCCAGCTTTACCAGCGCCAGCTCTTCGTCACCCAGCAACCCGAGGTTTTCCGCTGAAGGAACAAAGCCTTCGTCGGCGCCCTTGCGAATGTTCCGGCAGATGCGCGCGTGGGCATACTGCACGTAGAACACTGGGTTGTCCTTGCTGGCTTCAACCACCTTGGCGAAATCGAAGTCCATCTGCGCGTCAGGCTTGCGGGTGAGCATGGTGAAGCGCACCACATCCTTCCCAACTTCGCCCACCACATCAGCAAGCGTTACGAAAGTCCCGGCCCGTTTCGACATTTTCACCGGTTGGCCATCGCGCAGAAGCTGCACCATCTGCACCAGCTTAACCTCGAAAGGCTTGGCCGTGCCGCCATCGGCGCTGGTGAGCGCGGCGACAGCGGCCTTGATCCGCTTTACCGTCCCGGCATGGTCCGCGCCCCAGATATCCACCAGCGCATCGGCATTCTGCGCCTTCTGGAAGTGATAGGCGAGGTCTGCACCGAAATAGGTCCACGCGCCGTTCGATTTCTTGATCGGGCGGTCCTGATCGTCTCCAAACTTCGTGGAGCGGAAAAGCGGCAGTTCGACCGGTTCCCAGTCTTCGAGCGTCTTGCCCTTGGGCGCTTCGAGCTGGCCATCATAGACCAGATCGTGCGCACGCAGCCATTGTTCGGCGGCATCGACCTTGCCCGATGCCTGTAGTTCCGCTTCGGACGAGAAAAGATCGTGGCGGATGCCGAGCGTGGCGAGATCGGCGCGGATCATGTCCATCATCGCGGCAACCGCGCGGGTGCGGAACAGGATGAGCCAGTCCGCTTCGGGCGCGGTGGCATACTGATCACCAAATTCGGCGGCGAGCGCCTGGCCCACGGGCACGAGGTAGTCGCCCGGATAGAGGCCTTCCGGGATCTCGATGCTTCCGCCGAGCGCTTCGCGATACCGCATGTGGACCGAGCGGGCGAGAACATCGACCTGCGCGCCCGCATCGTTGACGTAATACTCCTTGGTGACCTTGTGTCCGCTGTAGGCAAGCAGATCGGCCAGCGCATCGCCCACCACCGCACCACGGCAGTGGCCCATATGCATGGGGCCGGTGGGGTTGGCCGAAACATATTCGACATTCACGACCTTGCCGCCGCCCATCTGCGAACGGCCATAATCGCCACCGCTCTGCGCGATCAAAGCGAGTTCGCCGCGCCATGCGTCATCGGTCAGGCGCAAGTTGATGAAGCCGGGACCGGCGATCTCGGAAGAGACAACGCGCGGTTCCTTTTCCAGTTCGGCCACGAGCGCGGCTGCCAATGCGCGCGGATTGGTTCCGGCGGGCTTGGCCAGAACCATCGCGGCGTTCGTGGACAGATCACCATGCGACGGATCGCGCGGCGGCTCGCACGTAACGGCGCCTCGCGGCAAGCCTGCTGGCAGTGTGCCAGCGGCTTCGAGCGCGGTCAGCGCGGTGTCGATTACCGAAGCGAAATCGGCGTGAAGGTTGATCCGGGCGTCAGTCATGGCCGCGCGGTTAGCCCAATCGCGGCGGGAACGGAAGGGCGCTGTGCGCCCCTACGCTTACTTGCGGACGTTGAACTGCAATTGCGCGTCAGTAAGCTGGAAGCCCACCAGCAGTTCGAAATTGGCGCGGGCAAGCGCGGCCTTCACATCGGGCTGTGACAGCGGATCGACAGCAGCGTCCTGATCACCTGCGCGGCGCTTGCGGGTGATGCGCTTCACCACGTCTTCCGGCAGCGATGCTTCGGCCTTTTCGACATAGGCCGCAGCTTGCGCCTTTGCGCTGGCGCGGGCCTGACCATCGGCAAATTCGATCACGACCTTGCCCAGCCGCTTGGCGACGACAGTGTTGCCGCCACGGATGACAGTGGAGAAATAGGGCAGTTCCACCCGACGTGCGCCGCTGGTGTTGCTGCGGCGGGCCAGCACATCGAAGCTGGCGACCGAATAGAGCTTTTCACCTTCGGAACACTGCGCGCGCAGGTTGGTGATGACCGCTTCTACATCAATCGCTGCCGAATCGGTACGCGCCGGATCGGAGAACAGCGTAACGTCGCCCGTGTAATCAGGGATGCCGACGCGCGGGCATGGATCGCGCAGTGCGGTAACGCCAACGGCATCATCCACCACCAGTTCGCCGCGCTTTCCGCCGCAGCCACCAAGCGCCAGCGCCACCACAAGCGGAGCGCCCAGAAGGGCGAGACGGCGGGCGGATGCGTTCATGGGCACTGTCTATCCTTAAGATCACGGCGGCGCACGCGGCACCGGAATTTGCGCCACCTCTAATCGCCACAATGGCTTTCGGCAATGGCGGTGGGCTGCGCTTGCTGCTAAGTGCCGCTGCATGAACGCCAGCTTGCCAGATATCGCCGCCGAAACGGCCCCCCTACGCCTGCTTATCGCCGCCCCGCGCGGCTTTTGCGCCGGGGTGGACCGCGCCATCGAAATCGTGGAGCGGGCGATCGATCGCTATGGCGCGCCGGTTTATGTGCGGCACGAAATCGTCCACAACCGCTTTGTGGTGGATGGCCTGAAGGCCAAGGGCGCAGTTTTTGTGGAGGAACTGGATCAGGTGCCTGATGGCGCGCCAGTGGTCTTTTCCGCGCATGGCGTGCCCAAAGTGGTGCCGCAGAATGCCAGCGCGCGCGGATTGGACTGGCTGGATGCCACCTGCCCGCTCGTCAGCAAGGTGCATCGTCAGGCCGAACGGCAGGTAGAGGCCGGGCGGCATATCCTGTTCATCGGACACAAGGGACACCCCGAAGTGATCGGCACGATGGGCCAGGTGCACGAAGGCACGATCACGCTGGTGGAAACGGTAGGCGATGTGGCGGGACTGACATTCGCTGCGGATATGCCGCTGGCGTTCCTCACGCAGACCACGCTTTCGGTGGACGATACGGCGGAAATCGTGGCTGCCTTGCAGGCAAAGTTCCCGCAGATCGTGGGGCCGAAGGCGGAGGATATCTGCTATGCCACCTCCAACCGGCAAGCCGCAGTCAAGGCGATTGCCGAGGAGTGCCAGTTGCTGCTGGTGATCGGCGCGCCCAACAGTTCCAATTCACTGCGGCTGGTCGAAGTGGCCGAACGCCTTGGCACGCCTTCGCGGCTGATTCAGCGGGCAAGTGAGATCGATCCCGCTTGGCTGCACGGCGTGACCACGCTGGGGCTTACGGCAGGCGCCTCTGCACCCGAAGTTCTGGTCCGCGAAGTGGTGCAGCGGATCGGGGAGTTGCGCCCGGTTTCGGAAGAGACGGTGACCACTGCCGAAGAAAAGATGGTGTTCAAGCTGCCGCGCCAGCTTCTCGACTAAGGCCTGACAGACATGGCGGTTTACACCCAGATCGGCGCGGAAGAGATGGCCGCGCTTGTGAGCGAATTTGACGTGGGCGAACTGGTTTCGGCCAAAGGCATTGCCGAGGGCGTTTCCAACAGCAACTGGCTGCTGGAGACGACCGGCAAGGATGGATCGGGCGCGCGCTTCATCCTGACGATGTACGAATTCCGTATCGAGCTGGAGGATTTGCCCTACTTCCTCTCGCTGCTCGATCACCTTGCCGCCAAGGGCTGCCCGGTGCCGCGCACGATCCATGATCGCGACGGCGCGCTCTATCGCAGGCGCGGGGAAAAGGCGCTGGCGCTGATTGAGTTTCTGCCCGGCGTTTCGGTGAGCGAGCCGACAGTCGGGCAGGCCCGCGCGGTGGGTGCGGCGCTGGCGCAGATGCACCATGCGGCGGCGGACTTTGCAGGCACGCGCGCGAACGGCATGGGGCTGGCGGAATGGCAGCGGCTGTTCGACGAATGCGGCGCAGACGGGCTGGCCGCGATCGATCCGGCGCTCGCCGGGCTGGTGGCGGAACATCTGCCGAAGGTGGCGGCAGGCTGGCCGACGGACCTGCCCCGCTCTGTCATCCACGCAGACCTTTTCCCCGACAACGTGCTGATGCTGGGCGACAAGGTTACCGGGCTGATCGACTTCTACTTCGCCTGCAACGATTTGATGGCCTATGATGTGGCGGTAACGCACGCGGCATGGTGTTTCGACGCCACGGGACGCACGTTCAACGCCGATCTTTCGAAGGCTCTGCTGGAAGGGTATGAGGCGGTGCGCCCTCTGTTGGCCGAAGAGCGCGCCGCGCTGCCCCTGCTGGCGAAGGGCGCGGCGCTGCGCTTTACATCGAGCCGCGCCTACGATTGGTTGAACACCCCCGCAGACGCGCTGGTGGTGCGCAAAGACCCTATGGCCTTTGCCCGGCGGCTGGAGTTCTATGCCGCCAATCCTGAGGTCTTCGCATGAAGCACGTTCAGATATTCACCGATGGCGCGTGCAAGGGCAATCCCGGCAAGGGCGGCTGGGGCGCGCTGCTGCGCATGGGCGAGCATGAGCGGGAACTGGCCGGGTCTGAAAAGGAAACGACCAACAACCGCATGGAACTGATGGCGGCAATTCAGGCGCTTCAAGCGCTCAAGCAGCCCTGTCAGGTCACGCTTCACACCGACAGCAAGTACGTGCTCGACGGCATCACAAAGTGGGTGTTCGGCTGGCAGAAGAAGGGCTGGAAAACCGCCGACAACAAGCCGGTGAAGAATGAAGACCTGTGGCGGATGCTCGTCGATGCGTCACGCCCGCACAAAATCGAATGGGTCTGGGTCAAAGGCCATGACGGCCACCCGGAGAACGAGCGGGTGGACAAATTGGCAAGCGACGCCGCGATTGCCGCGTAGCTATCGATGAATCGCGCCCCCGCCTGCGCGGGGGTGTTGTGGTCGGCAACTGCCGGTTAAGCCGCCGTCGTGTCGATCACTTCGGCTTCGGGTCCATTCTTCAGGATCGATTCAATCGCGTTCTTGGCGCTGGCCTTGCTCTTGTAGCCTTCCGTCCAGAAGATCGCTTCGCTGTTGTGGCAGAAGTAGGCGACGTATTCCCCGGCCTTGTTCTGGCGGATTTCAAACTTGTGGGCCATCGTGATTCCCCTTGGTTGATCCTGCCGCGAAACTATCACGCAAACACGCGCGGCAAAGCGTCAATCGCGTCCTATCCGGCTGCGAAGCGCGCGGGCGAATAGGCCTTGGCGTCGATCTCTGCCGTCAGCCCGTCGCGCGGCAGGCCCAGCAGCAGTTGTGCGGCAAGGCGCGCGGCGGCAGGGGCTGTCTGGATGCCGAAGCCGCCCTGCCCAGCGAACCAGAACAGGCCCGGCACCACCGTATCGAAACCATAGACCGGCAGGCGGTCTGGCGCGAAGGAGCGCAGGCCCGCCCAGCGCCGCTCTACCGCTGTGATCTTCCAGTCCACGACGTGTTCGAAACGGTCGATGGCGACGGCGACATCAAGTTCCTCAGGCGCAGCATCGCCTGCGACATCGGGGATTTCGTCGTGCGGTGAGAGCCACAGGCGCCCCCCCTGCGGCTTGAAGTAGAAATCCTCGTTGATGCCAAGCGTCAGCGGCAGATCATCTGAAGGCGCTGGATCGGTGCGCGCCTGCACGATGGTGCGCCGCAAAGGTTGAATACCGAGCGGCGCGGCGCCTGCGCGCTGCGCCAGTTCATCGGCCCATGCACCGGCGGCATTGGCGATCACGCCCGCGCGCGCTTCGCCGCTGGCCCAAGCAATGCGCCATCCCCCGCCCTCGCGCTCAATTTGATCGACCCGTGCACGCACGCGTAGCACGGTACCGGTGCGCTTCGATGCGGCAAGATAGTGCTGGTGCAGCCCTGCCACGTCGATATCGGCACAGGCCGGCTCCCACGCGCCGACCACCCATTCGGGCCGCAAGCCCGGAATGCGCGCTTCAAGCGCTGCGCGGCCTTGCAAATGCAGCGTTGCGCCCAGCGCAGAGAAGGTTTCGACGAAGGCTTCCACCTTTTCGCTATCCACCGCCTGCCCCAGATTGAGCGCGCCGCGTGGTGAGAGGAAGCCACCTTCACGCAGGAAGCGCCCCGACGCCATCGTCAGCGGCACGACTGCAGGGCCACCGTATGTCTCTTCCCAGAACGCGGCGGAGCGCCCCGTGGTGTGATAGCCGGGCGTATCCTCAGCCTCCACCAGAAGTACGCGCGCGTGGGGCGCGCATTCGGCGGCGAGGCTGGCTCCTGCCATCCCTGCCCCGATGATCGCAATGTCGAAATCGCCTGCAAACTCGCTCACGCGGACACATCCTGCTGAATGGCGGGGGCCAGTCGGTCGAGAAAGTCGTCTATCGTCCACATCACCTTGTCGCGCACAGCATCGACCTCCCGCAGAAGTTCGTGCCGGGCCTCACGCCCCCACACCACCAGTTGCGCACGTGGAAGACGGCGCGCCGCCTGTTCGATAGCGCGCGAGGAAACCAGACCATCATATCGGGCTGACAGTAGCAGGACAGGCTGTTCAACCCCCTCAAGCACGCCGGGCGCATCCATCGCCAGCATTGATGCATAGCCGCGTTCCACCCAGCGCCACGACCCCGGTCCCATGCCGAGGTAAGGGCGTGTCAGTTTCCAGTGCGCCTCATCGGCATATCGGGCTTCATCATGTGTCAGCAGCGTGCTGCGCGCGGCGATGGTGGTGCCGGGCTTTTCGCTGATCTTCCACGCCATGCGTTCGGGATCACCGAATCGGCACATGGCCTCTGCCACCTTGTGCAGCAGGCGATTCGGCCCCGGCGTGAGGAATCCGAGCATCGGAGCGCTCAAAACAACCGCAACAGGGTTAATTCTTTTTTCCGCGACACTACGCAGAACGAGGTGCCCGCCCATCGAGTGGCCGATGATCACATGAGGTGCGGGCGTGGTGGCGATCCAGTCAGCCCAGAAGGCCGAAAGATCGTCAAGCCACACGGAAAAGTCCGCCACATGGCCAATGTCAGGATGGCCGGAAAGCCTGCCAGAACCGGCTTGTCCGCGCCAATCCATTGCGGTTACGCGCCAACCTTCGCCATGCCAATAGTCGAGTGATTCCAGATACTTTTCATAGAAATCGCCCCGCCCCGGCAGGAACAGAATAGACCCTCGTGGGCCATCGGGCACGTCGCCACCAGCCACCCCCGGCCAATCGATCCGGCGGATCGCATGACCATCTGCTGCGTGCCACACCGCCTCTGTCGCAACGGCCGGAATCGCCCTGCGATCGATCCCACCTGCCATACCCGATTCCATCCCGAAGCGCCTTCTCCTGCGCAAATCCGCGCCAAGGTTTGGTTACCGTTTGGTAAGTGATTGTCCCGTATGCCCCGGACCATGCAGGGGAACTTCATCGTTTACGGATTGGTCGGGGCATTGGCAATCGCGCTGCTGGTTGCTGCCTTTACGGATATCCAACGTCGCCAGATCGACAACTGGCTGAACGCCGCGATTGCGCTGGCCGCACCTGCCTATTGGTGGGCTGCGGGGCTTTCAGTCTGGCCAGACATGGCCGTGCAAGTGGGCCTTGCCGTGCTGACCTTCGTGGTTCTGGCCGGCCTGTTCGCACTGAAGCTTATGGGCGGCGGCGATGTGAAGCTGCTTTCGGCGCTGGCACTGTGGATCGCACCGATGACCTTCCTGAAGCTGCTGCTGATCATGTCTTTGATCGGCGGCGCTCTGACCATCCTGATGGCGATGTGGCACTTCACCGTGACCCGCCGCCGGGATGCCAAGATCCCCTACGGCGTGGCCATCGCCGCAGCGGGCCTGATCACACTGGCCCCCGTTCTGGAGGCCGGATGGCGCTCCGTTACGGGAGCATGAACGGAATATCACAAATTTTAACCAATTTGCCCGAGACATGCGGGCCGGACTTTAAAGGGCGGGACAAGTAGTCATGGACAAGAGGAAGCTGATGCTGCTGGTGGGGGCGCTGATCGTCGCGATCGGCACGGCCTTCGCAGCCAGGAGCCTTTTCGCCGGCGCATCGACGCCTCAGGCAGAAGCTGCGGCCAAGGTGCCGATGGGGGCCAAGGTCCTTGTCGCCCAGCGCGCCCTGCCCGTCGGCACGATCATCACCGCCGATGCCATCAACTTCCAGGCCTGGCCCAAGGACATGGTGCAGGACGCCTACTTCGTCGAAGGCGAAGCGGACATGCAGAAGCTGCTCGGAACCGTGGTGCGCAATCCCATCACGGCAGGCGAACCGGTGACCAAGGGCAACCTCGTTTCGCCCGGTGACCGTGGCTTCCTTGCCGCCGCGCTTGGGCCGGGTATGCGTGCGGTGACCATTCCCGTTTCGGCGCGCACTGGTGTTGCCGGCTTCGTCTTCCCCGGTGACCATATCGACCTTGTTCTGACGCAGACGATCAAGAGTCAGGGCGAAGGTATGGCGCTGAAGGCATCGGAAACGATCCTCAAGAACCTGCGCGTACTTGCCACCGACCAGTCGACCGAACAGGAAATGGTGGAAGGCAAGACCCGCGTCCGCACCTTCAGCACCGTTACGCTCGAAGTGACGCCCAAGATCGCCGAGAAGATTGCCGTTGCCCAGACCATCGGCACGATCAGCCTTTCGCTACGCTCGCTGGCCGACAATTCGGCAGAACTCGAACAGGCGATTGCTTCGGGCGATATCAAGATCCCGACCGGCGTCAGCAAACAGCAGGAAGAAGCCCTGATCAAGCAGGCGATGAACCGTCCGATCGAAGCCACCAAGTCCAGCTTCGTGACCGGTGCCGACGTCTCGCGCTTCCAGCGCGCCACGGCCCCTGTCACCCGCTCGTCGATGGGTGGTGCACCGTCTGCTGGTCCGCAGATCGCAGGCAATGCCGCCCCGATCAAGCGCGGTCCGGTAGTCCGGGTCACCCGTGGCAAACAGACCGAAGACGTCTCGCTGGGGGGTAACTGATCATGAGCGCCTCGGCACTGAACCCGATTGCAAAGGGTAAATCCATGAAACGCCGTCTTTCCACCACGCTTGTCTCGGCCGCGATGATCGCCACGCCGCTGGCGCTGGTTCCGACCGCTGCTACGCTCCACGCACAGAGCACGACCAGTCCTTCGCGCACCGTCACGATCTCCATCGGACGCGGTGAACTGGTGACCGTGCCTGGTCGCATGGCCGACGTCTTCGTCGCCAACGACGATATTGCAGACGTCCAGGTGAAGTCGCCCACGCAGCTCTATGTTTTCGGCAAGTCCGGTGGCGAAACCACGGTCTATGCCAGCAACGCGCAGGGTGCGGTCGTGTGGTCCGCCAACATCCGGGTCGGCAATAACCTCGACTCGATCGACCAGATGCTGCACCTCGCCATGCCTGAGGCCCGCGTCAACGTGGCGACGATGAACAACACGGTGCTGCTGACCGGGACCGTGGCTGCGCCCGAAGACGCCGCCGAGGCCGAACGCCTGGTCAAAGCTTTCGTGGGCGACAAGACCAACGTGATCAGCCGCCTGAAAATGGCAACGCCGCTGCAGGTCAGCCTGCACGTGAAGTTTGCCGAAGTGAGCCGCTCGCTCCTCCGCAACATCGGTGCCAACCTGACGACGATCGACGGTTCGAGCGGCATCAAGTTTGGCATTGGCCAAGGCCGCGGGGCCACGCGCTTCACCACCGATCCCAATCTCCCGTTCGGCGTTGGTGGCGGCAATATCACGACGAGCGGCTACACGTTCGATCCGACTGCCATATCCACGAACAACCCCACCGGCATCGTGGAAAAGCCCGGTAGCGCGCTTGGCGCAGTCGCAACAGGCACCACCATCGCGGGGATGGGCAAGCTGCTCGGGCTAAATCTGCTCGGCGCACTGGATGCAGGCGAAACGCTGGGTCTGGTGACCACGCTTTCAGAGCCGAACCTCACCGCGATTTCGGGCGAAACCGCCGATTTCCTTGCGGGCGGCGAATATCCGATCCCGGTTTCGCAGGGCCTTGGCACCACGTCCATCGAATACAAGAAGTATGGTGTCAGCCTTGCCTACACGCCTACCGTTCTGGCCAATGGCCGCATCTCGATCCGCGTTCGGCCTGAAGTGTCGGAACTTTCCAGCACTGGCGCGCTCAAGCTCGACAGCATCGAAATTCCGGCTTTGACCGTCCGCCGCGCGGAAACCACGGTAGAGCTCGGTTCCGGCCAGTCGTTCATGATCGCAGGCCTGCTCAGCAACAGCGCGCAGAACACGCTGACCAAAATGCCGGGAGCGGGCGACATTCCGATCCTGGGATCGTTGTTCCGCTCGACGAGCTACCGCAAGGGCGAAACAGAACTGGTGATCGTTGTGACGCCTTACCTCGTCAACCCGGTCAACGCCGCAGACATCAAGCTGCCGACCGATGGTTTCCAAAGCCCCAACGATCTCCAGCGCCTGCTCGGCAACATGGATAACGACGGGGTTTCGGGTGGTGAGCGACCCAAGCCGACCGAGAAGGAAGGCACCGTATCGCCGGGGCCAAAAGTCGGCGCGCTCGACGCCGACCGCCGCAACGACAAGAAAGTCGCCAGCGCCCAGCCCGGCTTCAGCATCCAGTGAGAAAGGGACAAGCCATGCGCACGAAACTCAACCGCAGCGCGACAGCAGCGCTCGCCCTCTCGCTTGCGGTAACGCTCTCGGCCTGCTCGGCAAACGCGCCTGAAAACCGTATGCTCAATTCGGTCCACCAGCCGGTGGTCGAACGTGATCGCTATGTTTTCGACGTCGAAACGCTGCCGGGCGGCGGCCTTTCGATGAACGAACAGCGCCGTCTGGCCGACTGGTTCGACAGCCTCGGCCTGAAATATGGTGACAAGATCGCGCTGGACGATCCGCTCCAGTCAAAAGCAACTATCGCCGCAATCGACGGGGTGGCGAGCCGTTGGGGCATGTTCGTGAACGGTCCGGCGCCAATGACGCCCGGCTATGTGGCTGCAGGCGGTGCGCGCATTGTGGTGACCCGCGCCAAGGCTTCGGTGCCCGGTTGCCCTGACTGGTCGGCCAAGTCCGACTTTTCGATGAACAACAAGACCAGCTCGAACTTCGGCTGTGCCATCAACAGCAACCTTGCCGCGATGGTCGCCGACAAGGAACACCTCGTCCAAGGCGCGAACAGCACCGGCGAAACAGTGGTGATGAGCGGCAACAAGGCGATCGACAGCTATCGCTCAGCCAAGCCTACCGGCGAAGGTGGCCTGAAGAACAACGCGACTTCCAACTCCGGCGGCGGGGGGAACTGATCCATGAGCCTGAAGAATTCAACCCGCGATACTTTCGCCGCCTTCATGTGCGATGACGCTGCGCTGGATATCCTGCGTGCCGTTGCCGTCGACATGGGCTGGGCATCGGAAAAGTGCCACCGTGGCGGCCTTCGCAACGCGATCCAGTCGCTTTCGATCACTGCCAGCCCGAACATCCTTATGGTAGATCTGTCGGAGAGCGGCGACCCGCTTAACGACATCAACGCGCTTGCCGAAGTGTGCGAGCCGGGCACCGTCGTTATCGCGGTGGGCCAGGTCAATGACGTGCGCCTCTATCGCGATCTCATCGCCTCGGGCATTCAGGACTACCTGCTCAAGCCGCTGAACCCTGGCCAGGTACGTGATGCTCTGGTTCAGGCGCAGGCGATCTTCACCGCGCCGAAAAGCCATGATCCATCGGCCGTGCGCAAGCACATGTCGATGGCGGTGGTCGGCACACGCGGCGGTGTTGGCGCATCGACGCTGGCCACCTCGCTGTCTTGGCTGTTCAGCACCGATCACAAGCTGCCCACCGCACTCCTTGATCTCGACGTGCATTTCGGCACGGGCGCGCTGACGCTCGATCTCGAACCGGGCCGCGGCCTGACCGATGCCATCGACAACCCCAGCCGCATCGACGGGCTATTCATCGAACGCGCGATGATCCGCGCGAACGACAATCTGGCGATCCTTTCGGCAGAAGCGCCGATAAATTCGCCGCTGATGACCGATGGCAGCGCATTCGTGCAGTTGGAGGAGGAATTCCGCCACGCGTTCGAAATGACCGTAATCGACATGCCGCGCAACATGCTGATCAACTTCCCGCACCTTCTGGCAGATGTGAACGTGGTCGTACTGGCCACCGAACTCAGCCTTGCTGGCGCGCGTGATGCGATCCGTCTGCTGTCGTGGCTGAAAAGCAACGCGGCGCACGCCCGTCCGATTATCGTGGCCAACAAGATCCAGCCCGGCGCGAACGAAATCAGCAAAGCCGATTTCGAAGCCTCGATTGAACGTAAGATCAACTTCATGGTGCCCTACGACATCAAGGGCGCGTCGAACGCAGCCAAGCTGGGCCAGACGTTCGTCGCGGCTAACCGCGCTTCGAAGGCTGGCGGCGTGCTGCGCGACATCGCCCACGCGGTGATCGGTTCGGTCGATGAGGATGGCGGCACCACTGCCGATGCTGGCACCGATGCACGCAAGGCTTCGCTGCTGGGCAAGTTCGATCTCAAGAAGATGCTGGCCAAACCGAAAGCCAAGGCAAACGCCTGAGTGCATTTGGCGAACCAGATGATTGAAGTGACAGGAAGGCACCGGCGATGACGAGCATTCTGCAGCTAGTGGTGATGGCAGTCGGCCTGATGCTGGCGATGGTGCTGGGTTATGCAGCCCTGTCCGGTCCTTCGGCATCGAAGGAAAGCGGGCGCCGCCTGCAATCGGTGCGCTTCCGCCATTCAGACAAAGCGGTCGACAAGGTAGAAGCGCAGTACCGCAAAACGGTTGCGGCCCGCAAGCCGAGCACGATGAAGCTTGCAGGCTCAGGCTCGCGCATGGAAGCGTTGGCTCTGCGCCTGCACCGCACCGGCAAGGGCTGGACGCTCACCCAGTATCTCTATGTCAGCGGCGGATTGGCGCTGGGTATCACGATGCTCGTCTACCTCAAGACCGGCGCACCCGTGATGGCTTTGGCTGCCGGTTTGCTGGTCGGCGCAGGCCTGCCGCACTTCATCGTTGGCTGGGCGATCAACAAGCGGATCGACAACTTTGTCAGCCGCCTGCCCGATGCGCTTGATCTGCTGGTGCGCGGGTTGCGTTCGGGCCTGCCCGTGACCGAAACGCTGGGTGTGGTTGCTGGCGAACTGCCCGGCCCGGTCGGTGAAGAATTCAAGCTGGTGACCGACCGCATCAAGGTTGGCAAGACGATGGAAGACGCGCTGCAGGATACTGCGGACCGCCTTAACCTGCCCGAGTTCAACTTCTTCTGCATCACTCTGGCGATCCAGCGCGAAACCGGCGGCAACCTGGCCGAAACGCTGGCAAACCTTTCGGACGTGCTTCGCAAGCGCGCGCAGATGAAGCTCAAGATCAAGGCGATGAGTTCGGAATCCAAGGCATCGGCCTATATCGTCGGCGCGCTGCCCTTCATCGTCTTTGCACTGATCTACATGATCAACCCCGGCTACCTCGGCAAATTCTTCATCGATGATCGACTGATCATTGCTGGCGTCGGCGGACTCACCTGGCTCGGCATCGGGGCCTTCATCATGGCCAAGATGGTCAGCTTCGAAATCTGAGGGAAAGGGACAGGCCATGATTCAGAACCCGCCCGGACCAACACTCCTCGGCTTCGACGTATACCTTATCGGGTCGATCCTGATCGGCATCGCCGCTGCCGCTGTGATGCTGGCAATCTACGCCGCGATCACTGTGCGCGATCCGATGACCAAGCGCGTCAAGGCGCTGAACGAACGCCGCGAACAGCTCAAGGCCGGGATCGTAACGAACAGCGCGCGCAAACGTGCAAGCATCGTGCGGCGCAACCAGACGACCGACCAGATCCGCGGCTTCCTGGAATCGCTGAAAGTCCTTCAGGACAGCCAGCTCTCCGTGGTCCAGCAGCGTCTGGCACAAGCGGGCATCCGCAAGAAGGAATGGGCGGTTGCGGTCATTTTCGGGCGTCTTGTCGGCCCGATTGTGCTGGGCCTGCTGGGGGCGGTGATCTTCTACTGGTCACAAAGCTTTCCCGAATGGGGTCCGCTCAAGCGTTTTGGCGGCTTTGCGGCGTGCCTTATCCTTGGCTACAAAGGCCCGGATATCTTCGTCCGCAACCTGATCAACAAGCGCACCGCTGCCATCCGAAAGGGCCTGCCCGACGCGCTGGATCTGTTGGTAATCTGCGCCGAAGCCGGTCTGACAGTTGACGCCGCATTCAACCGCGTCGCCCGAGAACTGGGCCGAGCTTATCCCGAACTGGGTGACGAATTCGCGCTTACTGCTATCGAGCTGTCGTTCTTGACTGAACGTCGGCAGGCGTTCGAGAACCTCGCCTACCGCGTCGATCTTGACTCCGTGAAAGGCGTCGTCACCACGATGGTCCAGACGGAACGCTACGGCACCCCGCTTGCCTCGGCCCTGCGCGTGCTGTCGGCGGAATTCCGCAACGAACGCATGATGCGCGCCGAAGAAAAGGCTGCACGCCTGCCAGCGATCATGACGATCCCGCTGATTCTGTTCATCCTGCCCGTTCTGTTCATCGTGATCCTTGGCCCGGCGGCCTGCTCGATCAGCGACAGCCTGATCAACAAAAAGCCCGGCGGCTGATCCCGACCATCACATGGCAAAGCAAACGAAAAGACCCCGCAAGGCATTAACCTTGCGGGGTCTTTTCGTTTGATCTTGCAGAGCTTTAGCCGCTGACGACTGTTTGATCGATTGCGCCAAAGATGCTGTGATTTTTTGCGTCGCGCATCTCGATCCGCACCGTATCACCTGCTTTCAGGAACGGCGTTTCCGGCGTACCGTTTGCGATAGTTTCAACCATGCGCTGTTCGGCAATGCAGGCGTAGCCTCGCCCGCCCTGCGCCACCGGACGGCCCGGCGAACCATCGGCATCGCGGTTCGATACCGTGCCCGAACCGATCAGCGACCCCGCACCAAGGCTGCGCGTCTTTGCCAGATGGGCGATCAGCACGCCGAAATCAAACGTGCATTCCTCCCCAGCTTCGACCCTGCCGAACGCTTCGCCGTTCAAGTCGATCATCAGCGTGCGCGAAACCTTGCCGCCTGCCCAGGCATCACCCAGCGCATCGGGTGTGACGAAAACCGGCGAGAAATGGCTGGCAGGCTTGGACTGCACAAAGCCGAACCCCTTGGCCAGCTCGCCGGGGATCAGGTTGCGCAGGGAAACATCGTTCACCAGCCCGATCAGACGGATATGCTGCAACGCCTGCTGCGGTGTTGCGCCCTGCGGCACATCGCCGGTAACCACCACGATCTCGGCCTCGAAATCACAGCCCCACGTCTCGTCCACCAAGCGAATCGGATCGCGCGCGCCGCGCAGGTCGTCGCTGCCGCCTTGGTACATCAACGGATCGGTCCAGAAGCTTTCCGGCAATTCCGCGCCCCGCGCCTTGCGCACCAGTTCCACGTGATTGACGTAAGCACTGCCATCCGCCCACTGATAGGCGCGCGGCAAAGGCGCGCAGGCCTCGCGCTCGTGGAAGCGTTTGCGCGGGATGGCCCCATGCGCCAGTTCGATGGAAAGCGCCTCGATCAGCGGAAAATGGCGGTCCCAATCATCGAGCAGACCTTGCAGAGTCGGCACGATGTGATCGGCATCGGCGTACCACGCCAGATCATCCGAAACCACGATCAGACGGCCATCGCGCCCCTGCGGCAGCGATGCCAGCTTCACTTGACGTCGCCTTCCAGCGCGCGGGCCGCCTTGAGCAGCTTTTCAAGGATGGCGCGCAGTTTGTCCTGTTCGCGCGTGGTGATCGAGGCGAAAATCTTTTCGTACATCTCCACCGCCTGCGGCCAGATCTGCGCGTGCAGTTCGCGCCCCGTCACAGTCAGTTCCAGATGGTGCGAACGCCCGTCATGCTCGTTCGGGCTGCGTTGCAGAAAGCCCCGATCTTCCAGCACCTTGCAGGCACGGTTTACCGCCACCTTGTCCATCAGCGTGGCCCGCACAAGATCGCGCTGCGTCAGCGCGCCAGCATCGCCAAGCACGGCCATGATGCGCCATTCGGGAATCTTCAGCCCGAATTCGCTGCGGTATTCGCCCGCGATAAGGCTGCTCACCGCGTTCGAGGTGATAGCCATCCGGTAGGGCATGAAGTCGGTTAGGCGGGTCTGTGTTCCGGGCATGATTTCGTATCACATGAAACCAGCCTGAAGCGCAAGAGGGAAATAATATGACGTCAGGCGGCGATCCGCGCGTTAGTTCATTGCAGCATCCGCCGCCAGACGAAATTTTCTTTAAGCAACCCGCGCAAAGCTATCACCGCACCAGCGAAGGAAAGTGGGCGCAGCATCGTTCCATGCTGCGCCCATCAGTCTGTTTGAAATTCGTCTAAGCCAAACGGCTCAGTGGGCCAGAATACCGGCCATTATGAAATCGACGGTATGTTCGCGATAGCTGTCGCGCAATTCCTCGGTCAGCGTATCCTGATCGAAGCAGTGCTTCAGCACCAGCCGTGCTGAAAAGAACCGGTCTGCCGCACCCGTGACCGTGAAGTAGAACAGTTGCGGATTGATCGCGCGGAAAACGCCCGCTTTCACCCCTTCGCCAATGAAGCGATTGTAGGCGCGATGCAGCGGCAGTAGGTACTGATCGGCAATCCGTTTGGCCTCAGCCTCATCGCTATCGCGCACCAGCCGCATCAGCAGGCGGTTGAGATAGGGGTAATCGTAATAGGTATCGATGCACTTCGAAATGTGCAGCCGCAACTTGGCCTCTGGACTCATGTCGTCCTTCGAAAGCAGTGCATCCACGGACTTGACGATGTTCTCCATATCCCGGTCGAGCAGGGCTTTCAGCATCCCCGCCTTGTTGCCGAAATAATATTTCACCAAAGCCGAATTCAGCCCTGATCGCAGGCTCAATTCCGATAGCGAAATGTCGACGACATCGCCCTCGCGCATGATGGCAGATGCCGTCTGCAACAGTTGCTCGCGCGCGCCCGGTGTTTCCAGGCTTTCCCCTTTTTGCACTTCCGTATTCATTCCCAGCCCGGCTCATTCCACCACGGATAAAAAGACGGCATATCCGAAGAAACGCGCGCCGGGTAGCGGGGAGCGCGTTTTTCAAGGAAACTCGAAATCCCTTCGGCAGCGTCCGGCCCGCGTGACAGGGTGTAGATTGCCCGGCTATCTACGCGATGGGCCTCGATCGGATGGCTCAGGCTGGGGTTGTGCCACAGCATCGCGCGGGTCATCGAAACCGATACCGCGCTAGTATTGTCGGCAATCTCGCGTGCCAGCGCCACGGCGGCAGGCATCAGATCGTCAGGTTCATGCAGCGAACGCACAAGGCCACCGCGCAGGGCTTCGTCCGCATCGAACACCCGCCCCGTCATGCACCATTCCAAGGCTTGCGGCAGCCCCACGATGCGCGGCAGGAACCAGCTCGATGCCGCTTCCGGGACGATTCCACGCCGCGCGAAAACCAGCCCGAAGCGGGCCTTGGTCGATGCAAGGCGGATATCCATCGGCAATTGCATCGTCACGCCCACGCCCACGGCCGCACCATTGATCGCGCCGATGACCGGTTTTTTCGACTGGTAGATGCGCAACGTCAGCAGCCCACCCCCATCACGCACGCGCGGATCGGAAAGGTCGGTCACCGGTTCGGCACTGGAAAAGATATGTTTGCCGTCATCCGGCGTCAGATCTGCGCCTGCACAGAAAGCGCGCTCGCCCGATCCGGTAACGATCACCGCCCGTACGCTGTCGTTCGCATCGGTCTGATCGAACGCATCGATCATCTCGTTCATCATCGTGCCGGTGAAAGCGTTCATCTTTTCCGGGCGGTGCAGCGTTATCGTTGCAATGCCATCGGTGATGTCGAGCCTGATCTGCGAGTAGTCGGACAATTGGCCTCTCCCAAAAGCTCTTGCGCGCTCCCGCGCAGGCGGGAGCCTCAGGCAATGGGCGCGCCCCGCTATCACGCGAGTGCGCGCCCTTTTCTCAAATCACCGCGGCGCCATGCGGATGGCGCCATCAAGGCGCACATCTTCACCGTTGAAGTAACCCGTCTCGATCATGCACATCGCCAGATTCGCATATTCTTCAGGCATACCAAGGCGCTTCGGGAACGGCACCGACGCAGCCAGCGCGGCCTTCACGTTTTCGGGGGCACCCTGCAGCAGCGGCGTGTTGAAGATGCCCGGCAGGATCGTGTTCACGCGGATGCCCTCTGCCATCAGATCGCGCGCGATGGGTAGGGTCATGCCCACAACGCCACCCTTCGATGCCGAATAGGCCGCCTGCCCCATCTGGCCGTCCTCGGCCGCCACCGAAGCGGTGTTCACAATCGCCCCGCGCTCACCAAACTCGTCGCACGGATCAAGTGTCATCATGCCCGCAGCCGATTTGGCGATGCAGCGGAACGTGCCCACCAGGTTGATCTGGATGATCCAGTTGAACGCATCCAGTGGGAAGTGCTTGATCTCGCCAGTTTCCTTCGACCGGCTGGCGGTCTTGATCGCATTGCCGGTGCCTGCGCAGTTGACCAGAATGCGTTCCTGCCCATGCGCTTCGCGCGCCTTGGCAAAGCCTGCATCCACGCTTTCGTCGCTGGTCACGTTCACTTCGCAGAACACGCCGCCGATTTCGGCGGCCATCGCTTCGCCCTTTTCCTTCTGAAGGTCGAAGATGGCAACCTTCACTCCCTTGGCAGCCAGTGCGCGGGCCGTGGCCGCACCAAGGCCGGATGCACCGCCGGTCACCACAGCAGCTACGGTATTGTCGAGCTTCATCAAATATGTCCTTCTTCCAAAATCAGAAATTCAAAGCGCTTCGATGATCGTCACGTTGGCCACGCCACCGCCTTCGCACATCGTCTGCAGCCCATATTTGCCACCCCGCGCGCGCAGGGCGTGAATCAGTGTTGCCATCAGCTTGGTGCCCGATGCCCCCAGCGGATGGCCCAGCGCAATCGCGCCGCCGTTCACGTTCAGTCGCTTCGGGTCAGCCCCGGTGTGCTTCAGCCACGCCATCGGCACCGAAGCGAAAGCCTCGTTCACCTCGTACAGATCGATATCCGCGATCTTCATGCCCGCCCGCTGCAATGCGCGGTCGGTGGCAAACAGAGGCTCCTCCAGCATGATCACCGGATCGCCTGCTGTCACCGTCAGATTGTGAATGCGCGCCAGCGGCGTCAGCCCGTGCGCCTTGAGCGCCGCTTCGGACACCACCAGCACCGCGCTCGACCCATCGCAGATCTGGCTTGCGCTGGCCGCCGTTAGCGAACCTTCGGGGCTGAGGAGTTTCACGCCAGCAATCCCTTCCAGCGTCGCGTCAAAGCGGATGCCTTCGTCCACGGTGTGCATCGCCGGGCCTTCGGGCGTCTCGATTTCGATAGGCACGATCTCGTTCGCAAAAGCCTGCGCGTTGGTCGCCGCAATCGCCTTTTCGTGGCTGTTCAGCGAGAAACGATCCAGATCCTCCTTGGAAAAGCCGTGCTTCTTCACGATCATTTCCGCGCCCATGAACTGCGAGAACATCACGCCCGGATACTTTTCCTCCAGCCCCGGCGATTTGTAGTGCCCCAGCCCTTCCTTCATATGGAACGTGGCGTTCGATCCCATCGGCACGCGGCTCATGCTTTCAACGCCGGCTGCCAGAACCACGTCCTGCACGCCCGACATCACCGCCTGCGCCGCGAACTGGACAGCCTGTTGCGATGATCCGCACTGGCGGTCGATGGTCACCGCAGGGGTCGATTGCGGCAGCAGCTTTGACGCCAACACCGCATTGCGCCCCACCTGCATCGCCTGCTGTCCGGCCTGCGTCACGCAGCCCATGATCACATCGTCGATAGCCGTTGGATCAAGTCCCACCCGCGCGACGATGGCATCAAGGCTGCGCGCGGCAAGGTCCACCGGATGCACGCCCGCCAGCCTGCCGCCCCTACGTCCGCCTGCTGTACGCACCGCATCGACGATATAGGCAGTTGCCATTCTTCCGACTCCTCTCGAACCTCTTTAATCGAACGATTAAGCCCCACTGTTGCGCTGGTCAAGCAGACTTGTGCCAATCGCCGCTCCACCGCATAGACACGCCAGTGAGCAAGGAATCCGCCCTCATCGCCGCCCTGCGCGCGCTCGCACCGCACCCTGCTGCGCGCGGCCTTCAGGACGATTGCGCCGTGCTCGATTTCGGCGGCGAAACGCTGATCCTCACGCATGACATGATGGTCGAAGCGGTCCACTGGCTGCCGGGTCAGGACATGGCCGACGTTGCGTGGAAACTTGTGGCCACCAACCTGTCGGATCTTGCATCCAAAGGTGCAGATCCCGTCGGCGTGCTCCTCGGCTTTACGCTGGGCGATAATGACGCCCGGTTTCTCGCTGGCCTTGACGAAGCCCTTACCGCTTTCGCTGTCCCCCTGCTCGGCGGCGATACCGTCAGCGCCAATGGCCCCCGCAGCCTCGGCCTCACTGCGCTCGGCCGCGCCACGTGCCGCCCGGTTCCCGACCGGCGCGGCGCAAGCGCTGGCGATGCGCTCTGGATCACCGGCCCAGTCGGTGCGGCCATGCTTGGGTTCGAAGCTCTGCGCGATGGCACCGATGCGGATAGTACCACCTTCCGCCGCCCTACGCCGCGCCTTGCAGAGGGCCGCGCCCTTGCCCACCATGTCACCGCGATGATGGACGTGTCCGATGGACTGCTAATCGATTCCGCTCGTATGGCCGAGGCCAGCGGAGTCACGTTCGACATCGAAAGCACCGCTGTCCCCTTCCCCGCCAGACTCCCCTCGGCCCGGCATGACGAAGCCATGCGTTGGGGCGAAGATTACGAACTGCTATTCACCCTCCCCCCCGATGCGACACCGCCGGTCCCCGCCTATCGTATTGGCCTCGCTACCGCGCCAACCAGATCATCCGTTACCCTCGATGGTGCAGTGCCGCATGGCACACTGGGTTATACGCACGATTAAAAAGGCCTTGATCCACGTCATGGAAGGGCTTGCGGGGCGCAAATAAAGCTATAGCTTCGCCCGGCCCGCAAACGACGGGACCGGGCCTTTCGTGGCACCGGAATAAAGGGGGATGCCATCGTGAACCTAGTCGTATTATCGATACTGCTTGGGTTGCTGGCCATCGTGTATGGCTTCGTGACCAGCCGTCAGGTGCTGGGCGCACCGGCGGGCAATGCCAAAATGCAGGAAATTGCCGCTGCCATTCAGGAAGGCGCGCAAGCCTATCTGAAGCGTCAGTACACCACCATCGCAATCGTCGGCGTGGTCGTCGCCGTCATCATCGCCGCCACTCTCGGCACGATCTCCGCCACCGGCTTCGTCATCGGCGCGGTCCTTTCGGGCGTGGCGGGCTTCATCGGGATGAACATCTCGGTCCGGTCCAACGTGCGCACGGCGGCGGCGGCACAGAACGGCCTTCAGGCTGGTCTCACGCTGGCGTTCCGCGCGGGCGCGATCACCGGGATGCTGGTGGCAGGCCTCGCCCTGCTCGCCATCGCGGTGTTCTACCACTATCTGACCGACATCGCCGGTTACACCGTGGGCGGCGATGATCGCACCGTGGTTGACGGCCTCGTCGCGCTGGCCTTTGGCGCTTCGCTCATCTCGATCTTCGCGCGTCTGGGCGGCGGCATCTTCACCAAGGCGGCAGACGTGGGCGCCGATCTTGTCGGCAAAGTCGAAGCTGGCATCCCTGAAGACGATCCACGCAACCCCGCCGTTATTGCCGACAACGTGGGCGACAATGTGGGCGATTGCGCCGGCATGGCCGCCGACCTGTTCGAAACCTATGTCGTTACCGTGGGCGCAACGATGGTGCTCACCGCGCTGCTGCTCAAAGGGCTGGGCGCTGCCCTTGGCCCGATGATGGCGCTGCCGCTGCTGATCGGCGGCGTGTGCATCGTCACCTCGATCATCGGCACCTATTTCGTTAAGCTGGGTTCGTCGAACAACATCATGGGCGCGATGTACAAGGGCTTCCTTGTTACCGCCGTCCTTTCCGTCGGCGCGATCTGGTGGGCGATCGACTATGCCCTTGGCGGCATGGAAACGCCGATGAGCTACACCATCATGGCCGATACAGTGACCTTCACCGGGCGCACGCTGTTCTACTGCTCGCTGCTCGGCCTGGTCATCACCGGCCTGATCATCTGGATCACGGAGTATTACACCGGCACCAACTATCGTCCGGTGCGCTCCATCGCCAAATCGTCGGAAACCGGCCACGGCACCAACGTGATTCAGGGGCTGGCCATCAGCCTTGAATCCACCGCGCTGCCCACGCTGGTGATCTGCGCGGGCATCATCATCGCATACCAGCTCGCAGGCCTTATCGGCATCGCCTATGGCGCAACCGCCATGCTGGCGCTGGCCGGAATGGTCGTCGCGCTGGACGCCTATGGTCCCGTGACCGACAACGCGGGCGGTATTGCAGAAATGGCAGGGCTGGACGATTCGGTCCGTGAAAAGACCGATGCGCTCGATGCCGTGGGCAACACGACCAAGGCCGTGACCAAGGGCTATGCCATCGGTTCGGCAGGTCTTGCCGCCCTCGTACTCTTCGCCGCCTACACCACTGACTTGCGTGAATTCTTCCCGAACCTCGCGGTCAGCTTCAGCCTTGAAAACCCATACGTCATCGTCGGGCTGCTGCTCGGCGCGCTCCTGCCGTACCTGTTCGGTGCGATGGGCATGACCGCTGTGGGCCGCGCGGCTGGCGACGTGGTGATCGACGTGCGTGACCAGTTCCGCGACAACCCGGGCATCATGGCGGGCACGTCAAAGCCTGATTACGCCCGCACAGTGGACCTTGTGACCAAGGCGGCGATCAAGGAAATGATCATTCCTTCGCTGCTCCCGGTCCTCGCTCCGATCGCAGTCTATTTCGTGATCGCAGCGGTCGGCGGGCAGGCCAATGGCTTTGCAGCCCTTGGCGCATTGCTGCTGGGCGTGATCGTTGGCGGGCTGTTCGTCGCCATATCGATGACATCGGGCGGCGGCGCGTGGGACAACGCCAAGAAGTATATCGAAGACGGCAACCACGGCGGCAAAGGCAGCGAAGCCCACAAGGCCGCCGTCACCGGTGATACCGTGGGCGATCCCTACAAGGACACCGCCGGTCCCGCCGTCAACCCGATGATCAAGATCACCAATATCGTCGCTCTGCTGCTGCTTGCAGCACTTGCGGCCAACGCAGCCGGATAACCGGCGCAACCCACAAGTTGGGGAGAGGAGACCCCGCCCGGAGCGATCCGGGCGGGGCTTTTCATTGGGGGCGTTGTCTCAACGCTCTCAAAGCGCAGGGTTGTTATAGCAGTGCCATGTAAATATCGCCGCCGCCCCGCGATGCGGGCGCCAATCCTCGGCCAGCGCGCGGGTTTCCTTCTCGCTTGGCCGCTCCGCAAGACCAAGCAGCTTGCCCAGCCCCACCTGCACGGCCAGATCGCCCGCAGGCCAGATGTCGGGGCGTCCTTCGGCAAACAGCAGGTAGATTTCAGCAGACCAGCGCCCGATGCCCTTGATCTTCACCAGTTCGGCAATCGCCGCCTCGTCGTCTTCTGGCAAAGCATCCAGATCGAGTTCGCCCGAAACCACCAGTTCACACAACGAACGCGCATAGCCCTGCTTCTGCCGCGAAAGCCCGCAGGCACGCAGCGAATCGAAATCGGCGGCAAGCAGATCGTGCGGCGGCATGTCCTCGCCCAGCAGCGCCTCCAGCTTACTCCAGACCGAAGCGGCTGCCGCCACGCTTACCTGCTGACCCACGATAGTGCGCAGCAGCGTGCCATAACCCGTGGCCCTGATGCGCGGTTCGGGATAGCCGACGCGCGAAATGGCGGAACCAAGCGCCGGGTTACGCTCGGAAATGAAATCCAGTCCGTCGCGTATCGCTTGTGCTGAAAGCCCCACCCTATTTCTCCGCAACCGTGTTTTGGCCGGTTCGGCAGTTGCCAAAGCCGCAATCGCGCGATAGCAGCCCCGTCCAAAGGCGAACAGGGGGCGTTGTTTAGGCGCGTATGGCCCTTCGCCGCATTTGGAGAACGGACGATGCCGAAGATCGTGGTTGTCAATCGTGCAGGTGAAGAAAAGACAGTAGAGGCCGACGCTGGCCTGTCGGTGATGGAAGCCATCCGTGACAATGGCTTTGACGAACTGCTGGCCCTGTGCGGCGGCTGCTGCTCGTGCGCCACGTGCCACGTCTATATCGACCCGGCCTTTGCCGACAAGGTTGCGCCGATGAGCGAGGACGAAAACGATCTGCTCGACAGTTCGGACCACCGCAACGAAACGTCGCGCCTTTCGTGCCAGGTGCAGATCACCGGCGACCTTGACGGTCTGCGCGTGACCATCGCCCCGGAAGACTGATTTCCTGCGCCTTGGCGCAATGAAAAAGGCCCGCCTCCAAATGGAGCGCGGGCCTTTTTCATAAGTTCAAAAACGATGCGCCCCCGCGAGAAGGCGGGGGCGCAAATAATCCGCAGATCAGGTCAAACCCGCAAGCCCGCCGTCTCGTCCAGTCCGGCCATCAGGTTCAGCGTCTGCACAGCAGCTCCGCTTGCGCCCTTGCCCAGATTGTCCAGCACGGCCACCAGCCGCGCCTGTTCGCCGTCCTCGCTGCCCATCACGTGCAGCTTCAAACCGTCCCACGGCTCCATCGATGCGCGCATCAGCATCTCGCCATCCGCAGGCGCATCCTGCGCCACGGTGACGATCTTCGATTCGCCATAGAACTGCGTCAGTGCCGCCCGCAGCAGTTCGGCAGGTACATTGCCTGGCATCACGCCCAGCGGCAGCAGCACTTCCACCACCATGCCGCGATGCGCAGGCACCACAGCGGGGCTGAACAGCGGCGCAATGGCAAGGCCTGCATAGCGCTGCATTTCCGGCACATGCTTGTGCCCGAAGCTCAAGCCATAGCCGCGCCATGCGATATCGCGATCATCCTCAAACCGCTTGATCAGCGCCTTGCCGCCGCCCGAATACCCGGACACGCCGGTGCAGGTATATGGCCACGCAGAAGGCAGCAGACCGTTGTGTACCAGCGGCGCCAGCAGGCCGAGGAACCCGGTCGGGTAGCAGCCGGGATTGGACACGCGCTTGGCCTCAGCCACCGTTTCACGCCCGACCAGTTCAGGGAAACCATAGGTCCAGCCATCGGCCACGCGGTGTGCGGTCGAAGCGTCGATCACTTTGGTGTGGTCGTTGCGGATCATCGCCACGGCATCGCGCGCAGCGTCATCGGGCAGGCACAGGATCACCACATCGGCGTCGTTGATCGCTTCGGCACGCGCGGCATCGTCCTTGCGGCGTGCATCGTCGAGCGCAATCAGCGTGAATTCGCTGCGGCCTGCAAGCCGATCCGCAATCTCAAGGCCGGTGGTGCCCGCTGCACCATCGATAAAGACCGAAGTGGTCATGCCTGCGGCTCCAGTTGCGCAACTTCGACATAGCCGACCAACTGGTCTGCCTGCGCCTGTCCCCAGGCCCAGCCGCCTGCGATATCCAGCACGTCAAACGTCTCGCCCGCTGTCAGCGCGCGCAGTTCCTCGCCATCGGGCTTGCCCGCGCCGCGCAACACGCCTGCCGCTTTCAGCGTGTGCGGCATCGGCACGGCATAGTGCGGCACGAAGTATCGTCCAGCAAGGCCAATATGCGCCAGATCGCCACGCACCGGCAGGTGCGGCTTGTCCGAACGGTCAGCCGGGCGCACCAGCGCAAGCTGGCCGGTCGGCACGTCAACGGAAAGAGGCATGGCTTCGACGGTCAATTCTGGATGTCCCCGCAGCAGGAAAGCCGGGCGATTAGCGGCGTCCGCGCTGACAGGCAAGCTATGCCGCACGGGCCGCCCCATCAGCCATAGCGCGCCTTCAGCAATCCCCACGCCGCGCGCAGGCCCAGCGCATCGCCACCCTTGGGCCGCCCCGGCTTGGCCACAGGACGCCATGCAAAGGTATCAAAGTGCGCCCAATCAATGCCTTCGCCCACAAAGCGGTCCAGAAACAGCGCCGCAACACTCGCGCCTGCAAAGCCGTTGGAAGGTGAATTTTGCAGGTCGGCAACGTCTGATTTCAGATATTCCCGATAGCCGTCGTGCAATGGCAAGCGCCAACAGGCGTCGTCCCGCTCCATCCCGGCGCGCAGCAGATCATTCGCCGTGGCATCTGTCCGCGCGAACATCGCAGGCAGATCAGGGCCAAGCGCAACCCGCGCAGCGCCGGTCAGCGTGGCGAAATCGATCACCAGTTCGGCCTGCAACTCGCTGGCGCGGGCCAGCGCATCGCCCAGCACCAGCCGCCCTTCGGCGTCGGTATTGGTCACCTCTACCGAAAGTCCTGCGCGTGACCGCAGAATATCGCCGGGACGGAAAGCATTGGCGGAAATGGCGTTTTCCACCGCTGGCACAAGCAGATGCAGCCGGATCTTCAGATTCAGCGCCATGATCAGGCCCGCCAGCGCGATGGCATGGGCCGCGCCGCCCATGTCCTTTTTCATCAGCGCCATGCCCGATGATGGCTTGATATCCAGCCCGCCCGAATCGAAGCACACGCCCTTGCCCACAATGGCCACGCGCGGATGCTTGGGATCGCCCCATTCCATCTCGATCAGGCGCGGCGCATGGCTGCGCGCCGCCGCCCTACCCACCGCGTGAACCATTGGATAGTCCCGCTCCAGCGCATCGCCCGAAACGACGTGGACTTCGGCATGATACCGCTTGGCCAACGCCCGGACTTCGGCCTCAAGCTGAAACGGCCCCATGTCTTCGGCGGGGGTATTCACCAGATCGCGCACCATCAACACAGCTGCCGCTTCAGCCAGCGCCGGTTCGATCTGCGCCACGTCCTTGGTCAGCAGAATGCGCGGCTCAGCCTCGGTGGCATCCTTGCGATAGCGGTCAAAGCGATACTGCCCCGTCACCCAGCCATGCAGCGCCTTGCCCGGCTCTCCACCAGCACGGCGATAGGTGCCGCCCGGCAGCACGTCGGCCAGCTTGGCCATGCACCATGATGAAAGGTCTGCGACATTCGCAACGCCAGCCACTGCAAACCACCCGTCGGCATCGGGCACGATGGCATATTCATAGCCGCCGCCTTCAAACTTCTGCGCGGCCAGCGTGGAACGCTGTGCGCCGTTGAGGCTTTTCAGAAAGTCGGGCAGCGTCGCCTTGTCAACAAGGTGGAGGGCAATGGCCTGCTGGCCGCGATCAGGCTGGATCAGCGCGTTTCTGTCGGTCATGTTGAGAAATACATGGCGCAGCGCGCGGTTTGTGGCGAGAGGAAATGTTGGATGCGTTCAATACTGATAGTGTCGGTTCTGGCCCTCGCCGCCTGTTCGGTGAAAGAGGACGATCCGACGGCTGCCGCCAGCGAAACGCCCGTCGCCGCGCCCTCTGCACCAGCAATCCCCGCGCAGACTCCCGTCACCGCACGACAGGTGGATGAAGAGAACGACACGTACGACTTCTCCTATTCCTACCCGGCCAGCGCAGGGGCAATTCCCGCGCTCAAGGCGATCCTCGATGCCGAACTGGAAAAGTCCCGCCGCGATCTGAAGACCGAAGCTGAAGAGGGCAAGAAGCTGGCCAAGGAGAGCGGCTTTCCGTTCAATCCCTATAGCTACAGTGTGGAATGGAAGGTGGTGACCGACCTTCCCGCATGGCTGAGCCTTTCCACATTGGTCGGCACCTACAGCGGCGGCGCGCATCCCAACTATGTATTCGACACCGTGCTGTGGGACCGGATCGCAGGAAAGCGCCGCAACCCGGTGGACCTCTTCACATCCAAAGCCGCCCTCACCGCCGCGATTCGCGCGCCCTTCTGCAAGGAGCTTGACCGTCAACGCGCGAATAAGCGACAAGGCGAGGAACTGGGCGGGATTTCCGAATTCAGCGAATGCATAGACCCGCTGGAACAGACGATCATCCTCGGCTCGTCAAACGGCAAGGCTTTCGACCGCATCGGTGTGCTCGTGGCGCCCTATTCTGCGGGCCCTTATGCCGAGGGTGATTACGAGGTGACGCTGCCCGTCACGCAAAAGGTGCTCGATGCGGTCAGGCCGGAGTTTAAGCCGACCTTCGTCACCGGATGAAACAAGCCTCTGCGAACACCTCGCAATTTTGCGCGAAGGTCGCTAGATGGGGTCCATGACCGAATACATGATCGTTGAAGACCACGATGTCCTGATGCGCGACGGGACGATCAAGCTCCACGGCCCTGCCGGGTTCGAAGGGATGCGCAAGGCTGGCCGCCTCGCCGCCGATATCCTCGATGCGCTCGCCCCGCTCGTCGTGCCCGGCGTGCGCACCGATCATCTTGACGATGTGGTCCGCCAGATGACGCTGGACGCAGGTGCGATTCCCGCAACGCTGGGCTATCGCGGCTATGCCCATTCCTGCTGCATCTCGATCAACCATGTCGTCTGCCACGGCATTCCTTCGGAAAAGACGCTGAAGGACGGGGATATCGTCAATATCGACGTTACCCCCCTGCTTGATGGCTGGCATGGCGATACCAGCCGCATGTATCTGGTGGGCGATGTGCCCCTCAAAGCACGGCGCCTTGTCGATGTAACGCACGAATGCCTGATGATCGGCATCGAAAAGGCCCGCCCCGGCGCGCGTCTGGGCGATATCGGCGCGGCGATTCAGGCCCATGCCGAAAAACAGCGCTATGGCGTGGTACGCGAATTTTGCGGTCACGGTCTTGGCCGCCTGTTCCACGATTCGCCCGAAGTGATCCACGCCGCCCGCGCCGGAACCGGCCCGGAACTCAAGCCCGGCATGTTCTTCACCATCGAACCGATGATCAATCTTGGCAAGCCCGCGGTAAAGATCCTCGACGATGGCTGGACTGCAGTGACGCGCGACCGTTCGCTGTCGGCCCAGTTCGAACATTCTATCGGCATCACCGAGGACGGCTGCGAGATCTTCACGCTCAGCACCAAAGGCCTGCACAAGCCGCCTTACGACGCCTGATCCATCAAGTTACTCGTTCGTCATTGCGAGAGTAGCGAAGCAATAACGACGTTAGAATTGCCGTCTGCCCAAAAAACGGGCAGTCTCTGCGCAAAATTTATGCACGATTTGAACAAGCCTGCGCAATCTTGCGCATGGATTGCTTGCGCATTCGATTCAAATCTTGCCGGACCCCTGATTTTACGGCTTTCGCGATGCAGCGCGATGGCCTAGTGGATTGTGACATCACGTGGCACGATTCTTGTAATGTCGTGTCCAACACACGGGTACAATCTGCCGGTTCGCTCATTGCGGGCGCTCCGGCCTGCGTTGCAGGGGTCTGAACGACGTGAAAAAGGTCGAAGCGATCATCAAGCCCTTCAAGCTCGATGAAGTGAAGGAAGCGCTGCACGAAATCGGCGTCTCCGGCATCACTGTCACCGAAGCGAAGGGTTTCGGCCGCCAGAAAGGCCACACCGAACTGTATCGCGGTGCAGAATACGTTGTCGATTTTCTGCCCAAGGTGAAGCTCGAAGTCGTGATCAGCGACGATCTGGCCGACCGTGTGGTCGAAGCTATCGCCGCCGCCGCGCAGACGGGCCGCATTGGCGACGGCAAGATTTTCGTTATCCCGGTCGAAAGCGCACTGCGCATCCGCACGGGCGAACGCAACGACGACGCGATCTGACGATCACGGCCTGATTTGGTGCAATTCGGCCAAGGCGGGATTGCGCGATAAAGCGGGGGTGGGCCTGTGGACGGGCAAGCCTCCAGAAAACAACCACCCCAGATACCCCCCGAACCTCTCCACCGGGGGCATTAAGAAGGACCAGCGATGGCAAGTGCAAAGGACATCCTCGCCCGTATCAAGGACGAGGAAATCGAATGGGTCGACCTGCGCTTCACCGACCCCAAGGGCAAGTGGCAGCACCTGACGATGGTCGCCGGCCTGATCGGTGAAGATGAACTCGAAGACGGCCTGATGTTCGACGGTTCGTCGATCGAAGGCTGGAAGGCCATCAACGAATCGGACATGATCCTCAAGCCCGATCTCGACTCGGTCTTCATCGATCCGTTCTCGGCCACGCCGATGATGATCATCTGCTGCGACATCGTTGAACCGTCGACCGGCGAACTCTATGCCCGCGACCCGCGTTCGACCGCGAAGCGCGCAGAAGCTTTCGTGAAGTCCGCCGGTTTTGGTGACACCGTGTATGTTGGCCCGGAAGCCGAATTCTTCCTGTTCGACGACGTGAAGTTCTACGACGGTTACGACGGCAACGGCTTCAAGATCGACGATATCGAACTGCCGACCAACTCGGCCAAGGACTACGAAGGCGGCAACCTTGCGCACCGTCCGCGCGCCAAGGGTGGCTACTTCCCGGTCGCACCGGTCGATAGCTGCGTCGATATTCGTGGCGAAATGGTTTCGACCATGATCGAAATGGGCCTCCCCTGCGACAAGCACCACCACGAAGTGGCCTCGGCGCAGCACGAACTCGGCCTCACCTTCGGCACGCTGGTGCAGACGGCTGACCGTATGCAGGTCTACAAGTACGTCGTGCAGCAGGTCGCCCACGCCTATGGCAAGACCGCCACGTTCATGCCGAAGCCGATCATGAAGGACAACGGCTCGGGTATGCACACCCACATGTCGATCTGGGACGGTGGCAAGCCGCTGTTCGCAGGCAACGGCTATGCTGGTCTGTCGGACATGTGCCTCTATTTCATCGGCGGCGTGATCAAGCACGCCAAGGCGCTGAACGCTTTCACCAACCCCACCACCAACAGCTACAAGCGTCTGGTGCCGGGCTATGAAGCGCCCGTGCTGCTCGCCTATTCGGCGCGCAACCGTTCGGCTTCGTGCCGCATCCCCTATGGCACTGGTGCCAAGGCGAAGCGCGTCGAATTCCGCTTCCCCGATGCGATGGCCAACCCCTATCTGTGCTATGCAGCGCTGCTGATGGCTGGCCTTGACGGTATCAAGAACAAGATCCACCCGGGCGAAGCGATGGACAAGAACCTGTACGATCTGCCCCCGGCAGAACTCGCCCAGGTGCCCACCGTTTGCGGTTCGCTCCGCGAAGCGCTCGACAGCCTTGAAGCTGACCACGAATTCCTGCTGCAGGGCGGCGTGTTCACCAAGGACCAGATCGAAGCCTACATCGAACTGAAGTGGCCCGAAGTGATGCGTTGGGAAACCACGCCTTCGGCTGTCGAATTCGACATGTACTATTCGCTCTGATCCTTACCGATCAGCAACGATACGAAAGGGCGTCCGGGAAACCGGGCGCCTTTTTCGTTTCCTTCACCAGCCGCGCCCTCGCGCAGGCGGCGGCCTCAGTGTTGTTACACGGCGCCCGCACAAACAGACTGCGGCCCCGCAACAATCCAAATCTTACCCACCCGCGTTAACCGAGTTTTCGCCCCTAGGCGGATAGACACGACTTCGGAGAACCTTCGAAGTTGAACGCGCCGCCCTTTTCCCTCTCGTCCGGCCTTCTGCCGACAGCGCCGACTGGCGCGGTGCGCGTGCGTCTTGATCCTTGGCAGGCTTGGGGCACCCCCGAACGCCGTGCCGCGTGGCAAGCGCTGGCAGATGCTGCCACCACGCCCAATCCCTTTTTCGAACCGTGGTATCTCCTCCCATCTTGTGAGGCTTTTGATCAATCAGGCAAAGTCCGCCTGCTCACGCTGGAAATCGGCGGCGAACTGATTGGCCTCCTGCCACTTGCAGCGCCGGGCCGCTATGGACGCTGGCCGCTGCCGCATCTGACTACATGGCTGCACCCCAATGCTTTCCTCGGCGCACCGCTGGTCCGCGCGGGGTGTGAGATGCTGTTCTGGCAGGCAGCGTTCGATTGGATCGACGATCACTGCGCCACCGCGTTGTTCCTGCACCTGCCAGCCATGCCGCTCGAACATCCGCTGGCGCACGCACTGTTCGATGTCGCCTTACCCGAAGACCGCAAGGCCGCGCTGGTCATGCGCCAGCAGCGCGCAATGCTGCATTCGCCGCTGCCGCCCGATCTCTATCTCGAACGCGCCCTGCCCGGAAAGAAGCGCAAGGAACTGCGCCGTCAGCACACGCGCCTTGCCGAACAAGGAGAACTCCGCTTCGAACGCGACGAAGGCACCGCAGGCCTGCCCGAATGGATCGAAGCCTTCCTCGATCTCGAAAACCGTGGCTGGAAAGGTGCCAATGGCAGCGCCCTTGCCTCCAGTCCCGCCACGGCCACGCTGTTCCGCCAATCGCTGGCCGGAGCCGCCGCGCTGGGCAAGCTTGAGCGTCTTTCGCTCAACCTTGATGGCCGCCCCATCGCGATGCTTGCCAATTTCCTCACCGCCCCCGGCAGTTTCTCGTTCAAGACCGCATTTGATGAAACCTATGCGCGGTTTTCGCCCGGTGTGCTGCTCCAGCGTGAGAACCTTGCCCTGCTCGCCTGTCGTGAAATCCAGTGGTGCGATAGCTGCGCTGCGCCAGACCATCCGATGATCGACAGCCTGTGGACCGAACGTCGCCCCATCGGGCGCATATCGGTGGCCATTGGCGGCGCGCTCCGCCGCGCTGCATTCAACGCTCTCCTCGCCCTCGAACTGGGCCGTAACCCCACGGGAATTGCCCAATGAACATGCCCAACCCCGCTTTCACCTCCGTCATGCCCGCCGCGGTGTTCGATGAAACCTCGCGCGCGGCTTTCGCTGCATCGTACCCGGAAGTGCCGCACAAGCTGGTCCATCGGTTGGGCTTCCATCCGCTTATGCAGCTTGATGCGCTCGCCACGCTTGGCGAAACGCTTGGACAAAGCTCGGTCGAATACAACCGCGCCGAACTGCCCTTGGGCCTTAATGGCGAAAAAGCCCCCGCCAACGGCATCGGCATTGGCGAGACGATCCGCAACATCGCAAGCACCGGCAGTTGGGCCGCGCTCAAGAACATCGAGCAGAGTCCACCTTATGCCGATCTACTGATGGACCTGCTGGATGAATTGCGCCCCACCATCGAGGCGCGCACCGGCGCGATGCTCAAACCGCAGGGCTTCGTTTTCGTGACCAGCCCCAACGGGGTCACGCCCTACCATTTCGATCCCGAACACAACATCCTGCTGCAAATTATGGGATCGAAGCAGATGACCATGTTCCCCGCAGGCGACGCGCAGTTCGCACCCGATGAAACGCACGAGAGCTATCATACCGGTGGCCCACGCGATCTCTATTGGCGCGATGAACTGCTCCCCCACGGCAAAGCCTGGTCGCTTTCGCCGGGCGAGGCGCTCTATGTGCCGGTCATGTCACCGCATTTCGTGAGGAACGGCCCTGCCCCGTCCGTGTCGCTATCCATCACATGGCGGTCGGAATGGAGCTTTGCCGAAGCCGATGCTCGCGCTTTCAACAGCTTGCTGCGCAAAGCTGGCCTGCGCCCTCGCGCACCGGGACGATGGCCAGCCACCAACCATGCAAAGGCCCTTGGCTGGCGGCTGATGCGCCGCATCCGGGGCTGAACCAGCAGTTGACGCAAACGTAAACTCGGTTCATCGGACCCACCATGACCGAGAATGAAAATCCGACTCCGCAGGAACTGGTAGACCGCCTGCTCGATCTGCTGAACGTGAAAGATCACGGCGGCGACCGTTTCGAAGGCGCGCGCAAGATCGGCGGCGTGGGCCGCGTGTTCGGTGGTCAGGTCATTGGTCAGGCTCTTGCCAGCACCGAACGGACGGTGCCCGATGATCGCCCGGTCCACTCGCTCCACGCCTATTTCCTGCGCGGCGGGGATGAAGATCACGGCATAGATTTCAAGGTGGAGCGCGATCTCGATGGCGGATCGTTCTCCAACCGCCGCGTCGTGGCCAGCCAGCTTGGCAAGCCGATCCTGAACATGGTCGCCTCGTTCCACAAGCGCGAGGAAGGCCCCTATCACGCCGAACCGATGCCCAATGTTGCCGGGCCAGACGCCCTCGCCAGCGAAGCGGAACTGCGCGCGAAATTCGCAGACCGGATGACCGAACGCCAGCGCCAGATCATGCTGCAACCCCGCCCCATCGAATTGCGGCCGATAGAATCGCGTCACTGGATGAGCGGCGGGCCGCAGGAACCCAAAGCGCACACGTGGTTCCGCTCGGTCGCCGCCCTGCCCGACGATCCGCGCACCCACCGCGCCGTGCTCGCCTATGCCAGCGACATGACCCTGCTTGGCACGTCCACCCTGCCGCACGACATAAGCTGGTCGAAGGGCAACATCATGGGAGCCAGCCTTGATCACGCGATCTGGTTCCACGATGATTTCCGCGCCGATGAATGGCTACTCTACGCCTGCGACAGCCCGTGGGCGGGCCGTGCGCGTGGCTTCAATCGCGGGCGGATATACACGCAGGACGGGCGTCTGGTCGCCAGCGTGGCGCAAGAAGGCCTTATCCGCCCGATAGCGCCGAAAAAGGCCGACTGATCAGGGCCTTGTGCAAGTCGCACCGCTGATGCGCGGCTCTGCCACCATCGCAAACACCACCTTGCCCAGCGCCGCAACGCCCGGTGCCGCCGCCAGATTTTGCGCCACCGCATCGAAGCTGCGGCAATGCGCCGGATCGGTCGCGCCACCACCATACCGATTGCCCAGCCGCGTGGCATAGGCATCGTAGGCATGCGGAACATCGGCAAAGAACGTGCGCAGATGCCGCCCCGCTGCGGCAAATGCCGGGCGATGCGTGGCTCCCATCGCTTCGTATCCCGCGCTGATATCGACGCCAATCGCGCGGCAGCGCAGGCTGACTGCCATCATCATCGCTTCGAATTCGTGCAGCCGCGCCGCCGTCAGCGTTTGTCTATCAAGGCAACCCTGCGCCTGCGCGCTCTGCCCGAAGGACAGCGAAATCAGTGCGATGGCCGCCCCCAGCCGCTTCACTTCGCCACCTCTGCCAGTTGGCAGGCGTTCACCGGCACCGCCATCACCGCATCGAACTGCCGCACCACCGCCGCCTGACGGCTGTAGGTCATCGCCGCAACCTGCTGCTGATAATCGCGCGCCTCTGCGGCCAGCGCGTTCATCGGCGCGGGATCGCGCGAAAGCTGGTGGCTATCATATGCGTCCTGCAACGCCTTCATGTGCGCAATCGCCGCTGCGTTGTTCGCCCGCGCCAGTTCCAGCACCGGCTTGTAGCGCGTCTCGTAAAAGGCGTTGCGCTGTTCGGCGGTGCAGAACGAAGTGGGTAGCGGCAGGTCGGCAACGTCCTGTAAAACAGGCCGCGCTGGCAGGGCAAACCCTTGCGCCACAACCGCTTTCTGCGTCGAAACACCTGCCTCTTGCGATTTCGCGAGTTCGCTCAGCAGCGCCGCGTCACTGCCAGCAGGTGCTGCACTTTCCGCTTTGACAACAGCAGGTTGCACAATGGCAGCAGCAACCGGAGGCGCAGCAGGAACCGCCGCCACCGCCGGCGCGGCGCGGCGCAGCGTGGCCACTTTCGCTTTCGCCAGCGCGCTGAACGTGCCCGCCGGATATTGCGCCAGATAGGCGTCATATACCGCCGGATCGTCGCTGCCTGCCACCGATTGCCAGAAGGCCAGCTCGAACGGCGTCCCCACACCATTCGCAGCCTGCGCCAGAAGCGGTTCGCTGGCCAGCAGCGCGCTTGCGGCAAGCGCAAGCTTAACGGTCTTCCGACCGGTCGTGAAAGTCATAAGCCTCGTCTCCAACCCTGCGTTCCCGATCGCAGGGACTGTCCCGGTTGCCAAAAGACAGGAGGAGATTGAAGGACGCGCAAACAAGTGCGGTTAAGGGGTCAGAAACCCTGTTTTCTGCGGCTTTCGGGCACCGCTTGGTGCAATTAGGTGCGCCTAGGTGCATCTAGGTGCACTTCAGAAATGCACGCCAGATCACCCGTTCGGATGGTAGAAATCATAGACCGTCTGCGCCACCGCACCGCTGACGCCGGGTGCCCGCTGAAGGTCTTCGAGGCTGGCCGCACGCACTTTTCCGGCGGTGCCGAAGTGCAGCAACAGCGCCCTTTTCCGCGCAGGGCCAATGCCCGGAATCTCGTCGAGCGGGCTGGCCGTAATCGCCCGGCTGCGCTTGGCGCGGTGCGCGCCGATGGCGAAGCGGTGCACTTCATCGCGCATGTTCTGAAGGTGGAACAGGACCGGCGAATTTACGGGGAGCATCTTTTCGCGCCCGTCGGGAAAATGGAATACCTCGCGCCCCTCGCGCCCATGATGCGGCCCCTTGGCGATGGCGATCAGCGGCACGTCCTCGATGCCGAGTTCGCCCAGCGCATCCTTCACCGCCGACATCTGCCCCTTGCCGCCATCAATCAGCACAAGGTCGGGCCACATGCCGCTGTCACGATCCGGGTCTTCCTCTTGCGCTTTCCCGAAGCGGCGGGTCATCACTTCGCGCATCATGCCAAAATCGTCGTTGGTCTGTGCGGTCTTGATATTCCACTTGCGATATTGCGCTTTTACAAAGCCTTCCGGCCCCGCCACGATCATCGCGCCAAGGGCATTGGTGCCTTGGATATGGCTGTTATCGTAAACCTCGATCCGCTGCGGCACTTCGGGAAGTTCAAGAAATTCAGCCAGTTCGCGCATGACCTTGGCCTTGGTGCCGCTTTCCGCCATGCGCCGGTCCAGCGCTTCGACCGCGTTGCGCTGCGCCTGTTCCATCAGCCGCCGCCGGTCCCCGCGCTGGGGAACCGATATCTCGACTTTGCCGCCTGCACCTTCACACAGAGCCTCTGCCAGCAGTTCTGCTTCCGGCAGTTCACGATCCACAAGGATCAGGCGCGCCGGGGGCACCTCTTCATAGAACTGCGCGAGGAAGGCGGTCATCACTTCCTCTTCCGAAAGCCCTTCGGTGTGGCTGGGGAAGAAGGCGCGGTGGCCCCAGTTCTGGCCGCCACGGATGAAGAAGGCCTGCACCGCCACCTGCCCGCCCTTTACCGCCATCGCAAAGACATCGGCATTGCCGACGCCTTCGGCATTGATCGCCTGACTACCCTGAATGAACGTGGCGGCGCGCAACCGGTCGCGCAGCATGGCGGCGCGTTCAAAGTCCAGCGCTTCGGCGGCGTCCTGCATCTGCGCTTCGATCTCGCGCTGCACCGCGCCCGATTTGCCGCCAAGGAAATCCTTCGCCTGCCGCACCAGTTCGCCGTAATCCTCAGGCGTGATGCGGTCTACACAGGGGGCCGAACAGCGGCGGATCTGGTAGAGCAGGCAGGGCCGGTCACGCCGCGCCATGAAACCATCGTTGCAACTGCGCAAAAGGAACAGCTTTTGCAGCGCGTTGATCGTGGTGTTCACGCTGCCGGCGCTGGCGAAGGGGCCGTAATAATTGCCCTTCGCCTTGCGCGCGCCGCGATGCTTGGTGATGCGCGGAAACGCATGATCGCCGCGCAAGAGGATGAACGGAAACGATTTATCATCGCGCAGCAGCACGTTGTAGGGCGGGCGGAAGCGCTTGATCAGTTGGGCTTCCAGCAGCAGCGCCTCTGCTTCGGAATTGGTGGTGACGATGGTCATGCTGCGCGTCTGGCTGACCATGCGGCGCAGGCGATTGGGCAAGCGTTCAACCTGCGTGTAGTTGGCCACGCGGTTCTTCAGCGCGCGCGCCTTGCCCACATAGAGCACATCGCCCTTTGCATCCTGCATCCGGTAGACGCCGGGCTTGGGCTTGAGCGTGTTCACCGTATCGCGGATGACCGATACGCCCAGTTCGATATCGGGCTTGTCCGATCCGCGCACGGTGGTGGACGCGCGATCCTCCTGAAAGCGGTCGATATCACGGTCAGGCGGGGATGCGGGCTTGCGGGCCATAGGAGTGCAGATAGTCGCTCAACCGCCGCAAGCAATGGCAAAGCTTGCGCTTTCCACGATCTACTAAGGGCTTTTCCGCAGGGTCCGTTTCGGCGGTATTAGCGCGGTTGCGCGACAATTGGTGAATGCCGTGGAAACTATCATCCCCTTCAGGAACGCGCAGCAGCGCCGTAGTGCCCGGACGCCGCGCCGACGCGCGCGTGCGCCTGCACATCCCGGCGCGGCTGGTGCTTCTGACGGGCACGCAACAGTGCTTTCTGGAAGACCTTTCGGTAACAGGCGCCGCGCTGATCCCGCAGGACAAATTGCCCGCAGAGGGCGCGTCGGCCATCTTGCAATGCGAACACATTGAAGCTTTCGGCATGGTCCGCTGGGCACGACACGGTCGCGTGGGGCTGATGTTCGACGAGAAGTTGCCGCTGGCACAAGTCGTATCGCTGCGCCACATCGCCGACAGCTATGAAGCCAACGAACGCGAACGCAATATGGAACGCGCGAGAGCGTGGGTTCAGGGGCGGTCGAAGATTTTGTAAGAGATTTCAGTGCGGTTGGTCAGCTCGTCATTCTGGCCAATCATCGGGTAGCCAGTTGCGCGACGTGTGGATGACACGGAGAATTGTCAGTGCGGTATCGTCTTCGCTGAGGGCATAGACGATTACGTAAGGGAGCCGGCTAACCGATTTTTCGTAAGTCCCGGCAACGCGGCCTGGATGGCCGGTCGCGAAGTCGGCCAGAGCAACGCCAGTATCACGTATACGCTTCGCAACACGTCGTGCAGCAGCACGATTATCTTTTGCGATATGAACAACCTGATCTTCGAGATCATCCAGAGAGTCGTCCGACCACCGTACCTGCCTCATAGGGTACTCGCCCTATTCTACGTTGGCGCGTGCGGCTTCAATCGCCGCGTCGATCCGATCCATCGCTTCTTCATGCGGCGTCACTCTGCCCGCCGCCATATCAGCCAGCCCGCGCTGGATGCCTTCAATGATCTGCAGTTCGCGATTCACATAGGCTTCGACCGCATCTGCGGCGAGGTAGGACTTTGAACGGCGCGTGTTCTGCGCAAGGCGGCCCAGCTTTTCTTTGAGATCGGGCGTAACCCGGATCGTGATGGTCGTGCTGGCACCCATTTTGCGCTCCTTGTGGCAGGTGTACACATGGTAACACATGCGCTGGTGCTTGTCTTGTCCCTGCACGTCCGTCAGCCCTTGGGGCTACCGACTCCCCGTTTGCCCATCGAAAAACGGGGCGGATTTGCGCCGATCAAAACTGCTTGCGGAATTCAATCTCAAACACCGTGCCCCGCGCATCCTGATAGCCGGGCTGGTAGCGCAGGGGGACTGCGCCGGTATCGTCGGTCACGCGCTGCTGGGCGTTGAAGATGTTCTCGACCGAGAACGAGACGCGCGAGCCTTTGAGGAAGGGCACTTTCTCAACCAGCTTTGCCTTGCGGCCAAGGTCGGCAAAGAGGCGCATATCGAAGGTGGCAATCGGGGCGAAGCGCAGTGTGGTGGAGCCGGGCAAGCCACTGGCGTCGATGCGCGAACCGCCGGTGTAGCTGCCGCTGAAGCGCAGGCCGAAGCCGCGATAGAAACCGCCGCCTTCCATCTCTATCGCATGGCGGGCAACGCCGCTGGAGATCGCATCACCTTCAAGCAGATTGAGCACAGTGCCGCCGGGTGCGATCTGCACCGATTCCTGAAAGCGCACGGTGTGGAAGATCGAAAGGTTCCAGCGCCCGCGGCCGTCGAAGCCGCCCGGTCCGCCACGCGGCCCGCCCCCCCCGCCGGGGGGGACACCTGCGCCGGCGCGCGGTGCGCCACCGGGAGGCGGTCCGCCTGCGCCCGGCGGCGGACCACCGGCAGCGCCCATCATCCGCCCCATTGGGCCACGCTGCTGCGCCATCGCAGGATCGGGAGTTCCGAAATTGCCCGATAGATTGAGGCCGTAGCGCAGACGCGAGCCTTTCTCTTCGGCGAAGGTGACCGAGCTTTGATCGACCGAAATGATGCGGCCATCAGCATCGCGAATAACGCGGCCGGGGAATGCCGCTTCGACTTCGGAGGTCAACAGCGGGAAGCTGTTGGTGGTATTGGTGGAGCGATTGCGGAAATATTCCGCGATGAAGCTTGAATCCTTGAGGAACGGCAGGCTCCAGTTGAGGCCGAATTTCCAGTCGCGCTGGCGTTCTTTCACAAGGTTCGGGTTGCCGCCGGAAATGACCGTGGCCAGCACCGTTTCGCCGCGCGAAAAATCGTAGATCGATACATTCTGCGTCACCGTGGTCGGCCCGCCCAGCGCGCTGAGGCCCGGCGCCTTGTCCGCCGCGACATAGCTTGCCTGAAGCGACAGCGTTTCGGTGGGGCGATAGGTCAATCCGCCGCCCCAATTATAAAGCGTGCCGAAATCCGACAGGTGATGCACTTCAGCGTTGGCGTTGAGCGAAAGATCCCCAATCCCTGCACCAAAACCTTCCTTGCGGCTGGTGATCGGCATATCGAGGCTGAACCCGGCCTGCGCATCGCCGCGCTTCAGATTGATCGTGCCGGTGCTGCTGCGCGTGTCGGTGCTTTCGATGCCGGAATAATCGAACCCGGCTTTCACCGTCAGCGCCACTTCGCCGCCGGGCAGGCGCATGGGTCGCCCGGTCAGGGTGGCGAGGCTGGTCAGCGAATCAGTTTTGGACAGAGCGCGGTCAGCCACGCCGGGGATGATGGCGCTGGCCGGAAGCGCGCCCGACGCGGTGAGCGATCCGGCATCGACTAGCGCCTGCAGGCCCGAAAGATCGGCGCGGTTATCAATCGTGCTTTTCGTTTCAACATGCCCCGCATCCGCGGTGAGGGCGAGATTCCAGCTTCCGAGCGGTTTGTTGAGCGCAGCCCCCGCTTGGAGCGTGGTGGTCTGCCGACGCGTGGTGATGGGGGCCGGATCGAGCGTGGTGCGGCTGAAGCTGCCGGTGGAATCGGTTAGCGTTACGGTGTTCAAGCCATTGAGCGTGCGCGAATTGTCCCGCTGTGCCAGCAGGTTGACGCTCAGGCCAGCACCTGCACCCAACGCGCGGGCAAGCGTTGCGTTGATCTGGGCCGACTTCGTATCGCCAAGCAACGTGCGATAGTCTGCCGCTGCCGGATCGCCCGCGACCAGCGCCTCCGATGTGGCGGGCTGGACGATGTTGCGCTCCGCTTCGGTCAGCGGGCTGGTGTCTTCCAGCTTGCCGGTAATGTTGATGCGATTGCCATTGGCAATCTTGGTCAGCGTGACTTCCTGCTCCCACTCGGTGAAGCCGCCACCGCTGGGCACGCGAAACTCGGTTTCGCTGCCAACACTGCTGAAATTGTTCTTGAGGATGAAGTTGACCACGCGCTGATCGGGGCGATAGCCATATTGCAGCGCGACTTCTTCGGGCAGGATTTCCATACGCCGGATCGCTTCGGGCGGGATGCCGCGCATTTCCCGGAAGCCCGAAATGCGCATTCCGTTCAACAGGACCACCGGCCCGCCGCTGCCGCGCCCGCGCCCCGATCCGGTTTGCGGGGCCAGCGAGGCGAGGAGTTCCTGCAGCGATCCCGCGCCGTAGGACGCGATGGCCTCTTCATCCAGCACGGCAATGGGCGGCTGCGTTGTATCGACCTGCCCTTTGATGCGCGTGGCGACGACAAGTATCTGACCGGGTTCGGCAACGATCTGTTCTTCTTCGTCGGTGGGGTCGACCGTTTCCTGCGCGGCGTCGTCTGTTCCCGCCGTAACATCCCGTGCCAGTGCGGGGTTCGCCACTGCAAGACAGAAGGCCAAAGCTGCCAGCGATGTCGCTGCTCTCATGTTCACAATCACAACCCTTGATAGTTCGAGCCGGCATTTGGATCGGCACGTTTCAGGCTTCTGGTGGGGAAAAGCCTTGTTGCGAACAATCCGCATTTGGTAACAGATTGTCGCACTGCAACATAACTCGCGACATGGCGGGAGTTTCCTGAACCGGGAATGGCCCGATTTGCTGCCCCCTTTCCTTTTGCGGCAAGCAGGGCTATGGGCGGCGCGGAATCCTTCGCGCACGGATCGCATCCGGTGATTCCTGCGTTCTCACAGAATACTCACACATAAGGCATTCGAAACCGCCGATGGCGAAAGAAGAACTCCTCGAAATGCGCGGCCAGGTGGTAGAACTTCTGCCCAACGCCATGTTCCGCGTCCGCCTCGAAAACGACCATGAGATCCTCGGCCATACCGCTGGCAAGATGCGCAAGAACCGCATCCGCGTACTGGTTGGCGATGAAGTGCTGGTCGAACTGACCCCTTACGATCTGACCAAGGGCCGCATTACCTATCGCTTCATGCCCGGTCGCAGCGGTCCCGGCGGCTTTTGATGGCGGGCGACGCATCGCCTGCCTCCCCTTCCTCTCCCGAACTGGTACTGGCTTCTGCCAGTCCACGGCGACTTGAGCTTTTGGGCCGTCTGGGCATCAGCCCGGCCCGCGTCGTCGCTACCGACATCGACGAATCCCCCCTGAAGGGCGAACGCCCGCGCGACCACGCGGTGCGGCTTGCTGCCGAAAAGGCGCGCGCTGCGGCACGGCTTGCACCGGGCTGCCTTATCCTTGCGGGCGATACCGTGGTCGGCGCGGGCGCGCGCATCCTGCCCAAGGCCGAAGACGAAGCGACCGCGCGGGCCTGCCTAGCGCTGCTTTCGGGCAAGCGGCATCGGGTGTTCTCTGCCATCGCGGTGATCCGGCCCGATGGCACCCTGCGCGAGGCACTGTCTGAAACGATCGTGCGGTTCAAGCGGCTGTCGGCAGAAGAGATCGAGAGCTACATCGCTGGCGGCGAATGGCACGGCAAGGCTGGCGGCTATGCCATACAGGGCAGTGCCGAAGGCTTCTGCGACTGGCTTTCGGGCAGCCATTCGGGCGTTGTGGGCCTGCCACTGTATGAAACGCGCCGGTTGCTGAAGGCGGCGAGTCTCCATGTCGGCTGAATGGCTCTACGAAGCGGGAATCGCTGAAGAGCGCGCGATTCTGGTGTCGGACGGGGCGATCCTGTCTGCGCGCGTCGAATGGGGCGAAGGTTTGCGTCCCGGCCTTGTCGCCGAAGTCCGGCTGGCAAAGCGCCATGCGGGCACACGGCGCGGCGTGGTGCGGTTTGATGACGGGGCGGAGGCTCTGATCGACCAGCTTGCGCGCGAGACGACAGAGGGCGCGCGCCTGATGGTGCGCGTGATGCGCGCCGCGATTGCCGAGAAGGGCCGCGCGAAGCTGCCTGTGGTTCGCCCTGCCCCCGGTGAAGCCCCTCGCCCCGCGCCCACCCTGCGCGAAGAGATCGAGGCCACAGGCGCTACGGTGCGCGTGCTGCCCGCCACCAGCAAGGCCTTTGCCGCGAACGGGTGGGACGAACTGATCGAACAGGCCCAGACTGGCGAGATTGCCTTTCCCGGCGGCGCGGTGATCGTCACCCCCACCCCCGCCATGACCCTGATCGACATCGACGGCGCGCTGCCTCCGCTCAAGCTGGCGCTGGCTGCGGTCGATGCGATTGCCGATGCGATGCACCGCATGGACATCGGCGGCAACGTGGGCATCGATTTCCCCACCCTGGCCGACAAGAAGGACCGCCAGCAGGTGGACAAGGCGCTGGCAGATGCCCTGATCGACTGGACGGGCGAACGCACCGGCATGAACGGTTTCGGCTTCGTCCAACTGGTTTCGCGGCTTGAGCGACCCTCGCTGATAGCGCGGATGGCACGCCATCCCGCAGGAGCCGCTGCGCGCGTGCTGCTGCGTCAGGCAGAGCGCGTAGAAGAGCCAGGCGCACTGCTGCTGACCGCCAATCCGCGCGTGCTGCATGCTCTGCAGCCTGCCTGGGAGGCCGAACTGGCTCGACGCACCGGACGCACCGTGCAGCGCAAGGCCGACCCCACGCTTGCGCTCCACAGCGCTTTCGCGCAGGCCGTGCCGGCATGACGACACCCTCGATCAGACGCTGCCCGATTTGCCGCAAACCGCGCGTGGAAGAACATAGCCCCTTCTGCTCTACCCGCTGCCGTTACCGCGATCTGGTGCGCTGGCTGGAAGATGGCTACGCCCTGCCCGGCCGTCCGGCGGAAGAAGATCCACAGGACTGACGATTACGCAAAAAATTCATGCAAGAGGACTTGCCAAGCCCGCGCCGCTTCGCCATAGGCGCGCTTCCAAACGCGACGGACCGCTTCAAAGCCGGTCCATCTGCAGGATGCCTGGGTAGCTCAGTTGGTAGAGCACGTGACTGAAAATCACGGTGTCGGCGGTTCGATCCCGTCCCCAGGCACCACCGGACCATCCGCCACCATCCGCTAAAAGTTGAAAAAATGGCTGAAATCTGCCATTTTCACCATCGGCCTAACCGCTGATGTCCGCCTTTGCGCGCCTCTAATCGGGCGATTCTGGGGGCCACCGTGGGGGCCACTTTGAAACCGGCAAAAGGCGTGGCCCCCAAATGGCACTGACAGACACCGCAATCCGCAATGCAAAGCCCCAAGCGAAGCCCTATAAGCTGACCGATGAAAAGGGCCTGTTCCTGCTGGTCCAGCCATCCGGCGGCAAGCTGTGGCGGTTCAAGTTCCGTGTCGATGGACGCGACGAAGACGGCCAGCCGAAGCGCATCGAAAAGAAGGTGGGCTTTGGCACCTATCCCGAAGTGAATCTGAAGGACGCACGGCGGATGCGCGACGAAGCGCGCGCCACATTGGCGGCTGGCGTCGATCCTGCCGAGAAGAAGCGCCGCGAAGCCCATACCGCCAAGATCAGCGCCGCCAATTCTTTCGAAGCGGTGGCCAGCGCATACATTGAAAAGTGCAAGCGTGAAGGCCGTTCGGAAAGGACGACGGAGAAACAGGAATGGTTCGTAAAGCTTCTTGACCGCACGGTCGGCACGCGCCCCGTGGCGGAAATCCAGCCATTCGAAATGCTGGAAGCGGTGCGCAAATATGAATCGACCGGACGCACCGAAACCGCACATCGCGCCTTGCAGTTCGCAAGCCAAGTCTTCCGCTTCGCCATCGCGAACCAGTTGGCACTGTCAGACCCCACCCGCGATCTGCGTGGCGCATTGACCGGCCACAAGTCGAAACACTACGCCGCCATTCTCGAACCGAAGAAGGCCGGTGAACTCCTGCGTGCGATCGACGGGTATGATGGGCACCCTGTCACGCGCTTCGCCCTGCAATTGGCGGCGCTGGTCTTCGTTCGCCCCGGTGAACTGCGCTATGCCGAATGGTCGGAGTTCGACTTCGACGCCGGGGTCTGGCGGATACCCGCCGAGAAGATGAAGGCACGTTCCGAACACGTCGTGCCGCTGTCACGCCAAGCGCTGGGCGTGCTGGCCGAAGCGCGCGCCCTTACGGGTGACGGCCAGTATGTCTTCCCGTCGATCCGCACCCACCTTCGCCCGATGTCGGAGAACACCGTCAACGCCGCGCTTCGCCGTCTGGGCTACTCAAACGACGAAATGACGGGACACGGCTTCCGCGCAATGGCCAGCACGCTCCTGAACGAATCCGGCAAGTGGTCCCCAGATGCGATCGAACGCGCACTGGCCCACAAGGGAAAGGACGCCGTGCGCGCCGCCTACCATCGCGGCCAGCACTGGCAGGAGCGTGTCGATATGGCGCAATGGTGGGCGGACTATCTGGACACCCTGCGGACTGGTGCGGAAGTTGTCCCCTTCCCTAATGCTGCCACCCGCTAGACAGCGCTTTCAATAGCCGGAATCATGCGCATGTGGACAAGCTCGAACAATCGCAGATTCGCCTTTTACTCGAACACCTGACGGCCCAAAGCCTTGCCTCTTGCGGAAAGAGTCAAAAGCAAATGCACGCCGAACATTCGGCAAAGAAAATTATCAGAAGCGGGCATACTATAAAGCGCGCTGTCGAAATCTGCGAGGCCGAAGGACGCGCCTTTATCGCGGCGGCAATAAAACAGGTGGGTGATGTTGCCAAAAGTCCCGAAGCTTTCGACAAGATTGTCAGCAGTCTGACCGCGCAAACGCGCAACTGGGATGCGCACGTGGCTGAAGCCGTTAGACTTGCGACGATGGGCGGGCCGCAGCGCTTTGACAGTGCCACAAACGCGGCGGACGAATTGCTGGCCGATTTGAAAATGCGAATATTCCGCGAACTTGAAATCGAGCGGTTCGGGTTCATCCGCGCGCTGTCTCCGCAAACTCCCCTTCCCTTGCCATCACAAGTTGCCCCGACGCCGACACCACTCAAGAACAGGGGCGGTAAACCTCTCGCTGCGCACTGGGATGCAATGTGGGCCGATATCGCCGTGCAACTCTACGTTGGCGACCTGACACCGAAATCGCAGAAGCAAATCAAAGACGCGATGTTCGCGTGGTTCAATGCCAATAACATCGACGCTGGCGATACCGCCGTAACCGAGCGCGCCCGTCAACTTTGGCATAAGATCGAAGCCGCGCAGTAGTTTCCGAACCTTTCCGAACCTTACCGCGCGATTCAAACCCGATTCCCGTCGAACTATTCCAGTGCCCGCCAGCACCCGCTGGCACACGCTGGAGCAACACCGATGGAACGACTTGCATACTCGATCAACGAAACCGCCCGCGCCCTTAGCCTTGGCCGAACTTCGATTTACGCGATGATCGCAGACGGACGGCTGGAAGCCTTCAAGCTTGGTCGCCGCACGCTGGTTAAGGTGGAATCTATCCGCCGTCTGGTGGCAGGGCAGGAGTAAGGCCGATGCCTGCCCGCCGGGTAAATCCCTACCGGGTGAAGCTGCTGCGCACTTACACCGTGGCCGAACTGGCCGCGTGTCTCAAAGTGCACAAGAACACCATCCGTCACTGGCAGAAGATGGGGCTGGCCACCATCGACAAGGCCCGCCCCGTCCTCTTCCACGGCGAAAGCATTCGGCAGTTTCTCGCAACCCTGAACCAGAAGCGCAAACAGACCTGCGGCCCCGGCCAGATGTTTTGCCTTCGCTGCCGTGCCCCGCGTGAACCGGCGTTGGGCATGGTCGATTACATCGTCCGCAAACCTTCAAGCGGCAACCTGCGCGCGATCTGCGGCACCTGTGGCACCGTCATGCACCGAAGCGCGCGCCGGGATGATCTGGCCCGCATCATGCCCGGTCTGACGGTCCAGACGGTGGAAGCACCGCTACGCCTAAGTGGGCGTGCTTCCCCTTCCCCCAACTGTGACTTCGAGAAGTGAGACGCAATATGACCAAACACAATGCCAGCAACGAGCGCGTGAAGCGCGATTACCTGCAATATCTGAAGGATGCGCGGGGCCGTGACGAAGTGACGATCGACCGCGTGGCGAAGTCACTTGCACGGTTCGAAGAAAGCACCGGGCGCAAGGATTTCCGCAAATTTCACCGTGAACAGGCGATGGCCTTCAAGCGCCGCATGGCTGAAGCGCGCAACGTCCGCACTGGCGAAACTCTGAGCAAGGCGACGGTGCATTCCACCCTGTCCGACTTGAAGGCGTTCTTCGAATGGCTGTCACGCGAACCCGGCTTCCGGCAGAAGATCGCCTTCTCTGATGCCGACTATTTCAACCTGAGCGAGAAGGACACCGCAATCGCCCGTGCGGTGCGTGAAAAGGCCGTGCCATCGGTTGAACAATTGCAGCATGTGCTGTCGGCCATGCCTGCCAACACACTTGTCGAACGCCGTGACCGCGCATTGATCGCCTGCGCTGCCGTTACAGGCGCGCGCGTCAGTGCACTCGCCTCTTTTCGGCTGGGCCACGTCAACCTTGTCGGCCACTGGATCGAGCAGGACGCGCGGACGGTGAAGACCAAGTTCAGCAAGACCTTCCGCACGTTCTTCATGCCCGTGGTCGAAGGCGCAGAAGCCATCCTTGCGCAATGGGTCACCGAACTGCGCGAACAGGAACTGCGCGGCCCGACCGATTACCTGTTCCCCATTACCGAAGTGGGCGTTGGCGAAAATGGCGAGTTCGAATCAAAGGGCCTTGGCCGCACCGGCTGGACCAACACCAACACGATCCGCGAGGTGTTCCGTCGTGCCTTTGAAGCGGTAGGCCTGCCATACTTCAACCCGCATAGCCTGCGCGACATGCTGGTCCGTCACGCGATGTCGATGGGCCTGAACGCCGAACAGATGAAGGCGTGGTCACAAAATCTGGGCCACGAGAACGTGATGACGACATTCACCAGCTACGGCCACGTGCCGGTTCACAAGCAGGGGGAGCTGATCCGCCAGACTGGAAGCGAAAGCCCATTGCAGAGCCTTGCAGACGATCCTGAGTTCGCGGCGCTCTTGCGGAAGATCGCCAGCCGCACGTTCAAGGAAGGAGGCCCGAACCCAAATTCGGAACCGATGCCATGATGGCACTGTCCGGCTCCTCGTCCGCGTCGAAATCCGGCAGACCATTCTCCAGACCGGAAAGCTTTACACCCTTGTAAGCCCAATATTCCATCCCGCTTACAGTCTTCCAGTCATAACCCATTTGACGCACCACGGCCAACGCGGCTGCGGTTGCGCTCATGGTCTGGCCTTCGAACTGGACCTTACGATCGCTGACGACGGTGCACGTGATGGCGTCGTCTTTCGTGAACGTCAGTTGCGCGCCCACCGGCACGTTCAAGCTCTTGAAGGTTCGGACTTCGCGGCGCGTGCGGGTCTGTTCGATTTCCGCCCGCTCCTTGGCGTCGATGTCCTGTTCCTCGTCCGAGTATTCCACCGGGGCAATGGCCACCAGTTCGATGATCGCCTTGGCAAGGTCGGGATTGATCTTGAAGAACTCCCGGTTCTTCCGCGTCCGGTTTTCGCCGAACACAAAGTGCAGGGTGCGTTCAAGCTTTCGGCAGTCCGGCACGCGCGCTGCGAAGTGAACTTCGAACGGCATGGGCACAGACGTTGTATCGAGCTGCCTCACCCTGTCCGCCACGTCGTCCTGCTGCGTCAGACCGATTTTGACGAACCCCGGCATGGCTTCGTTTGTCAGAATGTAGACGAAACCTTCACTCATATTCCAAGAATCCAACCTGCATGTCTGATCGCACCATCGGCGCGACAACCTGCCGAAAGCAAGAGGCAGCTGAGTTTCACGCACCTCGCGATCCTAAGCTGAAGCCATTCTAGTGCAAAAGCTTGATGCTGGTGGCTTTCATCGCAAGCACACTCGGCTATGCTGCCCCTATGTCTTTCGCATCTAGTAGAATCGCGGCTGGTTACAGCCTGGACGATGTGGCGCGGGAGTTTTCCGTGCCGAAGGACGTGGTGCGCGCTTGGGAATCAGGCGCGCAGAAGGCACCGGTTCAGGTCGCCAATTCGCTGGAGATCATCGGCAGGATGAGCGGCGAGGATATGGTCACGGGTATCAAGCCGGTCCAGCCGGAGTTTGATGCCATTCGTGACGAAGGGCCGCTTTTCCAGTCGGACAAGCTGATCAAGTCGAAGAAGCGCGTTGCCGACCACGGCGAGGTGTTCACCCCGCCCTGGCTGGTCGAGAAGATGCTCGATCTGGTGAAGGGTGAGACCGAGCGGATCGACAGCCGCTTTCTGGAACCCGCCTGTGGCAGCGGCAACTTCCTCGTGCCGATCCTTCAGCGCAAGCTCGCTGCGGTTGAGGCAAAGTACGGCAAGTCCGATTTTGAAAAGCGCCATCACGCCCTGCAGGCGCTGACCTGCTGCTATGGTATCGAGCTTCTGGCCGACAACATTGCCGAGTGCCGCGCGAATATGCTCGATGTGTTTGCGCAGTACCTTCGCCTGGACGAGAGTGACGAGCTTTACCGCGCCGCCAGTCACGTTCTTTCGCTCAACCTGATCCACGGTGACGCGATGACGATGAAGGACGCAGGTGGCGGGCCGATCCTGATCGTCGAATGGGGCTATCTTGGCAGGGGCAAGTTTCAGCGCCGCGATTTCCGGCTGGACGTGCTGACCGGCATGGCCAGCTTCCGTGAGGAACGCTCGCTGTTCTCGCACCTTGGCAGTCACGAGATTTTCAAACCGGCAGAAACCTACCCGGCAATGACCGTGCGCGAACTGGCCGCGCTGGACGCCGCCGCATGACAGAGCAGGCCGCATTCCGGCTGAAAGGCCGCAATCCCGATGTGCTGACGTGCATCGCCAACCTCTCAAACGATGAGGTGTTCACACCGCCTGAGTTTGCCAATCGCATGCTCGATACCCTGGCGGAGGGCTGGGCAGCGGCGAATGGCGGCGCGAACATCTGGGCGGACAGCAGCGTCACGTTTCTCGATCCCTGCACCAAGTCCGGCGTCTTCCTGCGCGAGATTGCGACACGACTGATCAATGGGCTGGAAGGCGAATTTCCCCGCCTGCAGGAGCGCGTTGACCATATCCTGACAAAGCAGGTCTTTGGCATCGGCATCACCCGGCTGACAGCGCTGCTGGCGCGCCGTAGCCTCTATTGTTCCAAGCACGCCGTAGGACCGCATAGCGTCACTAGCGCATTTGGCGACAACGACGATGGCAACATCTGGTTCGAGCGGACCGCGCACTTGCCAGACGGAGACCGCTGCCTGGTGTGTGGTGCTGGGAAGGTCTTTCTGAAGCGCACGGCAGAAGAAGAAAACCACGCTTACGCGTTCATTCACGGAAACGATATAAAAGCCCGTATGCGTGAAATTTTTGGAGACGAAATGCATTTCGATGTGATCATTGGCAACCCACCGTATCAATTAGGCGATGGCGGTGGCGGAACTTCTGCAGTGCCCATTTATCAGCATTTTGTGACACAAGCGAAAACGCTAGAGCCGCGCTTTCTAACAATGGTGATTCCATCGCGCTGGTTTACTGGCGGTAAAGGTTTGGATGAATTTAGAGAGCAGATGCTGTCGGACGGCCGGTGTCGGGCGATTGATGACTATTTGAGCGCATCGGATGTATTTCCTGGCGTTGGACTAAAAGGAGGAGTGAGCGTTTTTCTTTGGGACCGTGAATATCACGGCGACTGCGAAGTCACGACGAATTTCCGGGATTGGCCAACTTCGGTCGCCCGCCGCCCACTTCTTGAAGAAGGAGCAGAGGTTTTCATCCGTTTCAATGAGGGGGTCAGCATCCTCAAAAAAGTTATGAAAACGGAGGCCGCAATCGGAGTACGCTTATCAGAAGGTCATCGTTTTGATAGACTTGTTAGCACTCGCAGGCCATTTGGATTAGAGTCGACATTTCGAGGAAGGAGTTCTGTTCGGCCCGGCGACCTCGAACTTTTTCAGAAAGGCGGCTTAGCGTACGTCGCACGCAATGAGATCGAAAGCGGTGCCAATCTAGTGTCTGCTTGGAAATTGTTTGTGGGCTTCGCTGCGCCAGGCACCGGCAACAAAGATACCTACCCTCACAAAGTTATCAGTACTCCGTTCTTGGGCAAGCCCAACCAGGTATGTACTGAAAGTTACTTAACAATCGGGCCGTTCAAAACCGAATCTCAAGCTAAAAATGCTCTTTCATATCTATCGTGTCGATTGCCACGCTTTCTGATCCAGCTTCACAAGGCATCGCAGAATACGACCCGCAAGGTTTACACTTTTGTTCCATCGCAAAATTGGGAAACCAAATGGACAGACGGTAAGCTATATGAAAAGTACGGCCTATCGTCCGACGAGATCGCTTTCATTGAGAGTATCGTTCGGCCAATGAATGATAGCGATGACGACTAGCCTCAATATCCAAGAAGTCCTGACACCAAAGCCCGAAGCACGGCTTCGCGTCTACGCGTGGTCCTTCGTCAATCCGTCGCCCGCCTACGCGGGATTGATCAAGGTTGGGCAAACCCTTCAAACCGACGTCAACGATCGCATCCGGCAAAGCCAAGGACAAGCGCAACAGGCCTATACGCTCCACACACCGCTCAATTGCTTTGCCGAGCGGCCTGACGGTTCCACCTTCCGCGATCATGATGTGCGCCAGCGGCTGATCGCCAAGGGTAAGGATAACCCGCATTTCGGCTCGTCGCGCGAATGGATGCGCTGCACGCCTGCCGACGTGCTGACCGCGATCGCGGAACTGCAGGGCGGCGTCGAGCTTTCCGGCACGCACCACGAAAGCTTTCCGATGCGCGCCGAACAGGAGGCGGCAGTCGAGCAGACTCAAGCCTACTATCAGGACCGCTGGTCCGAAGACCCCAAGGCCGTGCCGCGCTTCCTGTGGAACGCCAAGATGCGCTTCGGCAAGACCTTCACCAGCTACCAACTGGCCAAGCGGATTGCGGCAAAGCGCGTGCTGGTCGTCACTTTCAAGCCTGCCGTCGAGGATGCCTGGGAAGCCGACCTCAAGAGCCACCAGGACTTTGACGGCTGGCGCTATCTCTCGGCACAGGCGGGCGGCGATCCGGCAGACGTGCCCGATGAAGTGCCGCTGGTCTATTTCGGATCGTTCCAGGACCTGCTGGGCCGCGACCGCGCCACCGGCAACATCAAGGCCAAGAATGAGTCGATCCACCTGACCGACTGGGACCTCGTCATCTTCGACGAGTACCATTTCGGCGCGTGGCGCGACACGGCCAAGGAACTTTTCGAAGGCGAGGAAGCTGCCGTCGCCAAGGCAGCGGCAAAGCTCGAAGCCGATCTCGATGCGGTTAACGAAGAACTGGAAGTGCTGTCGCAGGCGGAAACCTCGTTCCTGCCGATCAAGACGCGCGCCTACCTCTACCTCTCGGGCACCCCGTTCAAGGCGCTGGCCACTGGCGAGTTCATCGAAGAGCAAATCTTCAACTGGACCTACACCGACGAGCAGCGCGCAAAGGCCGAATTTGCCGCCGCCAACCCCGGCGAGCGCAACCCCTACGGCGCACTGCCGCAGATGCGCCTGCTGACCTACCAGATGCCCGAAGAACTGCTTTCCATCGCCAGCGGCGGAGAGTTCGACGAGTTCGATCTGAACGAGTTCTTCAAGGCAAATGGCGCAGGGCCGCTGGCACAGTTCGTCCACAAGGACGAGGTGCAGAAGTGGCTCAACATCATTCGCGGCTCAGGCCCCGCTCAGACCATCGAGAGCCTGAAGACCGGCACGCGTCCACCCTGGCCCTATTCCGATGTTCGCTTGCTGCCCTATCTCAATCACAGCTTCTGGTTCCTGCCCACCGTGGCGGCCTGCGAGGCGATGAAGAACCTTCTGGACGAGGACCAGAACGTCTTCTGGAAGGACTACAGGGCAATCGTCGCGGCTGGTACGGCGGCTGGCATTGGGCTTGAGGCCTTGCCGCCGGTGCGCAAGGTGATTGGCAACGGGCACGATACCAAGACGATTACGCTCAGCTGCGGCAAGCTGACTACCGGCGTGACCGTGCCGCAGTGGTCTTCGATCCTGATGCTGCGCAATCTGAAATCGCCCGAAAGCTATTTCCAGGCCGCGTTCCGGGTGCAGTCGCCGTGGTCGATCAAGAACCCCGAAGGCGATGATCCCAGCCGCGAGGAAGTGCTGAAACCCGTGTGCTTCGTTTTCGATTTCGCGCTGACCCGCGCACTCCGTCAGGTTTCTGAATACGGCATCGGGCTTTCGCCAGGCGAGACAAACCCTGAGAAGGCAGTCGCCGATCTTGTCTCCTTTCTGCCAGTGCTGGCCTATGACGGCGCGAACATGACGCAGATCGATGCAGGCAGCATCCTTGATTACGCGATGGCCGGAACCTCGGCAACGCTGCTTGCGCGCAAGTGGGAATCGGCGATGCTGGTCAACGTCGACAATGATACGCTGGCCCGTGTCCTATCGAACGAGGAGGCGATGGCGGCGGTGGAACGGATCGAAGGCTGGCGTGCCCTTGGCGATAACGTCATCGAGACGATCATCAACAAGAGCGAGAAGGTCAAAGACCTCAAGAAGAAGGCCAAGGAAGGCGATCTCTCCGAGAAGGAGAAAAGGGAACTGACCGACGAGGAGAAGGAATACAAGTCGCTCCGCAAGAAGGTGCAGGAGAAGCTGATCAAATTCGCTACGCGCATTCCGGCCTTCATGTATCTGACCGACTATCGTGAGAACACGCTGCAGGACGTCATCACCAAGATCGAACCGGACCTGTTCCGCACGGTGACCGGCCTGACGGTCGCAGACTTCGACCTTCTCGTGCGGCTCAAGGTCTTCAACACCGAGCGTATGAACGCTGCAGTCTTTGCGTTCCGCCGGTATGAAGATGCCTCACTGCGCTACACCGGCATCATGAGCCACGAAGGCCTGACGCACTACGGGCTTTACGATACGGTCGTTTCCAAGGACTGACGGCCACGAGACGAAGGACGGGGCATGCCTAGCTGGATCAAGGAACAAGACGGCGTAGAGTGGTTCGACGAGGCGTACACCACCAAGCAGACGAACCAGAAGAAGGCCCAACTGCACAAGAAGGTCGAAGCCGGTAAGCTACGATCGCTTCCCGGACCCGATGGGAAACCCGCTTGGTACGCCAAGCCCGATGTAGAGCTTCTGCGGGACGCGTTTCTGAAGCGGCAACAGGCGGCGAAGGCCTGGAAGCCTAGCGACCAGCAACTGGAAGCCAAGCACACCCGTCAGTGGAAAGCCGACGTCGAACGCGATCGCGAGGCACACCGCCGGAACTTCGGCTATACCGGAGCGCTAGGCCCTGGCCGAGCGAGCGCGATTGCCGCACACCAAGAACGCGTCATGGCCTATGATATCGAGCAGGCGAACAAGAAGAAATCTGACGAGCAGTAGCCGTCATATCGCGGCTGCTTCAGTGGCGAACGCTGGCGTTTTTGCATGAACGAAACCGTGGAAAAAATGGGGCAGCACAAATTCGCGGGGGGCCACATTGGGGGCCACGCTAAAAATCACGCTGTATTTTATCTCAATATATCAAATTATTAAGAGTTTTTCGCGGTGCCGTCCCCAGCACCATAGGGCCACAGGCCATTTTCACCGGAAACACAAAACCGCCCATAGCTTAATGCCCTTAATCGGGCTGAACGTATGACGGATTTTTGTGCCGAGGTTCCAGAGTCCCAGAAGGCGCCTGAGCCGTTTTCACCAACGATCAACCTGCGCTCCTTGCCAGCGGGCAGCCAACCGGCAGACGGCGCTGGCGCTGTCTGTATGCACCCCTTATCGGCGCGGGCACCTCAGCACTACTACAGCGGTACAATTATGGAGCCTGCGTGACGAGCAGACGTAGCAAGGCGTCTGATTTCGCACCCTTGGCTCTTGCGAAAGAGCCGAACATGCAATGACGCCCCCGAAGCGCCGGTGGAGGCTTACAACGTTGATTCAGCGAATGGAAATGGCGGAGAGGGTGGGATTCGAGATTGTTGCCTTTTGCATTGAATTATCATCTTTTTTCTATTTAATAATCCATTTACGCCCCCAGATTTGCCCCCAAATTTTTTGGATGCCAGCGGATGAGTATGAACCGTCTGGCGGTGTGCTAACCTGCAATTCTCGTCGTCCATTCGTGACAAATTCAAGGGCCCATAATTGGTTCACGGCTCGGCTGGAGCGTCGCCCAAATCGCCTCTAGGCTCAGGATCTGTAATTGCAGAGCTGGGCGGTGTGATCCCTTGAGGGTTTCATGGATCTGTCCGCACTGACCGAGCCGGAGCCTGGTCGTGCTGTAT
>NZ_JABAID010000004.1:110405-119100 GCF_012641335.1 Novosphingobium sp. ERN07
CTGAGCCTAGGCTCCATTTGGTCGCTTTCCTCAGGGACGCGTTCCAATTCATACATCATCAGCTCAAGCCATCATCCCACCTCCTCAGGGCTGGGCACCAGCTCGATACACTCGACATCTACGAGGTGAGAGTAAAACGCGGCTTTGAGTACCACAATGATGATCATTTTGATGGGCGGGGTCTGTGGATCACGAGCCCGGTGCCCCGTTCGGATGTCTCACTCGTCGATCCGAGGCAGTGGCACCACCTGTATCAATCGATGTATCCGGACGATTTCTTACAAAAAATATAGAGGTCATCCGTCACAAACCACCGCTTTCTGGCGGCAACACTGACGGTCGAAATAGCTGAATTTTAGGCACCTTGCAGGACTTCTGCTTTCTTCTTCGCAATCGGCAGATTTGGGTTCGATACGACTTCCTGCGGTGAAAGCCGGACCAGACTGGTTCCTGTCGATCTCGCCGCCCGGTAAGGTCCCGCTACGTCAGGTGACCGACACCGGTGGCCAACACACCGTCCTGTTCGAGTGCTCCGCGATCGCCGAATTCTTCAACGATATCGATGATGGCGGCCTGCTCACATCCTATCGTGTGGCAGGTGCGCGGCAGCGGGACCGGATGGAATTCACACCATCGCGTTTGAAGCATACGCTGCAGAATCTACCGACTTTGCCATATGACGTCGCGCTATGCAGACCGGATCGTCCTTCATTCGCATTTTTGCCTGCAAGTTACCGGCTCATGGCAAAGCCAACGCTCTGGCAAGACCGACGACCCCGGCAGCCACCCGTCCTCGTTCGGCAATCAGTCGCGCTTCAGCTTCCACTTGCGCAGTTTGCGAAGCGGACAGCTCCTCCTTGCTAATCGCACCTGCGCGAAACGCATCCGTATCGCGGGCCAAAGCCGCCGCTCGCGCTTTGACCTCGGCCTCGGTGCGAGCATAGGCCTGGCGTGCGGTCATCAGCGCTGCCTGCCCGCTTTCCACGTCAGCCGTGGCGCGCAGGACAGTCTCACGGTATGCCGCCAGCATCTCGCGATGCCGACCGCGCGCCGAAGCAACTTGCGCATCGATCCGCCCGAAGTCGAACAGGCGCCAGCGCAGGCCGACTGCACCCTGGATCGCGACAGAATCTCCGGTGAACAGTTCGCCGAAGCGATTGCTCTGCACTCCGATCAGCCCCCCGATCGAAATGCTTGGCCAGTATTCGGCGAGCGCGGCCCCGATCGCGGCGTTGCTGGCCACCAGACGGGCCTCAGCCATTGCAACGTCAGGCCTTGCCCTGAGCACTGATGCCGGCAATCCACCTACAGGATCCGCGGAAAGGACTGGCATTTGCCCTGCCAGATCAAGCGGGAGTGAGGGCGAACGGCCCACAAGGACCGCGATCTGCGCTCTTTCCGCCTCCACCCTCGCCTCGATTTCCGGAAGGGCGGCGGCCGCCTGCTCAGCCAGCGCCGAGGTTCGCTCGGCATCTGCCAGGGACGCAGCGCCAGCAGTCTGCCGCGCCTGCATGATCGCGGCGCGGTCTCGCGCTTCCCGGGCCAGGACAGCAAGCGCGCGGCCCTGCGCCTCAGCTGTCCGAAGCCGAAAGTAAGCCTGCGCCAGTTCAGCTGTGACCGCAAGCCGTGCAGCCTGCACGCCGGCTTCGGCCTCCACTAGGCTGGCGCGGGCTGCTTCCTGACGGCGGCGTATACCGCCGGCCAAGTCGAGATCCCACGAACCATTCAGCGTCGCGCTCCCGCTATCGACTGTTCGTGGCAGGTCCGGCACGTAACGGGACAACTGCCCGAGGCCCGAGTTAAGCGACTGCTGTGCCCGTGCGGCAGTGCCATTCGCTTCGACCACCGGCAAGCGCGCCGCACCTGCCGCAGCTGCCGCAACACGCGCTTGGTCGACGCGTGCCAGCGCCTGCTCGATCGTCAGGTTTCCGGCCTGTGCTTCGTTCTGAAGCCGGTCGAGTACCGGGTCGCGAAAGGCCTTCCACCAGGGCTCGGAAGATGCAGCGCCGCTGGCCACGGGCTGCCGCCACGCCGGCGCAATCTGCACCTCGGGCGGAGCGTAGTCCGGGCCGACCGTGCATGCCGCAAGAAAACTGCAAGCACAGGCAAGGCCAAGGAACCGTCGCAGCGTCATGCAGGAAGTCCTTCCGGAGTGGCGACGGTTTCTTCCGGTCTTCCACCCGCGCCCTTGCCGGCGAGAAGAAGATACATGACCGGCGTTGCAATGCGGGCAAGCAAGGTCGACGAAACGAGCCCGCCGATCATGGCAATGGCCATGGGCGAAAACAGGCCGCTGTTCTCGACGGCAAGGGGCAGCAGGCCGCCGATCGCCGTGACCGAAGTCAATAGTACCGGCAGGAAGCGAAGTTCGCCTGCTCGCTCCACGGCTTCGCGGACCGGCAGGCCGTCGCGTTCGAGCTGCTCGGTGAAATCGACCAGCAGGATCGAATTCTTGATCTCGATGCCTACCAGCGCAATCAGCCCGACTGCTGCGGTGAACGATAACGAATTGCCCGTAAGCCAGAGCGCGACGATGGCGCCGAGAAAGCCGAATGGTACGATCCCCGCGACCACGGCCACGGTACGGAAGCGCCCGAATTCGAGGACCAGCACGGCGAGAATGCCCAGCGATGATACGACGATGGCCGGGACGAGACCTGCAAAGCTGCGCGAGGACGTCTCAGCCTCACCGCCGAGCGAAATGCTGTAGCCCGGCGGCAGGTCGACTTCGGCCTGCACCCGCTCGAGGACTTGCGCGGTTGCCTTCGAGACCAGCACGCCAGGGTCCGTGTACGCAGTAAGCGTGACCATGCGCGCGCGGCGCAGGCGGTCGATCCGTGCCGCTTCCGAGCGCAATTCCGGCGTGGCAAGCGCCGACAGCGGCGCACTGCCGCCAGCCTTGGTCGGCACGAAGAGCTGTCCGAGCTGGCCTAGCTCGCTTCGTCCCGCATTGGGCATTCGCACCGTCACGGCGTAATCGTCGCCATCGGCATCGCGGTAGCTTGCCACGGAGCTGCCGGACAGTCCCGTGCGGACGGCATCGCGGATTGCACCCGGAGCAACGCCGAGTGCGGATGCTGCCGCTTCATCCACCGCAAGGTGCAGGTCTGTGCGGGGCTGGCGCAGCGGATTGCCGATGTCGCGAACACCGGGAACATCCGCCATGACCGCCTCTGCCTTGCGAGACAGGGCCGCCAGACGGGCAACGTCAGGCCCGGAAATACGCACGACGATCGGCGCCTCGATCTCGGGCCCGTTCACGAACGTGACGATGCTGATGCGCGCACCGGGATAGCTGTCGAAGCGGCGGCGCAGGTCAGCCAGCAGCGCTTCGGACTTGCCCGGCTCCCACGCCTTGAGCCCGACGGCGACTTCGCCGAACGCGGGGTCGGTCTCGCGCTGCGCCACGTTATAGTAGAGTTGCGGGTTGCCACGGCCGACATTGGCCGATGTCCAGCGCACTTCGGAGCGCGCGGAGACGACGTGCTCCACCCAGCTCACGGCCTGATCGGTGCGACGCTGTGCAGTACCTTGCGGCATCTCCACCCGGACCAGAAACTGCGGCGTCTCGGCCGGTGGAAACAGGCTCGACCCAATGACCTTCGCCAATGGCAGCGACAAGACACACAGCAGCAGCAGACCGATCATCCAGCGCCGTGGGCGATCGAGCGCTCGGTGCAGGACCGGAGCATAGAAGCGATGAATGCCGCGCTGGACGGCCTGCAGCAGTTTGTTGCCCTCGGGATGTTCATCGCGCGAGAGGAGCAAACGCGCGGCAAGCGGCGTCATGGCAAAGGCCACGATCAGCGAGCCAAGAACCGTGGCTATGACTGCGACCGGCAACGAGCGGATGAATTCACCCGAAGCCTCGGGAAGAGCAAGGAGCGGCACGAATGCGAACACGAGGCACGCGGTGCAGCCAAGCACTGCCAGCGCGATCTGCCCGGTGCCCTTGATGACTGCCGTGGTGCGGTCCGCCCCTTCGCGCAGCCAGCGGGCGATGTTCTCGACCACCACGATCGCATCGTCGACGAGGATGCCCAGCGCGAGAACAAAGCCGGCAATCGCCAACTGGTTCAGGGTGAAGCCCAAGCCTGCAAGGATGCCAACGCCGATCAGCAGCGAAAGCGGAATAGCGATCATGACCACCCCTGCCGCACGGAGGCCCAGCGGCAGTAAGGTGAGGCTGACCAGGACCAGAGCGATCAGGAAGTCGCGCGTCAGACCTCCTATCCGGTGCTTCACGTTCTCGGACTGGTCGAATCCGCGCACCAACTTTACACCGCCCGGGAGCGTCCGCTCGAAGGCATCGAGTTCGGCATTGATGGAAGCGGACAGGCGCGTCACGTCCTGATCCTTTGCCTGTGTCGCCGTTACCAGCAGGGCCCGCTGGCCGTTGAATCGCGTGATATGATCATGATCGTCCTGCGCCCACGCCACTTGTGCCACGTTACCGACACGCAATGCCCGGCCATCTCCAGGTAAGACTGGCACTGCGGCAATATCTTCGGGCGAGCGGAAGGCACCCCCGTATTTCACGGTGAACCGGCGCGCAGCAGCATTGACCGCGCCCAAAGGGCTCTCCTCGCCGGCCGCACGCAGGGCCTGAGTGACCGCCGTGGGTGACAAGCGCAGCGAGGCTAGCCGTGCCATATCCAGCGACACGCGCATCTCGGTCCGGCCTGCGCCCCAGTAGCGCGCCTCGTTGATCCCCGGAATGGTCCCCAGTCTTTCCCGCAGGCGGTCGGCGACTTTCTCGAGCCGCCGCATCGGAAGATATTCGCTGACCAGGGCCACTTCGACGATCGAAACGTTGATCGGCCGCCCGCGCACGATGTCGAGCCGTTGCAACCCCTGCGGCAAGCTGGCGCGCAGGGCGGAGACCTCGCGTGTCACCTTGTCGTAACTGCTTTCAGGGTTTGTGCCCCAGTTGAACTCGATCCTTGTGACGGAAAGCCCATCGGTGCTGCGCGAGCGCACTTCGCGAATGCCGTCGAGCCGGTAGACCGCATCCTCGACCGGCCGCGTGACCAGTTCCTCCACCTCGCTCGGAGATGCGCCCGGAAGCACCGCGTTGATGATGAAGATTGGCGGATCGAGTTGCGGATCCTCGGTCCGCGGTATGGTCAACAGCGCCGCGAGACCGAGTGCAGCAAGCAGCACTATAGCCACCAGTGTGAACTGCCAGCGCGCAAGAGCAAAGGCCGCAGGATTGAAGCTCATCTGGCGTCCACCCGCACCTTCTGACCATCACGAACGAAGCCTGCACCGGCCGTGATCACGCGTGCCGACGCGGGGAGGCCTTCAACCTCGAGCATGTCGCCAATGAAGCCGTGCAAGGTGATGGCATGCAGACGGGCAATGCCGCGGGCCGGGTCCACCACCAGCACATGCCCGTTGCGGCCGTTCGCGTCCAACAAGGCTTCTGCCGGGATATAGAGGCGCCCGGACGCCTGCGCGCTGCTGGACGTCAGGGAAACGCTGCCGGTCAATCCGCTTGCTACACCGGGACTGGCGGGCAGGCCGATATCGACATCGAGCGTACCGGTGACAGGGTCCACCGCGCTACCCTTGCGCAAGACCTTGCCGGAAATCTCACCCATACCTGCAAGCGTGAGCAGGACCGGCCTGCCCGGGGCAATGCCGGCAGCGCGTGCAGGAGTGACCGCGGCGCGGGCAATGAGCGGGCTGTTGACATCCGCCATACGCAGCACCGGTTCGCCCGGAGCGACCGTTTCGCCAGCCTCATGCATCCGGGCGAGTATCAATCCCCGGAACGGTGCCCGCGCCACAGTGGAAGCCCTGTCATAGCGCGCGGCGCGTAGCGCTGCCTGCGCCGCCGCCAGCGCGGACTGTAAATCCTGCTGCTGCGCTTCCGATATTGCGCCCGCTGGGAGAAGCGTTGCGTTCCGGCGCACAGCCCTCTCGAGTTGCGCGACGTCTGCTGCTGCCCGTTGTTCGCTGGATACCTGCAGTGTCGGGTCAATCTCTGCGAGAACGGCTCCTGCCGCGACTCGATCCCCGGGGTGCACCGGAAGCGCGGTCAGCGTGCCGCCGACCCTTAGCGATATCATCGCCTCTCGGTCGTAAATTACGCGGACCGGATACCGTTCGGCGCCTCGACTGTCTTGGGCACCCGGCAAACTGCGAGGCAGTACCGCCTCGACCATTGCGATCTGATCGGCATTATTGGCGGTGGTCGGCGAACAAGACGCAACCAGACCTGCGCTGGCAATCGCTAGAGCGCCGAAACAAGGCGTTGGTACGCGCAGCATTAGGTTCGACTCCGAAACCTATCATTGATAGCCGATCAGTGATCGGTTGACGCACGGAGGTCAAGTGGCAAAAGGAGCGTATGGCGCCACCAGCGAAATCAACGCGGTCTGCAGACCGGCGTGAGCAGATCCTTGATGAGGCGCAACGCCTGTTTCTCGAGCATGGCCTCGACAGCACCACCACCCGACAAATCGCCTTGGCTGTAGGTATCAGTCAGCCGTCATTGTACGCGCATTTTGCCAGTCGGGACGCGATTGCTGTCGAGCTCTGCATTCGGGCTTTCGGCTTTCTTGAACGCCGGCTTCGCTCTGTTGATCAGTCGTTGCCCTCTGCTCAGCGTCTACGCGAACTATGCCGAGCTTATATCCAGTTTGGTCTAGAAGAGCCCGCAGCGTATCGCGTAGCGTTCATGGCCGAGATCGCTGTCGACGAGGAAAGCGGGATGCACCGCGGGCTTGAGGCTGGGCTCGCGACTTTTTCCATCTTGCGAGAAGCAATGACGGCTCATTTGGGCAACGCGAATGAAGCAGAAGTAGCTGCCCAAAGTGTGTGGGCTGGCATTCACGGGCTTGTCGCAATCTTCCTGACCCGGCCGGAATTTCCCTTCATCGAGCCCGGGAAGCTGATTGAAACGCACCTCGATCGTCTCTTGGCTACCCACTCGTCTTCGGCAGCGTAAACCAAGTTCGCCATACATGCCTGTACGGCCCGCCCCGACTTACCAGTGTGTGAGAAATTGCAATTCAGCTTCAATTGCAACCCACGCCGGATGTCACATAGGATGATCAATTACCGCTTCCAGCTGGTAGCCGAATCCATACAATGTTCGTATGGTCACTCCGACTGTCTCGCCCAAATCCAGTTTACGGCGCAGTCTAGCAATATGGGTGTCAAGAGTGCGGGAGTGGACATCAACTCCAGTGCCCCAAACTCGTTCAAGAAGATAGCTTCGAGACAAAGGCCGGTTTGGGTTAGGCTCAGGATCTGTAATTGCAGAGCTGGGCGGTGTGATCCCTTGAGGGTTTCATGGATCTGTCCGCACTGACCGAGCCGGAGCCTGGTCGTGCTGTATCGGGTCTCACAGAGGCGAACGTTGCATTGACTCGAAGCGGGCTTTGCTGCCCATCTGACTACCTTCGCAGATCGTTCGTCCCTGCGTTCCCTCTCGGGACACCGCCCTCGGATCAGCTTTGACGCTTCACCGCTGGCAAGCAGGTTCTACCCCAACTCAAGCTTGGAACAAAGTGCCGTCGCGCAGCATGGCATGCATGATGACCGCAAGGCGGCGAGCCAGGGCGACGCGAGCCTTCTTAAGGCCCCGGCGCTTGGCGATCTTCATGGCCCATGTCTTCAGGGCGAAGGTCTCTCGGCTCCTAGTCAGGATCGAGTTGGCGGCTTCGTAGAGCAGCTTGCGCACCGTGCTGTCGCCCTGTTTGGTGATCCTGCCTGTCCAGTCGAGCTCACCCGACTGATGACGTCGGGGCACAAGGCCGAAGTAGGCCCCGGCATTGCGCGATTGTCGGAAACGCCCCGCTTCATCCACTGCAGCGGCGAAGGCGGCTGAGGTCTGAACGCCGACACCTGGGATGGTCATCAAGATTTCGCAGGCTTGTGACTGGCTCGCGATGACACGCAGGCGGCGGTCCATTTCCTTAATTTGCTCGACCAGTTCCGCGCGCACGGACAGCAAGGATGCGATGGCGTCGCCAAGGCCCGGGATGTGGGCGGCCTGCATGATCCGTTCAAGGAAAGCCTTCCCTTGACCTGCGCCGGGCCGATAGCCGAACGTCGCGCAGAGACCGCGGATCGTGTTGTCGAGGCGGACACGCGCTTCCACCAGATGGCTGCGTGCGGTGATCACGCTGCGGACGCCATGCGCTGCAGGGGATTTGACGTGCACCTCCTTGAAGAAGCCGGTGCGCGCCAACTGTGCGAGGCCGGCGGCATCGTGAGGGTCGGTCTTGTTCGCCTTCATTGCTTTGAGGCTCTGGTGCGCCTGGCGGGCATCGATGCACACCACCGGGATACCCAGTTCACGCAGACCAAGGCAAATCGCCGGCGACATGCGGCCCGTTTCGATCACCGCCCGCTCGATTGGACCGTATCGCTCCAGCATCATGGCGATCGCTTCCGGAGAGCTTTCCACTTTCTCGGACACGACCTTCCGACCATTGTCATCAACGATGCAGACCTGCGTGGATTCCATCGACAGGTCTAATCCGGCATAGTGCTTCATGGCTGCTTCCCTCCTTCAGGATTCGACAACCAGAAGTGTGCGCCTCAACCGAGCTCCGAGGGAAGCAGCCGCAATTACACGATGACTCACTGATCACAGCCAGAAGAGCACGGTTGCGGCGAGTGCGAGGGCGGAGAAGAAGACGGTTGGACAGCGGTCGTATCGCGTTGCCACGCGTCGCCA
>NZ_JABAID010000004.1:119110-321967 GCF_012641335.1 Novosphingobium sp. ERN07
AGCTTCGTAGAGCAGCTTGCGCACGGTCCCATCCCCTTGCTTGGAGATCCGGCCTGTCCAATCGAGCTCGCCCGACTGATGGCGTCGAGGCACGAGACCAAAATAGGCGCCGGCATCGCGTGATTGTCGGAAGCGTCCTGCTTCATCCACTGCAGCGGCGAAGGCGGCTGAGGTCTGAACGCCGACGCCCGGTATGGTCATCAGGATTTCGCAGGCCTGTGACTGGCTGGTGATGATGCGCAGTCGCCGGTCCATTTCCTTGATCTGCTCGACCAACTCCGCGCGCACCGCCAGCAAGGATGTGATTGCATCGCCAAGGCCCGGGATGTGTGCCGCCTGCATGATCCTCTCGAGGAATGCCTTCCCTTGCCCAGCCCCGGGGCGATAGCCGAACGTGGCGCAAAGACCGCGGATCATGTTGTCGAGCCGGACACGCGCTTCCACCAGATGGCTTCGCGCGGTGATCACGCTGCGCACCCCATGCGCTGCCGGAGATTTGACGTGCACCTCCTTGTAGAAGCCGGTGCGTGCCAACTGTGCGAGCCCGGCGGCATCGTGCGGATCGGTCTTGTTCGCCTTCATTGCCTTGAGGCTCTGGTGCGCCTGGCGAGCATCAATGCACACCACTGCAACGCCCAGTTCGCGCAGGCCCAAGCAGATTGCCGGCGACATTCGCCCCGTCTCAAGCACCGCCCGCTCGATTGGACAGTATCGTTCGAGCATCGCGGCCAAAGCCTCCGGAGTGCTCTCGACCTTCTCCGACACGAGCTTCCGACCATTTTCGCCAACGATACAGACCTGCGTGCTTTCCATCGACAGGTCCAGTCCGGCATAATGCTTCATGGCTGCTTCCTTCCTTCAGGATTCGACAACCAGAAGTGTGCGCCTCAACCGAGGTCCGAGGGAAGCAGCCGCAATTACACGATGACTTGCTGATCGTAGCCAGGAGAGTACGGTGGCCGCCAGTGCGAGAGCGGAGAAGTAGACGTTTGGGCAGCGGTCGTAGCGCGTTGCCACGCGGCGCCAGTCCTTCAGGCGGCCGAACATGATCTCGATGCGGTTACGCCGTTTGTTCAGCCTCTTGTCGTATTCGAGGGGCAGAAATCGGGATTTTCGCCCCGGAATGCAAGGTTTGATGGCAGCCCCAGCGCATCTCCGAACCAGTCCGCGTCATAGCCACGGCCGGCGAGCATCCACTTGGCCTTGGGCAAATCGTCGAGCGAGGCCGCTGCACCGGCGTAATCGCTGTGCTGGCCGGCCGTGATGAAGAAGCTGAAAGGGCGGCCCTTGGCATCAGTCACGGGATGCAACTTGGTGTTCAGGCCGCCCTTGGTCCGTCCGATCAGACGCCTGAGATCCCCTTTCTACCCCAAGGCTGGACGCCGTGCGGTGGGCCTTGAGATAGGTCGCGTCGATCATGACGGTCTGCGGCTCGGCCCTCTGGGCGGACAGGCCTTCCATCATCCGAGTGAACACGCCCATTTCGCCCCACCGCTTCCAGCGGTTATACAATGTCTTGTGCGGCCCGTATTCTCTGGGTGCATCCCGCCAGCGCAGTCCGGTCCGGTTGACTATGATGATCCCGCCCAGCACCCGTTGGTCGTCGGACCGTGACTTGCCGTGGCTCTTGAGAAAACACGGCAACAGACGCGCCATTTTCTCGTCCGTCAGCCAATATAGGTCACTCGTGCTCAGTCTCCTCGCGGAGCCTGAATCATATCGTTGCCTGCCGATCGATGGGTCCTGAGCCTAGAGCGTGATCTTTGTCGCCAGCTTTACCCCATTCAGGGAAAAAGCTGGAATCGACGTTCCCAGCCCGTCGTCAGTACTTTCGCACATTGTTGAGCGTAATTATCGGTGGCCCCAGAGTCCGTATACTATCTCCACTGCCGAGCTACACCGTCCTATTCAAGCGGGGGGACGATTGGACTTTTCGCCATGTGTAGGACTACGAATGAGTTGACAGCCTCGATAACCGGTGCCTTTCCGGTGAGATTGTCTATGAAATCACGCAACTCATTCATGTCTCGCAAGCAAAGCGAGGCATAGTAATCCATTTTTCCGCTGATTTCAGCTGCTTCGAGCACACGATTATCTTCTCTCAACAGCATCTCGAGGTGCCTAAAATCATCGGTCGAGTGACGTGCCAGACGCATCTCGATCATTACCCGGATGCTTGGCCTGATCAGGGCTAGTGCGATCTCGGTCCGGTATCCTGTAATTACGCCAAGCTTTTCCAGTCGCTTATGCCGTGCCAAGCAGGCAGAGGGCGAAAGCCCAACCAGGCCCGCAAGGCGGCTATCGAACCGAAAAGCTCTTGGCGAACGCATAGAGCGTTCCATCGACGCATTCGATCGCGACATCGCACAACCAGAAAATGAACTGTATCTGCTGGTATTGGATGATGGCACAGGCAGCATTGCAGGCACCGCCTGCCTATTCAGCAAGGTGGGCCAGACTTGGCCCTTCTACACCTATCGCCTCACGCAGATCGTCCACCACAGCAGGGAGCTCGGGCAGCGCTATTGCGAGGACATGCTGCATTTGAGCAATGACTTCGGGGGAGCCACCGAAGTGGGCGGCCTGTTCCTGCACTCCGCCTGCAGGGCAAATGGCACCGGCCGTCTGCTTGCCCGCAGCCGCTACATGCTGATAGGCCAGTTCCCTAACCGGTTCAGCTGTCGCATCATGGCTGAGCTGCGCGGCTGGGTCGCACCGAACGGCTCAACTCCCTTCTGGGATAGCGTGGGGCGCAACTTCTTCCACATGCCCCTCGCCGAGGCTGACCGATATGGCGGCATTAACGGCAACCAATTCATTGCTGACCTCATGCCGAAGTACCCCATCTACGTCTCGATGCTTCCGCAACCCGTGCGCCCGCTCATCGGCAAGGTCCATGAATCGAGCGCACCCGCCCTTAAGCTGCTGATGAACGAAGGCTTCAGGCTGACAGAACACGTCGACATCTTCGATGCAGGTCCGGTTGTGGAATGCCGCGCGTCGGACTTGAAGGCGATAGCGGATCGGGAATGCGGGGTCGTCGCGTCTCTCGGCAATCAGCCGAAAGGACGGCCAGCCCTAATGTCAAAGGGTAGCGGAAGGGACTTTCGTTGCTGGGTTGATCACACGAGCAGCGATCCTGCTGGTCTTACACGCCAGGGGGAGCGGTTTGCCGAGGTTGGGGAAGAGGTAGCCCATGTCGAATTCTGAACTTCTATCGTTCGATCCTTGTACCGGCGAGCTTGTCTGGCAAGGTCCGATCGGACGGACAGATGCGACCGTAAGAATGGCGCGAGATGCGTTGCGCGGCTGGGCTCAGACCACTTTCGCTGAGCGTGTACGCGTAGCTGAGGCTTTCCGTGAGGTCGTGCTGCGAAATGGGGCCAAACTAGCGACAGTCATCTCGCGGGAGACCGGAAAACCATACTGGGAAGCAGAATCGGAGGTCGCAAGCGTCGCAGCCAAGGTCGAGATTTCGGTCGAAGCATACATCACGCGAACGGGAGATCGTGAGGGGCAGGTTCAAGGTGTCCAGCAGGCGGTGCGCCACAAACCACATGGGGTCCTCGCCGTACTCGGGCCGTATAACTTTCCTGCCCACTTGCCTAACGGCCACATCGTCCCCGCCCTGTTGGCTGGAAACACCATCGTCTTCAAGCCCTCCGAGTTTACCCCGGCGACGGGTGAATTGCTGGCCGACTTCTGGTGCGAGGCAGGCCTGCCCGATAAAGTGCTGCAGGTCGTCCAGGGAAATTCGGAAACGGGTCGGGACCTCGCCTCTCACCCAGACATTGACGGACTCCTGTTCACTGGTTCGGCGACCACCGGTGCGGCGCTCGCCAGGCAGTTTGCCGAAACACCGCACAAAATTCTGGCCTTGGAAATGGGCGGTAATAACCCTCTGATAGTCTGGGACGCGGACGATCTGTCTGCAGCGGCCAGCATTGTCATTCAGTCGGCGTTCTTGTCAGCGGGACAACGATGCACCTGCGCTCGGCGGCTGATCGTAAGACAGGCGCAGGCAGATGCTTTGGTAGACCGCCTGGTCGAACTCACTCGGCAAATGAGGATTGGGGCGCCGTTCGATGATCCGGAGCCTTTCATGGGGCCGGTGATTGACAACGCTGCTGCTGACCGCCTGCTGGCGGCTGCGCGCGGCCTTTCCGCGCGATCGTCAAAAACCATCGTGCCTCTTCAACGGCTGGTCGAGGATAAGCCTTTCCTCACACCTGCGATTGTTGATGTGACCGGAACAAAAGTCGTGGACGAGGAGTATTTCGGCCCCCTGTTGCAGATCCTGCGTGTGACGGATTTCGACGCTGCGATGGCGGTAGCCAATGATACTAGGTTCGGCCTCGCTGCGAGCCTCGTCGGCGGCGATGAAGCGCTCTATCGGCGATTCTGGCAGAATAGCAGGGCAGGCGTGGTAAACTGGAACCGCCCGACCAACGGAGCTGCCTCCAGCGCACCGTTCGGCGGAATCGGCGCCTCGGGGAATCACCGTCCCAGTGCCTTCTATGCAGCGGACTATGTCGCCTGGCCGGTCGCCAGCCTCGAGACGTCGGACCTTGTTCCGATCGAAATGAAGGGACTCAATCGCCCATGAGGGGGTTTTTCGAGATCAACTTCGATGGGCTGATTGGTCCATCCCACAACTACGGCGGCCTCAGCTTCGGCAATCTTGCCAGCCACCAAAACTCAGGGTTGGTTTCCTTTCCTCGTCAGGCCGCCTTGCAAGGCCTAAACAAGATGCGCAGGCTCATGGATCTTGGCTTGCATCAGGGGTTTCTGCCTCCTCAGAGGCGTCCCGACACCTGGTTCCTCCGTCGGCTAGGCTTCAAGGGAACTGACGAAAAAGTTTGCGCAGCGGCGTGGGCAGAGGATCCAGCCTTGCTGGCCAATGCCATGTCCGCTTCCGCCATGTGGACGGCCAATGCCGCGACTGTCTCGCCCGCACCGGACACCTCCGATGGCCGTTGCCACCTGACCGTGGCGAATCTCGCGACGATGCCGCACCGTTCGATGGAGTGGCGAGAAACCTTGGACACGCTGCGCCACATCTTTGTCGATCAGCGCCATTTCGCAGTTCACGAGCCCATCCCAGCCTGCTTCGGCGACGAAGGGGCAGCCAATCACATGCGGATGGCGCCGCAGCACGGGGCCCCAGGGATTGAGATCCTCGTCTTTGGTGAACGCAAGGCTCATGGCTTTCCGGCAAGGCAGGACCGCCGTGCATCTCAGGCAATCGCGCGCCTTCACGGGCTCGATAGCCGGCGGACTTTGCTGGCCCGCCAGAGTGCATTGGCAATCGAGGCTGGGGCCTTCCACAATGACGTAGTGGCTGTAGCAAATGAACATGTGCTTCTCGCACATGAACAGGCCTTCGAGGACAAGGAGAGCGTCTACGCGTTCATCCAGGAGAACATTCCTGGCTGCGTAATCATAGAGGTGCCAGCTGATCAGGTGTCGCTGGGGGACGCTGTCGGTTCCTATCTGTTTAACTCGCAATTGGTCACTTTGCCCGCAGGGGGAATGGCGCTCATTGTCCCGACCGAAACCCAGGAATGCGATTCGGTGCGACGATGGCTCCGTCGCTTTGTGTCTGGCGGAGGACCGGTCGAAAAACTGGAAGTGATCGATGTACGCGAGTCGATGCGAAACGGCGGAGGGCCTGCTTGTTTGCGGCTGCGCGTGCAAACGGAGGCAGTGGGATTGGCGGCGATCGACTCTCGATTCCTGCTTGATGATGGTAGATGGGAAAGCTTGCATCGCCTGATTGAGGACCGGTGGCCCGAACGCATCGAGGCAGCTGACCTCGGCAGGGTAGAAACTTGGCAAGCAATTTGGACTGCGGATGCCATTCTTCGAGAGCACTTGCAGTTGCCTCGCTGACGCTCCCTCCAGCCAGTAGGGCTTCAACACCTCTGCGCAACAGCATGATTGCCACCACACGCGACAGGATCTTGGGCGCGGGATGTTTGGTAACGTTTTCAGTTCTTAAGAACCGTCTGCCTGAACAGCCCCTAGTTTTCTAGACGCTTTTCGCTTTAAAAATTTGCTGTCGTTCGAACTCAACGGGTAACATCAAGCCACAGCTACGCTGGTGCGGAGGTCGTCCACGACATCACGTCACCGCCCACTCAGCAATCAACTAAACATTCAACCTGCAGCGTCACCGGGTCTCCAGACAAGCCATGCGAACCTTCTGACCCGCTGCCATGGCGGAATGGAATGTTGCGACCTCCGCTGCAGCATCAAATCGCGACCTGAGGGCTCGGCGTGCTTTCGTGAAGCTACCCTCACAGTACCAAAGCGAACTATCGCCTCGCCCTACCTTTCAAACCCTAGCCGTCAACGCGGTGCGTATGCATTGACATTACCGTGCTGCGACTTGACCTTGCCGCCTGAACGCTTAGTCGGGATAGGAGCACACTTGATAAGCAGGAAGAGCCCGCCAATGGCCAGAACCCAGGCCGCTGATTTCGAAGACCGCAAGGAAGCGATCCTCGATCACGCTTCCGCCCTGTTCGCGCAAAAGGGATTCCTGGGCACGTCGGTGATGGACATCGCCCGCGCCTGCGGCGCATCGAAGTCTCTGCTCTATCATTATTACCCGTCGAAGGAAGACGTGCTATTCGCGGTAATGTCCTCGCACGTCGACCTGCTACTGGAAGACGTCGCGGCGGTAACCGCCACTGGCTTGCCGCCGCGTGAAAGCCTGCGCGCATTGTTACACCGCTTCTTGATGCATTACGTCGGCGCGGCCGACCGACAGAAGGTGTTGCTAAACGAACTCGACAACCTGCCCGCCGAGCGCCGCCGTGACATCGTGGAGACGCAGCGAAAAATCGTCGACGCGGTGCAATCGTTGCTTACCGCCGCCCTGCCCGGCAGGTTCGACGATCCGGTCGAGGCGCGAGCGCAGACCATGCTGCTGTTCGGCACAATCAACTGGACAAGCAACTGGTTCCGCGCCGACGGGGCGCTGACCTATGCCCAGATTGCGGATATGGCCTTTGACATGGTCATTCCGCCGGCCAACTGACTTTCATTCAGGCGTCGAAGTCGATCTCGACATCGTCGGACAACGGGATGGCCTGGCAAGTGAGGACATAGCCACGCTCCAACTCGTCGGCAGTAAGGCCGAAGTTGCGGATCATCTCAACCTGGCCCTCCACCACCCGCGCGCGGCATGTGGCGCAGACTCCAGCCTTGCACGAGAACGGCGCAGCAAGGCCAGCCGCCCGGGTGTTTTCCAGAATGGATTCGAGCGTCGGATCATAAGTCAGCGCGCGGCGCTTGCCGTTGATCGTGACCTTGATCGACTTGCCCGCGGCTTGCCGTTCAAGTCGTTCCACTTGCTCGCGCCGCGCTGCGCTCAATTCGTCCGCACTGAAGCGTTCGCTCCTGATCTGGCCAGCATCCAAGCCAGACTCAACCAGTGCCCCCTCGACCGCGTCCATCATCGCTCCGGGACCGCAGATGAAGGCGGCGTCAATGGCCGAGGCCGGCAACACGTGGGCGAGGATTTCGGCCATTTTCGCCCGGTCGATGCGCCCGTTCAGCAGCTCCAGCTCGTCGTCCTCGCGCGAGAGGAAGTGATGGATCTCGAACCGGTCAAGGTAGCGGTTCTTGAGCTGTGCCAGCTCTTCGAGGAAAAGAATCCCCGCCGTATCGCGGTTGCCGTAGAACAGCGCGAAATGGCTCGCGGGTTCGGCGGCAAGACCGGCTTTCAGCAGCGAAAGGATCGGGGTGATCCCCGATCCGCTGGCGAACATGGCATATTGCACTCGCCGCTGGCTATTGAAAGTCCAGCCGAAGGCACCAGCCGGGGGCATGACTTCCAGCATTGCACCGGCCTTAAGGGCATCGGCCGCCCAGTTCGAAAACCGGCCGCCCGCAACGCGCTTGATCGCAATTTGCAGCTCCTTGTCGCCAGGGGTGGAGCAGAGCGAATAGCTACGGCGAAGATCCTCGCCTGCCACCTCCGCGCGCAGCGTCAGGTGCTGGCCGGGTATAAACCGGAAGCTGCCCGCCAGCGCGTCCGGCACGGCAAACCGTACAGTGATCGCATCGGCGGTTTCCTGGCGAACTTCGCTGATCGAAAGGCAGTGGAACGTGGTCGACATCGGCTATCCTAGTGACACTTGAAACGATCGAAAGGCTCAAGGCAGGCATCGCACTGCCACAGCGCCTTGCACGGGGTTGAGCCGAAGCGTGAGATTTCGTGGGTACTCAGCGAGCCGCAACGCGGGCAGGCGCAGGGGCCGCTCTCACCCGTCGCACTTGGCGGGGCGATGCCATAGCGGCGCAGCTTATCGTGACCCTGGGGCGTGATCATCGCAGTTGACCAGGCGGGTGAAAGCACGATGCGGATCGAGACCCCTTCCAGCCCCGCCGCATCGAGCGCATCCCGAGCCGCACGTCCGATCGCACTGGTTGCCGGGCAGCCGCTATAGGTCGGAGTCAGCGCGACCCATGCCGCGCCATCATCACCACCGACCTCGCGTACGATGCCCAGGTCGATAATCGACACAGCCGGTATCTCGGGATCAGGCACATCGGCGAGTATCGCGGCAATCCGCCCGGCAAGGTCGCTTGGCAGGGGCACGCGATCTACCAGACCGCTTCGGGATGAGCGCGGGGCAGGACCTGCATCGTCGCCAAGAGCACCGAAAGGTGCTCGCTATGCTGCCCGCTGCGTCCGCCAACGATAGGCCAGACCTTGCGCGGCAGCGCCAGTCCAGCCCGTTCAAGAATAGCCGAGACATCGCGTTCGAAGCCATAGCGCAAGGATTGACGCAGCGGCACCAGGCCGCGCGCAGCACAGGCCGCCCAATCCCGATCATCGTGGAACAGGTCATTGACGAAGCGCCAGTGCCAATCGAGCGCTTCTGCCATGCGCGCGCGGCTTTCCTCGGTGCCATCGCCCAATCGCTCCGCCCAGTCGGCGGCGAAATCAGCGTGATAGCGCAGTTCCTTTACCGCCTTTGCTGCGATTTCAGCCAGACGCGCATCGGGCGATGCCGCCAGCGCCTCGTACAGCGCGCTGGCATAGGTGGCGAAAAACAGGTGGCGCACCACCGTGCGGGCGAAATCGCCATTGGGCTGTTCGGCCAGCAGGCAGTTGGCAAACTGCTCGGCGTTGCGGTGGAAGGCCAGGGCATCGGCATCGCGGCCGCCGCCTTCTACTTCACCGGCATAGTCCAGCAACAACGTCGCCTGCCCGATCAGGTCAAGCGCAAGGTTCGACAGGCCAAGGTCCACCTCGATCGTGGGGGCGTGGCCGCACCACTCGCACAGGCGCTGGCCCAGGATCAGGCTGTCATCGCCAAGCTGCGTCAATGCGCGGAACAGGGAATGGTCCATCGCCGCGCCTCACATATGGTCCACGGCTTCAGGAAGCACGTAGAATGTCGGGTGGCGGTAGATCTTGCTGGCGGCGGGTTCGAACATCGCACCGTCCTGCGCCGGATCGGAGGCGACGATATCGCTGGAACGCACGACCCAGATGCTCACCCCTTCGAGCCTGCGGGTATAGGTGTCGCGTGCATGGCGCAGCGCCATGTGCGCATCAGGCGCGTGTACTGATCCCGCGTGGCGATGGTCAAGCCCACCGCGGGCACGAATGAAAACTTCCCAGAGCGGCCAATCGTACATTCTATCCTCCCGATAATCAGGCGGCGACACGCGCGGCCCGCTTTGCCTCGAATGCGGCAGCAGCCTCACGCACCCAGGCGCCATTGGCCCAAGCGTCGCGGCGCGCAGTGATGCGTTCCTTGGCGGTCGGCCCTTCGCCGCGCACGACGGCGTAGAACTCGTCCCATTCGATCGCGCCAAAGTCGTAGTGGCCGCGCTGCTCGTTCCAGTTGAGATCAGGATCAGGGATAGTGAGGCCGAGCAATTCGGCCTGCGGGACCGTCGCATCGACAAACTTCTGGCGCAGTTGGTCGTTGGTCTCACGCTTGATTCGCCAGCGGATCGACTGGGCGCTGTTGGGCGAGTTTTCATCCGGCGGACCAAACATCATCAAGGCTGGCCACCACCAGCGATTGAGCGCATCCTGCGACATCGCCTTTTGCGCCGCCGTGCCTTTCGCCAGTGCCAGCAACAGGTCATAGCCCTGACGCTGGTGGAAGCTTTCCTCCTTGCATATCCGCACCATCGCGCGGGCATAAGGGCCATAGGAGGTGCGCTGCAGCGGCACCTGATTCATGATCGCCGCGCCATCGACCAGCCAGCCGATCGCGCCAATATCCGCCCAGTTAAGTGTCGGATAGTTGAAGATGGTTGAATACTTGGCGCGCCCCGAATGCAGTGCGTCGATCATTTCCTCGCGGCTGGTGCCAAGCGTTTCGGCCGCGCAGTAGAGGTACAAGCCGTGGCCGCCTTCGTCCTGAATCTTTGCCAGCAGGATCGCCTTGCGCTGCAGGCTCGGCGCACGGGTCAGCCAGTTGCCTTCGGGGAGCATTCCCACAATCTCGCTATGTGCGTGCTGCGAGATCTGGCGCACCAGGGTGCGGCGATAGGCCTGGGGCATCCAGTCTTTCGGCTCAACGAATTCATCGGCGGCAACGCGCGCCTCGAACGCAGCGAGGCGCTCAGGATCTTCCTGCGCGCCGTCCTGAAGCGGCGAAACCTTGCCAAGTTCAGTCGTGTACATCTGCTGATTCCCTCTGATCACGTTGGCTAACTTTCATTGACCGACTGGTCAATGAACATATTCCAGCCCCGCAATTACCTCCCTGCCGCCCGTGCGCGAAGGGCCTTAGACTGCGCGATAACGTGCTGGTGGTCTTTCGCGCGCACCGTCACGCGGTAGATCCCGCTGCGCCCGCTAGTCGCGTCTTCCTGCGCCTAGGCCAGCAGAACCTCGACGGCGCTTGCCGGAACGAGGAAAATGATCCACGCCGATTGCGCGATGCTGGCCGCGTTACGGCTGTTGCAGGCATAGGCAAGGGCGTTGTCGCCGATCTGGGAATAGCCGGACCGGGCGGCGCCACGACCCGCAAACCCCACGCCGGTCCGGTGCCTTCACGCGAGAACAGGGCCTGCGCTACATTCAGTGCGAGCGCGGCATTGCCCCCATCACTCGCTTGGGCGTCCGCCTCCATCTCTTACTCCCAGTTCCAATCTCGATTCATCGCCACAGCTATCGGCAAAAAAGCCGCTTGCCAATAATTAACCGTCTGGGCAGTTAATTTAACTCAAGCGATTCGAGAGTGGGAGAGACGGATGGAATTCGAGACCATCGCGCTGGCGATCGAAGGAGGCGTGGCACGCATCACGCTGAACCGTCCGGACCGGCTCAACAGCTTTACGGTCCAGATGCATGAGGAACTGAGCGCAGCGCTCGACTGGATCGATGGCGACAAATCAGTGCGCTGCCTGCTGCTCAACGGAGCCGGGCGCGGGTTTTGCGCAGGCCAGGACTTGTCAGATCCGGCAGTGGCGCCGGGCGGCGAGGCGGTCGATCTCGGTATCGCGGTAGAACGCCATTACTCCCCACTGGTGCGCCGTCTTGCGACGATGGAATTGCCGGTGATCTGCGCGGTCAACGGCGTGGCAGCCGGTGCCGGCGCGAATATCGCCTTCGCCTGCGACATCGTGATTGCTGCGCGCAGTGCGAAGTTCATCCAGTCGTTCGCCAATATCGGTCTGATCCCGGATTCAGGCGGCACTTGGGTGCTGCCCCGCCTTGCCGGACAGGCGCGGGCCCTAGGCTTGGCCCTCACCGGCGATCCCCTCCCCGCCGAGCGCGCAGAGGCTTGGGGCATGATCTGGAAATGCGTCGATGATGAAGCGCTGATGGACGAGGCGGGCACGCTGGCCGCGCGCTTTGCCCAAGGGGCGACCCGCGGCCTCGCTGCCACAAAGCAGGCGCTGCGCAGTTCGTTTGGGCGTTCGCTCGGCGAGGCGCTCGATCTCGAGCGCGACCTGATGCGCGAGCTTGGCCAAAGCGTCGACTATCAGGAAGGCGTCGCCGCCTTCACCGAAAAGCGCCGCCCGGTTTTCGCCGGCCGCTGACCGTCACAAATTCCAGCTTTCGGAGCTACCATGACCACACGACTGCAGAACTACTTCGCTGACCGGTGGGTCGATGGCACCGGCGCCGGTCAGCCCGTGCGCTCAGCGCTCGACGGGCAAGCAGTAGCCCTTGCGGGCAGCGAGGGGATCGATTTTGCAGCCATGCTCGATCACGCCCGCAGTATCGGTAGCCCGGCGCTGCGCGCCATGAACTTTCACCAGCGCGCCGGGATCATTAAGGCGTTGGGGCAGGCAATCATCGAGCGCAAGGAAGAACTTTACGCTCTGTCCGCGCAGACTGGTGCCACCCGCGCCGATAGTTGGATCGACATCGAAGGCGGCGCGGGCACCCTCTTCACCACGGCCTCCAAGGGGCGGCGCGAGCTGCCGGATGATGTCATCATCGTCGATGGCGATTTGGAAGCGATCGGCAAGACCGGAAGCTTTGCCGGGCAGCACATCTACACCTCGCTGCAGGGTGCGGCGCTACACATCAATGCTTTCAACTTCCCCGTTTGGGGAATGCTCGAAAAGCTGGGACCGGCTCTGATGGCAGGCATGGCGGTGATCGTGAAGCCCGCCACGGCCACCGCGCCGCTGGCAGAGCACGCGGTGCGGATCATGATCGAGGCAGGTGTGCTGCCTGCGGGCGCATTGCAGCTGGTTGTCGGCGCTATCGGTGACATTTTCGATCACTTGACATGTCAAGACGTGGTCTCGTTCACCGGTTCTGCGGAGACGGCGATCAAGCTGCAGAGTCACCCCGTTATGGCGCGCAATGCGGTGCGGTTTGTGGCGGAGCGGGATTCGCTCAACGCCTCGATCCTTGCTCCGGACGCTGCCGTGGGTAGCCCGGAATTCGACCTCTTCGTCAAGGAAGTGGTCAAGGAAATGACCGTCAAGGCCGGGCAGAAATGCACCGCGATTCGGCGCGCCTTCGTGCCGCGCGCGCTGCTGGATGCCGCGCAGGCTGCACTGACCGAACGCCTTTCCGGCGTGATCGTGGGTGATCCGGCGCGCGAAGGCGTGCACATGGGTGCACTCGTCAGCCTGGCCCAGCGCGAGGACGTGCGCGCAAAGGCCCGCGCCCTGGCGCAGGAATGCGATCTGGTGTTCGGCGCAATCGACGACGTCGAGGCGCTCGGCGACGCACAAAATGGCGCGTTCCAGTCTCCCTTGCTGTTCCGGCATGACCGGCCGTGGGAGGCGCAGGCCGTCCACGATGTCGAGGCCTTCGGCCCGGTCTGTACGCTGATGCCCTATGATACCGAGCAAGACGCGATCGCGCTCGCTAATCGCGGGCTTGGCTCGCTGGCGCTATCGGTATTCACCCACGATGCCGAAATGGTGCGCCGCTTCGTGCTTGGTGCTGGTGCCTTCCACGGCCGTATGGTGTTCGTGGACCGCGACAGCGCGCGGGAATCGACCGGTCACGGCTCGCCCCTGCCGATGCTGATCCACGGCGGCCCCGGCCGGGCTGGCGGCGGCGAGGAACTGGGCGGGGTGCGTAACGTGAAGCACTATATGCAGCGCAGCGCCGTGCAGGGCCATCCGCGCGTGCTTTCCGCACTGATCCGGCAATGGCTGCCCGGCGCACCGCAGCCGGTCGGCGCTGATCACCCCTTCCGCAAGCGACTGGGCGAACTGGAACTGGGCTACACCCTGCACACCGCCTCGCGCACGATCACGCTGGAGGATATCGAGCATTTCGCCGCCTATACCGGCGACAACTTCTACGCCCACATGGACGAGGTGGCCGCCGCCGCCAGCCCGATCTTCGGCGGGCGCGTAGCCCATGGCTACCTGATCCTGTCGTTCGCGGCCGGGCTGTTCGTCGATCCCGCGCCAGGTCCGGTGCTCGCCAATTTCGGACTGGAGCACCTGCGCTTCATCAAGCCGGTGAAACCGGGCACCAGCATCAAGGTGGCCCTTACCGCCAAGGCCAAGTCGCTGCGCACGCCAACCATGGGCGAAATGCGCTGGGCGGTGGCAGTCACCAACGGCGATGACGAACTGGTCGCAACCTACGACCTTCTGACCATGAACGCCGTTTGAGGAGAACCCAGCATGACAATGACCCTGATGGCGCTTTACGCCCAGCCCGCCGATCCCGAAGCCTTCGACCGTCACTACACCGAAGTGCACACGCCGTTGGTGGAGAAAATCCCCGGGCTTGAGGCCCTGCGCGTCAACAAGGTGCGCCGCAAACTGATGGGCGATACCGAACTCTACCAGATCGCTGAAATGGACTTTGCCGACAAGGCGGCCTTTGGCGGGGCCATGAGCTCGGCCGAAAACCAGGCTGCAGGCGCCGACCTTGCGGGCTTTGCCAAGGGCATCGTCACGCTGCTGGTAGTTGAACGCTAGGTCCGGCCGCGTCCGGGGCGCGGCGCGCCCGCCAGCGCCCCGGGCTTTCTCCGCAGTAGCGCACGAAGGCCCGGTTGAAGGCTGCTTCGGAACCATAGCCGACCGGCACAGCAATGATCTTGACCGTGTAATCCTCGCGCTCGCGTATTTCCGCCGCCATATCTATTCGCAGCGCGGTCAGGCATAGCAGCGGCGGCACGCCGACCAGATCGGCATGCGTTTGCCGCACGGCGGATTGATCAAGGTGTTCTGACGCGTCAGCCACTTCCAGCACGAGCAAGTCTCCCCGACGCGCAATCCACCGCGACGTTGCATCAGACTCGTCATGCGCAACTTGGGCGACCGCCCAGAACGATTAAGGCAGGACGTTGGCCAAAAGCGGCACACAGCCGACCAGGAATTACAGCTAATCGGGCATCTCCCGAACCTACATGTCCAGCGCAAGAAGAGTGCGAGTTCCGCCGGGAGTTCGCGATATCTCCTCGAAGGCGAAGGCCTTGCGGCCGTCGATTCCGATGCAGCTGCCAGTTGTCACCAGGGCCGGCGGCCAGTCCGCGATCCGCACTCACATCGGCCCTTACGAACCAGAAAGAACCACCTGAGCACAAAATGCTTGAAGTGCGCGCGCTCCCAACTACGCGACAACAACCTGGTCGAGAACTCGAATCTTCCTGTGCGACGAGGCAAGCGGGAAATTCAGCGCTTCAAGTCCCAGGGACAAGCCCAGCGTTTCATTTCCATCCACTCAGCAAACAACTACAAATTCAACATGCTGTGTTACCTGAGCTCCAGACAGGCCATCCGGACCTTCCAATGCGCTTCCATGGCGGAATGGAATGTTGCGACCTCCGCTGCAGCGTGAAATCGAGACCTGCTGGCTCGGCGCGCATTCGCGAAGTTACCCTCACAGTAACACCGACAGATCTTCTGACTAGTTTTACTGCTGCGCGAATGGGGTGGCTCTCAATCCCTAGCTCAGCGATGCCCAAGTTTAGTTCAGGTTATCAGGCCAGTTCACCGAGTTCCGATAACCGCCCCATCGAGTGTCCATCAATCGACATCAACGGTTTGGATGCCGCCAAGCACGAAATCACGTACAAGATCGGCAAGTTGCTCTAACTTAAGCTTCCCGTCTGGATTGTACCAAGTGTAGGTCCAGTTGATTGTACCGTAGATGAGCAATGTTATAGGTGTCCGAAAATCTGCAGCCTCGGCAATGTCCGGTCTGATCTTGACGACGATTGCCGTCAGAAGTTTAACCGGCACGTCTTCAATCGCGCGCAACTCTTTTTGCTGATCGCCGGTCAAAACTGTCATTTCATTGAACAAAATCGGGTAGTTTATGCGATAGTCATCATAGATACGCAAGCATTCGAGAATAAATTTGTACAGCGAGACCTCAGGAGCGAGCCCCTCGATATCGATCGCTCCAAGGCGAGCTCGAACCTCCACCAGAAAGTCCCGCAGCAGTGTGAAGAGAATGTCTTCTTTGGTCGGGAAATAATGATAGATCCAAGCCTTGGAGGCGCCACAGGCTGAAGAAAGCTCAGAGATCGAGGTTTTCGCAAAGCCCTGCCTTGCGAAGAGGCCCGAAGCAGTATCAAGGATCAAGCGCTTCTTATCTTCATGATCCTTAGCGCGCACTCCGACCATAGCCTGTCATCTCCGCCGCTGCATCGCATCGACCTTAAGCCGGGTAGATCGGATATCAAGCGGGGATCCCAGCCTTATCCCCGGTACCGGGGATGATATCCGCGCCCGTGGCAATCAGAAACGACCAGCAAGCCGCAGACCCCATGTACGCCCCAGTTGCCTGGCAACTAGCGTGTTCAGCCCGACACCCAGCGGAGCCGGAAAGCCCCCATCGGAGATCAGGATGACGTCCTGTTTGTCCGCGAGGTTGTTGACAAAGCCAACCAGGTCGAAATGCTTTCCGTAGATGCCAGCCGAGAGGTTGATCGAAGCATATGACGGCGTTGTACGAGCCGCCGAGTTCTCGCGATCGCCGAATGTTCTCGAGCGATAGAGATATTCTCCTCTCGTCCCCAGCGACCAGTCATCACTAACCGGAACCCGCAAGGTCGCCGAGAGGTTGCCAGTCCACTTTGGCGCTCCGGGCAGCCGGTTTCCGGAAAAGTTGAGGGCCCCGTCGGTGTACCTGCTATATCTAGCGTCGGTGTAGCCAAGGACCCCGTTCACCGTCAGAATGCTAGTCGGCCGCACGGTCAGTTCGGCTTCCACCCCCTGCAACCGGGCCGATGCGGCGTTGGTTACGATAGCTACGACTGCCCCGCCACCGCCGAGGACCTGCGTAAGCTGCGGTGTCTGAATGTCAGAATAATCCTGACGGAAGACGTCAGCGTTAAACGTGATGCGGTTATCGAGGAACTGCGCCTTTATACCCAGTTCATAATTCCAGAGGCTCTCGTCACCAAACCGCAAGGCTTTAAAAGTCGTAATGCGCGGCGAGGTAATATTGTCGACGTTCCAGCCGCCCGACTTGAAGCCTTTCGACGCCGTGCCGTATACCATGATGGCACGTGAGGGCTGGTAGCGCAGGGTAAACGTGGGCGAGACATCCGTCGCGCTGATCCTGTCGAACTCCTGTGGGAGGTTCGGGGCGCCAATTATCGGGAAGCCATTCTGCTGGTAATTGAGACGCTTGGCTTCGTCGGTGTAGCGAATGCCGACAGTCGCGGTCAGCTTATCGACAAGCTCCCAATCGATACTTGCGAAAGCAGCCACTGCTTCGGTGTCTGCCTCGCCAAAGGTATCGCCGACCTTCCCCCTGAGCGGCGCAAATCTACTGTCGGGACCAAATGTGCTTTGTGCGAAGTTATCGGTATCCTGGCGGAATAGGTACGCGCCGATCAAATAGTTGATTCTATCTCCCAGCTTGCCGGACAAGCGCAACTCTTGCGAAAACTGCGTCTGTTTGGACGCAGACTCGCTTACGACGATCGAGAGTGGCCCGACGTCGGAGTCGTTTGTTCTCTGGTTTTCGGCCCATCGATAAGCTGTTATCGACGTCAGGGTCGCGCCAAAGCCTGTCTCGATGTCAGCTGTTAGCGAAATCCCCTTGGATTTGCGCAGAGCGAGCGTCGGAGTGTTTACATTGCTTTCGTAGCGTCCCGTCGGCCCACCGTAACCGGCCAAAATCTCTTCGACGTAGCCGTAATTGTTCTCGTTCAGGTAGTCGGCCGAGAACACCAGCTTGACCACGTCCGAGGGTTTCCAGAGAACCTTTGCACGACCGCCGTAGCTATCGTCGTTTCCAAAGCGGCGATTGTCGAGCAGGTTATGAACGTAGCCATCCCGCTTGACCCGAAATCCACCGACACTTACCGCAAGCGTATTGGAAAGCGGCGCCGAAACAAAACCCTGTGCTTCAAAACGGTTGAAGCTGCCGATTCCAAGTTCGAATTGACCGGTCGGCGTAAAGCTCGGGTTGCGCGTGACGATACTGATCGCGCCGCCGATAGCGTTCTTGCCGAAGAGCGTACCTTGCGGTCCGCGAAGGAATTCGACCCGCTCGACGTCAAAGAGTGGGGAGTCAAAAGTATAGCTTTTCCCCTGCACCACTCCGTCGATGTAGATCCCAATCCCGCTGTCGAAGCCCGGATTGTATCGTGACTGGCTAGAGACGCCCCGCACCGTAACAGTGGCCAGCGGACCACCACTAAATGTCACATTCGGAACAGCAGCAGCCAATTCGGAGACCCGAACATTGTCGCGTTCCGCAATCTTGTCGGCCGAGACTGCTGAGATCGAGATCGGAACGTCCTGGAGGCGCTCAGTGATCTTCCGGGCCGTGACCACGATCTCACCAGGCGCCTTGTCGGCTTGCGCTTCATCCACTGCTGTTGGTGCATTCTGCGCGAACGCAGCAGGCGCACTTGAGGCCATCAAAGTGACCAATGTCGCACAAACAATCGATCGACGAATCATTTCGTTCCTCCCCGAAGTTAGTCCGGTGAAATTGGCATTAACCGGCCAGCCGGTCAATATATGATTGTAACCTGACTTTAGACGGATATAAGAGAGGGGTCGTGTCCCTTGCGGTGGAGAATCAGGAATGGGGATTGATTTAGGCGGGTCTCTGGGATCCCTGATCGCGAGAGCCTGTCAACGCTGGCATCCTCGTATTGCACTCGAGTGGCCAGAAGGTGCACTCACTTACGCGGAGCTGGGGGATCGCATTTCTCAGTTCGTCGCGGCCTTTGGCTCACTCGGGCTTGCCCGTGGCGGGGCTCTGGCAATCATGGCGCCAAACCTCCCCGAGACCGCTATTGCCAATGCTGCAGCAATGGTTGCTGCCATCCGTGTAACGCCGGTTTCGCTGTTCATGTCCGACGAGGATCTGGCTTATATTCTAAGCGATGCCGAAATTGATGTCGTACTGGTGGCGCAAGAGCAAGCCGAACGAGTGGAATTGCTGGTGACCAACCTGGGCCGCAGTATCCAGGTCGCGACTCTCGGTGCAGCCGAACGAGGTATCGATCTTGTGGCGCGGGCTGATTCATTCGCCCCGTCGCCGTTGGAGCCAGTTGCTCAATGTGGTGATATCGCGGTGATTGGTTACACTGGAGGGACCACTGGCCGGCCCAAAGGCGTCGTCCATACTCACAATTCGGCGTTGGCAACGGTTTTGATGGCTGCGAGTGAATGGGAATGGCCGAGCCCCACGAACGTCGTCGCTGTCACACCGGTGTCGCATGCAGCGGGAATACTATGTTACCCCGCGTGGCTGAAAGGCGGAACCTTTCACCTGCTACCATCATTCGATCCAGCGGGCTTGGCGGACTATGCGCGCAAGCACAACGTTACCGCTACGTTCCTCGTCCCCACGATGATCTACCGGCTAATCGACCTAGCAAAGGAAACTGCGCTCGATCTTGGACCGCTCGAAACGATCATATACGGCGGCGCACCAATTGCCATTCCGCGTCTTGTCGAAGCCATAGAGCTTTTTGGGCCGTTGTTCATGCAGCTCTACGGTCAGACTGAGGCGCCAACCTGCATCGCTTACCTGGCACGAGGCCAGCATGTGCTGGATCGGCCAGATCGACTGGGATCGTGTGGAGTGCCACTGGCCAGCGTGGATATCCAACTCATTGATGCCAATGGCGCGCCTGTCGCCACCGGGGAATGCGGGGAAATCTGTGTTCGTGGGGCCTTTGTGATGCAGGGCTATTGGCGTCGTGAATCAGACACCGCAGAAGCTATACGTGATGGCTGGCTTCGCACCGGCGACGTGGGACGCTTTGATGACGACGGCTACCTGAGCATCGTCGATCGCACAAAGGACATGATCATCACGGGCGGCTTCAATGTCTACCCAAATGAAATTGAGCAGGTGATCGCAGATGTTCCCGGGGTTCTCGCCTGCGGCGTGGTAGGCATCGACGATCCGTATTGGGGTGAGGCCGTGACGGCATTCGTTGTCTCCACTGACCCGGCCAATCCACCTGATCGAGCCCAGATCACGCGCGTTGTCAGAGAGCGCCGCGGTGTAGCCGCCGTTCCCAAGCGCATTGAATTCATCGACGCCTTGCCGATGACCCCGATCGGCAAGATCGACAAGAAAGTGCTGCGGCTATGGCGGCCAGAAGCCGTGGAGTCGCATTCGTGACGACCTCGACCGAAGCCGGAGCGACTGTCTCCGCCCGAGCTGGCTGGTGGGCCGCTGTGCTGTTCACCGTCGCAGCCATGGTTTCCTACACTGACCGCTTCATATTATCGCTGCTCGTTGATCCGATCGAGCGCGAACTCGGCATGAGCGACGCTCAGTTCAGCATTATCGTGGGAGCAGCATTTGCGATCTTCTACACTGCCATGGGTGTTGCCGCAGGTTGGCTGGCAGACCGCCATAATCGCAAACGCATGATCATCATCGGAATACTCATCTGGAGCGCCGCAACGATTGCAACTGGCTTCGCTCGAGATTTCGGCACGATGGCCATCTTGCGCGTTGCCGTTGGCACAGGCGAGGCAATGCTCATGCCTGCAGCGGTATCGATGCTCGCCAATATGTTTCCGCCCGAGCGGCGGAGCATGCCGTTGGCGCTGCTGATGTTGGGCATGATCGCCGGCAATGGTTTTGCCTTCCTCTTAGGCGGAGCACTGGTTGAGCTGGTCAGTCACCAGGCCTTCATCGGGCTGCCTGTGCTGGGCGACCTTTCTGGGTGGCGCGTCGTCATGGTGATTGCTGGCACGCCCGGAATCTTCCTTGCCGCAGCGATGGCCTCCTCCATCCGCGAACCAGTGCGCGCTGTCAGCCGACCGCCCAACTCGCTGGCAGAGCCGCTGGCGTGGCTTTGGCGGCACCGAAGACAACTCGGCCCCATCTATCTCGGATGTGCAGCTCTCTCGCTCGGCGATTTCGCGCTGGTCAGCTGGGCGCCTTCGCTGATGATCCGCAGCTATGGTGTCTCGACCTCTTCGACCGGGTTCACCTTTGGTCTCCTTGCCATCCTTGCCGGATCGCTAAGCGCGCTAGCCGGGGGGGCTGTCGCCGGTCGACTGAGAGCCACAGGCAAGGGAGACCGCCGACCTGCCGCGATTATCGCCGCAACGATCGTGGGACTGGCCGGTACCGGATTGCTGCTAGTTCCAAGCGCTTACGGAGTCATTGGCGCGATCTCGGTCTGGGGTTTCTCGAGCGCCTTTGCACAAACAGTTTCGCTGCCCCTATTCCAAGAGCGTCTCATCGACGAGGTGCGCGGAATTGGCTCATCGTTGGGCGGCGTATTCAATATCATGCTCGGGCTCAGCATTGGTCCAATCTTGGTTCCCGTTTTCAAGGAAACGGGAATGGCTCAGGCCGAAGCGTTACTCGTGGCAATGGCAATTGCGGGCGCGGCTGCAGCGGCACTGTTTGCGATGCTGTTGGTCCGTCTTCCGGTCTCAACCGCCAAGCCCGGCTCTTAATGGATCTGCTCATGTCAGAACAAAATACGATCCGACTTCTGGATCCGGTAATTCGCCAATTGGAACGATTCAACGCCCATGATGCGGACGGCTTTGCGGCCTGTTTCACAATCGATGCGCGTTTCGAACAATTGACGGGCCCGCCGGTGGCCGTGGGCCGCGCGGAGATCGTACAGGTCTATAAGCAGTTGTTTGCCAGGGTCCCCAGCCTTCGGATGGAGCTCATCGGGCGGATGATCCGCGACAACTACGTCGTTGATCATGAACTTGGCGAAGGTGACCCGACGCGCGGCCCGGATGGTCGCTTCGAGACCATAGTCGCCTATCGTGTCGCTGGCGATTACATCGATAGGGTCTGGTTTATCCGCTAGGCTGAAAAGTCGACAGGCTCGAATGGCCACATCGGTCGGGAGCGCTTGTGATAGTGACGGATGGACGACTGCTGGCTTGAAGCGACGTAGATCACACTGCGCCCCATGTCCCCGAAACCGATTCTCCATTGCTCGGACGACTTTACGGCAACATAGCGCTTGTTCGCAGGTTCAACACCGAGCGCCCGGAACATATCGGGGCCGTAGCACTGGTCGCGAATTTCGCTGACGATGATGTCGAGACCACCTGTACTGATGCAGACGACGCGCCCCAGAGGCGGCCGAGAGCCCTGAAGGTTTTGGGTGACATTCTCGGCAAGCCCTGTGATTTTGCCGCGAACGTCGAGAGGTAGCCCGGATGCCTCGCCGACCTTGCCGCCAACGCGCAGGGAAAAATCGGCACCAAGGCCGGCTTCAAAGCCCAATTGTACTGCCAGGGGATCCCATATCGGCCCAATGCACGACGGGACGAGGTCATTGTCCAGCATCGCTCGGGCCAATGCCATATTGTCACCCGAAGCCCCACCGCCGGGGTTGTCCGAACTATCGACCAGGATTACCGGGTATGCGGTGGCCGCCTTGGCTAGCTCGATGTCGGCCGCAAAGCTTCGCTCGGGGCCGTTGCCTTTCATGATCGAAGCCATGGCTTGGTAGCGCCGACCGAAGTCTTGTGCGATAGAGGCAGCAGCTGGCTGATCGTTGTTGGTATAGATCAGCACTTTCGACCCCATCCGCGCTACATCGCCCGCACGAAAGCCTTGGATCAGTGAGCCGGAGAGGACTTCCCCTCGCCGCTCGAGCTCAAACAGGTCTGCGACCAATTCCTTCATCGGTGACGACTGCGTCGCCAGTCCGGCAACCATCTGGCAATTGAACAGGCTCGACGTCGGCATGATCTCACCCGCACGGATTCTCTCGAGTAGATCGAGAAGGTCACGCGCACGCTCGACGTAGTCGATATGCGGATAGTACTTGAATGCCACGAGTACGTCAGCAGCTCTGACCAATCGCTGCGACAAGTGAGCGTGAAGATCAAGTTCGGCCCCTAGCGCAACATCCGGCCCGACAATCGCCCGGGCACGCTCCAGAAGGTCCGCCTCGCACTCGTCCTCGCCAAAGGCAAGCATTGCGCCGTGTAAACCGAAAGCCACGATATCCACCGGCATTGCCCGTCGCAGTTGATCGAGGATCTCGTCGCGCAGTAGTTGGTAGGCTTGCGCGCTGACTGGACCACCCGGCATGGCGAAGGCACAGGTTCCCTCGATGACCTCGTAGCGTCCCTCGCGGGCACGCTCTCGAGCGGCCCACAGCGGTCCGGTCGCCTCGGTTGCGAAATCCGGGTGCTCTCCGGGGCGCCAGAGCATCGTCGCCCGGAACGCATCCAGTCCGGTTGGCAGAGGTGAGAATGAATTCGTCTCAGTACCCAAGGTCGCCACAAACACGCGCAACCGTCGCCCCGGCAGCGCTGCACCTGTCGCCTTCGATCCAGCCATCGACAAAATGCCTCCCATCAATGTTCGACGATCAAGCATAACACGAGTCTTCGGTTTGCTGTTGTTTGCACCAGCTGCTGCATCTTCACCCCATAAATCAACCGAACGGACAGTCAATTCTTGTTGACCATCCTGGGCCTATCTGAAATGTTCTGCTGACAGAACGGGAGAATTGAACCATGCGGGAGTTTGTCCGACAGCGGCCTTTGCTGTGCTTCTATGTGTTGGCGATACTGATCGCTCTCGCGGCCCATGCGCTACGCGCGATGAGCCCGACGCCGCTCGACCCGATGTTCAAGATGCTGCAGGAGACGCACGCTCACCTCAACATTATTACCGCTGTCAGGTCTACGTTCGAGTATCCGGGAGCCTATACGCTCTTACTGTTTCCGGCCGCCCCAATGTTCGCGGCCCTGATCGCAACCGGGATCGGCTATGGGCAAGCAGGATTTCGTGAACTGCTCAGCCGCTGCGCCCCGTGGCGGTCGCCTGTTTCCTGGCGTCAGGGCGTTACTGTCATAGCCGTGTGTTTCCTTGCATTCTTCGCGCTCACAGGAATCATGTGGGTTCAGACATACCTCTACGCTCCGCCTGGTACGCTTGATCGTACCTTCCTGCGCTATGGGTCAGATCCGGTCGCCATTTATGTGATGCTGGCAGCATCGCTGCTACTCAGCCCTGGCCCGCTGCTCGAAGAACTGGGCTGGCGCGGCTTTGCGCTGCCGCAGCTCCTCAAGAAGTTTGACCCCCTTACCGCAGCGGTGATCCTCGGCATCATGTGGTGGGCCTGGCATTTGCCACGCGACCTGCCAACACTGTTCTCCGGCGCCCCTGGCGCGGCCTGGAGCGTTATTGTCAAACAACTCGTCATCGCTCCTGGGTTCATTGCGAGCACCATCATCGCTGTCTTCGTATGCAACAAGCTCGGTGGATCAATGTGGGGGGGCGTGCTCACTCACGCCATCCATAACGAGCTGGGAGTAAACGTCACTGCCGAATGGGCCCCAACGGTCGCAGGCATCGGGTGGCGCCCATGGGATCTCATCGAATTTGCCGTGGCCATTGGACTCGTCCTGATTTGTGGGAGGAGCCTTGGTGCCGCATCTCCTGACAATGCGCGTTTGGCCTGGGGCAACGTGCCGCCAAAGCTTCCGGGCGGAGTGGGTGACAAGTCCGGCTCGAACGCGTGAGCGTCATGTCCCGGTGGCTTCCGAAAACGTTTCGGGATCACCCAGCGGTATTGCTGCTGGCTGCGACGGAAATGTGGGAGGCCTTCTCCTATGTCGGGCTCAGAACCGTACTGGTCTACTACCTTACGCAAGACCTGGGCTATTCGACCGAGGACGCCTCACTTATCTATGGGACGTTCCTCGGCGTAGCCTATGTAACGCCAATCCTGGGAGGGTGGATCGCCGATAGGTTTATTGGCCGATCTGCGGCAATTGTCGGTGGCGCATTGCTGAAGATGGCCGGTTACATCGGCCTTGTGATTGGCGCGAACGTCACGGGTTGCCTCGCCGCAATTGTCATTGGCAATGGCCTGTTTCTTCCCACTCTGCCCGCTACTCTGGGTGCACTTTTTTCGCCGAACGCCCCCGATCGCCAGCGCAGTTTCAGCTTCTACTATCTCGCAGTGAGCGCTGGTGCGCTGCTGGCACCGCTGATCTGCGGCACGCTTGGAGAGAATTTCGGCTGGCGCTACAGCTTCCTCGCTTCCGCTAGCGGGCTTGCGGCTGCCATTGTTATCTTTCTCGCCGGACGCCATCTGCTGCCGCCAGACCGACCTGCAGCAGCGTCCCATCCGGTCGACGAAGCGCCGGTCGCGGCTACGAGCCTGTCCGTCATCCCGCTTCTGGCAGGTGTCCTCGCAGCAGTCATCGTCTTGCGGGTCGCTTACGAGCAGCTCGGCAACACTGTCGCGCTTTTCGCCGCCAGCCAGGTCGATCGTTCGTTGGGGGCAGATATCACCATCCCCTATACCTGGTTTCAGTCGCTCAATCCCCTGGGAGTCATTCTGTTCACCCCTCTGCTCGTCTGGGGCTGGCGTAAGGCCGCCGCGAGAGGTGGCGCGCAGAACGACTACTTCAGAATGGCCATTGGTAGCTGCATCATGGCCGCGGCCTTTGTTGGGCTCGCACTGATCATCAAGCTAGGGCAACCTGGTGAGATTTCCTGGCCTGTTCTTGCAGCATTCTTCTTGATGGTAACCTTTGGCGAGTTGTGGGTGCTTCCGGTTGGACTCAGTCTGTTTGCGCGCCTGGCGCCCGCAGGACGAGGTGCAATCACCATCGCGTTCTGGTACAGTGCGCGTGCGGCTGGCAATTTTCTTGCTGGATTGATGGGCCGCGCCGAACCTGCGCTCGGATATGGTAACTTCTTCCTGCTTTGCGCAGTATTTCCTCTGCTAGCAGCAACGATCTTCGTCGCGATAGGCAGGCGCTCCCGTCGAATTATCGAAGCCGCCTGAACACTATCCCGTTCAGATTGACGGTGTGAAATGTAAAGATTTGAGGACCAACAGCATGTAATGAAAATGCGGCGTTCGGGCCCACAAGGTCATCTGCCATCGCAGCAGCTAACGGCACCGCACCTGCCGGAGTATCGAGCAACCATCCCTTCTGATCCCGTGACAGGGTTACGGTAATACCAAGCTCATCGCTGCGATATTGTCCGGGCCAAAACAATTTGGTTTCAGGTGCGCCAGTTCCAACATATTGGTACGGTATTGGTCCACTCTCAGTCCACTGAACGACGCGCTTGATTCCACTCTGTATGACTGCATAGCTCAGCAGAACACCTCGGCGCGCGCGGTAGATGCCGTCCTGGCGGCGCGTCACTTTCTCAGCTCGCATATTGTAGCTGACAATCGGCTCACCGTCACGGTGAGCGACGATGAGATACTGTCCATACAAGGGATCGCGATAATAGCCATCAGGCGCGGAGCGCAGGTCGCCAACTTTTCCCAGGCGTTTCATTTCGGCAGGATCAATTGCGCGGTCAAAAGCTGGATCGGGCGCCCCGGGCTTCACGAGCAAAGCAATTTTGCGCGCACGCTCAGCTGGCGAGATATCGTCGCGATTACACATCACGCTGATACCAATCCCGCTCTCCGGATAAAGTACGTCCATGGCGCGATTGCCCACAACCAAGCCCGAATGCGACACAACACGCTCGCTTTGCCGATCATCCACGAACAACCCACCGGCATAATCGACAGGTCTGCCAGAATGCAGTTTCCCGTTCGCGAGGCGCGCCACTTCGAGCGCCTGACCGCCGGTTGTCGCCGCGAGCGATGCACCATGCCAAAGAGCAAGATCGCCAACAGTAGTCCGCACGCCGCGGTCGCCATAGCCTTGCCAGGCCCAGGCTGCGGAGACAAAGCTACCGTTCTTGTCGATTTGATAGCCGCGCGCGTCACCTGCAATGAGACTGGTCGTATCAAGCGTTGCGCGAGTTTCCGTCATGCCCGCCGGCTTGAAGAGCCGTTCCCGCGCAGCATCCGGAAATGACTTTCCGGTTAGGCGTTCCACGATTTCTGCGAGCAGGAAGTAATTGGTGTTAACGTAGGAAAAACGACGGCCAGGTGGGCCGTCGAGTCCGCGTTGCGCCTTGACGAAGGCCAGCACTTCCTCGCGGGAATGGGGTTTGCTCTCATCGTCTCCGCGTGCCCTGAATGCATCGAAATACTCGCGAATGCCACTGGTGTGGTGCAACAAGTCCGCGACCGTGACCGGATCGTAGACCTTAGGGAGGTCAGGCAGATAGGTGCGGATAGATGCCGCCAATTTAAGTTGGCGTTCCTGTGCCAAGATCAGGATAAGAGCGGCCGTGAACTGCTTCGATGTTGACGCCAGTTCGAAGCGTGTTGCGGGTGTGATCGGCTCGCGGGTGGCTAGATCAGCAAGTCCAAAGCCGCCCTGATAGAGAACCTTGCCGCGCAGATCCACAGCATAGGCGCAGCCCGGTTGATCCGGCCGGATATCAGCAAATACCGCATCGAGCTCCTTCGGATCGACATGGGAAGTCGCCATTGGGATTGCGGCTGTCAGCGCCAGGAAAAGCTTTGTTGCAGTCATAAGATCTTGCCTCGCTCATTCAGCCAATCGAACCGCTGGATTTCCAGCGCATTTGATGGCAAAGCGATGTTTCATATTCCGCCCGGTCGGTCAATCAAAGAGAGGGATTTCCTGATGCGAAAGCGTGCAATCATCCTAGGCGCAGCTGCGCTGGTGGCATCCTCTGTCGTATTTGCTCGCAATGGAGCCCCGATGCCGTCGGCACACCGCGACGCAATCGTGCTCGATACTCATATCGACACACCTGCATTGCTGCACGTTGTCGGCTGGTCGATTATGGATCGCCACTCGCTTTCGGTAGACGGAACACAGGTTGACCTCCCGCGCATGCGAGATGGCGGGCTTGATGGTGGCTTCTTCGTCGTCTTCACCGAGCAAGGCCCGAGAACCCCGACAGGTTACACCGTGGCGCGCGATGAAGCATTGATGCGCACCATTGAAATTCGGGACATGGTCGCGCGACACCATGAGGCCTTTCAACTTGCAACACGGGCAGACGACGCCGAGAAGATCGTCAAATCGGGCAAGCGGGCCGTCTTCATGAGTATGGAGAACAGTTATCCAATCGGCCAGGATTTGTCGTTGATGCGCACCTTCCGTGCGCTCGGTGTAACGATGATGGGCCCGGTCCACGTCGGCAACAATGATCTGGCGGACAGCTCAAATCCCGACAATGGGCCAGAATGGCATGGCCTTTCTCCGCTTGGGCGCCAGTGGGTAACAGAGGCCAATCGACTCGGCATCCTGATTGACGCTTCGCATGCATCGCCGGAAGCATTGGACGATATTCTTGCCCTGTCTAACGCACCGATCATCTTGTCCCACAGCAGTCTCAAGAGCCTTGCTGACAATCCTCGAAACATCGACGACACGAGGCTTCGTGCGCTTGCTGCGAAGCGCGGTGTCATTCAAATCAATGCCGTGTCGAGCCATCTCGGCGTGCCCAACAGTCCGGGACGCGCACCGGCCCGCACTTTGCTCGGGCAACCGGCCGCAACCATCGCCGAGCTTCGCGCGCAGCGCGCCACTGTGCTCAAGATCGAACGTGAAAATCCGGCAACGCGCGCCGATCTGGACCACCTGGTCGCTCAGATTCGGCACGCTGTCGCGCTAGTCGGTATCGATCATGTCGGATTATCGGGTGATTTCGATGGCGGCGGCGGCATCGATGGCTTCGATGAAGCAAGCGACTATCCAAAGATCAGCCAGCGCTTGCTGGCGGCCGGCTTCACGGCAGAAGACCTCCGAAAGTTCTGGGGAGGAAACGTACTGCGCGTTCTGCGCGAGGCCCAGGCCCGGGCCGAGCCTTCTGCTGTCGCTGGAATGTGATGATGCGTTCACCACAGTGCAACTTGCTGTTCCGCGGCGGGCTTGTAATCGACGGCACCGGAACGCCTGGCGTGATCCAGGATGTGGCTGTCGAAGACGGGACTATTGTCGCAACCGGAGATCTTTCTCGATGGCGTTCACGCGAGACGATCGACATAACAGGCCAAGCGCTTTGTCCTGGCTTCATCGACGTACATACCCATGACGATCACTTCGTGTTCGCCGACCCTTCGGCGCTGCCCCGGGTCAGTCAGGGGGTAACCACGGTTGTCGTTGGAAATTGCGGCGTGAGCCTCGCCCCCTTCGTCGCCTCCGGAGACCTCCCTGCCCCTTTCGCAGAAGTCGCCGCCAAGGCCGACTTCCGCTTTGCCCGTTTTCGCGACTACATCGACACGCTGGAAGCTGCACCGCCCGCGGTCAACGTCGCTGCGCTTGTCGGTCATACTACCCTTCGCGCCGCGGCGATGGACAGGCTTGATCGTCCAGCAACCGCAAGTGAGCGCATGGCGATGCGCTCGTTGGCCGCTGAGGCTATGGCCGCCGGAGCGATTGGTATGTCCTCAGGGCTCTTCTATCCTCCCGCAAGAGCTGCGCCCATGGACGAGGTAATGGCAATTGCCGAGGTCGTCGCCGAGTACGGCGGGATCTTCGCGACCCACTTGCGCGATGAGGCTGATGCCATCGATGCTGCAATCGATGAGGCACTGCTGATCGCCGAACGGGCGGGCATGCCGTTGATCATTTCGCATCACAAGCTCATGGGCGAGGCCAATTTCGGCCGCGCGCCTGAAACGCTGCGCAGGATTGTCGAGGCTTCCACTCGGCAGGAGGTCGGGTTCGATGTATACCCTTACGTTGCTGCTGCCAGCTCATTCAACCTGGACCTCTATCGCCTGTCGAAGCGCGTTGTGATCACCTGGAGCGCAGTCAAGCCTGACACTGCGGGCCGAGAACTTGATGAGGTCGCTGCCGAGTTAGGTTTGAGCGGCGAGGCGGCACTTACTGCGCTAGCACCCGGCGGCGCGGTCTACTACTGCATGGACGAAAATGATCTACGCCACATCCTTGCTTCTCCTGACGCGATGATTGGCTCGGACGGGACGACTACCAGCATTCGTCCTCACCCGCGTCTGTGGGGCACGTTCACTCGCGTTCTGGGACGTTACGTGCGTGATCAAGGTCTGTTCCCCTTCGAGGAAGCGATCCGCCGGATGACAAGTTTGCCAGCGCGGCGGTTCCGTTTGGCTGGTCGCGGCGTGATTGCAGCTGGCGCGGTGGCTGATCTGGTTGTGCTTGATCCAGCTACAGTTGCCGACGCAGCCGACTTCGAAAACCCGGTCCAACCAAGCAGAGGGGTTGAGAGCGTCTATGTCAGCGGATTGCCCGTCTATCACGACGGGGCGGCTACAGGTCTGCGCCCAGGTTGCGTTCTAAAAGGGCAACAGAAGAGCCTCAAGTAAGTCCCGCCCTTAGTGCTCTTCGATCGTGCGCGGTGAACTCAGCCGATCAGTTTTGGCAAGCCGGGCATCTCTCCCGTTGGAACGTCATGGTTGGTCTCTGCCAATCCATGCCCACCCCTGAACGCCTCGCCTGCGAGCAAGGCGGATGACAGATCATCCATTGACCGACCGTTCGATTAATGGGATAGTCCGACTCAGGGCGAAGGATATCGCTTCAGCGCTTTAGTGCAGTGAGGACAACTAGGTGGAGTTCGATTTTTCCGAAGATTACCGGCTCCTTGCTGACCAGTTGCGGCGCGCTCTCGAAGAAGCTGCACCGCTGGAGGCAGCACGGAAGACTGTCGATACTGGTCAGATCAATGTGACGGCCTGGGAACTGCTCGGTGAGATGGGGATCCTGGCCAGCGGCATATCTACTGATTTCGGTGGTAATGGCCTCGGGCCTCTCCCGCTTTGCCTGGCTGCAGAAGCAATTGGATGGTCGGTGGCCGCAATACCTACCGCATCATTGTATCATGCCACCCCGTTGATCCAATCGTGCGGGTCGCCTGAGCAACAGGATCGCTGGCTGCCAGCATTGGCCAGCGGTTCAGCGACAGCCTGTGTTGCGACAGATAGTGCCCTTGCTGTCGAGGACGATCACATTACGGGCGTTATTTCACCTGTTTCGGGCGGAACTGGTGCATCAGTAGCCATTGTCCGAGCCAACAATCAGCTGTGGCTTGTCGACATGGCTGAAAATGCTGTCGAACAGGAGGCGCTAGAAAGCCGGGACCCGGGTCGTCAGCTCTGCCGTATTACATTCCGCAATACTCCAGCCACCCGAATGACTGGCGACGATGCGGATCTCGCGCTCAATCATGCAGTTGTCTGTGTTGCCTTCGAACAGATTGGCGGAGCTTCTAGGGCTCTCAATGGCGCAATTGATTATTCGCGCGAACGCCGCGCATTTGGGCAAACCATTGGTTCGTATCAGGCCATCAAGCACAAGTTGGCCGACATCTGGACCAAGATTGAAATCGCACGTGCGCATGCGATGTATGCTGCGTGGTCGCTCGGCACCGGAGCAGTCGATTTACCGCTTGCCGCTGCCGCGGCTCGTGCCTCTGCCACCGAAGCCTATCTATTTGCCGCACAGGAAACGCTGCAGGTTCATGGCGGCTACGGCTTCACTTTCGAGTCAGACTCGCACCTATTCTACCGTCGAGCCCGAGCGCTGGCGGCCTGCTACGGACCAGCCGTCGAGTGGCGTTCGCGTTTGGCCGCCAGGCTGATCGCCGGCGAGACCACGAAGCATTGAAAGGCCAGCAGATGGACTTCGCCGATTCTCCCATCGATGCCCAGTTCCGCGCTCAAGCGCGGGAGTGGCTTGCCGCGCATGCACCGGTAACGCGCGGTCGAGGACGAGTTGCCTGGCCTGATGACGCGACACTCGTGGCGGCAGCCCGCGAATGGCAAAGCAAGAAGGCCGCCGCAGGTTACGCAGCTATCGCGCTTCCGCGCGAGTATGGTGGAGGCGGCGGGACAACCACCCAGCAGATAATCTTCCGCCAGGAAGAAGAACGATACGACGTTCCATTTGGCGTCTACGAAATTGGACTGGGAATGTGCGTGCCCACCTTGCTCGCACTTGGCAGCGATAAGGTCAAAGAGCGGTTCGTCGCCCGCGCGATCAGCGGTGCTGAGATCTGGTGTCAGCTATTCTCAGAACCCGCTGCAGGCTCTGACCTAGCAGCCTTGCGCACGAAGGCGGTGAAAACCGGAGAAAACTGGCTTGTAGACGGCCAAAAGGTCTGGACCACCGGAGCGCAGTTCTCAGACTATGGGCTCTTGCTGGCGAGGACTGATTCCAGTGCAACCAAGCACGCCGGGCTGACGCTCTTCATTATCGACATGCGTGCGCCCGGAGTCGAGGTGCGACCGATCCGGCAGCTCGATGGTGGTGTCGAATTCAACGAAGTTTTCCTATCCGGAGTTATGATCCCTGACGAGTTTCGCTTGACCGTGCCGGGCGGCGGTTGGGCAGGAGCGATGACGACGCTCATGTTCGAGCGGCTCAATGTCGGTGCAAACATCGGTCTGATTGATTCATCGACGTTGATCGATATCAGTAGACGCCTCGAGACATCAACCGGGCGTGCAAGCGATGATCCCCACGTTCGCGATATCATTGCCCAGGCGTACTTGAATGATCGCGGGCTCAAGCTGCTGACCTACCGGACTTTGACGAACCTAGGCCGAGGCCAGCTACCCGGACCTGAGCAGTCGATCACCAAGCTCGTGATAGCCAGCCAGGCGCAGTTGATTGCCAATTTGCTGCTTGACCTGCGCGGACAGGAAGGAGCGCTGGTCGGGAGTGCGCTGGGCGATGGCTGGGAAGCCGTTGAGAGATCGTGGAGTTTCGGCGCCGCGATGCGCATTGCTGGCGGTACAGACGAGATCCTTCGTAACGTGATTGCAGAGCGCGTGCTGGGTCTGCCGGCTGCTAAGCGTGACGATACCACCCGCCCGTTCAATGAGGACGCGGCGTGATTACGCTCAGAGGAGAGACCCTTGCTCACCTGACCGATTGCTGTGGCACATCGGGAGCCAGCCAATCAGGACCCTTGCATGGTTTCCATCCCAAGGCTCTCTTTGTTGCCGGTCGCAGCCATCTCCTGCAGCAGCCCGGTGCTTCAAGCCTGATGCGGGCTGGCCTCGCTTCGATGGCGTTGCCCGCCGCATATGGCTCCCGACCTTACGCGGCAGAAGCCCGGTGTTGCAAGATTGCTAATCATTTACGCGGGCCGGCAGGCGGTCGCACCGTTCGTTGCAGGGAACCAAACGGGGCAAATGATCGGACTTTGAATATCGCTACGGTGCTTAGAAATTTTTGATCCGAAGGGAAGACTGATGACTGATACACTTCGCTACGATGGACGGGTTGCCATTGTCACTGGTGCTGGCGGAGGCCTAGGCCGGGCACATGCTCTAATGCTCGCTAGCAGGGGCGCACGTGTGCTTGTCAACGACCTTGGATCGTCGGCGGCCGGCGCGGGGACTGACGCTGGCCCAGCGGCAAAGGTTGTCGAGGAGATTCGCGCGGCCGGAGGCGAAGCGGTCGTCAATACGGACTCGGTCATCGATGGTGCAAGGCTCGTTGAAGCGGCGCTCGATCAATTCGGGCAGATTGACATCATCATCAACAATGCCGGGTTCCTGCGTGATGTTGGGTTTCACAGGATGACCGAGCAGGACTGGAGCGATCTCTATGACGTCCATTTGCTGGGAGCATTCCGGATCGTCCATGCCGCCTGGCCGCGACTGCGCGACCAGAGCTACGGCAGGATCATCAATACTTCTTCGGCCGCTGGGATATATGGCAACTTCGGCCAGGTAAACTATGGTACTTTCAAGCTTGCGCTCCACGGTTTCACCCAGGCCCTCGCGGTTGAAGGACGCGCACGCAACATTCATGTCAACTCTATTGCACCGGCGGCGGATTCGCGCCTGACCCGAACAGTCATGACTCCTGAACAGCTCGCACCGATGCGCGCAGAACTTGTCAGCCCGCTTGTCGGTTGGCTGGCGCACGAAACCTGCAGCGAGACTGGCAGCTTGTTCGAAGTAGGCGGCGGGTGGGTCAGCAAGCTGCGCTGGCAACGTACCCGAGGCGAACGGATCGGAGGCGGTGAAGATTTCTCGCCGGAACAGGTTCGCGACGCATGGTCGACGATTGTCAATTTTGCTGGCGCAGAGGCACCAAGTGACTTTGCAGCAGGGATGGCACCCTTCCAGAAGATTATGGAAGGCGCATGAGCAAAGGGTATGCGATCGCGCTCGAGGTCGAACGCGACGGACCGATCGCGATCGCACGCCTTGCATCGCCGGAGCGGGGCAATTCGCTGGGGCCGGTTGACCTAGGTCGCATCGCCGACCTGATCAACGATCTGGCCGCAACCAACGATGTAGGGGTCATTGTCCTGACGGGGAAGGATGGAATCTTTTCGGCTGGAGCTGCGCTTGATGCTCTTGCTGACAGCTCTGCCGATGACATGGCCGCGATCGTCGCGGACCAGACTGGACGGCTAGCGGCAGCGATTTCGGGATCTCCGGTCGCCATCGTCGCTGCTGTTGACGGTGCAGCCGCAGGTTCGGGCGCGGGCATCGCATTGCTCGCGGATATCCTGGTCATGTCTTCAAACGCACGGCTGCTCTTCCCGTTTGCTCGGCTAGGTCTAGTTCCTGACACAGGTATCAACCGCAGCCTGATCGCGGCAGTGGGCATGGCGCGCGCGCGCGCCCTGCTAATGACTGGGGGCTCACTGTCTGCTGAGGAATGCCTTAGCTTGGGCCTTGCTGAAACTGTCGTGCCCGCGGATGGACTTCACGATGCCGTGCAGAAGCTGTCGATCAAGCTGGCTGGCGTTCCGCGCGGAACACATGGCGCTATCAGAGCTCTGCTGGCATCCGAGGAGGCTGAGGCGGGATTACTGGCAGAGGCCCGGGCTCAGGCTGAACGAATGCGGGACCCAGTAACCCAAGCTGCTCTGACTTCTGCAGTCGCCCTGCTCCAAGGCTCATAAGGTTGGTGCCGAAATCTACCGAGCAGCCGCTGCGGCGACGAATGCGTCAAACAGGCAACCGTCAGCTTCCGAAATATGGAACTCCGGGTGCCACTGCGTCGCGATCCAGAAGCGGCGGTCCCGTCGCTCAATCGCTTCAACAATACCATCCGGCGCAACTGCTGCTGTGCTCGCGTCGACTCCAGGCTCGATGACACCCTGCGAATGCAGACTGTTGACCGGGAAGCTGTCGCAACCAACAATTTCACTAAGAAGGCTCCCCGGCATGGTGACGACCTCGTGTGCAGCTTCCTCATAGGGTGCAGCGTCACGATGCATGTGCCATTCGGGACGCAGTGACTTGAGTGAAGGAACGATTGTGCCGCCCGCTGCGACATTCATGACTTGGAAGCCACCACAGATACCGAGAAGAGGGAGATCCCGCTCCGTCGCGCGCTGCACTAAAGCCAATTCAAACCGTGTCCGCGCGACTTTCTCCACTGGTTCCTGATCAACAGTTGCGGGATCGATAAGAAGGGGGTGAGGAAATTGATACCCGCCGCCGGAAATGAGCACACCGTCCAGCACGCCGAGATAGTCATCGATGAACTCGGCCTCGTGCGGGAGCATCACAGGCAACGCGCCCGCACTGGACAAGGCTCTCATCATGGCCTTGTTGGCGAAATAATGAAGTTGCCGGGCATCACTTCGTAATTCGACATCAGCCGTAACACCGATCAGTGGTCTGCGCATCAGGCCGTACCCGCAATTGCTTGGTCGATCGCCAACGCGAGCTTGTCAACGATTTCGCCCACCTGCGCTTCGGTGATGATGAACGGGGGAGCAAGCAAGATGTGGTCACCTCGCGTGCCATCCACTGTCCCGAACCCCGGATAGCACAGCAGACCGCTGTCCATCGCCGCGCTCTGGATAGCGTTCCAAACCATTCGCTCAGGAGCGAATGGTTCCTTGCTCTCCCGATCGGCGACAAGTTCAATTCCGAGCAGCAGCCCACGCCCGCGCACATCGCCAATATGGGGATGCTGGTTGAACTTATCAGTCAAGGATTGCCGCAAGAGTTTCCCTTGGCGGCGCACATTGGCAAGGAGGTCCTGTTCTTCGATTTCCTGCAGTACAGCGCAGCCCGCCGCAGCGGCGGTCGCGTGACAGTTATAGGTATGGCCATGGAAAAAGAATCCTCGCCCCCCAGCCAAGGTTGCCACGATCCGATCGCTGACGAGGATTGCGCTAAGCGGCTGATAACCGGCGCCAAGGCCTTTCGCCACCACGGCGATGTCAGGAACCACCCCATCCTGTTCGCATGCAAGGTAGGTTCCGCAGCGTCCGGCGCCTGCCAGGATTTCGTCGAGGATAAGAAGGACACCATACTTTTGACAGACCGCCTGGATCGCCTGGAAATAACCAGGAACTGGCGGAATACATCCCGCAGTGGCGCCAACGACAGTTTCCGCAACGAATCCGGCGACGTTCTCCGGACCAAGTTGAATGATGGCGTGTTCCAGCTCGTCTGCGAGCCGGCGGACATATTCAGCTTCAGTTTCGCTACTGCTCTGCTCGCGGTAGGCATAGCAAGGCGAGACAAAATGATGCGGGGGTAGAAAACCCTCGAAGAGCGATCTGCGGATCAGGTTCCCGCTAACGCCGAGTGCTCCGATAGTACATCCATGATAGCTTTGGCGCCGGGAGATAAAGCGGGTCCGACCGGGTTCACCGTTTTCATTATGAAACTGAAGCGCGAGCTTGAGTGCGCCATCCATCGATTCCGACCCGCCTGAACCGGGATAGACCCAGTCGAGCCCGGCCGGCGTCGCGGCAACCAGCGCTTCTGCGAAACGTTCGACTGCATCCGTCGTGAAGTAGGCGTTGTAGAGATAGGGCATGATATGCGCCTGGGCGGATACAGCATCCGCAACCCGGGTGGCGCTGTGCCCGAGGCACGAGACCCCAGCCCCCGACGCGGCATCGAGATATCGCCGGCCCGAACCATCGATGACATAGGGGCCATCGCCCCCAACGGCGACAGGATAATCACGGCCGAGCAGCCGGCGCATTACATTGGTCATAGCGAGACCTCCCCACCCACCAGACGATCCGGCAAGACCTGATCCGGTGTCAAACCTAGGGAGGCTAAGCCTTCCGGCCACGGCCCGCCCGTTACGAGCGCAGAGACAATTGCTGCCATTGCAGGCGCTGTCTGCAATCCGTATCCACCTTGCCCAGCCAGCCAGAAGAACCCATCGGCGTCGGGCGCGAAACCGGCCGTTGGCACGCGGTCGGATACGAAGGATCGCAGCCCTGCCCAACGATGTTGAATCCTCGGCACCGTCATCGTCGTATATTCCTCGACTTTCCACGCGGCCAAAGCGAGATCATATTCCTCAGGCTGGGCGTCGGTGGGAGGACTATCGACTTCGTCCACTGGCGACGCCAGAATCCGTCCGGATTCCGGGATCATGTAGAAATCGTCCACCGCGGCCTTGACGAACGGCCATTCGCTGGCCCCGATTCCATGGGGAGGGTCAAACATGATGACCGTTCGCCGCTTGGGCTCAAGGCCAAGTTGCCGCACGCCTGCCAGTCGTCCCACATGATCAGCCCAAGCTCCGGCCGCATTGATCAGCACGGGCGCAGCATATTGCTGTCCGCGTTCGGTTGTCACCTGCCACAAGCCTGCCTTGTACTCGATGCACACGACGCGGGCTCCGGTAACGGTTTCACCCTTGCCATGCTTGACCCTTCGGGCATAAGCTTGCAGCAATCGGTCGGCATCGAGCCGGCGACCGCCGTAATCGACCACTCCTTCGACTATGCCCTCTCCGCCAGTCTTCAGTACTGGCACCATTGCCAGCATACCTTTTTCGTCGATCCGCTCGATCGTGTTGGTGAACAGCCGCATCTCGGTTTCGAGCCCAGCCAGCGCCTCCACCATTGTCGGGCGAGCTACGAACAACGCTGGAGTCGGCCTGCAAAATGGTTGGTCCGAGAAGTCGCCTGGCGGTTGCTCGAAAAACTCCCGGCTATAGGCGGTCATGGCGCGCACTGCACGGTTGCCAATGCCGAAATGGTAATATGTCGCGCTACGCCCGGAAGAATGATAACCCAGCGCTAGTTCAGCTTCAAGCACCACCACGCGGGCGTTTCTTGACAGCCCCGCGGCAGCTGACATGCCGGCGATCCCGCCTCCGATTACTAGTACATCGGCGCAATTCATGACGTGCTCTCGGGCCCGCGGCCATAGCGTTGCATAACTTCGACGAGCTTGTCAGTCGGCAGAGCGTGCACAGTTGTCCCATCCACTCCAGTCATTGAATCCGACATGGTCATGGAATTGACGATCGCCTCTTCGACCGCTTCAGAGGCTGCGCGAAAGAGCGGATTCATGGCCTCATTGGGCAGCATGCGAAGACCCTCTGCAATAGCGACATCATTAAAGGGTACGCGATTACCGGTCGAAAAGGCGACTATGAAATCGCCCGATCTATTTGAACCGAAACCACCGACGCGGCCCAGGCCGATGCCGCCGCGCCGCGCCAGTCTTGCGCATTGCGGCGGCAACAGCGGCGCATCTGTTGCGAGCACAATCACGATCGAGCCCTGGTCGCGTCGTTGGGGGCTATCCACGACTTCATAACCGATATGCCGACCGACCGGAACACCATCGACGGTAAGCTCGGACCGGTTGCCAAAATTGGACTGGACCAGAGCGCCGACGGTAAAGCTACCGCATGGGGTGGCCGCTACTCTCGAAGAAGTCCCGATTCCGCTCTTGAATTCGAACGTCATCATGCCGGTTCCGCCACCAATCGATCCTTCGGCAACCCGGCCGCCACTGGCCCCATCGAGCGCAGCGGTGACGTCTGCCCGGGTAATCGGCCCTTCCCAGCCGTCATTGAGTACGCCATCGAAGGTTTCTCCGGCCATTGGCTGATGCCAGCGGTCATCAATCCCATTCTGCTTGGGATGGGCCAGCAGCGTATCACGCAGCACCCCGATCGAAAAAGCCGAGCTCATACAGATTGGCGAGGTGAGCACACCAGTTTCAGCAATCCAATGACTACCGGTAACTTCACCGAATCCGTTGAAGGAATGGAAGCCGGCAAAGACGGATTCCTGCCAATAGGGCACGTTCAGCGGCTGGATGGCAGTGACTCCGGTCCGCAAGACGTGCGGTGCGTCGGCAATCCGCGTTACGTGCCCAACGCGGACCCCGGCCACATCGGTAATCGCATTCAAGGGCCCCGTCGGCAGCGTGCCGATCGTTAACCCAAGGTCGCGAAATCTGCATTTCGTCTTTTGGCTTGTCATTTGGCCCCTAGAAAATCGAGTGATCAGAGCGTGGGTTCATGCTTTAACCGTCCGGACGGATAATGCAACCGGAATTGCGGATCCCTGGCAGTCGACTCCGCCAGCTCACCTGATCGCGTTTGCCCGGCCAAGTATGCCGCAGGACCCTTGGGTCTTGTGGTCGAAATGCCCAACCATCTAAGCGGACCGATCCCATCCACGGCAAAGGTTCGGCCCAGTTCACCAGGGCAAAGCGACCTCACGAGACTCCAGTTGTGCTCATGCGTCACATTCATCCGATCCATACCCCTGAAGGTGTTTATCGACCGGTCGGATTATATAAATTGCCCGACCGGTCGATTAATGATACACCGCGCCGACAATGAGGTAATCAAGGGGAGAGGGGCCGATGCGTAAGTTCCCGTTTTTTCTTAGTGCTATGCTGATCAGCATGCCTGCCTTCGCGCAGGAGGCCGATTCGCCTTCAGCCGAGCCGGAGGTTAAAGACAACGCGATCGTCGTGACAGCCCGCAAGCGGGATGAGCGAATTGTCGATGTGCCGCTGTCAATCAGCGCTCTGGGAGCCGGCGATATCGATGCGAAGGCGTCCCTGCGACTGCTCGACCTGGCCAATTCGGTCCCGAATCTGGTCAACATCAGTAACGGGAATGACTCTCTATCGCTGATCGTCGTGCGCGGGGTCGCCAGCCAGTCACGGGTGAACGCAGGATTTGATTCCGGTGTTGGTGTTTACGTCGACGGCGTGGTTCAAGGTAAGCTTTACAGCTTCAACCAGGAACTGTTCGACACCGAGCGGGTCGAGTTCCTCAGAGGCCCACAAGGGACTTTGTTCGGACGCAATTCCATTGCTGGTGCGATCAGCATCACCACTCGCAAGCCCGAATTCGAATTCGGCAGCGACGCAACAGTGCAGCTTGGCAGTTATGACGAACGCCGGTTTTCTGCCTTCCTGACCGGCCCCGTTGCCGAAGACAATCTTGCAATCAGCATCGGTGGCTTCCGGACCACTCGGCGCGGCTATATCACCAACGTCTTCGACGGACAGGATATCGGCGACATCGATTCCGTCGGCGGGCGGATCAAGGCCCTGTGGCGGCCAAACAACGATGTATCGGTCTTGCTGTCAGCAGATTATACGAACGAGGACCAGCTTGCTCCTGTACCGCAGCCGATCAGCGGATATGGCGCTGTCACTGGCACCTACAAGACCAACACTAACCTCCCCCCGATTGCGAAGCGCGAGCTATTCGGTGTTTCGGGTCAGATAGACTGGTCAACCTCAACTGATCTGACCCTGACTTCGATTACCGCCTACCGGACTGCCTCCTCGTTGCGCAATAATGACCCCGACTTCGGCCCATTGGCAGTCGTGGACAGCCAGAAGAAGCAGGATCAATGGCAATTCTCCCAAGAGTTGCGCCTTGCTGGCAAGATGGGGTCTCGATTTTCCTTTGTCAGCGGTCTTTACTATTTCAAGCAGGACGTTGACGGTTACGCCTCGAGCACTTTTGGCAATATTGCCAACGTCCCGGGATTCTTGAGAGGGCTGACCGGTTCTACGAGCGGGATGGTGGGATCGGAATCCTTCGCCGGCTTCGTCAATGCTGATTGGGAGGCGCTACCGCGCCTGACGCTGACGCTCGGGGCACGACTGACCTATGAGAAGCAGACCCTAGACTTCCGTCAGCAAGGCTTCCCGTTCGTTGCACCCACCCTGCCACGTGAAACCGATGCTGGTTCCGACACCGATTTCTCGCCCTTGGTTACCTTGCGCTACAAGCTTGCGCCAAGCGTATCGATCTACGGTACGGTGTCGCGCGGATACAAGAGCGGGGGCTGGAACCTCGACAATGTCACAAGCTTCTTGATCACCTCGTTCAAACAATTGCGGTTCAATCGCGAGCAGCTGACCAACTACGAAGTTGGTTTGAAGGGTGACGTGCTTAACGGTGATCTGGGCTTTGCATTCTCAGGCTTCCAGCAAAATTATGGCGACATCCAGACCGCGAAACTTGTGCCAGTGCTGGGCGGCGGCGGGGCGCTGATCGCGGTTGTCTCGAATGCTGCGAGCGCGAGAATCCGTGGGTTCGAAGGGGAAGTTAAGGTTCGTCCCTTCAAGCCGTTCACGGTTGTCGGAACCCTCGGCTACGCTGACGCGCGATTCAAGGACTACCGCGATACTACGGCCGGCGGCGCACCGTTGATCTTCGACGGCAACCGTATTCCGAATTCTCCCAAACTGACGACCAGCCTAACCGCCACATTGCGAGTGCCTGTGAATGACAGGCTCACCTTGGGCGGGCGCGCGCAATACAGCTATGTCGATGGCTTCTTCCAGGATCGCGATAACAGCGCCGCGTTGCGGATCCCGTCTCGCGACACCGTCGACATGTCGATCGAAGCCGAGATCGACAAAAACTTCCGGCTGGCGTTCAATGTCAGCAACCTGTTCAACAACCAGGTTCCGGTCTCTATCGGTCCGGGCGGTTTCGGCTTTCCGGGTGTAGGGGCAAATCAAAACGTTCAGTTGTCCCTGCCGCGGATGTGGAATGTTCGAGCAAGCCTGAAGTTCTAGTAATCCCGAATCCTAGGTTAGCGATTCTGGACGGAAGTCCTGAAGGGATCGGATAGAGGCGGTGCGGTTTTCAGACCTACCGAGGCCGCCCGCCTCTTCAACTCTGCTGCGCCGATCACCTCGTTCACTTCTGCTCACAGCCTTGAATTAGGATCAGTCGGGCCCAGGGCTGCGTGTCGAGACATGGTCATGATGCATTTTCTGGAACTGCAGGCTCATTCCAAGGCTCGATAACTATGCATAGCCATGACGCGGCGCGACCGGGCAGCTTTTGATACCAGGCAAGCTGCTTCAATCGCCCAGCAGCGAAATCACGAACGCTATCCTAAATTCAAAGCATGACCATAATGGCGGTGGAATTCGGATAATCCAACGATGATAGCATTTTGATTCTGCGAGGCTCAATGACTGCCCCTGTATCGCTTGTTCAGCGTGGCCCCGTGGCCTACATCGAGATCGACAATCCACCGGTCAATGCCTTGTCGCACGCAGCGCGCAGTCAGCTCATTGCCGCAGTTGCCGAAGCTGGACGCAGTGAGGCGCAGGCAATTGCGATAGTTGGCAAGGGACGTAACTTCATCGCTGGAGCAGACATTGCCGAACTAGAACATCCGGTACGAGCGCCCGGACTGCTCGAGCTCGAGGAAGCCTGCCGGCTCGCACCGCAACCAGTGATCGCCGTGATGCACGGTATGGTGCTGGGTGGCGGCATGGTTGTTGCCTATTGCGCCGACTTTCGGATTGCGGCGCCGGGCACACTTTTTGGCATGCCGGAAGTCAAGCTTGGGCTGTTGGCAACCTTTGGAGGTACGCAATTCTTGCCGCGACTGGTCGGCATGCCAGCCGCCCTCAAACTCCTGATCGGAGCCGAGCCAATTGACCTGAAGGAAGCGGAGGAAATCGGCTTCGTCGACGCGGTAGGCGATCTGCAGATGGCAGTGACGATGGCTCCTAGATTCTCAAAACGCCCGGTTCGCAACATCGCAGGCGAACCAGCCAAAGCGGCACTTGCCGCAATCAGTCGTTATGAAACTGCACTGGATCCCGAATGGCAGGCTCCGCAGGCAACCCTTGAGGCTGCACGCGCAGGTGTGGAACACGGACTTGAGGCTGGACTGGCCCTTGAAGCCACCTTGTTTGAGACTCTGAGAGCCTCGCGGCAGTCGCGTGTATTGCGTCGATACTTCTTTGCCAGCCGCGCGCTTGCCCGCCACCCTGAACGCGACATTGCGTTGGCGAGGTTTCGCAAAATCGGGCCTGATCGCGGCGAACTTCGCCGCGCAGCCCAAAACATGATCGATAAAGGCGAGCTAACCGATACCGCAGTCGCAGACGCGGCGATCGTCGAAGCGCTGGCGCTGCCAGCGTGGCGCGCTGACCTGTTGCTCGAGTGATACTACCGATAGGCGGCAATTCGCCATCCGCTTGGCGGCCTGTCCAAGGCAACAGAGCCACCAGTCGATTGCCGCGCCCAATTGACCTCGCGGAACTGGAATTGAATCAAAAGCAGAAGGAACCATCATGGCAAGCATTATACGTCTGAACAGCGGCCCCCGGATGAGCCAGGCCGTAATCCACAACGGTACGATATACCTTGCCGGTCAGATTGGGGTGCCTGGCGAATCTGCGGCCAACCAGACCCAAGACATTCTGACGAAGATCGATGCCCTGCTCGAGCAGAGTGGCAGCGACAGGTCGCACGTGCTTTCCGCGACCATCTGGCTCGCCGACATGGCGGACTTCGAGGAAATGAACGCCGTCTGGGACAACTGGATCGATCGCGACGCTCCCCCTGCGCGCGCTACAGGTCAGTCTCGGCTTGCACGGCCGGGTTGTAAGGTCGAGATCATCGTTGTCGCGGCTGTCAAGTAATCCGCCTTCGTTTCAAATTTGGCCGCGATGTAGCCTGATGGCTTTAGCTGAGTACAGCCCGCGATCGCCTGTACAGTTAGTCTAATTGGATTGAGCCCCCTTTCGTCAGGGCCTGTTCCCCGCACCATCTTAAGAATGAGCTCAGCATCGCTGGGCCTGCCGTGCGGCCACAAAAGGTGCTTGCATTTGACGACCGGTCGGTCAATAAATGTGCCGAAAGAACAGAGGAGAGTTCTCGTGTCGAAGGTTTACGTTGCCGGTGTCGCCATGGTCCCCTTCACCAAGCCTGGGCGAAGCGAAACATACAATCTGATGGGTGCTGAAGCGGTACGCGCGGCTCTTGCCGACGCGGGAATTGCCTATTCGAAGGTCGAACAGGCCTATGCCGGCTTTGTCTATGGCGATTCTACCTCGGGCCAGAAAGCGCTTTATTCGGTCGGTTTGACTGGCATTCCCATTATCAATGTCAACAATGCGTGCGCAACCGGCTCAACCGCGCTGTTCCTTGCGCGCCAGGCCGTGGAAAGCGGCGCGGTCGATGTGGCCTTGGCCGTTGGGTTTGAACAAATGATGCCCGGTGCGCTGGATGTAATGTTTACGGACCGGCCTTCGATCCTCGAAAACTACGTCAGGATTGCAGAGCAGGCACCAGGCGACGACAACACCAGGCCGCCTGCTGCTCGGTTGTTTGGCGGAGCCGGTGCCGAGTATCAACGGCGCACAGGCTTTGAGAGCCGAAGCTTTGCTCTCGTAGCGGAGAAAGCTCGCCGCCACGCCATCAACAATCCTCTCGCGATCTTCCGCGATCCGCTTACCGCCGATGAGATCATGGCCTCACCTACGATCTTTGGCCCCCTCACCCGTCTGCAGTGCTGCCCACCCACGTGCGGAGCGGCGGCTGCGATCATCGTTTCCGAGAAGTTCAAGCGAGCCAATCCGGGTCGCTATGTTGAGATCGCCGCGCAAGCTATGACTACAGACCCAGCGCAATCCTTCAGCGATGGCAGCCTGATCGATGCGGTCGGGTTCAACATGGCGCGCGACGCTGCCCTGCAGGTATACGACAAAGCAGGTATCGGCCCCCAGGATGTACCGGTGGTCGAGTTGCACGATTGCTTCACGACCAACGAGGTGCTCACTTACGAGGCTCTCGGGCTGGCGGCACCGGGAGAAGCGGAAAAGTTCATCCGCGACGGAGACAACACGTATGGCGGTCGGACTGTAACCAATCCTTCTGGCGGGCTGCTTTCCAAGGGACACCCGCTTGGTGCCACGGGCCTCGCGCAGTGTAGCGAGCTCGTCTGGCAATTGCGGGGCGATGCCGACAAACGTCAGGTTGCGGGAGCGAAGGTCGGGCTGCAACATAACCTCGGTTTAGGAGGCGCCTGCGTCGTTACCCTTTACAAGGCTGCTTGAGATGGTTGACCTGTCGGTAATCGGAAGAACATGGCCGAAACGAACGATTGTCGCCGAGGAAGGTGCCCTGCGGTTCTTCGCGAAGGCCACGGGCGAGACCAATCCGGTCTACAGCGACGTGTCCGCTGCCAAGGCTGCGGGACACCCCGGACTCCCCTTGCCCCCAACCTATTTGTTCACGCTCGATTTGCTTGCGCCATCTGAAACCTTCTGGCTCGATGACCTGAAGGTTCCCCTGGCTAAAGTGCTACATGCAGAACAAAGCTTTGAGTATCGGCGAATGGTCTATGCTGGCGAAGAGCTGACGATCGATACGAAGATCAGCGATGCCTATGAAAGAAAGGGCGGACTGCTGGAATTCATTGTGCGCGACATGACCATCACCGATGCGAAGGGAAGCGAATGTGCGTTGCTCAAGACAACCCTGGTGGTGCGACATGGCTAATGGAACCGAAGCGATCGCAGTCGGCACCCGGGTGCCAGAGCGCGTACTGCCGCCGATTTCCCGCACTACCCTTGCATTATTCGCGGGAGCCTCAGGCGATCACAACCCAATTCATGTTGATATAGATTTCGCCAGGTCCGCCGGTATGCAAGACGTCTTTGCACACGGCATGCTGTCGATGGCCTATCTTGCGCAATTGCTTACCAGTTGGCTACCCCAAGCCCAGTTGCGTTCCTGGAAGGCCCGGTTTGTATCCATTACCCCTGTGGGAGCGGTCGTTTCCTGCAGCGGTGAGGTCGTCGAGCTGTTCGAAGTGGATAATGAGCGACGGGCTCGCCTGAAGATCCTGGCCACGATCGGCGGCGACGTGCAAACTCTGGCCGGCGAAGCGGAGGTCGTGCTTCTATGACTGCAACCGTCATCAGTGGATCAACCATGGTCACCGGTAGTACCATCGACCAGCGCGCTGCCAAGGTGGCGACTGGATTGGCCGAGATGGGTATTGGAGCTGGTGACACTGTTGCAATCCTGCTCCGCAACGATCCGGTTTTCTTCGAAATTTCGTTTGGAGCAAACCTTATTGGGGCAAATGTCGTACCAGTAAACTGGCACTTCCGCAGCGAGGAAGCCTTGTTCGTGGTTGGCGACAGTGGTGCAAAAGTGATTGTAGCTCACGAGGATCTCCTTCCTATTCTCGGCGACCGTTCGTCGCTTTCATTGCCGATCCTGGTCTGTCCTGTCCCGCAAGAGGTCGCCAAAGCCTACGGCAGTCCGGTCTCGACAGTCGATGAATGGGCGAACTGGCGTGACAAGCATGCGGAATGGCGAGGCGAACCACAGATCACCCGCTTCGGAATGATTTACACGTCGGGAACCACAGGCAAACCAAAGGGTGTGAAACGAGAGCCAGCAGATGCTGAGATGGCCAGGCGCATGGCCGCGCTCATGGCGACGGCGCTCGGTCTTGTCCCTGGCCAGACAATCCGTACAGTCATAACTGGACCAATTTATCACGCCGCACCGAATACTTACGCATTGGTAGCGGGCCGGGTGGGTGAGTTGGTAGTAATGCAACCGCGTTTCGACGCGGAAGAGCTTCTAGCGCTCATCGAGCATCACCGGCTTACTCATGTCCACTTGGTTCCGACTATGTTCGTGCGCCTTCTGAAGCTTCCCGAGGAGGTGCGTTGGAAATACGATCTGTCATCGCTTCGGTTTGTGGCGCACGGTGCAGCGCCCTGCCCGCCTGAGATCAAACAAGCCATGATCGCATGGTGGGGGCCGATCATTCACGAATACTACGGCGGTAGCGAGACTGGTGGCGCCGTTTATCACAATTCCGAAGAAGCCTTGCGCAAACCCGGAACTGTCGGTCGTGCAATGGATGGCTGCGCGATCCGCATTCTCGACGACGAGGGCAATGAGATTCCGGCCGGGACTCCAGGTCATGTCTATATTCGTTCAACCAGTTTCCCGGACTTTACCTACCACGGTCGCGATGCTGACCGCCATGCAGTCGAGCAGGAAGGCTTCATCACGCTAGGTGATATCGGGTTTCTCGATGAAGATGGTTATCTATTCCTCTGCGATCGGGCAAACGACATGATCATTTCGGGGGGGGTCAACATCTACCCAGCGGAGATCGAAGCCGTGCTGCTTTCACATCCGGGAATCGCCGACGCGGCCGTCTTCGGCGTACCCGACGCGGAGTTTGGAGAAGCTGTTTGCGCGGCGATTCAGCACGCCGACATTGGCGGACCCGATGCCTGGGAAGTTAGAGCCTTTGTCCGCAGCAAGCTCGCAGCTTTCAAGGCTCCTCGGCACGTGGAGTTCCACTCCACCCTGCCACGGGAAGACTCTGGCAAGATCCTGCGTCGGTTGCTGAAGGAACCACACTGGGCGGGAACCGGAAGGTCGATCTGATACTTGCGGACTGGGCTTTCATCGCAGTTGTCGGCGACAGCCAAGCGCAAGTTCAATAGGCTTGCACGACTTGCCCACAGAGGTGCTCCCCAGCATTCAATCGGTAACGCCTCTTCGGGACTTTTGGGCCGCCGGGCGATCTGGAGGCTCTCTGCCGCCAGGTCAGCAGACAACCGATACGGCTTCGACCTGCCGACCCGAGCTCACTTGTCTGATTGTAGTTCTGTGACCCAGCCGAAACATGCGTCATCATGAAGGAAGTGTGCATTCATGACATGTGATGGACCGCTCAAAGGCCTTCGCGTAATCGAATTTTCCGGAATCGGTCCTGCACCATTCGCAGCAATGCTGCTGGCCGACATGGGGGCTGATGTCATCAGAATCGATCGGCCAAACGCGCCAATTGAATATGTCTTGGCACGCGGCAAACGCTCAATCGCGCTAGACATGAAACAGGCAGCGGACCGCGAAATGGCCATTGAGCTGATCGGAGAGGCAGAGATTCTGATTGAAGGATTTCGACCTGGCGTGATGGAACGCCTTGGGCTTGGTCCGGAGCCCATGCTCGCGACCAATTCCAAGCTGGTCTACGGACGTATGACAGGCTGGGGACAATATGGACCATTGGCGCAGGCCGCAGGCCATGACCTCAATTATATTGCGATCTCGGGAGCGCTTCATGCGATAGGATTGGCCGAGGGTCCGCCGCTTCCACCTTTGAACCTCGTGGGCGATTTCGGTGGTGGATCACTCTATCTCGTCATGGGCCTGCTCGCGGCGCTAAGCCACGCGAGGGCGACTGGACAAGGCCAGGTAGTCGATGCCGCAATGAGCGACGGAGCGAGTTCACTGATGGGTTTGTTCTACGGGCTCAAAGCCCGCGGCGAGTGGAACGATGCGCGATCTGCAAACTTTCTCGACGGAGCAGCGCCTTACTATCGCTGCTACCGTTGTGCCGATGGGGGTTGGGTATCCATTGCCGCAATCGAACCTCAATTCTGGGCGCAGCTTCGGGAGCGGGTTGGGCTTATCGACCCGCTCTTTGACCGTCGAGATGACACCGCATCGTGGCCGGAGATGTCTCAGGCTCTTGAAAATATCTTTGCGACGCGAACCCGAGACCAATGGTGTGATTTACTCGAAGGGAGCGACGCTTGCTTTGCACCCGTTCTGTCTTTGAGCGAAGCTCCATTGCATCCCCACAATCAGGCACGCGGCACTTTTACCTCTGACGCGCAAGCGGCTCCGGCACCTCGCTTCTCTGTAACACCCGCGCGCAACGGCGACGACCCGCCCCTCACTGATGCCGACCGTGAGGCCATCATACGGGACTGGCTACAAAGATAATACTTTTAAAAACCACAGTAGATTTCATACAGTTCGAAATAAAATTCGATATTCTTATCCCTAATAAGGCTTGAATAAATGCTATTATTCCTGATATTATTCATTTCGCGATTGCGCAATCCGGGCAGTTTATAATGTCCATACTGTAGATTTATTTCCCTTAATCTCACCAATAATTATCCACATATTGGGGGATTCCGGAGGAATTTCCAGCCAGCAACACACAAGATGTTATCGCCACCAATCTCTTCCAAATCCCGCGCTTGTGTTACTCTCTGTAGCGCCAAGCCCACAGGCTTTTCTAACGCAGGGCGCTCTATGCAGACTCTTTCAGGCCGCACTAGTGAGATTCGCACCGGCATCGGTGTCAGCTACGGCTCTACGCAAAGCACTGGCGACCCTTTTCACGTCGTCACCAAGCTCATGGGCTATTCCAATGACGGGCCTCACCACGTCTTTATCCATGTCGCGGATGGTAATAGCGGTCACGGCGGTCCAACGATCTGCCGCTTGTCGATAGCAAGCGTCAGGCTCTCGCTCGATTTGAGTGAAATACCCGGATCCCTTTTAAAATGCGAGCCCACGGTCGAATCGATCGGCCCAACCCAGAGCGTAGATAATGTCGCTGCGAATGCCGGCAAAATTTCCTACTTGCTCCAAGCCTGTGTCGGACTCCGGTATCCGAGCGTCCTTAGAGGCCCACCACTGGCCCAACAAAGTAGGACGGCATGAAAATCGCCATTCTCGGCAGCGGCGTTATCGGTGTGACATCTGCGTGGTACCTGGTTCAAGCCGGCCATGAAGTCATCGTCATCGACCGTCAGAGCGGCCCCGCTCTTGAAACGAGTTTTGGCAATGCCGGTGAGGTCTCGCCAGGCTATGCCGCCCCTTGGGCCGCGCCCGGCATACCGATCAAGGCGCTGCGTTGGTTATTCATGAAGCATGCGCCGCTGATCTTGCGTCCGCAACCCAATATGGCGATGCTGCGGTGGATTGCTGAAATGCTAGGAAACTGCACCCATAGTGCCTACGCGACCAACAAAAAACGAATGGTTCGACTCGCAGAATACAGCCGCGAGAAGCTGATCGAACTACGCCACGAAACCGGCATTGCATATGACGAGCGCAGCCGGGGAACGCTGCAACTCTTTCGCGAACACGACCAGTTCGACGGGATCGCGAAGGACATCGCCGTGCTCAATTCGGATGGCGTTGCCTTCGAAGTGCTAGACCGACAGGGCTGCATCACCGCCGAACCAGGCCTTGCCTACAGCAGCGAGAGCATCGCGGGCGGTCTGCGCTTACCCAATGACGAGACGGGAGACTGCTTCAAATTTACCAATGCACTTGCCGATCTCGCGAAGGCAAAGGGCGTCACCTTTCTCACTGGTTGCACGATCCGTCGCCTCGCCACCGACATGGGTCGAATTACCCATGTCGAAACCGATAAGGACAATATCCGTGCCGACATCTATCTTGTCGCACTTGGCAGCTATTCGCCGTTGCTACTCTTGCCGCTCGGGCTACGTCTGCCGGTATATCCGGTGAAAGGCTATTCCACTACCATCCCAATTGTCGACGAAAGCCGCGCGCCAGTTTCGACTGTGATGGACGAGAGTTACAAGGTCGCTATAACGCGGTTGGGCGACCGTATCCGCGTCGGCGGCATGGCTGAGTTGTCAGGCTATTCTTCGAATCTGCCCCAAGCGCGGCGCAACACGCTAGACCTTTGCGTCGGCACGCTGTTTCCCAGTGCAGGCGACCTCAGACGTGCCAGCTTCTGGAGCGGCCTCCGGCCAATGACTCCGGACGGCACGCCGATCATCGGTCCGACCAAAATTCCAAATTTGTTCCTCAATACCGGCCACGGCACGCTTGGCTGGACGATGGCCTGTGGATCAGGGCAGATCATAGCCGACCTGATTAACGGCAAGCGCACCGCAATCCAAACCGACGACTTGGCTGTCAGCCGCTATCAGCGCGGTTTATCCCGGTCCTAGCTAGCTGCGGTCCCAGCCTTAGACTATCCCAATGGAACAAGCTCACCTTTGGTCCCACCCTATTGGGCGTCAAGCCGAGCGCCGAGCCTCAGCGCCCTGATTAGGTTGAGGTCGCTGGTGCTATGACGATGGCATGTGATGATGCTGGCGCTAGCCGGGTAGCGCGCCTCGACGTGTTCACCGGCTTGGGGCGGCGGTGCGATCGGCTGCCGGAGGTAAATGCGTCGATCGTGGCAGAGAGCCTCTCCGGGCAGGAGACCATCTGCTCGGTCGTGCGGCGCCATGGCATGAGCCCATCGCAGCTGTTCACCGGGCGTCGGCAACTCCGCAAGCAGATGGAGAGCCGGGGCGCATTTTTCCGGCACTCGTTTCTGCCGTGGTCGATACTGGTTCGGCCGCCAAGTCCGCGCCTGCGCCCAGTGGGCGAAGAGAGACCCACGCCCGAAGGTGAGAGCAGTGGAACTGGAGATCGCCGGCTTGGCGGTGAAGATTAGCCGCGGCGCCGATGCCGGAGTGATTGATGCGGCAATCGAAGCGCTCAGGCTACGCGATGATCGGGCCTGCTGCCGATGCGCGTGCTGAGCGCGCGCAGAAGCATATCTGGGAAGCTATTCCGGCATCTTGCAGGTCGGACGGGCACAGCGGCTACGCCGCGCTCGCCAGACTAAGCCAGCAACTCAGCCTCGCATTCTGCTGGTCGCACGTGATACGCAAGTTTTACGAAGTGGCTGACAGTTTGCCGGTCGCGACCGAGGTGCAGCGCCGCATCGCTATACTATACGAGCTTGATGACGAAGTTCGCGGCACCTCCGCCAGTAGCGACGCGCTATTCGCAGAGAGAAGGCCGGCATCATCGTCGATGAACGGCGCATCTCCTCCGAGGCGAGGCTCCGTCAGATCAGCGCCAAGAGCAAGTTCGCCGACACCATCCGCTACGCGCCGCCCCGCCGGACCGGACTGTCGCTGTTCCTGAATGAAGTCCGTGTCGAACTTGACTCTATTCCGTCGAGCGGCCGATCCGGCCGCTGGCCCTCAATCGTAAGAATGCACTCTTCGTAGGCTCCCACAAAGGCGGCAACAACTGGACTGTGATCGCCAAGCTCATTGAGAACTGCAAGATCTTGGGCGTAAACTCACACACTTGGTTGACTGAAACGCTCGCCAGGCTGGCCAGCGGCCATACAGCAAACGCCGTTGGTGAACTCATGACATAGACGGGCGCGGCGTGAGGAGAGCGCTTACGAGCGAGCGGCGGAGCTCGAAGGTTTGTCGGTCGACGAGGTGACGTTCTTCGGAAAAGTGATTGTGGCCGAAAGCCTGTACCTAAGCGACTTTCTGCAGCGACATCGTCTGTCGAAAGGGCAGCATAGCCCGCTGTCGTCGTCGGAACGGCGGGTGTAAGTTTTCCGCGCCGTAGTTAATGCTGACCGGCTTCGCGCAACTCCTCATTTCCCAGTCCTCGCGCAGGGGCAGAACGTAGGCCGTCGGTCATGACAACCTCGGCCTACCCCTGTTGCTTGAGACTCTTCATCATCAAGGTCAAACTAGGTTTCGTGGACAAAGGGTATCCACTGTAGGGCCGCGACAAGATTGACGAAGCCGAGGTATGATTCTTGGGTTTTGTCGTAGCGGGTGGCAATTCGGCGCCAGTTCTTGAGCTTGTTGAGCAGACGCTCCACGAGATTGCGCCAACGGTACTTCTCGCGGTCGTGTGGCACCGGGTTGCGTCGGTTGCTCTTGGCGGGAATGACGGCTTCGATGTCAGCTGCAGCCAGATCCTCCCGGATGGCATCGGCGTCATAGCCCTTGTCTGCGAGGAGGGCCTCGATCCTGTCGGCGATCATACGGAGCAAAGGCCCGAAGCCTTGAATATCGTGGCTTTGGCCAGGCGTCAGCACGAACCCGAGTGGGCGACCTTGGGCATCGCATCGCGCGTGGAGTTTGGTGCTGAAGCCCCCTCGCGATCGGCCAAGAGCCTCGGCTTCCTGAGTCCCTTTTTTATGCCGACTGCACAATGATGTGCCCGGACCACAGTGCTATCGATCATGTCGGCGGTGACGTCTCGCCCCACCATCTCTGCGAGTGTCTCCAGCATCGCGTCAAACACGCCGGTCGAAACCCAGCGCCGGTAGCGCCGGAACACGCTGTTCCATTTGCCATATTCGTCAGGCAGGTGACGCCACTGCGAGCCTGTCCGGGCGATCCACATCATACCTTCGAAGTACCGCCGATTGTCCTGCGCTGGACGGCAACCGCGCCCTGTCTCAGGCGGCAGCAATTCCGAGATTATCGACCACTCGTCGTCCTTCAATCCAACCCGCTCGCCCAATGCCGCCTCCAAAAGACAGCTTTGAATCAAACAGCGGGTCTGCTGTCAACCTTTGTCCACGAAACCTAATGATCGATGCTCGGGCTTGGCACTTTGCCTTGGCCACGGTCGACGACGAAATCTGTGAAGGCAATGAATCACTCGTCGAGCTTACTCGCGCTCTTCCAGGACTTGTAAATGCGGCCAATCGGTCGATGGCATCAAAGTTTCTCTAGTCACTGCTGCGCGATCTTGCGCGTTGCTGGCGAGACATTCTTCCTGCCGCGGGCGCCAAAGGCCCGCTTCCCCGTCCATGGCCTGACGGCGGGGTCTTGGACTCCCCAGAAGGGGGGGTCTGACAATCCTGTCGCCGTCTTTAGGTCGCTCGGCGCGCAGCGCGAAGCGAGGTCTCGCGATGCATGCCGCATTTCATTGGCAATCTTGTGGCGGGGTTTGCCGACGGCTTCGCACGCATGGGCACGCACGCGAGCTAAGTTCTTGATAGCCGGTCTAACGGCAACAGGCTAAGAGCGAAGTTGGAGAAGTGCTGCGCGACGACCGTTGCAGCTGCATAGCAGATTTGCATACCGCCATCATCGCTGGTTCAAAGTGACGTAATTCCTACCAGATGTTGCTGATCTATTTTGTAACAAGGAAGGTCTTTGGATCGGTATAGGCCATCAATCCCTCGATCCCATTCTCCACCCCCATGCCCGATTGCTTGCGCCCGCCGAAGGCTGCGAAGGGTGACAGGGCGAGCCCCTCGTTGATCCAGACATTCCCAGTATCCATTCGCTCAGCGATCCGCATGGCGGCGTCCATGTCGGCGGACCAGACGGTTCCGGCCAGCCCCATGTCGGTGTTGTTGGCTTTGGCAATCGCATCTTCGACATCCGTAAAGCGCACGAGCGGCAAGATCGGCCCGAACTGTTCCTCCTGGACGATACGGCTGTCTTCGGGCGGATTGTCGACCAGCGTGACGGGAACAAAGAGGCCATCTCCCTCTGGGGCTTCCCCCTGGAGCAACTGGTAACCGTTCGCTTCGCAATCGGCGAGCAAGCCCTTGACGCGGTCGTACTGCGGCTTGTTCTGGATCGGCCCGAGCGCGGTGCCCTGCTGGCTGCCATCACCCATCGGCACAGCCAGCGCCAGCTTTGCCAGTTCATCGCGGAACGCATCGTAGATGTCATTGTGGACATAGGCCCGCTTGGTCGCGACGCAGACCTGCCCGCTGTTGGTGAAAGCCGACCAGAACAGCTTTTCCGCCGTTTCCGGGACGTTGACGTCCGGCATGACGATCGCCGCATCGTTGCCGCCCAGTTCCAGTGTCAACCGCTTCAGCGTCGATGCCGCGTTTGCCATCACCCTGCGTCCGGTGGCGGTCGAGCCGGTGAAGCTGACCTTGTCGAAGCCCGGATGCGACGTCATCAGCGGCCCCAGTGCATCGCCGCCGGTGATAATGTTGAGCACCCCGGCAGGCACGAAGTCTCGCACCAGTTCGCCAATCCGCAGCACGGTCATCGGCGTGAACGGCGAAGGCTTCAGGACCAGGGTATTGCCGGCCAGCAAGGCAGGCGCGATCTTCCAGATCGACAGCACGACCGGAAAATTCCACGGCGAAATCCCGGCCACCACCCCGATCGGGACATAGCGGGTGACCTGGCGGCGGCCCGGCCCGGCCTCGATCTCGCGGTCGGGCAGGGTCAGGCTGGCGGTTGCCTGACACCACTGCGCGGCCGCCATGACCTCGAACTGGGCCTGCTCCGCCGGCTTGCCCTGCTCGCGGGTGAGCATCGCAGCCAGTTCCGCGGCGTTGGCAGCGATAGTCTCGCCGATCCGGTTGACGATTGCCGCGCGGTCGGCCCAGGCCGTGTCACGCCAGGCGGGGAAGGCGCTGCGGGCCGCGGTGATGGCCGATTCAAGCTCTGCCGCTCCGGCATCTGGCACAGCGGCGAAGACCTGTCCGGTCGCCGGGTTGCACACATCGAGGCTGTTAGCGGACGATGCAGCCTTGCCGCCGATCGTCATGGTCAGGATGTCTTGGGTCACAGTCAGGTTCCTTCAAGCCGGGAGTTCAAGGATTACCTTGACGCATTTGCCGGAATGGCTGTCGGCAATCGCCTGGTTGATCTGGTCGAACGGGTAGATGGTCGAGAACCGCTCGATCGGTAGCTTTCCGGCAGCGTGCAGCGCGATCAGTTCGGGCAGGAAGGTATCGGGATCGCTGTCGCCTTCGATGATCCCCTTGATCGTGTAGCCATAGGTAATGGCCGGCACGATCGGCAGTGGCAGCGCCGCATCGAGGCTGCCGGGCACTCCGACCAGGCCCAACGCGCCGTGCGGCGCCAGCATGCCTAGCGCGGCGGAAATCGCCCCGACATTGCCGCTGGTGTCGACCACGTTGTTCGCGCCTTGCGGGAGGATGGCCCTGACCTGTTCGGCAGTGTCGCCCGTAGCCGGATCGATGGCATGGTCCGCGCCGAGTTCGAGCGCCAGTTGCCTCCTGGCCTCCTGCGGTTCGATCATGATGATCTTCGAACAGCCCGCGATCTTGCCGCCCAGCACGGCGCTGAGGCCCACGGCGCCGGCCCCGAGGACGACCAGGTTCGATCCGGCCTGCGCCTTTAGTGAGCGCAGCACCGCACCTACACCGGTCTGGATCCCGCAGCCAAGCGGCGCAAGGCTGGCAAGATCGGCCTCGTCTGGCAAGGCCACCACATTGCGTTCGTCGGCAATGGCGTGCGAGGCGAACGACGACTGCCCGAAGAACCGGGCCGAAACCTGCCCTGTATCATCGTGGGCGCACGAGCTCCCGTCAGCCCGGACGCAGGCAAAGTTAAGCGCGACGAATTCCTGGCAATAAGCTGGATCGCCGCTGTGGCACTGGCTGCACCGCCCGCATGAATTGAAAGTCAGCAGAACCTTCTGGCCGGGCCGGACCTTGGTCACCCCTTCGCCAACCGCTTCGACCACACCCGCGCCTTCGTGCCCGAGGATCAGGGGAAAGGGTGATCCCATCGCGCCAGAGGCGAAAACCATGTCCGTATGGCAGATGCCTACCGCGCGGATCCGGATGAGCACTTCGCCAGCGCGCGGCGGATCGAATTGCACTGTTTCGATTGAAAAAGGCTGGTTCGGTTCGCGCAAGATTGCTGCCGTGCCTTGCATCACCACTCTCCTGGAATTGTCGTCACGCCTACTTTTCCAGTTCGACCGGCGTTCGGCCCCATACTTTTGTTTTGGCCGAACGCGCAAGCATGGACCTATTCACTCCGTCGAATGCTGCTCCGCCGGGCCACCTGGTGCCGAGACCGGCGACGGCCAGCGCATGTGAGGGACTAGAATGACCGAAGCCTATATCGTTGACGCTGTCCGCACGGCTGGTGGCAAGCGAAACGGGAAGCTCGCCAATTGGCATCCCGCTGACCTCGCTGCCGAAATGTTCAACGCTCTGATCGACCGCAATGCTTCGCTTGATCCGAAGGCGATCGACGATGTCATTCTTGGCTGCGTCATGCAAGCCGGCGAACAGTGCTTTGCTTTTCCGCGCAATGCGATCCTTGCCTCGCGATTGCCTTCGACGACACCTGGGGTGGCGGTCGACCGCCAGTGCGGATCATCGCAGCAATCGCTGCAGTTTGCGGCGCAGGCCGTAATGTCTGGAACCCAGGATGTGGTGATCGCGGCAGGTGTCGAGAGCATGACCCGGGTGCCGATGTTCTCGAACTTCTCCCTGCACGAGAAGGAAGGGATAGGCACCGGCCCGCTGAGCCCGCGCGGCAAGGAACGCTACAACCGTACAACGCAGTTCAGCCAATTCGAAGGGGCCGAACTGCTCGCGCACAAGCATGGATTCAACCGAGAGGCGCTTGACCGCTTTGCGCTGGAAAGCCACCACAAGGCTGCGGCCGCCATCGAGTCTGGCGCATTCGACGACGAAATCGTGCCCATCGATGTAGGTGGTGAATTGCACAGAGTCGACGAAGGCGTACGGATGGATGCGACGCTTGAGGCAATCTCGTCAGTCAAACCTATGCGCGAAGGTGGTGTTGTTTCAGCTGCCAATGCCAGCCAGGTTTGCGACGGGGCGAGCGCCGCGCTGGTAGTAAGTCAGCGTGCACTCAAGGAGTTCAACCTGACCCCAATTGCGCGTATCCATAACCTGACAGTGACCGCGGGCGATCCAGTCATCATGTTGGAAGAGCCGGTTAATGCGACCCGCAAGGCCTTGCTGCGTACTGGCATGTCAATCGGCGACATCGACCTCTATGAAGTCAATGAAGCCTTTGCACAAGTGCCACTGACGTGGCTGAAGGAGATCGGCGGCGATCCCGAAAAACTCAACGTCAATGGCGGCGCCATAGCTCTCGGCCACCCGCTGGGAGCGTCGGGAACAAAGCTGATGGCGACCCTGATCAACGCGCTTCATGCGAGAGGCAAGCGCTGGGGGTTGCAGACAATGTGCGAGGCGGGAGGTGTCGCCAATGTAACCATCGTTGAGGCGCTCTGATTGATGCCAATGCCACTATCAGTCACCCTTATGATCGCGTCCTCCAGTGATGCCATTAAGCAAGGCGCCTCTCGTGGTAGCATTTGCCACCCCGCCATGTCGAATTCATCAGCTTCGCCTCTCACCTTCTCTCCTCCCTTTTCAGGGGAGAAGCGATCCTTCGATCGATGCAGGGGGCACTTCGGCCGGGATAGCGTTCATCCAGATACAGCCTGGATAAGCCTCATCACTCAGCGCATCATGATTAGCAGTGGTCTTTCGCGAAGCTCCTGTCATTAAGGCTTCGATATCACGATGATTGGGGTCGAGCTTAGCGTATTCACACTCGGCTCACTAACCGATCTACACCGAGGCAAGACCGAGCGAGCGAGCGCGATGGATTGCTGCGGTCCGGTTGTTCACGCCAAGCTTGCTGTATAGATTGTAAAGGTGCCACTTAACCGTGGCTTCCGACATGGCGAGCCGCCCGGCAATTTCGCGATTGCGCAAGCCCGCTAGCAGAAGTTCCACCATCAGCTTTTCCCGGGCGGTCAGCGGCTCGAGCGGAGCGTACATCTCGTCGTTGGGCTTGGCGATCTGACTTTCAAGACCGAGGCGCGCTTGCAAATTCTGCAAGAACCCAAGTTCGTTCATCTGTCCGCCGAGACTTTGTTCTAATCTGGCCAATGTCGCCGCTACCAGCGGACGGCAAAGCTGGGCATCGTCGAGGAAGATCTGGTTGAGCCCCCGGTCACGCGCAACCGACACCGCGTCGAGGAAGGCACGGACCGCCTTCACGCTGTCACCCTGGTTGTAGTGGACCGCAGCCTTGAGGATCAACGCCTGAACCAACCGCAAGTTGCGCCCCCCGTGCCGCGCGGCGCTGATCAGGCCGGTCAGGATGCGCAGCGCCTCGTTCCAGGCCTGGTCCGCTATAGCCACCCGGGCCGAAACGATCTGGCGCAGTTCCTTGACGCTGGGCAGGTCGGGATCACCCTCGTCGGGGCGCCGTTCGCCCAGTGGCTGGACTTCTGTGATGCCGCTTGCCTCCTCGATCGCCTCTTCGCTGCGACCGGCCCGGAACAGCAGCAGGACCCGCTCGTACCGCAAGGTAAAGGCAAGGCGCGGGGCATAGGCCTTGGCCAGGCCGGCCTCCATCTTGCGGGCCAGCGTCAGTGCATCCGAAGCGCCAGCCCTGAGCGCGGTCACCCGCAGGCAGGCCGCGAGGCCAAAAGCGGCGGTTTCGCTGACCCCATGTTCGGCCAGCATGTGGAGGTTTTCATTCACCAGCGCTTCGGCACTGTCGATTTCGCCCAGATGATAATGGGCAGCTGCGGCAAGCAGAGCCAGGGTCGATGAGATGTTGCTTGGTGCCTTGGGAGTTTCAGACCAGCCCGCCCCCAGCGCTTCGAGCCGGGCGAGCACCTGGCGCGGTTCGCCCACGACCAGATCCATCGTCATCCCGATCCCGCAGACCCAGGCATTGCCATAGGCGCTGTCGCTGTCGGCAATCGCCCGTTGCGCCAGATCGAAAGCGCGCCTGGCGGCGGGAACATCAAGGAAGGCGAGCGACGAAAGCACTAGGCTGCAGGCAACGGTCGCGCGGTCGAACGGATCGGCACTTGGATTGCTGCTCAGCCAGTCGCTGGCCGCGCGCCGTGCCGAAAGCATGTCGTCCATGAAAGTCGCCGACAAGGTATCGAGCAGCCCGATCTGGTTCTGCAGGCCCGCATCAATTTCGCCCCCGCTACCGATCTGCGCATTGCGGTGAAGGCTTGCGACCAGGCTGGCGGCCTGGCGATAGCGGCGGGCGAAGAACATGGCCCAGGCTTGCCAGTAGAGCAGCGTCGAATCGTCTTCGATCATGCCCTTGGGAAAGCGCGACAACAGCTGCAGGAAGGTCGCAAGATCGCCGCGCACGGACACAAGTTCCGGCGCCAGCCTGGCAAGAAGCGACCGCGCCCGGCCGGCATCGCCCGAAAGCAGCGCCATATCGATCGCTTCGGCCAGCTGATCATTCGCCTCGTACCAGCGTCCGGCCGCGCTGCGCATCTCGGCCTGTTCCTGACGGGGCAAGCGATCGAACTGCGTCAGCAGGTACTGGCGGAAGATCGGATGATAGCGGAACCAGCCGCTGTCGCTTTCCAGTCTGACGATGAACAGGTTGTTGCGCTGCACCTGTTCGATCATCTGGGCGGCGTCGGCGCGGGGAGCAACCGCTTCACACAGCGCAAGGTTGAACTGTTCCAGAAAGCAGGTCGCCACCAGGAAATCCTGAACCTCGCGCGGCTGGCCGCGCAGGACTTCTTCCGAGAGATATTCGGCGACGTCGGCATCGCGTGAGGAAATCTCCTCAAGCAGGCGCTTGGTGTCGGCCCCTTCCTTCAGGGCGAGCAGGAACAAGCGGATGGCGACGGGCCACCCTTCGGTCCGCTCCAGCACGCCAGCCAGATCGGCGCCGCCGCCATCCGGCATGACCGTGCGGGCCAGCGTGCCAAGCTCGCTCTTGGTAAAGGCCAGGTCCCGGACGCGAAGTTCTGCGACCCGGCCGGCCAGCATCAGCTTGCGCGTGGCAAAGCCCGGCTTGACGCGCGAGGAGATCACCAGGTGCAGGTATGGCGATTCAGTCGCCAGCAGGGCTTCGATCAGCGCGTCGGTTTCCTGCGACTGCGCCAGATGATAGTTCTCGATGATGACGGTGAGATCGGCCTTGCGCCGATCGAGGCCAGCAGCGATCAGGCTGGCTGATAAGGCCCCGCTGGCTTCAAGGCCGAGGCTGTCGTCGGCGGCCAGACCGCCTTCAGCAGAACTCACGTCCATCAGGAATGCGGCAAGCTTGCGGGGTACCACGTCGGTGCGGTCGCAGTTGTACCAGTATGCGCCGCCCTTCGCCGCTCCAAGCGCCTCATGAAGCGAGGTCAGCAAGACAGTCTTGCCATAGCCAGCCGGGGCGACAGCTAGCACAAGATCCTTGGACTGAACGTCAAGAAGGAGCTGATCGATCAGGGCATCCCTGCGAATCAGGTCACCGCCCGACACCGGCGGCGCGGTTTTACCTCTGGGGTAATTCAAGCTGGCTACCCTGCGCTCCACATCCCGACCCTGATGGCGGATTATAGTCGCAGATGCACCCACCACCCATACTTTTGTATGGGTGGTGGGCAATGCGCTCCAGAGGATCTAGTGCCTCGCCAGTTCCTTCGTCCGCGGCGACAGCCCGAAGGTTGGCGGCATCAGCGGGTCTTTGGCCATGATCTCGTCGCCGCGCAGCTTCATGATCTTGATGTAGTTGTAGAACGGCGCGGTGGGATAGAGGTGGTGGATCAGGTGGTAATTGTGGTTGGCCATCAGCGGCGAGAGAATCCACTCCCCGCCCATCCGCAGCGCGGTCGCCTTGTATTCGTTTTCCTTGGCATAGGTCTCGAACGGCTGGTGGGTCAGGAAGCTGAACACCAGCACGAACAGGAAGGAACTGATCCGGGTCGGAATGAACCACAGCATCAGCAGTTCCAGCCCATAGCCCAGCCAAATGATCAGCGCGCAGGTCGCGAGGATGAAAGCAACATAGGCAAACAAGGCCGGGTACTTCCGGCGTGCAAAATCGCCGCCCTTCTGGAAGAACCACTTGGTATAATAGTAGTCGAAGTTGAGCCAGCGCAGCGGGAACCACAAATCCAGCTTGTGCGCGTAGCCATCCGGATCGCGCTCGGGATCATTGGCATATTTATGATGCGCCATGTGGATGTAGCGAGCCACGTCCATCGGCGCGAGCGGGGCGAAATAGACCAGGCCGATCCTGCCGAGCAGCTCATTGACGAACTTGTTCTTGCTCACCGCATTGTGCGAGGAATCATGGACAACGCTGAACAGGTAGTACGCGGTAACCCCGTTCACGATTGCACCCAGCCAGAGCGGAAACCCATGGGCGATGGCGGCGTACCAAACCCCGCCGATAATGCTGGTGCAAACGACGAACAGTGCCACGGTCGGCCATGCTACCTTGGGGCAGGACCGCAACGCATTGAACTGGGCAGCTGCATTCTGCGGTAACGTGGACATCAGACTCTCCTGGACCAAGTGTTTCCGCATCAATGCCTGCCCACGATGGGCAGCGCCTCGACGAAAGTTTGGCTTGTCGATTTTTCCGCGCGGCCTGGTCCTAGCCCACTGCCCTGTCCCGACCCTTCCAGAAGGGTTCGCGCAGTTCGGTCTTCAGGATCTTTCCGGCTCCGGACAGCGGCAGGCTGGGCCTGACTTCCATGCTGCGCGGCACCTTGTATCCGGCGATCAAGGCCCGGCAATGGGCCTGGAGTGCCTCAAGTGACAGCTCACTACCTGGCCGCAAGACCAGGGCGACATGCACGGCTTCACCCATCTGCTCGTGGGGAATCCCGATCACCGCATTGGCGGCAACGGCGGGGTGGCTGGCGACGGCATTCTCGACCTCGGCGGAATAAATGTTCTCGCCGCCCGATATGATCATGTCCTTCGCCCGGTCGACGATGAAGACATAGCCCTCCTCGTCCATCCAGGCCATGTCGCCGGTATGCAGCCAGCCGCCGCGCAAGGTTTCGGCGGTTGCTTCGGGCATGTTGTAATAGCCCTGCATTACATTCGGCCCCTTGACGATGATTTCGCCAATCTCGCCGCGCGGAAGCTCGCGGTCGTCGGGATCGACAATCTGGAGATGGACATCGAAAGTCGATCGCCCGGCCGCGCGCAGCCGGTTCGGGCCATCATTGTCCACGACATGCTGGTGCCAGGGCAGCGCGCAGATGAAGGCCGCGCTCTCGGTCATGCCATAACCCTGAGTCAGGCGCACGTCCGGGAAGGCCGCCATGGTGCGCCGCAGCAGTGTTTCGGAGGCGGGTGACGCGCCGTAGAGGATGTTACACAGGCTCGACGTGTCGAAATTCCCGATCGCAGGGTGATCGACGATCGCCTGAAGCATGGCCGGAACCACCAGCGTGTCGGTGACCCCAAACCGCGCGACATGGTCGAGCACAGCATCGGGACTGAAGGCGGGGAGCATGACATGGGTGCAGCCGCGCAGGACCAGACAGGTGGTGAGCAGCATGTCGGCAAGGTGGAACATCGGTGCCACGTGCAGCCCGACTGCGCCCTCGTTGAACACGCCCTCGGCCAGCATCGACAGGCCGGATGAGCACAGATTGGCATGGCTCAGCATCACGCCCTTGGGCCGTCCGGTGGTGCCGCCGGTGTAGAAGATGCCCAGCAGGTCATCGCCGCCAGCCCCTGCGTTCTGCAAAGGCTCCGCCGCTGCAATCAGCGCGTCAAGGCCAGGAAGGTCATCCGATTCCTCGGTCCCGCCCATCAGGAAGATATGCTGCAGACCGGGGCATTGCTCCCGCAATGTGGGAACCAGCGCGGCATGATGCTGGTCGACCATCAGCGCCACACAGCCAGCATCATTGAGAGAATAGGCTATCTCGGCGGGGCTCCAGCGGAAGTTGACGGGCACGATCACGCCGCCTGCCCAAGCCGTCGCCAGATAGACCTCAAGGTAATGATCGCTGTTGAGTGCCAGCACCGCGATGCGCGCACCTTTGGCAAGGCTCCGGGATGCCAGGCAACCGGCCAGCCCGGTGACCCTCTCATAGAGCTCCGCGAAAGTCTGACTGCGGGCACGGCAGATCGTCGCCGTCACGTCCGGATGGTGCTGGACGGCTCTTTCGAGACCTTGTGTGAATTGCATGGGTTGCCTCCTTCCTGTCCGCCGGCCGTAAATGCACTACTACAGTGCGCGAGGCGCTGCTGCCTGCTTGTCCGATGCCCAATCAGCTATCATTGCCTCCGCTGCCCGGTCCTCGGGGATTGTCGCCCGGGTTCGTGAAGACCGCGGCGCGGGCGCAGGATGAGCAAACCCGTCGCGATCGACGTAGGTGCCACGGGACTTCATATGGGGATGCTGTCCAGCCTCGCGGAAATCAAGGACGGGGGCGAAGCACGCGTCGATACCTTCGATCTGGTTTGCCCATTCATCCCTGGACTTGGTGAGAAACTTAGCCGCGAACCATGCACAACGGTCCGGCCAATTTGTGGTGTCGTGTTGGTCCTTGACCCATTCGGCAGGTGCGCCAACTGCTGCAAGCAAATGCGAATAGAATTGCGGCTCGATGGCTCCGACCGCGATTTCCTTACCATCCTTGCAAAGATAGCAACGATAAAATGGGGCCGCGCCACCCAGCATGTTGGCCTCGCGATCAAGCGAGATTCGTCCGGAAGGCACCAGCCCTGCAAACATACTCATGATCGATGCGACACCATCGACTATCGCGGCATCCACCACCTGTCCAAGACCAGACCGCTCGCGCTCCCACAAGGCAGCCATGATGCCGAAAGCAAGGAACACGGATCCACCGCCAAAATCGCCGATCAGATTGAGGGGCACTGTCGCCGGTTCGCCCGGCTTCCCAACCGCAGCCAGCGCGCCCGTCAGCGCGAGATAGTTGATGTCATGGCCTGCCATACGCGCCAACGGCCCATCCTGACCCCAGCCGGTCATCCGCGCATAAATCAACCGCTTGTTCAGCGAACAGGCGTCGTTGGGACCAAGACCAAGCCGTTCCATCACACCGGGTCGGCTCCCCTCAATGGACACGTCCGCCTGAGCGATCAACTCGAGACTCTTAGCCCGTCCAGCTTCCGACCGGATATCTAGGGTCAGGATTGCCCGCCCGCGATCTGCAACGGGATTGGGCTGATCGTTACCGTTAGGCCGATCAATACGCAGGACATCGGCTCCCAAATCTGCCAACAACATTGCACAGTGCGGACCTGGTCCGATGCTCGCAAATTCAACGACCCTCAGTCCAGCAAGGCGTCCGCTCGTCATGGCATGGCCCTTCCTGGCGAAGTCGCCGGCGCAATCGGGTTGAACTGATCAATCAGGACTTGATGATGAACCATCTTGCTAAGTCCAATACCTTCGGGGGTGGCCAAGGTAGTTTGAAATTGCGCATCCGCTTAATCGCGATAGACGGGCAGGCGCTTCTCTGCATAAGCCAGCAATGCCTCTCGGTGATTATGCGAAGCGAGAAGTCCTTGCTGCTCGGCAGCTTCGGCCAGGAGCAAGTCGGGGTCGGATGCTCCCGCGGTTGCTGCATTTGCCAGACGCTTTGCGGCTTTGACCGCGTCCGGGCTGGACGATGCAATTTCTTGCGCAAGTTCGCGGGCGGCCGTCAACGGGTCTGCCGCCAATCGGGTCGCCAAGCCAAGCTCCAACGCTTCCTCGCCCGAAACTATTTTCCCTGAGAACAGCAAGTCGCGCATCACATCCGTGCGGACGAGCTGACGTAGCAACACTGTGCCCGCCATGTCGGGGATCAGTCCCCATGCGATTTCCCGGATCGACAACCTGGCATCCGGCGCGACGATGCGGATATCCGCGCCCAAGGCCAGTTGCATTCCGCCGCCAAGCGCGTGCCCCTGGATCGCCGCGATGACCGGCACGGGTAATTCGCGCCATTGCATAGCGACATGCTGAAAAAGGTTTGCATCGCCATGGGTGCGCGCCGCCAGGTTTGACAGGATTTTTGTTCCGCCTTGGGCCAGCGCATCAAGGTCAATTCCAACTGAAAAGCTGCGTCCGTTCCCGCTCAGGACCACTGCCCTCAAACCCTCTTTTGCCGCGAGCGTGTGACCGGCTTTGACGATCAGGTCGAAAGTCTCGAAGTCAAGTGCGTTGAGTTTCTCGGGGCGGTTGAGCCGAACTTCGGCGACCCCATCAAGAACAACCAGTTCAACCCGATCCGCCAATGTTCCGCTCCCGATGTAGCTTTCAGGCTTCACGCCAGCGCCGGATGCCTGTGGTAGCGATTGATCGAAGCGCGTCGAGTTCTGGCCAACCAAAAGTATGGTGTGGCTCCATCCGATCCTACCCTAGTCGGGGTCACAGTTCTGATGGGAAGCCCTCGACGCATGATCACCGACACATTCAATCCCGAGGTTCTGCGCAGCCAGGTGGCTTTCATTACGGGAGGCGGCAGCGGCATCAATCTGGCGATTGGCAAGGCGCTCGCCCGGTTGGGAGCCAACGTCGGCATTTGTGGGCGAACGGCCGAGCGGCTCGACGCGGGGCGGAAGGAACTTGAAGCGGCCGGTGCCAAGGTCTTCGCGGCGGTTGCCGACGTCCGCGATGACCTGGCCGTGCAAGCTGCCGTTGCGGCTTGTGGCGAGGCGCTGGGGCCGATCAGCTTCGCGGTGTGCGGGGCCGCCGGCAACTTTGTCGCGCCGGCCGAAGCCATTTCGCCCAAGGGCTTCCGCACCGTGGTCGAGATCGACCTGCTCGGCGCATTCCACGCCGCACACGCCTGTTTCGAGCAGCTGCGGCAGACACGAGGGAGCCTGCTGTTTGTCTCGGGCGGGCAGTCCTATGTGCCCTTCGCCTATCAGGCCCATGTCGGCGCGGCCAAGGCCGGGATCGACAACCTCATGGCAAACCTCGCGCTTGAATGGGGGCGTTACGGGATCAGGGCGAACAGCATCGTGCCCGGACCGATCGAAGGCACCGAGGGCATGAACCGGTTGGGTGGGGACAACGCCGAAGCCATCTGGAAGGCGATGACGCCGCTTGGCCGGATGGGGACAATGGAAGATGTTGCCAATGTCGCGGCGTTCCTGGCCACGCCCCTCGCGTATTACATTTCAGGCGCGCGCATTGCCGTTGATGGCGGGCAGAACCTGACCGGTTCACACGTTTTCAACCGGGCAATTGGCGATGCGCTGGATGCAGCGAAGGGGGAAACGGCATGAACTTCGTAAAGATAACCACCGTCCTGCTCTCGTTGATTGCCTTGCTGACCGGAGCGATGGACGTGATCGTGGGAGTGGCCGGGCAAGCCAACATCGGTGTCGGCACAGCGGCAGTGGCTCCGTTCGATCCAGTGCTCGACAGCCAGGTCCGCTTCCTTGGCGCGGTCTGGCTTGGGCTCGGCGTGATCCAGCTGGTCTGCCTTGGTGACTTGCGCCGCTACGGTCTCATTCTCCAGCTTTGCTTCGCCTTCGTGGTGCTTGGCGGGATAGGACGGGCGCTGTCCCTGCTGCAGGCGGGTCATCCGTCGAGCGATATTGGCACCGCCTTCATCGCTGTCGCCTTGGCCATCGAACTCTTGCTGGTGCCACTTGCATGGCTGGCCTTCCGTCGCGGAACATTGGCCGCCGACGAGGGCTTCGTTCGATGACCAAATGGCAAGCAACCAACGGCAACAAAGAACGGAATGTTCGTCAACGCCATCAACGCCCGATCCAGAGGGAAATCGCTCTTTACCGCGCCAAAAACAAATGCGGAACATTGACTCAAAGGAAAAGGTCGTGAGCCGAGTTTTCAAAGACGCCCGCAAGGCAGCCTATTTCAATCCTGAGGGAGCCGATAAGCCGCTTCGCAGCCCCGTGCCTCTCGACACGCTCAGGGCTGCCCGCGCCTATCGCAAGCGGCGCTTGGTAGACCAGGTTATCAAGCATGATTGTGCGGCCATCCTGCTCTTCGATCCGGTCAACATTCGATATGCGCTGGATGTGTCGAACATGCAGTTGTGGGCGACGCACAACCCGTTCCACTATGCATTGGTCTTCGCTGATGGCCACGCGATTGATTTCGAGTATCCCGGTGCCGAGCATCTCGTGAACGGACTCGAGACAGTCGATGAGATCCGCAGCGCCAATCCGTTCTTCTATATGTATTCCGGTCCCTATCTTGAGGAACGGGCGGGGCAATGGGCTGCGGAAATCGCCTCGGCAGTGCGCGAGCGTGGTGGTGGCAACCTCAGGCTTGGCACCGACAAGCTCGAACTTCCGGGCGCCGATGCGCTGCGGCGGCAAGGGCTGACGTTGGTCGAAGGCCAGCAGATGACCGAGCAGGCCAGGCTGATCAAGAGCCTAGATGAAATCGAACTGATGCGCTGGACGATTCGAGTGTGCGAAGCAGGAATGGCGCGGATGTATGAGCACTCGCTCCCCGGCAAGACCGAGCAGGAAATCTGGGCGGAACTTCATTACGAGAATATCCGATCAGGTGGCGAATGGCTGGAAACGCGACTCCTGACTATCGGAGAGCGCACCAATCCTTGGTTTCAGGAATGTTCCGACCATGTCGGCAAGTTGGGGGATATGCTTGCTTTCGACACCGATATGATAGGACCCTATGGTTATTGCGCGGATCTTTCGCGATCCTGGACCATCGGCCACACACGGATGACCGATGAACAGAGCACGTTGTACAGCACCGCACTCGAACAATTGCTCCACAACACCAACTTGATCCATCCAGGCATGGAGTTCCGGGAGTATATGGAAAAGACTTGGCGAATTCCCGAACGCTTCATGGCCAACCGCTACTCCTGCGCATTGCACGGTGTCGGCATGGCTGATGAATATCCCGGCGTACCCTATGCTACCGACCCAGCCGACCTGTTGCCTGGCCGGTTTGAAGACGGCATGGTCTTTTGCGTTGAGAGCCTGATCGGCGAGCAGGGAGGACGTGAATGCGTCAAACTGGAAACCCAGGTTCTCGTGACACCCAACGGCACAGAACGGCTCGACAGTTTTCCATGGGAAACACGGTGAGCGGTCAGACTGCTCAGCTTTGCCCTGATTGCAGCCAATAGTATACCAACATGGGCACGGGATGGTGTGTTTGGTGATTTACATCGCGATAATTCGCAACTAGCAACTATTTTGGTATACTAGGACCAAGGGCAGCCATGGCAAACACCAACGCAGACTGGACGCATCGGGCAGCAAGAATATTGACTGGGCCACAGAGCAACCTCGCGCCCGCATTGCCGATCGCTCCCATTTTCGCACAGCGCGCGGCTGGCCACCGCATCTTCGATGTGGAGGGTCGAGATTATATCGACCTCGCCCTGACCATGGGGCCGCTGATATTCGGTCACGGACACCCCCAGTGGATCTCAGCCGTCGAGGCGCAGCTGCGAACGCTGCCCTCGCCCCTGCCCGGCCAGTTCTACTCCCCGCTCGAAGTTGAACTCGGCGAGCGGATGACCAGCGCGATCCCCTGCGCAGAACTGGTAAAGTATGGCCTGTCCGGTTCCGAAGTTGTCCAACTCGTGTTTCGTCTGGCCCGGGCCTTCACCAGCCGTCCCTATGTGCTCCGTTTCGACGGTCACTATCACGGCTGGATGGACAGTGTTCTCGGTGGATCAATCAACCCCGACCCAGACGCACCGCCACACCCAATCGATCTTCCGGGAACTGCGGGCGGCTTCAATACGTCTACCGAAGGTCGATCACCGGTGGCACTCCTCGACCAATACAAGATCAAATGGAACGATGCTGATGCTCTGGAAGCGGTACTGGAGCGATACGGCGACCAGATCGCTCTGGTACATATGGAACCGATCATGTGCAACTTCGGTGGTTGCCCGCCCCGCCCGGGCTATCTCGAAGCGGTTCGCAAGCTGTGCGACCGCTTCGGTGTTCTGCTGTGCTTCGACGAAGTGATTACCGGTTTCAGGGTCGATCTGGGCGGAGCGCAGAAAGTGTTCGGGGTCACTCCCGATCTGGCCACCTACGGCAAGGCGATTGCGGCCGGCCTGCCCTTCGCCGCCGTGGCCGGCCGCGCCGATGTCATGGAATTGCTCAGCGATCGCCGGGTCGTGGGAGCTGGCACGTTCAACTGCTTCCCGCTGGGCATGGCCGCCGCAATCGCAACCTTCGACCTGCTGGCCGAAGACGACGGAGCATGGTACCGCAATGTCGACCGCATCCAGGCCCGCTTCAGGGAGGGGCTGCGCGAAATGGCTGCCGCGCACGGCCACGACGACCTGTTCCTGCAAGGACCGCGCGGCCAGATCTACGTCGATTTCCTAAAGGCGGATGTTGCCTATTCCCCGACCGAACTGGAAGCCGCCGATGCAGCCCGACGCGCCGCCTTCCGCGTGATCTGCATGGAGGAAGGCCTGTCGATCGGCGCCGGCAGCCGGATCTACATTTCCGGGACAATGGCAGAGGATGACATCCGCGAAGCCCTTGCCCGCCTCGACAGGGTATTCGCACGCCTGCCCCGGCCGGCCGGCTGACTTTCCGGTTCCGAGCAGAGCGCAGCCCTGCGGCATCAACCGGCGATGGGGTGGATGTCGGTTTCCAGCTCGATGTCCGACGCCGGTCGGGCCGTGCACAGCAAGACAGTTCCGGGATCAGTGGGCGCAGTCACGCCGGGCAGATATTCGACCTTGCCTGCGACAAGCCTGGCCGCGCAGGCCCCACATGCCCTGTAGCGGCAACCGTTGGGGGCCGCATAGCCTGCCGCTTCGATCCATTCCAGCAGATTGCTGGCATCGCCCCAGGCCCCTTCAAGTGTCGCATTGACCTTTACCCCAAAGGAGCCGGCCGAAGCGCTTCCGGCCTGGAAGTGAGCCTTGCCGGCGGGAATGAATAGCTCGCTGGTCCATCTGGCGTCAGCGACCCCGTGCGCGCGCAGCTGGCCGCCAAGACGTTCGACAAAACCGGGAGAGCCGCACAGCATGATTCTGGCGCCCGCGCCGAAAAGGGGACTTGAAACGAGCCTGACTGCATCCAGCCTGGCCTGGCTAAAGGCAAGGCGCTCCTCGCTGCAGCGCGGCGCCTTCGCCAGAACATCGATCTGAAGGTTGGGCAAGAGGCGCAACGCCGATTGCAACTCACCTTCGAAGGCGAAGCCTGCCGGAGTATCCGTGCAGTGAAACAGATGGATCGGACGCGTCGGCCGCAGCGCGATCGCGCTGCGCAGGATACTGAGGAACGGGGTTATCCCGACTCCCACACTGGCGAGAACAAGCGGGCTGGAATCGGCGGGATGGACCGCGAAACTGCCCATTGGCCCGTTTATCCTGAGAGCATCACCAACCTTGATCCGATCGACGAGCATAGCAGTGAAGCCCGCATCGCGCGATGGATCGCGGCGGACGCTGATCCGGCAGGCCGTGTCTGCGACCCCGCTCGATAGCGAATAGACCCGCGAATCCCCGCCGCCCGGCATTCGGACAATCACATGCTGGCCCGGCAGGAACGGCAACAGCGCGCCATCTTCGGGCTTCAACCAGAACGAGGTAATTTCCGCCGATTCCCGGATCACTTCTGTGACGCGCCACAACCGGTCGCCGCGGGGGGGCTGGGAGCGGACGCTTCACGACCCGGTTGTGCGAAGGCGGGGATATCATAATACCTTCGTTCTCCCAGGTTCGGTTCAACGCCGACTTCGGCCCCGCATTCCAGCATTCCGCCCCGGATCACGCGGGCATAGACCCCAAGCACATGGCCGGTCTTGTCGCGCAGCCTCGACGAAACCGCGGGATTGTCGGGCAGGTCGGGCTGTGCATAGCGCGGCATGGCGCAGCGAACGGTCGCCTGGGTTATCGCGATCACGGCATCGCCGATGCACAGGCGGTGCCCGATCCAGGCCCGTTCCGGCCAATCGGCCAGCGTGTCGCAGTCCAGCACCAGGTTTGCCCGATAGCGTTCCAGACGTGCGATATCGTCCGAACCGCCGGCCAGCTTCTCCAGCGATTGCCGGGTCACGACATGCAGGGGCGCAACATCGAAATGGCTGCCTGGCCAGGTGACATACTGGCGCAGGACCAACCCGACTTCGTCAGGAACATCGGCCTTGGGAAGTTCATCCTGGAGCGACAGTCCGAGCAGGCGCTTGACCCCGTCGGGATTGAGCGGCACCCGTCGCCGGTAGTGTGCGTCATCTTCCATCAGGGGCAGCAGGCTTACTACCCGGCCGAGCTGCGCGCCCAGCAGCGCGGAGGCAAATGGATCGGCCGAATCGATCAGGTCGCCCGCCGTGGTGACGATCATGACACCGCCGCTTTTCTCGTCATACCGGGCCTGCAGGCCCAACATCACGGGAAGGCGCTTGGCGCTCAATATTTCCCCATTTCCCTCGTCGCGCAGACACAGAATCCGGTCGCCGGGCAAGCCGGCCGTGTCGAGTCGCGAACGGATCAGGCGTTCGCCGCCGAGTGACTTGACCGGATAGCGCCACAAAGCATCAAGCGTTCCAACCTGCATACCCCCTCCATCAGGCCCCACTGCTCACCGCGCCGCTACCGGTTCTTCGACCCATTCAGTCCTCAGCAGGCGCCGACGTATTGCGCGGCATCTCCGATTGTCTTGCCGTCGGGAAAAGTCGGCGTGATTTTGCCTGCACAGTCCGGCTGTTCGGCAAGCGCCCAGCGACCGGTCAATGGGAACAGCAGGCTACGACCAGGCGAATTGCGCCTGGCGATACGCAGCCCCCAGTCAAACGGCATGATCCCGTCGCCCTCACCATCAAAGAAACATGCGGAGAACGCCACATGCGGCGGCTGACAAAGGAACCGATCGGCAGCGAAGTCAGCCACCGAGGCGTACCGCATGCCAGCCGATGTGATCGGCCACGAAGGTGGAGATGAAGTAGTACGAATGATCGTAACCCGGCTGCATCCGGATCGTCGCCGGGATACCGGCCTTGCGACAAGCCATGACCAGCAGCCCGGTCTTGAGCTGCTCGTGCAGAAAGTTGTCAGCATCGCCCTGGTCGACCAGCAGATCGGGCAGACGAGCACCATCCTCGATCAGGGCACAGGCATCGTACTCGCGCCAGGTCGACTTGTCGGGCCCCAGATAGCCGCCCAGCGCCTTCTCGCCCCAGGGGCAGTTCAGCGGGCTAACGATTGGGGAAAAGGCGCTGACCGAGCGGAAGCGATCGGGATTGCGCAAACCGATGGTCAATGCACCATGGCCACCCATCGAATGGCCTGTAATCCCCTGACGCGCCATATCGACCGGGAAATTCCCACCGATCAGCGCAGGCAATTCCTGCTCGATATAGCTGCGCATCCGGTAATTGGCCGACCACGGCGCCTGTGCCGCATCGACATAGAACCCGGCGCCCTTGCCGAAGTCATAGCCTTCGTCATCCGGCACCAGATCGCCGCGCGGGCTGGTATCCGGGGCTACGAAGATAACCCCATGCTCCGCGCATGCGGCGCGGAATTCGCCCTTTTCGGTCACATTGGCATGGGTGCAGGTCAGGCCCGACAGATACAACAGCACCGGCAGCTTCTGCCCCGGTGCGTGATCCGGCACGAAGACCGAAAAGGTCATCGGCGTGCCGGTCTCGGTCGACTGATGGGTATAGACGCCCTGCGTGCCGCCATGGCTCCGCCAGGCCGAGACCTGCTCCATCAGAACACCACGACCGAGCGGATCGACTTGCCCGCGTGCATCAGGTCGAAGGCGGTATTGATCTCTTCCGGCCCCATCACATGGGTGATCATCGGATCGATCTGGATGACGATCTTGGGCACATCGGTGCGGCCCTTGGCCCCGCCAAAGGCCGTGCCGCGCCAGTTGCGGCCCGTGACGAGCTGGAACGGCCGGGTGGCGATTTCCTTGCCGGCTTCGGCGACGCCGATGATGATCGAGGTGCCCCAGCCACGATGGTAGGCTTCCAGCGCGGTGCGCATCACTTCGGTATTGCCGGTGGCATCGAAGGTATAGTCCGCGCCGCCATCGGTCATCAGAACGATCTTGGCGACCACGTCCTCGCGGCTCATGCCCTTGGAGTTGAGGAAGTCGGTCATCCCGAACTTGCGGCCCCACTCCTCGCGGGTCTCGTTGATATCAACGCCGATGATCTTGTTCGCCCCGGCCAGCCGCGCGCCTTGGATCACGTTGAGGCCAATGCCGCCGAGGCCGAAGACCACGACATTGTCACCGACCTGGACCTTGGCCGTGTTGATCACGGCGCCAACGCCGGTGGTCACTCCGCAGCCAATGTAGCACGAGGTCTGGAAGGGCGCGTCCTCGCGGATCTTCGCGACGGCGATTTCGGGCAGGACGGTGAAGTTCGAGAAGGTGCTGAAACCCATGTAGTGGAAGATGGTCTGGCCCTTGTAGCTGAACCGGCTGGTTCCATCGGGCATAGTCCCTGGCCCTGGGTTGCGCGGATCGCGGTGCACAGGTTGGTCTTGCCCGAGAGGCACGACTTACACTGGCGGCATTCGGAGGTGTAAAGCGGGATCACGTGATCGCCTGGCTTGACCGAAGTCACCCCGGCACCAACCTCACGCACCACGCCGGCGCCTTAGTGGCCCAGGATCGAGGGGAATATCCCTTCGCTGTCGAACCCGTCGAGGGTGTAGGCATCGGTGTGGCACACCCCCGTCAACATGATCTCGACCAGCACTTCGCCCGCCTTCGGACCCTCCAGGTCGAGCTCGACAATCTCGAGCGGCTGTTTCGGCGCAAAGGCAACGGCGGCACGGGTCTTCATGTTGTACTCCTGAAACTTGAGAAGTCGAAACCAGATTGGCGGCGGCGATGATCACCATCGCGCTCGCTGTTATGTATTCCTGTCACTTACCGCTAATGCCCTGCAATAACGTCGCTTGTTTCGTGGCGTTCCCCTCTGACGAAGGTGAGTGCGGCAATGCTTATCAAGGGCACAGCAGCAATTGCGAAGAAGAGGCTGCTTGGCGTCCAGTCTCGAGCCATCAGAGCACCTGTCACCAACGGACTTAAAATAGATCCGAGCCGACCGAAACTGAGAGCCCAGCCCACTCCGGTTGCACGCAATGGAGTGGGATAAAGTCCTGTCGTGTAGGCGTTCAAACACAGTTGTGCAGCAAGTACGAAAACACCAGAAACGAGAGCCATCAGTAGAGCGAAGTCCGATGCTGCAAACATGCCAAGACCAGCAATGAAGACGATTGATCCGAAATTCACTGCAATCAGAACCGGGCGGGCACTCAGGCGATCACTCAGCAGGCCGAACGCAAGGCTGCCGAAGACACCACCGAGGTTGTGCAGCATCTGGGCATAGGCCCCTGTATCCTGGCTATGTCCGGCCTGTGTAAGCAGACTGGTGAGCCAACTTGCAAGGGCGAACAGGACGAACTGCGTCGCAAAGAACGTGATCCAGAGAAAGACAGTCTGCGATCCCCGATTGGCCTTGAACAGATCGGCGACGCTCCCCCGAGCCACTGCCTGTTCACCTGTCGTAAGCTGCGCGCCTGCGGTCACGCGCGCTGTCGCATTAGCCTTCGTGAGTAGTCCGATCGCACGTGCTCTGGCGGCAGTCGTGCCCTGCGCTGTGAGGTAGCGGGCGGACTCTGGAAGGAGCGCGAGGAGAGCGAAAACCAGGATTGCCGGCGCGATGCCTCCTGCGAAAAAGACACTTCGCCATCCGAAGTTGTTAATCAGGAATGGCGCCAGGAGACCCGCCAATGTGCCGCCCAGAGCGTGTCCGCTGAACATCACGACCAACAGGAAGCTGCGATGCCTTTTTGGCATGTATTCGGCAACCAGAGCAGCGCCCAGCGGGATGGTGCCGCCGATACCGAGGCCAGTCAGCAGCCGCAGTGCCTCCAACTGCTGAATATTCTTGGCGAAGGCCGAAGCGAGCGTTGCCAGGGTGACGATTACGAACATTATGATCATGACTGGTCGGCGACCAAACCGATCACCGAGCATACCCCCTATCGCCCCTCCAAGGGCCATGCCGACGAGCGAAGCCGCCAGAGCGGGCGCGAACGTCGGCAGGCTCAGGCCCCAGTCCCGTGCGACCGTCGGTGCGATCACGCCAAGTGCTGTCGTATCGAACCCGTCAACAATGGCCACTAACGTGCACAGCAGGATGAGTCCGAAATGGAAGGCGGAGAACGGCGCATTGTCTAGCACGTCGGAGACGGCTATCATTGGACGTTCGTCCTTATTGGAAGCCATTCAATCTCTCCCGGCTTGCCATCGTCGATCGCAAAAGCTGCAAGACCTCAATTCTGGTATACCAATATGCAGGCCTGCGCAATCCGCGCATTGATTTTCTGCCGATAATCGTAGGATTTTTGGCTCATAGTGCCTGCTCCCATAGGTCGTAGTATACCATGAGCCGCCTGCACCGTCTCTGCATAGACCTACTTTAGAACCCATCTGGTTTCGGGCAGCTCATCGACACATGCCCGATCCAGCGGATCAACCGGATTCTCGAAGAACTTGACGATCATACGACCTGCGCATTCGGAATGGTTCAGCAGAACGAAGTGAAAGGTCAGCGGAAACTCGACGATCCGGGCAGTGGTGAAGTTGCCTGCGGTCTCCTCGCTCTGGAACCGTGGGGTAACGAGGTCCAGTTGACCAGCAAGAAACAGAGCTGGCGTATCGGACCGGGCCACGGCAATCGTAGCAGGATCGCTCATACTGAAGCCCATTCTGGGGCAGAACCTGGCCCAATCATAGCTTTCGAACGCCGTCATCCTCGCGCCCGAAACCACTGCTGGCGCCAGTTTACGGGTCGGGAAGGCGCCAGTGCCAGGGCGATCCATGCGGGGAAACTCGTCGCGGCAGACCGAACTCGGCCAGGTGAAGGCCGGATCCTTCCCACCGCTATTGGCTTCCGGGTTGGCGAGGCCCTGCCAAGCGAGCAGGTCGCCCTTGGCAGCGCGCTCTACCGCCAGCGGAATCTTGCCCCGCAGGTCCGGATGGGCCAGCGCCAGCCTGACCTGATCGAGGAATTCCACGTTGGAGACCTTGCGGCCCTCGATCACGCGGGGGCGGCGTTCAAGACTGGAGGCTGCCTTGCCCAGATTGGCTTCGAACCGGGGGAATGCTGCGGCGCACTCCGGCGCGGCCGAGCATTCGTCGATCAGCTCGACAAGCGGCTGGACCACGAAGGCCTTGCCGAAGGCATTGGACTCCATGCCCGACATGCCGTCGAGCACGACGGCTCCGATCGCCTTGCCATCAATTACATTGAGGCGCTGCGCAATCGTGGTGCCATAAGAGACGCCATAGACGTTCCAGCGATCAATGCCGAGTGCAAGCCGCACGTCCCGCAGATCCTGCGCGGCCTCGTAAGCACCATAGGCATTGAGGTCCATCCGCTCGGTAAGGCTTTTGCGGCAAGTCTCGACCTTAGCCGGATCAACCTTGGGATCGGCTGCCTCCAGGCCTTCCGGGAATTCCGGGCACGACATGTCAGGCTTCCCCCACGGTGTCGATCCGCGATGATCGACATAGATCACCGCATCCTTGCGTGACAGGATTTGAGCCAAGCCCGGTTGCCTTTGCAGGTTCTTGAGGCCCGCGCCATTGCCCCCCATGACGAACAGGATCGGAGCGCGGCCCGCAGCCAGCTGTTCAGGCTGGACGATGGCGAAGTGGACAGTCACCGTTCGGCCATTGGCCCTTTCCCGGTCCTCGGGAACCTCGATCTTGCCACACTGGACGCGCCCGCCAAGCGCCGGTGCAACCTCGATCGGGCAGGGAGCGGGTGCCACAGCACGCTGGGGAATAGTCATGGTCTCCGCCCTACCAACCTGGGCGATTCCGGTTAGTGCGAGCGTCGCACCTCCGAAAAACCAAGAGTTCCAGCGCAGAAAATTTCCCTTGGGCATCGATCTAAGCTCCCTAATATTTGTCAAATTGTCATGACGGTTTCACCAAAAAGGTGCCCTTCACAACCCACCGATTTCGATGAAAATATTGAATCCAGTCAGTTTCCGTTACGCGGGATACGATTGGACCATTGCCTCGCAAACAGAGCCTTATCGTTCAGCTTGGCCTCGATGCTTTCCTCGACGATAAATTCGCTGGGGGTGCTGGTCATCGTGGTTTTGACGCGTGCTTCCGTTTTCCATCCATCGCGCGACGAAGCATTCTCGGAGGTAAATGCAATGCGGTAGGAATTGACATCTCCCTCCGTGATCGTGGCATCTAACGAAAGCCCTGAACCCAATTGCATTTTTATCGGCTCCAGATTTTGGAGCTCCATTGGCAAGGCAACTTCCATAACCCCTTTGCGCTTCCCGGCTGCTCCCTCAATTCTTGCCAGCCTGCTCGTCGGCTTCATTTCCTGTGCAGGAGATCGTGCAGGATTGGGCAATGTCTTGATCGGCATATCTGGTTCGGTTGTCCTGCCAATGCGTAGGGGCAACTCCAGATGGGTCACGCCAGTAACCAAGTGCAGCGCAACATCTTCGGGCGCGGGCCAAACAATTGGCCACTGGTTTTGGGATATCGACAGGCGAAGCCGGGAGCCTTTTCTTATACGCCGGGAAGTATGCTTCAAAAGCACCTCGTGGGTCTGTTCGGTTCCTGGTGCAATAGGGACATAGGCCGTATGATCAGAGTTGTGCGCGAGATTGCGGACGCCGTACGTCAACAGCCAAGATCGTCCGTCTGGCGTAACTTCATTAAGTCGTACTGCGATCTTGGCAATGGGCTTGTCAGCGACGAAATGGAGTTTCAGTCTTGGCTGCCCAACAATATCAATGCCTTGTGTGAGCGGCGCTGTTTCGAATAGAATCGAAAAGTCGTCGTCAAATGATTGCTCGACAGGTGCCTGGGATGTCATGTCGATCGGAGACAGGACTGGTATAGCCGTACCTACAAGGACATTAGCGGGAATCTCGACTTTGCCTTTGGGCGAGCGCTTGCGGCTTAGTATTCCGCCCTGTCCCAATCGGTAAGAGGTCTTGCTGATCTGGGCAGACGGCCAGGCCTCATCCGCTACCCAACGGCCCGGAACGTCTTGGGGATAGCATTGTGCCACCGTTGCTTCGGCCACGAACGACCGCAACATCGGCTCTTTCATCAAGCCTGTGTCATGACCATTCAGCCAATGGTCCCACCAGCGCGCTTCCTCAACCGCCCAATCGAGCCGCGGTCCCGGATCGCCCTCCTGCGGCCAGTCATGACCCCATGGGCCGATTATGCCCTTCCGTGGGCAGTCAAGCCTCTCCAATATTCGAGGCACGGTATCAATGTAGGAATCCTCAAGTCCGCCGATTGCATAGACAGCGCATTTGACCTTTGAGTAATTCGAAAGAATTCTATTTCTCCAGTACTGATCAACCAGCTGGTGGCGCATCCATTCAGAAACCAGAGGAAGCTGTGCCTGCAATCGCTCAAGCCACATTGACTGCCAGACTTCGCCCACGAGCTCCGGATCGGGCGGCACCGTCATGACCTGTTTCCAGATTGTGCCCCAAACCACTTTTTCGTTGATGACGCATCCGCCCAGTGTATGGACATCGTCTGTATAGCCGTTTTCCGTGCCCATTGCGGCGATGATGGCCTTGAGCTCGGGAATATCTTTGCCTGCCGCCTGGTAGGCCGTGATCGCACCGTATGAAATGCCCCTCATCCCGACATTGCCATTGCACCAGGGCTGGCGTGCTATCCACTTTATCAAGGGTGAAACGTCAGCTTGTTCGGGCAAGTCATACTCGTTGACAATTATGCCGCCTGACTCACCAGTGCCGCGCACATCGACCCTCACTAGGGCGAAACCACGTGGGACCAACCACGATGCGGTTCGGTCGTCGACACGCCGATAATTTCTACGTTTGCCGTAACCAATATACTCGAGGATCGCTCCTACCGGGCGGGCATCAGCATCTTCGGGCAGGAAAATTCGCGCTGCCAGCTTCACGCCGTCAGGCATTTCAATCAAGCTGTGCTCAACAACTTTCAGCTTCCGGTTTGCTGGCGGTAACCAAACGTCCGTCTTGGCCCAAGCCGGCCGATACCAACCGCCAATCGCCGAAAGCGCGCCCGCGCCAGCAATGAACTCCCGCCTCGACCCTTGCATGCTCTTCTCCTCGTCACAGACACCGGCCTCGCGCTCCGCCCGAGGACTCAATCGGTCGCCCTATTGAAGGTCGCGCGGGATGCACTCATTCCATTCGCGTTCACGAACGACCTTGCCGTCCCTCAATAGCTGCCGGACATGCCTATAATGGAAGGCCCCGGCATCGCTCTTGAGCTCCGTCGTGCCGCGCCATTCGACATCATGCTCTCGCCATTTGCTTTTCATGAACGATCGGCCAACAAAGCTGGCTTTCGCGGGATCATCATCGGCAACGGAAAATTCGACTGATACGTCCTCCCCGTCAGGGCTGGCCCACTGATAACCGCGTTTGACGGTCGTCGTCCGCTTCAGATCGTCGCGCAGGATTTGACTTCTGACCGGGCCGTTCCAGGTCGTTTCAGCATGGCCGCTGCCTGCTGCTTCCGCTTCAGTCACTGTCAGATTGCGGCTACCCATGTCGGCCGCCGCCTTTTCGGCAGCTTCGGGCGCTTGCGGCGGAATGACCGGCAGCGCGAGCGTCGAGCCGCCCTCCCCCACGCCGAGCGTCATGACCAGCGGCTTCGCCGACGGCCAATAGGACGGGAACAGGGCATTGGAGACCGAAATGCGCATGCGGTGACCAGGTTGGAAGATCCATGAGGTGGCGTGAAGTTTCACTTCCAAGGGATACCGGGTTCCTGGCACGAGTGGCTCCGGCTCGACAGATGATTGGCGTTGTGCGCCGTTCAACGCCCCGCCCGTGACCAGCGTTGTGGTCCCGTCAGGAGCTACGTCGGATAGCTTCACGAACCAGTTCGCATGATCGACATCGACTGAGGACAGCAGCGACGCGACCGGAGAGCCAAGAATCTGCAATTCACTCGTCAGCGGCGAGCTTTCATAGATGAGCGCTGTCGCGTCGCCCTCGCGCTGATCCGGAGACACATCGATCCAGCCCAGTCCTGCGCCGACCCCCGTACTGGCAATCATGCGCAATCGGTGATCCGAAGCCGGCCCCGCAATGGGCGCTAGGGCGTGGCTCTCGGTCAAAGAGAAGATCTGCGGCCGGATGGGCGCATTGTTCCAGCGCGCAATCGAGCGCCACTCGCCAGGGATTTGCGAGCGCGAAATGATCGGGCGGTAGGGGCGCCGCATGAAGACACTCACTTGCGGCTTTTCAAGCACGCCGTTCTGCTTGCCTTTCAGGAAGTAATCCCACCAATCGAGTGTTACTCGCCCAAGATCGGCGGTCGGCCCGGGATAATCCGAGCTGTGATTCCAGGGGCCGATCACCGCCCGCACAGGCCCACGCGAGTTTTCCAAAGCGCGAATGGCCGCGTTTCGATAGGGATCATGCCACGCTCCGACCATCATAGTCGGCACATCACCTGCAGAGGGATTAAGATCACGGCGCAAGCCGCGGTGCCAGAACTCACCGTCCCGCTGCTGCCGCAGAAATGTAAGACTCATCGGCTGCTGGTCGAACCGGTTTCGCAGGATCTCCTCATCGAACGGATCCTGATCCGGCGGTGTCACAAACAGCATGCTGTCGGCGGCGACTGTATAGTCGTCCATATGGAGGATACCCGAAGGATAGCGAACATCCTCGGAGTAAATGTCTTCGGTCGCCATGAATGTGACGATGGCTTTGAGCGCAGCCGGTTTCCTGGCACCCACCAGCATGGCGGTGAAGCCACTCCACGAGGTCCCAAACATGCCTATGCGGCCGGTTGACCAAGGCTGACTTGACAGCCAGTCCACGGCCTCAGCCGTATCATCAAGCTCGGTTTGGGAGTATTCCCGGTCTGCCAGCTTCCCTTCACTGGCTCCCGTTCCACGAAGATTGAGATAGGCTACGACATAGCCTGCCTTGACGTAGTCGGCATACCACGGGCGTCCGTAGCTTCCACAAGGACTAGCATATCCATCGACCGTGAGAAGAACTGGGAATCTCTCTTTCGGAGGCGCCTTGGAAGGTTTGGCAAGGCAGATTTCCAGTTGCACTCCATCCTTCATCACAATCTTTTGTCGCAAGAAGCTAGCTTGCGGGGCATCTTTGGCACTGGCGTAGGACGTGGTAAGGATCGCAAACGCTGCCGCGAAACCCAGACTTAGACGACTCATTGTACGAGAACTGCGCGAAACCAGGCAGCCCGGTTCGATCTCGCGCTTCTGTATCTTCTGATCGCCGTCACTTGCCCAGACAGCAATTTCTCCCGCCATTCTCCGTCCTCCACTCGGTGAGTGGCCGAATCATCCAGCCTTGACACTACCATACAGTTCTGTATTGTAATGCCAAGCGCGATGAAATCGGGTTTCGTCAATATCTCCGGGGCGCCGATCCACAGCCTCCCACTGGCGTCAAATCTCAAAGACTCGGTGCAACGACCAAGCCACGCCCCGCAAGTACTCACCGCATCCGAAGGAGTTTGTTGAGTGCACAGAAGTTTTCGACGGGTCTCCTGCCTGATCGCCGGGGCGGTTGCTGTCTCAGTTGCTGGCGCTGCGTCGGCCGGAACCACGGCAGTTTCAGACGCCAGGCGCCTAACGTTGCAAAACGTCGGTGCTGAGAATACTGAATATCGGGACCGCAGGGCCTTGAGACTCATCGTTTCTCCTGAAGCGGAAGCAGCTGATATCGACGCGACCTTCGCGGTGCTTCCCTATCCGCCGATCAGAGATTTTGTAATTGAGGCGGATGTAGCAGGCATGCCCGTATCCGCGGAAACCACCGCGAGAGGTTTTGTTGGTATTGCCTTCCACATCGCCGAAGATCGGAGCAGTTTCGAAGCCATCTACTTGAGGCCGACCAACGGCCGCGCCGAAGATCAGGTGCGCCGGAATCGCGCCATCCAGTACATCTCCCATCCAGACTATCCTTGGCACAGATTGAGGACTGAGGATCCGGGGCAGTTCGAGTCCTATGTGGATCTCGAACCGGGGCGATGGACTCGCATGAAAATCGTGGTCGAGGGTGCGCGCGCCAGCCTGTTCGTTAACGGTGCCAAGCAACCTAACCTGATCGTCAGCAATCTCAAACTTGGCGAGCGTTCGGGGCGAGTTGGTCTGTGGGTCGGACCAGGTTCGATCGCCCATTTCTCCAACGTTGTAATCAAGCCGATTCCCGCTCGATCAAAGCCGCATGAGCTGACAAAAGACAGCGAGCCAACGTCCGCCACCGCCCGTTAAACGGGACGTCATTCTGTTACGAGGCCTTCTGCCAGCATCGCCTTGCGCATCGGCTCCAGATAGGGCGCAAAATCGCGCCATCCGCTCAACCCCCTCGTATGAATGGGCTCCCTGATCTGGGCCGCGCTGTGCGAGGTGTTCGCAGTTGACCCCTTGTGTGGTGACAGGCAATCTTCATTCCAGTCGAGGCCGCAGGCAGCCACGAGTTCGCGGATGCCGGTTGTCGGATCGCGCACCAAATCGTCATAAAAAACATGGTGAATCCTGCCGGGCAGTTCGCGGCTCCAGTGGTCCATCAGCCTATGGAATGCCGCGATGTAGCGTCCAAGCTCAACCTGATCATAGGAAAAAGGATAGCCTTGTACGAACAGCGTCTTGAACATGCCCCAGCCCACCGCAAGTGGCGGCTTGTGGACATGTACGATGCGCGCACGTGGCAAAGCTTTGGCGATGAGCCCAATATAGAGATAATTGAGCGGCAGTTTGTCGATAATATGCAGTGACGGGTCCCGGCCTGCCGATGCGAGCGCGTGATAGAACTCACCCAACATGACTGGATCCAGCGTCTTGCTGAACGGGATCAAGGCATGTTTGCCGCCCCCCCGGAATCCACTCGCTTTTGCGCAATGCTCCAGCGCGCGCGCGAAGGCCGACATCTCTCCACCAGATACGACGTCGGGATGAGCTTCAAGAATGCGCTCCACCAGGGTCGTCCCCGAGCGCGGCAGGCCAAGGACAAAGATCGGCGCAGCACCGGAAAATCCCTCGCCCATCGACGCCAAGGTAGAACTAGTAAAGGTGCTGCGAATTGCCGCTAGCGCCGCGAGATCATCGCCAATGTCATAATCCAGATGGCATCGCCGCAACTTGGTGGCTGCGTCCAGGGCAGCAAAGGCCTGGGCAACATGACCAAGGTCCTCCCGCTCTTTTGCAAGCGCATAAAGTAGCCGCATTCGATGCTGCCAAGCCGGGTGATCACCGCCCAGTGCTGTCTCGATCTGTGCAATGTGATTGCGAACGCTTGTTTGGCGCCTGAGATGACTACGATTTAACCACGCTTCGCTATCTGCAGGGTCCACAGCTATGACGGCATCATAGTCCTTTTCGGCAGATTCCAGCTCACCAAGAAAGCGAGCCGTCGCCGCGCGATTGAAACGCACGCCGACCAGGTTCGGCTCGCGTGTAAGCACGCTGTCGAAAAAGCGGTTGGCTAGGCGGTAGTCGCCCGCAGCGGACGCGAGATCGCCAGCCATCGCCGCAGCCTGAACATCAGCGACAAGCTCGTCGAAAGATCTCGTCAGGCAAGCTCTCGCGAGGTCGGGCCTGTTCCCGGCAAGAGCGCCGCGCGCCTGCTCAAGTGCTGCCCTCGTTTTGCTCACTGTCTCAACGTCAGGCGAATTCCCACTGTCCGCGGCCGCGCAATATAGTCCCCACGGTACAAGGCCCTGATGTTCGGCGGCGCAAGGTTATTTCCGGCAGTTTTCGCTGAAATGCCATCGACGTCAAACACGTTCGTCACAAAGATCTGCATGCGCAGCGCCGAACTCCAGTCATAGGCGACCGACATGTTCGTCATGGCGAACCCATCGAGCCTAGCAAATCCCGGAGAATTTGGATCGAGGCTAGACAGTACATCGCTCCGCCAGTTCACATCGGCATGGAAGTCGATGGTCCGATCCTTGTTGCTACCCAGCGGAACCGAAATATCAATGGCGGCACCCACCTGGTGCCGCGCCGAACCGGGCAGCCGGGTACCAGAAGGTGCGATAAAGTTGCGCCCGCCGAAGGCAATCGGACCAATAACTTCGGTCGTCTTGGCATCGGTATAGGCGTAGGAAATTGATGCTGTGACCATTGAGGTCGGACGCACCTGAGCCTCAAACTCGATCCCTTGCGATCTGGCCCGGCCGCCATTGACAATTGTTGGTGTACCGGCCCTGGAGGCAATTTCAATCTGGATGTCTTGCCAGTCGATGCGAAACGCAGCAAGTGAGTAGCTGATCGCGCGGTCCAGCAACCGGCCCTTGATGCCGAACTCGTAATTGTTGGCGCTGTCCGGACCATAGTTCAGGAAGGTGCCCGGATCGCAGGCCGGACAGGATCGTGGTCCGATCGGGTAGGCGTTGGCGCCGCCCGAGCGGAAGCCTTGGCTAAAGGTGAAATAGGCCAGCTGGTCGCCGAATTCGTACGATGCGTTCCCTTTGAAAATGGCCTTAGTTTCCGAACGCGAGCCGGAACCTTGCGACGTCCCGTTCGCGAGATAGGCGGGATCCCTTGACGCACCATCACCGCCAAAAAGCCCCAGCGTCGGAAATGTCTGAACTGTACTCTGGCGGAACTTCTGATTAAATACTCGCGCACCTCCAGTGAACGACAAGGCGGGGGTCGCATGCCAGGTAAATTCCCCGAAACCCGCCAGCTCCTCAAAACGCACTTGACGATCGAAGGTGAAGGAGGTGTCGGGCGGATTGAGCGTGCCGGGCCGAACCCCTCCGAAGTAGAGAACCACGTCATTGGCATAGGTGTCAAGAAAAACGCCGCTTCCTGGCAATGTCGAATAGGCTGCAAGTCCTGGCACTGTCGAGAGAGAGAATGTGCCCTGTTCACGGTTCTGGTAATATCCCCCAATCACATATTCGAACGTGTCACTATCATTCGAAACCAGCCGCAGCTCCTGCACAAATGAACGATCCTTAACTGTGTTATAATTCGTGGTCGAAGCACGTGGATAATTTCCATAATATTGGATGAACGCATTGGCGATCTGGGAATTATCGAACAGGTCATCCGACCGGCTGCGGGAATAGGAGGTCGCGGATGTCAGCGTCGCAAATCCGAAGTCGACTGTCCCGGTAAGCGATGCAAGATCGATATCCGTATCAATTGGGCTTACCGGGATAAACTGACGATTTTCATAGCCGGAATTGCCAGTGCGGAACGGGAATGCGTTTGCCTTGGTGTTCTGGTGAAGATAGCTCGCCTCGATGTCCACGGCATCGGTGGGCTGCCAGCGCAACGCGGCGCGGGCGAACCAGATTTTCGCCCAGTCAATGTCCTTGATCGCCCGGGTCACGGCTGGGCTGGTAAGGGGGCTTGCCGGATTAGCCAGCACAACCTGCGCTTCCGGATTGAACCTGATATCCTTGTCATAAACATAGGCATTAGTCGCGTTGATGATCCCGGCCTGATACTCGTAGCCCCCATTTAGACGCAGGGCTAACGTGGAACCGATGGGGACGTTCAGCATGACATCAGTGTCATAGCCAGCTTTGCCTGCATGTCGCGTCGTCGATGCGGCGAGGTTCGCTTCATAATCGAACTTGCCAATGTCGGGGCGATTGCGGATCAACCGAATTGTTCCGCCAACTGACCCCGCACCGAACAACGTGCCCTGCGGCCCGCGCAAAACTTCGACGCGGGAAATATCGCTGAGCTTGAGGTTCGCAAAAACAGGGATGTCGTCGATATAGGTCGATGTCGCAGAACTTCCGAGCCGGGGAAACGATGTTCCACCCCCACCAATCGCGTCAGTCGATACGCCGCGAATGATGAAGTTGTTGTTCGAGCCGTTGGCACGCGGACCGTAGTCAACCGCAATCAGACCGGGCGTGCTATTCCGCAACCCAGCAAGATCGGTGATGTTAGCCTTCTCCAGCGTATCTCCTGAAACCGCGCTGATGTTGTAAGGAACATCGAGGACGGTCTCTTCCCGGCGGGTAGCAGTGACCACAATCTCGTCGGCCTGTGATGAGCCGCTGCGATCAACCTCCTGAGCGCTCGCAGATTGCGGATGCATCATCACTGCGAGACTTGCAGTCTGCAGCAAAATTGACCGCTTGAATCTCATCAATCCCTCCCTTTTTGACCTCAGCATTTTAACGGCATCGAATCAAAACCATACAGAACTGTATTGTATTGAAGACCCATTGGCAATATGGAAAGGAGCCCATTCGGATTCGCGAGAGGTCATGATGAGTCAGTTTGTATCTTCAGCCATGAAGGCGTCTTTGCCATTCCGGTGTTACACAGAACCAGCGTTCTTCGAGCGGGAGCGCAGCGCACTCTTTAGCCGGGAATGGGTATGTGTAGCGCGTTGCGAAGACGTACCAGAACCCGGCAACGCTATCGTAGTGCCGGTCCTTGGAGAGAGCGTGATTGTCGGGCGTCTCGAAGACGGCAGCCTGCGCGCCCACCAGAATATCTGCCGTCACCGCGGATCAAAACTTTGTGGTGATGATTCGAAATGGGGGGTTACCCTCAACGGGGGAATTGACCGGGGCTTCATTCGCTGCCCCTATCACCAATGGACCTACGGTTTCGACGGCGCGCTGATCAATGCACCTCACCTGACTAAATCGGACGATTTCAATGTGAAAGATTTCAGCCTGATCCCGGTTGGTATCGCAACCTGGGGCGGGTTCATCTTCTTGAAACTGCGCCCAGAGCTTGGGGAAGAGATACCCAGGGCACTTGGGGTTGCTGATATTGGTCTCGCTCCGAAACGGCTCGCAAATTACCCGCTGGACCGACTACAGACCGCGCATACCATCAAATATGAGGTCGCCGCGAACTGGAAGGTCATCGCCGAAAACTACAATGAATGTTATCACTGCAGCGGTGTCCATCCGGAACTTTGCGAAATCGTGCCGGTATTCCGCAAGAAGGGTGGTCTCGAACTCGACTGGGAAAATGGTGTACCCCATCGCGAAGGAGCCTGGACCTACACGTTCACCGGCACGACGTCCCGCAAGCCGTTCGCAGGGCTCGACGAATTCGAGTTGGTTCGGCACAAGGGCGAACTCGTCTATCCGAACATGATGCTCTCAATGAGCGCAGAACACGGTGCCGCCTTCATCCTCTGGCCTATCTCAGCCGAAAAGACGATTGTCGAATGCCGCTTTCTCTTCGATCCGGAGGAGATTTCCCAACCCAATTTCAACGGTTCCGACGCGATCGACTTCTGGGACATCACGAACCGCCAGGATTGGGCAGTCTGCGAACGCGTCCAGCAGGGTATGAGCATGGGAGCGCTCGAACATGGCTGGTATGCACCAATGGAAGACGACAGCCTCGACATCCGCAAATACCTTGCTGACAGGTTGGGGGCTGGAGCCATAAGTCAGTAGAGCAGTACCTTGTCGTAGAGCGCTCCAAGGCGCTTGCGCTCGGCGCTGCTTTCGCGGATGCCGAGGGTGTAGTAGCCTACCTGATGATAATAGATGATGCGACCGCGGACCTCCGCTTCGTCGCCCGTGAAGCCATAAGATTTGAACATCTCCGCAAAGGCAGCAACTCTAATGTCGTCGATGCGGTGCACAGCTTCCGCAACGTCGGGATCGGTTCGTGCCCAGTCACGGATTGCCGAATCAAATGCCGGGTCGAATTCGGTTTCGTCGATCCACAAGCGGCCGACAGTCGCATCAAAATCCTCGCGATCGCCGCGTGCGCCGGCCGCCTTGATCGCCGCCAGCATTGGTTCGGTGTTACTTGCTTCCCACAAATGCAGCAGTGCATCGAGCAGCGCGTCGCGATCTTCAAAATGCCAGTAAAAGCTGCCGCGAGTTACGTTCATGCGCTTTGCAAGCAAATCGACTTTTACGCCGTCAATACCGCTTTCGACCAGCATAGTTTTCGCTGCATTGATCCAGTCTTCGCGACTTAAGCGCGACGAGGTCCGGTTTGAACTGGACGTTGGGGGCTTTGTCCGCCGACGCAATGTACCGGCGCTTCCTTCGCTGCTCACCGCACCTCCCACCAGTCCGTACCCCGCTCAAAATTACGAACGATCAAACAACAGCATGCCAAATTCGCATAAAGCGAGGCATCCTGATGTCCCCACCTCATAACAGAACGGCAAGAATGGGGACCTTGACCACCTCAATCCCACCAAATTTGCGCAACGCCAGGATCTACGAGTCGCCAGTTGGCCCGCGCGTTGGCAATAGGCTCCGCAGGAGCAGAGTTCAACGCTTGCGATTTCCATACACTGCTGTATGGTCATTGAATGACCTGAGGCTGCTGTGGAAATGGCTTCGTAATCCATATGACAAACAAAATGTTCCTTACCATTCGCTGCACTGATCGGCCAGGACTCGTCGCGGCTGTCACAGGCTTTCTTGCCGAATCCAACTTCACAATCGTGGAGTCGCACCAGCATCAGGATGCCGACGACTTCTTCATGCGGATCGTATTCAAGCCGGTGTCAGCAGCGATACCCTCGCTGCCTGAGGTTGAATCCTCTTTCGCACCCATTGCATCACGGTTCGATATGACAGCGACCTTCACCGATGCCTCAAGGAAGCCAAGAATCCTGCTGATGGTTTCGCGCTTCGGGCATTGCCTGCATGATCTGCTCTACCGCTGGCGCGCTGGCCAACTGCCAGTGGAGATCCGAGCTGTTGTTTCGAACCACGAGGACATGCGCTCATTCACCGAGTGGAACGGCATCCCGTATCATCACCTGCCCGTCACTCCGCAGACCAAGCCAGAGCAGGAACGGGCTCTTCTCAAACTGGTAAAAGAGAATCACATCGATCTGGTTGTTCTGGCTCGGTACATGCAGATCTTGTCACCAGATCTTTGCGCATTGCTCGCTGGGCGGTGCATCAACATTCATCACAGTTTTCTTCCAAGCTTCAAAGGTGCCAAGCCCTATCACCAGGCCCATGCCCGGGGTGTGAAGCTCATCGGTGCGACGGCTCACTACGTTACAACCGATCTCGATGAAGGCCCGATCATCGAGCAGGACACGCGGCGCGTAAGTCATTCTCGTACCGCCGAGGAACTCACGCTTATTGGTCAGGAAGTCGAGGCATCAGTCCTCTCGCGTGCCGTCCGCTGGCATGTCGAGCAGCGTGTCATACTGAACGGATCCCGAACGATTGTGTTTGATTGAACGGAATGAGCCCAGCAGGTTGACGACCTGTTGCGGGCTGTCCAATGCCACGTTTGTCAAGCCCCGCGTCACAGTTTCCTTATCTTTGCGCAACGCCGTCAAGTGCGGCAATGGCGCGCTGGCGGATCGGTGACGACTCCAGCCTCCCAAGGGCGGCCTTTAACGCCTCCGAACGGCGCGCTTCGAGAGTTCCACCCCTCGACTGGCTCGCTACAACGGCAAAGGCGAGCGCAGTTTCCACCAGCATCGCATGATCGCCGATCACTTGCGCAAGAGTCGCGCGCTGGATCAGCAGATCGGTGGTTGCCTCGACGCGCAGCGCGGCATCAACGATAGTCAGCGTTTCTTGGGCCATGGCTGCACGCTGCCGGGGATCGACGGAAGCAATCCGTTCAAGGCGCCAGGCCGAGCGTAGCTGATTTGCGGCTGCATACCCCGGTTCAACAGGTGTCACGGACGCAAGTTGCCGATCCATCCCCGCCAGCGCCGCATAATCACCAGCTGCGCCTTTCGCTCTGGCCAGCGCCACCAGCCCACTCTCCGTCACCGGCGTGAATGGCAGCAGGCCTGCCTGCGCCAGCCGCAGGCGGGAATAGTCGCTACCGGCCCGCACGCCCGCAGGCCTTTGGGTAAAGGCATCGAGTCCCGTCCGGGTCAGGATTCCCCGCCCCGGCCCTGTTTCAAAAGCCATTGAATTCCTGTCGTCGCTGATCGGAAAGGCCCCTGCAATAGCCCGTCGCACTGCTCCCTCATCAAGGAGGAGCGACCAGGCGAAATCGTCCGCATCCAGGATGCCCGCTCGATCGAGCAGCCGGACATCGGCCGGCCCTACTACAGCAAGCCCGCTCTCTGGCAATATGGGAGCATCCGAAGCCATGACGATCAAGTTGAACGGAACCGGTTCGTATACCCGGACATTGGGGAACTCAAATGCAAGCGTTGCGAGGAAAGATCGGAGTAACCGTGGATCAACAAAGGACGCGTTCATCCATTGGACAAACACTCCATGATCGGCGAGGCGCGCCTTGGCGAGCGCAACAAACTGTCGCGTGTATAGATTCGAGGAACCCGCCGTCCAAGGATGCGACGGCTGTGACACAATGATGTCGTAGCGTTTGCCAGTGCGCAGCATTGCGTTACGTGCATCATTGTGGACGATCTTGACCCGGGCGTCAGATAGCGGATCCACCGCACGCTGCGACGCAATCCTGCGATTGGCATCGATGATACGTTCTTCGATTTCGACAACATCTATGGCGCTGATCCACGAAGGGACCGTTTCCAGGCTGACGCCTCCGCCAAGACCGATCACCATCATTGATCTGGCCTGCGGTCGTGCGAGCGATGGAAGAATAGTCAGCCAGTGTTGATCATTCAGGGCTGGTGGCGTACCCGCCCGCGGCACCAGTGCTTCCGGCAGCCCATCGCTTCGAATAAGTACACCGTCATCACGGTCGCGCACTTCGACTGTTGCAACGCGCCCCACATTGAGCGAAACCAGATCACCGGATGTGTCTCTGTCTACGACACCGGCCTTGAGCAGCGAGTAGGGTTCCGGCACTCCAATTACGAGCCCGCCGATACTCGCAAGCGCGCCTGCTGCGAATGCATAAGTTTGTTTTGATATGTGAGAAACGGCCGCAGCAGCTAAGAAAAGTAGCGTTACTGCAACAAGCAGCGTTCCGCCGAAGCCGTACGATTCCAGCAGATAATGGCCAGCCAACATAGCGCCTGCTACCGCCCCCGCAGTATTTGAGGCATAGACCACAGCCGCGCTTTTCGCAGGGTCTCCGCCTGCCGCCTCGACGAAGCGCGGATAGGCCATGCCGAAGGCAATGGCTCCCGGAAACAGAGCCAGAACCGCGGATTTCTCAGCAGCTCCCGTAATAAGGATTGCGAGATAGCCCAGCGAGGACAAGATTGCGCCGAACGTGAGCGCCATGGCTGCACTTCCCGGCTTCCGCGCAGCATAGAGTCCACCGAGCGCAAGTCCCGTCAGCCATAGGCCCAGCATGAACGCAAAGCCTTGAGTCGTCCCCCCAAAGGGAATTGCCAGCAGCCTTGTCCAGAATACCTCAAGTGCGAAAGTAGCGACCCCGGACAGAAACGCCGCAACCAGCACCCGTTGAACAGGCGAAGCAGCAGTTCCCGCATCGTGCTTCTTTTCGGGGCCGTTGGAGCGCAGGTGGCGCCAAGCCAAGACAGCGGCCACAATATTGGCCGCTGCGGCCAACTGGCTGGCCACAGTCAGTCCCAAAGACGGTAGCAGTAGGAAGCCTGCCAGCATCGCTCCTGCCGCTGCGCCGAACGTATTCAGCGCATAGAGGCCAGCGACATCGTCCACACCGCAGCGCACCGCGCGCACCAGAATTGGCAGCGTGGCTCCCATGGCGATGGTCGGTGGTGCAAAGGCCGCTGCAACGATCGTAAGATAGACCCAGAACTGGGCCCAACCTGCATCAGGCGGCAAATGCGCTCCGCTCGACAACAGTCCGATCAGCAGCGTCTGCAACAGAGGAAATAGCAGAGGAACGGCGATGGCCCAGACCGCAATGAACAGCTCTAGAAACGCGTAGCGTCTGCCTGCATCGACGCCAGAATTGAGCCAGCGCGCGGCCATCCAACCGCCCAGCGCAAGACCGCCAAGAAAGCTGGCCAGCATGATCGCGACGGCGCTTTGTGCCGTTCCAATCGCCATCGCCATCTTGTGGGTCCAGACGATCTGGTAAACCAGCGCTGCCATGCCAGACAACGCCATGCAGATAGCGGCGACGATGTGCTTCGGATCTCTCTTTCTTGCGTTGCTCATTCCAGCCCCGACAGCCCTTGAACTGGCAGAGCCGGCCAATCAATACCAGCCCGGCTCTGCATGTTCGCCGGATCAGAACCGGTAGCGCGCTTGAATTGTAAAGGTGCGCGGCGGTTCGGTGAATGCGGCAATGGAGTTGAATCCGCCCGGGATCGTGTTCTTGAACGCTGCCGTACGATTGTCTGTCAGATTGCGAACCGCCAGCGACAAATCCCAGCCACTCTCGCTTGAAAGGCCGACCCTCGCGTTAAGTTTGGCAAATTTCTCCTGGAAGGAGTTCGGATTGATGTCGGTCAAGGTCGCGAACCGGCTCGTGAAATAGAGGTCGCTACCTGCCCGAAGCGTCAACCCGCTCCCGATCTCCTGTGACCAGTCCGCAGCAATGCTTCCCGACCACTTTGGTGCATATGGGGTTGTAATACCCGACAGATTTTGCGTGTTGTTTGCAGGATTGCAGCCAAGAGCAGCTGTTTGGCCTGCGAAGCACTGCGCGGTGGCAAAGTTCTCGTATGTTGCGTCGAGATAAGTGATATTGGCCGAAAGTCTGAAGTTCCTTGCCACCGCAAACTGGAGTTCCGCTTCTACACCCTGTGTGCGCGCGGATGCCGCATTTGTTGTCTGGAAGTTAGAGGTAGCGGGATCGAAGGAAGAAACCTGTAGGTCCTTGTAATCACTTCGGAATGCAGTGAGATTGAGCAAAACTCGTCGGTCGAAGAAACGGCTTTTCAAACCGATCTCATAGGCGTTTGCATTCTCGGGGTTAAATGGTCCACCATCCGTGCCCGAAAACCCCCCCGACTTGAAACCCTTCTTGAAGCTGGAATAGATCATCACATCTTGCGCCGGACGATACTCGAGCGTGATGGCCGGCTGGAGCTTCTCATCCTTTCGGCTCGCGGTGAGGATTGGTAGGGGAGTGCAGCCCGCATAGGGAGTAGATTCACACCCGGAAAATGCGAGATCCTTCTTGACTTCTTCGTAACGCAGTCCGCCACGGATCGTCACCGGACCGAAGGCATAGCTCGCCTCCCCGAACAGCGCCCATGATGAGGCATCTTCGACGCTGTCCTGAACGCTACCGATAATACGAGCGTTTACAAATGCCGGAGTCCGGTTGGTCGACCCTGCCGGAGGCGGGACCACGAGCGGCAGTAGATTACGCGCATCGTTGTCCGAGGTGCTGATAACATCGTTGTTGTTCTTGTCGACATAAGCTCCGAGGAACCATTTGAACGCACCATCCTTGGGCGAAACCAGGCGGAGTTCCTGACTGAATTGATCATAGCGTTCGGTGAATGTCGCTGTGGAATAATTGGCAACACCTTGATCGGTATCGATAAACTGGTAGTTTTTGTACTTGTAGTAGCCCGTCACGGAGCTCAGCGTCACTCCATCACCAAATTCATAGTCCAGCAAAAGTGTGCCGCCGCCCGAGCGCAAGCGATTATAGAATGAACCACCATTATCGTCAGTATAGAGGTCTGGCCGCGCTATTTCTGCAGCAGACGGGATCAGTCCACTCGAGGCTTTGAAGCGATCGAACAGACAAGGCTCACGAACTGCGTCGGAAATGTCACGCCGGAAATTGGGCTGACATATGACCGACTGGTTATTGCGTCCTCGGTCGTCATTATTCCCAAAGTAGCCGATGGCCGTCATCGTGAGCCTGTCTGCCAATTTTCCTGTGATCGTTATACGACCCAGAAGATCTTCAATCTCGGGTTCCTTGCGACCGGTTATCGTGTTTGTGAGATAACCTTCAGACTTTCGGTATCGCAAGGCGACACGGGTGGACCAGTCCAGCCCAAGAGGGATGTCGACTGCACCAAATGCCGCCTTTTCATTGGTGACCGGTTCATAGCTGAACTCAATCTCACCACCAAATTTATCACCAGGCCGGCGGGTGGCTACGTTAATGGCGCCCGCAATTGCATTCTTGCCCAGAAACGTTGGTTGTGGACCCTTCAAAAATTCGATTCGATCAATGTCAAGGAAGCCAAGGCGTTGGGTGCGGGCCCGACCATAATAGATGCCATCGATGTACATGGGCGCAGATTGTTCGAAGCCCAAATTCTGCCCCGAACCGATTCCGCGAACGGTGATGGTATCAGCCATACCGCCTCGCGACACGCGAAGCCCTGGAACTTGCACATCCTCGAAATTCTGCACTGCGCCGCTTCGAAGAAGGTCACCTGTGACAGCCTGTACCGAGATTGGCACGTCCTGCAGGCGCTCAGGCCGCTTGGTCGCCGTAACGACGATCTCTCCGATTGCCGGCTGTTCGTCACTTGTTTCAGTGGACTGTGCGAGCGCAGGCGACGCGAGCGGTAGCGCGAGCATAGTTGCAGCCATTAGCCGGCCGAAGGAATTGATTCTCCCCAGTGTGTCTGTCACGATCCGCCCCCATGGTATACCGATCAAGAGAAAATATTCGCTTTGACGTCCCTTGTCAACTGCGAAATCCCTCTTTGGTATACCTTGGCATCGAAGAGGCTTGTGCACTACCCAAAAGCGCAGCCTTATTGCCGCTTATGAGTTAGATCCTGCCAACATGGTGCGCCGCGATATGACCGGGGTATTAAAATGGTCACCAAGCCCCTCTGACAAAACGCCATGACATCGACTTGACCGATCTGCATTGGCCGCGCTTCATCCCCCCGCAGCAACACAGCAGAATGCGTCGCCAGCTGCACGCTATCGACATTGTGAACAGCAACAAAGCTGTCGGATACATCGGTGATGATTGCGGGTGCCCCGGCAAGCTGCGCCCTCATCCCAGAAACACGACCGGCCATTTCAGATGCAGAGCCCAGCAGTAACCAGTCGCACCGACTGGCGCGCAGCCCTAGACAGGTGGACGTGTCGCCATGCAACTCGCCGAAATCAGGCAACCGGATGTTGAAGCAGCACTCTAACGGGCTTTTCAACTCTGGATGGCGAGCCAGATCAACCGACAAACGAATAATTGAGAGATCAAATGTCAAGGCGACCTCCCTCGCGGTCATAGGCGACCGTCTCTGAAATCCTGGCCTGCCAACTCCTCCCCAGCGAGACGATCTCGACGATTTCACCAAGGCGCCGCTGCCCCTGCTCGACCAATCCCAAGGCAACGCCCCGTCCCAGCACGGGGCTGAACTGGCTGCTCGTAACGAATCCTCCGCTCTGCCCACTGGGAGCCCGCACATGACCACCTACCGGCAATATCCCGCCGCAAAGCGAGGTCAGGCCCACCAGTTGCTTACGATATGGCGATAAGGATGAGCGACGCGTCAGCGCTCGCCGCCCAAGGAAATCGCTCTGCTTTTTGGCGATGGCTCCGCCAAAACCGATATCACCGGGCTGGGTCTCGCTGTCGGTATCAGTTCCAACATGAATGTAGCCCTTTTCGATACGCAAGATTTCGAGTGCCTCTATCCCATAGGGCACCAATCCATAGGGCTTGCCAGCCGCCATCAGCGCATCGCCCATCTGCACCGCCTGCCCCGCTGGCACCTGGATCTCGTAGCTCAACTCACCAGAAAAGCTCACGCGCTGAATACGTACTTCCGATCCGTCGAGTTGTCCCTCTCGGACGGACAAGTGTGGAAAACGCTCACTTGAGAGATCAAAACTGGGCTGCAATGCCTCGAGCACATTTCGTGCGTTCGGGCCCGCAACAGTCCAGACAGCATATTGCTCAGTCACGTCTTGAACGACAACATCCATCGGCCATTCGCATTGAAGCAGATCCTCCAGCAGGCGGACCATCCGGTCAGCGAAGGCACTGGACGGGCTGAGCAGGAAACTCCCGTCTTGGAGACGAGCATAGACCCCGTCATCCAGGATCGTACCGTTCTCGTTGAGGACAAGCCCGTACCGGATCCGCCCGGGCTTGAGCGTCGAGGGGGTGCCAACATAGACCCGGTCGAGGAACGCTGCAGCTTCGGGGCCGGCCACGAGAATTTTGCCAAGCGGCGAACCGTCGAGAAGACCAACGCCACTTCGGACCGCTGCGGCTTCACGCTCAGCTGCCGCCTGGATGTCTTCCCCGCCAACCGGATATGCCGCCGGCCTTTCCCATCCAATATCCTCGAACACAGCACCTTCGCGTACATGCCATTCGTGTGCGGGCAGATACCGACGAGGTCGGAAGCGTTCACCGCGTAGATCAGCACCGATCAGACCAAAGGCTGTAGGAACGAAGGGCGGACGAACCTTGCTTGCGGACAGCGTTCCGGGTTCCGCGCCGATGGTCTCCGCGAGGATCATGGCGCCGGGGACCGAGCTCAGCTTTCCCTGGTCGACGCCCATTCCCAACACAGTGTAGCGCTTGAGATGCTCAACGCTTCGATAGTTTTCGCGGGCCGCCAGCTTGATGTCTGCCACGGTCACATCGGTCTGAAAATCGACGAACATGGTCTTTTCATCCCCGCCGTGGACAGTCCAGATGGGCTCCGCCTCAATCGGTTCGGGGCCTGCCCATTCGACATTGGCGACCAACCCATCCGGCTGGAAACTCTGGCTGCGCTCGTTGAACTTCGTCTGACCGCCAGCCATGGTCCACAGTTGGGAAGCAGGGTTCCAGCCTCCCGAGACCCCGACAAAGTCGCACGCGAGACGACTCAGGCCATCCGGCTTCTCTATGGTGACGCCGGTGACGCGTCCGCGCCCATGGGCCGACCGGACTAATGACGAAAAGAATAGATCGATTCCGTGCGCACGGGCGCGATCGGCAAGTTCGGGCAGCACCTGCGGCCTTGCATCGACAATGGCGCGCACCCCTACACCACACTGCGCAGCTTCAATAGCGGACCGCCAGCCCAGATCGTTGTTGACGAAGAAAATGCCGGATCGACCCGGCGCCACCGCATAATCCGCGACATATCTGCCGATCGCACCGGCGAGCATGATGCCGGGCAAGTCGTTGTTCGCAAATGCGATGCCGCGCTCTTGCTTGCCCGTCGCGAGAATGATCTGCTCGGCCCGGATGCGGTGGAGTACCCGACCTTCCGATGCGGCCAGCACAAAACCATGATCCCAGACTCCAAGAGCTGCAGTCTTTTCAAAGGTCCGAACACCTTCAAGGCTTGGAAGACCCTGATCCAGATCGACAAGCAATACCGATTTGCCGTCTCGCGCTGCCTGTGCCGCAGCGGCCAACCCCCTTCTGCCTCCACCTATCACTAGCAGATCACATTCCACATGACGCGCTTCGTAGCGCTGCGGATCGGGCACGACCGGCACCTTGCCAAGTCCGGCGGCGCGCCGAATCAGCCATTCGAACCAGTGCCAGTCCGGCCACATGAATGTCTTGTAGTAGAATCCGGCAGAGAACAGTCCGCGGAGACGATCATTCACGCCAGCAATGTCCCAGGTCAGTGAAGGCCAGGCATTGATGCTCTGGGCAACCAGCCCTTCCTCCAGAGCGATCATGGTGGCCTGCACGTTGGGAATGGAGGATAGGCCGTGCTCAAGTTGAACCAGTGCGTTGGTTTCCTCGCAGCCGACTCCCATAATACCGCGTGGTCGATGGAGCTTGAAGCTCCGTCCGACAAGCTGCACGCCGTTGGCGAGCAAGGCCGACGCCAGTGTATCGCCCGCAAGGCCTGCATAGCGCTTGCCATTGAACGAAAAGTCGATGGACTGGCCGCGATCGATCCTGCCGCCGCCATGGGAAAGTCGGTAACCGGTCACGGCCGCGCAACTCCCATTACGTAAACCGCTACGACCTCGTGTGTTTCAGTATGCCGGATCAGATTGAACCAGACCCCGCAACCGTGCACATGGACCCATCGCTCGGCATGCTCGCCCTTGGGGTTGGCGCGCAGGAAGAGATACTCCTCCCAAGCCTGGTCGTCGCAGTCCAGCTCTGGTCGGTCGATATGGGCTTCGCCGCCATAGGCAAATTCGCGCTCGTCGCGCAGGCCACAGTTCGGGCAGGCAATCCGCATCATGTCAGTGTTCAATCCCGGCTGCCGCAGCTTCGTCGATGAGCGCGCCATCCCTGAAACGCTGGAGTCCGAAGGCGGTGGTTAGCGGATGGGGCTCATCCTTCGCGATCAAGTGCGCAAAAGCCTCACCGCCGGCCGGGATCGCCTTGAACCCGCCTCCGCCCCAGCCGACGTTCAGATAAATCCCCGGTACCGGACTGCGGTCAATGATCGGCGAGCTATCGGCCGTGTAGTCGACGATTCCAGCCCATTGGCGCAGGAGGCGCAGACTACTGAAGGTCGGAACAAGCTGGACGATGCCGGCAAGCACTTTTTCCATTGTCGCTGCGCTTCCGCGCTGGGCAAAGGACGGATAGGGATCGATGCCGCCACCGCACACAATGCCGCCCTTGTCCGACTGGCTGCAATAGCTTCCGATCACGGCTGAACCGATCACGGTGTGCAAGACGGGCTTGACCGGTTCGGAGACAAAGGCTTGGAGCCCATAGCTGGCGACAGGCAATCGGAAACCGGCCATCTGCGCGACCACTGACGAATGACCGGCCGTGGCGATCCCCACCTTGGTCGCACCAATGAAGCCTTTACTTGTTTCGACGCCCTGCACACCGCCGCTGATGTCCCGGCGGAACCCGGTGACTTCGGTATTCTGAAGGATGTCGACACCCAGGGCATCGGCTGCCCGTGCATAGCCCCAGGCTACCGCGTCATGCCGGACAGTCCCTCCTCGTTTCTGGCGCATGGCCCCGTAAATGGGAAACCTTGCATTAGGATCGCCATTCAGGACAGGACAGAATTTGAGCACTTCCTCCCGTCCGAGCAGTTCGGCATCGATCCCGTTCAACTGCATCGCGTTCACAATTCGGCGCTGAAAATCGACCTCGTGCCGGCTGTGCGCGAGATTAAGGATTCCGCGGGCGGAATACATGATGTTGAAATTGAGCTCCTGCGAAAGGCTGGCATAGAGACGGAGCGAATGGTCGTAGAAGTCGGCACTTTCCTTGTAGAAATAGTCCGAGCGCACGATGGTCGTGTTGCGGCCGGTGTTACCGCCGCCGAGCCACCCCTTATCAATCACAGCAATGCGTCCAGGCCTGTAGTGCTTGGCCAGATGGTAGGCGGTCGCAAGGCCGTGGCCGCCAGCTCCGATGATAATCACATCGTAGCTGCTCGCCGGTTCGGGGGAGCGCCAAACCGGATCCCAATCCGTATTGCCACCAAGCCAGTTCCTGAGAAGCGCGAACGCCGAATATCGGCTCATCGGCGCAAATCCTTCAGAATGACTTGTGCTGAATTCCGGCCAGGAGCTCCCGTCACGCCCCCACCGGGGTGCGTGCCCGCGCCGCACAGATACAAACCGGCCACAGGCGTGCGGTAGCCCGACCAATCGGGGTGCGGGCGCATGAAGAACAACTGGGCGAGATTGAGATCCCCGTGGAAGATGTTGCCTTCGGTCAGTCCGTAGGTGCGCTCCAAATCCAGCGGTGTGATGACTTTACGTGCGACGATGCTGCCAGGGACGTTGGGCGCGACCCGGCCAATCTGTTGCACCACCTGATCGCCGAGCGCTTCACGTCGCGAGTCCCAGTCCCCCTCTCGCAGCCGAAAAGGAACATACTGGACAAAGCAAGTGAGCATGGTGCGGTCCGACGGGCAGAGCGTGGGATCGACCAAACTTGGAACCACGCAATCGACCCACAGCTCGTCTGCCACTTCGCCGAACTTTGAGGCATCATAGCAGCGCTGCATAGCCTCCATGCTGCCCATGACCGAAAAGACCGCGCGTTCCGCCGGAGTGGCGTCGAGCGACATGCCCCTGATCGAAGGTGGCTCGCTCAGGACCATGTTCACCTTGGCCGAAGGACCGGCCATTTTGATGGCGGCGATGTCCGATCGAAATGTCGGGTCGAGATGTTCCGCGTCGACCAACCCAAGGAACGTTCGCTTTGGGTCCGCATTCGACACGACCGCCTTGGCGTGAAACACTCGGCCATCGACCAGCTCGACGCCGGATGCCCGCCCGCCCTTTACGTAGATCCGCGCAACCTCTGCATTCGTGATGATTTCGGCGCCAAAGCCCCGGGCAGCGTTGGCCAGCGCATCGCTGACTGATCCCATCCCCCCGATAACATGGCCGCTGAAGCCCTGGATGCTATTATCACCACCGCCCAACAGGTGGAACAACAAGCCTAGGGTCGAGCCCGGATCATATGGCCCCCCATGCTTGCCGTAAACGTTGTTGGCCAGAAAGAGCCGGTGCGTCTCCTCGCTTTCGAAGTGTCGCTCGAGAAATTCGGCGAGGGAGCCGGTCAGAAACCGCGTCATCGATGCAATTTCATCTCGCGAGATTCCCCAGAATTGGCGGGCCATTGATGCCAATTCCCCGAGCCGGTCGACCAAGCTCCCGCTCAGAGCCGGCGGAGGCTTGAGAAAGAACGGCTGCAGGTAGCGAGCGAGCGCCTTGAGTTGATGCTCGACCGCTACGAAGTTGTCGGCATCCTTCCGACTGTAGGTCCGAAGGCTTGCCGCAGTCCGCAACGGATCGGACCAAAGCGTCACGAGGCCCTCATCGGATGTCGGCACATTAAGCGCCGGGTCGCATGCGACCATTTTCAGCCCATGATCAGCGAGCCCCAGTTCCTTGACCACGGCGGGGGTAAGCATGCTGGCGATATACGAGCAAAATGACACACGGCACCCCGGCATCACTTCCTCGGTCACGGCAGCCCCGCCCACAATTTGGCGACGCTCGAGGACCAGAACTCTTGCACCCGAACGGGCAAGATATGCGGCCGCAGTCAGACCGTTGTGACCACCGCCTACCACAATTGCATCGAAAAAATCGGTCACGTGACTCGCCTGCCCTCTGGACTCTTGAAACAACCTCTCTACCATACACTAGTGTTTGGAGTTCGGAAGGTCAAAATTTGCTTGGACGCTTCGCCTCGATTTCGGGAATGCTTGCGGGATCGCTGATTGCCGAGATTGGCGGTTATACGATGCCTTTTGTGGTTGGCGGCATAGTCAAGGCCTACGCGATTCCTGAAGGTTGGATCGGCTTCATCATTGCGGGGCAGATCGCCTGTGCATCGCTGGTATCGATTGGACTGGCGCCCTACCTGTTGCGTCTTGACCGAAGAAAGCTAGCTTTCGCAGGTGCGTTGCTGGTTTTGGCTGGCTATGCTGGCTCAGCATTGAGCCATGGCGCGGAGTTCCTCGTTGTGTCACGCTTGATAGGCGGGATCGGTGAGGGGCTGCTCTATGCTGCAATTGCCGCAACCGCTGCGGAAACCCCCAATGCGGATAGAACGTTTGCTCTCATATGGGCCGCCGTCGTGGGATTGGCAGTAATGCTCTTTGTGACTTTGCCACTCTTGCCTGACTGGGCTGGTCCGCGCGGAATCTTCGTAGCCTTGGGCATTGTTGTGTTGGCCCTCGTCCCATTGCTCCGAAACATCCCTCCACGAGCCCAGGTGGTCGACACGACGGCGAAGCAACATCTTGCCACTATCGACGCCCGCGCGGTTACGCTGGGCCTTGTCGCTGCACTCCTCGCGATTTTGGCAAACGGATATTACTACTTCATTGAAGGTATCGCCCAATCTATCGGTGTGACCGAAGCTCAAGCCGGCTATGCAATGGCTATCTCTGCTACTTGCTCTCTAGCCGGACCTGCCTTGGCGCATCGGCTTGGCACCCGGTTCGGAAGGACACCACCGTTGGTCCTTGGGTACCTGATAACCGGCTTAGGCGCCTATGCGGTTACCCATTCGGGCGACCAGACGATGCTTACAATTGCCATGTGCGTGTCCGGCACTGCCTATGTCTTCACTCTGCCATATCTTCTCGGCCTTGCTGCCGCCTCGGGTGGAGCGCCGCTCGCCGCGGTTGCGCGTGGAGGTCAGGGAATCGGAAGCGCATCAGCACCCGCGATTTCAGGGCTGATCCTGCTGAACGGAGGAACGTATCAGCAAATCGGAGCCTTGGCGCTTGGCTGTGCTGTATTGGCTCTGCTCCCCCTACTTCTCTTCAGCAGGTCAATTGCCTCCAATTCCATTGCAGCTGGAGGCGACAGATAAGCCCAGGCTTTTTGGCTAAGCCGATCCATCAATCTGCAACAGGCTTCGGGCCGACTGTGTCGGCAAATCCGAGAGTGAGACGGAATTGCAGAACATGTCCGAAGGAACTGGGCGCAGGGTCCCTGACGGAATGGCGGAAGGCATTGCGGCAATGCGTATTTTGAGAATCAGAAGAACTTGCTGTCGGCTTACCAAAGTGATTTCACCAAGTGCACTCGGACACGAGGACATCGCGAAACGCTCCCGTTCTGAACACTCTGCTTACTGACATGCAAGATACGGGGGGCAGGCTTGCGCAGGTCAATCACAATGCTGGTATTGGGCAGCGCAGGTACCACGCTGTTTCTGTTCCCGTTTCTGCATGAAATCTATTACGATCCCCTGCGTCTCGCTCTCGGCCAAACGAATGTGCAGATCGGCAGTCTTTCGTCGGCATATGGCCTGGCATCACTAATCGGCTACGTCCCGGGAGGCTGGCTTGCTGACAGGTTCAAGCCTCGCACTCTGCTTCCGATCGGGTTGATCGGAACCGGCATAGGTGGAGCGTTTTTCGCTTCGTTTCCGTCCTATCCATTCACCCTTCTCCTCTACGTGCTTTGGGGCGCCATGACCGTTGTGTGCTGGAGCACAATGATCCGCGCAACACGCGAATGGGCGGTCGCCGGGAGCCAGGGCCGCGCCTTTGGCCTGCTCGAAAGTGTCCGCGGCGTTACAGAAGGCGCTATTGGAGCGGCCGGAGTCGCGGTGTTTGCTTGGGCGGGAAGCACAAGCGGCGCGCTCGGCACGGTCATCATCGGCTTTGCCGTTTTGAACATCGCACTTGGGATCATCGCGTTTTTCACGCTCGACCGCGCAGCACCGAGCGGCGCGAAATTGCAGGCAGCATCTTACAGCGGATGGCGGGAATTGCTCCCAAATCCAGACCTATGGCTGATCTCGCTGATCGTCTTGAGCAGCTACACTGCCTACACGGCGCTCTATTATTTCACGCCCTATAGTTCGAGCATGCTGGAACTGTCGGTTGCGGCGGCAAGTGCCATTGCGGTTGGGAAGATTTGGCTCAAGCCAGTTGCAGCCATGGCGGCCGGCTTTGCAGCCGACCGTTGGGGAGTTTGGCAGACGGTGGTGTTCGCCTTCGCCATCCTCGTTGCAAGCATGATGACCTTTGCGATATCTCCGGGAACCGCAAAAAATGCCCCCATCATGATCGCAAACCTTGCATGCGCATCGCTGGCTGTCTTCGCGATCCGAGGGGTCTATTTCGCGCTGATCGAGGAGTGCCGGATTCCCGAATCGAGCACTGGCTCAGCAACCGGTCTGATTTCGTTGGTCGGCTTTACGCCCGACATCTTCGTGCCCCCAGTTGCAGGTTTTCTCCTGGACAGTTTCCCAGGCGAGAGCGGCTACCGGATGCTCTTTGGAATCGTCGCATTGGCATGCGCGATGGGCTTGGCGACAACCGCTATGATCGGTCGGCGAGTTCGCTCGCGTACCCAGCAGGCGTAGCATGCGATGGGAAACCACACATAATGGGTATAGGCTTCAGGAGCGGCGGACCGACACTAGGCCTGATGACCGCTGGCCTCTCCGCAAATGAAATCCCGGACCTGTCTGACGGCCTGCTTCTCCAGATTTTCCTTGGGGTAGACCAAGTAGTAGCTGCGGTCCTCGCCCAACGGGACGTCGAAAGGAACAACCAGACTGCCAGATTGAAGCTCGGCCTCGATCAAGAAAGTTGGCAACAAGGCCGCGCCGGCTCCCGCAGCAACAGCCTGGGCTAACATCAAAAAGTGGGCCACACTGGTGGTGCTGGGAGGCTCCTCGTAAGGGACGGAAACAATTTCGAACCAGCGCTTCCAAGCATCCTTACGTCGCGACTGGACGAGCAGAGGGATGTTTCGGAGGTCACTCGGCGAGCGGATTGCGCGATCACGGACGAGCGCTGGAGCCACCACAGGTACGACACGTTCGCTGAAAAGGAGGTCATGTTGGGCATTCGGCCAGTCTGCTTGCCCGACATGGACAGCCAGATCGAAAGGCTCGACAGCAAAGTCGAATTCTTCAGATCGCGCGGAGATGTTTACCGTGAGGTCAGGGTGGAGAGCAGATAGCCGGCTCCAGCGCGGCGCGAGCCAACGCATGCCAAAACTGGGCAAGGTTGCAATTTCGACGATCCGCCCCCCAGGCGTGCTCATCAACTTGCCCGTTGCCCGTGCGATACGCCGGAGGGCAGGTTCGATTTCGCCCAGATAGGTCGTTCCCGCAGCATTCAGCACAACATTGCGTCCAACCCTGTCGAACAACTCACAACCGACCCAGCCCTCGAGCGAGGCAATCTGCCGGCTTACCGCGCCCTGTGTGAGGCCAGTTTCCCTTGCCGCTTGAGAAATCGTGCCGTGCCTCGCGGCAACAACGAACCCCAGTAGCATGGATAGAGGTGGAAGATGCTTGCGAGTCGATTCCATTCACAAACCTCATATATCAGCGAAACGAAGTCGCTTGTGTTCTGGCTCCTGATTGCCGATCTCAATCAAAGGTTCAATCGCGGATCCATAGCCCTTGATTTGACATCCATGCTTGGGCCTGAAGTGCGACTCACTGAGCGGCGTTACCTGACTAATCATGTGGGGGCCGCATAAGGGAGGAAAAGCATTGCGGGCGCCATGTTGCAACAAAGCCGCCCCATAAAGGCAAAGGCAAGTTGGAGATTGATTGTGGAGCAATGGCCATCCTGCACTCGACGGTTCCAGATCAGCGATGCCGATCAAGCAGTCCTGGATGCCGTCGCGAAGACAGGGCCGAACTTGGTTGCTCGTGCGATCGAGTGGTCGGAGATAAACAGCGGGAGTTCCAACCTGCTGGGGCTGGCCACAATGGCTGATTGCCTATTCGAAGTCCTAAGTGCCTTTGATGGTGATCTTGAAGCCATTTCGCTTGACGAAGCACTGCAGATAAACACGCGAGGCGAGGCTTGCGCTACACCGGCAGGGCAATCCCTCCTACTCCGATTGCGCCCCGAAGCACCCGTTCAGGTCGCGTTGACCGGACATTACGACACGGTCTTTCCCGCTGACAGTCCGTTTCAGGCAGTTCGACCGCTTGCCGATGGCAGCATCAACGGCCCCGGAATCGCCGACATGAAAGGCGGCATCAGTGTCATGCTGGGTGCGCTCGCCGCATTCGAGCGCCACCCGCTAGCTTCGCAGCTGGGCTTCCAGGTGCTTCTGTCCCCTGACGAAGAGACGGGCTCGATGGGCTCAGCCGCCTTGCTAGCCGAACTTGGTCGGAACTGCCACATAGGGCTTACCTACGAGCCTACACTTGTCGATGGTTCGCTCGTATCAGCACGAAAGGGGTCGGGGAATTACCACATCGCAATTTTTGGGCGGGCCGCGCACGCCGGTCGTGATTTCGCCAGCGGTCGAAACGCGCTGGTCGCAGCTGCGCGTATCGCTACGAAGCTCGCAGATCTCAACGGAGTCCGGGACGGCGTCACCATCAATGTAGGTCGCATCGATGGGGGTGGTGCGCTGAATTCGGTTCCTGACCGTGCCGTGCTGCGACTCGACGTGCGAGTCCCTGACCAAGCGGGTGCGATCTGGATCGACGAGCAGGTGCGCATTGCGACCGCCACAATGGAAGGAGGCGGCATATCCGTCCAGGTCCATGGCGGGGTACATCGTCCGGCGAAGCCATTCTTCAACGCCCAACAGGTCCTGTTTGGCCAGGTTCGCGAGTTGGGCGCACTACTTGACCTGTCAATCGGCTGGAAGCCATCCGGTGGCGTCTGCGAAGGCAACAATCTGCTTGCGCAGGGGCTCCCGGGAATCGACACACTAGGCGTTCGGGGTGGCGACATTCATAGTGAACAGGAGTTCGCCTGGCCTGAAAGTTTCGCAGAGCAGGCCCGGCTTTCAGCCCTGATACTCTGCAAGCTCGCAAGCGCCGAGATCGATGCGCTCGCATTGCGGGCGCAACTGATCGCCGAGCAGGAAAATGACAGATTGTCAGCCGACTGACTGAAGGACTGCACCTTCTCGTCGTGCGCCAAGGCAGGATAATGCCGCTGATGACCTGCTTGCTCACCGAGCCGCGGCAGTATCACAACGTCAGCAGGTGTACCAGCTCCGAAAGACGGCCCAAACATTCCTTCTGGTAATTAATGCTAGCCTCTTTTTCGCTATTATCCGGCGAATGTTGGCATATTCTCATTACCTCAACTCGGTAAGGGGCTGCGAATATGATCTCTTCGGTGATGCCGGTCTATGCACCCGCGCCTATTGCACCCGTAAGGGGTTTCGGAAGCTGGTTGTTCGATGAGAATGGTTTAGAATGGCTCGACTGCATCGGGGGGGTCGCCGTCAACGCCTTGGGTCATTGCCATCCTGCACTTGTGGATGCATTGCAACGCCAGTCGGAACGCCTTTGGCATGTTGGCAACGGCTTGCAAATTCCCGGACAATCCCAGCTGGCAGAGCGCCTGATCGCCGCCACATTTGCAGATACGGCCTTTTTCGCCAACACTGGTACCGAGGCGATCGAATGCGCGATCAAGACTGCGCGCCGCCATTTTTCGGTCAAGGGCAATCATGAACGCGTCGACATCGTCGGCTTCCAAGGTTCGTTTCACGGCCGCACTTTCGCCGCGTTGAACGCTGCCGGCAATGCGGCCTATCTCGACGGCTTCGGCCCGCCAATGCAGGGCTTTTGTCATGCCGCCTTCGACGAAGTCGCTGCCTGGGAGAAACTGGTAGCATCGCCCAGCACAGCGGCCGTGATCGTCGAACCCGTGCAGGGCGAAGGAGGCGCGCGAGCGCTCGATCCCAAGAAGTTGCGACACCTTCGCCGAGTCTGCTCGCGCAATGGCGTACTGCTTATCTTTGACGAAGTGCAGTGTGGAATGGGGCGCACCGGTCGTCTTTTTGCTCATCAGTGGATCAAGGACTGCGAGCCAGACATCATGGCTATTGCCAAGGCCCTTGGCGCAGGCTTTCCAGTCTCTGCCTGCCTCGCAACTGCGCAGGCCGCGATCGGTATGACTATTGGATCACATGGTTCGACATTTGGCGGTAATCCGCTTGCGATGGCCGTCGCGATCGCGGCCTTCGATGAGATAAGCAACGCAGAAACTCTCGATACCGTGAACCAGCGCGCTAAAGAATTCCGTGCCGGCCTTGAATCCATAACCGCTCGCTATCCGCACATAGTGCGCGAGATCCGTGGGCTCGGCCTCCTGATTGGTGTGCAGCTAGCAGTCGTCAATCGGGAGTTCATCAATCTTGCGCGCCAACAGAGACTCTTGATCACGGGTGGCGGAGACAATGTCGTGCGCCTCTTGCCGGCTCTCACCATTTCAGCACAGGAAGTGCGCGAGGTCCTCATTCGGTTCGAGCAGACCTGTGAGAAGGCAAGCGAACTACTTGCTGTTGACGCATTGCAGGTCGCAGTATGACTAATTTCCGATCAGTGTGCCCGGCGACGGGAGAAACAGTTTGGGAAGGAAGGTCGGCGGGCCCGAAGGAAGTCGCTCTGGCCGTCGAACGTGCGAGGCGATCCTTCGATGGCTGGTCCGCTACGCCACTTTTCGAGCGAATTCGGCTCGTCGAGCGATACCGGCAGATGATATCGGATCACGCAGAACGGCTCGCTGCGGCAATCGGCCGTGAGACCGGAAAGCCTTTGTGGGAAGGCCGCCAAGAAGTCGCATCCATGGCCAACAAGGTCGCGATTTCGATCCAGTCCCAAAGCGAGCGCGCTGGCGAGTCCGAGCGGGAGGCCGCATTCGGCCGGTCGGTGCTGCGCCACAGGCCGTATGGTGTAATGGCCGTCTACGGCCCATACAACTTTCCTGGCCATCTTCCCAACGGGCACTTCGTTCCGGCGCTCCTTGCGGGAAACACAATCGTCTTCAAGCCGTCGGAGGAAGCGCCCCTCGTTGGCGAAATCATTGATGGTCTGTTGCAAGAGGCTGGCCTGCCGGATGGTGTTTTCAACATTGTGCAGGGCGGGCGCGACACCGGCATCGCCCTCGCCGAATCCCGGATCGATGGCCTACTCTTTACTGGTTCGGCCGCTACCGGCGCACACCTTCGGCGCCAGTTCGTTGATCGTCCAGAAGTCATTCTTGCGCTCGAGCTCGGCGGCAACAATCCCCTGATCGCTTGGGACGGGATGCCGGACGCGGCAGCCTCAATCGTCGTGAGCTCCGCTTTCATCTCGGCCGGGCAACGCTGCTCGTGTGCGCGTCGCCTCATTATCCCGAAGGGTAGCGTCGGTGACGCAACGCTTGCAGCTGTCGTCGACTACGCGCAGCGTTTGTCGATCGGCAGCTGGGACGAAGCTCCGGAGCCAGCAATGGGACCGCTGGTATCCGCTCACGCTGCCGATCGCGTGCGCGCCGCCTATGATGCGCTGGTGGCATCCGGGGCGCGCGTGGTTTTGCCCTTGCTATCCCCGCCGGATCGTTCGGGTGCATTTCTGACTCCCGCAATCGTCGACGTAACGGACATGGAAGTCCCTGACCGGGAAATCTTCGGCCCACTTCTCCAGGTCATGCGAGTGCCTGACTTCGACACCGCTATCCGCGTCGCCAACAATACCGCCTTCGGACTGGCGGGGGGGCTGATCTCTTCAGATCAATCCTTGTGGGATTGCTATGCGCTTCGCGCACGCGTCGGTGTGTGCAACTGGAACAGGCCCACGACCGGCGCCGCCGCGACGATGCCGTTCGGCGGGCTGGGTGCCTCGGGCAATCACCGGCCAAGCGCCTTTTACGCGGCTGATTATTGCGCCTATCCGGTCGCCAGCTTCGAAGCAGAAGCAGTGATCGACCAAACCAGCGACATTCGCGGCCTGCGATCAGCCCGAAGGGATCATTCCAATGGTGCGTGAAGTCAATTTTGACGGTCTGGTCGGCCCGAGCCACAATTATGCGGGCCTCTCGTTCGGAAATGTCGCCTCTGCGCGGAATGCCGGCGTGGTCTCAAGCCCTCGAAAAGCGGCCATCCAGGGGATTGGCAAGATGCGGCGAATGCTCGGGCTTGGCCTAACACAAGGCCTGCTGCTGCCGCATGACCGCCCTTTCGCTCCGTGGCTACGAGATCTTGGTTTCGCAGGCAGCGACGATGACGTCTACTCCGCCGCCTGGGCAAGCGATCCGGCATTGCTGACGAGTGTGTTCTCCGCATCCCCGATGTGGACCGCTAATGCAGCGACCGTCTCGCCCGCCCCCGACACGCGCGACGGGCGTTGCCACCTGACAGTCGCAAACCTTTCGTCGATGCTCCATCGCAGCATCGAGGCACAACAGACTGTGCGACAACTTCGGCTGGCATTTCCCGATAAGCGTCTGTTCGCCGTGCATGACCCGCTCCCCGCAAGACTAACAGACGAAGGAGCCGCCAATGCAATGCGGCTAACAGCCAGTCATGGCGAACACGGCCTCGAGATCTTCGTTTACGGTGTTTCAAGCGGCAGGTACCCCGCCCGGCAGAATCGGATCGCGGGGGAAGCCGTGGCTCGGCGCCATGGCCTGAGCGCCGAGGGGCAACTCCACGTCCAACAAAGTGCTGCGGCGATAGAAGCCGGTGCCTTCCACAATGACGTGGTGGCGGTCGCGAACGAGAATGTCTTGTTGACACACCAACAGGCCTTCGAGGATCGCGACCAAGTCCTCGAAACCATCCGCATGCGAGTACCTTCGGTCCAGATTATCGAGGCGCCTTCGGATCGAGTATCACTTGCAGATGCGGTGGGTTCCTATCTGTTCAACTCGCAACTGGTCACACTGCCTTGCGGCGGAATGGCCCTGGTCGTACCGGGCGAATGCCGAGAGAACTCTGCTGTGTGGAAATGGTTGAACGATAGCGTGGTGGGCCAAGGCGTCATCACACGATTGGAAATCGTCGAGGTTCGCGAATCCATGCGTAATGGAGGAGGCCCTGCTTGTTTGCGCCTACGGGTTGCCATGAGCGAGGGCGCGCTGGCAGCCGTCGACAAGAGGTTCCTCGTTGACGAAAGGATCTGTGACAGGCTCGAGAGAACCATAGAAGAACATTGGCCGGAGAGAATTGCCGAGTCCGACCTGGCGGACGCCGAACTCTGGGCAGAATGCCGTGCTGCACGCGGAGCACTGATGAAAATGCTCGGCTTTGGAATTGGGGAACTCTGATATGACGCACCAAGTGCGCATGGCATGCAAGAATGACGTGGATGCATTGCTGGAACTGGCGGCATTGACCGCGGGCGGCCTCACCAACTTTCCTCATGACCGGGGTGTACTGGCGGAACGAGTAGCGTGGAGCGAGCAATCCTGCGGCGTCATTATCGATTCACCGCAGGATGAATTCTATCTGTTCGTCCTTGAAGACACTGAGACGGGCCGAATTGTTGGAACCTCGAGCATTTACTCGAAGATCGGGGTCCGATGGCCATTCTACAGCTACAAGCTGAGCCGAATATCCCATGTTTCCAATGGCACTGGCCGACATTTCTCGACTCATATTCTAACACTGGTCAATGATTTCGATGGCGCTTCGGAAGTGGGCGGGCTCTTTTTGGCGCCACAAGCCCGATCCGCGGGGCTGGGACAACTTCTCTCGCGCAGCCGCTACCTCTTTATTTCTCAACACAGGGAGAGGTTTGGAAGCACTATAGTTGCTGAAATGCGCGGCTGGCTAGATGGCGCCATCTCACCATTCTGGGAGGCCGTTGGCCGAAAATTCTTTGACAGCGAATTTCATGCTGCCGACCTATACAATGCGACCCAAGGCAATCAGTTCATTGCCGATCTCATGCCTAAATTTCCCATATATACTGCGCTCTTGCCACTCGATGCGCAGTCTGCGATCGGGCGCCCCCACGTAGACGCAGTTCCGGCCAAGGCAATGCTTGAAGCCGAAGGATTTGTTTACGACGGCTATGTCGACATCTTCGATGCAGGTCCCACGCTTCATGCCCGCATTGACCAGTTGCGTACGATTACCGAATGCCGCCTCGTAGGCGACGGCCTGGAATTACCGCTACCTGGCCGCAATCAGCGCCTGCGTGCCAGAAATTCTGGTCTGGAATTCACGGTAAGCCTCGAAGCGCTGGAATCGTAGCGCAACTTTTCAACCCCTTGTGCAATGCACCAGGTGATCGCCTTCGAAGGGATTGGCAGAACGCGGCAAGGCGTCCGATACTCAATCCCTGCATTGTCCGATCTTAGGATGCTGGAGTCATCGTGTAATTGCGGCTGCTTCCCTCGGAGCTCGGTTGGGGCGCACACTTCTGGTTGTCGAATCCTGAAGGAAGGAAGCAGCCATGAAGCACTATGCCGGATTGGACTTGTCGATGGAATCCACGCAGGTCTGCATCGTTGATGACAATGGTCGGAAGGTCGTGTCGGAGAAAGTGGAAAGCTCTCCGGAGGCGATCGCCATGATGCTGGAGCGATACGGTCCAATCGAGCGGGCGGTGATCGAAACGGGCCGCATGTCGCCGGCGATCTGCCTTGGCCTGCGTGAACTGGGTGTCCCGGTAGTGTGCATTGATGCCCGCCAGGCCCACCAGAGCCTCAAGGCAATGAAGGCGAACAAGACCGACCCTCACGATGCCGCCGGCCTCGCACAGTTGGCACGCACCGGCTTCTACAAGGAGGTGCATGTCAAATCTCCGGCAGCGCATGGCGTTCGCAGCGTCATCACCGCACGCAGCCATCTGGTTGAAGCGCGTGTCCGGCTCGACAACACGATCCGTGGTCTCTGCGCGACGTTCGGCTATCGGCCCGGCGCAGGTCAAGGGAAGGCCTTCCTCGAACGGATCATGCAGGCCGCCCACATCCCGGGCCTTGGCGACGCCATCGCATCCTTGCTGTCTGTGCGCGCAGAACTGGTCGGGCAAATCAAGGAAATGGACCGCCGCCTGCGTATCATCGCCAGCCAGTCACAGGCTTGCGAAATCCTGATGACCATACCGGGCGTGGGCGTGCAGACATCTGCTGCCTTCGCCGCTGCAGTGGATGAAGCGGGGCGTTTCCGACAATCGCGCAATGCCGGCGCCTACTTCGGCCTTGTGCCCCGACGTCATCAGTCGGGCGAGCTAGATCGGACAGGCAGGATCACCAAACAGGGAGATGGGACCGTGCGCAAGCTGCTGTACGAAGCTGCCAACTCGATCCTCACCCGAAGCCGGGAAACCTTCGCGCTCAAGTCATGGGCCATGAAGATCGCCAAGCGTCACGGCCTAAAGAAGGCTCGCGTTGCCCTTGCCCGCCGCCTCGCTGTCATAATGCATGCCATGCTGCGCGACGGCACTTTGTTCCAAGCGTAAGGTAGAGTAGAACCTGTTTGCCAGCGGTGAAGCGTCGAAGCTGATCCGAGGGCGGTGTCCCGCGAGGGAACGCAGGGACGAACGATCTGCGAAGGTAGTCAGATGGGCTGCAAAGCCCGCTTCGAGTCAATGCAACGTTCGCCTCTGTGAGACCCGATACAGCACGACCAGGCTCCGGTCCGGCCAGTGCGGACAGATCCATGAAACCCTCAGGGGATCAACACCGCCTAGCTCTGCAATTACAGATCAGGACCTACGAATTTGGCGTCTGGTCTGCATCTGGACACCCTGATTTACCCGCTCACGGTGCTGGGCATAACCTGAAGGTGCGAGGCCGACCGTTTCGGGTTTCCATATCCGGGCATTTTCCGGTCACCGCGTAGGCGTTACGGGCCGTTTCGGGACCTTGGCCGCGTGATCATGCGGTGCTCGCCCGGTTTTCCCAGTAGAGGAAGCGTTTGAAGTTGAACGCGATGTTGGCGAGGCCGATCTTCACCTTGGCCCGCTCAATGCCGATCGTGCGGATGAACAGGCCCATGCGGTGCTTCTGTGTGGCAAAGACGTGCTCGACAGCAGAGCGCACTTTGGATCGGGCGGCATTGGCGCGTTGGCGCTGCGTGGGAAGCGGCTTTCCTGGTGCGCGGCGGAAGTGGATTTTCGATACCAGCCCCGCGCGCAGGATAGCCCGCTCGTTCTTTTGGCTGCGATAGGCGGTATCCGCCCAGATCGCGCTGCCGGTGTTGGCCGGATCGATCAGGTTCGGCAGTTCGCGGCCATCGTAGCGGGCGGCATCACTGGCGCCCCACGTGCGGATGAAGCCGTGCCGCTGGTCGATGCCGATGTGGGATTTGTAGCCGAACATGGGCGTGGCTATCTCGGCCATGAGTTTGCCATCTGGGCCTTTCTTGCGGCGCCCGCGCTTGAGCGTCCAGCGCGCGTCGCGATCCTTCTGCGCGAGCTTTGCCGGCTTGGCGGCCCAGTCTTCCGGAATGCCGCCGCCCTTGACCAGGGCGCGCTCCTCGTCGGTCATGCGCTGACGCGGAGCGGCGATGATGCTGGCATCGACGATCTGCCCGCCCATGGCCAGATAGCCCAGACCTCTGAGGTGGGCGTCGAAGCGGGCAAACAAGGCGTCGATGGCATTAGCGCGCACCAAGCCCTCGCGGAACCGCCAGATCGTCGTCTCGTCGGGCGTGTTGTCGCCATCGTTGAGGCCGAGGAAGCGCCCGAAGCTGCGCCGGTCGAGGATCTGGAACTCGGCTTGCGCATCAGACAGGCCGTAGAGCGTCTGCAGGATCAGCGTCTTGAACATCATCACCGCGTCCAGCGGCGGCCGCCCGCCCTTGCTGCCGTCAGATCGTTGCAGGGCCGCATCCAGCGCGGGGCGAAATATCTCAAAGTCGATCAGCGCCACGAGTTTCTCCAGCGGATCGCCCGCCGCCGACAGCGCCGCATACCGCTCATCCAGATCGAAAAAGCCACGCTGCACAGACACATACGCCTCCATCGCTCAAAACGATGGAATCACATTCACACCCTCACCGCCACCAGTAAATCAGGGTGTCCAACTGCTGCGAAGCCTTCACATCAAGCATCGTCTCATACCAGCGCGCTGGGATGGTGACGCATCACACGCTGGAAATTCTCAAGCGCCGCACGGGCTTAAGCAGAATGCGATGAGTCAGGCTCATCGCATTCTGGTATCAGCGGACCACATTATAGTCTTTGTGGTAGCTCTGCGCCCAATCTTTTTCAACAAGCTGCTTCCAGCCGACATGGCACTGGGCCAGAAGGTTAAAGTATGAAACCAATGGTCCACCCTCCCCCAGCTGATCATAAAATATCTTAGCCTCTATACGCTTCGGCTCTAAAACTTCATAAATGCGATTGTTCAGTAAATTGAAAAATTTGACATCTTGCATCTCTTTAGCCAACCAAAGAGCTGAAAAAATATCCTCTAGTTGAAAACCAAGAGGTGTTACGAAAGACTGTCCAGACTTCCCTTTCAACGCCCCTAAATCGATCCGCATCAATTCGTCAGAAAATGCGAACTTAAACTGCTCCCAAAGCGCCTCAGCTTCCTGCGGCCTGAAATAATGCATCAGGTTAAGTGCCAACGCATTGGATCTTGGTCGAATATTTCTAGAGATCCAAAATGACTCTCTATTCATTTCCTGCTTGTCGAAACCAAAACTTCCAGTTTGCAGTGATTCGAAGAACAGTCCTGATTTATCATCGCGTAACAGAACGCCTATACCGTCCAGAATTTTGTCATTATCGTCGGAATAAGTTGTCCCATGAATCTTATCATGAATTTCAAATGCAAGCATCGCCAGTAGATTTGGAAACATTTCGAACCTACCGGTCACAGTTTCAAGCGCGAAAATATTTTGCGCAGATTGGTAATTGTTAATGATCTTTCCTTTTATTTCTTCGATGAATGCGCGAGATTTTTCATCGAATTGCCCCCTTCCGCTGACCAATCGGTAGAATTCATACGACAGGGCGCTCAGGACGACGCGGACATTTTCAGAATCGTACATATTCAATGGGTTGGAAAGATTTGGATTACAGATATTTTTTGCGGTCAGGTTAAGATTATACTCAACCTCTCTGGTTCTGAACGGGTCAATATAGGCTACAGATGGCAAAGTCAGGGCCATGAAGCCCATGGCCTTGTAAAAAGCGACCCCCGAACCAGGAACGTGACAGACGTGGCAATTATTGTAGCAAGCCAGGTCCAGGTCGAACAGAAGCGTCCTGTAATGCGCCTCAACTTGATCTGTGAACCGCCCGTCTTCAACCATCGCCCAGATGTCTTGGCGCGAAGCCTCTGCACCGATCATGACAACACCGCCCGATGCCGGGCCCTCAGCGCGCTCCAATCATGCTGAAAGACCGCGTTCCAGGATTCGTGAAGGGCGCCCCATAGGATGTAGCTGTTGGCGTGATGCTCTTCCCCATTTGTCACTTCGACGAGGCGGACCCTTCCGTCGACATACGCAATACCAGACGTCTTACCCAGGTACTTCATAAAACCAGCCCAAAGGTCAGGGTCCTGATACTCCCTCGCCAAGCCGAGCGCATATAGAAGCCCGAAACTCTCCTCCAGCCCCATGGCGGGATCGGAGGCATGGACACATTCCTTGAGGTAGAGCGCGCCATCCGGTTGCTGCGCAACGAGCAGACGCTTGAAGTTCTCATAGCCGGTCTGCATGTCTGCCGGATTGGTATAATGCAATTGGGTCAGTCCCCAGGTGTTGCAAGCGCCGGACAGATAGGCTTCAGCCTGGTCATGGGAGGGATGATACTTGTACAGTATCATCTTGGTCACTGGATCACTGATCCTGTCTGCAATGAAATCAGCAACTCTTTTTCCATATTCATTGTAGTAATTCGTTCCAAAAATTAAGTCATGTATCGACATTCCGATGACTATCTGGGAATTACATACAGGAAAATATTGATCATCTTCACAAACTATACCTTCAAATCCCTCATTTTCGCTATTTTCATTCAACTCCTTTTTCATTATATCTGTTAGCTGAATGTACTCCCTCTCAAACTCCTGCGATCCGGTAATGAGCTGATACAAGCCGTACATGACGTGCAGATGCGCCTTGTACATGATATTCCGGCAGCATATCGGATCTGGCCCATGGCCGTACTTGACCCATTCGTCCCAGATCGGCGTATCTTTGAACAGTAGTATTGATTTCCTCAGACAGATTGAAGCTTCCGCGTACCGGGCTTCCTCAACCATGATCACCGAGGGGATCGAGTATGTCGCGAATGCCAGCGGGTATTTCCACCACCCATGCATGTTGCGGTCCCACGGAAATGCGGCATTGTCCCAACCACCCTCGAACGTGGCATCGATCCGGTCCCGGTGGAAGTTCCAGATCATCTCGGCGAAATGGCTGAGTTTTCCAGCCCGCTTTTGCAAAAAGATATCCGCAGCAATGCTGTCGAAATCTGTGATTTTCTCAGCCATATTAAATCACCAATCCAATAAGTTGGGAGGACTTGCAGGGACAACGAAAACCGTCCTCGACTGCGAATCCATGGAATGGAACAACATTGTGAAAAGGCCGACTATGACCACGCTGCTGTCGATCACCGAAGCGCTGGTTTGGGTCGCCACCTCAACAGCGCGTCCTTTCCGCCAACCAACCTTTCCAAACACTGGTGTATGGTAGCACCATGGCACAAAGAGTCCAGTAGGATCAGGATGCCTTCTTGCACTTTGGCATATCAGGATCAGGCGCAGACTGGTCATTCAGACCTACTTTGAAGAACGGCAATGATGCTCGAAACATTCCGCTTGAGGATTGCTGCCGCCTCTCAATACTGCTCACGTTCCGGCGACATCGAGCCTTGCCCGCTTTGCCCCGAGAACGGCACAGCTGCTCGGGTGAGAAGTCGGATCTATGGTCTTGTGGATCAAACGCGCAACCGTTCGATACCGTGTCGTTGCTCGAGCGAAAATGCCAAGCTCACGCGTCGACCCAACTTCGCATAAAGCCCAGCTTCTCCATGATGGGAGCATCCGAAAAGCGGAACAGATCGAAGCCTGTCTCGGCCTGCAACGACCAGGGGATCCACGACGGGACGACAAACATGTCCCCTTTTTCCACACTGTGCGTTTCGCCATCCATCACAACCGCGCCGTTGCCTTCGAAGACTTGGAAGACGGTCGAACCGACGTCACGTCTCATTTTTGTCTCGGTGCCCTCGAGCAAACGGTGAAATTCAAGGCGGATTGTGGGCATAACGTCTCCGCCCGTAGTTGGATTGATGTAACGAATTGCGGCATGGCCTGGGGCAACCGTGGCCGCATACCCCTCCGCCTCGAGCGCGAGTTGCTGCGTCAAGGCTGCGTCGGTATGCGCCCACCGGTAGGCACCGATAGGCGAGCTGACACTGTCCTTGAGCTGCGAAAGCGGGCGCAGTCCAGGATGACACCAGAGACGCTCGCCCCGGCTGAATTCTGGTGTTTCGAGGCGCGTAAGTTTGTCTGAACCAAATTCGAAAAAGCCAACGTCCATCTGCTGGCTGAACGGGATGTCGAGCCCATCGATCCAGGCCATAGACTTATCGGTGGCGTTCTGGTGGCCGTGAAAGTTGCCGCCGGGCGTTAACAGCAAGTCGCCTCTGCTCATTCGTACTGGATCGCCATTGACCACGGTCCAGACCCCTTCTCCTTCGACAACGAAGCGGAAGGCGTTCTGGCTGTGACGGTGCTCAGGTGCGACTTCACGTGGGCCTAGATACTGGATCGCTGCCCATAATGTAGGGCTGATATAGGCATGGGGAGCAAGGCCCGGATTACTCAGCCCGATCGCGCGGCGTTCGCCTCCCCGCCCAACGGGTACCAGTTCGCCCGAACGTTCAGCCAGTGGGAGCAGTTTTGACCATTTCCAGACGTGCGGCACCGCTCTGGACTTGGGATGAACCGGCATGAGGTCGCCAAGCTGGGTCCACAGGGGTAACAGGCTCTGCTTTTCGAACCCGCGATATAGCTCGCGCAGCTCGGGCGTGTCATCCGGCTGCATAGCATGGTCGACTGTGCTGTGATCGAGCGCTTCACTCATGATCTTGCTCCTGCAATTTTGGTCATTCGGCATCGGGCTGGTTGGGTGGCGCCGCATTGCGAAAGGCGGGGAGGCCGTCTAAGTCCGAAAAAATTCGTGCAATTGTCGGCCAGGTTTCAATTGGAATTGAAAAGCGCTGATTATTCCAGATTTGGCTGTAAAGGCAGATGTCAGCGAGCGTTGGAGCATCGCCATGGCAGAACTGGCCCGTCTCCCGACTGCCGGCCAGCATGGCTTCCAGCGGATCGAACGTCGCCGTTACCCAATGGACGAACCATTGCGCCACCGCATCGTCGTCAGCGTCGAACTGCGTGCCTAGCCGGTTCAGAACGCGCAGGTTGTTGAGCGGGTGGATCTCGAAAGCCACCATATAGGCCAATGACCGGACCCGCGCCCGCCCGAGCGGGTCGGTCGGGAGCAGGGGGGGGTCGGGGTAGGTTTCGTCGAGCCATTCGATGATGGCCAGCGACTGGGTCAGAACCGTGCCATCTTCCAATTCAAGCGCCGGCACGAGCCCTGCTGGATTTAGTGCCAGATATTCTGGGCTCCGGTGTTGATTCTTGCGCAGGACATAGGCCACATAATCATATTCCAGCCCCTTGAGGTTGAGAGCCACGCGCAAGCGGGTCGAGGTGGACGACCTGAAGAAGTTGTGCAGGCGAAGTGTCATTCGCGTGGGCCAATCTTGGTGATCAGGTCTCCAAGGCCCTCAATCGAGACGGTGCAAACATCTCCCGGGACAAGCGGGCCAACCCCCGCAGGCGTACCGGTCATGATCAAGTCGCCGGGCTTTATCGTCACCGAGTGCGACAGGATCGAGACGATTTCTGGCACCGACCATATGAGTTCGGCAAGGTTTGCATCCTGCTTGACCGCGCCATTCACCGTCAGCCGGATCGACCCGCTGTCCGGATGGCCCACTTCGTCAACCGGATGGATGGGACCAATGACGGCCGAATTGTCAAATGCCTTACCCCAATCCCAAGGACGCCCCTTCTCGCGCGCCTGGATCTGAAGGTCGCGACGCGTCAGGTCGTTGCCCACGGCATAGCCCCAGATATGTAGCGGGCTCGCCTCCACTGACAGGTTGCGCCCCTCTGTGCCAATCGCGACGACCAACTCAGCCTCGTAGTGGAAATTCTCCGTCAACGGCGGATAGGCAATCGTGGCACCATCTTGGACGACTGCATCGGCCGGTTTGGTGAAGAAAAAGGGGGCCTCGCGGTTCGGATCGAAGCCCATCTCTCGCGCATGTTCGGCATAATTGCGTCCTACGCAAAAAATACGGCGGACGGGAAAAACCTGCCGCGATCCGGCGATGGGAACGAAGCTGGATGGTTGGGGCGGAAAGGAATAGTCGATCATGGAATTCCCCAAAATGGTTTGTCGGTGGTGGCAACGCGCGGCAAGAATAGTCACGCCGTTTCGGCACCGATCGGCACGGTGAGCGGATTGTAGTTGTAGAGCCACAAGCCACGGTCTCTTGCCGGATCCTTCCGCGCGAAGGCCTCGCGAAATTCGTCGTGGGTCTGAAAATGGAAAAGCCGCGCGTGTTCGGTGCTTTCATTGACTATCCGCGCGGTGCGCTCGATACGGGCCTTCTCATAGCCTCGCAGGGCCTCGGCCAGGTCGTCGAATTCGTTCAACGCGCGCATCAAAACGGCCGCGTCCTCGATCGCCATCACCGCTCCCTGCGCCATGTATGGTAGCGTAGGGTGCGCACTATCTCCAAGCAGGGTGACCCGTTCGGTGCTCCAGAATTCCAGGCGAGGCCTGTTGTTAAGCGCCCAGCAGAAGCAATTATCCTTGTCCGCTGCGTCGATCATTGTCTGCACATCTTGATGGAACCCGACAAAATCGGCCTTCAGGTCGTCCCAGGGCGCCTTGATTGCCCAGCCCTCCTGCGTCCATTCAGGCTTTTCGACACAACCGACGAAATTGAGCAGCTTGCCGCCATGGACCCAATAAACAACCATGTGCTTGTCTGGCCCCATCCAGTTTACAAAAATAGGTGGCTGGAAATCAGGCGGCAGCTTCTCGACGGGTACCATGACCCGCCACGCGACGTTACCGGTATAGCGGGCCGGTTCGAGGCCATGCATCTGTGCCCGCACAACCGACTTGATGCCATCCGCACCGATCAGCAAGTCGCCGCTCGCCATAGTGCCGTCAGCAAAGTAGAGGGTCACGTTGTCAGGGCCTTCCTCATAGCGTTCAAGCGCCTTGCCAAGATGGATTGCCGAGGGCGCCAGTTCACGGACTCTGGCTTCCAGGATGCCTAGGATATCGGGCCGGTAGACATGAAGATATGGAGCACCGAACCGCTCTTCGTGGCTGTCGCCCAGCAGGATCTGGCTGACAATCTCCGCCGTGTCGTGCAGGCGGAACTCCGTTCTGAGCGGTCGCACGGACACCGACGCAAGCCGCTCGAGTACGCCTAAGTGGCGCAGAACATGTGTGGCATTGGCACTAACCTGAATGCCGGCTCCGACTTCGCCAAGTTCGAGCGCCTGCTCGAAGACCTGGACGTCATGTCCAGCAAGGAGAAGCAGCCCAGCGGCCGTAAGTCCGCCGATGCCACCGCCCACAATAAGTACTCTGCGTCGCTCGCTCATCAGATGGTCCTCGGTAGAAATGTTGCCATGATAGCTCGTGACATTGCCGCCCGGTCGTCCGGCATGACCGACGCCACACTCAGTTCGCTGCCCCGGCCTTGTCCTCCCAGTAGATCGACGGCGCGTGAAAGCCTCCGTAGAGCTGCCACTGGAGAATCTCGTTGGGGTCGTCGAAACGCGTTTGGGAAAGCCGCGTCCCAGGCGAAGTGCGCGAGTATTCCTCGACCCGGCCGGCATACGGCACATCATCTACGAAGCGCTGCGTGAGATCATACTCGTTCTGATCGTTGAGCTTGTCAGTGATCGGCGGGCAGAAGCTGCGAATGACTAACATGTTGTTCGTGGTGGGCAGCCTGTGAGCATCGCCCATCGCCCAGTTTATGCAACTGTCTGGCTTCTGCTCCTTTTCCGAAGTCCAGAGTTCGGACACGGTCATCGCGCGGGGGTCGACCTTTATCTCGACTGCCCGGCTGTAGCTCTCGTGGAAGGGCACGATCCGTCGGCCGTCGAACGGCCGAGCCTGGAACATGCCGTTGTCAAAATAGACGATGGTTCCCCAAGGTGTGACGTGAGGGTGGTGTTGCGACCATGGAAAACGTGTGAGGCCAACGGGTTTGAGTATCCGTGATTGAAATCTCTCCGGCCAGCCCTGCGGGTCACTGAAAATCCATCGGATCTCCTTCGTCTTGCGGTCGATGGCGACCAGAGCATCCAGATGCTTGAAAGAGGCGATGACGAGATTGTTCTTTTCATCGAACGTGATCCCATTACCATGCGTCCAATCCGCATAGCCAGGGTAACCCCTTACGGCCCAATAGGGCTGGAACGTGTGATAGTGCAGCATCTTGGGATCGAGATGGTCGAACGTATCCCACTCCCAGACTATTTTCCCATCCGCATCGAATTCGACGATCTTGTCGCCCATAACCATGGTCGGCTTGCGCGGGGCCTGCGGATCGGTGACACTCGTAGGATAGTCCGCGATCTCGCGGCCATTCGCCGACATCGAGATATAGGTGCCCCACGGCGTGAGCGACGGTTCATGGTGCAGTGTCTGCAGTCCGGTAATCTGCGTTCCGCCCTGCACCGGACCAAGCCGGCGCATCTCGGGATACCATTGACGCAGGATGTTGCCGAGCATGTCGATCTTGACGACACGCTGGTCCTCGGTGGTGAAGATGAGTGTCCCATCGGGTGACGGCTTGATCCCCGCAACGCGCCGCTGGCTGATATAGTACCAGCGCACCTCCCCCCGGGCATCGAGTGCCAGGATCAGGCCCCAGCCCCGCGAGAATTGCTGCTGCGCCCTTGTCTGGAAGTCCTGCCGACCTGGCGCGCGCCGCCGCACACTGATGAACCGCAGGCCGGGTTCAAGCACTGCGCTGTCGGCGAGGGTCGTCGTCAGGGTCGGCCAGGAAAGCCCCGGTGCCGGGAGCTCCGGTGTGCGCAGGGACAATGATCCGGGCGCATCAACCGCGCCCGTCTTGTCGCTGATGCGAACGCGCAAGCGGATGTCCTTGCCCGCGCCGAGGTCGACCAGCGGTAGGCCTTTGGCGGGATCATGGCGCGGCCCGAACTGGACCTGCCACTGCCTAGATCCATCGTCGAGGCTGACCGTGGTGGTCACCGGACCGCTAGTTCTGAAGCTGAGCACCGCGGCCAGCGGCACGGCAGGATTGGGATTGGTCCTTACACTGGGCGCTTCGAGGAATGCCGGTTCCGCGAGCGCGGGCTGGCAGAAAAAGACGGCGAGAGGCAACAGGCGGCGGATCATGATCCTTCTCCAGGCTTGCGGGAGTCGCGGGAAATCTGCTTGTCGGCCGTAACCGGTCGAGTACGAGTATACGCAGACATCAATCCCCACCCGGCTTCTCGATCAGTTCGACGGTCAGACCATCAGGTCCGTAGACATAGGTCGCCCTTTGACCCTTGGCCGGCCCTCGTTGGACGCGATGGGGAGGAGCGCAGGAACCAAGCTGGGCCTGGACAGCATCGAGATCGTCGACATGCAATGCAAAATGGAAATAGCCTGCATCGCATGGTTGACGCAGGCCGATCGCGCGCTCAGGAGCTTCGTACTCGAGCAATTCGAAATGATAGGCGTCACGCGCAACATAGGCGATCTCGCGAACCTTGGCCCCATCCAGTCGAGTGATTCCAGCCACAGCACCCGGATCGAACGGCGTGAAGCGAGACTGCGTTACGAAGCCGAGAATCGTCAGAAAGTCGAGCGCCCGCTCCATGTCGGCGACTGTAACGCCGATGTGTTCGAGGCGTCCGGTATTGCTCACTGATCGACCTCGACCACGCATACCACATCCCCGACCTGCGCTTCCTCGCCTTCGGGAACGCAAATCTCGACCAACCTGCCATCGGCGCTAGCCTCGAACGCCTGGGTCACTTTTTCGGTCTCGAATTCGTATAGCGCCTCACCATTGGCGAAAGTTTCGCCGGGCAACTTATGCCAAGCAACAATCGTTGCTTCTTCCATGTTCATGCCGACGCGCGGAAGTTTGAGCTTAATCTTCATTGGTAGTCCCTGCAGTTCAACAGTTCGCGCACCACATCAGCAATGCGCTCCGCATTCGGATAGACGCTGCGCTCGAGCACAGGCGCATAGGGCATGCAGACATCCGGCACGGTGACGCGGCGCACCGGCCCCTTCAACATGGCAAACCCGCGATCTGCCGCGACGGCCGCGATCTGGCTCGCGGCACTGCAGCGATCACGCGCCTCGTCGACAACCACCAAGCGACCTGTCCTCGACAGCGAGGCGAGGATGCCGTCCTCGTCGAGCGGGACCAACGTGCGGGGGTCCAGGATTTCGGCTTCGATCCCGTCCTGAGCAAGCTGCTTCGCCGCCTGTTCGGCAAGCTTCACCATCGCTGATATCGCAACGATCGTGACATCGCTGCCTGAACGCCGCACTGATGCTCTGCCGAACGGAACCAGATGGTCACCGTCGGGCACTTCGCCCATTTCCCCACCGCGCCCGCCCGGCTCGAGGAAGATCACGGGATCGTCGCTGCGCACGGCTGACTTGAACAGTCCCTTGGCGTCGCCGGCATTGGATGGAACAGCCACATGGACTCCGCCCAAATTCATGAACAGCGGATATGGGCAATCCGAATGCTGTGCTGCGGTTGATCGACCCCCACCGAACCCAGCCATGATCGTGATGGGAAGCTTCATCTGCCCGCCAGTCATAAGGCGAAGCTTCGCCATCTGATTGGCGATGGCGTCAAAGCCCGTGTACATGAAATTGGCGAACATCATGTGCAGCACGGGTCGCCAGCCGGCCGCTGCCATGCCCACTGCCATTCCCGTCAGCAGCGCCTCGCAGATCGGCGTGTCCCGAACGCGATCAGGACCAAAGCGCTCGCGAAGCCCCTTGGTATCGCCGAACATGGAAATCTCGACGTCCTCGCCAAACAGGACGATCCGCGGATCGCGCTCCATTTCTTCGAACATCGCATCGTTGATCGCCTGGATCATCCGCCGCTTCGCCATGATCAGGCCTCCGCTGCCGAAAACATCATTGAACGAACCCGCGCAGGATCAGGATCAGCCGCAGATCTGGCCCTCTTGGCCATTTCCGCGATCGACGCCTTCACACGCGCACGGATTGCGGAAATCTCCTCTTCTGCGATACCTCCTTGGGCCAGAAGAGCGGCGCCGCGCTCTATTGGATCCTTTGCTACCCAGCTAGCGACCTCCTCCTCGCTGCGGTAGGGCTGCGACAGAAAATTGACTTCCGCCTCGACATGGCCGCGCGTGCGATAGGTGTAGGTCACCAGCAAAGCGGGGCCTTCGCCTGAGCGAACGCTCTCCAACGCACGGCCTGATACGCGCCATACGTCCGCTACGTCGTTGCCATCGGCTTCGAACCCCGGAATATTGAAGGGGCTTGCCCGGTCAATGATCCGGCCGCTCGTCGCCACTTCGGATCGAGTGAATTCGGACCAGCCATTGTGCTCACACACCAGCAGAAGCGGCAGCTTCCACAGCGAGGCTAAATTCATTGCTTCCATGAAGGTGCCCTGGTTGGCCGCACCGTCGCCGAAGAAGCAGACGGCTACCTTGCCATTTCCTTCCAGCTTGGCCGCAAAGGCAGCGCCTGTGGCAATGCCAAGCCCGCCACCAACAATGCCATTCGCTCCCAGAATTCCACGCGCCACATCGGCGACGTGCATGGTTCCGCCGAACCCCCCGCAGATGCCATCAGATTTGGCATGGATTTCGGCGATCATCGCATAAGGATCGCCGCCTTTTGCCAGGAAATGCCCGTGCCCGCGATGGGTGCTCGTAATCCAGTCTTCGTCTCCCAGGTGCGCACAGATACCTACGCCGGATGCTTCCTGCCCGATATAGAGATGCACCCCGGCAGGCAGTTCGCCCGCTCTAAACTGGGCCCCGAGATATTCCTCGGTCTCACGGATGACCAGCATCCGTTCGAACATGGCGACCAGCTTCTCGGGATCGGGATTATGATAGTCGTTCCTCACAAGCTCACCACCGTTGTTGTCACCTGGGAAAAGAAATCGAGAGACTCGCGTCCGCCCTGAGCACCGATCCCCGAACGACCAAGACCTTGCAGGGGGGTCAGAAAATCGCGGACCTGCCAGCAGTTCACCCAGTTGATCCCTGCCCGCAGCCGTGCAGACATACGGTGCCCTCGCGACAGGTCGCGGGTCCAGACCATGGATGCGAGGCCATATGGGGTGTCGTTCGCACGACTGACCGCCTCGTCCTCATGATCGAACGGGGAGACATGAATGACAGGGCCAAAGGTTTCCTCGCGCAACAAGGGCGAGTTATCGGAAAGGCCCGTTAGCACGGTGGCCGGATAGAAAGCGCCTTCACCAGGCGGAATGACTCCGCCAGCATGAAGCCGCGCCCCGCCTGCCATTGCTTGTTCGACAGCTGCATGGACCTTCGCGCGATGGGATTGCGAGATCAGCGGTCCCAGTTTCTGCCTTCCCGCCAGTTCGGCCAGTCTTGCAACGAACCCATCGAAAACAGGACGCTCGACAAAGAGCCGCTCGATAGACAGGCAGACCTGACCACTGTTGGCAAAGGCTGCGAGAGCGCTAGCTTCGACCGCCCGGTCGAGATCAGAATCGGCAAAAACCAACCCGGCATTCTTGCCGCCCAGTTCAAACAGCACGGGCCGAAGGCCCGCTGCAGCGGCAGTCATGATCTGGGTCGCGGCGCGCCCTTCGCCGGTGAAGGCGATGCCATCAACACCCGGATTTGATACAAGAGCGGCTCCCGTCGAATTGGCGCCGAAACCATGTACCAGGTTGAACACCCCCGGTGGCAGGCCGGCATCATGAAGGATTTCAGCCAGTAGTGCTGCAGAGCAAGGCGACTCCTCTGATGGCTTTGCGACAATGCAATTGCCTGCCGCCAGAGCCGGCACCAGGTTCAGTGCTAGAAGCAGGAGCGGGACGTTCCATGGAGCGATGACTGCCACCACCCCAAGCGCACGTCGGCTTGTATAGGCGATGGTCCTGGGAGCCGCTTCAGTCGCCATGTTCGGAGATGCAGCCCGGCCATGCCAAGCCTGTTCCGACCAGGTGCGCAAAAGGCTGGCATAAAGCCGAAATACCTCGATCGTGCGCCCAACATGTGCGCCCATCACCTGCGCGCGGGGCCGGCCAGTGTCAGCGGTCTCGGCGTCGGCAAGGTCATCCGCTCTGGCTGCCACCGCACCCGCCAGGCTTTCGAACAGGTCAGCGCGCTCAATTCGATCAAGGGCCTCCCAATCAGGTTGGGCCGCCCGCGCCGCGAGCACGGCGCAGTTTACAAGTTCCGCATCGGCTTCGTGTACCTTCGCAATCAATTGGCCGTCCACCGGCGACCGCTTTTCGAAACACCGCCATCCGTCCACCGGAGCACCAGCTATAAAGGATCGGATCTGCCTCACGCTTGCGCCTCTTCCCGCAAAGCAACATCAAGTTCTTCTGAATTGCGGATGCCGAGCTTGATGCCCCGCGTCACTTGCGTATCGGTGCGTCGCTCAATGCTGGCTGCACTCTCGGTCACCCGGCGCGGACGCAAGGCCCAATCGCGCAGGGCAGCTTCCAGTTCGGCGCGCACCTCCGCGCAACCCGGATCGCCCGCGCGATCGGTGAGTTCGTGGGGATCGTTTACAAGGTCGAACAACAACGGCTCAAAGCCAGGGCAGGCAATTAACTTCCATTGCGCGCCTACCACGGCAACGATACCGGTCTGATCAATCGCCTGCCCCAGTTCGCGCCGAAAACGCATTGTCGCATAATCAAATTCGCAGAAGCTGTATTCGCGAGTTCCCTCTTGTCCGTCGAGCAGCGGTATTAGGGAATGACCTTCCAGCCGGGGATGCCCTGGGTCGCCTCCGCCCGCTTCGACGAACGTGGGCAGCAAGTCGATCGCCTCGACCAGGGCGTCGCAAGCCAGTCCGCGCGTAGCGTCAGCTGGTTCGCGCGGATCGACGACGATCATCGGCACACGGATCGAAGGTTCGTGCAGGAACTCCTTCTCACCCAGCCAGTGGTCGCCCAGATAATCACCATGGTCTGAAGTGAAAACAATCAGAGTGTTTTCCATCAACCCGCGCTCTTTGAGCGCGCCGAACAGCACTCCCAACTGGTCATCCAGTTGCTTAACCAGGCCCATGTAGGCCGCCACAACTGGTGTGCGCACAGCATCATCTGAGAAGCTCTGGCTGACCCGTCGTCGCTGGAAGCCAGCAAAGACAGAGTGCGAGGTTACGCGCTCCTCCGGAGTACGGATTGCCGGGAGAACATCGTTTTCAGAGTAGGTCGCATGATAAGGGGCAGGCGCAACATAGGGCCAGTGTGGTTTGATGTAACTGAGATGCAGGCACCAGGGGTCGCTTCCCAACGCATCAATGCACTCAATGGCGCGCCGCGTGAGATAGGGCGTTTCACTGTCTTCTTCTTGGACGCGGGCAGGATAGGGAGCCGTCTCCAGCAACCATCCGGAGACCGGTACTCCATCGATCTCGACTGAGTTGACCCACTCGTGCCAAGGGTTCTCGCCGTCATAGCCCCGCTCGCGCAAGTATCTGTTGTAATCAGCCCCGAACCGCTTCTCTGCCGGCCAATGGTCGAGGTAAATCCCTTCTTCGCGCGAGTAGGTTTCGAAGCCGGCCTCAGAGATCAGAAGCCCCGAGGGAGATGCCGGATCGATCCCCCGCTTTTCCATGCCATCGACGTCAGCGCGCATATGGGTTTTGCCGACAAGCACGGTGCGATACCCGAGTGGTCGCAAGAAATCACCGATTGTCCATTCGTCCTGTCGCAATGGCGTATCGTTAAGGGTTGATCCATGCGAGAGCACGTATCGTCCAGTGTAGACGCTCATGCGCGCTGGACCGCATACAGCCGATTGCGCATATGCCCGATTGAAGCGCACGCCGCGTGACGCAAGCCAATCAAGATTTGGTGTTTCCAATGTCGGGTGTCCGTAACAGGACAGATAGTCCGCGCGAAGCTGATCCGCCATGATGAACAAGATATTCGGCCGTTTGGTCATAATCAGTAGCCGACAGCGGGAACAAAGCCCGCTTCCGAGAATATGTGCTTCGTCTCCATAAACACATCGAGGCCCATAAGGCCGTGTAGCCGTCCAATTCCGCTCTGCTTGTAACCGCCGGTCTCGGCCTCAGCGAACAGGCGGTTGTGGCTATTGATCCACACAGTACCAGACTTGATTGAGCGCGCGATCCGCTGCGCCCGGCTCCCGTCGCGCGTCCACACGCTTGCGGCGAGTCCAAAGTCGGTTGCATTGGCACTTTTTGTTGCATCTGCTTCGTCGCCAAAACGTTCAATTGTGACGATCGGCCCGAAGAGTTCATCGCGAACGAGTGTGCTGGTGCGATCATCCACCGCGATCAGGCTGGGCGAGAGATAACTTCCGCCGGCTGGTGCATCATCAGGATGTCCGCCAGCCACCAGCACATCGCTTGCACTCGCTACAATCGCTGCAAGCCGGTCGCGATTGGCCATGTCGATCACCGGCCCCATCTCCGATCGGGGATCATCGGCGGCGTTGACATTCAATGCACGGAAATGTTGGGCAAGCCGGTCGGCAACCTGCTCATACGCCGCAGATTCGACCAACACCCGGGTGACAGCCGTGCACATTTGCCCCGCCGCTGCCGTGGCCCCACGGACGATCTCAGGCAGAGCGCGGTCCAGGTCGGCGTCGGCGAAAACGACAGCGGGTGCTTTCCCGCCCAGTTCGAGGTTGAGGCGCTTGAGCGTCGCGGCCGAGGCTTCAAAGATGCGTCCCGCAGTATGGCGTGAGCCCGTAAAACTGATCGCATCGACCTCTCGATGCACCACCAGGGCCTGCCCCACCTCATGCCCGTTTTCGTTGACCGAGTTGAGCACACCAGGCGGCAAATCGGGAACCGCTGCCATCGCCTCGATCATCAAGGCATTGGTTAGCGAGGTTTGCGGCGCTGGCTTCACCACGACAGTACAGCCCGCTGCCAGCGCTGGCCCAAGACTGCGTGCCAACAGAGTCACCGGTGCGTTCCATGGTACGATGATCGCGGCCACCCCGATCGGCTCGCGGCTGAAGATTGAAAGCTGACCCTCGCCAACCTCCTGGACCCGGCCGAAGATCGTTCGCGCTACCCCGGCATAATAGCGAAGTTCAGATACGGCCGCGCCAACCTCCCCCTCCATCTCTGCAGTACGTTTGCCGCATTCCGATACCGATACCGCGACAAGCTGGCCGCGGATGCGTTCGATCGCATCGGCCATAGCCAGCAGGACGGCCGCCCGCTTTCGGGGATTGTTGGACCATCCTCCGCGTTCAAAAGCTCTCCGCGCTGCAGACACCGCTGCATCGGCGCAGTCCGTATCGCCTGGCGAAAACACGCTGGCTACTTCCCCTGTGGAAGGGTTGATCGTTTCCATGGTTCCAGAACCGGCATGCCAACTGCCGTCGATGTAGTTTCGAGCAAGTTTCATCGTCACGCGAACCTCACAAGATGCGCCATCCGCCATCGGCACCAATTGCCTCGCCGGTCAGGTACGACGACGCATCGGACGCCAGCCAAAGCGCAACCTCGGCAATCTCCCTAGGGGTGGCGGAACGCCCCATGGGAATGAACGGCTTCGGAAAATTCGGCAGGGCATCGTCAGTGACGATCGTTTCAGCCATGTTTGTTTCGACCAGTCCCGGGCAGATCGCATTGATACGAATGCCCTGGCTCGCATACTGCACTGCTGTCGCCTTGGTGAGCCCGAGAACGCCGTGCTTTGCGGCCGAATAGGCAGGGTTCCGCGGAGCTGCAAGAAAGCCCATGACCGAAGATAGGTTTATGATCGTTCCGCATCCTTGGACAGCCATCGCGCGCAGTTCGTGCTTCATGCACAGAAACACGCCCTTGAGGTTCACGTTCATCGCGCGATCCCATTCTGCTGCTTCGACATCGGCCAACATTTTGCCGAGCGGACCGAGAATGCCGGCGTTATTGACGGCGATATCCAGTTGGCCATGTCGACCGAGAACCCCAGAAACCATCGCTTCGACCTGCCTCTCGTCGGCAACGTCGCACGCAATATCGGCCTCGCTCGACAGATCGGCAGTCACGACTCTGGCGCCCATCGCAGAAAACAGGTCGGAAATTGCTCGTCCGATACCCGCAGCCCCGCCTGTGACTAGCGCAACCTTGCCGTTCAAATTTGCCATCAGATGTTCACCGAGCCGCCATCAACGAGGAGTGTCTGCCCAGTCATGAAGTCGCTGTCCGACGAGCAGAGGAAGATGAGCCCGCCGAGCAGATCTTCGGGATAGCCATCCCGCTTGAGAGCGCGGCTCGCGACTACGCGATCACGGTTCGTATCAAGATGTTCCTGGTTGGCGCTGATTGAATCCGACATGATCAGACCGGGCGCGAGCGTGTTGATGTTAAGGTTGTGAGCACCAAGCTCGCGGGCAAGAGCACGAGTGAAGCCTAACATCGCGCCCTTCGACGTGACATAATGAGACATGAAGGGCAGGCCCTTATAGGCACTGCCCGACGAGATGTTGACGATCTTTCCTGCGCCCTTCCCGATCATCATCGGCGCAACATGCTTCACCATCAGAAATGGACCGCGCACATTGACGGCCATCACCTTATCCCACAAATCGACATCGAGTTCGGTCACTTTGACGTCGCCAAGGGTGGCAAACACCGCCGCATTGTTGACAAGGATGCCAACATCTCCAGCCCATGCTGCAACGCTCGCAATCCCGGCCCTGACAGCAGATTCGTCGCTGACATCCACTCGGAAAAAACGAGCGGCGTCGCGTCCTTCGACAGAGTTGATGTCGGCCGCTAGGTTTTCTCCGTCGGCCAGGTCGAAAATGGCCACGCGCGCGCCTTCCTGCGCGAGCGCGCGGCTGTAATGCACACCGATCCCGCGCGCTCCGCCAGTCAGGATCGCGACTTTACCTTCAAGCTTTCGACTGGTCATGTCTGCTCCGGAAAATGGGTGGTAATGAGGGAGAGTTCATGCGCCACCATCTGTGCGCGGGCCCGCTCGGAATCCCGAGCCTCGAAGGCGCTTACAATCTCGTGATGATACCAGCAGGCCCGCTCCATGGATTGGGCGAGCGTCGCATCGAGCCGACCCAGGACATTGAAGGGCGAGTTCAGAGCGGTCTCCAGGATGCGCTCGCCCCGCGGGCTGTCCGCCGCCCGCCAGATGGTCGCATGAAACTCGCGATTCAACTCGTCGAAAATCGGCCTTGCCTCGTCACCAAGCTCGCGTACGGCGCGTTCCATCCGGTTAGAAAGTTCTCGCAGCGAGGCGATTTCGGAACTATTGAGCCGCGATGCAGCACGGGCCGCAGCACGACCCTCAATCAACGCCTTCAACTCCATGATTTCGATCCGGTCAGCCTCGTTGAACTGGGCCACCACGTGCTTTCGGTAGCGCTCCTTGACAACAAGGCCTTCCGCACTGAGCCGACCAATCGCCTCACGCAAAGGGGTTCGGCTCACACCAATGCGAACTGCTAATTCTGCCTCAGGCAAACTCTGGCCAGCGACGAGCGCCCCCTGTAGAATCCATTCCCGCAAGGCTCGATAAGCGACATCCACCGACTTTGGCAGATCAGAGCTTCCCGGGTTCGAATCGCCTCCATTTGTCATTGCATTGCTCATGGCAGCACCTCGCGACCGAATTCGGTCAGAGCCGTCATGCGGCAAGATGTCAGCTTCGAGCACCAACGAATGATCCCTTCCGGCCAGCGCGAATCTAAACCTCGTGACTCTTGGTATACCATACCTAGCTCTCCTTCAAGTTTTTGTGCCATTTTTCGTAATTCAAGTATACCCGCGTTGAGTGCGCGAGATCGCGGGAGGCAGTTTTGACCTTCCTCGAACTGTAAGTCATCCTCTTCGTAAAACCGGCGAGTTCCCGTCCATTAGGAGCCAGAAAGCAACAGACCAGAGAGCGATCTCACATCGGCAGACATTTGCACTGGACGGGCAAGCGCCGGATTGATGGTGTATGATCATCGCGGTCTGACGCGAGAAGTGCCGACGACATAGATCACGACAAGATCAGGTTTGCATTCGCGATACGGCGCGGATCCACTCGTCAATTTCCGCCTCAACCCATACGGCACATTTGGGCCCCAGCGATCGCGACCTTGGGAAGCGCCCCTCGCTCATACGCTGATAGATGGCGGAGCGGCGCAGTCCGACGCGGGCGATCACTTCCGGCAGGCGCAAAAGCCTCGCCGGCGGCGCTGCCTCGGGCGGTTGATGCGTGTGCATTTCATCTGGTATTGCATGCGGCATTGTTGATCTCATTTGCTCGGGTTCGGTCCCCTCCGAACTCTCAGGCTACCGCGACAGCGCCAGCGCGATGTCGCGGCCCACAAAATCATCGATGTGCTTGGCAAGCATTCGCGCCACCAGCTGTGAGGTGCCGTTGGCCCACCGAGGCCGCAGATCCTCAATCCGCCGCCCCAGGGTCCGCTGAAGATGGACTGGGAGGCTAGTGAAGAACTCTTCGAGAAATTCGCCCATCTCGCCATGCATCCACTCGCAAGCGAGCTCTTCTTGCCCGGCAAGAGCAAGGATCATGGTCGCGAGGGGGTGCGCTCCACAGGCGGCGAGCACTAGTGCCGCTTCGTCGAGCCCGATAGGCCGCTCGCCACGCGCTACGCGAAGCAGGGTCTCGCGGTGCATCCCGCATTCACTGGCAATCCTGTGGCGGGGTTTGCCGCCGGCATCGATCGCATGGGCGAGCACGCGAGCCAGACTTTGATTAGCCGGTCTGGCAACGGTGGTTGGATGGTGCATGGCTGTCTCCTTGCATCTGCACTGATGCGATTCGCAGGCATATCGCGAAGCATCCCATGTAGGAAAATGAAAAGAACATACACGGAACATCTCGTTTAGAGGCGAATCAATTCCTCTATCCGAGTCGTCGCCAAATCCCGGCTGCCGAGACGGCGTTCACCGACACAAAAAGACTGACTTTACGTCCTTATCGTCGATTTTATGCGTTGAGCGGGAAAAGATGCGTCCGCATCCTTCCACCTCCAGACGGTATTGCCGCTCAACACTTTCCTACGAACATTTCCTAGATGCATGTGGAACACACAGCGAACGCAAGAACGCTGTGACCACCCCTCCAACCGGAGCTTCACATGCAGTCTCTCACCCTCCCCCGGCGCGCCAGCGTCAAGGGTCTCGGCAAGACCCTCAACATTGCCATCCCGGTCGCAATCGCGGCGCTTGCGGCGAGCGCCGCCTATGCCGGCGCTGACACGACCTTCACCCCTGCCCTCACGAAGTTCACCTACATGCCCCCGCAGTGCCAAGATCGTCAGCGGAGGGGACCAACGGCCAGCGAGAAGGAAGCACTATGGCCAGGTCCAAACCCACTGCACGAGATGCCTTGAAGAAGCTGCGTGAACAGCGTGCCCAACTTGAGAACGAGGAGGCACGTCTCCGCGAAGAAGCAGCGACCGAACTCGGAAAGCTGCTGATCGAGTGCGACGCGGAGACGATCGAACCGGCACAGTTGCGCCAGATCGTTCGCGCATCGATGGCGCTCGGGATCGAGGAAACGCTGAAGCGGCTAGCTCCCGCGTAAGCCCAACCCGGCGGCGGCAAGGGGTTCGATGCCCCGCGCCGCCGCATCGCAGGTGTATAAAAGAAAAGGCCCCGATGGCGTCTGCCACCGGGGCCTTGTCGTGAGGCAAGGACATTCAGTCCTCATCGATATCGGGAGCGCCCTCGTTGCTGCCGGAGCGGCCCTTGGTGAGGAAGTCGACCTTGTCAGCGATGATCTCGCAGCCGTAGCGCTTGGTGCCGCTCTGATCTTCCCACTGGGTGTAGTGGATGCGCCCTTCGACCGTCACGAGCTGGCCCTTGGTGCAGTACTTGGCGACATTCTGGCCGAGGCCGTTGAAGCAGGTGATCCGATGGAATTCGCTGTCCTTGGCGGTGTAGCCGTTTTCGTCCTTGTAGGTCTTGCCATCCTTGCGGGCGGGACGGTCAGTCACGACCGAGATCGAGGTGATGCTGGTTCCACCCTGGGTGGTGCGGGTTTCGGGGTCGCGAGCGATGCGGCCAACGAGGATAACGAGATTGGTCATGGGTTTTCTCCTGATCGAGCATTCCGGGTCCATCCCGGCTGCAAAACCCGAGCAGAAGCGCCCCGCGGCGAAGCGCACCGAAGGGGAACCCGGAGCTGGTTCGGGTGGTGCGGGCAGCCGGGCACAGCCCGGCAACTCGGCCGGACCTGATCCGGGTTGCGCGTCTCGACGGGGGGTGATTCAGGGACAGGTTTGCATCGAAGCCGGGTGGAGCTGGATGCCTTGAACAGGTTTGCCCTGCCTCGTTTCCCTCCGGTCCTGGCCGGATCATCCCTCCCAACCTGCCACCGCGGAGAACCCCTTCCTAGATCAGCGTACTGACCGCTCCTCCAACAGGTGGCTCATTCCTGGACGCAACTGCTTCGCCGGGGAGAGGCATATCGATCGTCACCCCTTCTCCGCCGTCCAGAGGGTTGCCTCGCAGCATCCAGGCCTGCGGCGTGATCAAGCGCGCCCAGTCCGCAAAGGAGGGGATTGAGCCCAAGTCTTCGCGTACGTGCTGTTCGCCGACCAGACGCACCGGAACGACCCGGCCATCGGCATTGACGAGGGTCTCGCCGAAGATCGCCTCCAGCATGAATATCCCCTCGGCATGGTGCCGCAGCGCGCGGTGCCGAGGGTCTGCCAGGATTGCCTTGGACTGGTCGAACCACTGGTGCAGCGGGAGATAGTCATCGACCGTGCCGCCCCATTTCCGGACCGACGAGAGGGCGTGGTAGTAGCAGTGGGCCATGCCAATTCTCCTAGAGCTCGGTCGAGTGATCATCGGTCGCGATGAAGCGCATGCTGCAGTCGAGCACGAAGGTCGCTTCAGCCACATCGATCACCAATTCGCCGCAGGCACCGTCGTTGATCTCCCAGCCAGGATGGTGACGTTCGAGCGCCAGATAGGTCAGCTGCTCGAGAGCGCGCCCGAGTGAGTGCAGCTCTGCGGAACCATCACCATCCGAGTTGCCTGCTTCGTCTTCCAGAATGGTGACATCGGGGCACGCAATCGCGGCACCAGCGGTATCGAGGCACGCGCATTCCTCAACAGCACCGCTGTCGCCGCAGCCGTCAAAGCGGATCTCGACGCGGGCGATCCCGGCTTCCTGCAAACGCAGGAGAATGACGGTCTTGAGCTGCTGAATCTCTTCGAGCACCTGGGTCTGCCGCTCGGCCTGGCGAACGGCAAAATCGGCCATCACAGCCTCGATATCGATCATGAACTGCCTCCTGTAGAAAGGAGCCAACGACCTCCGCTGGCTCAAACTGACAGGCGCGCGCCTTTCCTCTGATGGGCGACGCCAGCGCCGATCCGGCGCTGGCGCGAAGACCGACAGGGCCTCAGTCGGTCCCTGCCGAAGTGCTCTTCGGATTGGTGCCAAGGGGACCGCGGCGATCGACCACGGTGATCCGCCGAGTCTTGGCTTCGATCACCAGGCGTTCGAGTACGCCATTGCCCGGAAAGGCGATGACGTAGCGCGGATCGAGGGAGAGCATACGCTCGTTGCGCTTGAATCCGGCACGGGCGCCCAGGCGCATATCGAGCGAAAACGTGACCTGCGGGATGCCGCGCCGTTCGGCCCAGCTCGATGCCAGACGGTCAACGCCCTTGGTATCACCGCCGTGAATGAGCACCATGTCGGGCACGCGGTCGCGGACCTTATCGAGCGTAGCCCAGACGTTGTTGCCGAAGGTCAGCGCATCGTCTTCGGTAGCATGACGGGTGCGCCCGCCGGCGAACACGACCGGGGTTCCTTCGGGCACGGCCGCACGACGTTTGGCCTCGGCGCGGGCGCGCAGGAAGTCGCGACCTTCGACGAGTGCCGAGGTGAGCATTGCACTGTGATTGAAGCGAGAGCTGGAGACTGGCTTCCAGGAGGAACCGAACTCGTTGAGGTATAGGGCTGCGGCGACCTCGCGCATCTCTTCTAGCGCCAGCATGGCGCTTTCGGCGCATTGCGCCCGCTCGACCTGGGTTTCGAGTTCATGGGTGTGGACCTCGGATCCGTCAGCCGTAGCAATCAGCGCGCGGACCTCATCGGTCGCCCGGTCGAGGGCAGTGGATTTTCGCTCGGCGGAGCGGTGAAAGATGTTGACGAAGGCCCAGCCGAGATCCTCGGCGTCGGCTTCAAGAGCGGTCCCCGACACCATGGCGAAGAGATCGGACCAGACCGCTTCGAGGGTTTGGACGACCGCCTCCCGGACTGGGAAATCGCTTGTCGATACGGGAGCCGGTCCAATCGAGAAACCGGCGAGATCGAGCCCGGCGAGTTGATCGGCGAATGACGTGTGCATAGGGTATCCTCCTGACTGACGTAAGGCCGACGCACCCGTTCATGGCTGCGCCAGCGAGAGCCCGTCAGGGCCAGCATTCAGGCAGGATTGCGCACCCGTCAGGGGGAACCCGGCTTGGCGGGCTGGCGCGGGCAGGCCTTGAGCCCAAAGGGCCAAGGCCAACACGGGCCCGACCAAGCCGGGTTGCGCAAGACTGGCGGCTGGCCCAGGGCCTCTCTTGCATGGCGACAGACCATGACCGGCCGGCAAAGTTCAGTCAGGGATGGCAACCCAAAGCGCTGCGCCTGACCAACTCGCGGAGCTTAAGCTGCGCGCTTGGTGTAGACCCCCTCGCCATTCGACATGTGCCCGAGGCAATCGTAGTCGCCGAACATGGCATCGAAGCGGGATGCGATTTGGGACAGCCAGCGCCTTGCCCGCGGTGACCGGGCCGTGCGCCAATCGGCGTCCCAATAGGACCCGTCATCGCGTTCGACGATCCAGACGGCAACCAGCCCGCCATAGACCGACACGCCGAAATCCGCATAGGCATTGCGCATGAGGATCCGGTCTTCCCTGCCGCGCCAGCCGTCATGCGGGATCAGCGAAGGGAAGGCTCGGACTGCGCGCTCGCGCAGGTCGTCGCGCAGCCATTCATACTCGAATTCCCAGTCGTCGTCGCCTTCGACCTCGAGCACCGTGAAGGCGACAATTGCGCCGCTGGGATAGCTGACCGATCGGCCCATGGTATCCTCCCTCAGGCCGCAAGCGCAGCGTCGTCTGACGCGTCGTCGAACTGCTCTGGAGTGACCCTCCCGCCGAGCTTCAGCAGCAGGCTCGCAGATTCTTCGGCCTTAGCCGCAGCGGTCAGGATGGCACGGTCGTCATCCTTCAGAAGCTTGAGCCAATGCTCGATATAGCTCGCGTGGCTATCGAGATGTGTGACCGGCAGCCCCAGCTCGGCGCCCAGCATGGCGCTGGAGAGTTCGGCGACCAGTTCCTCGGCGGCGTAGGTCGCCGTGCCGAAGCGGTTCTTGAGATCACGTCCCAGACGGCTGGTATGGCCGGTCCAGTGCGACAGTTCGTGTGCAAGCGTGGCGTAGTAGTGATCGAAACCAGAGAATAGGCTCGTTGGCGGCATTGTGACGCGATCCGCAGTCGGTTCGTAATAGGCTTCGCAGCCTTGGTGGCGCAGATTGACGGGGATGGCTGCGAAGAAGGCGTCGAGCTCGGCTTCGCGCCCTTCGGGCTCGACCAGTTCCAATGTCGCAGCCGGATGGAAGCGCTCGGGCAGACCTTCGACCTGATCGGCATTGAAGACCGGATAGGCCTTGAGCACCCGGCGCGCTTCGTCGGTCTTTTCGCCAGTATCGGGCGCTTCCACCTCCTTGGTGTAGCTCTTGTAGAAGATCGCGATGGTCGACTTCTCACCCTTGCGGACCTGGGCTCCGAGCGATTTTGCCTGGTTGTAGGTCATCCAGAACGGCGAGGCGTAGCCGCACATGTCGGCGACCATCCAGAGCCAGAACACGTTCATGCCCCGGTACGGAATCCCGCAGGCCCGCAAGGGCCGGGAGACCGGGACACCGCGCCAAGGCTTGATCCACGGCTTCGTGCCTGCTTCCAGACGGGCGATGATTTCCTGGGTGATGCGGGTGGCGGGCGACACGCCGCTGCCCTGCCGCTTGCGATAGGCCATGATGGTTCTCCTGATTGAGGCATCTGGACAGTCGGCGATCGGCTCGCCGGTCAGTGCCACAGGTTCCCGAGCCCCCTCTGCTCTACTTCCAAAAAGGAAGCGGCCCTCCGGCGTAAGCCAAGGACCGCTTCTCGAGGTGCGAGTGGCCGAGCCTGTCAGGAGGAGGTCAGGCGGCCAGCTCGCGGGGGGTATGAGTTTCGTCGTCGACACCAGGCCCAGCGTCATCTGCGTCGATGTGGGCTTCGCCCGCCTCCGGCGCAGCGGAGGCGAAGCGCATGACCTCAGGCACCCAGGCCAGAGCCTTTTCGCGGACCTCAACCTCGGTGATGTAGGTGCCGGCGAAGACGCGCTCCGCGCTCATCGCGAGGTCCCCCTTCTTGACCGAGGCAAAGCGCGAGGAGAGCTCGAGACCGCCGACATCAGTCAGCGCGTCAAGGATCGCCTGCTTCGACACCCGGTCAAAGTAATTGGCCGCTGTCGGGCGCCACCACTGCGCCATGTCGATGCCGATCAGGGTTCCGAGATGATCCTGGAATGGCAGCTGACGCTCACCGGCCATGTTGAGGCTCGCCTCGAGCGACCGGGCAACGACATAGCCGAGCCAGGCCGCGCGGCTGTCATCGGGCAGCGCCCGAAACAGATCGAAGCGGGAGATCGCATCGTCACCAGCACGCCAGCTTTCGTCGAGACTGGAGCGGAACTCGGCAAGCCCGCTGCTCGCCGGAGCATCCTTGGCTTCGAAGCCGATGATCGGGCCTGCCGGAACAGGCGCGCGCAGCGTGGTCGCAGTCCGCGCCCGCCAGTCGTGGGTATCGGCATCGACGAGCGTGAAGACCATGATGTCGAGCGCCAGGCCGGGGTCGGATGCAACGTGCAGCGCCAGAACATCCCGGCGCTGCATGGCGAGCTCGTCAACCAGGCGCTTGGACAAGGTCGTCCGGCGCTTGTCCGAACCTTCCCCGCCAGCAACGACTTCGACCCCGTCGTCGGCTTCGGCGGGTTCAGCCTGACGCTCGCCGTAGAACACCGGCTGGAGAACCGGCGTGCCATCGCGGGAGAGCACCAGCACCATTCCTGCCTCGGCCTTGAGCTCCGGCGCGATAACCGGCGGTCGGGCCCGGATTTCCTGGCATTCGCGTTCGATCGCTTCAATGGCCGCTTCGGCCGCAGCCACAGCCTCCTCGGCACTGTCCTCGTCTTCAAGGATTGCCGCATGCTCGTCATAGGAGGCATCGAGTTCGTCGAGCCTCGCCACTTCCGCTTCGGTCAATGGCGCCGGTTCGGCGGGAAGCCGGACCAGCCCTTCGACCAGGTCGTGGCTGGCATAGGAATCGAGCGTGGGCTTGACCCAGGCGAGGCCCTGCTCGGCGGCGAGGGCTTTGGCCTGCTCTTCCATCTTCGCGGCGGCGAGGCTCTCGAGCAGCGCGACGTCGACCCAGGATTCGCTGTCATCGTCATCGAACAATTCGCGTTCGATGCGACCGCCGGCGGCCATGTAGGCGTCCCGGCCAATGAGCCTGGCTCGAGGGTCACTGCCCCGCACAGTCCCGGAGAGGACCATGCGCCGGATGCTGTCGGGATTGGGCGCATAGTAGGCCGAGGAGACCTGCTCGAAGACACGGGCCTGGATATCCTGATCCGAGGTTGCGCCGAAGGCCTTGGCAATGTCGAGAGTGATTTGGCCGGAGGCCAGTGCCTCGAATACGACGGGCGCAAGCGTCGCGAGGCGCAGACGGCCCTCGACGAAGCGGACGGTCAGACCGAAGCGGCGAGCAACGTCCTCGACGGTGGCACCGCCTGCCACGAGCGCGGCAAAGGCCTGGGCTTCGTCGGCCGGGTTCATGGCGAGGCGGTGGAAGTTCTCAGCGAGGCTGGCCTCGACCGCAGCTTCGGCGCTGTCCTCGAGCACGAGGCAAGTCACTTCATGATCGCGGGCGAGGAACTTTTCATCCGTGAGCGCCAGCATTGCGCGGCGGCGGCGCTCGCCGGCTTCGACCTCGAACTTGCCCTTCGCGGCAGGCCGGACAATGAAATTCTGCAGCAGCCCATGGGCAGCGATGCTGGCCTTGAGCTCGGCATCGGCGGCTGGATCGCCGTGACGGCGGACATTGCGGGGAGACTGGACGAGCTTGTTCAGCGGGATCAACTTGATCATGGGACACACTCCTGATTGTGAGCCCGGTGCATCGACCATCGACGCCCAAATGGCTCAATCAGGGGAAAGCCCACTCCACTCTATTGCTCGGTCGGGACAAATCTATCGGAAGCCAGCTTGAGAGATTGGCCGAGCCGTTCGGCCAAACGGGCTTGCCGGAATCAGGAAACGCATGGCGATAAGCTGCCATCGGCAATGCCGGTGCTGGCGCTTAGCATCTCCAACGTTGGCGTTGACCTGACTCATAGATCATCTGAGCGTCCGCCCTTCAGTCATCTCCTCGATCGAACGGCACCGGACCGACCAACTGTTGTTACTTATAGAGGTGGCGGAAGCGTTCGTGACTTCGAAGTGCTTCGGGCCGATATGGGCCCTCTCCGCCTTGCCTAACTACGCTTTCAAGCCCAAACCTTTCCTCGACGGACGGGTGAAGCGTGGCCGCCGCGATGGGATCGCGCAACTCCGCTTTCCAGGTTAGTCGCTGGGTCAAGCAACGCAGCAAGGCAGGTGTCCGCTGCCTTATCAAGTCGGCCATACCTGCAATCTCGTCGTGCTGAACACCGGCGGCCGAAGGAAAGACTCGCAGACGACTGTAATCGATGGCCAATGGGTCGGGAACCGATCGAGCCTCATTGATCATCCATTGCAAGGCGATGTCCGACAGGCGCGATTCTGGCTCCGGGTAGCTTCCGCCAATGTCCGAATGGTTGCCTGCGAACCACATCTGCACGAAACGCTTGGCTTCACCGTCGATTTCGGGTCTGGTCTCAATGCCCTTGCCTGGACCCCAGGGCAATCGCGGAAAGTCGGCGCGGTTCTCATCGATGGCGATTGCGTGGCGGGCATAGCTGACCGCCCGGCCCAGCAAACGGTCAAAATACTTTCCGCTCCACTGCGCAACGTGAATGCTCGGGAAACGGCGGCCTTCAAGCGGAGGCCACATCACTTTCAGCGACGTGCGCAGATAGCGCCAAAGCGCATAGATGCCGAACAGGCCAGTCGCGACAAGGAACGACAAGCCCCAATCGAGCTCGAATGCCCAGCGCAGAGCCATGGCGGTGATCGCTGCGGCGCTAACGATAAGCAAGCCGAGGGCGAATATGAGCGCCAAGCGAAGCGGGCCTTTGGCGCCGAGCGAAGCCACGGTATCAAAGACGCCAATAAAATAGGGCGCGACGTTCGCCTCGCCATCGTCGTCCGACCCATGCGCCACGCGAAATCGACGACCAAGTTCTTCGCGCTCATCTTCGTATTTGGCGCGGTCCTGGCCGGCGCCATGCTCGGCAACCCGAAACACGGCGCGCTCAGCGATCTCGCGCGCGCCGAGACGAAACCGCGGCAGTTCGCCGTCGGGCGATTTCGTCGGGACGCCGCACAGCCTGATCACGTTCGCAAGGCTGCGCGCGGTGTAGGCCCCGCGGCTGAACCCAAACAGCCAGATGCGGTCGCCCGGCCGGTAGTGATTGATGATGAACTCGTAACAGTCGGCGATATTGGTGGTAATGCCGCGCCCCGTCACTGAAGACAGCAGCTTGGCGAACCAGCGCCGGATCGAGGTGAGGCCTGAAGCCCCGGCTTCGGTACCGAGGCCGGGATCGTAAAAGGCCACCTGCTCGGTGGGATTGATCGCGCTGTCGGGACCGGGCCGCGTCGCGCGATACATCTTGAAGATGTTGCTCATCCGCTGTTCCGGCCGAACGCCTCCGTCCTGGCCGGTACCATCGGAATAGATCACGATATTCTTTGGCACCGAGGCATTCCTTCCTTGGTATATCCATGGGCTTCCGAGCAGCGCATCACACCGATCCCGGCTGACCGACCGTCAGCGCGTAGACAAAGCCGCTATCCCGCTGCTGATCATAGATTCGGAGTTCGGGATCGGCCTTGGGCATCCATACCCTGCCGGTTTCCACGGCAAGCGACGCCGGCAGGGCTGGAAACACATGAATGACGACTTGGTCGCCGTGTCGGGCTTTGATCGCATCGAGCAGCCGGCGCAGCGCCGTGCGATAGGCAGCCTGATCTTCGGGGCTGCGAACGATGTCGTTATGGGGAGCTTCGGCACACAGGCTCCAGATCGCGGCATCGTTGCCGACGACACGCTCAATACGATCATCGGTGATCGTCGCGCTCACGCCCAGCTTGAGGGCAACTACGCCGTTTCGCCCTGATGCCGGTTCGGTCGTCTGATAGCGCACGCGCACGCCGTCGCGCTGCCAGGTCCAAGTCGAAGGCTCACGGTGCCGTTGATGGACGACCATCGGCACGATGTCGCAGAGCAAACGGCCGAGTTCGATGAGCAGCGGCTGCGGCGCCAAAGCGAACACGCTGAGATGGCGGATGTCCTGGCGCTCGATCCTACCGCCAACCCGTGCTGCGAAATTGCGCTGGAGGTTGGTCTGCTGCATGGCCCAGAACGCCGGATCACTGTCGGCGAACGCATGGCCGGTCATTTCCAGGTCGATCGTCTGCGCGCTCGCTGGATGGTGATCGGGCGGCATGGCAGCGAAAATGGCCCTGGTTGAAACCAGTGCTTCATTCGCGCCGATGCTGGCGCCGAACCGCAGCACATGCGAGGCCCGATCCTTGTCGATCCCGGCGAGCATCGCGACGCGAGCCTCATGCTCGGCCTTCATTTCGACGAGAAGGGCCTCGGGATGATCGACCAGACCGTCGACATCGATCAGCTTGTGATGGACCGCGCACATCAGCATGAGATTGTCGAGGCTCTTTGCAAGTAGCGGAGACCTTATTGGATCACCCCGCGGCCCATCGGCGCTGTCCGCGACGATGTGCGCGATGAAGCCGAACAGTGCGTTCTCATTGCCAGAGATGAGATCGCCAACAAGGTCGTGATTGCATCCCCGGTACTGGCAGCGCCCGGCGGATCGTGCCCAGAGAGCTGACTGAACCTTTTGCGGAACTTTCGTCTTAGCGACGGGCCACCTCCACATGGCGGCCGCTCGCCGTCCATTCGCCGGTAGCGCGCCAGCCTTCATAAGCGGCCAGCCATTCGATGGTCCAAGGGATCGTCGTTTCGGCAAGTAGGTCGGCAGGCGACCAATCGCCTGCCTCAGGGTCGAGGAGGCAAAGCGTCACTCCGCCGTTGGGTCCGTAATAGACGTGTGGCAACCGCCCTTCGCGGTCGCCGGGTCGCGGTCGGAGCTGCGGATTCAGGACCGAGACGCGCGGCTGCAAACGGCGCGGGTCCAGATTTTCAATAAGCAGCGGCGCGCGGTAAAAGATGCCGACGCGGTACGTCTGCAGAAGCGGGCGAACTGGCCCCTCCCAAGCCGCGGCATCTCCATCTCGTTCGACCATGGCGAAATCGGGCCAGATCGCCCGCATCGCTTCAATCTGCGCTTCGATGCCATGGATCATGCTCAGCGACGCTCACCCATGTTCGTGTGCGCCCTGGCGGCAACCGGCGCTAGCGCGCTTGCCCCGGTGATGATCGCAGGCGCTGCCGGCGTAAACAGGCCGCCTGTGCGCGTATACCCATGCTGGCGCGCCTGTACCTGCTGGCCGAGGCGCTTGTTGAAAAGGTCAATCGAACGCGTGACGACACGCTGGCCAAACAGATCGCGCAGCCAATCCTGCAGGTTCTCGAGTTGCACGCCGCGCTCACGCGCCATCTGAAGGCCATCGGCCAGACCATGGAGTGCCCGGGCATAATGCTGCTGCTGCGACTGGTTTTCCGGCCAGCGGTCGGTGAACCGCTCCTCGAAAAACTCAGGATTGGCGACGTCGAGCAGCTTGTTCTGGCGTGCAGCCTGATCAATCGCACGCGCGGTCCAGCGCGCCTGGCGCATCACCATATCTGCCAGCCCCATGCCCGGTACCGCGGCGTGACCAGCATGGCACGACAGCACGACCGAAGGCGGCATCCGGCCGGCCTCATCGGCATAGAGAATGTTGCGATGGCGCTTGATGAGTTGGAGCGCGACGGTGGTTACGCTCTTGATCAGCAGCGGCGTCTGCTCCGGCACCTCCTCTACTTCGGCGGCATCGAAGGTGAAGCCGTGCTTGGCGTAGAGTTCGCGGTTGAGCGCCAGCGCGAAACGCTCTTCGACCGGCGTCCGATCATTGTACCAGGCGCAAAAGCCATAAGCGTTCATCGGAACGTAGCGGTGCTCTTGCGGCTTGCCCTTCTTGGCATGGGCGATCACGCCCTCCTTTTCCTTGTGGGCGAGCCGCCGCGCTGGCGTCACGTCGAGGTGCATGCCGTCCGCGTAATAAAGGGTGATGCAGCGGGTCTTGCGTTCGATCCGCGAGACCGGATAGCCCTTCAGTGCGGCCTCCAGAAGATCGAGCAGTTCCTCCGGCCCCTCGCTGCCGCCGATGATTTCTACGACCGCGTCGAGGTCATATTCGTCGTCGGTGCCGCGCGTCGAAATCGTTGCGTCGATGGCCATCGACCCTTGCGGATAGAAGCTCGACACCCGTCCTTCGAGCGGGCTCCCGGGACGATCGATATACCGGCAGACTGCCCCGTATCTATCAACCGCCATGGCATGGAGACCAGGCGGCAACTGCAGATTGAGTGCAATCTCGGCGAGGATCGCATCAAGAGGATCTCCGAATGGATCATTCGGCCTGCCGTCGCCGCGAAAGATACTTGAGGCCATCAGTGAAACTCCGGTTTACAAAATTTCGTTATAATGCCACCACAAAACCACATCTGGGGCCACATTGATGGTGTTTCAAGGGGTGTCGGTTTACAAAAATGGCACTATATAGATTTTTTGTAAACCAAGGAGACGAAAGGTAGCCAAGCCATGATCGGCACGAGACTGAAGCTCGCCCGCGCATCCTCTGGATTGTCGCTGCGCGACCTCGCCGAGCGCATGGGCAACGTCGTCAGTGCGCAGGCGATCGGAAAATATGAGCGGAACGAGGATATGCCGGGTTCGCGCGCACTGATGGCGCTTGCGACGGCGCTGGGCGTCAGCGAATCCTATCTGCTCAGCGATGAGGAGCTGACGCTCGAAGGCGTCGATTTTCGCAAAAAGCGCACCGCCAAGGAAGAGGCGACGATCGAGGCGCAGACGCTACAGCTGCTCGAGCGCTATCTCGCGGTAGAGGATATGCTCGGTCTCAAGAGCGTCGAATGGGAGCAGCCGCGTAGCGCGCCCTATCCGCTGCACGACGTTCGCGATGCCGAAGATGCAGCCCGCTCAGTGCGCGAGGAATGGGGGCTCGGCCATGACCCAGTGCCAAAGCTCGCCGAACTGCTGGAGGAACGGGGTATCAAAGTGCTCTCGATCGATCTTGAAGACATCGACGGTCTCGCAGCGCGGGTAATGCGCAAGGAGCGTGACGCGGCGCGCGTGATCGTAGTGCGCAAAGACATCTGGTCCGAACGCAAGCGCTTCACTCTCGCGCATGAGCTTGGCCACATGGTGATGACGCCCACGGCAGGGGTCGATGATGAAAGCGCCGCCAACCGCTTTGCCGGCGCTTTCCTGATGCCGGCCGATGTCGTGCGCGCCGAGGTCGGCGCACAGCGCTCGGCCATCAGCATCGGTGAGCTTGTGGCGATCAAGGAGCGGTTTGGCGTAAGCGTCCAGGCAATCGCTTATCGCTGTCTTGACCTCGGCATTATCGATAGGAAGGCATTCTCGTTTCTTTTCAAGGAATTCACGAAGCGCGGGTGGCGCAAGAAACCTTTCGAGGAACCCGCACGCATCCCGCCCGAATATGAGGAGCCTAAGCGTTTCGAGCGGCTTTGCTACCGCGCGCTGGCCGAAGGCGTGATCGGCGAGAGCCGCGCCGCCGAGATGCTCGGGATCACCTTGCAGGCGCTAGACAAGCGCTTGGCCGAGGCAGCGTGAACGCGTGCCGTTTCTCGTTTCGGACACTTCGGTCATCATCGACCTTGATCGCGGCGATCTGCTCGAAGCTGCGTTCAAGCTCGATGACAGCCTGGTAGTCCCTGACCTCCTCTTCGAACGCGAGCTTGACGCCGAATTCGGCGCGCGGCTTCGCGCACTTGGCATCATCATCGAATCCCTCGATGGCAATGAAGTCCGTCGCGCTACGCAGCTGCGCCGCGCCGAGGAACGACTGTCCGTAGCCGATACGTTCGCTTTCGCCTTGGCGCAGGGGCGGCAATGGACGCTTCTGACCGGCGACAGCGTGCTCCGGTCTGTCGCGGAGGCGGAAGGGGTCGCCGTCCACGGCGTTCTATGGATATTCGACCGCATCGAGGCAGCCGGCATATGTGATGCTGCAACATTGCATGGCTGCCTGTCGAAGACTGCAGCCCATCCCCGTTGTCGCTTGCCGCGCAGAGAAATTGAGCTTCGCCTCAAGCGCTATGCAAACTGAGCATCTGACGGCCTGTGCCAATTCCGGATTAGCCGAAGGCTCGGCCGAAACCGGACAGGCCGACCCCGGCCCGCTGCCGTCGCCGAACTGTGCTGAACGTATGACGGCGCTTGACGAGCCAATTTTGACCCGGCAATGACCGCATGACGGCGACACTTGCCATCTCTGGGGCGAGGTCGGTAGCGCCAATGGACTCGCTCAGCACCCAACACTATCCTTTGCAATGATGTTCAAACTTCACTGCACCAAGAAGCTGCTTGATCGGATAAAGCCGGAAATCGTTGCGCCCGAATAAAGCGACACTTCGCTGGGAAATTGGTACGCCACCATCCTGTTCTGGAAGCCGCAAGTAGCTTTGCTGGTTTCCGAACAGACGCTGCTTCCCGTGCTTATGCCGCTGGCCCCAGCAGCCACGCTCGCTCGAAGATTCCCTTCACGCTTGGCGCTGGTTCTGAAGGAACAAGGCGTCCCTTCTGAATTCATCGCGCAAGAAGTCTGGCGGATGGACCAGGTCCGGTACGCAAAGACTGCGAATCGGAGCGTTGTTGGCATCCTCAATGAGTTCGTTAAGCAGGCAGAATTCTGGCTGGCTGCCTATGCCTATGAGAAGGGTGATGACGACGACCTTCTGGCGATTTCCGCCAAGCTCGCGGAGAGACCGTGTAGCCCGCTGTACAAGGGACCAGTTTCGCCGGACAGAGCGCTTCATGAACTCGTGAAGGCTGGTGCGCAGGAATGAACGCTCTGGCCGCCAGCTGCGCTCGAAGAACCTACCGCACTCGGCCGGAAACCCAGCTCGTTCGGTCAGGCGGGATCGGGCGGCAAATCGACAATCCGGAAGACAGCGCCCGATCCCGCATCACGAACCAGATCAACCCGCGCGCCATCCCAGTGATAGTCGAGGTGCCGCCCCTGAAGCGGATTTGATGCGCAGTCCGGGTAGAATAGCGCGACGCATTCCCCGCCGGGGTGCCGGATGCTCGGGTAAGCAATCCCGTTCGATCCCGCGCCCCTGAGGTGCCGCGCGAGCGCTTGAGATGCAGCGTAGCTGTCAGGATCGAGCGCCGAATCCGGCTTCCCCGCCAGAGTTCGGAGATCATGTAAGTCTACATCGACTGACATGACGATTTCCCGGAATTGCGAGGTCCAGCCAGGCGCTTCCTTGGTTCGTGCCATGAAGCGGGCATGGTGGTGGATCGTCTCGAACAGCGCGGTCTCAAACCGGTCGCCGACATAGAGCACGCCATAACTGCCATCGGCAAAGCGGCTCGGTCGATCGGTGCTGACATGGGTGAATGGCGCCATGAGGTAGGAGGCACCGTTGCCGCCGACGCGGCGGCCAACCGGAACGAGGTCGAGATTGCCAATCGTCGCCATGATGCGAGGATTGGTCTTCTGCTCCGCCGAGATCAGCAGTGGCCAGTCGGCGGGATCAGCGATGTCTTCGAACAGGTCGATCGGCGGAAAGGCACTGCGAATGATCCTGACAGCGCCCTTCCACTCGACTCTAGAAACGGGGATATCCGTTGTTCCGCTCACCAGCCACCACGCTCGGCGTCAAGGTAGCGACGCACCCGCATGATGTCGGTCAGCTCGCCTCCCAGCATCACGTCGAGCGCACTGGCTCCGCCGAACGCTTCATTCGCTGCTCTGATCCAAGAATACCCGCGGGTCGCTTCGGAGAAGATGATCCGGAGCGCCTTGTGGATCCCCATGAGGTTGGACAGGCGCGCACGACCGTCACGCGATACGCGCCCCGGCCCTTCCGCCTTCCATCGACGATAGGAGCGCAGTGGCATGTCGAGCAGGGTTGCAGCCTGCTCGTCGGTCAGTTCCCATTTGCCGAACAGATTGAGGACTGCCCGGAACATGGCCGCTGCCTCGCCCTGGGTAATCGGATCGGGCCGGAACGCGGTAACGGCAGTATCAACGGGTTGCAGAGCCAGCATGGCAGTTCTCCATATGGCATCATATATTCCAGATAATGCCATATGGCAAGGAGCTATACCGATGATGCCAGTCTGGCAATCACGCTTGCGGCGCCTTCGTTCGGCACGAAGAGCCGGGTCTGGTAGCGGATGACCTCGGTGAAGCAGCCTTGGGCCTTGTACCAGTCGAGGCGGGCTACGCTCCAACCGGTGAGCTCGATTCGCTGTGAGCCATTGACCAGGCTGCGTTTGACCATGAGCTGCTCGCGTCCCGCAAATTCCATGGCTCTGCCCGTCGCGAGGACGGACTGGACAATTTCATCAGCAGAGAGCGTTTGTTCCCGTTCCAGACCCAGCGCCCGGCACAGTTCGGGCACGCAATGGACAGGAACCTCACGGCCCAGGAGCGAGCGGCCATCGGCAGCCGAGATGCGGCTCACCCTCACGAAATCCGAAGGGAGCTTGTCCCAGACCGGCAGCAGGAGGCCCGTCGCAAGATAGAGGCGCTCGCGTTTGTGGCTGGAACGGGCTTCTTCGACCTCGGTCGCCCAGGAATTTTGAAAATCGTCGAGGGAGACATCCTCCCAGCTGCTCTCCGCCAGCTGATCTTCGGTGATGTGGCTGCGCTTGAGGGGACGCAGCGATTCGAAGCGGGTCACGCGCGTGCCGTCATCGGCAAGAATACTGCGAGCGGGGACCAGCAGGGCGACCCGACCAGAGCGGGCGTTCCGAACCGGTCGCTGCCGCTGCCCGGTGAGGCCGTGGATCTCCTCGAGCCGGTTCAACGTAAGCGGCTTCAAGGCTCTGGCGATTTCCAGTTCCAGCAGGTGGGTGGTTGCGCCTGAAGCCGGATCTGTGCGCAGCAACGTGTCGGACAGCACCGCGAAGTCCTCGACTGCGATGGTCTCGAGGCCGAGATCGAGTGTGCCGGCCTGCCGGGCGGCATCGATGCGCGCTTCGACCAATCCCATGAACTCATCGAAAATCGCGTTCTGCAGGGCAATGGGAAGCGCGAGGATGCGATTGAGCCACCGCTGGATCGAAGGCAGGTCATCGACCATCGACCCGTCTGGCGCTTCGATCCGCAGGCCTGTCAGCTCTTGGAAGCGCCCGAGACTGACCGCTTCGAGCTTTGCCGTGAACAACAGGCCGAACCAGCGGTGGAGCGCCTCCTTGGCGTAGATGCTTTCGAGATTGTCGGCCGGATCGAACAGGTTTTGCCCGCCGGTCTGGCGCTGCCCGCGCGTCAGAGCTCCCAGGCTGTCGAGGCGCCGAGCGATTGTAGAGATGAAGCGGCGCTCGCCGCGCACATCTGTCGTCACGGGCCTAAACAGCGGGGCCGATGCCTGATTGGTGCGATTGGTCCGGCCAAGCCCCTGGATTGCGGCGTCAGCCCGCCAGCCCGGCTCAAGCAGAAAGTGGACGCGGCGAGCCTGGTTCTTCGCGGCCAGATCGGCATGGTAGCTGCGCCCGGTTCCTCCGGCATCGGAGAACACCAGGATGCACTTGGCGCCGTCCATGAACGCCTGGGTCTCGGCGACGTTGGCGCGCGACGACCGGGATTGGAGTTTCTGACGACCATCGCGGCCGACGATCAACCGGCGCGTGCGGCCGGTGACTTCCGCCACCTGGTCAACGCCGAAACGTTCGATGATGGCATCAAGCGCGGTGGCGATCGGCGGCAGGGCGCAGAGCTGCTCGATCATCCGGTCGCGCGCGGCGAGCGCTGATCGGCACACGACTGGAGCGCCTTGGTCGTCGCTCATCGGCTCGGAGCGAGCATTGCCGTTTTCGTCGGTGAACGCCGCCATCAGGCGGACAGGAAAGCTCTTGGCGAGATAGTCGATCACGTATTCCCGCGGGGACAGGTCGATCTCGAGAGCTTCCCGCTCCTCGTGAGACAGGTCGGCAAGCCGGCGGTTGAGCATGGCTTCGGCCGTCGAGACCAGCTGGACAACGACCGCATGCCCGTCGGCAATCGCCGTGTCGATGGCAGGCAGCAGGCTCGGGAGCTTCATCGATAGGAGCAGCTGCGCGAAGAAGCGTTGCTTGGTCCCCTCGAAGATCGACAGCGCTGCGGACTTGGCACCCGAGTTGAGCGTGCCCCCAGTCTCGCTGTCGACGATCCGCGTGGCCTCCAGCGCTTCGCGCAGGTTAGCGTGGATGATCGCCCAAGCTTCGGCATAGGCATCGTAGACCGCGATCTGATCCTCGGTCAGGCAATGCTCGAGGATCTCATATTCGACACCGGCGAATGAAAGGGCCCGGGCTGTGTAGAGTCCGAGCGACTTGAGGTCCCGCGCAACCAGTTCCATCGCGGCGATGCCGCCGTCGCGAATGTCGGCAACGAAAGCCTCGCGACTAGCGAAAGCGGTCTCCGGCCCCCAGAGCCCAAGGCGCGTGGCATAGGCCAGGTTGTTGACGTCGGACGCGCCGGTGGCCGAAGCGTAGAGCACCCTTGCCCGGGGAAGGAGGTTCTGCAGGCGCACCCCGGCAATGCCCTGCTCCGATCCCTTGACCTTGCCTCGCGAGCCTTCGCCGCCAGCGGCATTGGCCATGGCGTGCGCTTCGTCAAACACGATGACGCCGTCGAAATCTTCACCGGCCCAGGCGAGGATCTGATCCAGCCGCGTTGCGTCGCTCCGGCCTGAACGCAGGGTTGGATAAGTGACGAAGAGAATCCCGTCGCGCATCGCAATGGGGGTTCCCAGCTTCCAGGACGCCAGCGGCTGGATGTCGATCGGGAGACCGCCAAGGGCGGCCCAGTCGCGGCGAGCGTCTTCCAGCAGCGCCTCGTTCTTCGATATCCAGATGTGGCGGCGTTCCCCGCGCACCCAGCGATCGAGAATGACACTCGCGACTTGGCGGCCTTTACCGGCTCCGGTGCCGTCCCCGAGGAAATAGCCTTGCCGGTAGACCTGACCTTCTGCTGACGCCTTGAGCGAACAGCCCTTGTCCTCGGGCTCGAACCGGCCGGGAAGATTGCGGGCGTGAGCGCTGGCGGCGTAGATCATGGTCTCTGCCTGGGCAGCAGAAAGCAAACCCTTGGCGATAAGCCCGTCGGGCAGCTGCGGCACCGCGTCCGGCTTGGGTGCCGAGATCGACCCCATGGCGACGGACTCGACGAGCGGCGTTGGATGCTCGGCCGCGCCATCGATCACGATCCGGCTGGGGCGATAGGGCAGATAGTGGCCGACTTGTGCCTCAAGCGGCGCAGTGGTTGCGAGCGCCTCGTAGGTCAGCGCGCCGATGGTCATTGACGCAGCTCGAGTGATCGTTCCAGGGGCCGGGATCGGTCGGCGTGGCGCGGCTACCAGTCGGAACGGCGAACGAGTTGGAAGGCTCGATTGTTCGGTTGCGGCCTGCCTGCTGTCGCGAGCAGGCAGGGCATCGACAAGATCGACCAGCTGGCGGAACTCGTTCGTGCGAATGGCGACGAGCTCTTTGGCGCCTTCAACCTTATCGAGAACCAGCAGTCGCGTGGTTATGCCGGTGCCCTGCCTGACGAACGCGCGTTCGACGGCGGCATTGAGCCGCAGCGAGATCGGTCCCTTCAGCCCCGCCAAGAACTTCGCACAGTCGAACCATTCAGGCATGATCGCGACAAGCCGTCCGCCGGGGGCAAGGCGGTTCCAGGCCGATCGTAGATGCCTCGCTCCGGTGCGGCCATCGTGCCCCCGCTCAATACCGTGGGAATAGGGAGGGTTCATCAGCACGACGCTGGGGCTGATGGCCGGATCGAGCAATTCGTCGATCAGCTCGGCATCGTGTCCGGTCACGCGGGCAGCCGGGAACACAGCAGTCAGACAGTCGCGGCGCAGCGGCGAGATTTCGTTCAAGGCAAGGCGCGTACCGGATTTGGTCGCCCAGACTGCGAGCATGCCGGTACCGGCCGAAGGTTCGAGCACGATCTCATGGACGCTCAGCGCGCAAGCCCGGGCAGCGAGCCAGGCAAGGCGCGGCGGCGTTGCAAACTGCTGCCATTCAATCTGCTCGTCGCTGCGATTGGTCTGGGTCGGAATTCGGGCATCGAGACCGCAGAAGAACTGTTCCGCCTCGTCGATCGGGCTCGTGGGCTGGACTTGATCTGATGCTTGCAGGTGTTGAACCTGCGCCAGCTCGAGCGCAGCGTGAGCATCACGGACTGACCATGCCCCGAGTGCATCGGTTCCACCGAAGTGGTCCGTCATGATGCGGTTGATGTCGCTGCGCGAAAGCGCGCTGCCTGCTGCCAATTGCAACGCCATTGCTTTGGCTGCCGTCACGACAAGCGGCGGAGATGGTGGATCGAATGCGAAGGCGAGGGAAGAGTTGGACATGGGAAACCTCCTGACGAGGTCCTGCGTCTCGCAGGCCTCAATCAGCCGAAGGCCCCCTCCCCTCTGGCATGCTGATCAGGTTTTCCGAGCGAGCCTTGCCTTGAGTTCGTCATTCCAGTCGAAACCGGCGGACGCTGGCGCTCGCGACTGGATCACCCGGCATGACGCAGAATATGCCTTTAGGGCTCGCTGATTTGCGAGCTCGCCTCCCGGATCATTGTCGATGAACAAGTGGAGCTCGCGCACACTCTCTGGGATCGCGACGACGCCGAACCGCTCGTTCCCCAGCGTTGCCCAGCAAGGAATCCCTGACAGCTGCATGGCTGACAGGGCGCTTTCGATACCTTCGGCAAGGCCCAACCGGCCCGCCGCTGGCGGGGCCAGTCTGACAGCGCCATAGCCAAGGCTTCCCAGCGCACGCTTCGGCCGATCGAAAGCGGCGAGCTTTGCGCTCGGCGCGTCGAGAAATGTCCTGTGGATCGCGATAATGCCGATGTCATTCGTGACGGCCGCCAACATTGCAGGGAGGAACTGGACTGCACCACGTGGTCCGAGCGGCGTGCGGTCGAGATAACGGAGCTGATCAGAGGCACGCAGAATCCCGCGCTGCGCGAGGTATCCTTCGGCAGGGCTGTCGGAGATCGCCGTCGCCGAATGCCACAAACGCCGCGCGTTGGAATTGAATGCCCTTTTTTCCTGTCGATCAGCGGCAACCGCACCCGAGCCACCAAACAGGTCACGGCTGCGAACACCCTGGCGGTCAAGCGCCGCTATGACCTCCTCGTTCGAGCATCCCGCGAAGCAATGAAACAGGATCGCTTTGCGCCCCAGTGTCACGCTCAGCGAGGGAGTGCGGTCGTCGTGTGCGGGGCAGCAGCACATGCCTTTGCCTCGACTCCATGTACCCTGAAGGCTTTCGACGATCGTGCGGGCGCGGCGTTCGAGTTGATGAACTTTGTCTAACGGGGGCATCGACCTTCTCCGATTGAGGTGCCCTCCCCGCGCAGCCTCCGCTCTGCACTCGCGCCATTCCAATTTTCCTACATTGGTTGTTCTTTATATGTTCTCACTTGATTCGACTAGACAAGGATCGAGAAATGACAATCAGAACTCTCTTGATCGCGGGCATCGCGATCACTTCTGCTATCCCGGCCAGTGCTCAGGACATAACAGCGCTAGCCGCGAACGGCGCTGCGGCCAGCCCCTCCGAAGGCATTCGGATTGCGGAAGCATCAAACGGCTTCCAACTTGTCGAGCATGGGCTCTGGCGTTCCTCGCAGACCGCCCCCGCGCCGCGCCTGTCAGCGGCGGACGATGGCCGGGTTAACCTGCCATACAGATACGAACCCAATGCCAAGCCGGCCCCATACGGGTTTCGGCGAGCAAACTACCTGCCCCACATCTATGCTGCGGAGGCGAAGTATGCATTGCCCGCGGGCCTGCTTGATGCGCTCGTATGGACAGAATCACGTTATAACCCTCTGGCTGTCAGCGCAGCGGGTGCCGCGGGCCTTGGGCAGCTGATGCCCGCTACGGCAAAGGAGCTTGGGGTCTTCAATCGCTTCGATCCAAAGGCCAACATCTTCGGCGCAGCGCGATACCTGCGGCAGATGCTCGACAGGTTTGGCGTGGTCCACCTCGCGGTAGCTGCCTACAACGCAGGGCCCGGCGCCGTTGAACGTGCTGGCGGCATTCCCCGCAATGGCGAGACGCCGGAATATGTTCACAATGTGCTGCAAAGTTGGAAATTCTAGCTTGCACGTAATCTGGTAGGCAACGGAACTAGAAGCGGACGCCTAGGTGTTGAGATACGCAGCGCTGGTACTCTTTCGGCGGAACGATCAACTGGCGTCAGGCCGCTTTGGCGAGGTCCTCGATGCGCGCTTCGCAGGCGCTCTTCACCAAAATTTGCAGCACTTTCACACGCTCGGCGATCCATGTGAGTTCGTCGGTGGAGATCTTGTACGAAGGCGAATAGCGCGCCTTGACGTAGGCATCGCGCAGCAGGGCATAGCAGCGCTTTTCGAAGCGCCCGGTACGCGGCCAGACGTCCTTGAGCGTGGACTCGAGCTCCTCGGCCATGTCGCGCAAACGATTAAGGTTGTGCGACTTCGGAGACCAAAGAGTACGAACGAGGAAAAGGCAGTGGTAGAACCTTTCTACCGATTGGTGAAACTGAAAAGCTGCCTCTTTGCTCCGACCCTGCGCTTGAGCGTAAAGGGCGGTGTCGAGAAATCCCGCGGCACTCTCGAACCAGTCATCGAAGTAGTCTTGTGTCTCCTTGAGAGCTTGCTCAGGCGACAACGGCATGGGCTCGACGAAGTGAAAGTCTGGCTCCTCGAACAAGACAATACCATCCTTTAGGATGTCCATGAAGAAGTAGCGGCCAAGCCGTAGTTTGTCGTTCACGTCTTCCAGGCTGTGGTAGATCAGGCTAACCGGCGTACGCAGCGCATGCCCTGCTGACAGATCCGCCAGCAGCCTGTTCTCCGTCGCCTCCCAGAATTCGGCAATGTCCGTGAGATCGTCGTGGTTCACCACGACGAGAAGATCGTAGTCGGAGAAATAGCGTCCCACCGGATCCTCGACCCAATCACCCCGGGCATAGGACCCGAACAGGACGATCTTGAGCAACTTGCCTGCGCGGAAGCGTGGCTGGGTACGTGTGGAAATTGCCTCGGCAAAGCCCGTGCGCACGGTCTCGACCACATGTGCAAGTTCACGCCGCTTGCCTTCGGGCAGGTGATCAAGGCCGGAGTTCATGGAACGCAGATTCGACGGTTTTGCTTCTCGTGCCAAGGGCAAAATGAACAAGGCAGCAGGAAGGCTAAGGTAAGTCACTCGTCGGTAGCAGCGCCACTCTCGGCTGGTAATCCAGGCCGAACAGACGGAGCCCCGGAGATGATCGATCCCAGCAATGACGCCGGCTTATCCGATCCAGCATCGAGCAACGGGTAACAAACCTCTCGTCATACCGGGCATACAGCGCGGCAAAAAACGAGTCGAAGTGCAACCCGCTTTCCTCACTCGGAAAGCCCGGTACCAACCTTGTCCGGCATTCCTCCTCCATGGCAACCATGGCAAGCGCCGCAGCCTCGCATTGTCCGGCCTGGTCCATGAGTTCACGGCGGCGCCCCAAAACCTGCAGGGCGTCGTGAAACCGCCGCACTGGCGACACCGGCACCCCATCCTGCGCCAATGCGGCATTGCCGCCACCTCGCCGCCAATCAAGGGCAGGACGGTTTTGTGCTGCCGAGTTCTCATTCGTAACTCGGTTGCCGCGCAACAGGACCAGGTGCCCGATAACCAGTGCCGGATGCATCATGTGGAGGTTACTGCATTCGCCGATGATTTCCTCGAGGCGATTGCCAAGGTTGCGAAAGGCCCCGGTGACGCCCTTGCAGGAAACCGAGAGCACAGGTCCGATCCGGGCAAGCGAAACCAGAACGTCGACATGCTTGGCTCTGATCCCTCCGAGAACAGTCCCTTCCCCGCATCCGCCCAGGGTCGGATCAAAGTGCAGCAGTGGAGGCTTGCGTCTACGACGCTCCACGCGAAACGGTGGCCGCGGAATGATATCGTCCGGATCGAATCCACCTTCGACGACAAGCCGGCACGCAACATACCAGTGCAAAGGAAGTATGTGGCGTTCGGATTGAACGCGTCCATCGAACTCGGCAAATGCCGCGAGCGCTGTTGCCATGCTGGTCCAGCGGCATGTGTGATCGCCCAATTCATCCAGGGCGTAGCGTCGTGAAGCTGCGGCACTTTGCCGAGCTGGCTTACGAATCCCGTGAATCCGGCGAGATCGAGCGCAAGCCGGACGAGCGCTCATGTGCGGGTCTCGCTGCTGGCCGAGCCTGTGTATTGTCTGCAATCAAAGCAGCGCACCTTGCTGCAAGGCAAATAACCTTCTGACATATTGATCGAATTTGGCGGTTCACGGTATTGAAGCGGGATTGAACCGTGATAGAGGTGTGACAGTTGCAACCGGATCGCCTCCGATCCTGAGAAGTTGGATCGCGGTCCACAGGCAGGAGAAAGGGCGCCCTGCTGGAGTCCGGCAAGTAAAACTGCCGGTGGGCGCAATGGCACCTCATGGCGGCTCGGGCGCTTGGGGAACTTCTGGAAGACATGTCTGACCGGGTGGGTTCGATTATCGAACTCGACGAACTGCTTGGCGAAGTAACCAACAGGCTTGGCTTCGACTACTATGCTCTCACCCATCATTGTCAGCTTGCGAGCAAGGATGATGGAGCGATCAGGCTGCACAATTACCCGCAGAGCTGGGCAGAAAGTTACGACTCCCATGCGCTGGGCATGGTTGATCCGGTGCATCGGGCCAGCCACGTGACGGCCAAGGGCTTCTCCTGGTCTGACATCGGTCGCCTCATTCCGCTCACGCCCCAAGACCATAGAATGCTTGCTCTTGGTGAAGAACAGGGCTTGCGTAATGGCTTTACTGTACCAGCGCACGTGCCGGGCGAAGCGCGCGGATCCTGCTCCTTTGCCTGCCGCAATCCGCGAGATGGTGAGCCAATTCCGCTCATCGCCCATTGCGCTGGGACATTCGCCTTCGAAACCGCGCGGCGTCTCTGGCTGAAGAGAGGTCATAGCCTGGGTTTGCGCAAACCGGTTCTGACCGATCGCCAGCGCGACTGCGTGCTGCTCATGGCGCAGGGCAAGACCGATCCGGAAATCTCGACAATCCTGGGCATATCGCGCGAGACGGTGACCGAGCATGTTCGCACGGCCTGTCAGCGCTACGGAATCTACAAGAGACAATTGCTGATCACCCTGACCCTGTATGACGGAACGCTCACGTTCGGGGATGTCCGGCCCTGGAGATACCCCCATTTTTGGGGGTAGCGAGGAGGTCACCGCTGTCTGATCCTTCACCGACCAGTTCGGTTGAGGAGCAATCCGTCATGTTGAAAGTCACCACGCCCGGCACGGAGCCGGGCGCTGCCCTGCTGCGCGCAATGTTTGCTGCACGAAAGGCAGTCTTCATCGATCTGCTCGGGTGGGACCTTCCAGTCCTTGCCGGGCAATACGAAATGGACCAGTTCGATGATGAGCACGCACGCTACCTGATCCTCAGTGACAACGGAGAGCATCTCGCGTCTGCCAGGCTCCTGCCGACTACACGGCAAGGAATCCTGTCGGGCCTTTTCCCGATGCTCTGTGCCGGGCCCGTACCTTGCGCACCCGATGCCTTCGAAATCACCCGTTTCTGCCTCGACCGGTCGCTGAATGCCCGCGAGCGGCGCGACGTCCGCAATGCCCTTGTCCACGCGCTTGCCACCTATGCAATCGACGCCGCGATTTCGCGGTACTGCGCAGTCGCAGGCCTTGGCTGGTTCAGGCAGATCGAACGGTTCGGCTGGAGTTGCCGGGCCCTCGGCGCGCCCATCCGGACAGGAGGGCAGGAGCTGGTCGGCCTTGAAATTGGCATCACTGCCGACACACCGCAGCTGCTCGAAGCGGCCGGGATCCATTGCGGCCACGCTGACAATCTTGCCAAGGCCATACCCGGCTCCCTGCCCGCCGGGCACAAGGAATGGCACTGATGGAACCGGCAGACCAGATCGGCATGGCCGTCCGTCAGTTGCAGACTGATGGCTACGCGATCCTGCATGAAGCCCTGCCCGTTTCCGTGATCGAGCAGCTCCATGAGGATCTCGAAGGCGACTTTGCAGCGACACCATTCGGGACCGGCATGTTCTACGGGGAACGCACCAAGCGGTTCGGCCGCCTTCTGCGCCGTTCGGCTGCCACCCAGTGCCTGGTCCTGCATCCGGTCATTCAGGATGTCGTGAGCCGGATTCTCGGGCCCTGGTGCGACCGCATCCAGCTCAACACGACCCAGGCCATTGCAGTCCATCCCGGCGCCCCCGCGCAGTTGCCCCATCGCGACCAGGACATGTGGCAGGTCGATTTCGGCAAACGCGAGTACCTCGTCAATGTCATGTGGCCGCTCACTCCCTTTTCGGAAAAGAACGGGGGTACGCGGATCTGTCCGCAGAGCCATGGCAGCAACGCCCTGTCGGCCATGGCCCAGGACGATTTTATCGCGCCCGAGCTTGTCCCGGGATCAGCCCTGCTTTTCCTCGGCTCGACGCTTCATGGCGCGGGCGCCAACGCGAGTGCACAAGAGCGGCGCGGCATCGTGATCGGCTATTCGCTGGGCTGGCTCAAGCCCTACGAGAACCCGTGGCTCGCCTACCCCCCGGACATTGCCAGGACATTTCCCCCAGAGCTCGCGGCACTTGCAGGATATGTGCAGCACCGACCGAACCTCGGGAACTTCGAAGGGCAATGTCCCTCGATCCTGCTCGGAGACTACAAGGGCGAGCCCCTCGGAGCGATCGATGCCCTGCGTCCAGACCAGGTGCAGCAGGCCCGTGCCTTTGCACATGGGAGGAGCGGATGAGCGCCGGCCCCGTAGCGGAACGCATCTACGACGCCTTGCGCGCCATGATCCTGTCCCGCGCATTCATGCCGGGTGACAGGCTCGATCCCGCAGTCATCGGCGAACAGCTCTGTGCAAGCGTCACGCCCGTGCGCGAGGCCCTGCATGTGCTGTGCGGCGAGCAGCTTGTCGTGACCCATCGCGCGGGCGGTTTCTTTCTCCCGACGCTCGACGAGCCAAGGCTCAAGGACATGTACGCTTTCAGCAACGAAGTGCTGGGCCTTGCGCTCCGCCTCTGGCGGCCATGGACGATCGTGGACTGGGACCGGATTGCCGAGCGTCGGACGGCTTATGCCGAACGCGTCGCCGATGCATTCGAGGGAGTGGCACGCGCTTCGGTCAACTCGGAGCATGGTCGGGTCATGGCCCTCCTCAACGCACGCCTACATGCCGTTCGCATGATTGAACCAGCCGTACTGGAAGGCTCCATCGCAGAAGTGCGCGACATCGAATGCGCGCTGGACAGTGGCGACAAGGATCATCTGCGACGGTTGCTGGGCGCCTACCACCGCCGGCGCATTCGCAGCTCTGCCGAGATCCTGCACGCCCTGCACCGCCCAGCGAACCCGTCTGTGCCAACAATCGGCATATAGAATTCGTATAAATTTCAGATCACACGGCGCCGTCCATAGTCTGATCCTGCCGCAATCACGCGGCGAGGTGAAAAGGAGAAGACCGATGGTACGCACGTTCGATCTCGTCGAGGACGTCGAAGACCTGGGTACCGCCAGCATCGAAACGCTCGGCCCTCCGGGAGACCGGATCGAGTTCGGTGTGCTCGCGCAGCTGCCGGGCCTTGATCGCGACTGATCCAGTGGCAGGTGCGCAAGGCCTTGCTGGCCTGGCGCACCTGCCTTGTGCTTGTGCGAGGCGAATATGACAGCGCCTGGGGCCGATCTTTCCTCCTGCCAAATCGCAGCCGGGGTCGGTGTTGCGCTGATCGGCGACAAGGCGGTCGTGCTCGATGTCCGGCGTGATCGCTACACGATGTGGAGCGGGTCTTGCGCATCAGCGCTGCTGGACCTGCGCCGTGGCAAGCCGTGTTTCTTGTCTCAGGACGACTGCCGCAAACTCGAAAGACACGGCCTGCTGACGAAGCGAGAACAGGACGCAGGACCCTGGTTGACGGCATCAGACATCCGGACGCCGACCGCCAGCGCAGTGGAAGGTCCCGAAGCAGGTCGGTTGCGGCCGCTGCATTTGGTAGCGAGCGTCTGGAACTGCATCCGCGCCAGAATGGATTTGCGCTCGGCACCGCTCCACCAGGTCCTGATCGACCTGCCTGCTGCGTCTCGGGGGCGTACGACACGTGACCTTGTGACCCACGCCCGAGCGTTCGACCGGGCGCGACGCTGGGTGCCGGTTCGGCCAAGATGCCTTCCCGACGCGCTGGCCTATGCGCGCGTGGCACGGCGCGAGGGTTTTGCGGTCGATCTGGTATTCGGGGTGAAACTTCATCCCTTCGAAGCCCATTGCTGGGTGCAATCGGGCAGTCTCGTCCTGACCGATCCGCTGGACAAGGTGCGCCGCTTCGAAGTGGTACTGGCACTGTGACCGAAGGCTATCTCGTCGCATGCGCCCTCGATGGGCAGCCGCATGTGCGACCGGATTCGCGATCGGCCGGGAATCTCGTTCACCGGCTGCCCGGTCCATGGCGCGCACGAAAGTTCGAAGGGCTTACCATCCATGTCTCGCCATCGACCGAATTGCGGCAGATCGGCAGGACAATAATCATCGGGCAGATCTTCGGCGATCTTGCGGTGTTGCAGCGCGCCGATCTTCATCCCGACCTGCTCGTGGCGCATTGCTGGGGCAATTACCTTGCCCTGCACATGTCCGGGAGCGGGCGTCCGGCGTGGCTGCTGCGAGCGCCGCTTGGCCATCTCCCTGTCTACACGGCCGCTGTGCCCGGCCGACTGTGGATCTCCTCGCATGTTCCAGAGCTTGCGGCTGCGCGCGCTCGAAGGCCACAGATCGAATGGTCTTTTGTCGCGAACCATCTTACTTTCCTGCATCTCAAGACTGCGCAGACCGGCCTTGTCGGCATTGAAGAACTTCTGGGCGGGCAATGGCTCGATTTTGCCGTGAAACCGGCGAGGCGAACAATGGCCTGGTCCCCGGGCATGTTCGTGCGAACAGATACCGAGATCGCGGACTTCGCTGACGCCAGCAGGGGCCTTGCCGGCAGCATAGACGAGGCTGTCCGGTGCCTGGCAGGTGATGGCAGGGTCCTGCTCGAATTGTCGGGCGGGCTCGATTCCTCGATCATCGCAGCGGCCTTGGCAAGGTGTGAGGCCCAGGCACAAGCGGTCAGCCTTTCAACGGGCTCGGCAGAGAGCGATGAGCGCGTCTATGCACAGGTTGCCGCTGATTCTGCACTCATCGCGCTCACATTGCGCGAAGTTGGAATATCCAACCTGGTTGGCCCGGCCCGCAGTCGCGAAGCCCGTCCAGGCCTGCCGGTCATCCTCGGCGCTGCCGATGCAGTGCTGGCACAGGAAGGCAAGGCGCAAGCGATCACGGCATTCTTCAGCGGTGCGGGTGGTGATTGCGTTTTTGCAACGCCCAACGCTGCCGGGGCCGCAGCGGATGCCGCGATCCGGTCGGGTTGGGCCGCCAGGTCCACCTGGCGCACGATCGAGGCAATTGCCCGCTATCACAACGCGAGTGTCTGGTCAGTCGCTGGCAGGGCCTGGCAGCTGGCACGAGGCGCGAGCGATCCGGGCAGTTGGCCGCGCACACGCGGATATCTCGCCGATACCGTGCCCTTGCCCGATGCACCGCTGCACCCCTGGCTCGCGGAAACCAGCAGCATGTTGCCCGGAAAGCGGGACCACGTTCATGCCATTCTCGCCAGCCTCGCCCACGTCGATGGTTATCCTCGCCACGCCATTGCCCCGACGCGGTTTCCGCTGCTCAGCCAGCCCGTCGTCGAGACCGCCTTGCGTATACCAAGCTGGCTCTGGGTCGAGGGCGGGCAAGACCGGGCCGTGGCCCGAGCTGCATTTGCAAACCGCCTGCCAGACCTGATCCGCGATCGACGCAGCAAAGGGGCACTCGATGGCTATGCACTTGCAGCGATAGAGCAGCAGGCGGAAGCGCTTATGTCGGTTCTGCTCGATGGCCATCTCGCGCGCCAGGGCCTGCTCGATCTGGCCAGAGTGAAGAGCGCGTTACGGGAGAGGGCAAGGCGCGCCGATCCCCGGACACATCTTCTTCTGCCGCTGATCGACACCGAGAGCTGGCTTCGCGCCTGGCTCGGTGAGCCGTAAGCTGCAGAGCGGGCGAGAGCGTCCAGCCTGCCATTCCGCATGGCATTGAGCAAACGAGGTGCCTCACCCTCGCCTGGTATTATCGCGTGCCAGCGTGGATGAGTGACAACAGAATGAGGCGTGCCCCGGCGGATCACCGCGCTTTTGGTCTTCTGAAATGCCGCATTGGTGCTAGGCTCATCAGGCACGGCGAGCCATCAGATCTGGCGAACTGTTCGCCCTTGCCTCCGGATCTGATCCAACCGGAGGCTGGGGCACCATCAACACCTGACTTTTGTTGCACCGTCACGCGGCACATTGCTTGCGTTTGGTTCGCGCTTCTTGTTGCGGTAGACTGTCAGTTCATTTTCCTAGCGCCCTCCTCCGGGGAGCGAGGCGATCCCCAAAATGTTCTTGGACGCCCTTGAGTGTCCATGCGAATGCAAGCCCGGTGTAGCAACCAGAAAGGTCCCCTGATGATAGATGACCGACCAGGCGTTAACCTATCTGCGCCATCCGATCAGGCGAGGTCGCTGCCGTGACAGCGGTCTAAATCTAGCGGTCGCTGCTAACCCTGTTTCAACATCGAAGGTCCCAACTCATCGGCATCGGGGATAGAGCCATCTGAAGAGCACCTTCACTGCAAAAGACCTCTAGACTTAACCCCTGCCGACGCAGACGCAGGTTCACTGCTCTTGCCGGAACAAAACGATGTTCGCACCGTTCTATCGAACGGAGTGTTTCGGGGACGCCCAGACGGCAGTTAGCGGGACGGGAATGTGAGAAGCAAAAAAGTCCTGCGATCGGGTCGACGCTTGCATGTGCGTTTGCAACCTAAAGAGTATCTCCGCAAGCCTGGCGAGTTCTATAGCTCGACTATGCGGAAAACGTCATGATGGGGCAGCATGACGGTTGGTTGGTGGTCCTTGCGCTGACAGTTGCGGTTTGCGCGTCCTACACATCGCTCGACCTTGCGCGGCGCAGCCGACATTCAGCAGTTGTCATGCGCAAATACTGGCTTGGCGCGGCAAGTTTCGCACTTGGCGGCGGGATCTGGGCAATGCATTTCGTAGCCATGCTGGCCTTCCAGACGCCAGGAATGCCGATGAGCTATGACGTTGCGCTGACCGCGCTGTCCTTTGCTCTCGCGGTCGGCTTTACGGGCCTGGGCTTTGCCATCTTCTCGCAGGACGCGATCACTATCCCGCGACTGATCATGGCAGCCGCTCTCATGGCACTGGGCATCATTGCCATGCATTACGTCGGAATGGCGGCGATGCAAGTTTCTGCCCATGTTGTTTACGATGTCGTTTGGGTACTTCTTTCCATCCTCATCGCGATTACCGCAGCCATCGCCTCACTCCTGCTCGCTTCAAGAGACCATTCACTGCTCGTCCAGGCCGTTGCTGCCTGCTTCATGGGACTGGCTATCTCCGGTATGCATTTTGCCGGGATGAACGCCGCCACGTTTCATGCCGTTGGTCACATCGACGGCGCTGGCTTCTCGGTTAGGCAGGGTTTTCTTGCGATCGGGATCGGCTTGCTGACCTGTCTGATCCTGGCTATCGGTACCGCAGCGGCGCGATTGGACGCATTTGTCCAGACGACGGCCCGGCGCGCCTCTCGTGTCGCACTTCGGCTTGAAATTGCCGACGTGTTGCGAAGCTCCGGCCAAAAAAGCGCGCTGGACCAGGTTGCGATGCTCATGGGCAAGCACTTTGGCGTAAACCGCACCGGCTATGGACTGCTTGACCGCACGTCAGACGAGTTTGACTACGAAATCTGCTGGACCGATGGCACGGTTCCAGCCCTCTTGGGCCGCTATCCTGCCAAAGCGTTCGGCGAAAAGATCGTCGCAGCGCTCTCCAACGGCACAACGGTTGCGATCGCAAACCTGTTTGAGAATGAGCTCAGCAGCGAACCGGCAACCCATGCAACCGCAAGTGATGTCGATACACGAGCCATTCTGGTCGTGCCGTTCGTCAGTGACGGCAAGCTACTCTCGATCGTCTATCTCAACAGCCAAAGTCCCCGCGACTGGCACCGCGATGACATCGCCTTCATGGAGGAGCTTGCCGAGCGGACCCGTCTGGTCATCGAACGTGACCAGGCCCTTCGGCGGCTTCTTACCGTCAATGCCGAACTTGAAACACGGGTAGAAGAACGCACCTCCGAATTGCGTGAGGCGCAGCAGGCTCTTCTGCAGAGCCAAAAGATGGAAGCCGTAGGTCAACTGGCAGCTGGACTCGCGCATGACTTCAACAATGTTCTGTCCGGTGCGATGGGTGCGCTTGAACTGATTGGCCGAAAGCCGGCAGATGTCGAGCGCGTCAAGCGGTACGCCAAGGCTGGCATTGAAGCCCTGACACGCGGGAGTCGCCTCACCGGCCAGTTGCTCTCATTTTCACGACTGCAGGCCATCAATCTCAAACCGGTCGTCATTTGCGAGGTTATCGAAGGGCTCACCGAGTTGCTGAAAGGCACCTTGGGTTCAATGATTGACCTGCGGTTCGAACTCAACCCTCACCCGGTGCCGGTTATCGGCGACACCACCCAACTGGAAATGATGGTGCTCAATCTTGCCATCAACGCCCGCGACGCCATGGCATCGAGAGGAACTCTGACAATCGCGACCCGCGTTACGGCTATCGAAGGCGACCATGAGCTGGACGACGGTGAGTACGTCGAATTGGCGGTAGCCGATACTGGCCATGGCATGGACGAGGAGACACTCCGCCGAGCCACCGAGCCCTTCTTTACGACCAAACCGGTCGGAAAGGGTACCGGGCTCGGCCTCGCACAGATTTATGCCAGCGCGCGCAAGGCGGGTGGAACTGTCCGTCTCGAAAGCTCAGTGGGGCAAGGTACGGTCGTCCGAGTCTATCTCAGGAAAGCGCTGCAGACGGCCGATAAGATAAGCGACGGCAAAACGGCCTCGCCAGCTGCCCTTTCCCCTCTCCATATTGCCGTGGTCGATGACGATCCGGCATGCTCGGAGACCTTGCGCGAAATGCTGATCGATGAGGGCCATTCGGTTAAAGTATTTCCGGGTGGACCAGAATTCCTGGCCGATTTGGCGGCCGATCCCCCCGATCTGTTCATTCTCGACTATGCGATGCCTGAGATGAACGGTGCGGTGCTTGCGAGACGGATCCACGAGCTGTGGCCTGAGGCAGCGATAATTTTTGCGACAGGATATGCTGACAGCGAAGACATGAAGCGAGTGATCGGCGCAGATGCTCCGATTCTGGAAAAACCGGTCAGCTTCGCAAAACTGAAGCTGGTGCTGGCAAAGGTGCGCGCAAATCTTGCGGGGCCTGCTGTCAGCGAGCTATCGTAATCTCACGGAGACTAACCGCGCCATCTTCTAGAGCCATCGATCTTGACCTCCGAGATGATCAGGCGCTGCCCTCAACATTTAAGACACACAGGCAGGACGTGTACGACGACGGCGCGATATATCCCCCCGCCAATCCACTTCAGGAAGAACCAGTCCACTTCAGGTAGCAACCTAGATCCAGAACGACCTTCACTGCCTCGCACAGCTGAGAATTGCGCGAAGGAAGGTCGCGTTGCATCCGACAGCCGGTCAGGCGCCGGGCCTCCCCAAACAATCAAGGCTTCATATCCCGCCAGCGTTGCCAGGATGCCGGATCAGCAGGTTTGCCGCCTGCGTCACCCAGCAGCCAGAACCTGAACCAGTCGAAGTTGCGCACGTTGGCCGCGAGTTGGTGACGCGGTTGCCACTTGAGGTGCATTTCAGCGGGGAAAGCCCAGAGTTCGACAGGTTTCCGGGCGCGCTGCAGCCGCGCAAGTAGCTCGACATTGGCGCGATACTCCTGCTCGGGCAATTGCATCAGCAAGGGCACCGAGATGCGGTCGGCATTGAAGGAAGGGGATACGCGCCTCCACCCGGCATGATCCGTGTCGGGATCACCCAGGTCCCAGGCCGATTTGAGCATGGCGGGCACGTCGCGCCCCGCGACGGCATTGAACCAGTAGTAGGTTGGCGTCACCATGACGTTGGCTACCGCTGCGGCCTTCAACAACCTGCTGTGCATGGCGAGCCAGGCCGTGACTTCGCCGCCGAAGCTTACCCCGCCCATGCCGACGCGCGAGGCATCGATCTTGCCCTGCCCGGACAGCTCTGCGATGATCGCCGCAATCCCGCTGGCAGCCACCCTGTAGGCTTCGACGTTGTCTCCGCCGCCCGCCACGCCGGGTTGACGATTGATGCACAAGGCCGCGATTCCCGATGCCGCGAGATCGCGCAAGGGATACTCGTCCCCCGTCCCGCCGCGCAGATACCCCTCGCAGGAATAGTACGTAATGAACAGCGGCACCGGCTCGGTCTGGCCCGGCGGTAAAGCCAGATATCCCGAGTACGTTCGCCCTGCGCGGTCTTGCCAGACCCGCCGGTCGAAGCGGATGACGGGGTTCTCGAGTGGCGCATTGGGCGCGCTGAGGACCTGCTCATGGCGTGCTGCCAGATCAATCGCCACCACGCGCGGCGGCGCGTTGGCCGAGGACGCGACGCAGATGAGCCTCCGGGTCGAAGCCGCGCAGGCCTTGCCGTTGTCTCCGCCGTTGCGTTCGCCCGAACTCTGGAACACCTCCTCGACCTGCCCACTGGCCGGGTTCCATCTTGCCAGTGTGCTGCCACCGTCGCGATTGCGGGTTTCGAAAATCAGGGCATTGTCCGTGCCAGCCCAGACGACTGAGCGCGCCCGGGCGGCTTTGCATTGCACGGCTTCGCAGCGCGCCAGTTCCTGCCCCTCGGCATTGATCACGGCCAAGCGCCACGACAGGCCTTTGGACAGGACAACCGCAATGCCTCTGACATCGCCCGAGGGCTGGCGCAGCGCGACGTACCAGTCCCGCAATCGTTCGAGCGAGCGCGGTCGGGAGGCGTAGTTGCGAGCCTCTTCGGCTGTTGCGTCGCGGATGGTTGCAAGGTCTTGCTCAAGCACCTTGAGTTTGGGCTTGACCGCGGGGATGATGCCGCCCTGCTCGAACCAGGCGCCCTGGAGCCGTCCGCTGGCCCAGCGGCCATCGATGCGATCGCCACGATACAGTGGCCTTTGCGGGTCCACCGACGCATCGATCCGCGTTCCGCTATCGTACTCGGCCTGCTCGGCAGCTTCGATTGCGGCGCGCTCCGGGCCAAACCCGAACAACCAAGCCTTGCCGCCTGCAAGCGGGATCATCTCCCTGACATTGCCCGCCTCGCTGGTAACTTGCGCAGCGCCTGAACCATCGGTCGCCGCCTGCCAGACCTGGACTTGCCCGCCTGCGATCTTGCGGAACAGCACGGTTGTGCCATCGCGCGTCCACAGCGCGCTTGAAGCCAGGGGAAAGCCGTTGAGCCATTCGATTTCCCCGGCATCGGCGATGCGCCTGGCCGGCGCCGAACCGTCAGACGGGGCCACCAGCCATGCGACATCATAGTCATTGCGGTCGACCGAGGCGCGGTACTCGCGCCATAGGGCAAGCGTGCCATCCGGCGATATGGACGGGCTGTCGATCCGCGTGATTTCTATGGCGGGCCGGATCCCGGCCCCGTCCGCAGCCTGCGCTGCAAACGGGACCAGGGCGGCCAGGGCAAGCGACAGCGGGGCTGGATGCCATCGCGTCACCATGACTTGGTCACCTGCACCGCGACAAGTCGTCCGACCGCGCTTGCCTGCTCGGGATCGAAGCCGGCTGCGCTGAAAGGGGTGCGGTTGTTTACATAAGGCGGGTCGCGATCGAACAGGTTCGTGATGCTCAAGGCGAACCGCGTGCCCGCCAAGGCACCGGCGTCATCTCCGAAGCGCTTGGAAAGCGTAAGGTCGACTGTCGTCCAGCTTGCAACCGACTCGACCGGTGCCACCGCCGTGTTGCGATAGCCCGCCATGTGATTGACGAAGGCTGTTGCACCGAAGCCATCCTGTTCGAACCCGACGCGCCCGCGCAGACGATAGCGCACCGGGTTGCCGATCGTCCCCAGGGCCTGCGTGCGCGGAGCAGCCGACGTCAGCTGCTGCGTCAGGTGGAACAGCCAGCTTCCCGATGCACCAAGCGAAAGCGCACCTCTGGCCATCTCGTGGCGATAATTGAGATCAAAATCGATCCCGTCGAGATGGTTGCGCGCCAGGTTGGCGTTGCGCGCATCGATCACGTATCGGATCGAGCCTGCAGCAATGCCGAAGGGATTGCTGAAATCGGGGCTCGCATAGAAGCTTGCCACTTGCGCTGGTGACGGACTGGCCGTGATCAGCGGCTCGTAACGCGACCGCTGGGCCAGGAAAGTGAAGGCATCGACCGCGGGATTGAAGATGCGATCCTTGTAGGAAATGTCGAACCACGTCGCGCTCATCGAAAGCCCCGGGATCGCAGGTGGCCTGAAGTCGACGCCAGCCGTCCAGGTCCGCGCGCGTTCCGGTCCGATCCCGGGATCATTGCCGAACAGGGCAATGACATTGCTGCTGCCCGAGGGCGAGCCGGGGTCTGCAACGGGTATCGGCACGACCTGGCTGAGCCCGGGGCCTTGGCGCACGTCGAAGAAGCCGGGTGCACGAAACGAGGTGCCATAGGACCCTCGCAGCGCAAGGCCTTGCACCGGTTCCCACGTCAGTCCGACCTTGGGATTGGTCGTCGTCCCGAAATCCGAATAGCGCTCGATGCGTCCTGCCACCGACAGGTCGAGCCGATGCACGCCTGCAATGCCTTGGCCAGGACCGACCAGCGGTGCACGAAGTTCGGCAAATCCCGCGATCACGTTACGCGCCAGCGGGTATCCATCGTCGCCACTCGCGACAGGTGCGAGCGTCGTTTCATCCGCAAGGCTGCGCGAGCCGTAGCCTTCCTCGCGATACTCTCCCCCGAATGCCAGTGTCAGCGCTCCCCTTGGAAGCGCCAGGAGCGGCCCGTCGAACTTGAGACCAGCGGTCGTCTGGCGCGACCGAGCACTGGTTAGCGAAGATCCGCGCACATAGTCGATCGTGGCCGCACTGGTGTGAGGGCCATCACCGAATACATTGAAAGCCTTGGCCGGATCAGGATCAGCGAGAGCCTGCGCAAGCCGGGCGCGATTGACGAGATTGTCCCGTAGCAGCTCTTCATGCTGGATGCCGCGATTGCCGTAAGCCTCAGCCCGCCATGCCCCGAAGCGGGCTTCCAGTACGCCCGCGACCGTCCAGTTGGTGACATGCGAACGATTGACGGTGGCCCCGAGGTCGTCCCGGAAATCATAACCGACGCGGATGGGCTGACCCGTTCCGATCGGATCGACATAGAACGGGTTGCTCACGGGCACGGTAACTTGCGATCCGAAGACGATGTAACGCTGGTCAGAGCGACGGTCGGCAGCAAAACCCTGAAGCCGCATCGTCAGCCACGACGACAGGTCCTGTTCAAGCGCGATAAGCCCTGCGTGGCGGCGTGTGCGTGGCAGGATGTCGGTCAGGCGCCGACCGTCGCCAAGATTGCGCACTCCGGCAAGCAGATCGCCTGGTGCAAGCGCCCTGCCATCCTGTCTGGCCGGTATTCCGAAGATTGCGCCGTTGGCTGCAGTGATCGTGCCGGGATTGGCGAAGGCCTGGCGATAGTCAGGGCCCCCAAACCGGGTAAGGTCCTCTGTCGCGTAATCACGGTCCTGGGCCCCGAGGCGGTCGCGCCGGTAGAACTCGTAAGCCGCCATCAGGCTACCGCCGCTCCAGCGCAGACCCGCGAGCTGACTTGCCTGGACCTCGCTAAAGCCGTCGGCCATGCCGACCCGAAACGATGTCTCGGCCCCTTCGTATCCGCGCCGCAAGCGTACGTTGACCACGCCTGCAACAGCATCGGAGCCGTAGATGGCTGACGCACCATCTGCGAGGACCTCGATGCGTTCGATGGCACTGGCCGGTATCAGTGAAATGTCGACGATCGAGCTCGCGGCTCCCAGCGCCAGGCGATTGCCATCGACGAGCGTCAGGGTCGAGGTCGTGCCAAGGCCGCGCAGGTTGATGCTGGCACCCGAACCGATATTGGCGTTGGCATTGTTCCGCTGGGTAAAGCCGAGTGTGCCTTCATTGGGGCCCCCGCCGAAGTTCTGCGGAAGGACCGATACGAGGTCCTGCACGGTGGCCCTGCCGCTTTCCTCGATCGCCTTTCGGTCGATCGCGATCACGGCAGCGCCTGCCGGTGCCGAACCGCGAATGCGCGTGCCGGTCACTACGATATCGTCAGCCGTGCTGTCTGCGGATGCACCACGCGATGGCGTTGACGGTCCTGCTGAGCGGATCGCGTAGCCTTGGCTCGTCGCGATGCCCTGAAGCCCCGAGCCTTCGAGGATCTTACCCAGCGCACCTGCGACCGTGTAGGTCCCCTGCACTGCAGGAGCGGTGCGACCCGCCACCAACTTGTCGTCTGCGACGATAGTCGCACCGGCCTTGGCTGCAAGATCGTGTAGCGATCGGGCCATGGCCTGGGCTGGAAGGTCCAGCGCAAGGGTATCGGCCTCTTGCGCTCCCGCGGGTGCTGCCGCCATGAATGGTGCAGCCAGCATTGCGATGACCATGGCATGCGTTGATGTCTTGAACGTCATGATTGCCTCCCTCGCGTCCATCTCAGGGGACGCGCACCGGTTGGGACGACGTCGCGCGAAAACACCCACCAGAATTCTTATCGGCGGACATCGTCGCGGACGGCCCGCAGCCGGTCAGCCGTTCACCCCGTGATTGTGGAGATCATGCCGAGCCGTCAGCGCGCACGGATCCACCGCCTCCTTTCCTCTGTCCGGAAAGCGAATGAGGTCTCTTGCATCCAGAGGAGCCGCGGGTCGGACGGCACGCGGATCATTCACACGGTCCGCGAGGGGGCAGGAAGCTTCAGGCCGTGTCGATCACCAGCATGCCGGGGCGCTGCGTCACCGTGATTCCGCCCAATGCCTCGAGAATCCTCGCAAAGCCTTCTGGATCGTCGAGGCGGATCGCACCTGCCAGAGTCCTGTTGGCCAGCGCAGGACTTGCGAGGCGAAGTTGAACAGCATTGCGCGCGTTGAGCAGGCTGACCGCCTCTCCCAGGGATATGCGGTCACCGGTCGTCATTGGCGGTTGTGCAGAAGAGTTTTGCTCGGAGCGATGCTCGGCCCCGGATGGCCCCGCTTCGATCATGTGAGCCCCGCGACCGAGGGTGTGCCGAGCGCCATCGGCGTTCTGCACCTGCACTTGGCCATCTACGACTTCGACGCGCAGACCATTTGCGGCGAGCGCAATATCCACAGTGCCTGGTGCACTGTCGATCCTGGTGCCTGCTCCCAAGATCTGCATGGAATCCGTGCCGCGCCGGGCCACACGGATGCGAACGCGACCGGCAACAATCGCAATCTGGCGGCTAGTTGAAGTGATGTCGGTTCGTGCCTTGCTTGTCCCGTTGAGTGTCAGGAAGCTTCCATCGACAAGCTGCCATGTCCGCGTTTCACCTGCGGCCGTGGTGTATGTCCTGGCCTCGACGGTTGTTCCAACGCCGATTAGCGGATGGTCCCCTGAAAACCGCAATGTCAGCAATCCCATGCCAAGCAACAGGCATGCGCCGACTGCGGCAAGCTGTGTGCTGCGTTGCAGGTGCAACGGTGCACGGGTCAGCTTGCGCTGCTGGCCAAGGGGCCTCTGATCCAGGGCAAGGCTATCGCGCCACGCGCGCTCCACTTCTGCATACGCGAGACGATGTCGCAGGTCGCTCGCAAGCCACGCCTCGAAGCCCGGCGCACGCGAATGACCGGCGTTCTCGTTGCGCGCCAGCCACTCTGCCGCTTCATCGCGGATCTTCCCGGGAATGGGCTGTCTCGTCACGAGTGGTCAATCCTCGGCGAGATGCCGCGCCAGGGCCCTGAGCGCCCGGCTCATCTGTTTCTCCACGCCCCGCACGCTCAACCCCGTCTGTTCTGCGATCTCGGCATAGCTATAACCATCGAGCCGACGGGCAAGGAAGATGTTTCGCGTGAGCGGCTTGAGACGGGCGAGTGCCTGCTCAAGCCGTGCAAGGCGATCGCGCGCTTCAAGTTGTGCCTGCAGATCGCATCCCGGATGAATGTCCTCGAACGGCTCGTGGCTGCATTGGTGCTGGCGCAACTCCTGTCTGATCAGGTCCTTGCGCGCGTTGTCTGCCGCAACCCGCACATAGCCGGTAAGGTTCTCGATCTGACGCTGGCGGCTCGTCATCAGGCGCACGAAAACTTGCTGGACGAGATCCTCCGCCAGGGTCATCCCGGTCTTGTGAGCAAGCTTGCGCAGTAGCGAGGGGCGGGAGCGGCGGAACTCGGCCTCGATAGCCGCCAAGTCAGGTGGCAGCGCTTCTGCGGTGTTCTGGCCATGGCTGTCATGACCTGCCTGTGCTGCAAGAATTTTCGTCAATCGCCAAGCCCCAGCCCGCGAGGCATTCCGGCGGTTGGCCGGATCCTGAGAACACGTCTGGAGACATGCGCCTTTGCCTTTGGCCCCGAAGGACTTGGACATGGACAAGGGCGATCCGGCCGCACGCAGCGACAGAAACAGCAAAGATACCAGAGCAAGGTTCTCAGGCCTCGACGCAGCACAATTTCACTACGCAATTGAAAACTATGACGTTGTGGTTTCAAATGCAACGACAAAGCTTTAATGGGATGACATTGGATACGGTAGCGTTGCGCCTCCAGCGGTGTTGCCGTTGGACAAAACCGGCTACAAACTCTTTCGGCAGGGTTGGTGACGGAAGAGCGCGGACGATGTTGTTGACGTTGCCGCAACAGCAATCGCTAGTTTATGGAGGGCCGATAGCGTGACGCCACTTTGACTCGGCGGTCTTGGCGCAATTTCTCTCACCGAAACTTAGGTCAGATCAGCTTGCGACTTTCCATCTGATTCCTGCGTCTTACATTTCACGCCTAAGCCGGATAGATGCCCACAGAGCGTTCGGTATTTACACGTGGACACGGGGGTTTGGTTGGCATGGACGTAGTGCGCAAGCACCCACTCGCGCGCCAGGAGAGTACAGTGACACGACGGCTTCGAGCATCAGGAATTTTGCTAGAGAGTCGTCGTGGTTGGCTGTTGAAGACGGACGATGAAGCCGTCTGGGTCCTCGATCATGAGCACGAACAGGACTTCGCCGCAAATCTCAGGGTAATCGTCGAAGGTCAGATCTTCGGTCTAGATCGCTTGCGCGTCGATTGGATCGGTCCGCAGGAAAAAGTTTGCTGAACCGCAGGCTTACGCTCTCAGAACGGCAATTTAAACAACCCGCAGAAAACGCCATCTAGGTCGCACATTTGTCACCGAGATGAATATGCGAGCAGCTTCGAAGGATGACAAAAATCCTTAATGAGCATTTCTGACCATGCCTCGGCAATCTCTCGTCGCCTGTTCAGATACCCGGCTCGGTTATAAACACTTTCGGAACCGGACACACCGTCCGGCACATGGGCAAGCATGAGATCGATGATATGTCGATCGGCAGGCGTACCGTTCCTCTCTGCCCATTCGTTCATAATGGTCGAGAAGGACGCGCGCCATCCGTGCGGCACGTGGCGGCCTTGGTACCCGCAGCGATTGTAGAAGTAGCTGAGGGTGTTTTCACTCATGGGTTTACGCGCATTCCGGTTGGTCGGAAAAACCAGTGGTCCGTCACCCGAAATAGAATGAGCTGCCTGAAGGACCTCTACCGCTGCTTTTCCGAGAGGAACGATATGATCATATGCCATGTCCCCCTTTAATTCGGTAACCAGCTTCATCCGTGCTGCCGGGACGCGCCAAATTGCGTCCGGGTGAATTGTCTCTGCATCGGACCAGTCAATGCCTTCTAGTTCGGACCAAGGCATGCTGCGGATCATGCCAGGTCTTTGCGCTGTGAGGGCAAGAAAGCGCGATGCTAGCTTCGTGAGTGGCGAGGCAGGCTCCACTTCCGTCTTCCGGATCATATCATGAAGCTCGGCGAGAGTTAAAAAGGCCGGCCGCTTCCGCGATCGTGGCACTGGTTTCAACGCTTTGGCAACAATCGCGGCCGGGTCGCGATTGGAGGCTCCCTCCGCAATCGAGTGAACGAAAACAGCGGACATGCGCTGCCTTACACGATGTGCAGTCTCGATTGCGCCACGCTTCTCAATTTTTCGGAGTACTGCGAGTACAAGCGGTTCGTCGATCTGCGTGACGGGGACATTGCCGAGCCACGGGAACACCTCCTTTTCAAGGCTGGTGATGACATCCTTGGCATGTACTGCTGTCCAGCGCTTCTCCTGCAACCCAAACCACGTTCGCGCCATCGCCTCAAAAGTGTTCGCCGCTGCTGCTACATTTCGAAGAATTTCCTTCTTCGCTTCCAGACCAGGGTCTCTCCCTTCTCTCAGAAGCTTTCTAGCGTCAGCTTTGCGATCTCGCGCTTGGGCTAAAGTGACCTCCGGATAAGGGCCAAAGACCAATCGCCGCTCTTTGCCTGCAAAACGATATTTCAAACGCCAACTTTTGTGGCCAGATTTCGATACAAAAAGGTAGAGCCCTTCCGAATCCGCAAGCTTGTAATCACGGTCTTTGGGCTTCGCGTTGCGAACTGCCATATCGTTGAGCATGGATGCCCCCAATTCTGATTTTCGCTGCCCCCAAAACGCCCCCACTTTTCTTTGGAGGCATACGGAAGCATGAGAACAAACAGGGAACTTTATAGCTTAAAAAGCGCAGAAAATCAACGTTTTCTGAGCATTTACGGAAGCCTGTAGACAGGTGGCTGGCGGAGAGGGTGGGATTCGAACCCACGGTACGGTTGCCCGTACACTGCATTTCGAGTGCAGCGCATTCGACCACTCTGCCACCTCTCCTGGTGCCAATCTGGGAAGCCGCAAGGGCATTCCCGGTCGAGGAAGCGCGCCGTTAGCGCATGATATCCGGCTTGCCAAGAGAAAAGCAGTGTTGTTTTCCACATCCAGCCGCAAGGCTCGCACCTTATCTCGGTGAAGCGCTTGTTTGCGCGGCCTCGCGGCCCTATATCGGCCATTATGGATCGTGCGAGTTTCTTTTCGCCACAGGCTGGCCGCGATATTTCGGCTCCTCCCGTCTCTTCGGCACGCTTTTCGATTGGCGATGTCGTGCGCCATCGCATGTTCGGCTTTCGCGGCGTGGTGTTCGATATCGATCCGGTCTTCGCCAACAGCGAAGAATGGTACGAATCAATCCCCGAAGACGTTCGCCCGCCGCGCGACCAGCCGTTCTACCACCTTCTCGCAGAAAATGACGAAAGCAGCTATGTCGCCTACGTCAGCCAGCAGAACCTGCAGGCCGATGCCGAATCCGGCCCGGTAGACCATCCATCGCTGGACGAACTGTTCGAAGGCTATCGCAACGGGCGCTATCGCCTGCGCCGCAGTCTTTCGCATTGATCTGGCACACTGATCGGACAGACTGATAGCGTGAGGGCCCGGTGCGAGGCCTCACGCCCCAGATCAGTTCTTGAGCTTCCAGCCCGACCGCAGCACCGCGTAGAGCAGGCCTGCCAGCATCACGTTCAACACGCCAAGGCCAATTGCACCATGCAGCACGGCAGTGTTGGTGCTGCCAATGTCGCTCTGCCCCAGAAAGCCGAAGCGGAAGCCCGAAATCACATAGAAGATCGGGTTCATGCGGCTGACGGCCTGAAACGCCGGGGCCAGATTATCGATCACATAGAACGTGCCCGACAGCATCGAAAGCGGCGTGATGACGAAGTTTGTCACCGCCGCGTTATGATCGAACTTTTCCGCCCATACCGATGTCAGCACGCCGATCAGCGCCAGCAGGATTGCGCCCATCAGTCCGAACCAGACCACGGCCCAGGGATGCGCCACAGCCAGCGACACGCCGGGCCACAGCATCATCGCGCCTGCAACCGCCAGCCCTACCAGCACCGCGCGCGTCACCGCCGCACCGACCAGTGCCAACATCAGTTCACCCGTGGAGATCGGCGGCATCAGGTAATCTACGATGGTGCCCTGAATCTTGCCACCCAACATGCTGAAGCTGGAATTGGCGAAGGAATTGTTGATCATCCCCATCGCAATCAGCCCCGGCGCAACGAAGCTGGCGAAGTTTACGCCCAGCACTTCGCGCCCGCCATTGGCCCCGCCGCCCAGCGCCAGCGTGAATATCATCAGATAAAGCAGCGTCGTTACCGCCGGTGCCCAGATCGTCTGGGTCTGCACCTTGAAGAAACGGCGCACCTCCTTCATATAGAGGGTCCATAGCCCCAGCCTGTTGAAGCCACGGAAAACCGGTTGTCCCGGCGGGGTGAAGGTTCCGGTGCTGCGGCTAACTGCCCCATCGCGGGGTAACGGTTGATCGACCATGCTTGTGGCGGTATCGCGCCAGAGCAGCTAAGGCAAGGTCGGCCAAAGCGCGGGTCCATCAGGGCCACATGATTTTTGAAAAAGGTCGCGCATCTCGCGGCTGTGAAGGACAGGTTTGAAGCATGAGCTGGACCGACGAGCGGATCGAAAAGCTGACCAAGATGTGGGAGGGTGGCTCCACAGCCAGCCAGATCGCAGAAGAGCTTGGCGGGGTGAGCCGCAACGCGGTGATCGGGAAGGCGCATCGCCTCGGCCTGAAAGCGCGCCCCTCCCCGGTAAAGGCCAACGAAAAGAGCGAAGCTGCTCCGGCTGCGCCAAAGCCCCCCAAACCCGCTGCGCCGCCGCCCGTGGCAGCCGAACCAAAGATCGCCGCGCCGCGCCCCGCGCCGGTTGCACCGCCGCCCGCGCCGCGCGCCGCAGCGCCCGCACCGGCACCTGCCCCCGAAGCCAAGGCTGCCGCCGATGCGCCTGCCGCTCCGGCACAGCCGCGCATCGTTTCGGTCGGCCCCGGTGGCTTTCTCCGTCAGGGTCCGGGTGATCAACAGGCGCCGATTCCGCCTGCGCCCCCGCGCCGCTTGGTGCCCGCGCGCCCCAGCCCCGATATTGCCGACAAGACCAGCCTGCTCGATCTTTCTGATCGCATCTGCCGCTGGCCGATGGGGCATCCGGGCGAACCGGATTTCCACTTCTGCGGCGAAAAGGTGAACCCGGGTTTCCCTTATTGCGTGGAACATTGCGGCAGGGCTTATCAGGCGCAACTCCCGCGTGGACATCGCCGCCCTCCTCCGCCGATGCCATTTGGTGGACCGCGCGTGCGTTGAATCACCCACTGCGTCAGGTATAGGCAACAACCCCTAACCTGGACTTTTAACAACGCCGCGTGGTTAATGCCACGCGGCGTTGGTCGTTCTACGGGCTATGACACACGATCCTTCCGCGCGCGGATCCCGGTCCCGCCTGCTCAAATGGCTCGGCATTTCCGGCGAGGATGATGCCGCAGAGGACGCTCCCACCGCCGAGATCGCCAATTTCCGCGATCCCAGCGCGCGCGAGATCTGGCTGCCAGCCAAGCGCCGCCTGCTGGGCAAAGTGGCGGATTTCCTGATCGATCATGATCTGGAGGTCATGCCGTGGACGCTCGAAATCGCTTATGATTGCGTCACCGGAGCGAATCCCCGCCTTGCGCAAATGATCCTCGAACGCACCGAACAGGGCAAAGCCGTTACCCTGCAATGGCTGGAACAGGTCATGCGTGAGGAAAAGGGCGATGGCACCGCCGAACAGCTCGTCGCGCTGATGTCGCGGCTTGAGGAAAGCCTCGACGACTTTACCCGCACCACCAGCAGCGCCCGCACCGCCACCAGCGAATATGGCGCCGCGCTGCAGCAGCATGTCGACGATCTGGAACAGGTCAGTCGCGCAGGCGTGGTTATCACCGAACTGGCCGCCTTGGCCAAGGCGATGATGCACCGCACGCGCGAGATCGAACACAACCTCAACGAATCCGAAGAACGCGCCATGGCGCTCCAGAACAGCCTGGATGAAGCGCGCCGTGTTGCGGACGAGGACCACCTTACCGGTCTGCCCAATCGTCGCGCGTTCGAAAGCCTGCTGGAAAAGGAACTGGCGCTTGCGGGCGCATCCGGCGAAGCACTAAGCGTTGCTTTCGTCGATATCGATCATTTCAAGCGCATCAACGACACCCACGGCCACGCGGCGGGGGATCGGGTGCTGAAGGTTGTGGCCGAAACGCTCAGCCGCATTTCCGATGCGCGCTGCCACGTTGCGCGCCACGGCGGAGAGGAGTTCGCCATCCTGTTCCGCACGCTCTCCCCGCAAAAGGCGTGGGACCGGCTCGATCACGCGCGCGAAGAACTGGCCGAACGCCGCCTCGTCAACCGCGCCACCGACATGCCATTCGGGCGGATCACCTTCTCTGGCGGCATTGCCGATGTCTTTGCCTATGCAAACAAGGGCGATGCCCTGCGAGCTGCCGATGACGCGCTTTATGCCGCGAAGCAGGCCGGGCGAAACCAGATACTGCTGGCCGGAGCAGAGCCGCCACCCTTAAGGGATGCGGCCTGATACCAACCAGCGTGCAACCCGGCGCTCAGCCGTACTGGGAATTCTGTGCCCGCTGGAAGGCGTAGCGGGCCACCTTGCCGGTAATGATGCTGGCGCGCAGGATCACGCGCATCTCGTCCGCCCCTTCCTCACGGGTACAGACCAGCCGCGCCCCGCCCGATGGCAGCGCTTCCAAGGCGCTGATCGAAACGCCTGCCGCTTCGCAGCGCGTGCGGACGGTGGCTTCGGGAAGACTCAGGTTCATCGCGCGGCTCATGCTCGGTCCTCCGTAGGAAAAAAATGATGGTGCGCACTGGCATGGGCCGTCCGCGCCCACCCAGCAGCAGCGGCAGCGCCGCGTTTTTGCTGGAAGCGCGTGATCCGGCGGGCGCAGTCGCTCGCCATAACAAGGCTGCGGGTGCGCTGGCTTCCGGCGGGCGTCAAGGCCGCGCGCATGATCAATCGTTGATGGCGGGAATAGAGATCGTTGAGGTCCACAAGCGGCTCCCACTGCGTAAGCGGGAGCGCACTGGTCTCTCAGCCGGGGATGCCTACAATGGTCGTTCCGCCGATGGGCTAGCCTTGCACCCATAAACCCTGAAAGGCAAAGGGAAATCGCTCTGGCCCTATACGGCAAGCTCTAGTTCTATCCACGGCGCGATCAGGATCAGGTTGCGTGCCCAGTTCTCGTACCGCCACGGGATCACTTCGCTATCGAAGAAGGGTTGCCGCTCACCATTGCGATCATAAAGGCTCACCGCATCGCTGTCCTCGTCACGGCGCTGGATGCGGATGCGCGCAATATCCGCAAGCGCAATCGCGCCATGATCACCCGGCCAACCGCGCGAGCGGCCTTGCCACCATTCCAGCGTGCCCGCGGCAAGATCTATCCGGCTGCCCCGGCGCGGATTGGCGAGCAATTGCCCTGCCCCACCGGCCAGCACCACTGCGCCCATCACGCCTGCCACCGGCACCAGCCACGGCGCACATTCGCCATCCGCGCTGCAATTGTCTTGTGGCCGCACCGCCTGCGAAGCGAACAGGAACACCGCCCCCACCAGCGCCATCAGCCACCAGCGCACATCACGCCGCGCACTGGCTTCAAAGGTCACGACCGTATCAGAGGGCATATCCTGGGCGCTTGGCATTCCTGCACCTTCGCAGGAAATCGTCACCAGTTGGCAAACGCGCAACCGCTGCAAAGTGCCAGAGGCCCCGGAAAGCCCGGAGCCTCTGGCCATCATGCGTCAGCCCGCCATTGCCAAGGCCTTGGACACGCCGGGCGCGACCGGCGGATATTGGTCATGCGCAACGCTGTCGACGTCGAACGTCAGTTCCCTGCCGATGACCGCGCCATCTGCCCGGATCACACGGAACTTGTAGGTGGCCGTCCACAGGCCCGCCGCAACACCAGCGGGCGTGCTCAATGAACGAGTCACGGTCGCGCTTTGCAGATTGGCCGTGCTTGAAGAGGTAGTGTAGGTGAACTGGTAGTTGAGTTCGACCTTGTACTTGGTGATCGCGCCGGTTTCCCATCCCAGCTTGATCCCCACGCTGTGCGCGAAGGCTTCCGATTCCGTCGTCGTCACGCCCACGGTCGTCGCCTTCGATGTGGTTTGCGGGGCGCTGGTGGTGTTGTCATCAAACAGCACAAGGCTCCAGCCGACCCAGCGTTCGATGGTGCAGAACGGATTGGCGATCTTGTCCAGGCTTGGACGATCGGTGCGATCAAACAGAGCCGTAAACGGCAAGACTACGCTGCGATCACGAACCGGAGGGGTGTGATCGGTCGGCGGTGTGCGCCCTTCAAGCGAAGGCCGGACAGGCGCCGCACCCACTTCCGCCGTGATGGGAACCTGCACCACCATCGCAAGGCCCATATTCGGCGCGACGTCATAGCTGGGCACGCCGATGAATGTATCGGGCGCAAACACGCCCATCTGCGGATCGCGCGAAGGATCGCCCACTTCCACAGGCCAGGCCGCAACATCGTGATCCCCGCCCGAACCCGCGTCCTGCCAGGCCTTATCACCTGCGAAAACGCCATTGGTCACCAGATCGGCGCGGACGCACCACACATCACCAAGGCTTGGCTTGTCATGGTTCGAAGTGGCGACATCGCCCAGCGCCAGATAGCCGTTCGGCGCGATAGGCCGCCAAACCGAACCATCCCAATCCGCGCCAGACCCGGAATCATCCCAGACCCATGCGTAGTCGACCGGTGCCGCCACCGCATTGCTGCCGGGTGCATTGGCAAACAGCATCGAGGCACGATTGTTGTTCACATCGTTGTAGTTTCCGACGCAAATGCTGCCGAGAGGGCGATAATCCCCTTCGCCGCGCGGATGCCAGAACGTTCCGTCCATTCTGGCACCGCTGCCACTATCGGGATAGCGCATGTCATACTGCGATGTCAGCGTAATCATCAAATCGCCGTACTGCTTACTGACGTTCATATCGATATCCTCACGAGATATATTGGGATCGCAGAATAAATGTCATATTATTTAAATAACAGTCATCCCGCAAAGCCAATACTATGACTATAACGTCACCCCAAAAATCGCAGAATCATCCAATTAAACACCAATTCGAAACTTATTTTTATTTTTTTGTGATTATTCTAATATTTACTTAGATATCCCATTAAAAATTATCGCCATATTGGACGATCCCCCGATGATGATCGAAATTTCATACGAAAAAGGCCCCGCCTTTCGGCGGGGCCTCGTTCATTCCACAGCTTTGGTTCTGCTCAGTCGTCAGACTTGAGGAAAGCCGGCATGTGATCCGGGGCCGGACCATCGTCACGGTCGCGACGCGGACCACGGTCACCACCTTCACGGCGGGGGCCACGATCACCACGGCCGCCGCCACGGTCATTGCGCGGACCACGGCGGTCACCGCGATCGCCACGGTCAGGGCGGTCACCACGCGGTTCGCGCGGCGGACGGGTGTCTTCCAGTTCGGCACCGGTTTCCTGATCAACGACACGCATTGACAGGCGCACCTTGCCGCGCTGGTCGATTTCCAGAACCTTGACGTAAACGTCCTGGCCTTCCTTCACCACGTCGGTGGGCTTTTCCACGCGCTCGTTCTTCATTTCGGAGACGTGGACCAGACCGTCCTTGCCGCCCATGAAGTTCACGAAAGCGCCGAAATCAACGATGTTGACGACCTTGCCCTTGTAGATCTTGCCGACCTCGGCTTCCTCGACAATGCCGAGGATCCACTGGCGAGCGGCTTCGATCTGGGTCAGGTCGGAAGACGAGATCTTGATCAGACCTTCGTCGTCGATGTCCACCTTCGCGCCGGTGGTGGCCACGATTTCGCGGATCACCTTGCCGCCGGTGCCGATGATGTCGCGAATCTTCGACTTGTCGATCTGCAGCGTTTCGATGCGCGGTGCGTGTGCCGAAAGCTCGGTACGTGCTTCGCCCAGCGCCTTGGTCATTTCGCCGAGGATGTGCGCACGGCCTTCCGACGCCTGCCGCAGGGCAACTTCGAAGATTTCGCGCGTGATGCCTGCAACCTTGATGTCCATCTGCATCGTGGTGATGCCTTCGGACGTGCCGGCAACCTTGAAGTCCATGTCGCCAAGATGATCTTCATCGCCCAAGATATCCGACAGGACCGCAAATTCCTTGCCCTCAAGGATCAGGCCCATCGCAATGCCCGAAACCGGACGCTTCACCGGAACGCCAGCATCCATCATCGAGAGGCAGCCGCCGCAGACGGTCGCCATCGAGGACGAGCCATTCGATTCGGTGATGTCCGACAGAACGCGGATCGTATAGGGGAACTCGTCCTTGGTCGGCAGCACGGGGTGCAGCGCGCGCCATGCCAGCTTGCCGTGGCCCACTTCGCGGCGGCCCGGCGCGCCGAAACGGCCAACTTCGCCAACCGAATAGGGCGGGAAGTTGTAGTGCAGCATGAAGTTTTCATACCGCAGACCTTCCAGCCCGTCGATCATCTGCTCGGCGTCCTTGGTGCCCAGCGTGGTGGTGCAGATTGCCTGCGTTTCACCGCGCGTAAACAGCGAAGAACCGTGCGTACGCGGCAGGAAGCCCACCATCGCTTCGATCGGGCGCACCTGCGTGGTCGTACGACCGTCGATACGGGTGCCATCCTTCAGGATCGCGCCACGAACGATGTCGGCTTCCACCTTCTTCATCGTCTTCATGGCGACCATCTGGGTCTGCGCGCCTTCATCGGCGAACGCAGCCTTGGCCTTGGCGCGGGCTTCGTTCAGCGCGTTGGAGCGCGCCGACTTGTCGGTCAGCTTATAGGCTGCGGCAACATCCTTGCCGACCAGCGTCTTGAGCTTCTTCTTGATGTCGGCGGTGTTGTCCGTCAGGTCGATATCCCACGGATCCTTCGCGGCCTTTTCAGCCAGTTCGATGATACCGCCGATGACCTTGCGGATTTCGTCGTGCGCAAACAGCACCGCGCCGAGCATTTCGTCTTCGCTCAGTTCCTTGGCTTCCGATTCCACCATCATCACGGCGGTGTCGGTTGCAGCAACGACCAAATCGAGGCGACCATCGGCCAGCGCCACGTCCTGCTTCGGGTTCAGCACATATTCGCCATCGATGAAGCCGACGCGCGCAGCACCGATCGGGCCCATGAACGGAACGCCCGAAATGGTCAGCGCAGCCGATGCGGCGATCATCGCAACGATATCGGGTTCGGTTTCGCCGTCATAGCTCAGAACCTGAGCGATAACGTTGATTTCGTTGTAGAAACCTTCAGGGAACAGTGGGCGGACCGGACGGTCGATCAGGCGGGAAACCAGCGTTTCCTTTTCCGTCGCGCCGCGCTCACGCTTGAAGAAGCCACCGGGGATACGGCCGGCTGCGGAATACTTTTCCTGATAGTGGACGGTCAGCGGGAAGAAGTCCTGCCCTTCCTTGACCGACTTGGCGGCGGTAACCGCGCACAGGACAACAGTTTCGCCATAGGTGGCGATGACCGCGCCGTCAGCCTGACGGGCAACGCGGCCGGTTTCGAGGGTGAGGGTCTTTCCGCCCCACTCCAGCGATACGGTTTTGACGTCGAACATTTTACATCCTTCAGCCCGCGCGCCCTATTGCGAGCGGGGTTTGCTGCCGGGGATTCCGTCCCGGTCCGGTGTGGGGCCGCTTGTCGTGCCCCAAAGGCGGTTCGCCGGATTGCGAACATGCCTGAAAGCAAAAGCGGCCCGCTAAGGGGCCGCTCCGCATGATTACTTACGAAGACCGAGCTTCTGGATCAGGTCGTTATAACGGCCGACATCCTTCTTCTTCAGGTAGTCAAGCAGCGAACGACGCTTGTTGACCATCATCAGCAGACCGCGACGCGAGTGGTTGTCCTTGTGGTTGGACTTGAAGTGCTCGGTCAGGGTCACGATGCGGCTGGTCAGGATCGCAACCTGGACTTCCGGCGAGCCGGTGTCACCTTCGGCACGAGCGTGCGCTGCAATGACTTCCTGCTTCTTTTCAGCGGTAATCGACATATCTTCTACTCCGCGACATCCGGTAAGTTGAACCCCCGCGAGACTTTCAGGCTTCCGCCCGATAACTCCACCAGCGCGACCGGCACTGTGCCAGCCTTCGCCCAGTAAAGCCCGTCATCGAAGGGCAATCCTGCCAGAACGCGGCCCTGACGGACCGCCCTTGCCTGCTCAGGATCGAGGGAGAGAGCCAGGATGTCGACCAGCCCTGCCTCCAGCGGCAAGAGTATGTGTTCAAGGGGCGCGCCTTTACCCACATCGTTCAGTTTGTCCAGCGAAATCGCTTGGGCAATCGCGAACGGCCCGGCCTTCAGGCGGCGCAGCATCGTGACATGGCCGACCGTGCCGAGCGCGCGCGCAACATCGCGCGCCAGACTGCGAATGTAGGTGCCTTTGGATACATGGGCGGTCAGCGTCGCAGATTCAACCGCCGCTTCGCTGCCGGTGAAGGCATCAAGCGTCAGCTCGTTGATCGTCACCGTGCGTGATGGCAGGTCAACCACCTCTCCGGCGCGGGCCAGATCATAGGCGCGCTGGCCGTTCACCATCAGCGCGGAGTAGGCCGGAGGCACTTGTTCTGAAGTGCACCTAAATGCACCTAAAGCGTCCTTAAGCGCCTCAAGTGCGGGGCGGACGTCACTTGTGGCGACGATTTTGCCCTCAAGATCAAGGGTATCCGTCTCGCTTCCGAAGGTCACCGTGAAGGCATAGATCTTGTCGGAATCCAACATCCGCCCACACAACTTCGTCGCTTCTCCAACAGCAATTGGCAGCACGCCAGTCGCCAACGGATCGAGCGTGCCGCCGTGGCCGACCTTGCATTTGCCAAAGCCCGCCTGCCTCAGGTTGCGCTTCACCGCCGCAACCCCTTGCGTTGACCCCATTTCCAGCGGTTTATCGAGGATTATCCAGCCGTCGACCACCTTACTGTGGCTCCGGCCCGGCGATCAGGCCAGCAAGCCCCGCCAGATGCTCACCCAGCCATTGCACGGGTGGCCCGATCAGGCGTTCAACCAGCCGCAGTTCGGGCATAAAATACGGAAGAATAACCAGAAATCCGAACACGATTATCAACCCGAACGGCTCCATCCGCGCATATCCGCGCGCCAGTGGTGCCGGAAGAATGCCCATCACGATCCGCGATCCATCAAAAGGCGGGATCGGCAGCAGATTGAACGCCCCCAGAAAAAGGTTCACGATCAAGAAGTTGCGCAGGTTGTCTGCAAAGAACAGGACGCCCAGCCCCGGCTCTGCCGCAAAGTCCGTCGCCCGCACGAGCAGCCCCAGCGCAATTGCTGCAAAGGCCGCCAAAATAAAGTTCGTCACCGGTCCCGCAGCGGCCACCGCCACCATTCCCCAGCGCGGATTGCGCAAGCGGTTGAAGTCCACCGGCACCGGCTTTGCCCAACCGAAGACTGGCGCACCGGAAAGTTTGAGCAAGCCCGGTAGAATGATCGTTCCGAACGGATCGACGTGACGCAAGGGGTTGAGACTCAAACGCTTTTGCTCTGCCGCTGTGGGATCACCCAGCGCGCGCGCGACCCAGCCATGCGCGACTTCATGGAACACAATCGCAAGGATCATCGGGATCGCGATGGTTGCGATCTGCCAGAAAATTCCTTCGGGATTCATGATGCTGTGCCCCGCCAACCGTCACGTAGGATCGAGAACAGCACGGTATCACGCACGCGGCCGGTCCATGTCCGCCGCTCATGGCGCATCACGCCTTCCTCAATCCCACCAATCTTGCGCACCGCTGCCTGGCTGCGCAGGTTCAGCGCATCGACCTTGAACGCCACGCGCGCCAGCCCGCAAGCAAAAGCATGGTTCAACATCAAGGACTTGAGGCGTGTATTGAAACCCGTTCCGCGCATGGCGGGCACGATGTAGCTGTTGCCGATCTCAATCGACCAACCGGGCGCCCCATGTTCGATCCACGCCGTCATCCCGACCAGCACCTTGCCGTCGAACACCGCGTAAGGGCGGCGCTGCGGCGCGCTGGCCAGCAGGCTATCGAACTGCGGATCGAACGCTTCGCCCCAGTAGCTGAAAGGATAAAGCTGCCAGATTTCAGCGTCTTGTTCACAGGCCCCGCGCAAAGCTTCGCGATGCTCCTCGCGCAGCAAGACCAGCCGCAACTCACCATCGGCCAGCGGCACGTAGAGGCCATCGTCGATCATGGCTGCATCGCCTCGGAAAAATGCTTGCGGCACAGCGCGACATAGCGGTCGTTCCCACCGATTTCGGTCTGCGCGCCTGCCCGCACCGCTGCGCCGCTTTCATCCACGCGCAGGTTCATCGTCGCCTTGCGGCCGCAATGGCAGACAGCTTTCAGTTCTACCAGTGAGTCTGCGATGCCCAAAAGGGCTGCAGCACCTTCGAACAATTCGCCTTGGAAGTCCGTCCTAAGCCCATAGCACAGCACGGGAATCCCGGCTTCATCGGCAATTCGTGCCAGTTGCCAAACCTGCGGTTTCAAAAGGAATTGCGCCTCATCCACCAGCACACAAGAGAGAGGATGCACCGCATGGGCCGCGCTGATCCGGCCCCACAGATCGGTGCCCGCTTCAAAACGCTGGGCATCGGCGTGCAGCCCGATCCGGCTTTCAATCGCGCGATGGCCACCGCGATCATCCAGCGCAGCAGTCCACAGCATCGTTGCCATGCCGCGTTCGCGGTAGTTGAAATCCGCCTGCAGCAGGTTGGTGGATTTGCCCGCGTTCATGCTGGCATAGTAGAAATAAAGCTTGGCCATCGGCCTGTTGCCTCAATCTTCGGCGGTGCCGCCGTCAAGATCGCGCCGCACTTTCGGGTCTGAAAGGAGCTGTTCGATCCGGTCCGCTTCATCGAAGCTTTCATCGGGCAGGAACTTGATCTTCGCGGCATATTTCAGCCGCAGCCGCCGTGCCACTTCGCGCTGGAAATAAGCCGTGTTGGTGCGCAGCGCTTTCAGCACCAGTTCCTCGTCCTCGCCGAGCAGAGCCTTGATGAACACCGTGGCGTGGCGAAGGTCGGGCGACATGCGGACTTCGGTGACCGACACGGTGTGCGCTGTCAGCACATCATCGTGCACTTCCTGCCGGGCGAGCAGTTCGGACAGGATATGGCGCACCTGTTCGCCCACCTTGAGCAGGCGAACGGAGCGGGTTTCGGGTGTGGTCTGGGGTTTGGACAATTCTAACTCATCTTCGCAAGGATACGTGCGATTGATCGCACGTTGCGTGCGGTGCCCCGGCAGCCGAGGCGACGTTCGATGAACGCACCGGTCAGCTTGCTTTCGGCAACGCCATTCGCGAAATCAATATAGATGCTGCGATTGCCGATTGCGAGTTTTTCCATGCCCCGCATCGCCTGATCCGCCGCCATCTTCTCGAAAGCGGCCTGTTCGGGCTGGCGTTCGAGAAACAGGGTGTGGACCAGGTTGTCCTTGCCGATGCCGGTAAAAGGATTGCCTTCCACAGCCTCGGCAATCGCGGCCCGATCACGCACCGCGACAAAACTCTTGATATCGAACCGGTCGAGCATGACGTGGGCGAACAGGTCTTCGAGGCCATCAAGCGGGCGATCATCGTAATCGAACAGCAGGTTCCCACTGGCGACAACGGTTTCAAGCCCGGTCAGCCCTTCGCGTTCAAACGCATAACGCAAATCCGCCATCGTCACGCGATTGCCGCCGACGTTGATGGAACCGAACAGGGCGACGTAGCGGGTCATGGCTTGAATTTTCCGGCGAATATGCTATTTGGCTTGTATCACAACGGTTGAAATATCCATTTCACCATCCCGGAACCCGGACGCTGCTACGTCCGGGTTCTTTTGGTATCAGGGATGCCGCTGCTACGGCATCCCCTTACTGGCTTACTTGCGGCCAAGCTCGATGAGCTTGACCACTATTCCGACGAGGCCAACGATTAACGTCGCCACGCCGAGAACCAGAATCACAACAATTTCTATATCCATGCAGATCACCTTCCCCTCTGTCGCAGGTTGCGACCTCGGAAAAGCGTTATGCAGGCAGATACTGCGGATTCTTAGTTCTCGGATCGATCTTCAATGAACAGCGGAACCGCTGCCGTTATGGCGGCAATGGCATTTCCTTCGGAACATGCCCTCCCCTAACCCCTCCCGCAAGCGGGAGGGGAAGCAACGGCGTTCCGGCTTTGCGGAACGCTTTTTTTACAAAGTCCGTTCGCGCATTTCGACTTCGAAGACTTCGAGCTGATCGCCTGCCTTGATATCGTTCGTATCAGTAAGCAGCACGCCGCATTCCAGACCGCCGCGCACTTCGGCAACGTCGTCCTTGAAACGACGCAGCGACGAAATGGTGGTGCGGCTGACGATAACGTCGTTGCGAGTGAGACGGGCGTGGAGGCCTTTGCGGATGACGCCTTCGACAACCAGCAGACCGGCGGCCTTGTCCTTCTTGCCCGCAGGGAAGACTTCCTTGACCTCGGCACGACCGACGACCGTTTCGATGGCTTCCGGCCCAAGCTCGCCCGCCATTTCCGAACGGATATCGTCGGTAAGCTGATAGATCACGTCAAAGTACTTCATCCGCACCTTGTTACGCTCGATCAGTTCGCGCGCCTTGGCATTCGGACGAACGTTGAAGCCTACAATCGGCGCGCCGCTGGCCTGCGCCAGGTTGACGTCGCCTTCGGTGATCGCACCCACACCCGAAGCCAGGATGCGGACCTTGATCTCGTCGGTCGAGATCTTGTTGAGCGCGTTGACGATGGCTTCGACCGAACCCTGCACGTCGGCACGGACGACCAGCGCATATTCGATGACCGTGTTCTTGGCGGCAAGCGCGGAGAACATGTTTTCGAGGCTGGCCGGAGCCTGCACGGTGCGCTTGGCGGTTGCGCGTTCCTGACGATAAGCCGCAACTTCGCGGGCGCGCGCTTCGCTTTCGACCACGGTGAGGGTGTCACCCGCCATCGGTACACCGCCGATACCCAGCACTTCGACCGGAAGCGAAGGCCCAGCAGTTTTCACCTGACGGCCCTTGTCATCAAGCATCGCGCGGACGCGACCTGACTGGGTACCGACCACGAGAATGTCGCCGACCTTGAGCGTGCCACGATTGACGAGGACGGTCGCCAGCGGCCCCTTGCCCTTGTCGAGCTTGGCTTCGATCACGGTCGCTTCTGCCGCACGATCCGGGTTGGCGCGCAGTTCGAGCAACTCTGCCTGAAGCAGGATCTTCTCGATCAGTTCGTCCAGCCCGGCTCCGGTCTTGGCCGAGACTTCCACATCCTGCACGTCGCCCGACATGTCTTCCACGATGATTTCGTGTTCGAGCAGACGTTCGCGGATCTTCTGCGGGTTGAATTCGGGCTTGTCCGACTTGGTGATCGCCACGATCATCGGCACGCCAGCGGCCTTGGTGTGGTTGATCGCCTCAATCGTCTGCGGCATCAGCCCGTCATCGCCCGCAACCACCAGAATGACGATGTCGGTGACATTGGCACCGCGCATACGCATTTCGGTGAAGGCTTCGTGGCCCGGCGTATCAAGGAAGGTGATGTGATCGCCACCCTTGGTCTTGATCTGATAGGCACCGATGTGCTGTGTGATGCCACCGGCTTCGCCGCGCACAACGTCGGTCCCGCGCAGCGCATCGAGCAGCGAGGTCTTGCCGTGGTCGACGTGGCCCATGATGGCGACGACCGGCGGACGCGCCTTCAGCGTTTCATCGGCATCGACGTCAGCCGCAGTATCAATATCGGCATCGCTATCGCTGACGCGCTGGATATTGTGGCCAAATTCGGTGACCAGCAGTTCGGCGGTGTCCTGATCGATGGTCTGGTTGATGGTGACCATCATGCCCATCTTGAACAGCGCCTTGACCAGATCTGCGGCCTTTTCGGCCATGCGGTTCGCCAGATCCTGCACCGTGATTGCATCGGGCACGACCACATCGCGCACCTGCTTTTCACGCGGCTGCGACTGGCCTGCGAAGTGGGCACGACGTTCCTTTTCGCGCGCACGCTTCAGTGCAGCGAGTGAACGCGCGCGTGCGCCTTCGTCCTCGTTCAACGCGCGCGTGACGGTGAGCTTTCCGCCACGGCGGTCTTCGGTCTTGCGATCACGCGGGTTGTTCGCGGGCTTCTTGGCAGCAGCCGGTTCGGGGCGCTTTACCGGTGCGGGCGAGGCAACCGGAGTGAAGCGGCGCGGTGCGGGAATGACGGGCGCGGCTTCCTCGGCCTTGGCCGATTCAGCAGCCTTGGCAGGTTCGGCAGACTCGGGCGCTGCAACGGGTGCGGCTGGCGCGGGTGTGGGCTGTGCTGCAACTTCCGGCTCCGGTGCCGGAGCGGGAGCAGCTTCGGGCGCGACAGCAGCAGGAGTCGGCGTGGCGGGCTGGGGCGCAGCAGCTTCTGCTTCGGCGCGGGCCTTTTCCTCGACACGGCGGCGCTCCTCTTCCTGCGCACGCACGCGCTCTTCCTGCTCGCGACGGTTCGCGGCTTCGAGCGCGGCAAGGCGCGATTCCTCAGCCTCGCGCAGCAGGCGGGCCTGCAGTTCCTGCCGCGTTTCGCGCGTGGCCGAAGGCGGCGGAGGCGGGGGCGGCGGCGGCGGCGGCGGGGCGACCGGTGCGGTGGCCGCAGGTGCCGGTGCAGCAGGCGCAGCGGTGGGCGCCGCCTCGCCGGGGCGGCCCATCAGCTTGCGCCGCTTCACTTCGACCACCACCTTGTTGGTGCGACCGTGGCTGAAGGTCTGCTTGACCTCTCCAGCCTCCACCGAGGTCTTCAGACCCAGCGGCCTGCGGCCCAGTGTCGGCTTCTTGTCGCTATCGCTCATCGAACTCATTCGCCCTTCGTATCAATATCGTCGTTCGCAGCCTGATCCGTGTGGGATTCGGCGGCTTCTGTCCCGTTTCCGAGAAAATGTATCAGGCGCTGCAGCGGCGCTTCCAGCCTGGCGGCGGCAGCGGAATCGGTCAGCGCGAGGTGAACGACGTTGTCGCGGCCCAATGCCACAGACAGCGCCGCCCGGTCCAGCGGCAAGATTGTGCCTTTCTTGCCAGTGCCTTCAGCCCCTTCGCCCACACGCCAGGCCTGCGCCAGCTTGTTCGGGCCATCGGAACCTGCATCGCAGGCGTGCCCCAGGAAAGTGACAGCACCCGCCCTGCACCCTTGGGCGATCTTTTCAGTGCCCAGAAGCACGTTGCCAGCGCGCAGTTCGATCCCAAGCCTGTCGGTAACGAGCCGGCGCAGGGCCTGTTCGATGCGGTGGGGCAGATCGGCAGGGATGCTGAGCGGCGCGCCTTTGAAAGCACGCGCCAAAGCTCCCTTTAGTTTGCCATTTGCAATCGCTTTTTCAAGGGCTTGCCTCTCAACGCCGATCCATGCGCCGCGCCCAGGGGCACGCGCCATCACATCGGGCAGCACATCGCCATCGGGCGAGATGGCAAGACGAAGCAATTCGTCCCGCGCATCATGCTGCCCGGTCAACACGCACTTGCGCTCCGGCGAGGATTTCCCCGCCGGCTTCGCGTCAACGATGTCGGAGCTTAGCGGCTCATTGTGAGGAATCCGCATCGGCGGCCTCCTCAGCTACTGGCTCGTCTTCGAACCAGTGGGCGCGCGCGGCCATGATGATTTCGTTGCCCTGCTCTTCGCTCAGGCCATATTCGCCCAGAACGCCGCCCTTGTCCTCGACGCGTTCGGGACGGTCGCTCTTTTCGCGCGGTCCCTTGTCGTTGCGGCGGCGCTGTTCGGCGCGCTTCTTAGCAATGAGTTCGTCGGTGGCGAGGTCGGCCAGATCGTCGAGCGTCTTGATGCCCGCCTTGCCGAGCGTGACGAGCATCGCTTCGGTGAGGTGCGGCAGGTCTGCCAGCGCGTCTTCCACGCCAAGGCTGCGACGCTGTTCGCGCAGAGCCTCTTCACGCCGTTCGATCGCTTCGGCAGCGCGGCTTTGCAGTTCCTCAGCCAGCTCTTCGTCAAAGCCTTCGATTGCGGCGAGTTCGGCGTTTTCGATGTAGGCCACTTCCTCAAGCTCGGTGAAGCCTTCGGCCACGAGGAGCTGCGAAAGGGTTTCGTCGACGTCGAGTTCTTCCTCGAACATCTTCGAGCGTTCCGCGAATTCTTTCTGACGCTTTTCCGAAGCCTCAGCTTCGGTCATGATGTCGATGGCCGAACCGGTCAGCGACGAAGCGAGGCGCACGTTCTGGCCGCGACGACCGATGGCGAGCGAAAGCTGATCATCGGGGACGACAACCTCGATGCGGCTCTCTTCCTCGTCGATCACCACGCGGCTGACGGTGGCGGGCTGAAGCGCGTTGACGACGAAAGTCGCGGTATCCTCGCTCCAGGGAATGATGTCGATCTTTTCGCCCTGCAGTTCCTGCACGACGGCCTGAACGCGGCTGCCCTTCATGCCGACGCAGGCACCGACCGGATCGATGCTGCTGTCACGGCTGATCACGCCGATCTTGGCGCGCGACCCCGGATCGCGGGCAGCAGCCTTGATCTCGATGATACCATCGTAGATTTCGGGCACTTCCTGCGCGAAGAGCTTCTTCATGAATTCGGGGTGCGCGCGGCTGAGGAAGATCTGCGGGCCACGGTTCTGACGCTCAACCTTCATGATCCATGCACGAACACGTTCGCCAACACGCGGCACTTCGCGCGGGATCTGCTGATCGCGGCGGATCACGCCTTCAGCGCGGCCGAGGTTGACGATCACGTGGCCAAATTCGACCGACTTGATCACCCCGGTGATGACTTCGCCTGCCCGGTCCTTGAACTCGTCGTACTGACGATCACGTTCAGCATCACGAACCTTCTGGAAGATAACCTGCTTGGCCGACTGCGCATCAATGCGGCCGAGATCAACCGGGGGCAGCGGATCAACGATGAAGTCGCCAATGGCAGCGCCGGGCTGCAGCTTTTCAGCAGCCTTGAGATCGACCTGCTTGAAGTAATCCTCGACCACTTCAACGACTTCGACGACGCGCCACAGACGCAGATCGCCGGTGCGCGGATCGAGCTTGGCACGAATGTCGTTCTCCGCGCCATAGCGGTTGCGCGCCGACTTCTGGATGGCTTCTTCCATCGCCTCGATGACGACAGACTTGTCGATCATCTTTTCCGTGGCAACCGCGTTGGCGATCGCAAGCAGTTCGGCGCGGTTTGCAGAAATCGCACTGGCCATTGGTCAGTCTTCCTGTTCTTCGAGAATCTCGTCCGCACCGCTGGTATCCAGCGGGCGGGAAGCGGCAATGAGCTTGTCCGTTAGGATCAGCTTGGCGTTGGCAACGAGGGCGAACGGCACTTCAAAAACCGTGCCGTCATCCTCAATCGAAATGATCTGCGCTTCCGCATCGAAGCTTTTGATATCGCCGCGAAAGCGCTTGCGCTCGCCCAGCAGCTCCGAAAGCTCGACACGGGCTTCGTGACCAACCCATGCAGCAAAATCCTTGGCGCGGGTCAGCGGACGATCAATGCCGGGCGAACTCACTTCGAGGCGGTAAGCATCTTCGATCAGCATTTCGCCCGCTTCTTCCAGTTCATCGAACCGGTCGGAAATGCGGTGTGACAGAGCCGCGCAATCTTCGATCACAAGCTGGCCGGTTGCGGGGCGCTCAGCCATGATCTGGAGCGTGTGCTCCTCATCACCGATCTCACCACCTTTGAAATACCGCACGCGCACGAGATCGAAACCGAGAGCCTTAGCCTCAGGTTCGATAACTTCCGTGATCCGCGCGATATCCGCCATGCAATCTCCAATAAGCCGAAAGGCAAAAGCCCAGCCCCGAACAGCAAAAGCCGATCCGTGCCGGCGCCCGGTGGCACCAGCCTGACCTTGCTTTCACAATGTCGGGATGAGGCGCAAATAGGCGCGTCATGGCGAAAAAGCAAGATGCAATCGGCGGGCCAGGCAATGACTGAACCTTACCAGAAACCACGACTACCAATTAATGGTGAATTTCACCGCTATTCAGGATTCAGAAAGCTTTCAAAAGCGTGCAGCAGCGCCTGAAGCGGCAGAAATCCGCCATTCCTGCAATTTGGCACACCCCATGCAGAGCTGTCTGCATCAGCTACAACGGCTTCACCAGATTACATGAGGACAGCAACCATGACCGCTTTCGCCAATCGAATCGCCGCCGCCGCCAGTGCTTTCGCTCTCAGCCTCGCGCTAATGGCAGGCACCGTGGACGTCCCGCAGACCAGCCCTGCCCCCGCCGCTCAAGTGCAAGGCCTGATCTGATGCGCCAGTTGATCGACCAGTTCGCCGCAGCGGCAGGTGCATTCGCCCTTAGCCTCGCCCTGATTGCCGGAACCCTGAGCGTTCCTGCCCATTCCAGCCATGATGATGCAGCCCCGGCTGCCGCGCAGGAGATGATTTGATGACCCAGCTTCGCTTCGATGATTCGGCCCCTCGCCCAATCGAAACCGCACGCGGCTTCCGCCTCGACAAAGGCCGTGGCAAGCTGATGGGCGTTTGCGCCGGGATTTCGAACTACTTCGGCGTGGACGTAACCCTGGTTCGCGTGGCCTTTGCACTGGCCACCCTGCTTGGCCTTGGCTCGGCGTTGATCGTCTATCTGCTGATCGGCCTGATTGCTGATTGATAGCGCGGACAAGCCTCCCGCTTCGCGCTGTGGCCCCGCTTCTCCCACTCAGGAGGGCGGGGTTTTCTTTTGGGTTCAGACCTGCGGCGCCTTGGCAAAGGGCGAAAAATCGGTGTCGGTGTCGAACACTTCGGCCCCCTCGCGCTTCTTAAGCCAACCGACCACGGCATAGGTCACCGGCGTCAGGCCCGCTTCCCAAGCCACTTTCATCGCCCAGTTGGTGACCATCACGGTCAGAACCTGATCCACCGTCCAGATCCCAAGGAATGCGATGGGATAGAACAGCAGGCTGTCTATCGCCTGTCCAAACACGGTGGAACCGATGGTGCGGGTCCAAAGGGCCTTGCCCGCTGTCCACACCTTCATCTTGGCCAGCACGAAGGAATTGACGAATTCGCCCGCCCAGAACGCGGTGACCGAGGCCAAAACAATGCGCCATGTCGATCCGAACACGCTTTCATAAGCCGCCTGCCCATCCCAGCCCGGCGATGGTGGCATGGCGACGACGACATAGCTCATGAATGCCATGAAGATCAGCGCAAAAAAGCCCATCCACACGCAACGCCGCGCGTTGGCATAGCCATAGACCTCGGTCAGCACATCGCCGATGACGTAGGAAACGGGAAAAAACAGGATACCCGCACCAAAGGTGAAGCCACCAACCTGCGCCAGCTTTGCCGCCCCGATCAGGTTCGACAGCAACAGGATCGCCACGAACGAGGCCATCACATAATCGAAATAGCGGAAATGGCGGCGTGCGCTGGACGTGCCATCGATGCGGGAAAGCTGGGGATCGGTCATGGGCACATGTGCTAACCCGGTTTGCACGTTTGGAAAAGCGCGCTTATGAGGCACCCGGCGCGCGCCCGTAGCTCATCTGGATAGAGCGCGAGACTTCTAATCTTGAGGCAGCAGGTTCGAGTCCTGCCGGGCGCGCCACTTCCGAACAAAAGAGAGAACTCCTTCCGCTGAGTCGTCGGATGCGGCTCCAGCTGATCTCGCCAGCACGGACTTTGAGCCGCAAATCTGAATGCGGCTGTCGTTTACGACGACTTCGTCGAGAAAGAGCCTTGCGTACGCCTGGCGCAGCTCAGGCTCTCCCCGGTGCAATTGCTTGCTCAACAGCATCCCCAGCATTCTGACCTTTTCAGGTGTGATGGTCGGGTCCGCGCTGGCAAGGCGCTGTGACAGCGCTGTGATCTCTGCTGCCAGTTCGTCGCGGCGGAAACGAAGCGCAATCATGCGTTCCCGAAGAGCCGGATCACTAACGTCCATCAAGCCACGTTCAACCAGGTCCATCAATCGGGTTAGGCCCGCCTCGGCATCGCCATGAGCGCTGCGCAGCGACTTCAACTGGTCCCGCTGCTTGTCGTCGCGTGATTGAGCCGTTTTAAGATATTCAGCCAACAGTTCCTCAAGACGCTGAGGTTCCAAAATCCGTTCGGCAACCGCGTCGATCACGATGTTGTCGAGCTTGGCCATTGGCATCCGCTGCCCCCGGCAGGCGACTTCCCCCTTCTTCAGCCGGTTTACACACGCGTAGTAGCGGTACTGGCCGCTTTTGCCGGTGTTGAGTATCATGGCCGCCCCACAGTGACCGCAGCGCACGATCCCGGCCAGCAGCGTCGGCGTGGTGACGACGCGCGGAGCGATCCGCTTAGGCGCCCGGCTCTGCAGAAGCGCCTGTGCTGCATTGAAGGTTGTCTCATCGATGATGGCAGGGACTTCGACCTCAACCCACTCTGACGGCGGACGCGAACGACCAGACCTGCTGTCGCGCTTGTTGAACTGGTGTCGCCCGGCGTAGGTGGCCAGAGTGAGGATGACGTGGACACTCCCTGTAGAGAACTTGTGCCCCCGCCGTGCAATGCCACGTTCGTTGAGGTGGGAGGCTATCGCCTTGATCCCCATAGGTCGACCGGCGCCACCTGCTGCAAGATCGAAGATATGACGGACCACGCGGGCCTCGCTTTCTTCGATGACGAGGACCTTCTTGTCCTTCGAGCCGCGCCTTTCCGCGATCTCGGTACGATAGCCAAAGGGCGGCGGCGCCCCGTTCCAGAAACCTTGGCGCGCGTTCTCGAGCATCGCCCGATGAACGTGCTTGGCGTTTTCGCGTGACTGGTACTCGTCGAACACGTTGATCAGCTTGCGGAAGAACTCACCGCTGCCATCCTGTGCCACCTCCTGTGTAATCGAAACGAGTTGCACACCGGCCTTGCGCAGTTCGCGGATGTAGAATTCGGAATGCATGGCATCGCGGCTGAAGCGGCTGAGCGAATGGACAACGATGACGTTGAAGGGCTGATCGGTCCGCTTCGCCGTGAAGATCATTTCCTGGAATACGGGCCGGTCCTCGTCGAGCGCCGAAGCGCCCGGCTCGGTGAAGGTCTGGACCACCTCCATCCCCTGCTTTTCGCACCATGCCCGACACTGGGCGATCTGGTCGGGCAGCGACAGGTCGTGGTCGGCCTGCCGTGCAGTGGAAACACGGGCGTAGATTGCAGCGCGGATCATTTGTCAGTGGCTTCCAAACAGGATGGCGTGAATTTCTTGCGAGAGGAACGAGCGCCAGATGGCGATCTCCCCTCGCAGCGGCGGGGTGGTAGGCGGCAGGTCAGTGGCGACGACAATGTCAGCGTGAGCGAGTTTGCGAGGCCCGCACACCAGATGGACGAGATTGATCTGAGCTCGCTTTCTCGCTGCATCCCTGAGCATGCGCTGTGCCTGCAGGCGCCACTGGACAAGCAGTCGCGACCTGCGCTTGAAGATGATCCCTGCTATGCGCCTTTCACAAATGCTTCTGGCACGGGCGGTTATCGCGGAGTCGGGCTCATCCTCGCCGATGACCCACGACCACTCTTCGTAAAGAGTTGATTGGGCGGGCTGGCTCATCGCGGGGTTCCCCCTTTGCGTTCTGCGTTCAATCTGGCGCGGGCTGCTTCGCGACGATCCAAGGTTGCCGACATAACAGCGCTGTGAGCCGTTGCGGCAGAAGAGAGGATATAGTGACGCTTGCCGGTTGCGAGATTGGCATGGCAAAGAAGATCAGGAATGATCGCTGCCTTTTCTGGAACGTGGTCAACAACGCCGGTTGCTGCAATTGTCCGGAACAGATGCGGCCAGACATGACGTCCAAACGCATCGCGCGTGCGGGTTTTAATCTGTTGCCGGATGGCGCTACTCTTCATGGGCGTGCCCCATCGACTGATCCAGAGTGCCTGGGTATCGACCGCACCGCTGAACTCGATCAGGTACTTGCGGTGAACGCGCAGGTAGAAATCGAGCCACGGCGTCAATTCCGGCGGCAACTCACCTTCGTAAGGTTGGCTGGTCTTGGTCTCCTCGGCGGAGAACCGGACTTCGTAAACGTCGCCACATGAGCGGAGGTGCTGGCCGAGCTTGATCTGGTTCAGGTTCCTAATCCGAACCGGAGCACAGATCAGCAATGCAATCATCAGGCCATCGCGTCCCATCGTGGCGGCATGGTGCTCACCCTCCATTGCCCGCCTGCGAGCCGTCGTCATGAGATCGAACCCGAGGTCATACAAAGTCTTTGCGTCGACCATGTGCGGGCGCTTGTCCCGGGCAGGTTTGGCGATCCGTTTGAGGTTGGACACGACACTCGCAAGCCACTGCCAGTCATGGTCAGGCGCGAAGACGGTAAGCATCTGTTTCATCGCCTGTACCATCATTGTCGCACTCCACGGGCTGACCCGCTCGCGAAGCTGGCTCACAAACGCCTCCATCCTGCCGCTGGTCACGCGGTCTTCCGGGCGAGCGCAAGGATCGAGCTCTCCTTCTTGCTCCAACCAAGCCAGCCACTGCCCGTAACTCTGGCATGCGATGCGGCAACGCTCCTCGCTCCAGCGGCGAGCGCTACGCCCGTGGCGGCCGAACCGCATTGGCTCGCGAGCATCAAGCCAAAGCTGGCGATCATGATCGGGCCAGGCTTGGATCGGAAGGCTGAGTTTTTTGGTCACAGCTTGTCCTCCGACTTGCGGACGATCTTGATCTTGCCCTTCGCGAGACGTCGGGCCGAGCCCTCACGAGCTTTGAGGGCATGAGCCTGATATGTCCGGCTCGCCTCCTTCTGCTTGGGTCGCGAATAGTACCGGCGCGCAGTGTTGGAGTCCGTGTGCCCGAAATGTTCGCTGATGGTGTTCACCTTGTCAGGATTTTCCAGCAAGAAACTCTCTGCGGAGATGTGTCGGAACTGATGGGGGCTGATAGACATGCCCAACACCCGCTTCGTAAGACGTTCGATCGACGAGGCAAGCGAGCGGGCATCGACCCTGCTGCCATCGGGCCGCGCAAACAGCCAAGGGCTGGGGTGATGGCACAAGCGCCCCCGCCACTCGTCAAGATACTCCTCAAGAAGGGCCGCAGCCTTTCCTTCCAGCCGGTAACGCAGCGGCTCAGCATTCTTGACCTCTTCAGGCTCGATTTCGATGATCCAGAAGTGGTGTGGGGGCTTGCCCATACGGCGCAGCGACTTGCCAAGCTCAAGCGACACCAGGTTTTCACGGCGCATGGAGCAGATCAACAGCAAGTCGATCGCAAGCGCCGTTCGCATGATGCTTGCCGCGTTAGTCGTCTTGTGACGTGCCCGCGCTTGCGATGCGAGCAGATCAGGCAGGCAGTGCACCAGATCAGCAAAGCGTTGGTCGTATTCCAGTCGCTCCAGCAGCGCGCGGTTCTTGGCCGTCATGCTGCGCTTTGGCATGTCGGCAGGACGGTTCGCCTCAAGCTCCTCGAAGATAGCTTTCAGCCGCTGCCGCTGCCCTTCTGGCAACTCGACAATCTCAGCCATGACAAGCACGCGCACCATCATCTGGTACATGAGCTGGGTAATGCGATTGTCAGCTCGGGCGACAAGGAAATTCAAGGCGGCGGCGACCACATCGGGGGCCAGCACGTCGTGAAGACGCGCAAGCGAATTCAGAGCAATTCCGCTGCCGACAGCTGCGGAAACCAAAGTGATGGTCATGTGCCGGTATTGGATGATGGTGGTCGGCTTGAGCTTGCGGACCTTGCGTCCGGTAAACAGGTTGGGCTTTGCAAGATGCCGGAGCAGATCAGTCAGGTCGTTGCGTAGGCCTTCGGGCCACTCGTCGATCGCGATCCAGTAAGGCGTCCGTTTGGGTTTGGGGGCGGTCAGCGCCTGAAACTTTGCCCTCGTCTTTGCCAGCACGTTCCATGCTCGAATCGAACGGCGCACGACAGCCTCCCAATCTACGACCATGGCATCATCGCGCAAATGCGCTGCGAAGCGCTCGATGAACGCGTCGTCGACATCGCTTGGGGGCCGAGCGTGGCGGGCGGCAAAGTGCATGACGCGCGACAGGTTGCGCTGCATAGTGACGTCGAGCGAAGCCTGAAGGTTACGCCATGCGCCTTGCAGTTGCGGGCGGGCACGCGGGTTTGCCATCTGCGGACGGGCCAAGCGGAAGGCCGCGCGCAACCGCGACTTCATGTTGGCAAACGCTCCAGCCGACATCCCCGCCATTGCCGGTGACCATGCCGCGAGGCGATGGAGCAAGGCAGACGGGTCTGCGGGTAGGTCCAAACCACCCTGACCAAGCAGCTCGTTGACCCGCTTGATGGCCGACATCATCGGCTTCTTCTGCGCTGCCGGAAGGTCGAGCCTGCCAACGAAATCGTAGAGGTCGCGGAGGGTGATGACCGGCTTGACCATCTTCTCCTTATCCTCTTTGTGATGAACAATAGTGATCATTGTGAAGTTATCCTGTGCAAGAGCCTGATTTTGTGAAGAGGGTTGTAAACTATCCCCTGCGTGAAGTTGTTCAGGGTATTCACAACTGTCAAAATCAGCCAATGTTGCACAGGAACTTGATGACATCTTCCCGATCCACACGAACACGCATCCCGCTGTTGTAGGCGGTCAACTTTCCTGTCCTGATCCAGCGGCGCACCGTGTGGTGACAGACCTTTGCCAGGCTTGCGGCTTCATTGACGGTCAGGAGTTCTGTGGGCAGCTTTGTGGGAATGTTCGTCTGAGCCTCAGCGAGGCTCTGGCCGGCCTCGGTGCTCTTGGCGGCGATGGCCGAGTCTGGGGTCGAAGTTGCTGCAGGCTTCTTGATCTTGATTTGCATGTGTCGTCTCCGTTGATGTGGCCCGCACCACGGAAACGTCAGAAAGTGTGATTTCTGGAGGAAGCCGAGCTCTCACTCCGCCCTGTCGTAATCACCCTGTCTTTCGCCGTCCTCGGCACGGGTGATCACGGATAATGTCCATCAATCAACGCAATGAAACAAGGAACTTCAAACCTGGTACCGCGCCTGTACCACCTGCAGGCGTCGCCCGTTGGCAACAACACAGTGCGAGCACCTCGACAGCAGATTTGCAATTAATTGCATGACCTCAAAGTTGTGGTCGCTTTCAACGGTGGAGGCGCGGCGACACTCGACGTCATGCCGCCGCATCCACTTTATTCCACTATCTTCGGTAGATCGCGCATAGCCCGGATGATCGCCTCTTCCTTGTCCAGCCAGCCACGCGGGTGCTTGATCGCACCGTAGACGGCCATGACCTTGTTGAAGATCGCCAGATCATCGCGGCGCAGATAGAGCACGATTACCTTGCCTTCGGGGTCGACCTCCTGCCCCTGCAGGATCAACTTCAGTTCGGTTGCGGTGGTCGCTTCAGCCAACTGCAGCATGGCCTCGACATTGTCATCGCCGACAAACGGCGAGACCAACCAGAGCTTGGTCCAGCCTATCGCGCGAAGGCGCTCACGGTCTACGCCACGGTCGTGGAATGACCTGTCGATCTTTGCGAGTGCATAGGCCTTGCGCTTTCCGAGCTTCAGCTGTTCGACAACGTAGGCGAAGTTTTCAGGCGCATCATCCTGTATTTCCCGAAGGTAGCGGGCTGTCTCCAGGAAATGGGAGCCGATCATGTCGATCAGCATGTCGGGTACTTGGAGAAGTTTAGCATTGGTCCCGGGCATTGCGCCCTCCCTTTAGTTGTTGGGACCTATGTCGTGCTGGAAAGGCGAACATGGGCAAGAGAAGAAATCGGCATCACGCAAATTGAGCGAATGTCCTTTTTAGAAAAATCCTTAATCACGGGAAGAGAGTTCCTGAGCAAGAAGCCCGCTGCGCAGCAGACGGTCTAGGTGTTTAGTCCCGGCATTTGATGGTGCGGATCAAGTGTAAACCTTTCCGGCTCGGTTGGCCACATTTTGCAGATGTATTGGTAGGGTGTAAGGCCGCGCAGGGTCTTTAACCGACGGCCGTAATTGTAAGCATCGATGAAGTCGTGCAGGTGCGCGGTCAGCTGGGCATGGCTATCATAATGGTAGCGTTTGACGGTCGCTTCCTTGATTGTCCGGTTCATCCGTTCGACCTGGCCGTTGGTCCAGGGATGCTTGATCTTGGTGAGGCGGTGCTCGATCCCGTTCTCGCGGCAGCGCATGTCGAACATGTGGGTCATGTAGGTAGCCGTGGGGCCATCGGCATAGCGCGGCGGGAAGGTGAACTGGATGCCGTTGTCGGTCAGCACGGTGTGGATTTTGTAAGGCACCGCTTCAATCAGGGCGACCAGGAAGGCTGACGCCGATGTCCTGCCAGTCTTGGTGACCAGTTGGACGAAAGCGAACTTGCTGGTCCGGTCTATCGCCACGTAGAGATAGAGCTTGCCCTCCGCTGTGCGTACTTCGGCGATGTCGATGTGGAAGTAGCCGATCGGATAGGTCTTGAACTTCCGCTTGGGTTCCTTGTCGCCGGTCACTTCTGGCAACCGGCTGATCCCATGTCGTTGCAGGCAGCGATGCAGCGACGAGCGCGTCAGATGCGGGATCGTGGCCTGCAATGCATAGAGGCAGTCTTCCAGCGGCAGCAGCGCGTGTTTGCGGAAGGCGACGATGATCGCTTCCTCCTCGATGCTCAGCACCGTCGAATGGGCATCCTTGGGGCCGGTCGGCAGGTCCTTGACTGCCTTACGCCGCTTCCACTTGGTAACCGATGTTCTCAGGCCACGGCGATCCAAGGCATGAGTTCGCCGACGCTGTTGGCGGGATGACCGTTGGCGAGCTTGGTGAGCGTGTCGGTCATC